>CAWCOL010000009.1:0-1657675 GCA_963797175.1 uncultured Actinomycetes bacterium
ATGCGGCCCAGCGTCTGCTCGCCGACCGGCACCGTGATCGACGAGCCCGTGTCGGTCACCTCGATGCCGCGGGCCAGGCCGTCGGTCGCGTCCATCGCGATCGCGCGCACCTGGTTGTCGCCCAGATGCTGCTGCACCTCCAGCACCAACGTTGCCCCAGAAGGCATCGTGACGTGCAGCGCGTGCCCGATCTCGGGCAGCTCGCCCTCGAACGCGGCGTCGATCACCACGCCCTTGATCGCGATGATCCTGCCGACATTGTGGCCGTCAGTGTTCGACATGTAACTCCCCTGTGAAGGTGCCGGGACGCGGGTTTTCGGCTTTCGCAGGCGGGATTCTATCAGGAGCGGCGCGCGGTCGCGTCGAAGTTCGTGACACCGCGGCGCGAGGCCCGATCAGCCCAGGTGCGTGCGCAGCAGCTCGATCTGCGGCGTCAGGTCGGGAGCCCCGCGGAGCTGCCTGACGCGCTGCTCGTGCAGCGAGAACTGGAGGGCGTGCGCGTCCAGACTGGCCACGCGCACGCTGCCGTGTCGCGCCGCCGGGGTGCCGTCGCGCATCGATGCCACCTCGGAGCCGACCAGGCCGGCCAGCACCAGCGCGGCGGCGACGGCGACGGCTGTGAGCGGCCGCGCGACCCGGCGCGGAGGCCGCGCCGTCCACAGCGCACGTCGCGGTTCGAGCCGCGGGGCGACCCGCAGCCGCCGGGACACATGCTCGATCGCACGGTCGAAGTCCACGCACGCCCCGCACGTCTCCAGGTGCCGGTCGGCCGCCACGCTCTCGATCTCGCTGACCTCGCCGTCGCGGCGCGCGGACAGGACCATGCGCACGACGGCGCAGGCCGAAGGGTCACCGGTTGTGCGAGGGGACTGATCCATGGCTCACATCTCTAGACGTCGCCCGGCGGGTGAAGTTTGCCAGCCGTGCGAGGCTCCGCAACCGCGCGCGGGGCCCGGGTCGATCATCGGCCGGACCGCGTGTCGCCATGAGCAGCTGCTGCTCGACGAGCGCCGACGCCACACGGGCGTCGTGGTCGAGCTGTCAGATCCGGGTCGAGAGGGTGGAGATGATGGGCATGCCCGAAGCCTAGACCACTCTGATTCAGACGAGGCTGCGGCGGCCGTCAACGACCGTGCCGGCCACCATCATGACCGCGCCCAGGCCGAGCAGGAAGCCGGCCGTCGCCCCGGCGTCGCCCCGCTCCTCCGGCGTCGCCCAGCGCACCGGCCCCTTGCCGCGGCTGCCGAACATCCCCTCGATCGGGCTGGGCGGCGCCTCCGGCTCGCGGAGCTGCCGCACCGGCGGCTTCACACCCTGGAACAGGCCGAGCAGGATGAGGACGACCGCCGCCAGATAGAGGCCGACGGAGATCGCGCGCCGCAGCGGGACGCCGCCGAGCAGGCCGAACAGGCAGGACAGCAGGATCGTCACGCCGAAGGCGGCGACGGTGATGTACCCCATCCGGCGCAGACCCGCGAGCAGTTCCTGCCGGGTCATCGCCCTATCCCGACGCCACCTGGTCGGGCCGCCGCAGGTCGCCCATCGGCCACGTCTCCAGCGGGAAGTGGCAGGCGGCGAAGTGCTCGTCCTCCTTCGCCTCCAGCGGCGGCTCGACGGTGTCGCACGTGCCGGCGGAGAAGCGCGGACAGCGCGGATGGAACCGGCAGGCGGCGGGCGGGTTGAGCGGGCTGGGCACGTCGCCCTCGAGGATGACCGACTTGCGTGTGCGGGCGACCGTCGGGTTCGGCACCGGCACCGCCGACAGCAGCGCCCCCGTGTAGGGGTGCAGCGGGTGGTTGTACAGCGCCCGGCCGTTCGCCGTCTCGACGATCTTGCCCAGGTACATCACGGCCACCCGGTCGCTGATGTGCTTGACCACGTCCAGGTCGTGCGCGATGAACACGTAGGTCAGGTCGAACTCGCGCTGCAGCTGCTTGAGCAGGTTCAGCACCTGGGCCTGGACGGACACGTCGAGCGCAGACACGGGCTCGTCGCAGACGATCAGCTTGGGCCGGATGGCGAGCGCGCGGGCGATGCCGATCCGCTGGCGCTGGCCGCCCGAGAACTCGTGGGGGAAGCGGTTGTAGTGCTCGGGGTTCAGGCCGACGACGTCGAGCAGCTCCTGCACACGCTTCTTCGTCTCGGCGTCGGTGCCGATCTTGTGCACCGTCAGCGCCTCGCCGACGATCGAGCCCACCCGTTTGCGCACGTTGAGCGACGCGTACGGATCCTGGAACACCATCATGATCTCGCGCCGCACCGGCATCATCTTGGCGCGGTTGAGCGTGGTGATGTCCTGCCCGTCGAACACGATCCGCCCGCCGGTCGGGTCGAGCAGGCGCATCACGCAGCGGGCCATCGTCGACTTGCCGCAGCCCGACTCGCCCACCACACCCAGCGTCTCGCCCTTGTTGACGGTGAACGACACCCCGTCCACGGCCCGGACCCGCCCGACCTCCTTCTGGAAGATGATCCCGCGATTGATCGGGAAGTGCTTCTCCAGGTTCTCGACGACGAGCAGTTCTTCGGCCACGTGTCCTTCAGTCTCCTCTACGAGGTCTGGGAAAGCATCTCCGCCGCCAGCGCGTCCGCCCGCTCGGTGCGCACCTGCTCGTCCAGGTGGCACGCCTTGAGGTGGTACGGGCTGCCGGCGACCGCCTCCAGGGGAGGCACGGTCGAGACGCAGACGTCCATCTTGTGCGGGCAGCGGAGATGGAACCGGCAGCCCGACGGCGGGTGCAGCAGCGACGGAGGCGTGCCCGGGATCGGGCGCAGCTCGGCGTCGTCCGGCACCAGCCGCGGAAGCGAGGCGAGAAGGCCCCACGTGTAGGGATGGTTCGGGTGGTAGAACACCTCGTCGGCGGTGCCCTGCTCGGCGACCTTCCCGGCGTACATGACGAGCACGTTGTCGGCCACCTCGGCGACGACGCCGAGGTCGTGCGTGACCATGATGATCGCGCTGCCGAAGTCGCGCTGGAGGTTCTTCATCAGCCGCAGGATCTGCGCCTGGGTGGTCACGTCCAGCGCGGTGGTCGGCTCATCGGCGATCAGCAGGTCGGGGTTGTTGATCAGCGCCATCGCGATCATCACGCGCTGGCGCATACCGCCCGAGAACTGGTGCGGGTAGTCGTCCAGCCGCGTCTCCGACCGGGGGATGCCGACCGCTCGCATCATCTCCAGGGCCCGCGCGTTGGCGCGCTCCTTGGAGACGTTCTCGTGCACGTGCACCGCCTCGCGCAGCTGCCGGCCGACGGTGTGCACCGGGTTCAGCGACGTCATCGGATCCTGGAAGATCATCGCGACGTCGCGGCCGCGCACCTTGCGCAGCTCCTCCGGATCCATGCCGATCAGCTCCCGGTCGTTCAGCCGGGCGCTGCCCGAGTGGATCGTGTTCAGCCGGGGCAGCAGCCCCATGATCGTCATGCAGGTGACGCTCTTGCCGCAGCCCGACTCACCGACGATCGCGAGGGTCTCGCCCTTGTCCACCGTGAAGCTGATGCCGTCCACGGCGCCGACGATCCCGTCGTCCGTCTTGAAGGAGGTCTTGAGGTCGTTGACCTCCAGCAGGTGGCTGGTCACGAGAGCCTGATCCGAGGATCGATCCACGCGTACAGCAGGTCGATCATCAGGTTGAAGATGATCACAAGGAGCGAGGCGAACACCACCACCCCGAGGGTAATCGGGTAGTCGAACTGGCTGAGCGATTTGATCGCGACGTACCCGAGCCCGGGCAGGCCGTAGACCAGCTCGAGCAGCACCGCACCGCCCAGGGCGAGCGCGACGTCCATGCCGAAGGCGGTGACCACCGGCAGCATCGCGTTGCGCAGGACGTGGTGGACGAGCACGCGGCGCTCCGGGGCGCCCTTGGAACGGGCGGTGCGCACGTAGTCCTCGTGCTGCACCTCCATCACCTGCGAGCGGATCAGCCGCACGTAGAACGCCGCGTACAGGTACGCGAAGACGAACCACGGCATCAGCAGGTGGTAGAACCAGTCCACGGGGCCGCCGCAGATCTCACCTGGCGCGGCGCCGCGGAAGCTGCAGTACCCCTGGATCGGGAGCAGCGTAAAGGCTGGGAAATGGATGCCGAGGAAGGTGCCCGTCGTCGGCACGTAGCCGAGCAGGTAGGAGCCGACCAGGGCCAGCCACACGGGGTGCACCGAGATCCCGATCAGCACGAACACCATCGAGAACCGGTCGAGCGCCGATCGCGGCCGGAGGGCCGAGAGCACGCCGATCGGGATGGCGATCAACATCCACACGATCGCCGCCCCGATCACGAGCGACGCGGTGATCGGCGCCGCCGCCTTGATCACGTCATTGACGCTCTGGCGGTTGGCGTACGAGTAGCCGAGGTTCTGGTGGATGACCAGCTGGTCGAGGAAGTGCAGGTACTGCTTGTAGATCGGCTGGTCGAGGTAGAGCCGGTGCGCGACGACCTTGATCTCCGCCGGCGTCGCCGCTCTGCCCGCCGCCAGCCTGGCCGGATCGACCGGGATCAGATAGAAGATGACGAAGGTGACCAGCGTGACGGCGATGAACAGCACCACCGCCCAGAGCAGTCGCCGAATCAGATAGCGCACCATCGCTCTCGTGCCTCCAAAGGACCTCGGGGCCCCGGCACTTGGCCGGGGCCCCGATGATGGTCGTTACTGCCGTTCAGTCTACCGTCTCGCGACCGTCTACGACCGGATGCAGAGGGTATTCAGGGCGAATCCGTACGAGCCCTGGTTCACCTGGCATCCGATCTTGGGTCCGAAGAAGTCGATATTCGTACCCGTCGAGCGGGATGCCCACGGCGCCGGCCCCTTGGCCAGGTCGGTCGCGATCTGCCCGTAGGTCTTGTCGCGCTCCGTCCCGGTCAGCTGGTTGGCGTCGTCCATCCGCTTGTCGAAGCTGGGATCGTCGAAGTAGGAGAAGTTGTTCCCGTTCGTCGCGGGAATGTGCTCACCGTTCAGCAGCACGTTGATGAAGTCGTACGCGTCGTAGTAGTCCGCGATCCAACCCTCATCGGCGATGTCGAACGGCTCGCCCTTCACGCCTTCCTTCGTGAACTGCACGCCACGGTCGAACTTCTTGATCGTGACGTTGATCCCGATCTTGGCCAGCTCCTGCTGGATGATCGCTGCGCGATCCGGGCAGGGCGGCTGGTTGCAGGTGTAGAGCACCGCGGTCAGCGGTGTCGTGACGCCGGACTGGGTCATCAGATCCTTGGCCTTGGTCAGGTCGGATGAGTCCAGCGGGTAGACCGACTCCTCCTGCGCGGCCGCGGGGAACTGCGGCGGCAGGTACTTGTCGGTAGGCACGCCCGAGCCGTAGCCGGAGGGCGTCAGGATCTCCTTGCGATTGATGGCCCAGTTCACTGCCTGGCGGACCATCTCGTTCTGGAAGGTCGGCCTGGAGGTGTTCATCGCCAGGTAGGAGATCACGGCCGCAGGCGTGATGAAGAACCGCTGCGCACCGCCGTTGGTCCCGTCGGGGCCGAACTCCTTGTTGAGCTGGAAGTTCTGCGCCGGCACGACGGCGTCGTTGATGTAGTCGAGCTGGCCGTTCTTCGCCTCCAGGGTGCCCTGGTTCGGATCGATGGTCAGCTGCGTATAGTCGATCTCGTCCGCATACGCCGGGCGATCGCCGGTGTAGTTGGGGTTCTTCTTGAGCACGATCGAGCGGTTCGGCGTGTACGACGCGATGTAGTACGGGCCGGCGCCGGCGGGCGTGTGGACGCCCTTCGGGTCGATCGGCGTGTCCTTGGACACTGCGCAGGCGAACGGGGTGGTCAGCTTGGAGACCATGCCGCCGTCCTTCTGGGTGAGCTTGATGATCAGCTTGTCGCCGCTGACGGCGATGCCGGCCATGTGCTCGCCCTTCTTGCCCTTGAAGGCGTCCGCCCCGACGATGTACGGCTTCAGGAAGACCGAGCCGAAGTAGCTCGCCTGCGTCGGGTTGAGGTCGCGCTCGAGCGCCCACTGGAAGCTCGTGGCGGTGACCGGCTCGCCGGTGTTGAACTTGAACTTGCCGGCGGGGACGGTGTAGGTCAGCGTCAGGCCGTCGGAGGAGACCGTCGGCATGGCCGAGGCGGCTTCCGGCGTGATCACGCGGCCGGCGTCACCGGCCTCGTCCTTGTAGTTCGTCAGCTTGACGCAGGTGGAGTACTCGATCTGCCACGTGGACTGGTAGTACGCCAGCGCGGGGTCGAGGTAATCGATGTTACCGGCCAGCGCGATCTTGATCGTGCCGCCGTTCTGGTGCGGCGGGATGGCCTCGGAACCGCCTCCGCCGCCGCTCGAGCCGCTGCTGCTGCTACCGCAGCCGGCGAGTCCGAGCATGGCCACGCCGACGGCAAGCGCCCCCAGCGTCAGCCACAAACCTGGTCGTCGTTTCATCGATCCTCTCTCCTCGTCGGGCTCCGGACTCCCGCCCTATGGCGCAAGAGTCCCCAATCGCTACCCCTACGACGGAGTTGGCGAGGGAAAGTTAGCGAACGGTTGGAGCCGCGTTGGCTCGACCGCGATGGCTAGAGCGAGGCGCGCGGGTCGAGCGCGTCGCGGAGGCCGTCGCCGAGCAGGTTGAACGCCAGCGTCAGGATCAGCAGCGCCAGGCCCGGCCAGACGATCAGCCACGGCTGGATCGTGTAGAACTGCACCGCCGTGTCGAGCAGGTTGCCCCAGCTCGCGTTCGGCTCGGGGATGCCCACGCCCAGGAACGACAGCGTGGACTCGAGCAGGATGTTGATCGCGACCGTGACCGTGCCGTAGACGATGATCGTCCCGGTCAGGTGGGGCAGCAGGTGCGAGCGCATGATCCGCATGTTCGAGGAGCCGACCATGCGCGCGGCCTCCACGAACTCCTTCTCGCGCAGGGACAGCACCTGCGAACGGATGATTCGGGCCGGGTAGAACCAGGTGAACAACCCGATCACCAGCACGAGCGTGAACACCCCAGGGTCCAGCAGCCCTCCCAGGGTGATGTCGTTCATCCGGTCGCCGACGGTCGCCGACAGGGCGATCAGGAACAGCAGCAGCGGGAAGGCCATCACGATCTCGGTCAGCCGCGAGACGGTCGTGTCCATCGCCCCGCCGTAGTAGCCGGCCAGCATCCCGGCGAGCACTCCCAGGATCAGGCCGAAGGCGGTCGAGAGGATGCCCACCTCGAGCGAAACGCGGGCGCCGTAGAGGAGGCGCAGGAACTCGTCGCGTCCGACCAGGTCGGACGCGCCCAGCACCATCAGGGTCGTCCCGCCCTGGCCGTCGGAGACGTGCGACCACGGCCCCACGGGCTCGAAGTTCTGGACGCCGCCGGGCACCGTCTCATTCGGCCCGTGGCCGAGCAGATGCGACGCCACGGGCGCGCCGATGAAGGCGACCAGGATCATCAGGATGATGACCACACCGCCGACGATCGCCAGCCGGTCTCGCTTCAGCCGCCGCCAGGCCTGCTGCGACGGGCTGCGCGCCTCGACGGCGAGCGCCTCGTCGGCATACGCGTCAACCGGCGGTGGTGCGCCGGTCGTGATGACGCTGGGGATCTCTACCGACATCCTGCCCGCAGAATACAGACGTACGCGGCCACCGGCAACCGCGCGGAGAGGGAGATCACGGACGGGCCGCCGGAACGGGCGGTGTCACGCCGCGCGGACCCCAGTAGTTCACCTTCCAGGAGTCGCCGGACGGAACCAGCTCCATGAAGAACTCGCCGCTCTGCGTGCCCGGCTTGTCCGAGGACAGCAGGAGCAGGAGCAGGACGCTGCGCCTGCGGCTGTGCACGACCTTGTAGGAGGTGCCGTTGTAGGCGCTCGCCGAGAACGGCTGCACCGGGATGTCGCCGGTCATCCACTGGTCGTGGCTGAGCTGGGCGCGCAGCTTCGGCGTCGCCAGCGTCCAGCCGCCGGCCAGATCCTGGCGCAGGACGGCGTCGTGGATGAACTGGCGACCGATCGTCACGGCCTCCTTGGGCACCGCGATCTTGCGGCCGTACAACTGTTCCAGATACCCCGGGCTTCCGGGGACGACCGGCCCGGTGGTGGCATGCGACTCGGAACGCACGTTGAGCAGCACGACCAGACCGATCAGGAACACCGCCCCGGCCACCACGTAGCCCGTGCGGCGGAACCATGCGCGGTCCCACAAGCTCAGCGCGTCGTTCACTGTTGCGATTGTACCCACCCCCACCTGTCGAAATGCGGCAACCCGGCTGCGTCGAACACGGCACCGGCAACACGAGGTGAGACGAGCACGGCACGCCCGGCGAACGTAAGCGGGATCACAGTTGCCGACCGCATCTCCTCCACCGCGGCCGCCCGCTGGAGCTCCTCGCGGTGCTGCGGGTCGCCGGTGGCGCGCGCCTTGCGCACCAGCACGCGGGCGGCGGGCTCGATCGCGAGTGGCCCCACGATCGCGTCCGCCGACGGATAGGCCGCGGTCAGCCGGACGACGCGCAGAGCGCCGGGCGCGCGCCCGGACGCGACGGCGGCGCGCAGTCCGACGGCGCGGAAGCCCGTGACCAGCGCCGAGGCGACAAGGTCGAGCGAGGGGTCGGCCGAGACGATCCGCAGCGGCGCCACCTGCTTGCCGGCCAGCAGCGTCGCCGCCGAGGCCGGGTCGTAGGCCCAGGGCTGCGCGCCCGGCACGTAGCCGGGCGTGGAGACCGGGATGATGCCGTCGGCGGGCGTGCCGGCCGGGGATGAGGCCGAGGTGGCGACCGGATCGGCGGCGTACGCCAGCGCACGCCGGACGCTCGCGTCCGCGACCACCTGGGGCGGCACCAGCAGCGCGACCACGGACTGCAGCGGGCGGATCACCAGCTGGCGCGAGAGCGCCGGGTCGGCCATCGTCGCCCGCAGCTGCGGCGCGGGCACCGGCGTCGCATCCTGGTGCCCGCTGCGGTACCGCGACACCGCGGTGCCCACCGCCGTGGCGCCGGATAGGATCGTCAGCCGCACGCCGGCCAGGTGCACTCCGGGCGACGTGCGCGCGAGGGTGATCAGCCGCCCAGGCGTCCAGCGGACCAGGCGGAAGCCGCCGCAGCCGACCGGGTGCTGCTCGAACGCGGCGCGGTCGGCGTCGGTCGCGGCCTGGTCGGGCGGGAAGGCCCACGTCCCCGGGTTGGCCAGCACCGCCGCCAGGTCGGCGAACGGCGCCGTCAGGTGCACCACCAGGCGGTCGGCGGCGACCGGGTCGGCGCCGGCCAGCGCCACCGAGGGATCGGCGCCCTCGCAGCCCTCGACCATCCGCAGCAGCGGCGCGGCCGGCGCGCCGGTGGCGCACACGATCGCCCAGTCGCGGGCAAAGGTCTCGGCGGTGACCGGCTCGCCGTCGGTGAACTTGACGCCCGAGCGCAGGCGGATCGTGACGGTGCGGCGGTCGTGCGAGACCGTCGCCGAGCGGGCGATCACCGGCACCGCGCCGGCGCCGCCGGGATCGGTGTCGTAGAGCCCGGCGAAGATGCTGCGCTCGACCGTCATCTCGTCGGCCGTGCGCGCGCCCAACGGCGTCACCGACCGCGGGTCGTCGGTCAGTACGTAGCGCAGCACGCCGCCCGAGGCCGGACGCACGGCCTGTCCGGGTGCCACAGCCGATCCGCCGCAGCCGGCGCAGAGCAGGGCGGCCGCGACCGCCAGCAGCGCCGCGCTACTCGAGCGCGTCCGCACCCGCGACGACCTCGAGGATCTCCTGTGTGATCGCAGCCTGGCGGGCACGGTTCATCTTCAGCGTGTACTCGTCGATCAGCGTACCCGCGTTCTCGGACGCGTTGCGCATCGCGGTCATTCTGGCGCCGTGCTCGGACGCGGTGGACTCGAGCAGCGCGCGGTAGATCGTGATCTCGAGGTAGGTGGGGATCAGCTCGGCGAGGATCGCGGGGGCATCCGGCTCGTAGATGTAGCTGCCCTGGATCTCGACCGCCTCCTCGCCGGAGAGCGCCGTCACCGGCACCGGCAGCAGCTCGACCTCGTCCAGCCGCTGCGACAGCGCCGAGACGAAGTGGTTGTAGACCATCACCACGCGGTCGACCTCGCCCTCCGCATAGAGGGCGGCGACGCGCTCGGCGATCGCCTCGGCGTCGGCGTAGGAGGGCCGGTCGGTGATGCCCGTGTAGTCCTGCGCGATCTCCTGCCGGCGGAACCGCAGCGACGCCGCGCCGCGGCGGCCGACGGCCAGCCAGACGACCTCGTGGCCTGCGGCCCGCTCCTCGCGGGCGATCTCGAGCGAGCGGCGGACGACGTTCGCGTTGAACGCCCCCGCCAGGCCGCGGTCACCGGCCAGCGCCAGCACCGCCGTGCGCTGGACGTCGCGACGGGCAAGCAGCGGCTGGTCGTGCACGTTGGGCGTGGACGCGGCCACGTCCACCATCAGCCGCTGCATCCGGTCGGCGTAGGGCCGCAGCGCCTCGATCCGGGCCTGCGCCCGGCGCAGCCGCGAGCCGGCCACCAGCTCCATCGCCTTGGTGATCTTCTGCGTGTTGTTGACGGAGCGGATCCGCCGGCGGATGTCCTGGAGGGTGGCCACGCGAGATCCCTACGAGGCCGCCGCTGCGATCGGCGCCTCGTCGTCCACCGTGAAGCTGCCGGCGAAGGACTCGACCTGCGCCTTCAGCGCCTCGACGGTGTCGTCGGACAGGTCCTCCGACTCGCGAATCGTCTTCAGGATCGCGCCCTCGGCGCGGAGCAGTTCGACCAGCTCGCGGTTGAAGCGCGGCACCTCGGCCACCTCGACCTTGTCCAGGTAGCCGTTGGTCGCGCTCCAGATCACCGCCACCTGCTCCTCCACCGGCCACGGCGCGTACTGCGGCTGGTTGAGGGAGGCGACCAGGCGCTGGCCACGGCGCAGCTGCTGCTGCGTGGCGGCGTCCAGCTCGGACGCGAACTGGGCGAACGCCTCCAGCGACCGGTACGACGCGAGGTCGAGGCGGAGACGGCCGGCGACCTTGCGCATCGCCCGGATCTGGGCGTTGCCGCCCACCCGGGAGACCGAGATGCCGGCGTCGATGGCCGGGCGCACACCCGAGTAGAACAGGTTCGACTTGAGGAAGATCTGGCCGTCGGTGATCGAGATGACGTTCGTGGGGATGTACGCGGACACGTCATCCGCCTGCGTCTCGATCACGGGCAGCGCCGTCAGCGAGCCTCCGCCCAGCTGGTCGGAGAGCTTCACCGCCCGCTCCAGCAGCCGCGAGTGCAGGTAGAAGACGTCGCCCGGGTAGGCCTCGCGGCCCGGCGGGCGGCGCACCAGCAGCGACATCTGCCGGTAGGCGTCGGCGTGCTTGGTGAGGTCGTCGTAGATGCACAGCGCGTGGCGGCCGTTGTAGAGGAAGTACTCGGCCATCGCGCAGCCGGCGTACGGCGCCATGTACTTGATCGGCGCGGCCTCCGCGGCGGGCGCCGAGACGATGATCGTGTACTCCATCGCCCCCGCCCTGCGCAGCGTCTCCTCGACCTGGCGGACGGTGGACGCCTTCTGGCCGACTGCGACGTAGACGCAGATCACGTCCTGGCCCTTCTGGTTGATGATCGTGTCGACGCCGATCGCGGTCTTGCCGGTGCCGCGGTCGCCGATGATCAGCTCGCGCTGGCCGCGGCCGATCGGGATCATCGAGTCGATCGCCTTGATGCCGGTCTGGAGCGGCTCCTTCACCGGCTGGCGCTGGACGACGCCCGGCGCCTTGAACTCGAGCGGCCGGGTCTCGGTCGTCTCGATCGGGCCGGCCCCGTCCAGCGGGTTGCCGAGCGGATCGACGACGCGGCCGATCAGGGCCTCGCCCACCGGCACGGACATGACCTCGCCGGTGCGGCGCACGGTCGAACCCTCGGTGATCCGCTCCCAGTCGCCGAACAGCACGGCCGCGACGTTGTCCTCCTCGAGGTTCAGCGCGAGGCCGGTGACGCCGTGGTCGAGGGACAGCTTCTCCAGCGCGACGCAGCGCTCGAGGCCGTAAATGCGGGCGATGCCGTCGCCGATCTGGATGACGGTGCCCACCTCTTCGACGTCGACGTCGACCTCGTAGCGCTCGATCTCGGTCTTCAGGATGGCGGCGATCTCATCAGGACGTAGGCTCACGCTTCGCTCCCCAGGGGCAGTTGTGTGGTCAGCAGGGCGCGGCGCAGGTCGGTCAGCTCACGCCGGATGGACGCGTCCAGGAGGACGCCGCGGGCCCGCAGCACGAGCCCGCCGATGATCGTGGGATCGACCGTCGCGGACAGCCGCGCGGTCAGGCCGGTCGCCTGCGAGATGCGCTCGCGCAGGTCGTCGACCTGGGCGTCGGCGAGCGGCACGGCGCTGGTCACCTCGACGTCGAGGATGCGCTCCTCGACGGCGGCCATCTCGCGGAAGGCGACCTGGAGGTCGTGGATGAAGGCCAGCCGGCCGTTCCCGACCAGCACCATCACGCCGTTGCGCGCCAGCGGATCGGCGTCCGCCATCAGCGAGGCGGCGATCCGCTTGCGGGCGTCGTCGGGCAGCCGCGGGTTGAGCATGGTGCGCAGCGTCTCCGGCGACTCGGCCAGCGTGGCCATCAGCTGCTGGAGGTCGCGATCGACCTGCTCGACGCGGCCGGCCTCGACCGCCGCCTCGTACAGGGCGTGGGCGTAGACCCGTGCTCCCGGCTCGATCCGCTCGGCCATCTAGTGCTCGGCCTCCTGCGCCTCGCCCAGCGACGAGAGGTCGACGCCGGCCAGCGCCTCGTCGATCAGCCGCCGCTGCTCGGCCTCGTCCAGGCGCGTGCGCATGATCTTCTCGGTGGCGGTCACGGTCAGCTCGGCGATCTGGGTGCGGATGGCCTGCAGCGACTGCCGCTTCTCGGCCTCGATCTCGGACCGGGCCCGGTCGACCTGGCGGGTCTTCTCCGCCTCCAGCTCGGCCAGCGCGTCACGGCGCTGCTCCTCGGACGTGCGCCGGGCGTCCTCGACGATCTTGGTCGCCTCGCGGCGCGACTCGGCCAGCGCCGCGCGGTATTCGGCCAGCGCGGACTGGGCCTCGGTGCGGGCCTGCTCGGCCGCGTCCAGGTCGGACGAGATCGCCGCGCTGCGCTGGTCGAGCATGGCCTGGATCGGCCCGAACGCCCAGCGCTTGAGCACGAACAGGACGATCACGAACGTGACCACGGTCCAGAACATCAACCCGAAGTTGATGTCGATCAGGCTGGGCTTTGCGGCTTCGAGAAGGGGCATCGCCTGCGTCCTAGGTGATCGCGTAGGCGACGAAGGCCATGCCCAGGGCGTAGAACACGATCGCCTCGGTGAGGGCGAACCCGAGCCACATCATGCCCTGCAGCTGGCCACGCAGCTCGGGCTGGCGGCCGACCGCCTCGATCGTCTTGCCGAAGATGATGCCGACGCCGACGCCGGGGCCGATGGCGCCGAAACCGGTCGCCAGGCCAAGCGCCAGGGTCTTGGAGGCATCATTGATATTGCCGTCGAGAGCCATGGTCGTTCTCCTAGTGGTCGGGGTGGATGGCTCCACCGATGTAGATCGCGGAAAGGGCGGCGAAGATGTACGCCTGGAGGGCGGCGATCAGCGTCGCCTCGAGCAGGTAGAGGGCGATGCCCATCGGCCAGCCGATGATGTGCACGGCGAATGCGGCGTTGCCCAGCGACGCTGCCATCAGCGCGCCGACGCCGAGGAACACGGCGATCACCAGGTGGCCGGCCAGCATGTTGAAGAAGAGCCGGAAGCTGAGCGAGACCAGCCGGATCAGCTGCGAGAGCACCTCGACCACGACGATCAGGCCGAACAGCACGATCGCCCCGGCCGAGCCGGGCCGCAGCGGCCGCACCGCGGGCAGGCCGGAGGGGATCCAGCTCTTGAAGTACTTGACGACGCCGTTGTAGCGGATGCCCTCGACGTGCGTGGCGCAGAAGGTGATCAGCGTCAGCGTCAGGGCGACCGAGAGGTTGGCCGTGGCCGCGTAGATCTGGAGCTTGGGCAGGTCGAGGCCGAACACGTCCACGCGCTCGCCGCTGAACGGCAGCGGGACGAAGCCGACGACGTTCATCGCCCAGATGAAGCAGAAGCAGGTGGCGACGTACGGGAACCACAGGCGCATGCCCTCCTCGGGCAGCCCCGCCTTCGCGATCTGCGTGTAGGCCGTGTCGTAGACCATCTCCAGGAAGGTCTGGCTGCGGTTGGGCTTCGGCTTCAGCCCGCGGCGGATGATCAGCAGCGGGACGAGGATCGCGACCGCGGCGGACAGCCACAGGTAGACGACCCCCTTGTTGATGTCCAGCCCCAGCGGCAGGTTCACGTACGGGTCGTTGACGAAGTCGGTGAACTCCGCAACCGGATCGAAGTTGGACGAGGCCAGGAGCGGGAGGATCACAGTGCCGTGCTCCCCGTGTCGATCTTGCTCCGCGTCTCGACGCGGATGTTGCGGTGGGTGAGGATGCGGGTGGCGATGTCGAGCGTGATCAGCAGCAGGAACAGCAGGGTCGCGGTGATCGCGGTCGCCTGGTCATCCTTGGTGATCAGGAACAGCAGCAGCATCCCGATCCACGGCCGCAGCAGCATGCTCGCGCCCATCACGCCGACGGCGTGCAGTGCGGGCATCGCCGACGCGCGGCGCTCGATCACCGCCTGCAGGACGCGGTTGACGGCCCACAGCGCGACCGCCCAGAACCACGCCTCCAGCGGCAGCCCGGTCAGGTAGACGACGGGCAGCGCGACGATGGCGGCGATCGCGTCCAGGTTGTGGACGGCAATCCGCGCGGGGGTGATGGTCGGGGAGGTCACAGGTCTCGGTAGCGCAGGTAGACGAGCAGCAGAGCGGTCGGCACACCGATCGCTCCGCCCACGAACCCTCCGGCCGCAGGCGACCCGAGCAGCCATCCGACGCCGACTCCGATCCCCACGCAGAGCAGCAGCACCGAGCACAGGTACATCCCCGCCAGTGCCGCCGACGCCGCCGGGCGCGTATCCCTCGGCGCGGGCTTCATCCTCGTCGCCGGCCGTCTGCCGGGCGGCCGTAGTATGCCAGATCCGGCGAGTATGTGACAACTCCCAACCCGCTGGTCAGTCGCCGCAAACCCGCTCCTCGCGCGGTAAACCGCCGAACCGCCTGGTCAAGCGGCACGCCCGCTTTGTGGCACGTCGTCCGGATCGTGCCGGAAGGGCCGCATCGCCCGCAGCCTGCGCAGCTTGAGGATCTCCAGCAGCAGCACGATGTACACCGACGAGGCCAGGGCGAGCAGTCCGAAGCCGCCCAGCACGACGACCGTGAGCGGATCCCAGTCGCTGCGGTGGCTGGGCACGAACCGCACCGCCAGGGCGAAGGCGGACAGCGAGATGCACCACAGGTAGACGTAGAGCGCCGTGCGCCGCTGGCCGAAGCCGATGTTGGCGAAGCGGTGGTGGAAGTGCTCGCGGTCGGCCTCGTAGATCGGCCGGCCGTACTTCAGCCGCTTGGCGATCACGAACGAGGTGTCCAGGATCGGCAGGGCGAGCACCACCAGCGGGAAGACCAGCGAGACGGCCGCCGCGGTCTTGAGCACGCCCTGGATCGCCATCGTCGCCAGCAGGTAGCCCAGCATCAGCGCCCCGGCGTCGCCCATGAAGATCGTGGCGGGGTGGAAGTTGTAGCGGAGGAACCCGAGCGTGGCCCCGGCGACGATCGCGCTGATCGCCGCGGCGTCTTCGCGGCCGAGCGAGGCCGAGAGGATCGCGAACGTGACGGCCGCGATCGCGCAGAACCCGGCGGCGAGGCCGTCCATGCCGTCGATGAAGTTGACGATGTTGGCGATGGCGACGATCCAGATGATCGTCACCGGGTACTGCCACGCGCCCAGGTCGAAGACGCCCAGCAGCGGCAGGGTGACGTGGTCGATGGTGATGCCGAGCGAGGCCGGGATCGCCGCGATCGCGATCTGGCCGCCGAACTTGACCGCCGGGTGCAGCGGGTGGACGTCGTCCAGGGCGCCCAGCAGCGCCATCAGCGCCGCGCCCACCATGATCCCCCAGAAGCCGCGGTCGTTGCCGAGGGCGAAGGCGGGGATCGCGATGGCGGCGAAGATCGCCAGGCCGCCGAACAGCGGCGTCGGCTGCTGGTGCAGGCGCCGGGACTCGGTCGGGTGGTCGACCGCGCCCAGCCACCATGCCGCCTGGGAGACGACCGGCGTCAGCAGCACGGCCAACAGGAACGAGACCACGAAGCCGACGACCGCGGCCTGATAGTCGAGCAGCGAGCCGTCCATGGATGCAGAGCCTACTTCGCCCGCGCGGATGAGACGCCTGCCACGAGCGTGTTGCGGGGGCGTTAACGGATTCGCGCGGTGCCGCCTCCCGTGGCTACCGTATTCTCAATCGAATCACTTGACAATAGGGAGAACGCCATGCACCACCGCCTCATCCTCCACCTCGTCGACCCGCCGCGGCGGGACGGCCGCGAGCAGGAGATCGACCGCTTCCACCGGATCGCCGACGAGCGCCGCCGCGAACGGCGACGCCAGCGCCGCCGAGCCCTGCTCAAGCTCGACCGGCGGCCCCACACGTCGCCTCACCGGGTGCCGTAGAGCCGGTCCCCGGCGTCGCCCAGGCCGGGCAGGATGTAGCCGTGCTCGTTCAGCTCGCGGTCGACCGCCGCGGTGAAGACGGCCACGTCCGGCTGCTCCCTGCCCAGCCGGGCGACGCCCTCCGGCGCCGCCACGATCGAGAGCAGGCGCATGCGGCGCGCCCCGGCCTCCGCGCACAGCCGGGCGGCGGCGGCCGCGGTGCCGCCGGTGGCGAGCATCGGGTCGAGCAGCAGCACGTCGCGGTCGGCCAGGTCGCCGGGCAGCTTACGGTAGTACTCGACCGGCTCCAGCGTCCGCTCGTCCCGGTAGAGGCCGACGAAGCCGACCCGCGCCACCGGGATCATCTCCAGCACCGCGTCGAGCATGCCCACACCGGCGCGCATCACCGCGACCACGCCCAGTTTCTTGCCCGAGACCTGCCAGCCGGCGGCATGCTCGAGCGGCGTGGCGACCTCCACCTGCTCGAGCTCCAGGTCGCGGGTCGCCTCGTAGCAGAGGAAGGCGGCGATCTCGCCGGCCAGCAGCCGGAAGTCGCGGGTGGTGGTCGAGACGTCGCGGAGCAGCGTCAGCTTGTGCCGCACCAGCGGGTGATCGACGACGGTGACCGTCACGGCGACGGCAGCGACGGGTACCCAGTCGCCAGGTGCGCGTAGAGCGGCCGGCCGGCCAGCAGCTCGCCGGTGCGGCGGCGCAGCGCGGGCAGGTCGGCGGCCGGGTCGAGCGTCTCCAGGATGATCGCGCCGACCTCGCGCATGTCGTCCTCGGTGAAGCCGCGCATCGTCACCGCCGGGGTGCCGATCCGCACGCCCGAGGCGATCGTCGGCGGCCGCTCGTCGAACGGCACCGTGTTGCGGTTGACGGTGATCGCCACCTCGTGCAGCCGCTCCTCCGCGTCCTTGCCCGACCACTGCGTCCGCCGCAGGTCCATCTGCAGCAGGTGGACGTCCGTGCCGCCGGTGAGCAGGTCGATGCCGCCGTCGGTGAGGGTGCGGGCCAGCGCCCGGGCGTTACCGATGATCTGGCGCTGGTAGGCGCGGAACGGCTCGCTCGCCGCCAGCTTGAAGCAGACCGCCTTGGCGGCGACCACGTGGCACAGCGGGCCGCCCTGGAGGCCGGGGAACACGGCCTTGTCGATCCGCGTCGCGTGCTCGGCGCGGCACAGCACCATCCCCGAGCGGGGGCCGGCCAGCGTCTTGTGGGTGGTCGAGGTGACGACGTCGGCGTGCTCGACCGGGTTTGGATGCAGGCCGGCCGCGACCAGCCCGGCGAAGTGGGCCATGTCCACCATCAGCACCGCGCCCACCTCGTCGGCGATCGCACGAAACGGCGCCGCGTCGATCACCCGCGGGTAGGCGGAGGCGCCCGCCACGATCATCTTCGGCCGCACATCGTGAGCGAGCCGCCGCACCTCGTCCATGTCGATCCGCGAGTCCTCACGGCGCACGCCGTAGGCGTGGACGTCGTAGTTGCGGCCCGAGAAGTTGACCTTGAGGCCGTGGGTGAGGTGGCCGCCGTGGTCGAGCCGCAGGCCGAGGACGGCGTCGCCGTGCTCGAGCATCCCGAAGTACGCAGCCTGATTCGCCGGCCCGCCCGCGTGCGGCTGGACGTTCGCGTGCTCGGCGCCGAACAGCTCCTTGGCCCGGTCGATGGCCAGCGTCTCGACCTCGTCCACCCACTCGCAGCCGCCGTAGTAGCGGCGGCCGGGGTAGCCCTCGGCGTACTTGTTCGTCAGCACCGACCCGACGGCCTGGAGCACGGCTGGCCAGGTGAAGTTCTCCGAGGCGATCAGCTCGAGCTGCTCGCGCTGGCGGCCCAGCTCGCGATCCACCAGCGTCGCGACGGCGGGATCGACGTCGGCCAGTCCGGCCGCCTGGTAGGACTGCCATGTCTGCTCGGCTACGGCCACGGGCGCTGCTCCTGACGGGTTGCTGGCTCGGTTCGGCAAGCGATGGTAGTCGATGCGGGTGGCGCCGGGCGGTCAGCCGGAGCGGCGCATGCCGGCGGCCAGCGTCTCCACCAGCCAGGCGAAGCTGGCGTCCGGGTCGAGGTCGATGCCGAAGCCGCCGGCCCGCTCCAGCCCGGCGAAGCCGTGCAGCGCCGAGCGCAGGCCGCGGGCCGCGTGGATCAGCTCGTCGCCCTCGAGGCCGTAGCCGGCGAGGACGGCCAGCACCGTGCGCAGCACGCCCTCCCCCGCGGCCGCCAGCTCGGCGTCGTCGGAGGCCGGCGCCCGCTGGAGCGCCTGGTAGACGCCGGGGTGCTCGCAGGCGTACGCGCGGTAGGCGCCGGACAGCGCCAGCAGGGCGCCGTCACCGGAGCGCCCGACCACCGCGTCGCGCAGCCGGTCGGCGAACTCGCGGAGCCCCGCCAGCGCCAGGGCCCGGCGCAGGCCCGGCAGCCCGTCCACGTGGTTGTAGAGCGACGGCACGCGGACGTCCAGCGCGGCGGCGACGGCGCCCAGGGTGAGGGCGTCCAGCCCCTGCTCGTCGGCCAGGCCGGCGGCACAGGCGACGACCGACGATTCGGTCAGCCCCTTACGCATCGGCCACCGCCGCCAGCGCGCGGTCCATCGCCGCGCCTGGATCGGTGACCACCGGCCCGTGGCCGGGGGCGAGCGCCGTGGGCTCGAGCGCTCGCAGGGCGGCCGCGGTGCGGTTCTCGGTCGGCCGGTCCCAGGTCGCCATCGACGCCAGCGGGAACCGCAGGTTCGTGCGGCCGGTGGTCGAGACGCCGGCCAGCGTCGAGTAGGCGTCGCCGGCGATCAGGGTGCCGTACCGTTCGTCGAACAGCGCGATGTGGCCGGGGGTGTGCCCCGGAGCGGCGACCACCCGCAGCGAGCCGATCCGGTCGCCGTCCGCCACCAGGCGGGTGGGCTCGGTCGCGATGCCCTTGGGCCAGCTGCCGCGCAGCTTCGACGCCGGCTCGCCCGGCAGCAGCCGCAGGTCGTGCGCGAGCAGCGGCGCCTCGCGCGCGGACACGGCCACCTCGGTGCCCGGCAGCGCGGCCGCCAGCGCGTCCAGCGATCCCGAGTGGTCGCCGTGCGCGTGGGTCAGCACGATCCGGACGATCGGCAGGTCGAGCCGCCGCGCGGCGTCGAGGATGCCGCCGGCGCTGCCGCCCAGCATCGTGTCGACCAGGGTGAGGCCGTCGTCCTCGCGGACGAGGTAGGCATTGACGAAGCCCAGCCGGGTCAGCCGGGTCAGATCGGTGGTCTCGTTGGTGCGAACGCGCATCATGGTCTCCCTTGTCGTATTAGCCTTTAGACTAACGCTATTAGTTTAGACGTGCAAGACCGTGCCGGGCACCGAGCCCGGCACCCACTCCGGCACGGACTCCGGCACCGTGCCAGACTCGGTGCCGGAGACCTCAGAGCCCGTGACGGATTCGTGCACGATCCGTGACGGCCGCCGTACGGCCGAGACGTGGCTCCGGGAGCCGGATCGCGGGCGGCCGGACGAGCCGTCGTCCCTCCCCGGTGGCACATCGGCGGCGCGACAGTCCCGGCGCGCCGCCGTGACCGGCCGTCACGCCTCCGTGAACGGCTCGACCGGCAGGCCCGCGGCCTTCCAGGCGAGAAAGCCGCCTGCCAGGTCGGTCGCACGGTCGACACCCAGCTCCTGCAGCAGGGCGGCGGCGAGGCTCGACGAGTAGCCCTCCTGGCACATCACGATGATCTCGCCGCGGCAGGCGGCGACCACGGGATCCTGGAACCCGGACGTTGGATCGACCCGCCACTCGAGCACGTTTCGATGGATCCGAAGGGCACCCGGTACCAGCCCGCCCGCGACCCGCTGCTCGTGGCTGCGGGTGTCGATCAGGAGCGCGCCGCGGTCGATCGCCTCGTGCGCCTCGGCCGGCTCCAGCCGGTGCAGCGAGCGGCGCGCCTCGGCCAGCCTGCGGTCGATCGCCCCGCTCATCGCAGCCGCTCCACCAGGCCGGCCAGGCCCGGGGCCTCGCGGAGCACGAGCGGCTCCGGCCCGCACACGTCCACCACGCCCGACGGGGTTCCCGGCAGCTCGCCGCCGTCCACCACCAGCCCCGCCTCGGCCCGCAACTCGCCCGCAACCTCCGCCAGCGTTGCCGGCGCAGGCGCGCCACGGCGGTTCGCGCTGGTGGCGAGCAGGCCGCCGACCGCGTCCGCCAATACCGCCAGCGCCGGATCGAGCACGGGCACGCGCACGCCGATCCGCTCCGGGCTCGATCCGCACAGGTGCGGCAGCCGCCGTCCCGGATTGGGCACGACCAGCGTGACGGGCCCCGGCAGCACCCGGCGGCACCGCTCCAGCGCATCGTCGGGCAGCTCGGGCAGGATCGACCGAAGCGCTCTCACCGACCCGGCGACGATCGCCGTCGGCTGAGTGGCCGGCCGCTGCTTGAGCGCGTAGACGCGCGCGCACGCGGTCACGTCCGGCGCCGCACAGCAGATGCCGTAGACCGTGTCGGTCGGCAGCACCGCCAGCGCGCCGGAGCGGAGCAGCGCATCGGCGTCCGGCGTCAGCTCCACCGGGCCGACACCACTCGCTCGATCCCGCCCAGGTCGCGCTCGACCAGCACCGAGCCCCCACCGAGCCGCTCCATCTCGCCGGCCAGCCAGCCGGCCTGGCCGGCGCCGCACTCGAGCGCCACGGCGCCGGCGGCCGCCAGGTGCTCGATCGCCTCCGGCAGCAGCCGCCGGTAGACCTCGAGGCCGTCCGGCCCGGCGACGGTGGCGAGCCGCGGCTCCCACTCGCGCACCTCGGGCTCGAGCCCCGCCAGCTCGGCCTCGGTCACGTACGGCGGGTTGGAGACGATCAGGTCGAAGCGGCGGCCGGCGAACGCGGCCAGCAGGTCGCTCCGCACCATCTCCACCTCCAGCCCCAGCCGCCCCGCGTTCGCGGCCGCCACCGCCAGGGCGTCCTCCGAGATGTCGCAGGCCGCCACCCGCGCGCCGGGCGCCTCTGCGGCGAGGGAGAGCGCGATCGCGCCCGAGCCGGTGCCAACGTCGAGCACAGTCGGCGCGTCCCTGTCGGCCAGCAGCGCCAGGCAGCGGTCGACCAGCAGCTCGGTCTCCGGCCTCGGCACGAGCACCCGCGGGTCGACATCCAGGTCGATCGTGCGGAACCCGCGTCGGCCGGTGATGTAGGCCACCGGCTCGCGCTCGCCGCGGCGGCGGATCAGCTCGCGGCACGCGGCCAGCTCGGGCTCGTCCAGCGGTCGGTCGTGCGCCGTGTACAGCTCGATCCGGGACAGGCCCAGCGCGTGGCCGAGCAGCAGCTCGGCGTCCAGCCGCGGCGTCGGGCTGCCGTGGTCGTCCAGGTAGGTGGCCGACCGGCGGAGCACCTCGGCCAGGGCGATCACGCCGGCGTCGCGGCGAGCTGCCGGCGCCGATCCTCCGCCGCCAGCGCCTCGGTGAACTCGGTCAGGTCGCCCGCCAGCACCGCGTCCAGGTTGTGCACCGTGAGGTGGATGCGGTGGTCGGTGACCCGGTTCTGCGGGAAGTTGTAGGTGCGGATCTTCTCCGAGCGCGTGCCGCTGCCGATCTGCGCCAGCCGCGCGGCCGACGCCTCCTGCGCGGCCCGCTCGCGCTCGGCCTCGTACAGCCGTGCGCGCAGGATCTTCATCGCCCGCTCCTTGTTCTGGAGCTGGCTGCGCTCGTCCTGGCAGGTGACGACGACGCCGGTCGGCAGGTGGGTGATGCGGACGGCGGAGTCGGTCGTGTTCACCGACTGGCCTCCGTGCCCGCCCGAGCGGTAGACGTCGATCCGCAGATCGTTCTCGTTGATGTCGACCTCGACGTCCGCGGCCTCCGGCAGCACCGCCACCGTCGCCGTGGAGGTGTGGATGCGCCCCTGCGACTCGGTCGCGGGCACCCGCTGGACGCGGTGCACCCCGCTCTCGTACTTGAACAGCGAGTACGCGCCATCGCCGCGGATCTCGAACGCGACCTCCTTGAAGCCGCCCGCCTCGCCGCCGGACGCCGCCAGCGTCTCGGTCTTGAATCCGCGCACCTCGGCGTAGCGCGTCAGCATCGTGAACAGGTCGCCGGCGAAGAGCGCCGCCTCGTCCCCGCCGGTGCCCGCTCGCACCTCGACGATCACGTCCTTGTCGTCGGCCGGGTCGCGCTCGAGCATCTCCAGCCGGATCCGCTCCTCGAGGTCGGGGAGCTCGGCGCGCGCCTGGGAGAGCTGCTCCTGGGCGAGCGAGCGGATGTCCTCGTCCGGGTCGTTGAGGAGCTCGGTCGCCTCCTCCTGCTGCGCCGTCAGGTCGCGCCAGCGCACCGCCAGGCGGTGCGCCCGGTCGAGCGCCTTGTGCCGCCGGGCCGCGTCGGCGTAGGCACGCTGATCGGCCACAAGGTCGGGGTCGCCCAGGCGCCGCTCGAGCTCTGCGAACGAGCGCTCGATCTCTGCGATCAGCGGTTCCATCAGGCCCAGGATAGTTGCGCGACCGGGCGTGCCCGGCCGTGTGACCTTCTCAGGCCATGACCTCGACGCGTGAGGCGGTGCCCGCTTCCTGCGAGCGCTGCTCAGCGGCGAGAACGTCCTTGAGCGCGTTGATCGAGACCTCGACCTGGTCGAGCGTCGGCTCGCGCGTGGTCAGGCTCTGAAGCCACAGGCCGGGCGCCAGCAGCGTCCGCACGATCCGGTTGTCGGGGTGCTTCCCGCCGAACCGGATCAGCTCGTAGGCGAGCCCGGCGATCACCGGCAGCAGCAGGATCCGGGAGAGGATCAGCGTCGGCAGCGCGGGCCGGCCGACCAGCGCGAACACGAAGACGGCAATCACCATCACCCACAGCAGGAAGGCCGTGCCGCAGCGCAGGTGGATCTTGGAGTAGCCCTGCACCGTCTCCGGGGTCAGCTCGGCGCCGTCCTCGTAGGCGTTGATCGCCTTGTGCTCGGCGGCGTGGTACTGGAAGACGCGGCGCAGGTCGGGGATCATCGAGATCGCGGCCAGGTAGAGGATCAGCAGCGACACCCGGATCAGGCCCTCGATCACGACGAACTGACCGGTCGAGTGCAGCGGCAGCAGGTCGGTGATCAGCGCCGGCGACACCTTGAACACGACCACGGTGAACCCGATCGCGATCGCGAACGCAAAGATCAGCTGGCCGCGGGTCAGCTCGGCGGAGGGCGCCTCATCCTCCGAGCCCTCCTCGAGCGCGGCGTAGTGCGCCGAGATCGCGAGCGCGCGGAAGCCGATCACCAGCGACTCGCCGAGGGCGACGATGCCGCGGATGACGGGCAGGCGGAGCCACCGGCGGCCGGCCGCAACGCTGGTCACAGGGCTCGACACGGTCTCGACCCCGCCGTCGGGGCGGCGCACCGCCACCGACCACGAGGACGGCGTCCGCATCATCACGCCTTCGAGGACGGCCTGGCCGCCGACGTTCATCGCCCGTTCACCACCATAGGATCATCGTCGGCAGAACGGCCCCGCGCAATGAGCGGGATCGCTCGGCCTTGTGTCGCTCAGGCCTTCTCGGACTGGCGCGCCTGCCGGCGGCGGAACCGCTCCACCCGGCCGCCCGTGTCAACGAGCTTCTGCTTGCCGGTGTAGAAGGGATGGCACTCCGAGCACAGCTCGACGTGCATCTCGGCCTTGGTGGCCCTGGTGACGAACTCGTTGCCGCACGAGCAGCGCACGTGGGAGACGACGTATTCGGGATGGATGTCAGTCTTCATAGTGATTTCAGCGTAGCAGGGGAGCGCAAATCTCAAGCGCCGCGTCGATCTCGGCGTCGGACACGTCGAGGTGGGTGACGAAGCGGACGACGCCGCCGTCCAGCGCGGCGCAGAGCACGCCCGCCGCGGACAGCTCGTCCGCCAGCGCGTGCGCGCTCTCGCCATCCGCGGGCCGGGCCAGCACGATGTTCGTCTCGACCGCGGCCGGGTCGACCACCAGCCGCCGCCCACCGGCGAGCCCTTCGGCCAGCGTACGGGCGCGGCGGTGGTCGTCCGCCATCCGCTCGCGGTGGTGCCGCAGCGCGTGCAGGGCGCCGGCGGCGATCACGCCGGCCTGGCGCATACCCCCGCCCAGGAGCTTGCGGCCGCGGCGGGCCCGCTCGACCAGGCCGGCGTCGCCGACCACGGCCGAGCCCACCGGAGCGCCCAGGCCCTTGGAGAAGCAGACGCTGACCGAGTCCACGTCCCGCACCAGCTCGGCCGGCTCGACGCCCGAGGCGACGGCCGCGTTCCACAGCCGCGCGCCGTCCAGGTGCACGCGCAGGTCGTGCTCGCGGGCGATCGCCGACAGCTCGCGCTGGGTCGCGGGATCGAAGACCAGGCCGCCCAGCTCGCCCAGGGTGTTCTCGATGCAGATCACGCGCTGGCGCGCGTGGTGGATGTCCGCGGGGTCGCGCAGCACCGCCCGCACGCGGTCGGGCTCGAGGCCGCGCGCTCCGGACAGCGTCAGCGTCTGCGCGCCGCAGAGGACGGCGATGCCGGCCTGCTCGTGGACGATCATGTGGGCCAGTTCGTGGACGATCACCTCGTCGCCGGGCTGCGTCTGCGAGCGCACCGAGAGCAGGTTGCCCATCGTCCCCGAGGGGACGTAGACGGCGGCCTCCTTGCCCAGCAGCGCGGCCAGCTCGCGCTCCAGCTCGATCACGGTGGGGTCGTCGCCCCAGACGTCGTCGCCCAGCTCGGCGTCGAACATCGCCTGCCGCATCTCGGGCGTCGGGCGGGTGACGGTGTCGGATCGCAGGTCGATGGTGGGCACGGCAGGCGGAAGGCTATCGTCCCGCCATGGCCCTGGAGATGCGAACCGTCTGCGAGCGCTGCGACGCCCCGCTGGCGATGGACGGCGAGGCCCACATCTGCAGCCACGAGTGCACGTTCTGCGCCACCTGCGCCGGTGCGATGGATGCGACCTGCCCCAACTGCGGCGGCGAGCTCGTCCCCCGGCCGCGCCGCGCCGCGACCGCCGCCTGACGCGCCGCAGCGCCGCGAATCAATCATCTAGGATCGGCCGCCATGAGCCGCCGCCGCCCCGCCGACCACCGCCCGCCCGTGAGGGTCGGCGAGTTCGTCCAGCCGCCCGAGGCGGCCGAGGACGAGCGCATCGACGTCGGCGTCTGCATCGTCGGCGGCGGGCCCGCCGGGCTGGCCTGCGCCATCCGCCTGGGCACCCTGCTGGAGGCCGACCCGGCGACCGCCGAGCAGCTCGGCGAGACACCGATCGCGCTGCTCGACAAGGGCCGCGTGGTCGGTGCCCACCTGCTCTCGGGCGCCGTCGTCAACCCGTCGGCGCTGAAGGATCTGCTGCCCGACGAGGACCCCGCCTCGCTGCCCGGCTGCTACGGCCCGGTGCGCAAGGAGTCGGTCTACGTCATGCGCGGCGGCTGGGAGGTGCGGATCCCGACGCCCCCGCCGTTCCACAACAAGGGCAACCTGGTCTTCTCGCTAAGCCAGCTGGGCCGGCACCTGGCCGAGCGCGCGGAGGCGCTCGGCGTGATGGTGCTGCCCGAGACCGACGCGCACCGGCTGCTGGTGGACGGCGACGCCGTCGCCGGTGTCCGCACAGGCGACAAGGGGCTCGACCGCGAGGGCGAGCCGACCGGCTCGTGGGAGCCCGGCGTCGAGGTGCACGCGCAGACGACGGTGCTGGCCGAGGGGACGCAGGGCCACCTCTCCATGGCGCTGTTCGAGCGGTTCGGCGTCAGCGGGCGCATGCCCCAGGTGTGGAGCCTGGGCGTCAAGGAGGTCTGGAAGGTCGCGCAGCCGCTCGACCGCGTGATCCACACGCTGGGCTGGCCGTTCCGGCTGGGCGGCAAGTGGAACGAGGTGGGCGGCAGCTTCATCTACCCGATGGGCGAGGACATGCTCACGATCGGCCTGGTCTGCGGCCTGGACACGCTGGACGCGTCGCTCTCGATCCACGACCAGCTCCAGCTGTTCAAGACGCACCCGCTGATCTCGCGCATGCTGGCCGGCGGCGAGCGGATCGGGTGGGGCGCCAAGACGATCCCCGAGGGCGGCTTCCTCTCCATCCCCGAACGGCTCAGCGTCCCCGGCGCCGTTGTCACCGGCGACAGCGCGGGCTTCGTCAACGTGCCCAAGCTGAAGGGCATCCACTACGCGATGCGCTCGGGCATGCTCGCCGCCGACACGATGTACGAGAGCCTGCGCGCGGGTGCCGATCTGCGGACGGCCGGCGCGCTCGAGGGCTACGACAGGCGGGTGCGGGACAGCCACATCTGGAGCGACCTGAAGCGCGTCCGCAACATGCGCCAGGCGCTGTCCAAGGGGATGATGCTGGGAGCGCCGCTGGGCGGGCTGATGGACATCACCCGCGGCGCGCTGCCGGGCGGCTCGTGGTCGTTCCACCGCGACGCCGAAGGCCCGGTCGAGTCGGGGACGCGCACCTACCCGGCGCCCGACGGCAAGCTGACGTTCGACAAGCTCTCCAGCGTCTTCCTCTCAGGCAACAGGAGCCGGGACGACCAGCCGAACCACATCCGCGTGCAGGAGTCCGTGTCCCGCGAGGTCGCCGAGGCGTGGGTGGCGATGTGCCCCGCCGCCGTCTACGAGATCGAGGACGACCGCGGCGGCCCGACGGTGCGGCTCAAGCTGAGCCCGTCCAACTGCGTCCAGTGCGGCGCGATCACCGCCCGGGGCGGCAGGCTGACGCCGCCCGAGGGCGGCAGCGGCCCCGAGTACACGCTGACGTAGGTCCGCATCGATACGGATCGACGGCGGGGAGATACGATCCGCCCGGCCGGCGATGATCAACGGCGTCCACGCCATCATTTTCACCAGAGACGCAGACGGGGTTCGCACGTTCCTTCGGGACGTGCTCGGGTTTCCGTCCGTGGATGCCGGCGAGGGGTGGCCGATCTTCGCTCTCCCGCCGGCAGAGCTGGCCGCCCATCCGACCGACACCGCTGGTCATCACGAGCTCTATGTCATGTGCGATGACATCGAGACGACAATCGGCGAGCTCGAACAAAAGGGGGTCGAGGTCAGCCGGCCCATCAGCGAGGAGCGCTGGGGGCGTGTGGTTGCCATCAGGCTGCCCGACGGCAGCGATCTCGGCCTCTACCAACCGCTTCACCCCACTCCGCCGCGCGCCCCGGAAGAGCCGTAGCCCGACCATCAGGAGCCGGGCCCGCGTCGCGCAGGCTCAGTTCGAACCGCCGAAGTCGACGTCCGCGGAGTCGACTGTCCCGGCGGTGCGCCCGGGCGCCGACTGGTGGGCCCAGTACAGGTTCGTGTGCGCGATGACCTTGTCCGGAGGCGGCGCTCCTGATGCCGTCTGGTCCTCGGTCGTGTGGGCGTCGCCGACCAGCACCGCGTCGTAGCCCCTGGCGAAGGCGCCGTGCAGCGTCGAGCGCACGCACCAGTCGGTCTGCGCGCCGACGACGACCACCCGCCCGACATCGAGACCTGACAGCACCGTCTCGAGGTCGGTGCCCTCGAACGAGTCGCCGTGGTGCTTCTCGACCAGCGGCTCTGCGTCGCCGGGAGTCAGCTCGGGGACGATCTGCCAGGCTTCGCACCCTCGCGCAAGATCCTCATCGGAGTGCTGGACCCAGACCACGGGCACACCTTCCCGCCGCGCCCGCTCGACGAGGCCGCCGACGTTCGCGACCACCGCGTCGCGCTCGTGCGCACGGTCGACCGCCGCGTTCTGGACGTCGACGACGAGGAGCGCCGTGTTCGGCCGGTTGTCGAGCGTGGTCACGCCATCGAGGGTACACCCCTCTGAGCCGTCAGTACCACGGGGTGGGCATCGGCAGGTCCGCCGGCACGCCGTCGGCGACGAACCGTTCGAGCGACTGCACCGACGCGAACTGGTTGCGTACCCAGGCGGCGTCCAGGAACGGCGGGCTGGGCTCCAGTTCGATCAGCGCCCGGTAGCTGGAGAACGCCCACTCATGCGGAGCGAGGCAGAGATGGGCGCGCACGGGATTGAGCGCGACGTAGCGGACGGTCTCCTTCAGCTGTTCGTCTGAGTCGATCAGCTGCGAGTGGTAGCGGCGCTGGAAGACGTGGCCGGCGAGGCCGTGGCGGGCGTTGAACCCCTGGGCGTAGTGGCTGTTCAGGTACTGCATGCCGGCACCGATGTCCGGCTCGGGCGTGCGCACGATCAGGTGGTAGTGGTTCGCCATCAGGCAGAAGCCGAAGATCTGCCACTCGCGCCGCTCCTGCACCTTCGCCAGCAGCGAGAGGAAGCGCTCGCTGTCGCTCGAGGTCAGGAAGACGACCCGGCGGCCGTTCCCGCGCATCGTGATGTGGTAGCAGCCGCCGGGGATCTGAGGACGTGGTCGTCGGGCCATGCGGCCACCGTACGGCCGCCTACCGGCAGCTGTCTGTCACGACACGCAACGAGTGCGTCACGCCTCTCCACCATGAGTGGTGATTGGGGCCCGGTACCGTGCCAGACCCCGTACCGGGCCCCACCCCTGGGACGCATGGTTGGGCGAGATCCGCCCGCCGGGATCCGTCACGCCTTTCACACCAGATCGTCACGGCACGCCGGATCGGCCGTGCGAGGGGCCCGGTACGGTGCCAGACCCGGTACCGGGCCCCGAAGGTCGAGACCTACGTGCCGACCCGGGCGAGATCGACGACGACGTGCGTGATGGGCAGCTCGGTGTGGCTCGCGGCGCGCTCGACAACGCCCTTCTCGAGCCAGTTCGAGCGCTCCGGCGGATGCGTCGAGATCACGATCTCGTCGGCGTCGAACTCGAACAGCGCATCCTCCATCGCCCGCACCGGGTCGCTGTCGCCGACCGCGCCGCGGGCGTGGACGCCGGCGCCGTCGAGCAGCCGGAGCGACTCGGTCAGCCGCTCCTGCGCCTGCTCCCGCGCCTTGTCCACGTCCGCGAACAGGTGCCGCAGCCGGGTGTTGAGCGCCGGCGCCACCACCAGCACCTCGTCGCCGTCGCCGGAGGCGCGGGCGTGAACCTCGTCGAGCAGCTCACGCCCTGCGCACGTCTCGTTCGCGATGACGAGCACTTTCCGTGCCATACCCCCGATACTGCCACATCCGGGGACCGGTTTGTCAGCGGCGCAGCGCCTCGGTCAGCTTCGGCACCACCGTCAGCGCATCGCCGATCACCGACAGGTCGGCGAACTCGTGGATCGGCGCGTTCGCGTCCTTGTTGATCGCGATGATCACGCCGGAGCCCGCCATCCCCACCTTGTGCTGGATGGCGCCGCTGATCCCGCAGGCGACGTACAGCTTGGGCGACACCGTCTTGCCGGTCTGGCCGACCTGCATCGAGTACGGCACCCAGCCCGCGTCCACCACGGCGCGCGTCGCGGCCACCTCGCCGCCCAGCGCCTTCGCCAGCTCCTCGACGATGGGCACGTTCTCGGGACCGCCCAGCCCGCGGCCGAACGCGACCAGCACGTCCGCCTCGGTGATGTCCACGCCGCCGGTCTCGGCCTCCTCACGGCCCACCATCACGGCGCTCTTCGACCAGTCGGCAACCGTCACCGGCGCCCGCTCGACGGGGGCGTCGCCGCCGCCCGTGGGATCGGAGGGGAACGCGTTGGCCCGTGCCAGCACGACCGCGGGGGACGAGGCGAAGGTGGACTGCACCATCACGCTGTCGCCCAGCGCCGGCCGCGTCGCGACCAGCCCGCCGTCGCCCTGCACGAGCTCCGTGGTCTCGCAGGCAATGCCCGACCCCAGCCGCGCGGCCAGGCCGGCCGCGACGTCGGCCGAGACCACACCGGCGCCGAACACGACCGCGTCAGCCTCGCGGGCGTGCGGCTCGATCGCGTCAACGATCGGCTGCGGCAGCCCGCCGGCCAGCGCTTCGTCGTCGGCGACCAGCACGCGCGCCGCGCCGTGGGCGCCCAGCGTCGCGGCCCAGCCGTCGTCGATGCCCGACCCGGCCAGGAACGCGGTGGCATCGCCGACCGAGGCGGCCTTGACCAGAACGCCCAGGCTGTTCGCGGCGAACTCGCCGCCGTCGTGATCGACGAACACGAGGATGCCCGCCACCTACACCACCCCCTTCTCGGCCAGGAACGCCACGATCTGCTCGACGGAGTCGCCGCCGGAGTCCTCCAGCCTGCGTCCCTCCTGCTTCTGCGGCGGCGCCGTCACGCCGGCAACCACGCTCTGCGCGCCGGCGTCGCCGACCCGGCTCGCGTCGATCCCGGCCTCGGCCGCCGACAGGCGGTCGGTCGGCTTCTTCTTGGCGCCCATGATCGCCTTGATGTTGGGGAGCCGCGCCTCGTTGATGGCGTCGGAGACCGAGATCACCGCGGGCAGCGGCGCCTCGATCACGTCGTACCCGTGCTCGGTCTGGCGCTTGGCGCGGATCCGCCCGCCCTCCAGGCTGAGGTGGGCGACCTGCGTCACCAGCGGCCGCTTCATGTGGTCGGCGACGGCCGCCGCCATCACGTAGCAGTCCGCGTCGGCGGCCTGCTGGCCGAGGATGACGAGGTCGGCGTCCTGCTTCTCGAGCACCGCCGACAGCGCGTACGCCGTGCCGGCGATGTCGGAGCCCGCCAGCGCCGGGTCGGTCAGCAGCACGGCGCGGTCGGCGCCCAGCGCGAGCGCCTTCTGCAGCGGCCGCTGGGCCGTCTCCGGCCCCATGCACACGGCCACGATCTCGGACACGTCGGCGCCGCCCTCGCGCAGGCGCAGCGCCTCCTCCAGGCCGTGCAGGTCGAACGGATTCAGCTCGCTGTCGCCGGAGCGGTCGAGCCTGTGCGTGGACGCGTCCAGGCGCTTCGCGCTGGCCGCGCTCGGCACCTCCTTGACGCAGACTGCGATGTTCACCTCTCCCCCTTCGCGTAGCGAGTGTGATGCGGTTGTCGGTCGATGGCTACTTGCCGACGAAGGTCGGCGTGCGCTTCTCGACGAAGGCCCGCAGGCCCTCCTTGGCGTCGTCCGTCGAGAACATCAGCGAGTACAGGTCGGCCTCGTGGACGAGGTTGCCGCCGATGTCGCCGTGCAGGGCGCGGTTCGTCGTCTCCTTGGCGTAGTAGAGCGCCACCGGGCTCTTCTCCGCCATCTGCTGCGCGAGCTCCATCGTCCGCGCCATCAGCTCCGTGCCGGGATAGACGTGCTGCACCAGGCCGCGCTCGAACGCCTCCTCGGCGCCGACCATGCGGCCGGTCAGGATCAGCTCCTTGGCGTAGCCGATGTTGGTCGCCCGGGCCAGCCGCTGGGTGCCGCCCCAGCCGGGGATCAGGCCGAGGTTGATCTCGGGCTGCCCGAACTGGGCGTTCTCGGAGCAGAGCCGGATGTCGCAGGCCAGCGCGATCTCGCAGCCGCCGCCCAGCGCGTAGCCGTTGACGGCCGCGATCGTCGGCTTGCGCATCACCTCGAGCATGTGGGCGATCTCCTGCCCGAGCTCGGAGTAGTCGCGGGCCTGGAGCGGCGTCTTGCCGTCCATCTCCTTGATGTCGGCGCCCGCGATGAACGAGCGGTCGCCGGCGCCGGTGATGATGATGACGCCGCACTGCTCGTCGCTGCCCAGGTCCTTGAGCGTGGCCAGGAACTCCTCGAGCAGCGCCGTGTTGAGCGCGTTCAGCACCTCGGGGCGGTTCACCGTGACGGTGTGGACGCGACCGTCCGCATCGATTCTCAGTCCGGGCATCGGCCTCCTACGCGGCGTCCAGCCGCGATCTCAGGAAGTCCACGATCTCCGCCGTGGGCGCGCCCGGCGTGTAGACCTCGGCGACGCCCAGCCGCTTCAGCTCGGCGATGTCGTCGCCGGGGATGGTGCCTCCGACGACAACCAGCACGTCCTCCGCCTGGCTGTCGGCGAGCAGTTCGAGGATGCGCGGCACCAGCGTCATGTGGGCGCCGGACAGGATCGAGATGCCGACCGCGTCGGCGTCCTCCTGGATGACCGTCTCCACGATCTGCTCCGGCGTCTGGTGCAGGCCCGTGTAGATGACCTCCATGCCGGCGTCCCGCAGCGTGCGGGCGATGATCTTGGCTCCTCGGTCGTGCCCGTCAAGGCCCGGCTTGGCCACCACCACTCGAATTCTGCGGCTCATTGCGCCCGCGAGTGTACCGGCTCGGCCCGGGCCGACGCGCCAGCCGGGCCGGTCACGAACCGCTCTCCGCCGGGGCGAACACGACCACGATCTCGAGCCGCTCGGTGATCGAGTGGAACCGGTGGTCGACGGTCCGGCCCACGAACACGATCGAGCCCGGCCCGACCTCGCTGCTCTCGCCGTCCACCATGATCTGGCCGCGGCCGGCCACGACGACGTACGCCTCGTCCTCGGCGTGCGGCGTCTGCGTGTCGTCGGCGCCGGCCTCGAGCGTGTAGAGGCCGAGGCTCATCGAGTCGCGGCGCAGGAACTCGAGGTAGCGATCGCCCGAGTCGGCGCGCCGCCGCTCCAGCTCGTCGGCCCGGAAGGCATCCATCCGGCGGATGCTACCGGCTGGCCCGACGATGACGGCCTAGAAGACCGGCGTCTCCCGGTAGACGCCCCAGACCGACCGCAGCTCATCGCAGATCTCGCCCTCGCTGGCGTAGGCGCGGGCGCAGGACGAGCAGGTGCTCCATCACGTTCTCGTCGCCCTCGGCGGCGCGCTTGAGGCCGTCCAGCGCACGGCGCACCTCGGCCTCGCTGCGGCCCGACCGCACCTCGGCCAGCCGGCCGATCTGGCGCTCCTCGACCTCGATCGGCACCTTCAGGATCTCGATCGGCTCGTCGCCCTCGGTGTGCGCGTTGACGCCGACGATCCGCCGCACGCCGGACTCGACCTCCTGCTGGAAGCGGTAGCTCGCCTCCGCGATCTCGAGCTGGAAGAAGTTCTGCTCGAGCGCGGCGACGACGCCGCCCAGCCGGTCGATCCGGTCGAAGTACTCGTAGGCTTGCCGCTCCAGCTCGTCGGTCATCGACTCGACCAGCCACGAGCCGCCCAGCGGGTCGGCGGAGTGCGTCGCACCGGTCTCGTGCAGGATCACCTGCTGCGTGCGCAGCGCCAGCCGCGCGGCCTCCTCGGTGGGCAGCGCCAGCGCCTCGTCGTAGGAGTTGGTGTGCAGCGACTGCGTGCCGCCCAGCACGGCGGCCATCGCCTCGATCGCCGTCCGCGCGATGTTCACCAGCGGCTGCTGCGCCGTCAGCGAGACGCCGGCCGTCTGCGTGTGGAAGCGCATCAGCAGCGCGCGCTCGCGTCTTCGCTCCGTAGCGCTCGCGCAGCTCGCGGGCCCAGATCCGCCGCGCCGCCCGGTACTTGCCGATCTCCTCGAAGAAGTCGATGTGCGCGTTGAAGAAGAAGGAGAGCCGCGGCGCGAACTCGTCCACGTCCATCCCCCGCTCGATGCAGCGCTCGACGTAGGCGAACCCGTCGGCCAGCGTGAACGCCAGCTCCTGCGCCGCGGTCGCCCCCGCCTCGCGGATGTGGTACCCGGAGATCGAGACGGGATGCCAGCGCGGCATCGCCCGCGTGCACCACTCGATCATGTCCACCATCAGCCGCATCGAAGGCTCCGCCGGGAAGATCCACTCCTTCTGGGCGATGTACTCCTTGAGGATGTCGGCCTGGATCGTGCCGCCCAGCCGGTCGGCCGCCACGCCCTGCCGCTCGGCCACGCAGACGTACTGCGCGAGCACGATCGCGGCCGGCGCGTTCACGGTCATGGACGTCGTCACCTGGTCGAGCGGGATGCCGGCGAACAGATCCTCCATGTCGGCCAGCGTGTCCACGGCGACGCCCTCGCGGCCGACCTCGCCCAGCGCCCGCGGGTGGTCGGAGTCGTAGCCCATCAGCGTGGGCATGTCGAACGCCGTCGAGAGGCCCGTCTGGCCGTGGTCGAGCAGGTAGCGGAAGCGGCGGTTGGTCTCGTCGGCCGTCCCGAACCCGGCGAACTGCCGCATCGTCCACGGCTTGCCGCGGTACATCGTCTCGTACACGCCGCGCGTGTAGGGGTAGCGCCCGGGGTCGCCCAGGTCGCGCTCGTAGTCGATCGGCGTCGTCTCGGGCGAGTAGACCGCCCGGTACGGGATTCCCGAGATGGTGGAGCGCTCGGGGCCGGGATCGCCCTCCGGCTCGGGGAGTCGCGCGGTCGCCATCGACCGCAGCATAGACCCGCCCGCGGCGTGAGTCAGGGCACGACGACCGGCTTGCCGTCCCACGTCCAGTCGTGGCCGTCCGACGACGTCAGCCGCTGGCGGAAGTGCACGCCGTGCGCCGTGCGGACGTCGCAGACCGCCCGGTGGTCGCCGCCGGCGACGGTGCACGAGATGCTGCGGACGCTGTCGGGCGCGATGTCGGCGTCGATCCGCTTGCGCGCGGCGCCCTCCATCCACGAGTGGGTCGGGTGCATGCTCTGCCAGAGCAGCGGCGCCAGCACGATCAGCGGCAGGAAGACGACGCGGCGTAGTGCGTACACCTCCGCTGCATCGGCAGCCCGCCCGCAGCGCTTTACGGCGAGCTACGCCTCGGGTTCGCCGATCGAGGCGCCGGGCTGCCACAGCACGTCGGCGCGGCCCTCGTCGTTGTGCACGCGGGCGAGGATGAAGAGCAGGTCGGAGAGGCGGTTGAGGTAGGCGATGGCGTGCTCGTTGACCGGCTCGCGCGCGGCCAGCCGCACCGCCAGGCGCTCCGCGCGGCGGCACACGGTGCGTGCGTGGTGCAGCGCCGCGGACTGCGGCGTGCCGCCGGAGAGGACGAAGCTCGTCAGCGGCGCCAGCCGCTCGGACTGGGCATCGCAGGCGGCCTCGAGGGCGGTGACGTGCTGCTCGCCGATCCGCAGCCGCTCGCGGGCGCGCCCGCGGCTCGAGTCGAGCGGCACCGCCAGGTCGGCGCCGACGTCGAACAGGTCGTTCTGGACGCGGGCCAGCAGCGCTGCGGCCGGCTCCTCCAGGCCGGAGGCGACGGCCACGCCGATCGCCGCGCCGGTCTCGTCCACGGTGCCGTAGGCCCAGATCCGGTCGTCGTCCTTGGAGACGCGCAGGCCGTCGCCGAGCGACGTCTCACCGCCGTCCCCGGCGCGCGTGTAGATCCGGTCGAGCCGCACCATCGGGCCGTAGCGTACCGGCCGCAGCCGTCGCATCCCATCCGTAAAGAATCTGTAAGCGAGGGCGATTACCGGACAGACAGCGGCGGGCCACCACCCGCCACTCCTCACCCCAGGAGACGCTTGCAATGTACGGACTCGCCGATCGAATCGCACGCACGACGACCCTGACCCCGGGTCTCGCGCCGGTCATCCCCCTCGTCACCCGCGGCACCGTCATGGTCGTGGATCGCGACCCCGGGATGCTTGCGCTGGTGCGCTCCGCGCTCGAGGACACCTGCCGCATCGTCGTCGCTCGCGACGCCGGTGAGGCGCTGACCCAGATCGAGTGGGCCCGTCCGGGCGCTGTCATCGCCGACGCCGGTCTTGACCCCGACGACGTCGACACCCTCTCCCGCGGGCTCGCCACGCTCGGCTGCGACGCCGTGCCGGTGGTGCTGCTCGACCCCACGCAGCCCCTCGGCCCGGGCGAGCTGCGGGAGATCGCCGACCGCGCCCTCGCCGTCGGCCGCCGGGTCTGGATGACCAGCGGCCTCCGCGAGCGGATCGCGGCCTAGTCCTCGTTCGCGAGCGGCCCGCCGGGGTCTGACCCCACCCCGGCCGGCCGCTCGCGCAACAGGTCTGCCAGCATCGCCACCGGCGGCGTCGGCTCCTCGCCCTTGCGCCAGGCGATGCAGAAGCCGATCTCCATCGCCGGCCGCACCATCGGCAGCTCCCGCAGCGTCCCCGCCGCCAGCTCGCGCTCGACTGCGATGCCGGGCACGATGGCCACGCCCAGCCCGACCTCGACGCAGCGCTTGACCGCCTCCAGGCTGGTCGCCTCCAGCAGGCCCGCCGGACGAACCCCGGCCCGCTCCAGCAGGGCGTCCACCTCGCGCCGGTTGACCGTGCCCGGATCGCGCACCACCAGCGTCCTGCCGGCCAGGTCGGCGAGCTCGAGCGGCTCCGCCGGCGCGGGCTCGGATGGCGGCGCGATCAGCACCGACCGCCCGCGCTCGTAGACCGTCGTCTCGATGTCGGCGGCGGCGCTGTGGTCGGTCAGCAGCGCGGCGTCGGCCTCGCCGGAGCGCAGCGCCGAGAGGATGCGCGCGACGTCGCCGACGATCACCCCGGCCTCCAGCCGCGGCAGCCGCGCCTTGAGGGCGGCCAGCGCGGGCGGCAGCACGTACGTGGCCAGCGCCTCCCCGGCGGCGACCCACAGCCGCGCCCGCTCGGCCGACGCGGCGCGGTCGACCGCGGCCTCCGCCTCGGCATCCAGTGCCAGCGCCCGCTCGGCGTGCGGGAGCAGCGCCCGCCCGGCCGGGGTCAGCTCGACGCGGCGCGAGCCGCGCGCGAACAGCGGCGTGCCCACGCGCCGCTCGAGCGAGCGGACGAGCTGGCTGCAGGTCGGCTGCGAGATGCCCAGCCGCTCCGCGGCGCGGGTGAAGCTGGCCAGCTCGGCGACCAGCACGAAGGCGCGGAGCTGGGCGGTCGCGTACATAGCCATATGGCCATCATCGTATCCCCTTCACACGTTTTTCTTATCCGCATGCGGCGGCTACCGTGAGGGGGTGACCAGCCGCGCCCGCACCCTGCTCATCCTCTCGGTGGCGGCGCAGGCGGCCGTCTCGATCGTCCAGTTCGGGCTCCCGGCGATCGGCCACCAGGTGCGGGATGCGCTCGACCTGGGCCCGGCCGGGTTCGGCGCGGTCTTCGCCGCGGTCGGCCTGGGCTCGGCGGCGGTGCTGCTGCCCGCGGGGATGCTGGTCGACCGCTTCGGCGCGCGGCCGATCCTGCTGGCGGGCGCCGCGCTGAACGTCACCGGCTACGCGATCGCCTCGTCGACGTCGGGCGCAGTGCTCTTCTCGGCGGGACTGTTCCTGGCCGGGATCGGGTCGGCGTCCGTGCCCGTCGCCGGGATGAGCGCGCTGCTCCGCGAGTTCCCGCCCGAGAAGCGCGGCATCGCGCTGGGCTGGCGGCAGCTGGCCGTGCCGCTGGGCGGCACGATCGGCGCCGTCATGCTGCCGCTGCTGGCGAGCGCCGGCGGGGTGCGCCTGGCGCTGCTCGGCTCGGCCGTGATCACCGCCGCGACGGCGACCGTCTTCGCCATGTTCTCGCCCAGCGGCGGCGGCGAGACCCGACGGCTGGCGCTGGACGGCGTGCTCCGTGTGCCGGGGATGGCGCCGCTGCTCGGCCTGGGGGTGCTCTACGCGCTGACCCTGGCGGCGACGCTCACCTACATCGTCCCCGCCGCCCGCGGCCTCGAGCTGGGCGCCGCCGTCGCGGGCGCGCTCTTCGCCATCGTCAACGTGTCCGCAGCCGCCTCCCGGCTGGTGTGGGGCCGGCTGGCCGACAGCGAGGCCGGCACGCGCCGGGCGCGGACGCTGGCCCAGACCGGCGCCGTGGCCGCGGTCGCCGCGGCGTCGATGCCGCTGGCGCTGCGCGGCGGGCCGGTGACGGCGGCGGTCGCCACCGGAGCGCTGGCGTTCGGGGCCTTCGGCTTCAACGGCGTGCTCTACGTCACGGCCGGCGAGCTGGCCGGCGCGGCACGGGCCGGCCGGGCCGTGGGCGTCGCCTCGACGGTCGTCTTCGCCTGCACGTCGCTGGCCGCGCCGCTGGCCGGGCTGATCGCGCAGCGGTTCGGCTACGACGCGATGTGGCTGGCAGGCGCCGCCTCCTCCGCGGCGGGCGCGCTGCTCGCCGGCACGGTGCTGACGCGGGTCATGGCAGAGCGCCGCACGACGCCCGTGGCAGCGGCCGGCGCCATCGCCCGCTAGCCAGCCGGCCTGCGCCCGGCATGACCGCCATCCGGGGCCCGGCACCGGGTCTGGCACCGTGCCGGGCCCCGATCACAGCCGATCCGGCACTCCGTGACGCTCCATGGTGGAAGCCGTGACGGACCCGGCGGGCGAGATTCCGCCCAACCATGGGCCTCGAGAGGGTGTCCGGCACGGGGTCTGGCACCGTGCCAGACCCCGATCACGGCAGATCCGGCGTTCCGTGACGAAGAGGCACCGAAGACGTGCCACAACCGTCAGGAGCCCAACCTGCGAAACCGAGGGTCAGGCTCCGTGCCTGGCTCCGGTTTGACCACCACCCGAGCACCGACCCGGAACCGTGTCGGTGCCAGGAATCGGCGCCTGACCCTCCAGGGTAGGACAGCGTGGCCGACCGTCAGTAGCCCAACCCTCGCCGCGCTAGTACGTGTAGAAGCCCTGCTTGGTCTTGCGGCCGAGGCGGCCCGCCTCGACGTAGGAGCGCAGCAGCGGGCAGGGCCGGTACTTGTCCTCGCCCAGCCCGGCGTGCAGCACCTCCATGATCGAGAGGCACGTGTCCAGGCCGATCAGGTCGGCGAGTGCGAGCGGGCCCATCGGGTGGTTCATCCCCAGCTTCATCACGGTGTCGATCGACTCGGCGTCGCCCACGCCCTCCATCAGGCAGTAGACCGCCTCGTTGATCATCGGCACCAGGATGCGGTTGGAGATGAAGCCCGGCCGGTCGGTCGCCTCGGCCACCGTCTTGCCCATCCGCTCGGCCGCGGCGCGCACGGCGGCGGCCGTCTCGTCGCTCGTCTCCAACCCGCGGATCACCTCGACCAGCGCCATCAGCGGCACCGGGTTGAAGAAGTGCATGCCGACCACGGAGGCGGGCCTGCGGGTGGACGCCGCCAGCCGCGTGATCGGGATCGAGCTCGTGTTCGACGCCAGGATCGCGCCCTCGTGAGCGACGGCGTCCATCGCGGCGAACAGGTCGAGCTTGACGTCGACATTCTCGGTCGCGGCCTCGATCAGCAGGTCGGCGTCGCTCGGCTGCGCCGTCGTGCGGATCCGGGAGACGGCCGCGTCGGCATCCGCCTGGCTCACCCGCTCCCGGGAGACCAGCTTCGTCAGCGACTCCTGGATGGTGACGGTGGCGCGCTCGAGCTGGCCGGGCGCGACGTCCACCAGCGCGACCTCGTAGCCGGCCAGGGCAGCGACCTGGGCGATGCCGGCGCCCATCTGCCCCGCGCCGACGACCGTGATCGACGAGATCTCGCTCACGCCGGCAGCACCTCCAGCACCAGGGCGTCGCCCTGCGCGGCGCCGCTGCAGATCGCGGCCACGCCGATGCCGCCGCCGCCGCGTCGCAGCTGCGCGATCAGGGTGCCCAGCAGCCGGCCGCCGGAGGCGCCGATCGGGTGTCCGTAGGCGACCGCGCCGCCCTGCGGGTTGACCCGGTCGGGGTCGATGCCGAGCAGGTCGATCGTGCTGATGACGACCGAGCAGAAGGCCTCGTTGATCTCCCAGAGGTCCACGTCGGCCGGCGTCATGCCGATCCGCTCCAGCGCCTGCCGCGAGGCCGCCGCGGGCGTTCGCACCAGGTACGGCCAGTCGTCGCCGACGTGCCCCTCGGAGCGGATCCGCGCGAGCGGCGCCAGGTCGCGCTCGGTTCGCCCACTCCTCGGAAGCCAGCACCAGCACCGCGGCGCCGTCGTTGACGCCGGGCGCGTTGCCCGCCGTGGTCGCGCCGTCGGCGCCGAACACCGGGCGCAGCGACGCCAGCCGCTCGGCGGAGGTGTCGCCGCGCGGCCCTTCGTCCACCTCGACGACGGTGTCGCCCTTGCGGCCGGGCACCGTGACCGGCACCACCTCGTCCGCCAGCCGGCCGTCGGCGATCGCCGCCACCGCACGCTGGTGGGAGCGCAGCGCCCAGGCGTCCTGATCCTCCCGCGAGCAGCCGATCTCCGCCGAGACGACGTTGTTCTCCTCGGCCATGATCCGGTTCGTGAACGTCGAGGTGAGGCCGTCGCTGGTCATGTGGTCGATCACGGCGCCGTCGCCCATCCGGTAGCCGAACCGGGCCTTCGGCAGCAGGTACGGCGCGCAGGACATGCTCTCCATGCCGCCCGCCACGACGCTGCCGGCGACGCCGGCGCGGATCAGCAGGTCGCCGTAGGCAACCGCCCGCAGGCCGGAGGCGCAGACCTTGTTGATCGTGTCCGAGCCGACGCCCGGCGGGCAGCCCAGCCCTGCCGAGACCTGCCGCGAGGGGATCATCCCCACGCCGGCCTGGAGCACCTCGCCCATCACGACGTAGCCGACGTCGTCTGCGGAGACACCGCTCCGCTCGAGCGCGGCCCGGCCGGCGGTCACCGCCAGTTCGGGAGCCGGGAGCGAGGCGAGGCCGCCGCCGAGGCGGCCGAAGGGCGTGCGGGCGAACCCGAGGATGACGGTGTCTGGCATGGAGGGCGACCTGCTTGCAACTTGACGGAGGGGACGCGATCCAGCATAGTGCTGGCACGATGACGGCGACGCGGCACGAGTGGTGGTCGAGCAGGCGAGGTACGGCCCGCTAGCCACGCCGCGGCATCCGAACCTCGTCGAAGCCTTTCGCCCCCGCCGGCGGAGGGCTTTTTTGTTGCCCAGATGACACACGAACGCATCATCCGCACCATCCCCGCAGACCTGCTGACGCCGGTCGGCGCCTACCTGCGCCTGCGCGAGGCGCTGGGCGCGCCGGCGTTCCTGCTGGAGTCGGTCGAGCGCGGCGAGCAGGTCGGCCGCTACTCGTTCCTGGGCGCCGGCGCGCCGCTCACCGACGACCTGGACGAGGCGGTCGCGTTCTCCCGGTCGGGGCCCGGCCCCGGCCCCGGCGAGCCGCCGTTCGTCGGCGGCGCGGTCGGCTACCTCTCCTACGACTGGGTCTCGCAGCTCGAGCCGGTGCCGCTGCCGCCCGCCCACCCGGACGACCCGGGACTGCCCACCATGCGCTTCCTGCTTGCATCGTGCGTCGTCGCCTTCGACCACGTCCGCCGCACGCTCTCGATGATCGGCCCCGCCGACGAGGTGGAGCGGGTCGCCGAGGTGCTGAGCGTCCCGGCCGCGGTCGAGCCGGCGGCACCGATGGCTGCCGGCGAGCGCGTGGCCGAGACCAGCCGCGAGCGCTACATGGCGGGGGTCGAGCGGGCGAAGGAGCACATCGCCGCCGGCGACGCGTTCCAGATCCTCTGCTCCCAGCGGGTGCGGCGGCGGACGGACGCCTCGCCGTTCGCGCTCTACCGGGCGCTGCGCGCCGTGAACCCCTCGCCCTACATGTTCCTGCTGGACATGGGCGACCACCAGCTGGTCGGCTCCTCGCCGGAGGTGCACGTGCGGCTGGACGTGGACGGCACCTGCGAGCTGCGGCCGATCGCCGGCACGCGGCCCCGCGGCGGAGACCGCGCGGAGGACGAGCGCCTGGCGGAGGAGCTGCTGGCATCGCCCAAGGAGCGGGCCGAGCACGTGATGCTGGTCGACCTCGGACGCAACGACCTCTCCCGCGTCTGCGATGCCGGCTCGGTGCACGTCGAGCGGTCGATGGACGTCGAGCGCTACTCGCACGTGATGCACATCGTCTCGCGGGTGAAGGGCACGCTGCGGGCCGGCGGCGACGCGGCCGCGCTGCTGCGGGCGACGTTCCCGGCCGGGACGATGTCGGGCGCGCCCAAGGTGCGGGCGATGCAGATCATCGCCGAGCTGGAGGGCCGCCGGCGGGGCGCGTACTCGGGCGCTGTCGGGTACCTCGGCTTCGGCGGCGACATGGACACCTGCATCGCGATCCGCACGATCGTGATGCGCGACGGCACCGCCTACCTCCAGGCCGGGGCCGGGATCGTGGCAGACTCTGACCCCGCCGCGGAGCACGACGAGTGCACGAACAAGATGGCGGCGCTGGAGACCGCAATCACCGAGGCCGAGACGGGGATCTACGGGCCGTGAGAGTGCTGGTGATCGACAACTACGACTCGTTCACCTACAACCTGGTGGACTACATCGCCTCGGCGGGCGCGGAGGTGCGGGTCGAGCGCAACGACGCCGTCGACGCGGACGAGGCCGCCGGTTGGGAGCCGAGCCACGTCGTCGTCTCCCCCGGCCCCGGCACCCCGGCCGAGGCGGGCGTCTCGGCGGCGGTGATCGAGCGGCTGGCCGGGACGGCGCCCGTGCTCGGCGTCTGCCTGGGGCACCAGGTGATCGTCCAGATGTACGGCGGCAGCGTCGGCCGCGCGCAGCGCCTGATGCACGGCAAGTCGGACATGGTCACCCACGACGCCTCGCCGCTCTACGCCGGCCTGACCAGCCCGTTCGAGGCGGGCCGCTACCACTCGCTGGCGGCGCTCGAGGTGCCGGACGCGCTGCGCGTGACGGCGCGGACGGCCGACGGCGAGGTGATGGGCGTCGTCCACCGCGAGCTGCCCGTCCACGGCGTCCAGTTCCACCCCGAGTCGGTGCTGACGCCCGAGGGCCGGCGGCTGGTCGAGAACTTCCTGGCGATGCAGGGAGGCGGCCGGTGATCTCCGACGCGATCAGGCGGCTGGTGGACGGCGAGCACCTGACGGCGGAGGAGACCCACGCCGCGATGATGCAGGTGATGGCAGGCGAGGCGGGGCCGGCGCAGATCGCCGCCTTCGCCGTCGCGCTGCGGATGAAGGGCGAGACGCCGGACGAGATCGCCGGCTGCGCCCGCGCCATGCGCGCCCACGTCACCCCCGCGACGCCTGCCCGCGAGGGCCTGGTCGACACGTGCGGCACCGGCGGCGACGGCTCCGACACCTTCAACATCTCGACTGCCGCCGCCCTGGTCGCGGCCGCCGCCGGCGCGCCCGTCGCCAAACACGGGAACAGGGCGATGTCGTCACGCTGCGGCTCCGCCGACGTGCTGGAGGCGCTGGGCGTGCGGATCGACCTCTCCCCCCAGGACATCGCCGACTGCATCGACGAGGTCGGCTTCGGCTTCATGTTCGCCCAGGCGCACCATCCGGCCATGCGCTACGTCGCGCCGGTGCGCCGCGAGCTGGGCATCCGCACCGTCTTCAACCTGCTCGGCCCGCTGACCAACCCGGCCGGCGCCCGCCGCCAGGTGCTGGGCGTCTACGCCCCCGACCTGGTCGAGCCGATCGCACAGGTGCTGGTGCGCCTGGGCGCCGAGCATGCGCTGGTCGTGCACGGCGCGGGCGGGCTGGACGAGCTGACGCCCGTCGGCGACAACCTGGTGGCCGAGGTGCGGGACGGGTCGATCACGCTGACGACGCTCGACCCGCATGAGCTCTCGACCGGCGCCGTGCCGGCGTCGCCCGACGACCTCCGCGTCGGGGGCGACCCCGCCCACAACGCGGCCGTGATCCGCACGGTGCTGGACGGCGAGCGCGGCCCGCGCCGCGACGCCGTGGTGCTGAACGCCGGGGCGGCGCTGCTCGTCGCCGGGCTGGCGGACGACCTGGAGGCGGGCATCGAGCAGGCCGTGGCGGCGATCGACCGCGGCGCGGCGGCGGACACCCTCGAGCGGCTGGTCGCGTTCACCGCCGCGCGGGCACCGGCGGCGGCGCCATGACCGGCTACCTCACCCGCCTGGCGGGCGACATCCGCCGCGACGCACCCGAGCCGACCCGCGGCTTCGCCGAGACGCTGGCCGCCGGCCCGCACGTCGGCGTCATCGCCGAGGTCAAGCGCGCGTCGCCATCGGAGGGCGACATCCGCCCCGGTGCGGACGTGGTGGCGACGGCGATGGCCTACGAGGACGGCGGCGCCGCCTGCGTCTCGGTGCTGTGCACCGAGCGCGACTTCGGCGGCTCGATCGAGGATCTGGAGCGGGCCCGCCGGGCGATCTCGATCCCGGCGCTGGCCAAGGAGTTCACGCTCTTCCCCGAGCATGTGGCGCGGCAGCGGGTGGCCGGTGCCGACGCGATCCTGGTCATCCTCGGCATGGTCACCGACGACGAGGCCCGCCGCCTGATCGAGACCGCGCGGCTGCTGACGATGGACGCCCTGGTCGAGGCCAACAGCGAGGCCGAGGTCGAGCGCGCCGTGGCGCTGGAGGCGGGCCTGGTCGGCGTCAACGCCCGCAACCTGGAGACGCTGGCGGTCGACCGCGACGAGCAGCTGCGGCTGATCGACCTGCTGCCGCCGCACATCGTGCGGGTCGCCGAGTCCGGCATCGGCTCGCGCGCCGACGTCGAGCGGGCGCGGGCGGCGGGCGCCGACGCCGTGCTGGTCGGCACCGCGCTGATGCGCGAGCCGGGACTGCTGGCCGACCTGGTGGAGGTGCCGCGGCGGTGAGCCTGCTGGTCAAGATCTGCGGGCTGACCCGCGAGGAGGACGTCGACGCCGCGGTCGCCGCCGGCGCCGACCTGGTCGGCTTCGTGTGCGTGGACGACAGCCCGCGCGGCGTCACGATCGAGCGTGCGCGGGAGCTGGCGGCCCGCGTCCCGGCGGGCGTGCGCACGGTCGCCGTCGCGGCCGGCCCCGAGCCGATCCGCGGCGCCGGCACCGACCTGGCGCAGGTCTACGGGACGTCGGCGGCGATCGCCGACGTCATCCTCGGCGTCCGCGGCGCGCCCCCGGCCGGCCTGCCCGACGGCATCCCGGTGCTGCTCGACCTGGAGCGCGAGTCGCGGCCGGACGAGGAGGCCCTGCGGGCGCACTGGCTGCGGGCGGCCGCCGTCCGCGCCCCCGTCATGCTCGCCGGGTCGCTCGGCCCGGACAACGTCGCCGAGGCGGTCGCCGCCACACACCCCTGGGCGGTCGACACCGCCCGCGGCGTCGAGGCTGCGCCCGGGGTCAAGGATCACGATCTGGTGCGGCGCTTCGTCCGCCAGGCGAAGGGAGCCGCATGAGCACCTCTGCCACCCCCGACGGCCGCGGCCGCTTCGGCGAGTTCGGCGGCCGCTTCGTCCCGGAGACGGTGATGGGCGCGCTGGACGAGCTGGTCGCGGGCTGGGAGGCCGCCCGCAGCGACCCCGCCTTCCACGCCGAGCTCGACCGGCTCGCCCGCGACTTCGTCGGCAGGCCCACCCCGCTGCTGCTCGCCGAGCGGCTGATGGAGGAGGCGCCGCCCGGCGTCCGCATCCACCTCAAGCGCGAGGACCTGAACCACACCGGCGCGCACAAGATCAACAACGCGGTCGGGCAGGCGCTGCTGGCGCGGCGGCTGGGCAAGCACCGGATCATCGCCGAGACCGGTGCCGGCCAGCACGGCGTCGCCACGGCCACCGTCTGCGCCCGGTTCGGCCTTGATTGCCACGTCTACATGGGCGAGGAGGACATCCGCCGCCAGCACCCCAACGTCGTGCGCATGCACATGCTGGGCGCCGAGGTGATCCCGGTCGCGGCCGGCGCCGGGACGCTGAAGGACGCGATGAACGAGGCGATCCGCGATTGGATCACCAACGTCGAGACGACGCACTACCTGATCGGCTCGGCCGCCGGCCCCCACCCCTACCCGGCGCTCGTCCGCGAGCTGCAGATCGGTGATCGGGCGGGAGGCGCGCGAGCAGATCCTGGAGGCGGAGGGCCGCCTGCCCGACCTGGTCGTGGCCTGCGTCGGCGGCGGCTCAAACGCGATCGGCCTCTTCCACCCCTTCGTCGAGGACGCCGGGGTGCGGCTGCTGGGCGCCGAGGCCGGCGGCGACGAGCACGGCACCGCCGCCACGCTCTCGGAGGGTCGGATCTCGGTGCTGCACGGCTCGCGCAGCTACGTGCTGGCCGACGACGACGGCCAGGTGCTGGAGACCCACTCGATCTCGGCCGGGCTCGACTACCCCGGCGTCGGCCCCGAGCACGCCACCTGAAGGACACCGGCCGGGCGACCTACGAGCCGGTCACCGACGCCCAGGCGCTGGAGGCGTTCCACCTGCTCTGCCGGCGCGAGGGCATCATCCCGGCGCTCGAGTCGTCGCACGCGCTGTGGCTCGCCCTGCACCGCGCGCGGGAGGGCGAGCTGGTGCTGGTCGGGCTGTCGGGCCGCGGCGACAAGGACGTGGACACGGTCGAGCAGCGCGAGGCGGCGTCGTGAGGATCGCCACCCCGGCGCTCTCGATCTACCTGATGGCGGACGAGGACACCGCCGACCTGGCCGAGGCCGCCGCCGAGGCCGGGGCGACCGCGTTCGAGATCGGCATCCCCTACTCCGACCCGCTGGCCGACGGGCCGACCGTCCAGCGCGCCGGGCAGCGGGCACTGCGCAACGGGATGACGGTGCGCCGTGCGCTCGAGGTGCTGCACGAGGTGCGCTCGCGCGTCGACGTGCCGCTGGTGCCGATGACGTACGCCGGGCCGGTGATGGCGTACGGCGAGGAGGCGTTTTGCCACGACGCGGCGGCGGCCGGCGCGGACGCCCTGATCATGCCCGACATCCCGCCCGACGAGTCCGGGCCGCTGCTCGAGCTGTGCCGTGGCGCCGGCCTCGACCTGGTGCCGCTGCTCGCCCCCACCTCGACCGACGGGCGGATCGCCGCGGCCTGTGCGAACGCGGGCGGGTTCGTCTACCTGGTGTCGGTGGCCGGCGTCACCGGCGCCCGCGAGGGGCTCTCGCCGCGCGTCGTCGAGCTGCTCCGCCGCGTCCGCCCGCACACGTCGCTGCCGCTCCTGATCGGGTTCGGCATCTCCACGCCGGAGAACGCCTGCGCCGCGCTCGACGCGGGCGCGGACGGCGTCGTCATCGGCTCGAAGGCGATCGAGGTCGCGGAGCAGGGCGGCCCCGGCGCGCTGGGCGCATTCGTGGCCGGGGTCGCCGCTGCGCTCCGCGAGCGTCCTACCGCGCCGTGAGCGCGTCCCGGATCTCCATCAGCAGCTGCTGATCGATGGTCGGGGCCGGCTCGGCCTCGGGCTCCTCGCCGGCGGCCCGGCGCGCCTCCAGCACGTTCATCGGCTTGACCACGAAGAAGAAGATCGCAGCCGCGACCGAGACGAAGGCGATCACCGCGTTCAGGAAATCGCCGTAGCGGAACACGGAGCCGTTGATGTGGAACGTCAGCCCGCTGAAGTCGGGCGAGCCGAAGATCGCCGCGATCAGCGGCGTGATGATGTCGGCGACGAACGCGCTGACGACGAGGCCGAACGCCGCCCCGATCACCACCGCAACGGCCAGATCGACGACGTTTCCGCGGAACAGGAATGCCTTGAACTCCGCCAGCATGCGCCCTCCCTTGTCGGCGATTGCCCCCGGTGGACAACATAGCCTCAATCGGGACGGGGTAGTGTTTCGGGGATGCACATCCTGCTCGTCGAGGACGACCAGCCGCTGGTCCGGATCATCACCAAGTCGCTCAGCCAGAGTGGCTTCGAGGTTGACGTCGCCACCGACGGCGAGCAGGGGCTCGCCAAGGCGCGCGAGGGCGGCCACGATGTGATGGTGCTCGACATCCAGCTGCCCAAGCTGAACGGCATCGAGGTCTGCCAGGCGCTGCGCGACGAGCGCAACGCCGTGCCGATCCTGATGCTGACGGCGCGCAGCGCGGTGCCCGACCGGATCGCCGGGCTCGACGCCGGCGCCGACGACTACCTCTCCAAGCCGTTCTCGCTGGGCGAGCTGGCTGCGCGTCTGCGGGCGCTGGGCCGGCGCACCGTGCCCGACGAGCCCGAGGTGATGGAGTCCGGCGAGCTGACGCTCGACACCGGCGCGCGCGAGGTGCGGATCAACGGCGAGACGGTCGAGCTGACCGGCACCGAGTTCGCGCTGCTCGAGTACCTGATGCGCAACGCCGGGCAGGTGCTCTCCCGCGACCAGCTGCGCGAGGAGGTCTGGGGCTCGGGCTTCGAGCCGGCCTCGAACGTGGTCGACATCTACATCCACTACGTCCGCCGCAAGCTGAAGGCGGCCGGGCTGGCAAGGGATCCGATCCGCACCGTTCGCGGCCTGGGATATGCGTTCCGCCGGCCGGACTGAGAACCCGCTCTTCACCCGTGCGCGGGTGCGGCTGACCGCGTGGTACGTGATCATCCTGGCCGCAGTGCTGCTGGTGCTGGGCGCCTCGCTCTACCTGCTCGTCCGCGAGCAGACGCTGGCCCGGATCGACAGCGGCATCAAGGTCACCCTGGCCCGCGCCGAGGGCGCGTGGGTGGCCAACGGCGACGCGGGCCTGTTGCCGCTCAACCGCACGCCCTACTACGTCGCCGCCTTCACGACCGCCTCAGATCAGCCAGACGCCGCGGGAGAAGGCGCTCAACCTGCCCAACGTGGACTCGCTGAACGCGGCGCTGGCACACGGCGACGATCACCGAACGGTCGGATCCGGGGAAGGGCAGCTGCGGATCTTCTCGCACCGGATGGACTCGAACGGGCAGACCGTCGCCGTGATCCAGGTGGCGCGCTCGACCAAGCCCGAGCGCGAGGCGCTGGGCAACCTGCTCGTTCGGCCTGCTGCTGGGCGGGCTGGCGGGGCTGCTGCTGGCGGCGGTGGGCGGCTGGTTCCTGGCCGGCAAGTCGCTGGCGCCGGTCAAGGAGGCGTTCGACCACCAGCGCACCTTCGTCGCCGACGCCTCGCACGAGCTGCGCACGCCGCTGGCGGTGATCCGCGCCAACGCCGAGTACCTCTCCGCTCGAGCAGCCCGACAACGCCGAGCTGCACGAGATCCTGCGCGAGTCCGACCGGCTCTCCAGCCTGGTCGACTCGCTGCTCTCGCTGGCCCGCGGCGACCGCCGCACCGGGGGCGGCCAGACCGCCCTGTTCGACCTGGGCGAGACGGTGGACGGCGCCGTGCAGACGATGCAGCCGCTGGCGGCCGACCACCAGGTCGAGCTGACCGTGTCCACCACCGGCCTGACCGTGCTGGGCGACCCCGAGGGGATGCGCCAGATCGTGATCATCCTGCTCGACAATGCCCTGCGCTACACGCAGGAGGGCGGCCGCGTGCACGTCCAGGCGGCCGCCGACGGCGGCACCGCGATGGTGACGGTGCACGACACCGGGATCGGCATCCCCAGCCAGGCGCGTCGAGCACGTGTTCGAGCGGTTCTACCGCGCCGACGACGCCCGCAGCCGCGAGTCGGGCGGCTCCGGGCTGGGGCTCGCGATCGCGCAGGAGCTGGCCCGCCAGCACGGCGGCAAGATCTCGGTGGAGAGCGCCGAGGGCGTCGGCACGACGTTCGTCGTGCGGCTGCCGCTGGCGCAGCGCCGCCCCTGACCGGATCGAGATGTAGCCTTCGGTCGCGGATGCCGCGGCTCGAATCGCACCTCGACACCACATCCGACGCCTATCTCGACAACGCCGCTCACATGGGTGAGCTGGTGGCCGGCCTGCGACCGCAGGCTCGACCGGGCCGCCGGCCGGCGGCGGCGAGCGCGGCCGTCGAGCGGCACCGCTCGCGCGGCAAGCTGCTCGCCCGCGAGCGCGTCGAGCGGCTGGTCGATCCCGGCGCGGCCTTCCTCGAGCTCTCGCCGCTGGCCGCGGAGGAGCTGTACGACGGCGACGCGCCGGGCGCGGGCATCGTCACCGGCATCGGGCCGGTGCACGGCCGGCCCTGCATGATCGTGGCCAACGACGCCACGGTGAAGGGCGGCACGTACTACCCGATGACGGTCAAGAAGCACCTGCGGGCGCAGGAGATCGCGGCCGCCGACGGCCTGCCCTGCATCTACCTGGTCGACTCCGGCGGCGCGTTCCTGCCGCTCCAGGCCGAGGTGTTCCCCGACCGCGACCACTTCGGCCGGATCTTCTACAACCAGGCCCGGATGTCGGCCGACGGCATCCCCCAGATCGCGCTGGTGATGGGCTCGTGCACCGCCGGCGGCGCCTACGTGCCGGCGATGTGCGACGAGACGGTGATCGTGCGCGGCACCGGCACGATCTTCCTGGGCGGGCCGCCGCTGGTGAAGGCGGCGACCGGCGAGGAGGTGACGGCCGAGGAGCTGGGCGGCGCCGACGTCCACACCCGCAGCTCCGGCGTGGCCGACCACCTGGCGCTGGACGACGAGCACGCGCTGCGGATCGGCCGCGAGATCGTCGCGCAACCTCGGCCGCGCAGGCCGACCGCGTGTGGGACGTGGCGGAGCCGCGCGACCCGGCGGTCGATCCCGCTGGCCTGTACGGCGTCGTGCCCGCGCGACGCGCGCCAGACCTACGACGTGCGCGAGGTGATCGCGCGGATCGTCGACGGCTCGGTGCTCCACGAGTTCAAGGCGCTCTACGGCGACACCCTCGTCTGCGGCTTCGCCCACGTCCACGGCCACCCCGTTGCCATCCTCGCCAACAACGGCATCCTCTTCTCGGAGTCGGCGCTGAAGGGCGCCCACTTCGTCGAGCTGGCGGCCGCGCGGGGCATTCCGCTGGTGTTCCTCCAGAACATCACCGGATTCATGGTCGGCCGCGAGTACGAGGCGGGCGGCATCGCCAAGGACGGCGCCAAGCTGGTGACGGCGGTGGCGTGCGCGGAGGTGCCGAAGCTGACGGTGGTGATCGGCGGGTCGTACGGCGCCGGCAACTACGCGATGTGCGGCCGCGCGTACTCGCCGCGCGGCCTGTGGATGTGGCCGAACGCGCGGATCTCGGTGATGGGCGGCAGCCAGGCGGCCGAGGTGCTGACGGCGGTCGGCGCCGACCCGTCCGAGAAGGCCGAGCACGGTCGCCCACGTACGAGCGCGAGAGCACGCCCTGGTACTCGACCGCGCGGCTGTGGGACGACGGCGTGATCGACCCGCTGGACACGCGCCGCACGCTGGCGCTCGCCCTCGATGCCGCGTCGCGGCGCCCGCTGCGGCCGACGCGGTGGGGAGTGTTCCGGATGTGAGCGAGGTCTCGGTCACCCACCAGGGGCCGGTCGCGACGGTCACGCTCGACCGGCCGGCGGTGCGCAACGCGCTCGGCCCGGCGCTGATCGCCGGGCTCGCCGAGGCGTTCGCGCAGGTCGCCGACGGACGCCTCGCGCGTGGTCGTGCTGACCGGCGCGGGCACGGCCTTCTGCGCCGGCGCGGACATCGACTGGATGCGCGCGTCGCCGCGACCTGTCCGAGGCCGAGAACGTCGCCGACGCCCGCGCGGCGCAGGCGATGTTCGAGGCCATCGACACCTGTCCCAAGCCGGTTGTCGCCCGGGTCAACGGGCACGCGCTGGGCGGCGGCGCCGGGCATCGTCGCCTGCGCCGACATCGCGATCGCCGCCGACGCGGCCTCGTTCGCGTTCAGCGAGGCCCGCCTGGGCCTGATCCCCGCGATGATCTCCCCCTACGTGCTGCGCGCCCTCGGGCCGGGCCACACGCGGGCGCTGTTCGTCTCGGCGCCGCCGGTTCGGCGCGGACGAGGCGCAGCGGCTGGGGCTGGTGCACCAGGTGGTGCCGGCCGCGGAGCTGGACGCGGCGGTCGCAGCCGCGGTCGAGGCCCTGCTGGCCTGCTCGCCGGCGGCCGTCGCCGAGTGCAAGCGGCTCGTCCGCGACGCCTCGGCGGCCGCCGCGCTGCCCGACCTGGCCGAGCGGATCGCCCGGTCGCGGGCGAGCGCCGAGGGCCAGGAGGGGCTGTCCGCGTTCCTCGAGAAGCGAGCGCCGTCATGGGCACCGTCGCCCGGCTCCTGATCGCCAACCGCGGCGAGATCGCGGTGCGGATCATCCGGGCCTGCCGCGAGATGGGCATCGAGGCGGTGGCCGTCGTCACCGCCGACGAGCGCGGCGCGCTGCACGCCGGGTTGGCGGACGCCGTGGTCGAGGTGCCGTCGCACCTGGACGGCGACGCGGTGATCGCCGCGGCCGGGGACGCGGGCGCGGACGCCGTGCACCCCGGCTACGGCTACCTGTCCGAGAGCGCCGCCTTCGCCGAGCTCGGTGCAGGCGGCCGGGCTGACGTGGGTGGGGCCGCCTCCGGAGGCGATGCGGCTGCTCGGCGACAAGGTGGAGGCGCGGCGGCTGGCGGAGGCGGCGGGCGTCGCCGTCACGCCCGGCTATGCCGGGATCGACCTGTCGGACGCGGTGCTCGAGTCCGAGGCCCGGCGGCTGGGGGCGCCGCTGCTGGTGAAGGCGGCCGCGGGCGGCGGCGGCCGCGGGATGCGGCCGGTGGACGACCTCGACCGGCTGGGCGACGCGCTGGAGGCCGCGCGGCGCGAGGCGAAGGCGGCATTCGGTGACGACCGCGTCTTCCTCGAGCGGCGGATGGAGGGCTGCCGCCACGTCGAGGTGCAGCTGCTGCTGGACAGCTCGGGCGCGGGCGTCCACCTGGGCGAGCGCGACTGCTCGCTCCAGCGCCGGCACCAGAAGGTGGTCGAGGAGTCGCCCTCCCCCGCCGTCGACCCGGCGCTGCGGGCGGCGCTGGGCGAGGCCGCGCTGGCGGTGGCCCGCGCGGCCGGCTACGCCGGCGCGGGGACGGCCGAGTTCCTGGTGGACGAGGCCGGCGCATGGTGGTTCCTCGAGCTGAACGCGCGGCTCCAGGTCGAGCATCCCGTCACCGAGGCCGTCACCGGCATCGACCTGGTGCGGGCGCAGATCGAGATCGCCTCGGGCGTGCCGCTCGAGCTGGAGCAGGACGACGTGCGGCTGACCGGCCACGCCATCGAGGCGCGCGCTGTACGCCGAGGATCCGGCCGCAGGGCTTCCTGCCGGCCGCGGGGCGGGTGCTGGTGTGTGACCTGCCACTCTGGCCGGGCGTGCGGATCGACACGGCGCTGCGCGCGGGCGACGAGGTCGGGGTCCGCTACGACCCGCTGCTGGCCAAGGTGATCGCCCACGCCGAGGACCGGGATGCGTGCGTCGAGCGGCTGCTCGCCGCGCTGGCCGAGACGCGGGTGCTGGGCGTGACGACCAACCTCGGGTTCCTCCGCTGGGCGCTCGATCATCCCTCCTTCCGGGCGGGCGAGGCCGATACGACGTTCATCGACCGGCGCTGGGACGCGGCGCTGGTGCCGGCGCTCCCGGACGGCGTCGACCGCGGCACCCGAGACATCCGGTGCCTGGATGGACTACGGCACGGGGCCGCCGCTGCCGAACGGCGTGGCGGTCGCCGGCGACGCGGCGCTCTACCGCGGCTGGGCGTACCGGCTGGGCGACCCGGACGACCCGGTCGCGGTGCCGCCTGCGGGAGGCTCGCTGGCCGCGCCGATGCCGGGGTCGGTGCTGCGGGTGGCCGTCGAGGAGGGTGACCAGGTCGAGCCGGGCGAGGTGCTGGTGCTGCTGGAGGCGATGAAGATGGAGCTGGCCGTGCAGGCTCCGGCCGCGGGCGTCGTGCGCGACGTGCTGGTCGGGCCGGGGAGAGCTGGTGTCGAAGGGGCAGGTACTACTGGTGGTGGACGAGCTGTGAGCGGCGACCGGGTCACGGTGGTCGAGGTGGGGCCGCGCGACGGGCTGCAGAACGAGGAGCGGCTGGTGCCGTCCCTGGTCAAGGTGCAGTTGATCGAGGAGCTGGCGGCCTGTGGGCTGCCGGTGGTCGAGGTGACGTCCTTCGTCCGGCCGGACGCGGTGCCGCAGCTGGCGGATGCGGCGGACGTGCTGGCGGCGGTGGTGCGCCGGCCGGGCGTGCGCTACCCGGTGCTGGTGCCGAACATGCGCGGGATGGCCGCGGGCTGAGGAGGCAGGCGCCGACGCCGTCGCCGTGTTCGCCGCGGCGACCGAGGCGTTCAGCGCGGCCAACCTGAACATGGACGTGGCGGACTCGCTGGACGCGGCCGAGGAGGTGCTGGAGCGGGCAGGCGAGCTGGGGATGTGGCGGCGCGGGTACGTGTCGGTGGCGTTCGGCTGCCCGTACCAGGGGCCGGTGCCGGAGGAGGACGTCGTCCGTGTGGCCGACGCGCTGATCGATCTGGGCTGCGACGAGGTGTCGATCGGCGACACGATCGGGATCGGCGAGCCGGACGACGTGCGCCGCGTGGTCGATGCGCTGGTCGAGCGGATCCCGGTCGAACGGCTGGCGCTGCACCTGCACGACACGCGAGGGCGTGCGCTGGACAACGTGGACGCCGGTCTTGAGCTGGGTGTTCGTGTGTTCGACGGGTCGGCCGGCGGTGCCGGCGGCTGCCCCTTCGCCCCCGGTGCCCCGGGCAACCTCGCAACCGAGGCCCTGGTCGAGCTGCTCGACCGCCGCGGCTTCGACCACGGCGTCGATCTGCCCCGTCTGCGCGCGGCCGGCGCCCGGGTCCGCGGCCAGTTGCGCGGGCTGCTCGACTAGGGTCAGACTCCAATCATGTTCGTGTCACCGTCGCGCGCAGGTCCCGCGACATATCGTTGGAATGCCCTGACGGCTGCGGCCCGCGGGAACTCGCTGTGGCCGAAGCGGCCGACCACCGCCTCCAGCGCATCGCCGGTGGACGTGATGCCATCGTGCGCGTCCGCGCCGACAATCGCCCGGTAGCTCGACCACGGGTACGCCGCGGGGTGAGCGCAGAGGCCGGCGCGGACCGGGTTGCGCAGGACGTATGCGATGACGGAGGGCAGAACCGTTCGATCCTCGATCAGGTTGTGCCAGTAGCGCCGTTCGACGAGCACGCCCTCACGGTCATGGAGGCGGTTGTACGCCTGAACGAACCGGCTGTTCAGCCATTGCATGCCGAGACCGATGTTGGGCCGTCGCGTGATCACAACGAGGTGATAGTGGTTCGCCATCAGGCAGTAGGAGAGGACGATCCACCGGTGTCGCGCGGCGGTCGCAGACAGGAGACGCCGGAACAGCTCTGCCTCGACCGCCGAGTGGATCACCCGCCGGCGATCGACGGCGCGGGTGCCGACGTGGTACAGGCCACCGGGGATCTGGGGGCGTGGCGGGCGAGCCATACCGTCGACCGTAGGCCGCCAGGCTTCACGTGTCTGTCGCGGACAGTCGCGAATGCGCGCGGAGTTGCGCACGGCGAAATGATTGGAGTTTGACCCCGGTCAGGCCGCGTGGGCCGTCGGGGCGACGGCGATGCGGTTGCGGCCGTCGCGCTTGGCGCTGTAGAGCGCCTCGTCGGCCGTCGCCAGGGTGTCGATCGGGGTCTGGCCGGGCACCATCGCCGCCACGCCAATCGAGATGGTCGGCAGGAACTCCCCGTCCTGGGTTGCCACCCGCACGCCCTGGATCGCCTCGCGGATGCGATCGCAGACGGTGGTCGCCTCGTCCAGGGGGCAGGAGTGGAGCAGCACCACGAACTCGTCGCCGCTGAGCCGGCCGACCACGTCCGCCGAGCGGGCGGCGGAGCGCAGACCCTTCGCGATCTCGGCCAGCACCACGTCGCCGGTCAGGTGGCCGCCGTGCAGATCGTTCGCGCGCTTGAAGTTGTCCACGTCGACGACGGCGACACAGCAGGGCGGCCCGCCGCGGGCCAGCCGGGAGGACTCCATCGCCAGCAGCTCGAGCATCGCCCGGCGGTTCGGCAGCTCCGTCAGCGAGTCGGTCATCGCCAGCCGCGCCAGCGTGCTGTTGGCCGACTCCAGCTCGCGCTGGAGGGCGCGGATCCGGGTGCCGGCGCGCACGCGCGCGATCAGCTCGCGCGGATCGAACGGCTTGGTCAGGTAGTCGTCCGCACCTGCGGTGAGGCCCTTGACGATCTCCGACTTGCGGTCGCGCGCGGTCACGAAGATGACGTAGAGCTCCTCGAACCTGTTCCGCTCGCGCACCGTGGTGACCAGCTCCAGCCCGTCCATCTTGGGCATCACCCAGTCGGTGATGAGGAAGTCGTAGTTGCCCGACTCGAGCGCCTCCAGCGCGGACAGCCCGTCGCGCACCCGGTCGACCGCGAACCCGGCCTCGGTCAGCGTGGCGTGCGCCACGGCAGACGCCAGCCGGTCGTCATCGGCGAGGAGGACGCGAAACGCGCCGGGGAGAGGACAGACCCACTGACTGGCCATTCACCGCGTAATCGGCGGCTCCGGCCGGGTTCTTAGCCCTCGTCGGCTGCGTCCTCGCCGCCCACCGTGACGTGCTCCATCCGCACGTCCTCGACCGGCCGGTCGCGGGAGTCCGTCTCGAGCGCCTCGATCCGCTCGACCACGTCCATACCCTCGACCACGCGGCCGAACGCCGTGTGCTTGCCGTCCAGCCACGGGCACGCCTCGGCCGTGACGATGAAGAACTGGCTGCCGTTCGTGTTCGGGCCGGCGTTCGCCATCGCCAGCGTCCCCTTCACGATCGGGTGTTCGTTGAACTCGTCGGCGAACGTGTAGCCGGGGCCGCCGGTGCCGGTGCCCTGCGGGCAGCCGCCCTGGATCATGAAGTCGCCGATCACCCGGTGGAAGACGAGGCCGTCGTAGAAGCCCTCGCCGGCGAGCTTCCGGAAGTTGGCGACCGTCTCCGGCGCCTCCTCGTCGAACAGTTCGAGCTCGATGGTGCCGTGGGTGGTCTCGATGGTGGCGCTGGAAGGCATGGAGATCGCTCCTGGGAGTCGAGGACGGCCGGACGTTAGCCCAGCGGCTCACCCTTCCGCGCCTCAATTCACCCCTGTGGACGCCGACCACCCGAACAAAAGCGTAATTGCGCAAACCATTACTGGTTGAAACGGATGTCGACCAACACACGAGGTAGCAGGCCGCCAGGACGAGCGGCGCTGGTACGCGGCGCGATCGCCGCGGTCGCAGCCGTGCTCGCGACCGCAGCCCCCGCCTCCGCGCTCCCGGCCGTCTCCCACAGCTCCGTGGGATCCCTGGCGATCCGCATCACGGCGCACCCGCCGACCTACTCGCACCTGCACGCAGCGGTGTTCGACTGGGTGACGGCGGGGATCGTCGGCGAGACGCGCTGCAAGCTGGACGGCGCCGCCTACACGTACTGCCCGGGGCACCCGGCGCACTTCTACGGCATCGCGGACGGCCACCACACGCTCACCGTCCGCATCCGCAACGGGTACAACCACGTCGCCTACGCGTCCGCCTCGTGGACGACCGACTCGGTCGCGCCGACCGCGCCGACCGTCTCCGGCGGTTCCCTGTCCTGGCGGACCGGCAGCTCGATCGCCGTCAGCGCGAGGGGCGGCAGCGACAACTCGAGCGGCGTCGCCGGCTACCAGCACCGCACGCAGGTGAACGGCGGCGCCTGGAGCGGCCCCTCGGGGGGCGCCACCGCGGCCGTCAAAACCGAGGGCCAGACCCTGGTGCAGTTCCGCACCGTGGACAACGCCGGCAACGTCTCCGGCTGGGCGCCGTCGCCGGTGGACGCGACCGACACCGTCCGCTTCGACCGCACGCCGCCCAGCGTCCCCACCGTCTCCGGCGGGTCGCTCAGCTGGCAGGGCGTCGCCACCGTCACCATCTCCGGCTCGGGATCGGGCGACGCCCGCTCGGGCATCGACGGCTACCAGTACCGCGAGTCCACCGACGCCGGCCACAGCTGGTCGCAGCCAATCGCAGGGTCCGACGACGTCGTGTCGGCCGAGGGCGAGACGCTGGTGCAGTTCCGCGCGACCGACGTCGCCGGCAACGCCTCGGCCTGGGTGCCCGCGCATCCGACCGCGTCCAGCACCGCCCGCATCGACCGCTCCGGCCCCAGCGCCCCGATCCTCACCGGCGGCTCGCTGGCGTGGCGCTCGGTCGCGTCCGTCACCGTCACCGCGTCGGGCTCGGTGGACGTCGGCTTCGGGCTCGACCACTACGAGCAGCGCGTCTCCACGGACGGCGGCACGACCTGGTCGACGGCGGTCAACGGCCCCTCGGTGACCGTCTCGGCCGAGGGCCAGACGCTCGTCCAGTTCCGCGCCGTGGACGCGTCGAACAACCCGTCCGCCTGGACGCCGTCCAGTCCGACGGCGGCCGGCACCGTCCGCATCGACCGCACCGCCCCGGTGGCGCCGACCGTCGGCATCACGCCGCCGGGCTGGCACAACGCCTCGTCGATCGTCGTGTTCGCCGGCGGCAGCACCGACGCGCTGGCCGGCGTCGACCACTACCAGTTCCGCTCCTCGCTGGACAACGGCGCCACCTGGACGACCGGCGTGGACGGCGCCACCGGCGTCGTCACGGCCGAGGGCCAGACGCTGGTGCAGTTCCGCGCCGTGGACGGAGCCGGGAACACCTCGGCATGGGCGCCGGCCTCCGGCAGCGCCGCCAACACCGTCCGCATCGACCGCACCCCGCCCACCGCGCCTGCCGTCACCGGCGGCTCGGCCGGGTGGCAGACCGCGGCCTCGGTGCCCGTCACCGCCTCCGGCTCCTCCGACGCGCAGGCCGGCATCGACCATTACGAGAGCCGCGAATCGACCGACGGTGGCGACACCTGGTCCGACCCGGCCGCGGGCGCGACGGCCAACGTCACCGACGAGGGCGAGACGCTGGTGCAGTTCCGCAGCGTCGACACCGCCGGCAACACGTCGGCCTGGGTGCCGGCGAGCGGCACCGGCGGCACCGTGCGGATCGACCGCAGCGCGCCCGCCGACCCGTCGGTGACGGGCGGCTCGAACGCGTGGCAGAACGCCGCGTCGGTCACCATCACCGGCACGTCGGTCCCCGACTCCGGGTCCGGCGTCGCCTCCTACGAGCACCGGATCTCGCGCGACGGCGGCACCACCTGGTCGGTCGCGGCAAGCGGTGCCACCGTCGCCGTCACCGCCGAGGACGAGACCCTCGTCCAGTTCCGCTCGGTGGACGCGGCGGGCAACGTCTCCGGCTGGGCGCCCGCGTCGGCCACCGCCGGCAGCACCGTCCGGCTCGACCGCACCGTGCCGACCGCGCCCACCGTCTCCGGCGGATCGCTGACGTGGACCGGCGCCGGCAGCGTCGCCGTGGACGGCAGCGGTGGCACCGACGGTCTGGCCGGCGTCTCCGGCTACCAGTACCGGCTCTCGACGGACAGCGGTGCGACCTGGGGCACCGCCGCCCCGGGGGCCACCGCCGTCGTCGCGACCGAGGGCGAGACCGTCGTCCAGTTCCGCACCGTCGACCTGGCGGGCAACAGCTCCGCCTGGGCGCCGGCCACGCCGCTGGCGGCCGACACGGTGCGGATCGACCACACGCCGCCGACCGCGGCCGCGGCGTCGGGCGGCTCGTTCACCTGGCAGAACGCCCCCAGCATCGTGCTGAACGGCAACTCCGCGACCGATCCGCTCTCCGGCGTCGCCTCCTACGAGTGGCGGACGTCCACGGACGGCGGCGCCTCGTGGGGCGCGAGCGGCTCCGGCACCACCGTGTCGCCCAGCGCCGAGGGCGAGACGATCGTCCAGTTCCGCGCGACCGACACGGCCGGGAACGTCGGCTCGTGGGCGCCCGCGCCCGGCACCGTCGGCGGCACCGCCCGCATCGACCGCACCGCGCCCACCGCGCCGACCGTGTCCGGCGGCTCGCTGACGTGGCTCTCCGTCCCTTCCGAGACCGTGGCCGCCGCCGGCGCCACCGACTCACCGGGCAGCGGCCTGTCCGGCTACCAGTTCCGCACCTCGACGGACGGCGGCACCACCTGGTCGAGCGCCCAGCCCGGCGCCGCCGACGTGATCTCCGCGCAGGGCGAGACGCTCGTCCAGTTCCGCAGCATCGACGTGGCCGGGTTCACCTCGTCGTGGGTGCCGTCGGTGCCGGACGCCGGATCGACGGTGCGCATCGACCGCACCGCACCGACCGTCCCCACCGTCTCGGGCGGCTCGCTGGGCTGGCAGAACGTGGCCTCGGCGAGCGCCAACGCGGCCGGTTCGACCGACGCCGGCGGCTCCGGCTTCGCCGGCTACGAGTTCCGCCTCTCCACCGACGGCGGCGCCACCTGGACCGGCGCGCAGCCGGGTGCGAGCGACACCGAGACCGGCCAGGGCGAGACGCTGGTGCAGTTCCGCGGCACGGACGGCGCCGGCAACGTCTCCGCCTGGACGCCCGCGCCGGGCTCGGCCGCCGGCACGATCCGGATCGACCGCTCGCCGCCGGGCGACCCGACCGTCACCGGCGGCTCGCTGTCCTGGCAGAACGCGGCGTCGGTCGCGCTGACCGCGGCCGGCTCGAGCGACTCGCCCGGCAGCGGCATCGCCTCCTACCAGTACCGCCTGTCCACCGACGGCGGCCTGACCTGGGGCTCGCCCCAGACCGGCAACCCGGCCGTCGTCACGGCGACCGGGACGACCGTGGTGCAGATGCGCGCCGTTGACGCCGCCGGCTTCACGTCGGGCTGGGCGCCGTCCGTCCCCGACGCCAACAGCACGGTCAAGCTCGACCGCACGATCCCCACGGCCCCGACCGTCAGCGGCGGCGCGCTGAGCTGGCAGAACGTGTCCGGCGTCGCGATCTCGGCGACCGGCTCGACCGACAGCGGCGGCGCCGGGTTCGACACCTACCAGTACCGCACGTCCACGGACGGCGGCACGACCTGGAGCGCCCCGCAGGCCGGCTCGACGGCGACGATCACGAACGAGGGCGCGACGCTGGTGCAGCTCCGCGGCACCGACCTGGCCGGCAACGCCTCGGCCTGGACGCCCGCCACCGCCGGCGCGACCAACACGGTCAAGATCGACCGCACCGTCCCCACCGACCCGACGACCGTCGCCGGCGGCTCGCTGGCCTGGTCGACGGCCGCGTCGGTGGCCGTCACGGCCTCCGGCGCGACGGACAGCCCGGGCAGCGGCATCGCCTCCTACCAATACCGCACGTCCACCGACGGCGGCAGCACCTGGGGCAGCCCCGGCGCCGGCGCGTCGGTGGCGGTGTCGACCCAGGGCGAGACGGTCGTGCAGTTCCGTGCGCTCGACGTCGCCGGCTTCACGTCGGGCTGGTTCCCGTCCAGCCCCACGGCCGCCAGCACCGTCCGGCTCGACCGCACGGCGCCCACGGCACCGACGCTGGCCGGCGGATCGCTGACGTGGCAGAACGTCGCCTCGCTGGACATCACCGCGTCCGGCTCCACGGACGCCGCGTCCGGCCTGAACGGCTACCAGGTGCGTACCTCCACGAACAACGGCATCAGCTGGAGCAACCCCCTCGCCGGCACGAGCACCACGATCACGGCGGAGGGCACCACCATCGTCCAGTACCGCAGCATGGACAACGCCGGCAACAGCTCGGCCTGGGTGCCGTCGACGGCGAGCGGTGCCAGCACGGCCAAGATCGACCGCACGGCGCCCACCGACCCGCCCACGATCGCGGGCGGCTCGCTGTCGTGGCTGACCGCCGCCTCGACCACGGTCACCGTGTCCGGCTCGGTGGACTCGCCCGGCAGCGGCGTCAGCACCTACCAGTACCGCACCTCGGTGGACGGCGGATCGACCTGGAGCACGCCGCTCAGCGGCACGGCGCCGAAGATCACGAACCAGGGCCAGACGCTGGTGCAGTTCCGCGCCGTGGATGCGGCCGGCCTGGTGTCCAACTGGGCGCCGTCCTCCCCGACCGCCGGGAGCACGGTGCGACTCGACCGCACGCTGCCCACCGCGCCGACGGTCTCGGGCGGCTCGCTGAGCTGGCAGAACGTCGCGTCGATGACGATCGCGGGCGCCGGCTCCACCGACGCCGGCGGCTCCGGCCTCGACCACTACGAGTACCGCACCTCGACCACCAACGGCGCCAGCTGGAACAGCCAGCTCACCGGCAGCTCGGTCACGATCAGCGCCGAGGGCTCCACGATCGTGCAGATCCGCAGCGTCGACCTGGCCGGCAACGTCTCGGCCTGGACGCCGGCCACCGGCGGGGCGACGAACACCGTCAAGATCGACCGCACGGCGCCCAACGCCCCCACGTCGCTGACCGGCGGCTCGCTCAACTGGCAGACCCTGGCCTCGGTCAGCGTCACCGCCGCGGGCGCGACCGACGGCACCGGCAGCGGCGTCACCGGCTACCAGTACCACACCTCCACCGACGGCGGAACGACCTGGGGCTCGGCGGTGGCCGGCAACCCCGTGGCGACCACGGCCGAGGGTGAGACGGTCTTCCAGTTCCGCGCCGTGGACGGGGCGGGCAACACCTCCGGCTGGTTCCCGACCACGCCCGTCGCCGGCGGCACCGTGCGCCTCGACCGCACGCTGCCCACCGCCCCGACGGTGGCCGGGGGCTCCCTCAGCTGGCAAAACGTGCCCTCGATCGCGATCGGCGGCAGCGGCTCGGGCGACTCCGGCGGCTCCGGGCTGAGCGGCTACCAGTACCGGCTCTCCACCAACGGCGGCAGCACGTGGGGAGGCGCCGTCGCCAACGCGACCGCGACGGTCACCGGGGAGGGCGAGACGCTCGTCCAGGTGCGCAGCATCGACGGCGCGGGCAACACCTCGGCCTGGACGCCGGCCTCGCCCGGTGCGACCAACACGTCACGGATCGACCGCACGCCGCCCGGCATCCCGACGGTGACCGGCGGCTCGTCGGCCTGGCAGAGCGTCGCCTCGGTGACGGTCACCGGGTCGGGCGGCAGCGACGCCGGCAGCGGCGTGACCGGCTACGAGTACCGCACCAGCACGGACAACGGCGTCTCCTGGTCGAGCGGCTCGTCCGGCGCCAGCGTAGCCGTCTCGGCCGAGGGCGTGACGCTGGTGCAGTTCCGCAGCATCGACGGGATGGGCTTCGCCTCAACGTGGGCGCCCAGCAGCCCGAGCGCCGCCTCCACGGTGAAGCTCGACCACACCGCACCGTCGCTGCCGACGGTCGCCGGCGGCTCGGCCTCCTGGCTGAACGTCGGCTCCGTGGCCGTCACCGGCAGCGGCGCGACCGACACCGGCGGATCGGGCCTGGGCGCCTACCAGTACCGCACCTCCACCGACGGCGGCACCACCTGGTCGGCGCAGGCCAACGGCGCATCGACCGTGATCTCGGCCGAGGGCCAGACGCTCGTCCAGTACCGCAGCACCGACACGTCGGGCAACACCTCCGCCTGGGCGCCGGCGTCGGCGACCGCGGGCAGCACCGTCCAGCTCGACCGCACCGCGCCGACCCCCCCGACCGTCACCGGCGGGTCGCTGGGCTGGCAGAGCGTCGCCTCGGTCACCGTCACCGGCAGCGGCTCCACGGACGCCGGCTCGGGCGTCGGCGGCTACAGCTACCGCACCTCGACCAACGGCGGCGCGACCTGGTCGGCCGCAACGACCGGCACCTCGGTGACGATCTCGGCCGAGGGCGAGACGCTCGTCCAGTTCCGCGCGACCGACGCGCTGGGCAACGCCAGCGCCTGGGGCCCGACGACCCTGACCGCCACGGGCGTCGTCCGGCTCGACCGCACCAACCCGACGGGGCCGGGCGCGAGCGGCGGCGGCTTCGCGTGGCTCAGCACCGCCTCGGTGACGATCGCCGGCAGCGGCGCGACCGACGTCGGCGGCTCGGGCGTCGCGTCCTACTCGTACCGGACGTCGACGGACGGCGGCACGACCTGGACGGCCGGCAGCCTGGGCGCCTCGGTGCCCGTCACCGGCGAGGGCGAGACCCTGGTGCAGTTCCAGGCGGCCGACCAGGCCGGCAACCTCTCGGCCTGGGGCCCGGCGGCTCCCAGCCCCGGCGGCACCGTCCGCATCGACCGCAGCTCGCCCAGCGACCCGGCCGTCAGCGGCGGCTCGCTCTCCTGGCAGGCCGTCTCCCAGGTCACCCTGGCAGCGGCCGGCTCGGCCGACTCCGGCGGCGCGGGGCTGGTCGGCTACCAGTACCGCACCTCGACGGACGGCGGCGTCAACTGGGGCGGGGCGCTCGCGGGCAACCCGGCCGCGGTCACCGCCGAGGGCGAGACGGTCGTGCAGTTCCGCGCGCTCGACGCCGCGGGCAACGTCTCGGCCTGGGCGCCCGCCGTGCCCGACGCGGGCAGCACCGCGCGGATCGACCGCAGCGGGCCGAGCCTGCCCGCCGTCGCCGGCGGCGCCTCGAGCTGGCAGTCCGTCGCGTCGGTGACCGTCTCCGCGTCCGGCTCGACCGATCCCCAGGGCGGCTTCGACCACTACGAGTACCGCGCGTCCACCGACGGCGGCACCTCCTGGTCGGCGGCGCAGACCGGCGCGTCGGACACGATCACGGCCGAGGGCCAGACGCTCGTCCAGTTCCGCGGCGTGGATGCGCTGGGCAACGCCTCGCCGTGGGCGCCCGCCGGCGCCACGCCCGGCTCGACCGTGCGCATCGACCGCGGCGCGCCCGCCGACCCGACCGTCACCGGCGGCTCGATGGCCTGGCAGAGCGTCTCCTCGGTCGGCGTCACGGCAGCCGCGGCGACCGACGACCTGTCCGGCATCGCCGGGTACGAGTACCGCACCTCCACCGACGGCGGCAGCACCTGGAGCTCGGCGCAGCCCGGCTCGGCGGCCCCGGTCACCGCCGAGGGCGAGACGCTGGTGCAGTTCCGCAGCATCGACGGCGCGGGCAACACCTCGGCCTGGGCGCCGGCGTCGCAGCTGGCCGGCAGCACCGTGCGGATTGACCGCACCGCGCCGACCGCCCCCACGGTGGCCGGCGGATCGGCCTCCTGGCAGTCTGTCGCCTCGGTCACGATCGGCGCGTCGGCGGCGACCGACGGCGGATCGGGCCTGGCCGGCTACCAGTACCGCACGTCCACCGACGGCGGCACCACCTGGCTGGCCCCGCAGGCGGGCACGTCGGTCGCGGTCACGGCCGAGGGCGAGACCGTCGCCCAGTTCCGCAGCGTGGACGCCGCCGGCAACGTCTCCGGGTGGACACCCTCCACGCCGGGCGCGGCCAGCACCGCGCGCATCGACCGCACCGGCCCGGCGGCGCCGACCGTCACCGGCGGCTCGCTGGCCTGGCAGAGCGCCGCCAGCGACACCGTGTCGGCGTCCGGCTCGACGGACGGCATGGCCGGCTTCGCCGGGTACGAGTTCCGCACCTCCACCGACGGCGGCACCACCTGGTCGGGCGCGCAGTCCGGCAGCTCCGACACCGTGACGGCGGAGGGCCAGACCCTGGTGCAGCTGCGCAGCGTGGACGTGCTCGGCAACAGCTCGGCGTGGACGCCGGCCAGCCCCGGGCCGACCAACACGGTGCGCCTCGACCGCACGTCGCCCAGCGACCCGACGGTCACCGGCGGCGACCTCGCGTGGCAACACGTCGCCTCCGTGACGCTGGCCGGCAGCGGCTCCAGCGACGGCCTGTCCGGCGTCGACCACTACGAGTACCGCACCTCGGCCGACGGCGGGACGAGCTGGGGCGGCCCACAGACGGGCGCGTCGGACGCGGTCACCGCCGAGGGCGAGACCATGATCCAGTTCCGCACGGTGGACGGCGCCGGCAACACCTCCGGCTGGGCGCCGGCCTCGCCGTTCGCCGGCAGCACCGCGCGGATCGACCGCACCCCGCCCTCCGCACCCTCCGTCGCCGGCGGCTCGCTGACGTGGACGCACGCCGCCTCGGTGACCGTCACCGGCGGCGGATCGACGGACAGCCCCGGCAGCGGCGTCACCGGCTACCAGTACCGCACCTCGACCGACGGCGGCACCACCTGGACGGCCGGACAGGCCGGGTCATCGGTGACCGTGTCCGCCGTGGGCGAGACGCTCGTCCAGTTCCGCTCGCTCGACGTCTCCGGGCTCGCGTCGACCTGGGCGCCGGCGGCGCAGAACAGCGCGAACACCGCGCGCATCGACCGCACCACCCCGACCGCGCCGACGGTGTCCGGCGGCAGCTCCGTCTGGCAGAACGTCGCCAAGGTGACGATCACCGCCGGCGGATCCAGCGACGCCCTCTCCGGCTTCGCGCACTACGAGTACCGCACCTCCACCGACGGCGGCTCGAGCTGGTCGTCGCCGGTCACCGGCCCGGCCAACGCCGTCACCGGCGAGGGTGTGACCCTCTCGCAGTTCCGCGCCGTTGACGCCGCCGGCAACGTGTCGGCCTGGGTGCCCTCGTCGCCGACCACCGCCAGCACCGCCAAGATCGACCGGTCGCCGCCGACCCTCCCGACCATCGCGGGCGGCTCCCTGTCCTGGACGAACGCCGCCACCGTCACCGTCACGGCCAGCGGCTCGACCGACTCGCCAGGCAGCGGCGTCGGCTTCTACCAGTACCGCACCTCGACCACCGGCGGCAGCACCTGGAGCACGATCAAGACCGGCATCTCGGTGCCGATCACCGCGGCCGGCACCACGATCGTCCAGTTCCGCGTGACCGACGCCTCCGGCCTGGCCACCGCCTGGGCCCCGGCGTCGCCGACGGCGGGATCGACGGTCAGGATCGACCGCACGCTTCCCGGCGCGCCGGCCGTCTCGGGCGGCTCCCTGACCTGGCGCAGCCTGGCGTCGGCCTCCGTCACCGCGTCCGGCGGCACCGATACGGGCGGCTCGGCCGTGGCCGGCTACCAGTACCGCACCTCCGACGACAACGGCTCGAGCTGGACCTCCGCCCTGGCCGGCGCCACGGCGGCGATCACGGCCGAGGGCCAGACCATCGTCCAGTTCCGCACGGTGGACGGCGCCGGCAACACGTCCGCGTGGGCGCCAGCGTCCGCCGGCGCCGCCAGCACCGTCCGGCTCGACCGCACCGCCCCCGGGCTGCCGACGGTCACGGGCGGCTCGCTCACCTGCGCCGCGACCCGCACCATCTCGGGCAGCGGCTCGACCGACCCGGGCGGCTCGGGCGTCGGCCACTACGAGTACCGCACCTCGACCGACGGCGGCACGACCTGGACCAGCGGCCAGACCGGCGCCTCCGTGATCCTCAACGTCGCCGGCAGCTACCTGGTGCAGTTCCGCGCCGTGGACGCGGCCGGTAACGCCTCGGCGTGGGCGCCCGGCTCAGCCACCGCGGCCAGCCAGGCCTGCATCACCTGACCCGGCACAGCGCCGGCTCCGCGCCCAGCTCCTCGTAGACGCGGCGGGCCTGCTCGCCCTGTCCGGCGATCTCCAGGCAGCGGGCGTGCTCGAACCTGCACCCCAGCTCCCGGAACGCCTCGGTCGCCCGGCGCAGGGCGAACTCGTCGCCCGCGATCGCCCGCGCCCGGTCGAGCTGGGCCGCCACCCGGGGCAGCCGCTCGAGCTGCGGCTCGTCACGCAGCCGGCCGAGCACCTCGTCCAGCTCGTCCCAGCGCCCCATCAGCGCGTTGGATTCCGCCTCGATCGCCCAGATCCGCCAGCGCGGGCCCTTCAGGCCGGCGATGCGGTCGAGCGCCAGCGACGGCTCGCCGGCGCCCAGCAGCGCGTGCGAGAAGGTCAGGTTGAAGCCGTGGCGGATGTCCTCGCCGATCCGCTGCTCGATCCGGTCCGCTGCCTCATGTTCGCCGCGCAGGATGTGGATGCCGGCCACCGCGCCCGAGGCGACGCCGCCGCCCAGCAGCTGCCGCCGCCCCGACTCGGCCCGGCGGAAGACGTCCAGGAAGCGCCCGTACGAGTCGAGCGCGTCGTCCCAGCGGTCCATCAGGAAGTAGGTCTCGATCAGGCTGCGGGCGGGCAGCGAGAGCCAGCGCGGGTCGTCGCGGTGCGCGAGCTGCTCGGCCCGCCGCACCGCGGCCACCGAGCCGGCGTAGTCGCCCAGCGCCTGTCGCGTGCGTGCAGTGGACGCGCACACGTCCATCTGCTCCTCGCGCCAGCGGATGCTCTCGAGCAGCGCGAAGCGGGCCTCGTCGTTCTCCAGCGCCTCGTCGTAGCGGTTGAGCGCGTGCAGCAGCACGGTGCGGGCATCGCGGGCGGCCGAGGTCGTGCCCGCCCGGCCCAGCCGCTCGCCGATCTCGAGGGCGCGGTCGGCCAGGGACAGCGCCCGCTCCTGCGGCCCCGCGGCGGTCTCGACCCGCCAGGTGAAGAGGGCGCTGGCCGTCAGCAGCCGCGCCTCCATCGCCTCGTCCCCCGCCGCGCGGGTGTCGTCCAGCCCCAGCGCGATCTCCTGCTCGATCCGCTCGCGGCTGGTGGCCAGCGCCTTGGACGCCGTCCACCGCGTCGGCCCGTCGGCCCACTTCCAGCGCAGACGGGCGGTGTCGACCGGTGCCAGCCCCGCCGCCAGGCCGTGGCCGAGGGCGAGGTCGTAGACCTCGAACGCCTTCTCGATCCGCTCCGCCATCCAGTGCGCATCGCCCACCGCCTCGTAGGCTGCGGAGCGCTCGACGTCGTCCACCGCCAGCCCCAGCGCCCGCTCGGCCTGGCGCAGGCCGAGGCCGTGCGCGCCCACCCGGCGGGCGTCGAAGGAGGCCGCGATCAGCAGCCGCACCGCGTCCGCCCGCGCCTCGGACAGCCCCAGGCCGGCCGCGGTGGCGTAGTGCGACGCCACCACCTGGCGGTCGCCGTCGGCCCGCTGCTCCAGCCACCGGGCCAGGTCGAGGTGCAGCTGCGACCGCTCCGGGCGCACCAGCGACTCGTAGGCGACGTCGCGGATCAGCATGTGCTTGAACGCCCACTCGGAGCCCAGCGGCTGCAGCATGTCGCGCGCCGAGAGCCCGGCCAGCAGCCGCTGCGGCTCATCGACGCCGACCGCCAGGAGGTGCTCCTTGCCGAACGAGCGGCCGATCACCGCGGCCCGCTGGAGCAGCCGCTTCTCGTCGGGCAGGAGCAGGTCGAGGCGGGCGGCGATCACCCCGTGCACCGTCTCCGGGACGGCCATGTCGCCGCCCTCGCCGCGGATCGCAAGGATCTCCTCGAGGAAGAAGGGGTTGCCGCCGGCCAGGTCGATGACGCCGTCCATCGCCTCGTCCGAGATCGCCGCTGCCAGCCGCTGCATCTCGCCGTCGTCGATCGCATCGAGCGTCACCAGCGTGGCGTTGCGCGAGCGCCCGCCCCAGGCGGGCCGCGTGCCCAGCATCTCGTCGCGGGCCAGGATCAGCGCCACCAGCGGCACCCGCAGGTCGCCGGAGGTGACGTCCTCGACCAGGTCGAGCAGGCCGGGCTCCGCCCACTGGGCGTCCTCGATCACCAGCAGCACCGGCGAGCGCTCGGCCATCGCCACCAGCACCTGGCGCCAGCCGTCGCGGGCCAGCGACGCCACCGCGGCCGGCTCGTCGTCGTCCATCGTGCCGGGCACGTCGAAGCCGGCCGTGCGCAGGATCACCTCGACGTCGCGCTCGCAGTCCGCGCCCAGCAGCGCCTGGAGCAGGCCGGTGACGGCCTCCCGGGCCTCGTCGGTGGGCGCCGTCGTGTCCACCGCGGCGCTCCGCCGCAGCAGGTCGGCCAGGGGCTGGAAGGCGCCGCCCTCGCCGTACGGGCGGCAGCGGCAGACCCACAGCTGCGGCGGCTGGTCGTGGGACTGGAGCTCGATCACGGCCTCCTCGGCCAGCCGGCTCTTGCCGATCCCGGGCTCCCCGACGATCGTGATCATGTGCGGCCGGCGGTGCTCGACTGCGCGGTCACACAGCGTCGTCACCAGCGACAACTCTCCCACCCGGCCGACGAACGGCCCGGCGGAGCGGCGCCGCCGGTAGACGGTGGACGGCGCGATGCTCTCGACGGCGTAGGCGGAGACGGCGCCCGGCCGCCCCTTCACGATCAGGCTGCGCGGCTGCACGGTGCGCACCAGCGGCTGGAGCGCGCGGAAGGTGCGGTCGCCGACCAGCACCTCGCCCGGCTCAGCGGCCTGCTGGAGGCGGGCCGCGACGTTGACGGCGTCGCCGGTGACCAGGAAGTCGCGGCCGGGGCTGCTGCCGGTGGCGACCACGCCGGTGTTGACGCCCACCCGCAGGCCCAGCTCGCGGCCGTGGCGGCGGGCCACGGCGGTCAAACGGGAGCGCATCGCCAGCGCGGTGCGCACCGCCCGCTCGGGGTCGTCCTCGTGGGAGGTGGGCACGCCGAAGACGGCCATCAGGGCATCGCCGATGAACTTCTCGACGGTGCCGCCGAACGAGACGACGACCTGCGAGAACTGCTCGTAGACGTCGGCCAGCAGCGCCCGCAGCGCCTCGGCGTCGAGCTCGGTGGCGAGCGTGGTCGACCCGGCCAGGTCGGCGAACAGCACCGTCGCCAGCTTGCGCTCGTCCCCTCCGGTGAGGCTGAGCGGCCGCCCGCACGTCGAGCAGAAGCGGGCGCCCTCTGCGGCAACGGCGCCACACGCCGTGCAGGTGACCACCATGGGTTAGGCGCTCACCCCCGCCGGCTTGGGCAGGGACTCGATCGCGGCCAGCGCGCGCTGGATCTCGGCCTCCGGCAGCTCGTAGTCCTCGAGCTGGCCGTGGAGGTACGCGTCGTAGGCGGCCATGTCGAAGTGCCCGTGGCCGGAGAGGTTGAACAGGATCGTCTGCTGCGTGCCGGCCTCGTCGGCCCGTTTCGCGGCATCGATGGCGCCGCGGATGGCGTGGGCGCTCTCCGGCGCGGGGATGATCGCCTCGCTGCGGGCGAAGGTCAGCGCCGCCTCGAACACCTCGCTCTGGCGGTACGCCTCCGCCCGGATCAGGCCGTCCACCAGGAGCTGGGAGACGATCGGCGCGGCGCCGTGGTAGCGCAGGCCGCCGGCGTGGATGCCAGGCGGGACGAAGTCGTGGCCGAGCGTGTGCATCGGCACCAGCGGCGTCAGCCGGCCGGTGTCGCCGAAGTCGTAGGCGAACGGGCCGCGCGTCAGCGTCGGGCAGGCCGCCGGCTCGCAGGCGATGATCTCGATGTCGGCGCCCGCGATCTTGTCGCGCACGAAGGGCAGCGTCAGCCCGCCGAAGTTCGAGCCGCCGCCGACGCAGCCGATGACGACGTCCACCCCGGACTCGCCGGCCACCTCGAGCTGGCGGTGCGCCTCCTGACCGATCACCGTCTGGTGCATCAGCACGTGGTTCAGCACCGAGCCCAGCGAGTAGCTGGTGTCCTCCCGGGTGGCGGCGTCCTCGACCGCCTCGGAGATGGCGATGCCGAGGCTTCCGGGCGAGTCCGGCCGATCGGCCAGGATCGTGCGGCCGGCGTTGGTTTCCTCGGAAGGGCTGGCAACGACCTCGGCGCCCCACGTCTCCATCATCATCCGCCGGTACGGCTTCTGCTCGTAGCTGACGCGCACCATGTAGACCTTGCACTCGAGGCCGAACATGCCGCAGGCCAGCGCCAGCGAGGAGCCCCACTGCCCGGCGCCGGTCTCGGTGGCGAGCCGGCGGCGGCCGGCTCGGGCGCTGTAGAACGCCTGGGGAACGGCCGTGTTCGGCTTGTGCGAGCCGGCGGGCGAGACGCCCTCGTACTTGTAGTAGATGCGCGACGCGGTGCCCAGGGCCTTCTCCAGGCGGTGGGCGCGGTAGAGCGGCGTCGGCCGCCACAGCCGCAGCACGTCCAGCACCTCCTCCGGGATCGCGACCTCGGGGTCGGTCGAGACCTCCTGGAGGATGATGTCCATCGGGAACAGCGGCGCCAGATCATCCGGCCCGACCGGCTGCCCGGTGCCCGGGTGCAGCGGGGGCTGCGGCCGGTTCGGCATGTCCGCCAGCACGTTGTACCAGGAGCGCGGGATCTCGCTCTCGGGCAGCACGATCTTGGTGTCGCTCATGGTCGTCCTCTCCGGCCGTCGTGGGAGCCTCGTAGGATACGTCAGCCAGATGAGGATCTCGACGACCGCCGCCGTGCCCACCACCGTCCGCGCAGACCTGCTCGCGGTGCCGGTGTCCATCCCGGCGACGCTCGGGCGAACGGCGGCGGCGATCGACGCCAGGCTGGACGGGGAGATCACCCGCCTGATCGCCCAGGGCGAGGTGCGAGGCACCGCCGGAGCCGTCACGCTGCTGCACACCGAGGGCCGCGGCATCGCGGCCAGGCGGGTCGCGCTGGTCGGCGTCGGCAAGCCCGACGGCCTCGACGGGGACGCCGCCCGCACGGCCGCAGCGACCGCCGCCCGGACGCTGCAGCGGGTGCGCGGCACGCGGCTGGCGCTGGCGGTGGACGGGCTCGGCCTCGACGACGAGGAGGCCGCCCGCTGCCTGACCGAGGGCGTCGTGCTGGGCGCCTACCGCGATGACCGCTACCGCACCCGGCGCAAGGACCTGCCGCCCGCCATCGCCTCGCTGGCGATCCTGACCGGCTCGCGGCCGGCCGGTGCCGCCGCCCGTCGCGCCGCGGGCATCTCGGCGGCGGCGAACCGCGCCCGCGACCTCCAGAACGCGCCGCCCAACATGCTCGGCCCCGACGAGCTGGCCGATCGCGCCCGCGCCATCGCCCGCGAGCACGCCGCGGTGCGGGCGCAGGTGGTGGACCGCCGGGGCCTCGAGCGGCGGCGGATGGGCGCCTTCCTGGCCGTCGCCTCGGGCAGCAACCGCGAGCCGCGCATGATCGTCCTGCGCCACACGCCGCGCGCGCCGGTCACGCGGCGCCGGTGCTGGGCATCGTCGGCAAGGGCATCACGTTCGACTCGGGCGGCTACACGCTCAAGCCGAAGGCGGCCCTGGTGGGGATGAAGTACGACATGTCCGGCGCGGCGGCGGCTCTGGAGGCGACGGCCGCGATCGCCGAGCTGGGCCTGCCGCTGAACGTGATCACCGTGGTGGGCGCCTGCGAGAACATGATCGGCCGCGGCGCGATGCGGGTCGACGACATCGTCACGGCGGCCAACGGCCGCACCATCGAGATCACCAACACCGACGCCGAAGGGCGGCTGGTGCTGGCCGACTGCCTGCACCACGCCCGGCAGGAGGGCGCCACCCACCTGGTCGACCTGGCGACGCTGACCGGCGGCGTGGTCACCGGTCTGGGCGACTTCCACGCGGGGCTGATCGGCCGCGACCAGGAGTTCGTCGACCGCATCATCGCCTGTCGGCGAGCGCTCCGGCGACCACGTCTGGCCCCTGCCCCTGCACGACACCTTCAAGCGGCTCTACCAGTCGTCGATCGCCGACATGGTCAACTCCGCGCCGACCGGCATCGCCCAGCCATGCTACGCCGGCCGGTTCCTGGCCGAGTTCGCGGGCGAGGGGCCGTGGGCGCACCTGGACATCGCCGGCACGGCCGACCTCAACCGCCCCCGCGACTACTACGCCCGCGGAGGCACCGGGTTCGGCGTGCGGCTGCTGGTCGAGCTGGCGGAGTCGCTCTGCCGGTGACGCTCGACCTCGACCTGTCCGACGAGCAGCGCCTGTTCCAGCGAGACGGTGCGCGACTTCGCCGACGCGCGGCTCGCCCCCGTCGCCGAGGAGCTCGACCGCGAGGGCCGCTTCCCGGTCGAGCTGGTGGAGGCCGCGGCCGAGCTGGGGCTGATGGGCATCCCGCTGCCCGATGACGTCGGCGGCGCCGGCGCGGACACCGTCAGCTACGCGCTCGCGATCGAGCAGCTGGCCCGGGTGGACAGCTCGTTCGCGATCACGGTCGCCGCCCACACCTCGCTGGGCACGATGCCGATCCACCTGTTCGGCAGCCCTGAGCAGCGCGACCGGTGGCTGCCCGAGCTGGCGTCCGGGCGCGGGCTGGGGGCGTTCGGCCTGACCGAGGCCGGGGCGGGCTCCGACGCCGGCGCCACCCGGACGACCGCGCGGCTCGAGGACGGCGAGCTGGGTGATCGACGGCTCGAAGATGTTCATCACCAACGCCGGGACGCCGTTGTCGCGCCTGGTGACGCTGACCGCCCGCACCGGCGACGGCGAGATCTCGAACATCGTCGTCGAGAACGGCACGCCCGGGTACGAGCAGTCGGCGCCGCTGAAGAAGATGGGCTGGCGCTCGTCGGACACGCGCGAGCTCACCTTCAGCGGCTGCCGTGTCCCCGAGGGCAACCTGCTCGGCCCGCGCGGCGAGGGGTTCCACCAGTTCCTCGCAGATCCTGGACGGCGGCCGCATCAGCGTCGCCGCGCTGGGGCTGGGGATGGCGCAGGGCGCGTTCGACCTGTCGCTGCGCTACGCCGGCGAGCGCGAGCAGTTCGGCCGGCCGATCGGGCGCTTCCAGGCGATCCAGTTCAAGCTGGCCGACATGGCGACCGAGATCGAGGCGGCGCGCGGCCTGGTGCTGAAGGCGGCCTGGCTGAAGGACCAGCGGCCGGCCGTTCGCCCAGGCGGCGGCGATCGCCAAGCTCTACACGGGCGAGCTGGCCCGCCGCGCGTGCAACGAGGCGGTGCAGATCCACGGCGGCTACGGGTTCATGGACGAGTTCGCGGTCAGCCGCTTCTACCGCGACGCCAAGGTGCTCGAGATCGGCGAGGGGACGAACGAGGTGCAGCGGCTGGTCATCGCCCGCGGCCTGGGCCTGTGACCGCATTCCAGTCGGTCCAGGTGGCCGCCAGCGGTGCTCGCGGCCGCGGTGCTGATCGGCACCGTCGTCTCGCGGCGTGCTGCCGGCCGGCGCGTGGCGCCGCAGCGCCTGGGACCTGGCCATCGTGCTCGGCTGCGCCTCCCCCGTCCTCGCCCTGCTGGGGCCGTACCTCCAGGGCCGGATCTGGCCGGGCGCGGCGATCATCGCGGCCGGCTACGGCGGCTTCTACCTGATCCGCACCCGGCAGCTGCGGCGGGCCGACCACGACGGGGTGCGGCGGCTGCTGGGGCTGGAGAAGGACGCCAGCTACGGCGAGGTGCTGCAGAACGTCGAGCGGATCGAGCCGAAGCCGGTGACGACCACCGGCCGCGTCGTCATCGCCGCCGGCGCGTGCGCAGCGCTGGCCATCGGCGTCGCCGTCGACCGGTTCGAGATCGCCGTCATCGCCCTGCTGCTCGGTGCTGCGGAGACAACGGTGCGCGGCGCGTACCACCGGGCCCTGGCCGCCCGCGTGCGCACGATCGGCAGATAGATGGTTGATTCAATCATCTAAACTGCTCGTGACCCTCGTCACGAAGGAGGACGCGATGCACGCACGGGTGACACGGATCCGGGGAGACGCCGCGGCCCTGCAGGCGGGGGCGGAGTGGTTCCGGGGCGAGCTGATCCCCCAGCTGGAGACGATCAGCGGCTACCGCGACGCGGTGCTGCTGGTCGACCGGGCGCACGGCGAGAGCCTCGCCATCACGCTGTGGGACACGGCGGAGGCGATGACCGAGAGCGAGCGGATGGCGGACGAGCTGCGCACCACGGCGCCGCCCGCGATGTCCGGCGCGATCGCCGGGCGTGGAGCGGTTCGAGGTCGGCCGTGCAGGGCTCCGCGCTCAGCGCATCCGCGTGACCGGGTAGCCGTGGCTGCGGACGAGGGCGACCATCTCCTCGGCGTGAGCCTCGTCCCGGGTCTCCATGATCACCTCGATGCCGGTCTCGGCAACGGCGACGTCGACGCTCTCGCGGTGGTGTGAGACGGACGAGCACGTTGACGTGGGCGTCGGCGATCACGCCCAGCAGCTTCATCAGCGCGCCGGGCCGGTCGATCAGCCGCGTGCGGATCACCAGGTAGCGGCCCTGGTTGGAGAGGCCGAACCGGATCACCTGCATCAGCAGCGGCGTGTCGATGTTGCCTCCAGAGAGGACGGCGACAGCGACGGCGCGCCGTGACCTTGCCCGGCGAGCAGGGCGGCCAGGCCGACGGCGCCGGCGCCCTCGACCACCGTCTTCGTCCGCTCCAGCAGGTGCACGATCGTCTGGCCGATCTCGGCGTCGGTCACGGTGACCACGTCGTCGACCAGCTCGCGGATGATCGGGAAGGTGATCTCGCCCGGGCGCTTGACGGCGATGCCGTCGGCGATCGTCTCGGTCTGCGGCACCGGGTGGATCTCGCCGCGCTCGAGCGAGGCGACGTACGGCGCGCAGCCGGCCGCCTCGACGCCGATCACGCGGACGTCCGGGCCGCAGCGCCTTGACCGCGCGAGGCGATGCCGGACAGCAGGCCGCCGCCGCCCAGCGGCACGACGCACGGCGTCGACGTCGGGCACGTCCTCGAGGATCTCCAGGCCGACCGTGCCCTGCCCGGCGATCACGGCCGGGTCGTCGAACGGGTGCACCAGCGTGCGGCCGCTGCGGGCGGCGTCGGCGCGGGCCGCCGCGACCGCGTCGTCCACGCTCTCGCCGGCCAGCTTGACGTGGGCGCCGTAGCCCTCGGTGGCGCCGATCTTGGCCAGCGACGCGGACTGCGGCATGTAGACGGTGGCGGGGACGCCGGCCGAGCGCGCCGCCCAGGCAACGGCCTGGGCGTGGTTGCCGGCGGAGGGCGCGATCACGCCCGCGGCCCGCTCCTCGTCGGTCAGCGACTGGATCTTGGTGTACGCGCCGCGGATCTTGAACGCGCCGGTCTTCTGCTGGTTCTCGAACTTCAGGCAGCACGTCGCATCCGGCCCACTCCGAGAACGTGTCCGGAGCGGGCCACGGGCGTCCGGTGGGCGACGCCCTCGAGCTGCGCGGCGGCCGCCGGATCTCGTCGAGGCTGACCATGATGAGCGCGAACCCTACAGGTCCGGTCGCGCGGCGGCGGTCGGATAGCTGCGGCCGTGTCGCAGCCCGAGCCGCTCTACGTCTTCGTCGAGATCCCCAAGGGCAGCCGCAACAAGTACGAGCTCGACCCCGAGCTCGGCCAGATCGTGCTCGACCGCACGCTGTGGACGAGCGTCGTCTACCCGGCGGACTACGGCTTCCTGATCGACACGATCGGCCGCGACGGCGACCCGGTGGACGCCCTGGTGCTGGTCGCCGAGCCGACCTTCCCCGGCTGCGTGATCCCGGTCGAGCCGATCGGCGTGTTCGAGATGACCGACGAGAAGGGCGAGGACGACAAGGTGCTGTGCGTGCCCTTCAAGGATCCGAAGTGGAGCCACATGCACGACATCTCCGACATCCGCGACTCGCTGCTGGACGAGATCGGCCACTTCTTCGACGTCTACAAGGACCTCGAGCACGGCGCCGACACGGTGATCGGCGGCTGGCACGACCGCGCCTACGCCGACGAGGTCATCGCCGAGGGCCGCCGCACCTTCCGCGACCGCAACCGGCTAGATCAGCCGCGCGTCGAGCGCAGGCGCGCGGTCGGCGATCTGCTGCGTGGCCGTGAGCGGGTCGAGCCGGCGCTCGTCCACCTCGTCGAGCAGCCGGCGCACCTCGGGGTCGCGCCGCGATCGCCTGAGCGAGCGCGGCGCCGCACCTGCGACGACGGCCACGGCGACCACCTCGTGCTCGATGCTGCGCCGCCGCCGCGCGGCCAGCCCGTCGGTCTCCTCCAGGTGCGCGCGGTGCGCCTCGACGGCGGCCCACAGCTCCTCGACGCCCTCGCCGCGCACGGCCTCGGTCTCGAGGATCGGCGGGCTCCACGGCCCGCTTCGGCCCCAGCGCTGAGGATCGAGCGGATCTCGGAGCGCATCGTCCGCGTCGCCGGGTGGTCGGCCTTGTTGATCACGATCACGTCGGGGATCTCCATCACCCCGGCCTTCAGCGCCTGGATCGAGTCGCCCGAGCCGGGCTGGAGCACCAGCACGACCGTGTCGGCCACCGACGCCACCTCGACCTCGCTCTGCCCCACGCCGACCGTCTCCAGCAGCAGCACGTCCTTGCCGGAGGCGTCCAGCACCAGCAGCGCCTGCAGCGTCGCCTCGCTGACGCCGCCCAGGTGCCCGCGCGTGCTCATCGAGCGGATGAAGACGCCGGGGTCGAGGAAGTGGTCGGTCAGGCGGATCCGGTCGCCCAGCACCGCCCCGTGCGTGAACGGGCTGGAGGGGTCGACCGAGACGACGCCCGACCGTCAGGTCGCGGCGCGCGCAGGTGCCCGACGAGCGACGCCATCAGGCTCGACTTGCCCACCCCGGGCGGCCCGGTGAAGCCGGCCAGAGCGGCGCCGCCCGGTCTGCGGATAGATCACGCGCACCAGCTCGGCGGCGCGCGGGTCGCGGTCCTCGACCAGGCTGATCGCCCGCGCCACGGCGCGCTTGTCGCCGGCCAGGACGGCGGCGGCCAGCGCCGCCGGCGTCGGCCTGGGGACGGGGGCTCAGCGCACCACCTCGAGCACGCGGCCGAGTGCGGCCGCGCACCGCTCGTTCTCCTCCGGCGTGCCCACCGTGACGCGGATCGACCGCGGGTCGCCGAAGCGGTCGAGCGGGCGGACGATGACGCCCTCCGCCTCCAGCCGCCCGGCGACGGCGCGGCCCGTCGCCCACCTCGACGCAGAGGAAGTTGCCGTGCGCCTCGGCCACGTCCAGCCCGAGCGCGGCGAACGCGTCGCGCAGGCCGTCCCGGCCGGCCACGGTCAGCGCCCGGCGGCGCGCCACCTCGCCCGCCGTCGTCCAGGCTGGCGAGGGCCGCCACGTGGGCCAGCTCGTTGACGTCGAACGGCGGGCGCACCTTGGCCACCGCCCGCGCCACGGCGGCCGGCGCGACGGCGTAGCCCACCCGCAGTCCGGCCAGCCCGTACATCTTCGAGAACGTCCGCAGCACGCAGACGTTGGGCCGGTCGCCCCACTCGGCGCACGCCGTCCGGGTAGCCGGCGTCCTCGACGTACTCGTGGTACGCCTCGTCGAGCACGACCAGCACCCGCTCGGGCACCGCGTCCACGAAGCGCGGCCAGCTCGTCGCGGCGGACGATGCCGCCGGTCGGGTTGTTCGGGTTGCAGACGTAGACGATGCGCGTGCGCGGCCCGACCGCGGCGAGCCAGCGCGTCCAGGTCGTAGGCAGCGCCGGCCAGCGCCGACCGGCGGTCGAGGTCGCGCCCAGCTTCGCAGCGCGCCAGCCGGTAGGAGACGAACGACGGCCAGCAGCAGGCGATCTCGTCGCCCGGCGTCGAGCAGCGCCGTGCGAGAGGTGGCCGATGACGGCGTCGGCGCCGTTGCCGGTGGCGATCCGCTCGGGCTCGACGCCGTGCCGCGCGGCCAGCGCGTCGCGCAGGTCGCCGCCGCTCTCCGGATAGCGGTTCAGCCCCGGCGCGGCCTCGGCGATGGCGCGGAGCGCCGCCGGGAACGGGCCGAACTGGCCCTCGTTGGACGCCATCTTGGCGACCGCCGAGCCCGCCCAGCTCGCGCTCCAGCTCGATCGCCGGACGGCCCGGCTCGTACGGCGCCAGTCCTGCGATCGCGTCCCGTTCCCTCGGCGCCTCCATGGGCTGGGTACAGTACCAGTCCGCCCCATGGCCACCCGCGAGATCGGCATCTTCGCGCTCGGCACCGTACTGGCGCCGGGCGAGCTCCTCCCGCTCCACGTCTTCGAGGAGCGCTACAAGGAGCTGATCGGCGACCTGCATCGACGACGCGGTGCCGTTCCTGCTGCTGTTCGAGGACGAGCAGGGCACCCGCGAGGTGGGCTGCACCGCCCGGGTGAACGAGGTGCTGGAGCGCTTCGACGACGGCCGGCTGAACATCGTCGTCGAGGGCGGCGAGCTGCTGCGCGTGGTCGAGCTGACCGACGGCCAGGCGTACCGCGACGGCGCTGGCCGAGCCGGTCGAGGACGACGGCAGCGCCGGCGAGGAGCGCGAGGCGGCCCTCTCCATGTTCCGCACCTTCGCGTCCGCCGCCGGCCTGGAGCTGCCCACCGACGAGATGGAGACCGCGGAGCTGCCGCTCTCCTACGCGATCATGGGACGGGTCGAGTTCCCGGCCGCCGACAAGCAGCGGATCCTGGAGATGCGCAGCGAGCGGTCGCGGCTGATGGCGCTGGTCGAGCTGCTGACCACGCGGGCTGCAGTCGCTGGAGCAGATCGAGCAGATCCGCAAGCGCGCGCAGACCAACGGCAAGGTCCCGCACGGGTGAGCGATCAGGCGGCGTGGCCGCGCCGCCCATTGCTCGCCCTGGCCGCGGCCAACCTCGTCTACGCGGGGGCGTTCCCGGCCAGCGAGGTCGCGCTGCGCACGCTGGGGCCGATGACGCTCGCCGGCCTCCGGTTCCTGATCGCGGCGGCCGTGCTGGCGCCGGCGTGGCTCCCGGCGATCCGCCGCCTGGGCCGCCCCGAGGCCGGCCGGCTGCTGGCCATCGCCGCGCTCGGGCTGTGGCTGCAGATGATCCTGATCTACTACGGGATCAACCGCGCGAACGGCGCCATCGCGGCCATCATCGTCGGCCTGGAGCCGGTGCTGATCGCCGTCTGGGCCGCGCTGCTCCTGCATGAGCGCTTCGGCCGCCGGCGGTTCGCGGGCCTCGGCATCGGCCTGGCCGGCTCGCTGCTGGTGGCCGGCGTCGGCACCGAGGGCGGCGCGGGCGCCGGCGGCGTCCTGCTGCTGCTCGGCACCGGCCTCGCCTTCTCCTGGTACACGGTCTCCAGCAAGCGCCACGTCGTCGCCCACGGCGCACTCGGAGCTGACCGCGTTGATCAGCCTGTTCGGCGCCCTCGTCGGCCTCGTCCCGATGCTGTTCGAGATCGCGTTCCTGGGCGGCTGGGACGGCCCCACACCGGTCACGGCGGCGATGGTGCTCTACCTCGGCATCGGCAACAGCGTGCTCGGCTACGTGCTCTGGAACCGGGCGCTGTCCGGCCTGCCCGCGGCCGCCGTGGGCACCTCGCTCTACGCCCAGCCGGTGCTGGGCGCGGGTCTCTCCTGGCTGCTGCTGCGCGACCCGCTGCCGCCGACCTTCATCCTCGGCGCCGTGCTGGTGCTGACCGGCGTCTACATCGCCGCGGGCGGCGGTCGCCGAGCGGGCGAGATCACAGCTCGACGACGAGCCCGTAGCAGTCGCGACGCGGATCGCCCGCTGCGCTGAGCCGGCCGTCCGCACCGACGGCGACGGCGTTCGTGCCGCCGAAGTAGAGGTTGAGGCCGTCGAAGCGCACGAGCCGCTCGCCCCACGCCTCGAGCTGCTCCAGCACGCCCGGCGCGAACCCGCTCTCGCAGTCCAGCCGGTCGCCCTCGACGTGCACGCGCGGCGCCGACACCGCCTCGCCCACCTCCATGCCGTGCTCGACCACGTTCAGCACGACCTGGGTGATCGCCGAGCGCAGGCGGTTGGAGCCGCTGGAGCCGACCACCAGCCGCAGCCGGCCGTCGTCGGCCAGCACGGTCGGCGCCTGCATGCTGGTCAGGCGGGTGCCGGGCGGCAGGTCGCGGCCGGTCGCCAGGTCCTCCTCGCCCAGCATGTTGTTCAGGTGCAGCCCCGTGCCGGGGACGATCACACCGGAGTGGCTGCCGTTCGAGGCCGTGAAGGCTGCGGCGTTGCCCTCGCCGTCAACCACCGAGATGTGCGTGGTGCCGCGGTCGGAGGGGACGGCCGCGACCTGCTCGGCCGGGGCGCCGCGTAGGGCAGCCTCGACGGACGCACGGCCGGCCGCCACGACCTCGTCCGAGAGCAGGTACCGCGGCCAGGCCGCCGCGGTGCAGCAGCCGGGCGAAGCGGTCGTCGCGGAGGCGCCCGGCGCTTCGCATCGTCTCGGCGAGCGCCCGCAGCGCCGGCGCCGAGCCGGCCGGCCGGCGGCCGGGCACCGAGCCGATCACGGCCAGCATGTGGGCGATCAGGGCGCCGCCGGAGGAGGGCGGCGCGTTGGTGAGCAGTGAGTGGCCGCCGAACTCCGCGCGCAGCGGCCGCCGCCACACCGGCCGGTAGGCGGCCAGGTCGGCCATCGTCAGCCGTCCGCCCTGCGCGCGCTGGTGCTCGACCATCGCCGCGCGCCAGCCGGCCCCGGTACAGGGGATCGGGTCCGCGCCTCGGCCAGCAGCTCGATGCTGTCGGCGAGGTCGGGCTGGCGAACGCGGTCGCCCGGGCGGACGAAGCGTGCCGCCGGGCGCGAACAGCTCGCGGGCCTCGGCGGTGTGGGTGAGGATCGCCTCGATGGCGAGGAAGACGCGGTGCTGCCCGGGGTTGGTGACCACGCCGCGCGCGGGCCGCCTCTGCCGCCGGCGCCAGCAGCGAGCTCCAGGGCAGACGGCCGTAGCGGCGGTGGGCCGCCCACAGGCCGGCGACGACGCCGGGCACGGCGCAGGCCGCCGAGCCGATGTGGAACACCTGCGTCGTCCGCTCGTCGAACGGCACCGCGACCTGTTCGACCTCGACCAGCCGGCGGTCCGGCTCCAGGTCACGGCCGGGAATCGTCGTGAACGCGTCGAGCAGCGCCGGCGGCCGGCCGCGGGCCGGCCGGACGAGCACGAACCCGCCGCCGCACGGCCCGGTCAGGGGCGGCTCCGCGGCCCACGACATCGCCCCGGCGGCCACCGCCGCGTCGACTGCGTTGCCTCCCCGGGCGAGCGCCTCTGCCCCGGCGCGTGCGGTCAGCTCGTGGCCGGCGGCGACGGCACCCTGCAGGCATAACCCTAAGGGTCGCGGAGGAAGCTGGGCGGCTCGAGCAGGTCGTCCGGCGGCCCCGCGGGTGCGGGGTCGCGCTGCTCTCGCGCCGGGTCGCGGCGCGGTGCCGCACCGGCGCCCGGCGCCGAGAAGCCGGTCGCGACCACGGTCACCCACAGCTGCCCGGCGAGCTGCTCGTCCACCGACGTGCCGAAGATGATGTTGGTCTGGTCGTCGGAGGCCGCCCGCACCACCTCGGCCGCCTCGTTCACCTCGTGCAGCGAGATGTCCGAGCCGCCGCTGATCGACAGCAGGATGCCGCGCGCGCCGCGCACCTCGTGGTCGATCAGCGGGCTGTCGATGGCGCGGCTCGCCGCCTCGCTGGCGCGGTTCGGGCCGGTGGACATGCCGATGCCCATCATCGCCGTGCCGGCGTCCGCCATCACGGTGCGCACGTCGGCGAAGTCGAGGTTGATCAGGCCGGGCAGCGTGATCAGGTCGCAGATGCCCTGCACGCCCTGGCGCAGCACGTCGTCGGCGACGCGGAAGGCCTCGACCAGCGGCGTCTGCTTGTCGAGCACGTCCAGCAGCCGGTCGTTGGGGATCACGATCACCGTGTCGGCGGCCTCGCGCAGCGTCCCCACGCCGTGCGACGGCCTGCGTCTGGCGGCGCGTGCCCTCGAACGCGAACGGCGACGTGACGATGCCGACCGTGAGCGCGCCCACCTCGCGCGCGATGCGGGCGATCACGGGCGCGGCGCCGGAGCCGGTGCCGCCGCCCTCGCCGGCCGTCACGAACACCATGTCCGAGCCGCGCAGCACCGTCTTGATCCGGTCGTACGAGTCCTCGGCGGCCAGCCGGCCGACCTCGGGGTCGGCCCCGGAGCCGAGGCCCTGCGTCTGCTCGCGGCCGATGTGGATCTTGGTCGGCGCGTCCGACATCTGGAGCTGCTGGATGTCGGTGTTGACGGCGATGAACTCGACGCCGCGGACGTCCGCCTCGATCATCCGGTTGATCGCGTTGCAGCCGCCGCCGCCCACGCCGACGACGCGGATCACCGCGAGGTAGGGCTGGTCGTCCGGCCGCGGCAGGCGCACCTCGCCGTAGCCCTCGGACTGGGGCAGGTCGATCAGCGTCGGCGGCTGCGGGGCGCTCTGCCGCCGCGACCGCTTGGGCGGCGCCGCAGGCTCGGGCTCGGGCTCCGGCTCGGGCTCGGCGCGCTTGCCGCCGGCGGCCTCCGTCGCCTTGAAGAGCTGGGCCAGCGGCCCGTCACGCATGCTATGCCGTTTTGCCATTGCGGAGCACCTCCCCCGCCAGGTCTCGGTAGGCGCGCGCGGCCGACGCCCTTGGTCTCGTACTTGAGCACCGACGTGCCCTTCACCGGCGCCTCGGCGTAGCGGATGGTCTTGCGGATGCGGGTCTCGAACACGAGGTCGCCGAAGTTCTCCTGCAGGATCTCGACCGCCTCGCGCGCGTGCAGCGTGCGGCCGTCGAACATCGTCGGCAGGATGCCGCTGATGCGGACGTCCGGGTTGAGGTTGTCGCGGATCATCGTCAGCGTGTTCTCGAGCTGGATCAGGCCGCGCAGGGAGAGGTACTCGCACTGCACCGGCACGATCACGCCGTCCGCCGCCGTCAGCGCGTTGATCGTGAGCAGGCCGAGCGACGGCGGCGTGTCGATCAGGACGAAGTCGTACGTCGTCACGCAGCGGCAGCAGCGCCTTCTGGAGCGCGCGCTCGCGGCCGATCATCGAGGACAGCGCCAGCTCGGCGCCGGCCAGGTCGATGCTCGAGGCCGCGATGTCGATCTCGCGGTGCTGGATGACCTCCTCCAGCGGGGTCTTGTGCACGAGCACGTCGAACATCGTCCGGTCGAGGTCCTCGGGGTCGATGCCCTGGCTCATGGTCAGGTTCGACTGCGGGTCGAGATCGACCGCCAGCACGCGCTTTCCGCGCTCGGCCAGCGCCACGCCCAGGTTGAGCGTGGTGGTGGTCTTGGCGACTCCGCCCTTCTGATTTGCAAGGGCGATGACCTGCCCCACTGGACCTCCTTCGACGACCGTCATCAGCGGCCGCGGCCGAGAGCAGCACCGCCGCGCCCAGAGCATTCTCCATCGAGCTCATCGCGACGGGATTCGCCCGCCACCAGTCTAATCCTGCACGGCTTGACGGGTTGCGCGGGCCGCCGCGATCCGCTCCGCCCGGCAGCGGGATGGGACGCCGTCAGCAGATGCCACAGCGCGCGGCGGCTCCAGCTCCGACAGGTTCTGCGTCGACCAGACGCTCGAGCGCGCGAGCGAACACCTCGCCCCGGCCGGTGACGTCGATCGCGTAGCGGTCGGCCGCCCGCTCGCGGCGGCGCGAGTACCACGCCGTCAGCGGCGAGACCAGCGCGGAGCCGACCGAGAAGCCCAGCACCAGAGCCGGCAGCGATCGTCAGGTGGCCGGCGCCGTCGGGCGACGAGCCAGGCGACGGCCACCGCGCCGGCGGCCGTCCCCGCCGCCAGCGTCACCGCCGAGAGCGCGAGCAGCCGCCACGGGTCGCCGTGCACGTGGTGGCCGAGCTCGTGGGCCAGCACGACGCACGTCTCGTCGATCCGCTCGTCCTGCTCGACGCCCTCCGAGAGCGTGTCGCCGACGTAGATCCGCCGGGTCGGCCCGATCCCCGCGACCATCGCGTTGCCCGCCGAGGTCTTCTCGCCCAGGTGCAGCAGCGCGCAGCTCGCGGACGGCGACGCCGGCCCGGCGGACGGTCCCCCACAGCGCGTCGGCCAGCGGCCCCTCGGGCAGCGGCTCGCTGCGCAGGAAGAGCGGCAGCAGCAGCACCGGGAACAGCACCGACAGCGCGGCCGAGAACACCAGCGCGGCGACCCATGTCATCAGCGGCCACCAGTCGTCGCTGACGCCGCTGGAAGCCGAGCACCGCCGCCAGCGCCGCGCCGCCCAGCGACGATGCCGAGCGTGAAGCCCTTCATCCGGTCGGACAGCCAGCCGCCGACCGTCTGGCGGGAGAGGCCGTGGGCGAGCGAGAGCCGATAGCCCGCGTAGCCCGAAGGGCAGCGAGACGAGCGCGGGGACGATCGCCAGCACCAGCACGCAGCCCCACCCGCCCAGCGCTGTCGGCCGCTGCGACGACGGCGAGCAGCACGACCGCCGAGACGGCCGTGTCGGCCCACCCGATGCCGCCGCGAGACGCGCCGGTACTGCTGCGCCTCGGCCTGGCGGAGCGGGTCGGGATCGGCGGCCGTCGGCGTCAGAGCCGACCTGGTTGAGGTTGGTCGCGATCAGCCACAGGCTGCCGCAGCCGAGGTAGGTCGGCCCAGAACCCGAACGACGAGCAGGAAGAGGGCGTCGTGGCGACGGGCCGGCGGGTTGCACCACGCGAACCAGGCGACCCTCCACGCTCCCAGCACGAGCGAACACCAGGAGCAGCGCCGCGAACAGCTCGGCCACGTCCCGCACGGTCTGCCCGGTGCCTCCCAACGATCCCCCGGCCACGCGTGCGGCGACCGGCGCGAGCAGGATGCCCGCTGCGCCAGCCAGAGGTCAGCAGCCTCGCCAGACGCTGCCGGTGGACGGCGAGGAACAGCTCGAATCCGAGCGGCGCCGGTGACGGAAAAGGCGATGAGTCGGTGGTCACGCTGGCCCCATGGTACGTGCGCCGCAGGCCGCCTCAGCGCAGCGAGCGCAGCAGCTCGCGGGCGATCACGAGCCGCTGGATCTGGTTGGTGCCCTCGTAGATCTGGGTGATCTTGGCGTCGCGCATCATCCGCTCGACCGGGTACTCCTCGATGTAGCCGTAGCCGCCCAGGATCTGCACGGCGTCCGTGGTCACCGCCATCGCGCAGTCCGAGCAGGCCAGCTTGGCCATCGCGGCGGCCCGCGTCAGCTCCGAGCCGTCGATGCCCTCGTCCAGCATCGTGCCGACGTCGTAGAGCAGCCCGCGGGCGGCCTCGACCTTGCACCGCCATGTCGGCCAGCATGAACTGGATGCCCTGGTGCTGGGCGATCGGCTTGCCGAACGTCTCCCGCTCGGTCGCGTAGCGCAGCGCGTAGTCGAACGCGGCCTGGGCGATCCCCAGCGCCTGCGCGGCGATGCCCGGCCGGGAGCGGTCGAGCACGCGCATCGCCAGCCGGAACCGCCGCCCTCCTCGCCACCGATCAGCGCCTCGGCGCCGACGCGGCAGCCGTCGAACACCAGCTCGCCGGTGGTCGAGCCCTTGATGCCCATCTTCGGCTCGATCCGGGAGACCGCGAACCCGGGCGCGTCCTGCTCGACCATGAACGCCGAGATCTCCGTCGCCGGTGCGGGCGAACACGACGTAGGTGTGGGCCACGCCGGCGTTGGTGATGAAGCGCTTGGAGCCGTCGAGCACCCAGCCGTCGCCGTCGCGGCGCGCCGTGGTGCGCATCGCCTTCGCGTCCGAGCCCGGAGCCGGCCTCGGTCAGCGCGTAGGCCGAGATCCACTCGCCGCTCGCCCACCGCGGCAGGTAGCCGCTGCTTCTGCTCCTCGCTGCCGGCCAGCTCGATCGCCGCCGCGCCCAGCGACTGCACCGCCAGCACCAGCCCGACGGTCGCGTCCGCGTAGGACAGCTCCTCGACGGCCCGCAGGAAGGTCAGCGTGCCGCTGCCGGTGCCGCCGTGCTCGGGCGCGAAGCAGAGCGCGAACACGTCGTTCTGCCGGAGCAGCTCGACCGCGCTCCCAGGGAAACTCCGCCCGCTTGTCCACCTCGGCCGCGTCCGGCGCGATCCGCTCGCGCGCCAGCCGTGCGCACGGTCTCGACCAGCAGCTCCTGCTCCTCGCTCTGGCGGTGCCGCACGCTCATGCCTCGATCAGCTCCTCGCTCGCGGTGGTCATCGTCTCGCAGCCGTCGGCCGTGACCGCGTACATGTTCTCGATCCCGACCGCGCCGCGGCCAGGGAACACGAACTTGGGCTCGACCGCGATCACGTTGCCCTCCACCACCGGCGCGTCGAACCCGGGCGCGAGCACCGGCAGCTCGTCGATCTCCATGCCCACCCCGTGGCCCAGGAAGCGCACGCGCTCGGCGCCGTGGCCCATGAAGTGCTCGCCCAGCCCGGCCTCGACGGCCATCGCGCTCGGACTGCTCGTACAGCGCCGAGGGCACCGCGCCCGGCCGCAGCGCCCGCTCGGTGGCCCGCAGGATCTCGACCGCGACGTCGTACGCCCGACGCAGGTCGTCCGGCGCAGCGCGCCGACGCTGAACGTGCGCGTCTGGTCGGCCAGGTAGCCGTCGCAGCCGCCGACCAGGTCGACGATCACGGGATCGCCGGCGCGCAGCACGTGGCCGTCCGGCCCCTTGCCCAGCGCCGGGTTCGGGCCGGGGCCGCAGAGCGGCGAGTCGGAGTAGCCCGGCACGGCGCCGCTGGGGCCGCCCAGCACCTGGCCGTAGTGCATCTCCTGGTTGAAGCCGCGGAACCGCAGCTGGCCCTGGTGGCCGGCCGCGGCGCAGCACAGCCTCAACCTCAAGTTGAACCTGAGACTCCAGGACGCCGACCGCCGAGCAGCCCGGGCACCGCGTCGGCCGCCGCCCGCACCTGCTCGGCCGCCGCGCGCATCCGCTCCAGCTCCCACGGCGCTCTTGACCGCGTGCACGCTCGCGGAGGATCGCCGAGCAGTCGTCCAGCTGCCACCCCTCCAGCCGCCGCCGGTAGGAGAGGAAGCGGCGCGGCCGGCAGCACGTCCAGCTCCAACCCGACCCGGCCGCCGCGCGCGACGCCGCGCGCCGGCCAGCAGCGCCGGCAGCTCGCGACAGCGACCCGATCGGCTCGATCCGCTCGATCGGCGACTCGCGGCGGGCGCGCTCGAGCACGCGGCGCACCGCCAGCACCGGCTCGCCGCGCGGCCGGCACGATCAGGTGGGCCTGCTGGTTCGTCCCGGTCAGGTACGCCAGGTCGGTGTGCTGGACGACCACGCAGGCCGCCAGCCCCGACTGTGCGAGCGCGGACTGCGAGGCGGCCGATGCGCCGCTCGATCTCCCCGGCCGGGATCACGGGGTTATGGTAGTCCGCCGTGATCCTCCACAACGGCCCCATCTACACGATGGATCCGCGCCTGCCGCAGGTCGGCCGCGCTGGCGGTCGCCGGCGACCGCATCGCCGGCGGCGTCGACGTCCGCGAGGGCGAGGTGGACACGGTCGGCCACGAGCGGCTCGACCTCGACGGCCGCTGCGTGCTGCCCGGGTTCACCGACAGCCACGCGCACTTCCTGGAGTGGGCGCTGGAGCGCTCGCAGCTCGACCTGACGAGCTGCGCCAGCCCGGCCGAGGCGCTGGCGGCGGTCGGCGGCCACCGACCCGAGCGGCGAGTGGCTGCTGGGGCACGGCTGGCTGTCCGCGGCGTGGCCCGACGGCCCGCCCACGGCGGCCGCGCTGGACGCGGTCACCGGCGAGCGCCCGGCCGCGCTGTGGGCGCACGACCACCACACGCTGTGGGTCAACAGCGCGGCGATGCGCGCGACCGGCGTCGAGCGCGCCCGACGGGCGTGCTTCGGCGAGTGGGACGCGTGGCGCTTCCCGCTGCCCGAGCCGACCCTGGCGCGAGCGGACACGGGCCGTGCGCGACGGCATGATGGCGGCGAACGCCGAGGGCGTCGTCTGCGTCCACGACTTCCAGCGCAGCCGGCGGCCGCGAGGTGTGGCAGCGGCTGGACGCCGACCGGCGGCTGCGGCTGCGGGTCGGCGATGTCGTTCCCGCTGGACGTGCTGGACGGCCGCCGCGGCCCTGGAGCTGCGCGGCGGCTTCGGCTCGCGAGATGCTGCGCGGTCGGCCCCTGCAAGGCGTTCATGGACGGGACGCTGGGGTCGCGCGACGGCGTGGATGCTCGACGGCTCCGGCGACCGGCTGCTGGGCGAGGACGAGCTGGCCGAGGCCGCGCGAGACCGCGGCCCGCTGCGCGGTGCCGGTGGCGGTGCACGCGATCGGCGACGGCGCCAACCGCGCGGCGCTGAACGCGTTCGCGCGCAGCCGCGACGGCGTGGGAGAGGCGCGGGCTGCGGCCCGCGGATCGAGCACGCCCAGTGCGTCGCCGACGCCGACCTGCCCCGCTTCGCCGGAGCTGGGCGTGATCGCCTCGATGCAGCCGCTCGATGGTGCACTCCGACCGCGACGTGGCCGACGAGCGCTGGGGCGAGCGCGCGCGCTGCGCCTACCGCATGCCGCGAGCTGCTCGACTCGGGCGCCCACGTCATCTTCGGCGACGACGCGCCGATCGAGCCGCTGCGCGCCGCTGCGCGGCGATCGCCGCCGCCGTCCACCGCACGCTGGACGACCGGCCGGGCGTGGCACGCCGACCAGGCGATCTCCGTCGGCCGACGCCGTGCATGTGCACCACGGCGGCCGCGGCCTACGCGCTGCGGCGACGAGCGCTGGCGCGGCTGCCTGCTGCCCGGCTACGCCGCCGACCTGGTCGTGCTCGACACGGACATCGTCGCCCGCCCGGAGACGGCGACGACGGCCCGGGTGGTCGCCACGATGGTGGCCGGGCGCTGGGTGCACGGCGCGCCTCCCTGGTAGCGCGGGTCACATCCGGCGCCGCCGCGGCGCCCGCCACCAACTCCTAACACTCTCGTCACGCTCTGCTGACGAACGACCGGTACGTTCGCCCGGTGATTCGGGATCTGGGGTCACCCGACGTGTGGGAGGCATCGCGCAGGCGGGCGCTGCGGGGACGTGAGTCGCTGCGCCGCCGCCGCCGCACCCGCCGCATGAGCATGCCGCTGGTGGTCGCGGCCGCAGCCGGCGGGCGTCGCGCGCGCCGGCGTACGCGTCCGGCGCCCGCCACGAGGGCAAGACCCGATCCGGCAGCCCGGTCGCACGGCGAGCGGATCCTGCGCCGCGGCTCGACCGGCCCGGACGTCGTTCACCTCCAGCAGCTGCTGGGCATCCCCGCCGACGGCATCTTCGGCCGCCAGACCGACCGCGCGGTGCGCAGCTTCCAGCGCGCCCACGGCCTGCTGGTGGACGGCCAGGTCGGCCCGCAGACGCGGGGCGCGCTGGGCGCCGGGTCGACCGCGGCCGTGGGCGGGATGGTGCTGCGGCTGCGCGACACGCGGCCCGGCGGTCGCCGTCGTCCAGCGGGCGCTCGGCATCCCCGCCGACGGCGAGTTCGGGTCGCAGACGCTGGCTGCGGTGCGCGCACTTCCAGTCAGCGCACGGGCTGCTGGTTGACGGCCAGGTCGGCCCCCACACCGCCGCCGCGCTGCACGTGCGGCTGAGCGGGCCGGTGCGCCACGACGCCGTCGCGATCGCCCACCGCCAGCACTCGCACCGCACGGCTCCGGCCCAGACCCACGTCTCCCAGCTGATCCTCCGCGCCGGCGACTGCGGGCCCGGCGGTCGGCGTCGTGCAGCGGGCGCTCGGCATCGCGGCCGACGGCGAGTTCGGCCCCCAGACCCTGGCGGCCGTCCGCAGCTTCCAGGGCCGCCACGGACTGCTCGTGGACGGCCAGGTCGGCCCGCACACCGCCGCCGCGCTGCACGTTCGGCTGAGCGGGCCGGTGCGCGCACCACGCCGTCGCCTTCCCGCACACCCACGGGGCGACCTCGGCGCCGTCCCACGTCACGACGAGTTCGGTCGGCGCCCGTGCCGCGGAGCTGGCCCGCCACTACCTGGGCGTGCCGTACCGATGGGGCGGCAGCTCGCCGTCCGGGTTCGACTGCTCGGGGCTCGTCTACTACGTCTACGGCAGGCTCGGCGTCCACCTGCCCCGCGTCACGTACAGCCAGTGGGACGCCGGCCCGCACATCGCCCGCAACGCGCTGCGGCCGGGCGATCTCGTCTTCTTCTACGGCCACGGCCACGTCGGCCTGTACCTGGGCGGCGGGCTCTTCATCCACGCGCCGCACACCGGCACCACCGTGCAGATCACCTCGCTGAGCGGCTGGTACGCCGACCACTACGACGGCGCCGTCCGTCCTGTCTGACCTCGCAGCTCGGCCAGCGCCCGCAGCGCGTTGCAGCGGTTGATCTCGCCGCCGGGCGGCACCGGGCCACGGCAGGTGACGTGGCGCACATCGGGCGGCGGTGTCACCGACCCCGCGGGCGCCGCGGCCAGCACCGGGATCGCCAGCGCCAGCACGGCGACCACCAGCCCGCGCGCGATCAGCATGAGCCGCCGTCGCGCACCGAGCTGACGCAGCGGGCGAGCTGGTCGGACAGCTTGGCGTACGGCCCGCTCGGATCCTGCTTGGCCACCTGCCGGAACTCGCCCACGGCCTGGTCGTCGAGCCCCAGCCAGAACGCCAGCATGCCGACGTGGAAGCGGATCTCGGAGCTGCCGGCGGCGTTCTGCAGCAGCGTGCCCAGCGTCCCCATCGACTCCGACGGACGGTCCTTGTCGAACGAGAGCACCGCCAGGGCGACCCGGGGTGAGATGTCGGTGGGTGCCGCCTCCACCGCGTGCCGGGCGGCGGCGATCGCCGCGATGCGGTCGGCCGGACGCCCGCCGCGGGGCTGCTCGAGCATGACGGCCAGGGCGAGCCACGCGGCCGCGTCGTTCGGGTTGCTGCGGACGGCCGCCTGCCGCTGCACAAGCGTTGCCGTGCCCACCGGCGTGGACGGGAAGTAGAGCGGGTAGCCGCGCGCCATGTTCAGGTGCAGCGTGTCGTCGGCCCGGCCGCCGTAGAAGCCGTACGGGTCGAGCCGCTTGGTCTGCTCGAGCGTGGCCGTGGCCGCAGCCGTGCGCCCGGCCCAGAACTCGGCCAGGCCGAGGTTGAGCGTGACGGCGGGGTTGTGCTGGTCGAGCCGTTCGAGCACGCCGATCGCCTTGCCCGGGTCGGCCCCGCTGTAGGCCGCCATCGCCCGGGCGACGGCGACCCGCACGTCGCCGGCGGGGAGCTGCTGCTGCGCCGCACGCAGCACCTGCGCGGCGCCGGTGCCGTCCGCCGCCGTGGGCAGCTCGAGCACGACCGGCGGGGTGCCGGTCAGCGGCTTGCCGGCCGCGGACTCGGGCGACGACGAGCCACTCCGGGTGATCACGACCACGGCTCCGGCTGCGAGCGCCGCCAGCACCGCGACGGCGACGATCACGGCCAGCCGCGACCCTCTGCCGGGAATACCGACGGGGGTCGCTGCGTTGAATTCAGTGGATGCCGAGTTTGGATCCATTGTCGATAGACTTTCGAGGTCTCAACCGCAGGCTGCGCCGTCCGGCGTCCCTGGCGGACCGTGTGAAGGGTAGGTGATGTTCGTGGTCTCGTACCGCGATCACTTGGCAACAGTGAAGCAGGAGATCCGCGAGATCTCGACCGAGGATGCGGCGTCACTTGCGCGACGCGTCCGCGGCGCCGGTCTTCGTGGACGTGCGCGAGCGGGACGAGTACGAGCAGGGGTTCATCCCCGGCGCGATCCACATCCCGCGCGGCAACCTGGAGTCGCGCATCGAGGCGGCGGTCGCCGACCGCGCCGCGCCGCTCGTCATCTACTGCGCCTCCGGCAACGCGCTCGGCGTTCGCGGCCCAGTCGCTCGGCGAGCTGGGCTACACCGACGTCGTCTCGATGGCGGGCGGCTTCTCGCGCTGGAAGGACAACGGCCACCCGTGGAAGCAGCCGCGCACGCTGACGCGCGAGCAGTCCGAGCGCTACAGCCGCCACACGCTGATCCCCGAGGTCGGCGAGGAGGGCCAGCTGCGGCTGCTCGACTCGAAGGTGCTGCTGATCGGCGCCGGCGGCCTCGGCTCGCCGGCCGCGCTGTACCTGGCCGCGGCGGGCGTCGGCACGCTCGGCATCATCGACGCGGACGTCGTCGACCGCTCGAACCTCCAGCGGCAGATCCTCCACACGGAGGACCGGATCGGCATCACCAAGGTGGACTCGGCCGAGGTCGCGCTGAAGGCGCTCAACCCCGAGGTGACGATCGTCAAGTACACCGAGCGGCTGGACTCCACGAACGTGATGGACGTGATCACCGGCTACGACGTGATCGTCGACGGCACCGACAACTTCCCCACCCGCTACCTGCTGAACGACGCCAGCCTGGTCGCCGGCATCCCGGTGGTGCACGGCTCGATCTACCAGTTCGAGGGATCCGTCACGGTCTACAAGCCGTACGAGGGACCGTGCTATCGCTGCCAGTACCCGGAGCCCCCGCCGCCGGAGCTCGCGCCGTCGTGCGCCGAGGGCGGCGTGCTGGGCGTGCTGCCGGGCGTGGTCGGGACGCTCCAGGCGACCGAGGCGGTGAAGCTGCTGCTGGGCATCGGCGACCCGCTGATCGGGCGCCAGCTGCGCTACGACGCGCTGGCGATGGAGTTCGTCGAGCTGAAGATGCACCGCGATCCCGCACTGCCCCGTGTGCAGCAAGGATCCCAGCGAGATCGAGTTCATCGACTACGAGCAGTTCTGCGCCATCCCGGGCAGGGCCGTGCAGACCGCATGAGGAGGACCATCCGCTTGAGCACCGTTCGCATGCCCCCGATCCTCCGCCAGGCCGTCGGCGGGGCGCGCGAGGTGGAGGCCAACGGCTCCACCGTCCGCGAACTGCTCGACGATCTGACCGGCCGCTACCCTGCCATCAAGGGTCACCTGCTGGACGACGGCGGGGAGCTGAACCGGTTCGTGAACGTCTACGTGAACAACGAGGACGTGCGGCTGGGCGAGGGGCTCGACACGAGCGTCGGCGGCCGACTCGACGGTGATCGTGCTGCCGGCCATGGCCGGGGGAGGGCGCTAGCGATGCCCTGCCTCGAGGCCACCCGGGTCGCGGCGCTCTCGGCGGTCGGCAACACGCCGCTGGTGGAGCTGCCGCGGATGAGCGCCCAAGGAGGGCGTCCGCATCTTCGCCAAGCTGGAGGACCAGAACCCGACCGGGTCGGTCAAGGACCGCGTCGCGCTGTCGATGATCGAGGCGGCCGAGGCATCGGGCGAGCTGGAGCCGGGGCGGCGGATCCTCGAGCCGACCAGCGGCAACACCGGCATCGCGCTGGCGATGATCGGCAAGGTCAAGGGCTACCCGGTGTCCGTCGTGATGCCGGAGTCGGCAACGCCGGAGCGCGTCGAGCTGCTGCGCATGTACGGCGCCGACATCGTCTTCTCGCCGGGCAACCTCGGCTCGAACGGCGCGGTCGCGCAGGCACGCGCAGATGGCAGAGCGCGACCCGTCGCTCTACATGCCGTTCCAGTACGCCAACGAGGCGAACCCGGCCGCCCACTACTGCGGCACGGCGCTCGAGATCCTCGACCAGGTGCCGGGCGGCCAGGTCGACGCCTTCGTCGCCGGTCTGGGCACGGGCGGGACGCTGATGGGCACCGGCCGGCGCCTGCGCGAGGTCAACCCGGACGTCCAGATCGTCGCGGCCGAGCCGCTCCAGGGCGACCCCGTGATGGGGCTGCGCTCGCTGGAGGACGGCTACACGCCGCCGATCCTCGACATCCGCGAGCTCGACCGCAAGGTGCTCGTCTCGAACGTCGAGGCGGTGCTCGCGCTGCGCAAGCTGCTCGACCACGAGGGGATCTTCGCCGGCGTCTCCGCCGGAGCCGCCCTGGCCGTCGCCCGCCGCGTCGCGGGCGAGATGGAGGACGGCTCCAACGTCGTCTGCCTGTTCGCCGACGGCGGCACCAAGTACCTGAGCGCCGGGACTCTTCACCCAGCCGATCGAGGAGCTCGAGCGGCAGATGGAGGAGCGCGTCTGGTGGTGATCCCGGCGGCGATGCGCGACGAGATCGTCGCGCACGCCCGGGCGGGGCTGCCCAACGAGACGTGCGGCATCCTGGCCGGCGCGGACGGCCGCGCCGAGCGCTTCTTCCCGGCGGAGCCGGACGAGCCGAGCCCGTTCTACTACCGGATCGAGGCGGCCGACCAGATCCGGATCATGAACGAGATCGAGGACGCCGGCCTCGACCTGGTCGGCATCTACCACTCGCACGTCAACTCGCCCGCCTACCCGTCGCGCACCGACGCCGAGCAGGCGTTCTGGCCGGACGCGGTCTACGTGATCGTCTCGCTGGCCGGCGGCGGCGCAGACGTCAACGGCTTCCGCATCGCCGACATGGCCGTCGACGAGGAGCCGCTCGTCTTCGAGTAGCCGGCGTTGGGTGGGCGACGGTTGGGCTCCTGACCGTGGCGTCAGGTCTTTGGTGCCTCTTCGTCACTGAAGGCCGGATCGGCTGTGACTGGGGCCCGGCACGGTGCCAGACCCCGAACCGGACACGCTCTTAGATCCGCATGGTTGCGCGGAATCCAGCCCACCAGATTGGTCACGCCTTCCACGCCGGGCCGTAACGCAACTCCGGATCGGCTGTGATCGGGGCCCGGCACGGTGCCAGACCCCGTACCGGGCCCCGTTAAGGCATCCGAGCCGAGCGCGAGCCCGGCTCGACGTCCGAGTCGGGCGTGGCCGGCACCACCGGCCGGCCCTCGAACTCGGTCGCCAGCGCGATCACGGTCTTCGTCCGCTCCACCGACTGGAGCGCGCGGATCTCCCAGATGATGTGCTCGAGGGCCTTGGTGGACTCGGAGCGCACCTTCAGCAGCAGGCTCTCCTCGCCCGCGATGTGGTGGCACTCCTCGATCCACGGCATCCGCTGGAACAGCTCCTCCAGCTCGCCGCGCGGGCCGGCCGTCTGGGAGACGAAGATGAACGCCGTCACGCCCGCGCCCACCTCGTCCGGGTTCACGCGAGCGTGGTAGCCGGTGATGATGCCGCGCGACTCGAGCTTCTTCACCCGCTCGTGGACGGCGGCCGGCGAGAGGCCGACCTGGGAGGCGATCTGCGCGAAAGTGGCCCTCCCCTCCTCCTGGAGCAGCTCGATGATCCGCAGGTCGGTGGCGTTCAGCTCCCTGGGCATGGCCGTGGGCGGACCTTAGCGCGATACTCTCCCACCATGGACGTGCAACCACCCGCCGGCTGGGAGATCCGCGACGGCGCGCTGCGCAAGCGCTACAGCTTTCCGGACTTCACCACCGCCATGGCATTCGCGAACCGCGTCGCCGGCGCGGCCGAGGAGGCCGACCACCACCCCGACATGCTGGTCACCTGGGGCGCGGTCGAGCTGACCTGGGTCACGCACAGCGAGGGCGGCATCACCGACCGCGACGCCGAGATGGCGCGCCGCTCGGACACCCTGCTCGAGCCGTAGGGACGCTCAGCGCGCCTCGCCGTCGGGGGCGGGGCTGCTCTCGGGCGCCGCCGGCAGCAGCACGACGTCCACCTCGGTGATGCGCGGGCCGTCCACCGAGCTGACCTCGAAACGGGCGCCGTCAACCGACACCGTGTCGCCGGCCCGCGGAGCGCGGCCCAGCTCGCCGAAGACGAAGCCGCCCACGGAGTGGTAGTCCTCCTCGGAGAGGTGCGTCCCGAAGCGCTCGTTGAACTCGTCGATCGGGAACGAGCCGCCGATCCGCAGCCGGCCCTTGCCGATCCGCCGGACGCCCGACTCGGGCAGGTCGAACTCGTCCACGATCTCGCCGACGATCTCCTCCAGCAGGTCCTCGAGCGTGACCAGGCCGTCCACCGAGCCGTACTCGTCGACCACGATCGCCATGTGGTTGGAGGTGGCCCGGAACTCGGCCAGCAGCTCGTCCAGCGGCTTGGTCACGGGCACGACGATCACCGGACGCAGCAGCGCCCGCACGTCAGAGCGCTCGATGCCCTTGTCGTGCAGCGCGGCGAACAGGTCGCGCACGTGGAGGATGCCGATCACGTCGTCGAACTCCCCCTCGAACACCGGGTAGCGCGTGTAGGGGTTGTCCAGCGTCGTGCGCAGCAGCTCGGTGACGGGCGTCTCGACGTCGAGCGCGACCATGTCCGGCCGCGGCACCATCACGTCGGCCGCGTCCTTGTCGGCGAACTCGAAGACGTTGTGGAGCATCTCCTGCTCCTCCTCCTCGAGCACGCCCTGCTCGCGGCTGGCCGTGACCAGCATCTTCAGCTCCTCCTCGGAGTGCGCGATGCTGGTGCGCGCGCCCGGCGGCAGCCCCAGCCAGCGCAGGACGATCTGGCTGGCGCCCACCAGCACCCAGATGAACGGCTTGAACACGCGGTAGAAGATGTCGATCGGCAGCGCCACGGCCAGCGCCATCCGCTCGGTGTGCACCAGCGTGTAGCGACTTGGGCACGATCTCGCCCAGCACGACGTGGAAGAACGAGAGCACCGAGAACGCGACGATCACCGAGATGCGTCGTCGCCACGCCGCCCTGCCAGCTCTGCGGCAGCAGCTCCAGCGGCCCCTCCAGGAGCCGCGAGACGACCGGCTCGCCGATCGCGCCCAGCGCCAGGCTGGAGAGCGTGACGCCCAGCTGGATCGCCGAGATGAAGCGCGCCGGGTTGTCCTGGAGCGCCAGCACGCGCCGTGCCTGGCGCGACCCGTCCTCCTCCAGCTCGCGCATGCGCGTCCGCCGCGCCGTGACCAGCGCGTACTCCGCGGCCACGAAGAACGCGTTGGCTGCCACGATGACGACGACGGCCAGAAGCTCGAGGGCGGACGTCATGTGAGACGGGTACTCGGGGGCTCGTCGCTCAAGCGGGAACCAGTCTATCAGCGGGCTCGGCGGCCCCGAGATGCGCAGGAGGCGCGGCGGCCGCGGCGAACCTGGAACGGGTCGCGGCGTGATCGATTGAGGTTGGTGCTAACGGAACGCCCCTGTGCTGCCGATGAACCGTACGGTGGCAAACGCTGCGACGAGTGGAGCACACGTGAGCGAACCGATCACCTGTCTCATTGTTGACGATCATGAAGTGGTGCGCGAGGGCCTGCGGCTGTCGCTGTCGCGGTCCGAGAACATCCGGGTCGTCGGCGAGGCGGCCGACGGCAACGCGGCCGTGACGCTGGCCAAGCGCCGGCGCCCCAACGTCGTCATCCTCGACGTGCGGATGCCGGGCAAGGACGGCCTGTCCGCTGCCAAGGAGATCACCACGGAGGTGCCGGAGACGGCGGTGCTGATGTTCACCGCCTTCGCCGAGCGCAGCCTGCTGACCCGCGGCCTCGAGTCGGGCGCCAAGGGCTACATCCTCAAGGAGGCCCCCCACCAGACCCTGGTGCGGGCCATCCAGAAGGTGGCCGACGGCGACGGCTACGTCGATCCGGCACTGATGCCCGCGTTCCTGAACAAGGAGCGTGAGAACATGCTGACGGCGCGCGAGCGGGAGATCCTTCAACTGCTCGCCGACGGGATGTCCAACGCGGACGTCGCCGGCAAGCTGTACATCAGCCAGGAGACGGTCAAGAGCCACGTGCGCCATATCCTCTCGAAGCTCGAGGCGGACACCCGCACGCATGCCGTCGCCATCGCCCTCCGAACCAGCATCATCGACTAGCGACGAGACGCGCCTCCGGCGCGAGCTCCTCGCGCAGGGTCGGTTTCTGGACGCCCTCGTCGGCAGCCTGCGCGCCGTCACCTCGGGCCTCGACGGCCCCGGGGTGCTGGAGCGGGCCACCGACGAGGCGCACGCGCTCTTCGCCGCGGACGTCACGCTGATGCTGGCGTCCACGCTGGGCGAGCCGCTGCTGCGGCCCGTCGGCCGCGGTCGGCGTCCCCCTGGCCACGCTCGGCGACGTCGCCGTCGACCCCGCGGCGCCCGCCTCGCCGCTGGCCGTCGCCGCCCGCGACCTGGCGCCCGCGGCCGCCCGCATCGCCAACCCCGACGTGGACGCGCTGCTCGCCCGGCTCCGGCCCGCGGCCGTGCTGGCCGCCCCGCTGACCGTGGCCGGCCGCCTGCACGCGCTGCTCGTGCTGCGCGACCAACGGTCGAGGCCGTTCGGCGCGGCCGAGCTGGCCCGCGTCGCCCTGTTCGCCGACTTCGCCGCCCAGTCGGCCGCGAACGCCGCGCTGTTCGACCGCGTGGACGCGCTGCTGGCCCAGGCCCGGATCCGCGAGCAGGACCGCGCCGAGCTGTCGCGCCGCGTCGTCAACGCCGAGCAGGACGAGCGCCGCCGGCTCTCGACCGTTCTCCACGACGGCCCGGTGCAGACGCTGTCGGGCGTCGCGATGATGCTGGACGGCGTCGAGGAGGCGATCCGCGACGGCGACACCGACGACGCACTGGCGGTGCTGGACGCCGCCCGCCGCCGCCAGCGCGACGTCGTCCGCTCCGTGCGCGAGCTGTCCTTCGTGCTGGAGCCGTGGACGCTGCGCGACCAGGGCTTCTCCACCGCGCTGGGCGCGATGGCCGACGGCTTCGAGTCGGCGCACGGCATCCGCGTCGAGCTGGACGTGGACGCCGCCGAGACGCTCCCGCCGGACGACCAGGTGCACCTCTTCCAGATCGTGCGCGAGGCGATGCAGAACGCCCTCAAGCACGCCGGCTGCTCGACTGTCACGGTCACCGTCAGCGGCTCGCCCGAGGACGGGCTGGAGGCGCTCGTCCGCGACGACGGCAGCGGCGTGCTGCGCGAGCCCGACGACGGCCTGCCGCACTACGGCATGGCCTCGATGCGCGAGCGCGCGGCGATCCTGGGCGGCCGGCTGGACGTCGACGCGGTGCCGGGCGAGGGCACCACCGTGCGCGTGCTGATCGCCGCCGGCAGCCTGGGGGCGCGGCCGTGACCGACCTGGCCGGCCTGGACGTCGAGGCGGTGCTGGCCGAGGCGCGGCGAGCGGCCGGCGCGATCGGCAGCTACGGCCCGGGCGACCCGCCGCCCGACGCGGGCGTCATCGTTCCGCTGACCAGCGCCGGGCAGGAGCTGGGCGGCCTCGTACTGGACGGCGCCGCGGACGCGGCGGCGCTGGAGCGGGCGCGGGCGGTCGCGGCGCTGGCGGCGCAGGCGATCCAGGCGTACCGGTCGTGGGAGTCCCACGGCAAGGCCACGCTCGACGCCCTCACAGGCCTGCCCAACCGGCAGGGCTTCGCCGGCGTGCTCGTCCGCGAGCTGGCGCGGGCCCGGCGCACGGCGGCCAACGTCGCCGTCTGCGTGATCGACGTGGACGGGCTGGGGGGCCACAACCTCGAGGGCACCGCCCGCGGCGACCAGGTGCTGCGGCTGGCGGCCGGGACCCTCTCGCGCGGCGTCCGCTCCTACGACTGCGTCTGCCGCATCGGCGGCGACGAGTTCGCGCTGGTGCTGCCGGGCATGTCGGCCGAGAGCGCGGCGACGCTGGTCAGCCGGCTGGCGGCGGACGTCGCCGCGCAGGGCACGGGCGGCCGCGCCGTCAGCGTGTCCGGCGGCGTCGCGTCCTTCCCGCACCACGGCGGCGAGCCGGAGGAGCTGGTGCGGCTGTCCATGGCCGCGCTGGCCCAGGCGCAGGAGGCGGGCGGCGGCAGGATCGTCGCCCACGCCGGCGCCGCCCACCCCGTCGCCGAGCGCGCGGCCGAGGCCGCAGCGCCCGCAGCCGCGGCCGGCCTGGGCCGGAGCGCGGTGGCCGGGCTGCTGGCCGGGGAGATGGGCCTCGACGCCGACCGCGCCGAGCGGGTGCGGCTGGCCGCGTTCGCCTACGAACTGGACGACGATCAGCGGCTCGCGGCCCGCGTCGCGGCCGGCGCCCTCGACGGCGAGGCCGCCGAGTGGATCCTCGCCCGCCACCGGGCGCCCGGGGAGCGCCCGCTGGAGACTCGCATCCTGGAGACGGCCGACGCCTTCGCCCGCGCCGGCGGCCACGGCTCGCCGGCCGGGTCGGGCCGCGCCCTGGCGGCGGTCTGGCAGGAGGGCAGCGGGGCCGACCCCGACTGCGTGCGCGCGCTCGAGCGCCTGCTCGACCGGAGCTCGGTCTAGGGATCCTTGCGGCGCCGCTGGGTGCGGCGCCTCGCCTCGATCGCGGCCGTCGGCCGCTCGGTCGGCGTGTGCCCGGCGACGGGCTCGGCGGTGGCCGGCGAGGCGCGGCCCGGCGCCGCGGCCGGAGTCGCCGTCCTGCGCCGGAACAGGATGACGAAGAAGACCAGGCCGACGACGCCGATCAGGCCGGCGACCCAGACGTTGACGCGCTGGCCGAGGATGATGTCCGCCGTGTCGATCCGCAGCGTCTCGATCGGCGTGCGGCCGAGGCTGTAGAGGACGACGTAGAGCGCGAACACGGTGCCGCCAGGCACGCGGTTCCAGTAGCGCCGGATGAACCACATCAGGATGCAGAAGACGAGCACGTCCCAGAGCGACTCGTAGAGGAAGGTCGGCTGGAAGGTGGAGCCGGGCGCGTACGGCGCTGGCGGATGGTCGATCTTGACGGCCCACGGAAGCGTGCTGTGCCGGCCGTACAGCTCCTGGTTGAAGTAGTTGCCCCAGCGGCCCAGCGCCTGGGCCAGGATCAGCCCCGGAGCGACGCAGTCGGCCACCACCCAGAAGCGCGTCCGGGTGCGGCGGCAGCCGATCAGCAGGCCGACCATGCCGCCCAGCACGGCGCCGAAGATGGAGAGGCCGCCGTTCCAGATCGCCGGGATCTGCGAAAGGTTGTGGTGGAACCGGTCCCAGTCGGTGACCACGTGGTAGAGGCGGGCCCCGATCAGGCCCAGCGGCACCGCCCAGACGGCGATCGAGTAGACCATCTCCGGGTCGAGGCTGCGGCGGCGGAACTCGCGGCGGGCGATCCAGCCGGCCAGCAGCACGCCCAGCGCCAGCAGCAGCCCGTACCAGCGGATGTGGAACGGCCCCGCGTCGACGAGGAACGGATCGCCAGGGCTCGGGATCGAGAGCAGCATGCGCGCCGGAGCGTACCGCTGCAACAGCAGCCGTGCCGGCTCCGGCGCGACATGCCACCGTCTGGAGCCCAACCTGCGAGACCGAGGGTCAGGCTCCGTGCCTGGCTCCGGTTCGACCACCGGTCGAGTGCACAGCACGATCCGCATCGGTGCCAGGAATCGGTGGCTGACCCTCCAGGGTGGTCAACCGACGCCACAGTCAGGAACCCAACCATCATCGTGCTGTACCGCACATATCCCCCGAAAGAGGGATACCGGCGATCGGGTGGAAAACAGGCTCCCGAGCTCCCCTGTCTTCTCAGCACGCAACCGATTCCCGCGACAGCCGACATCCCGATTCCCGACGACACCACCGCAGTCCGCCCCCTGCGGCCTGACGAGCTGGAGCCCGCCCTGCGCGTGATCGAGGCGGCCCAGGCGCTGGCCACGGCCGGCGGCGACACCGCCGAGACGCTGGCCGGCCTCGCCCGCCAGTTGACCGAGTTCGTGGACGCCAGCGCGTGCCTGATCTCGCTGGTCGACCTCGACCGCGGCACCGTGCACGACCGGGCCGGCTACGCCCGGCCGCCCCATCGCATCGACCGCATCGCCGGCGACTACGCGCTGGCCGACTACCCGCGCACGGCCGAGGTGATCGCAACCGGCAACGCGATGACCTGCACGGCGGACGACGCCGAGGCGGGCGAGATGCGGCTGCTGGTCGAGCCAGGGCTACCGCGTCGCTGCTGATGGTGCGGATGGACGTGGACGGCCGGCCCTTCGCGCTGATCGAGATGTACGACGAGCGCCGCCGCCGCTTCGACGCCGGCGAGGTGCGGCTGTGCCAGGCGCTGGCCGGCGAGGCCGGCGCGATGATCGCCCGCAGCCGCATGTCCGACCGGCTGGAGGAGGCGTACTTCGCGACGCTGGGCGCCCTCGCCGCCGCGCTGGAGGCCAAGGACGCCTACACCAACGACCACGCCGCGCAGATCGCCGACCTGGCCGGCGCCGTGTGCGAGCGGCTGGGCATCCACCCCGCCACCGCGCGGATCGTGCGGCTGGGTGCGCTGCTGCACGACATCGGCAAGATCGGCATCCCCGAGGCGATCCTGCGCAAGCCCGGGCCGCTGAGCGCCGAGGAGATCGCGCCGCATGCAGGAGCATCCGGACATCGGCGCCCGCATCCTCGAGCCGGTGCCCTACTTCGCCGAGCTGGTGCCGCTCGTCCGCTCCAGCCACGAGCGCTGGGACGGCAGCGGCTACCCCGACGGCCTGGCCGCCGAGGCGATCCCGCTCGGCTCGCGGGTGATCGCCGTCTGCGACGCGTTCCACGCGATGACCGAGGACCGCGTCTACCGCAAGGCGCTCTCGATCGAGGGCGCCACGGCCGAGATCGAGCGGTGCGCCGGCAGCCAGTTCGATCCGCGCTGCGCCTCGGCCCTGGTCGGCGTCGTCCGCGCCGCCGGATCCGCCCGCGTGACGGCCGACGCCGTCGTACGGGTCGCTCCCCGCCCCGTGTAGTCGGGCCCGCCCCGGGGTACCTGAGCTGGCAACATGGTGGCCGATGCCGCAGACGTTGGCCTGCTCGGGGCCGCAGGCGACGCCGTGCGACAGGCGGGCCCCGCCTTCCTGCTCGTGGGCGGGCTGCTCGCGATCGGCGCCGTCGCCGAGGAGGACGGCGTCTTCGCCTGGCTGGGCGGGCTGGCCGGGCGGCTGCCCGGCCACGGCATGGTGCTGCTGTGCGGTCTGCTCGCCGCCGACGCCGCCGTCACGGCCACGCTCAACCTGGACACGGCGGTGCTCTTCCTGACCCCGGTGATGGTGCACGCAGCGCGGACGCGCGGCCTGGGCGAGGCGCCCTTCCTGTACGGCGCCGTGCTGATGGCCAACGCTTCCTCCACGCTGCTGCCCGGCGCGAACCTGACCAACCTGATCGTGCTGTCGGGACCGCGCGTCTCCGGCCTGACGTTCCTGGCCGCGATGCTGCCGGCCACGCTGGGGGCGATCGCCGTGACGGCAGCGGTGCTGCTGGCGCGGTTCCGCGACGTGTTGCACGACGGCCGCCCTCCCGCCCCACCGCCCCCGGTGCGGCCGGGCATGCTGGGCATCGCCGCCGCGGCCGCCGCGGGGGTGATCGTCCTGGCGACAACCGCGCCGGCGGTGCCGGTGGCGGCACTGGGCCTGGTGCTGGTCGTCGTGCGCCGGACGCGGCCCGCCGGCATCGGCCAGCTCGCGGCCCTGTTCGGCGCCGCCGTCGCGCTGGGCGTGCTGGCCCGGCAGTGGAGCGGCCCGGCATCGCTGCTGGCCGGCGCGGGGCGCTGGGAGACCGCGGCGATCGGCGCGCTCGCGTCGGTCGCCGTGAACAACCTCCCGGCGGCGGTGCTACTCACATCTCAGCCCCCGCCGCAGCCGCGCGCCCTGATGCTTGGGCTGGCGATCGGGCCCAACCTGGCGGTCACCGGCTCGCTCTCGGCCCTGCTCTGGCTGCGGGTCGGCCGCTCGCTGGGCGCAGCGCCGTCGATCGGCGAGTACAGCCGCCTGGGGATCGTCGCCGCGCCGCTCGCGCTGGCCGCCGCGGTGGCCCTGCTGGCCGCGGGCCGGCCGCTGTAGAATCGCCGCCGATGAACCGGGCCGGCCCCAATCCCTTCCCGTTCGCCGAAACGTGGGAGTTCTCCCAGTCGGTCGTCTGCGACGGCGAGCTCGTCTTCACCGCGGGCCACGGCGGCTTCGGCGAGGACGGGGCAGTGGTCGATCCCGACAGCTTCGAGGCGCAGCTCCGGCAGGCGTACGCGAACCTGGCCAAGACGCTGGAGGGCGCCGGCGCCGGCGCTGGACACGGTGGTCAAGATGACGGTGTTCATGGCGCGGGCCGAGGACTACGACACGTTCAAGCGCGTCCGCCACGAGACCTTCAGCCCGCCCTACCCGGCCAGCACCGCGGTGCTCGCAGGCTTCCTCTTCGACGGCATGCTGGTCGAGATCGAGGCCGTCGCCCGCGTGGGCGAGACCCGCTCCGAGATCTAAAGGTCGTCGACCGGCGCCAGCCGGTGCAGCACCTCGGGCCCGACGCGCACCGCGCGCACGCGGCCGTCCGCGCGGCGGACGAACTCGCACGGCTCCCCCGCCTCACGCACACCGGGGTCGATCACGAACGCGTCGGGGCGGTCGGCGGGTCGGAGCGTCGTCGGCGTGCCCGCATCGACGTGGCCGATCAGCGTCAGCTTGCCGTCCCGCCACTCGACCCGCAGCGGCTGCTCGCGGGCCGGGTGGTCGTAGAGACCGAGCAGGTCGGCCCAGGCCGAGGGCAGCGGCGCCGGCGGCTCGATCGGGCGGGGCGCCGCGCGCACGGCGGTGCGAGCCGCGGCCCCCAGCGCCATCGCCAGCTCCGGTGCGTCGCCGTCGCCGTTGATCAGGGCGATCGCGCCGACCCGCTCCTTGGGGTCGAAGCAGACGTTCGTGATGAAGCCGTGCAGGCCGCCGGCGTGCTGCACCCAGGTCACGTCGTCCTTGCGCACCGCGTACCAGCCGATCGCCCAGGCCTCCGTCCAGGCCTCGTCGCCCAGGTAGCGCGGGCGGTGCATCTCGGCCAGCGTCGGCCCCGCCAGCACCTGCGCACCCTCTCGGGCGCCGCCGTCCTCGCGCAGCTGGAAGGAGATCCACCGGGCCAGGTCGTCCACGCACGACCACAGCCCGCCCTCCGCCTGCGTAGCCGGCGGATCGACGGAGACGGTCAGGTCGTCGCTGAACCGCCGCGGCGCATACCCGGTCGCCCGCCGCGCCTCGAGGTCGGCGGCGAACGGCTCGAACCCCGTGCCGGACAGGCCCAGCGGGTCGAGCACGTTGGCTTGCAGGTACTCGGCGTAGGGCACGCCGGAGACCCGTGTGACCACCTCGCCCAGCAGCTGGTACCCGATGTTCGAGTACTTCTGCTGGGTGTTGGGCGGCACGCTCGTGCCCAGCTCGGGGGCGCGGGCGAGGTTGGCGGCCGGGTCGCCCTGGTAGACCGGCAGGTTCCAGTCGGTGTCGGGCGGGTCGCCGATCAGCCCCGACTCGTGGGAGAGCAGGCGCCGCAGCGTCACGGTCTCGATCGCGCCAAACGGGCTCTCGGCCCTGTGCAGCTCGGGCAGGTGGGCGACGGCGGGGTCGTCCAGGTGCAGACGGCCCTCGTCGCGCAGCTGCATGATCGCCGTCGCCGTGAAGGTCTTGGTGATCGACGCGATCCGGTAGAGGGTGGCGGTGCCAGGGGCGGCGTGCGCCGCGATGTCCGCGAAGCCGACGCCGGCCGACCAGGCCAGCCGGTCGCCGTGGACGACGCCGACGGCGACCCCCGGCAGGCGGTGCTCGCGGACGAACGCCGTGGCGACGGCCTCCAGCTCGGAGGCGATCCCTGCGATCGGATCGGCGGCGTCGGCGCTCATGCCGGCGGAGTATCGGGGATCAGCGGCACCGTGTGCTCCCCCTCGACGAACGCGTCGAACGACTGCCGCCAGGTCGAGCCCGGCCAGCGATAGTCCGCGACCAGCTCGCCCGGCCGGTAAACGGCCGTGTAGAGCGTGCCGAAGCCGCGCTCGAAGCCGCGGCTGTAGAGCGGCGGGTCGAGGAAGGCGCGCACCAGCCGCTCCTCGTCCAGCGAGGCATCGGCCACCATCGCCGTCAGGTGCGCCTCGCGCTCGATGGTGCGGGTGGCGGCCGCGTACTCCTCCCACTCGATCGCGTGCTGGTGGTTGGTCACCACCTCCTGGCGGCGCAGCTCGGCGGGCCGGCCGGGGCTGACGAACCCGGTGCGACTGTCGCCCATCCGGTCAACGAGGGTGACGTTGTACGCCATGTGCACCGGGATCCGGGCCAGCGCCGCCGCTGCGGCCTCGGTCGTCTCGAACAGCTCGAGCAGGTAGCGAACGACCAGGGGGATGCCGAACCCCTCACCGGTCTCGCGGCGTCCGCCGAAGGTGATCGAGGCGGCCAGGCCGGCATCGTTGATCCCGTCCAGCAGGCCCCACATGCAGTCGCTCATGCCGATCACCCCGCGCCCCGTGTACGAGGTGCGGACGATCGTCCCCTCGATCCGGTGCACGTCGTAGTCGTAGTTGCGGACGAGGGCGGGGCCGGGCCGGAACAGCACGGCCTGGGTGCAGCCGGTCAGGTACGACGGCGGGCACCACAGCGACAGCATCCGCGCCGCGACGTCCCCTCCCCCGGCCAGCTCGACCACCCGCTCGTACGTCGGCATCAGCTCGGGCATGTGCGCGCGCAGCGCCGAGCGGCACTCGACGTAGCTGGGGCGGGCCGCGTCACCGCTCTGCAGGTACCACGCCCGGTAGGCGTCCCAGCCCGCCTCGAAGCGCGCCTGGAAGGCGTCGCCCGGCTGGTCCTCGGCCACCGCGACGAACGTGAACGGCACGCTGCGGACGCCCTCGGGCGGCTCCTCGCGCCGGCGCCGAACGCCCAGCGCGCGGGCCAGCGTCTCGCGCAGCCTGGTCACGTGCCCTTGAACGCCATCGCCGTCTCGTAGTACGGCGCCGGCGCCGCCGGGGTGCCGGCGAACTCCCCGCGCACCGCCCGGAGCCAGCGCCGGCAACGGTCGGTGAGCTGCTGGTCGTCGGTCTGCATCCGGCCGCGCGTGACAAGCACGCCCAGGTCGGCGCCGCGGTAGCGGTACTCGCCGGGCGAGGCAACGCGCAGGTAGAAGGCCTCGTCCTCGCTGAGCAGCGCGTGCCAGTCGTTGGCCGGCCGCAGGAACTCGAGCTTGTCGTTCTTTCCCAGCCGCCAGATGCCCGTGCGCGGCGTCGCCGAAAGCAACTCCACGGTGTCCTCGGTCTCCTTGATGATCAGCTGGCTCCACACGTCCTCGGCCGCCAGCCGCTCCCAGCGCGTGTTGATCTCGTCCAGGTCGATCTCGTACTCGACGTCCAGGTACTCGAGCAGGTGGAAGAGGAACAGCGGCATGTCGGAGTAGGCGCCCAGCGTGACGTGCGTGATCGGCGACAGCCCCGACACGCGCGGGTTGATCTCGCCCAGGTAGATCTCGCCCGAGCCGGCGTCGAGCAGGTAGTCCACCTCGAAGAAGCCGCGGTAGCCCTCGCGCGCAAGCCGCGCGCCCAGCCGCCGCGTCATCGCTCCCGCAAGCTCGCGCTGGCGGTCGTCGAGCACCTCGGGGAAGATGTCGTTGCCGCACCAGCCGCCCTTGTACGGCGTCAGCTCGGGGTGGCCGATCAGCGACGCGACGTAGGGGCCGACCAGCGTGCCGTGACGGGTGATGACGGCCTCGACGCACACCTCGAGCGGATCGATCCGCCGCATCACCTTCAGCTCCTGGTCGCGCAGGTCGGCGGCGTTTCGGTCCCACTCGCCCGGCGTGCGGATGAAGAACGTCGTCTTGCCCGAGTCGCCGTAGGGCGTCTGCACCACGAGGTCCTCGCCCAGCCCCGCGTCCTCCGCCAGCCGCAGCAGCTCGGGGTGGCTGGTGGCGCGCCCCAGCACGTTGGGCACGCTGGGGACGCCGGCGTCGTTGCCGATCTGGGTCGTCACGATCTTGGAGTCGAGGCGGCGGCGAAGCGCGGCCGGCGGGTGGATGATCTCGAGCCCGATCGCCGACGCCCGCCGTTCGGTCTCCTCGTCGAACATCACGAACGTCGCCTTGCCGCCCGGCCCGCGGGCGTCCACGAAGTCCACGACCTCCTTGTGGCCGAGCAGGTAGTTGCAGACGTCCTCGATGGAGGTGAACTCCCGCGGCGGCCGCTCGCGCGGCACGAACACGCGCGGATGGTGCCCCTGGAACGAGTCGAAGTACGTGACGTAGTAGAAGTCGCGCACCCAGCGGTCGAGGCCGAGCAGGTTGAACGCGGTGGGCGAGACGAAGTGGATCGGTGTCGCGTTCGTGCGGAAGAAGGCACGGATGTCGGCCATCCCGTGCAGCGCCGGCTTCGTCGCTCCCATGCCGTGGTCCTCCTCGGTCGGACGTCTCGGGCGTGCGCCCGGCGCCGATTGTGTCAGTTGACGGGCTCCGTGTCTCGTTTCCCGCCGCGGGCCGGGACGACACCCCTGCGGCTCACCGATCGTGGTCGACGACGAGGGTCGCGGCCAGGATCGCAACCAGCGCGGCCAGCTGCACCATGGCCGGGAGCACGAGCCCGAGCGGGATCGTCAGCACGGCAAGCAGGAGGGCGGCCGTGCGCCGGCCGCTCTCGCCGATGCCGAGCGCGCGGCGGAACCCGATGTCGCCGGCCAGGAACAGCGCGACGCCGCCGCCCAGCTGGAGCGCCTGGGCGCGGTGCAGCTCGTCGAATGCGTGCGCCGTCGCGGTCTTCAGCCCCGCGGCGGTGGCGACGATGCCGAGCAGGATCGGCAGGTGCCAGTGGCCGAACGCGCGCACCGCCAGCAGGGCCCGGGGCACGGCCGGCAGCGCGCTCAGGGCCTCCTCGGCGCGTGCGTCGTCGCCGCCGAAGTACGCCCACCACATGCACGCGGCCAGCAGCAGGCCGAGCACCGCCACGCCCACCAGCTCGAGGCCGATCGGCCGCCCGGACGCGCCGATGCCGACCGCCACGACGGACTCGCCCAGCGCGACGATCACCACCAGCCCGTGCCGCTCGACGAAGTGCCCGGGCGCGATCTCGAAACCGCTGGGCGGCCGCAGCCACGGCGTCGACCACTCGAGCACGGCCGCCGCAGTCCACAGCACGTACTCGGGCGTGCCGCCGATCACCCCCGCCGCCAGCACCAGCAGGGCGGAGACGATGTTGAACGGCGCCAGGCCGAGGATCGCGCGGGCGACGCCGCGTGACAGCGTTCGGGTGAAGAGGCCGGCGTGGATCAGCACGACGGCCAGGTAGGCGAGGCCGAACGCCGTGCCGCTGCCCGAGAACGCGCCGGGGATGGCGAGCGCCAGCACCAGGAAGCCGGCCATCCCCGAGATCAGGGTCAGCCGGTGGCCGCCCACGTCCAGCGAGACCCCGTTGGTGAGCCAGACGTAGCCCGCGTACATCCACCAGATCACGCTCAGCATGAGGACGACCTGGTAGAGCCCCCGCAGGCTGGGATGGTGCACCAGCACCGACGTCAGCTGGGTGATCGTGAAGACGAAGACGAGGTCGAAGAAGAGCTCGAGCGTCGAGACCCGGACGGTCTCGCCGCCGGCGGCTCCCGGCTCCTCCCCGCGGGCGGTCACAGCGAGAGCGAGCGCTCCGGCTCGGGCAGGTCCTCGAACCGGTCGATCGCCCGCAGGCTGGGGAACCAGCGCGACCAGATCGCCGCCACCGCGATCGAGGCGGCGCCGCCCAGCACCGCCGCCGGCACGACGCCGATCAGCGCCGCGGCGACCCCGGACTCGAACGCACCCAGCTCGTTGGACGCGCCCAGGAAGACCCGCTCGACCGCGCTGACGCGGCCGCGCAGCGACGGCGGCGTCAGCAGCGGCGCCAGCGTCCCCCGGATCAGCATGCTGACCATGTCGGCCGCGGCCAGGCCGGCCAGCGCGACGATCGAGAGCGCGAAGCTGGTGGACAGGCCGAACATGATCGTGAAGACCCCGTACAGCGCGACCACCAGGAACAGCGTCCGGCCGATCCGGCGGCGCGGCGGCCGCACCGCCATGATCAGGCCGACGGCGCCCGCGCCGATGCCGGGAGCGGCCCGCAGGATGCCGTTGCCGGCGGCGCCAACGTGCAGGATGTCACGCGAGAACACCGGGATCAGGGCCGTCACACCGCCGAACAGCACGGCGACCAGGTCGAGCGAGATCGCGCCCAGCAGGGGCGGCACCGCGAACAGGTAGCGGATGCCGTCCAGCGCCCCGGCCAGCGTCGCCTCCTCGCCCTCCTCGACATGGGCGGTGCCGATCGATCTCGGCACCAGCACGACGATCACGCAGGCGACACCCGAGGCCGCGGCGGCGAACACGTACGGCGCCGGGTTGCCCAGCAGCTGGAGGCCGCCAGCGGTCGCCGGGCCGGCGATGATCGCCACCTGCCAGATGGCCAGGGTCATGGCGACGGCGCGGGCGAGGTTGCCCGCCGGGACGGCCGCAGCGATCAGCGGCCCCAGCGCCGGGCCGACAAAGGCGTTGGCGACGCCCGCGGCCGCCGCCAGGGCGTACAGCGGCCACACCTGGGTGTCGCCCGAGGCGGCGTCGAGCGCCAGCAGCACGGCGACGAGCGCGGTGCCCGCCATCCCGGCGCCGCCCACCAGCCGCCGGTCGCGGCGGTCGGCGGCGTGCCCGGCCGGCAGCGCCAGCGCGACGGCGGGGATGAACTCGGCCAGCCCGAGCAGGCCGAGCACGAGCGGATCGTGCCGCCTGCCGTAGGCCTGCCAGCCCAGCGCCGTGGCGGTGGCGCCCTGTGCCAGCCCCGAGAAGAGCTCGACCGCCAGCAGCTTCGAGACCACCCGATCACGGAGCAGGGCGAGCGAGGCGTGTCGCCCGTCCGATCGCTGCTCCATCCCTGCGCAAGTCTACGCGGGAGCCCGGTGACTACGATCCGTCCGAGATGGAGAGAAGAGGAGCTGCCATGTCCGACCGAACCACCATCCAGGGCGGGGTCGTCCCCGTCCAGCAGGCGCCGCGTCCGATCGACCCCGGCGTCACCATCGGCCACGTGCACCTGCGCACGTCCGACATCGACCGCGTCCGCGCCTTCTACGTCGACCTGCTCGGCTTCGGCGTCGTCGCCGAGCACCGCGACGTCCCCGGGTGGGGCACCACGGGCGACATCCTGTTCGTCGCCGCCGGCGGCTACCACCATCACCTCGGGTTCAACACGTGGAAGTCGGGCGGCGGCCCCCCGCAGCCGGACGGCGTCGCCGGCCTCCACCACGTCGCGATCCGCTACCCGACCCGCCGGAGCCTGGCGGACGCCTACCGGCGGCTGCTCGACGCCGAGTGGCCGCTGCGCCAGTGGACCGACCACGGCACGCACGAGGCGCTGTACCTGTCCGACCCGGACGGGAACGACCTCGAGCTGTGCTGGGACCGGTCGTTCGACGAGTGGCCGCGGGACGGGGAGGGCCACCTCGCGGGCGGCGCGGGTGAGGATCTCGACCTCGACGACCTGCTGGCCGAGCTCGACCGCGAGGCGGCCGCGCCGTCATGACACCGGCGTCGCCGGCCGGCTGACGAGGCCCAGCTGGAACATGACCCCCAGGCGGTCGGCCACGCCCCAGTGCTCGATGATCCGGCCGTCGCGGAACCGAACGACGTCGATCACGTCGATCGCGAAGCGGCGACCGGTCGGCGCGCTGCCGAAGAACGGCCCGTCGTGGGTGCCGGTCGAGCGGATCCTGGCCCAGACCATGTCGCCCGCCGTCGTCATCTCCTGGATCTCGAGGCGCAGGTCGCTGAACGACTCGCGCAGCGTGGCGATCACGGCCTTGACCGCCGCCGGCCCGGTGACGGGCATGTCAGGGCCGTGCTGCTGGTGCTCCACCGCGTCGGCGGCCAACAGCCGGTCGGCCACGGCGACGTCTCCCTGGTTGAACCCCTGCTCGATCAGCTCGGCGAACGCCTGCTCGTGCACTGTCATACGATCACGACTCCTTCGTTGGTGTCGAACACTATTCACTAGAGCGATACTCTATCAGAATGAGCGAGACCGAGAAGCAGACCACGCGCCCCTACCGGTCGTCCCTGCGGCGCCGACAGGCCGAGGAGACGCAGGGGCGCATCCTGGACGCCGCCGGGATGTTGTTCGCCGAGCGCGGCTACGCCGGTACGTCGATCGACGCGATCGCACGCGAGGCGGGGGTGTCCGGCCCCACCGTGTACGCCGCGTTCGGCAACAAGCAGGAGCTGCTGCGCCGGCTGGTGCGGCGCGCGGCGCGCGGCGGCGACCGGCCGATCCTCGACCAGCCACGCGCGCAGCGGGTGCGTGACGAGCCCGACCAGACCCGCCAGATCGCGCTGTTCTCCGCCGACATCGCCGACCGGCTCGACCGCGCCGGACCGCTGATGGCGATCGTCGCCGCCGCGGCCGCCGGCGACCCCGGCCTGGCCGAGCTCGAGCAGGGCCTCCAGGCCGCGCGGCACGCGGCGATCGGCGAGTTCGTCGGATGGCTCGAGGCGAACGGTCCGCTGCGCATGTCGCGGGCGTCCGCGACCGACACCGTCTGGACGATCGCCAGCCCCCAGACCCACGGCCTGCTCCGCCGCTCGCGGGGCTGGTCGCGGCGCCGCTACGCGGACTGGCTGGCGGCCACGCTGACCGCGGCGCTGCTGCCGCCCGTCTGAGCGGCCGCCTCTACGCTCAGGGCATGCCCGCCGACTCCCGTCCGGCCGACGAGCGGTCGGCGGCGCTCGACGGGCTGGCGGGCGGCCGCGTCGACGTGCTGGTGATCGGCGCAGGCATCGCCGGCGCCGCGACGGCGCTGGCGGCGGCGGCGGCCGGCGCCTCCGTGGCGGTCGTCGACCGCGGCGATCTGGCCGGGGCGACCTCCAGCGCCTCGTCCAAGCTCCTGCACGGCGGGCTGCGCTACCTGCGGATGGGCGACGTCTGGCTGGTGCGCCAGGCGCACGCCGAGCGCCGTGCCAACGCCGAGGTGGTCGCCCCGCACCTGGTGGAGCCGATGCGGTTCCTGATCCCGGTGGGCGACGACGGGCCGGTGCGGCTATGGGAGGTGCGCGCCGGCGTCGCCGCCTACGCGGCGCTGGCGCGGTTCGCGGGTGGGCGCACGGGCCGGATCGGGCTGGGCGAGGCGCTCCGCCGCGTCCCTGACCTCGACACGTCCACGCTCCGGGGCACCGTCGCCTACCACGACCACATCACCAACGACGCCCGGCTGACCCTGGCCGTGCTCCAGAGCGCCGCGGCCCACGGGGCCCGGGTCATCACCCGGGCCGAGGTCGTGTCGCTGCGCACGCGGGGCGGGCGCGTCACCGGCGCCGAGCTGCTCGACCGGATCGGCGGCGCCCGGGCGGCGGTCGCCGCCCGGGCCGTGGTGAACGCCGCGGGGCCGTGGGTGGACGAGGTGCGGCGCATGGAGGATCCCGCGGCAGGCCGCAGCGTCCGGCTCTCCAAGGGCGTGCACGTGCTGCTCCGCGGCGGGGACGGGTGGACGTCCGCCGTGACGACCCCGCTGGCCGGCGGGCGGGTCTCGTTTGCGGTGCCCTGGGAGGGGATGGTGCTGCTGGGGACGACGGACGACCGGTTCGACGGCGACCCCGGCGCGGTGGCGGCCACCGATGCGGACGTCGAGCGCGTGCTGGCGGAGGCGGCCACGGCGCTCCGCCCCGCAGCGCTCGAACCCGAGCGCGTGCTGTCGAGCTTCGCGGGCGTCCGGGTGCTGCCGCTGGCCGGCGGCGCCACCAGCCGGGCACGGCGGGAGACGGTCGTCCGCGGCGGGCCGGGCGGCATGGTCTCGGTCGCCGGCGGCAAGCTGACGACGTGGCGGGCGATCGGCATCGAGGCGGCCGGCCGTGCCCTGGAGCCGCTCGGCCTGCCCGCGCCGGACGCGCGCCCCGCGCCGCTCGACGGCGCCGGCAGCCGGCGGGAGATCGAGGCGGAGCTGGCCGCGTCGCACCCCGGCCTGCCGGACGACGTGCGGGCGAACCTCGCCCGGAGCTACGGGACGCGCGCGGGCGCGGTGCTCGCCGCCGCCGGCGACGGCGGGCTCGAGCGGATCCGCCCGGACGGGCCGGACATCTGGGCCCAGGTGCCGTGGGCGGCACGCCACGAGTGGGCGCTGACGGCCGAGGACGTGCTGCTGCGACGGACGACGGCCGGGCTGCGCGGACCGGTCGACCCGGCGACGCTCGCCCGCATCGAGCGGCTGCTCGCTCAGAGCCGGGCAGCAGCCGCCAGCAGTTCGTCCACGTCGGGCACCTGCTCGTCCTCGTAGCGGCGGGCGAAGCGGACGACCCCGGCGGCATCGACGAGGAAGCAGCTGCGCACCGGCACGTTCCCCATGCCGCTCAGCTCCTGGGCGACGCCGAACGCCCGCACCGCATCCCCCGACCAGTCCGACAGCAGCGGGAACTCGAGCGACTGCGTCGCGGCGTACGCCCGGTGCGAGTACGGGCTGTCCCGTGAGATCCCGAACACGCGGGCGCCCACCGCGTCGAACTCGGCGCTCCTGTCACGCAGGAGCCGCAGCTCGGATCGTCAGGTGGACGTCCAGTCGAACAGATAGAACGCGAGCAGGAACGGCCCGTCCGCCGCCAGCTCGGGCAGCCGGACGGGCTCGCCCGCGGGAAGCAGGACGGTGACGTCGGGGACGGGTGATCCGGGCTCGACCATGCGTGACGCCAGCCTATCCGCTCAGTGGTGGAAGCTCGACTCCGCCTTGTCGTGCACCGGCTCGGGCTGCTTGCGGAGCCGCTCCAGCTGGCGCTTGAGATCGGCGACCAGCAGGTCGGCCAGATCGTGGGTGAACCCGCGCCGGACGACCACCCGCAGCGCGGCCAGGTCGGTGCGGTTCTTCGGGAAGGTGTACGCCGGCACCTGCCAGCCCCCCTCGCGCAGCGCGGCCGAGACGTCGAACGCCGTGAAGTTGTCCACCTCGTCCCGCACCTTGAACGCGAACACCGGGAGCTGGTCGCCCCGCGTCAGCAGCTCGAACTCGCCCAGCTCGGCGATGTTGGAGGAGAGGCGCATGGCGACGTCGCGGGCGTACGCCTGCACCGCGCGGTAGCCGTCGAACCCGAGCCGCAGGAAGCTGTAGTACTGGGCGACGACCTGCGCCCCCGGCCGCGAGAAGTTGAGGGCGAAGGTGGGCATGTTGTCGCCCAGGTAGTTGACCCAGAAGATCAGGTCCTCGGGCAGCGCCGCGGCGTCGCGCCACACGATCCAGCCGACGCCCGGATAGACGAGGCCGTACTTGTGGCCCGAGGCGTTGATCGACGCCACCCGCGGCAGCCGGAAGTCCCAGACCAGCTGGGGATCGACAAACGGCGCGACGAACGCGCCCGACGCGCCGTCCACGTGCACGGGCACGTCCAGCCCCGTGCGCTCCTGGAGGTCGTCGAGCGCGGCGCAGATCTCCTCGACCGGCTCGTACGCCCCGTCGAACGTCGAGCCGAGGATGGCGACGACGCCGATGGTGTTCTCGTCGCAGAGCTTCACGGCCTCCTCGGCGGACAGCGTGAAGCGGTTGCCCTCCATCGGCACCAGCCGCATCTCCACGTCCCAGTAGTTGGCGAACTTCTCCCAGCAGATCTGGACGTTGATGCCCATCACGATGTTCGGCTTGTCGGCCGGCTCCCCCGCGGCCTTGCGCCGCTGCTGCCACAGCCGCTTCAGCGCGAGCCCGCCCAGCATGGCCGCCTCGCTCGAGCCCGTCGTCGAGCATCCCGTCGCGCTCGCGGCGTCCGGCGCGTGCCAGAGGCGGCTGAGGATGTTGACGCAGCGCATCTCGAGCTCCGCGGTCTGCGGGTACTCGTCCTTGTCGATCATGTTCTTGTCGAGGCAGTCGGCCATCAGCTGCCGGGCCTGCGGCTCCATCCAGGTGGTGACGAACGTCGCCAGGTTGAGCCGGGCGTTGCCGTCGAGCATCAGCTCATCGCTGATCACCTGGTAGGCAACGTCCGGAGCGAGCTGCCCGGACGGCATCGTGTGGCGCGGGATGTGGTCGCCCTCGAGCGTGAAGATCGGGGCGGGCGACAGGTCGTGCGAAGGGCCGGACGGCCCCTTTGGATGCTTGAGCGGCACGGGTTCCACCTTCCTCTGGGGAGCGTCGATCCTACGGCAGCGCGGCGGCCGGGGTGCGCCGTTGCGGCACACGTGTCCTGGATCACTCGCGGAGGCGTTTGCCACAGATCGCACATGGGTAGTCCCTGGCGTCCGCGATAAACCGCGAGTGGGAGGAGAGAAGGTTGAGACCCCTGACGAGGAGACGGATCGTCGGGATCGCCGCAGTGGGAGTGTTGATGGCGGTGGTCACAACGTCGATCCCGGCTGGTGCCACGTCCCAGCCCCCCGCCGCCGGCGTCAAGGCGGCGGCACCCCCGGTGCACTGGTGCAACACGAACGGCGTGACGTGCACGGAGCCGTTCCAGAAGTGGGAGGACTTCCCCTTCTTCGACAAGGCCCGCAGCGCCGGCGTCAACATCGGCGAGTACATCGGGCACGACGAGCCGGCCATGCTCTTCTACGGCAACAAGGCGGGCTCGGGCAACGACGCGACGTACCAGGTCACGCTGCCCAGCGACCCGCCGGTGAAGCCGACGCAGGACGGCAGCGGCGGTACGGACAACTTCCAGCTCCGGGCCACGTTCTGGCTGGGGATGGACATGTGCGACGACCAGTCGGCGCCGAACCCGGCCCATCCGGGCGCGGCCTATCCGAACACGCCGTGCGCACCTGACAGCGACAGCAACATCTTCACCAGCGACAACCCGTCCAGCCCGAACTACCTCGGGCGGGCCCCGGGCGGCGCCTTCATGGAGATGCAGTTCTACCCGCCCGGCTGGGTCAAGTGGCCGGTCGGCAACAGCTGTGACGCGACGCGCTGGTGCGCGGCGCTGAACATCGACTCGTTCTCACAGGACTCGAACACCGGCGTGGCCAACAACGCGGACTGCCTGAACAGCGCCGGCATCGAGCCCGTGAACTTCGCGTTCCTGACCAAGAACGGCGTGGCGGCGACGTCCGCCGACCCGCTCAACGGCGATCGCTTCAACATCTCGCCCAGCAAGGACTTCTTCATGGGCAACGGCGATCGGCTGAAGGTGCACATGTTCGACACGCCCAACGGGTTCACCGTGATCGTGGACGACCTCACGACCGGCACGTCCGGCAGCATGGTCGCCAGCACGTCGAACGGGTTCGCGTCGGTCAAGTTCGATCCCTCCGCGAGCACGTGCAGCCTCGTGCCGCACGCGTTCCACCCGATGTTCGCCACCTCCAGCCAGAAGACGCGGCTGATGTGGACGGCGCACACCGCCAACGTCTCGGTGTCCGACGAGATCGGCCACTTCCAGTACTGCGACAAGGTGGACGCGAGCAGCCCGATCCTCGAGTGCGCCAAGGGCGGCGGCTTCGACACCAACAACGTCCAGCCACAGGACGACAACTACTGCCTGCCGGTGCCGGGGGTCCCGTCGACCCAGTCGTCGCGGATCCAGGTGACCGGGTGCCTCGGCGTCTTCGGGGACAGCGACCTCGACTTCGACGGCGTCTCCTACGACGACCGCGCGTGGCCGGGGTCGATCACCAACGCGACGGTCGGGAAGCTCTTGACGCCCTCGCCGCTCGCGTTCTCCAGTCCCACGACGACCGGCGGGGCGAATTACAGCCGGGTCGCGTTCGAGAACATCCTGCCCCGGATCGAGGACTTCCGGCCGGACGCACCGTTCGGCGGGGTCCAGTTCAACTGTGAGCGGCACATCGCCAACCCGGCCGACCCGCATCCGGGCCGGCACTGCTTCGGCACGCCGCCGCAGTCACGTGACTACCCGTTCTACGTCGCCACCAAGGGCGGCACCGGGTGCCTCTGGAAGCTGGTCGGCGGCACCCATCTGTCGGGCATCCTGAACGCCTTCGGCGGGACCGCCGAGTCGGAGTACGGCGCGCTGCTGAACGCGCACTATCCGACCTCGGGCCCTGGCACCGTCGAGCAGGTGTACGACACGTTCCACAACAACCTGACCTCCAACCCCTGCCCGGCCTAGCGGCCGGCCAACCCGGGCTGCCCCCGGCCGTGACGGCCGGGGGCAGCCCCGTCACATCTTCCGCGGGACGCGCGCCGGATGTGTGCCGGCTTCCGCACCGGGAAATGATTGGAGTCTGACCCCGTTGTCTGGATAGCATGCTGCTCATGCAGCTCGACCACGCCCTGATCGCTGTCCACGACCTGGTGCCCGCGGCCCGGGAGCTCGAGGCGCGGCACGGACTGGCGTCGATCGAGGGCGGCCGGCATCCCGGCTGGGGCACGGCCAACCGGATCGTGCCGCTGGGCGAGACCTACCTCGAGCTGATCGCGATCGTGGACGAGGACGAGGCGGCGGCCAGCGCCTTCGGACGCTGGGTCGCGGCGACGCGGGCGGGGCCGCTCCAGCCCTTCGCGTGGGCCGTCCGCACCGACAACCTCGACGCCGAGGCGGGGCGTCTGGGACTGGCGGTGACCGAGGGCTCGCGGGCCTGCGCCGATGGCTCGCTCGTACGCTGGCGGCTGGCGGGCGTGGAGGCTGCCGCCGCGGAGCCGTGCCTGCCGTTCCTGATCGAGTGGGCACCGGGCACCACGCTGCCGGGCCGGGCCGAGGCCGTCCATCCGGCGGGCGCCGTCAAACTGGAGTCGCTCGAGCTGACGGGCGACCCCGACCGCCTCGCGGCGTGGCTGGGCGGACAGCGCCTGCCGGCCGCGATCAGGCCCGGCGAGCCGGCCGTGACGCGCGTCGTCCTCCACGGCGACGCCGGCGAGATCGGCATCGCCGCGGACATCTCCTAGCGGTCGTCGGGGCGCAGCCCGCGGGCGGCGAGCAGCGATCCGGCGGCGCACAGCACGACCCCCAGCCCGATGCCCGCCCGGAACGCCGACTGCGTGGCGTCGACCTGGTCGGGCGTGAGGCCGTGGGTGGCGAACGGCCCGCCGGTCGCCGTCCCGGCCGCCGCGCCGAAGACCAGCGTGATGACGACGCCCATCAGCGGCGTCGCGATCAGCCCGCCCAGCCGCGACACCGTCGTGTTGACCCCGGCCGCGAGGCCGGAGTAGCGGTCGGGCGCGGCGCGCAGGGCGGTGGCTGTGATCGGCGCGACCAGCATCGCCAGCCCCAGCGCGAGCACCAGCACGCCGGGCAGCGGCACCAGCGGGTTGGTGCCCGACACCAGCGTGAGCAGCGCGAACCCGACCGCCATCACCAGCGGCGCAGCGATCAGGTAGCGCCGCGGGCCGTCGCGGTCGGCCAGCTTGCCGAAGCGCGCCGCCAGGAAGAACATGACGATGCTGATCGGCAGGAAGAGCAGCGAGGCGCGCGCGGGCGCGTAGCCGACGGCCTGCGACTGCAGGTACAGCGCCAGGTAGAACGTCGTCCCGCCCAGCGCCGCGTACACCAGCAGCGTGTAGAGGTTCGCGACGACGAACGTCCGCGCCCGCAGCAGCTCGAGCGGCAGCAGCGGGTTCTCCGACCGCCGCTCGGAGGCGATCAGGAAGACGAACCCGGCGAGCGAGAGTGCGAAGGCCCAGAGCACGGTGGCGAACCCGGCCTGGGCGCCCTGGATGAGCGCGAAGGTGAGGCCGCCGAAGGCGATGGCGATCGCCACGGCGCCGCTCACCTGGATGTGGCCGGGATTCTCGGAGCGGTGCTCGCCGCCCCGCCCGGCCCAGGCCGCGGCGAGCGCGACGGCGGCGCCGGGCAGGTTGATGAAGAAGATCCAGCGCCAGGACGCGTACTCCACCAGCAGGCCGCCCAGCGGCGGGCCGATCATCGTGCCGATGCCGCTCCACGCCGTCCACTGGCCGACCGCGGAGCCGCTGTCCTCCGCGTACGTGGCGCGCAGCAGCGCGAGGCTGTTCGTGGTCAGCAGCGCGCCGGCGACCCCCTGCAGCACGCGCCCGGCGATCAGCAGACCGGTGGTGGGCGCCAGGCCGGCCAGGGCCGACGCGGCGGCGAACCCCGCGACCCCGGCCACGAACAGTCGCCAGCGGCCGAACCGGTCGCCCAGCGCGCCCGACACGATGTAGAGCGACGCGACGGCAAGCGAGTACGACAGCATCACCCACTGCTGAGCGGCGAGGCCGGCGTGGAGGTCGCGGCCGATCGTCGGCAGCGCGATGTTGACGACGGTGCCGTCGATGAACGTCATCGAGGAGCCGATGATGGTGGCGATCAGGATCATCCGCCGCCGCCGGAGCTGCGCGGCGTCCACCGGGGCAACCGCCGTCACCGGCGCCCCCCTTGCGCCGGACGGCACATGGCTGCGACACTACGGGCCATGGGCGTGACGTTCGAGGTCATCGACGCACCCTATCCGTACGTCTGCGCGGTGTACCGCTGCGACTGCGGAGCCTGCGTGACGCGCTACGCCGACGAGGCAGGATCGCTGCCACTCGGCTGGGAGGCGGAGCAGCTCCCCGACGAGCAGTTGCTGGTGCACTGCCCGGGTTGCGCTGCGCATGCCCGTGCCGCGTCGTAGCGGTCTCGTAACGCCTCGTCGGCGAGGATGGGGGCGATGACCGGCTCGGCACCCGCACCGGATCCCTTCCCGCGGCTCGCGGTGGCCGCCGTCGTGACGACGGCGCTGCTGCCGACGGCGTCCGTCGTGGTCGCCCTCGCCGGCGGCGGCTTGAGTGCGGGCGAGGCGCTGGACACCCTCCCCTATGCCGGCATCCTGCTGATGATGGCCGTGCTGGGCGCGCTGATCACCCGGCGCGAGCCGCACAACGCCGTCGGCTGGCTGTTCTGCTTCACGCCGACCATGGTCAGCCTCACGCTCGGCTTCTTCACGGCGGGCATCGTGCTGCTGATCGAGGCGCCCGGCAGCCGGACCGGCGCGCTGCTCTGCTGGATCAGCGGGCGGCGAGCTGGTCGCGACCGTGTCCGGGACGGTGCAGCCGGCCCACACCAGCGTGTGGCTCCGGCCGCTCGGCGAGGAGGCCGGGAGCACATCCTGAGGGCCGCGGCCCTGGCCGCGGACGGGATCAGGCGGTACCATCGCAGCGAGGTCGGGACGGCTACCTGGGGAGCGATCGTCATGCTGAGGAAGTGTCTGCGCGTCCAGCTCGTGCTCGCGGCGGTCGTCGCCGCGCTCGCCGTCGCATCGACCGGAGCCGCGGGTGCGGCACCGGCGCCACACCCGGCCGTGCTGCCCGACGCCGTCTACGCGCCCTTCTTCGAGACGTGGACGACCGACAGCCTCTCCGACATCGCCCAGCAGTCGGGCGCGAGCGACCTGACGCTGGCGTTCGTCGAGGGCACCAACAAGCACTCCTGCTCGCCCGCCTGGAACGGCGACCCCAAGCGGCTGGTCACGAACGGCCGCTACGTCCACGACATCGCCCGGCTGCGGCGGATGGGCGGCGACGTGGTGCCGTCGTTCGGCGGCTACAGCGCCGACCACACAGGCCGTGAGATCGCAGACTCGTGCACGACGATGGCCGACCTCGTCGCCGCGTACAAGTCGGTCGTGACGACGCTGGGCGTCACCCGGCTCGACATGGACGTCGAGGACCGCTCGCTGGCGAACACGGCCGGCATCGACCGCCGCAACGAGGCGCTGGCCCGCGTCGAGCGCTGGGCGAAGAACCACGGCCGCACGCTGCAGGTCGAGTACACGCTGCCGACCACGCCGAACGGGCTGGAGTCGGACGGGCTCGCCGTGCTCCAGAGCGCGATCGCGCACCACACCCGCGTGGACGTCGTCAACATCATGACCTTCGACTACTACGACGGCACGACCACGGACATGGGCGGCGCCGCGATCAGCGCCGCGAAGGGCCTGTTCCACCAGCTGCACGCGCTCTACCCGAACCGGTCGCCGCGCCAGCTGTGGCGGATGGAGGGCAACACGATCCTGCCCGGGATCGACGACTACCCGAGGAAGACCGAGGTGACGACGCTGCACGACGCGCGGCGGCTGCAGCGGTTCGCCACCCGCACCGGGCTGGGCGTGCTCTCGATCTGGGCGATCCAGCGCGACAACGGCGGCTGCCCGGGTGAGATCGACGCGAACGAGTGCTCCGGCATCGAGCAGCCCGACTGGGCGTTCAGCCACATCCTGGGCGCGCGGGGGTAGCTCGGTTCAGATCTCGACGGCGCCGCCGACGCAGGTCACGGTGCCGCCGGCGACCCAGATCGCGCCGTCGTCGTCCTGCGAGATGTGCGCCCTGCCGGAGCGGCCGAGCACGGTGCCCTGGCCGGCGACGTAGGGGCTGGAGGCACGGCCGGTGCGCAGCAGCCACTCGGCCAGCGAGGCGTTCAGGCTACCGGTGACGGGATCCTCGACCATCGCGCCGTTGACCGGGAAGAACGCGCGCACCTCGAACGCGAGCGGCGAGCCCTCCGGATGCGGCCCGACCACGCCGATGTCGAGGTCGACGAACCCGGGCCGAAGCGCCAGCACCTCCTCGGCCGAGCCGAGCAGCACCGCGACCCAGCCGGGGCCGTTGTCCGCCCACTGCGCGTCGATGATCGCGGCGCGGTCGATGCGCAGCGCCGCCGCGATCCGCCCCACCAGCTCGTCCTCGACCGGCCCCGACCGCAGCAGCGGCGGCGCTGCGAAGGCCAGGCCGTCGTCCGTCCGCCGCACCGTCACCAGCCCGGCGGCGCACTCCTGGACGACCTCGACCGGCGCCTTGCCGCCGCGGGTGGAGAGCCAGGCGTGGCAGCTCCCCAGCGTCGGATGGCCCGCGAACGGCAGCTCGGCGACCGGCGTGAAGATCCGCAGCCGGTAGTCCGCCCCGTCCTGCGTCGGCGACAGCACGAAGGTCGTCTCGGAGAGGTTCGTCCACGAGGCGAACCGCTGCATCTCCGCGTCCGAGAGCCCGTCGCCGTCCAGCACGACCGCGACCGGGTTGCCGTGGTAGCGCTCGGTCGTGAAGACGTCCACCTGCTGGAATGCGCGCCGCATGCCGCGATTCTGCCAGCCTGCCAGGAGCTACGCGCCGACCAGCTCCTTGAACCCGGGCTCGTCGCGGATCGCGTCGAGGTCGGAGTCGTCCTTGGCCAGCACGCGCAGCCGCTCGGACAGCTCCACGGCCTGGCTCAGGTGCTCCAGCGCGGCGGCCTTGCGGCCGGCGAGGCTCTCGCAGCAGGCGAGGTTGTAGATCGGCACGCCGTAGCGGGGCTCGCTGTCGAGCAGCTCCTGGCCGCGGTCGGCGGCCTCGTCGTAGCGGCCCTCCTCGTACAGCGGGTTGATCGGCGCCCAGAGCTCCCAGCCGTGCGGCTCGTAGGCCTTCCCGGGGACGCCGCCCATCGCGATGACCACCGTCCCGGCCTCGGCGCCGACGGCGCTGCGCTTGACGCCGGACCTGGCGTAGACGAGCGTGCCCTCAGGCGCGTCCACCGTCTCGCCGTCCAGCTCGAACGTGGCGCGGCCGCGCATGACGAGGTAGAGCTCCTCGTCGCCCTCACCGTCGCCGGGCTGCGCCTCGTCGTGCTCATTGATGACCTGGTCGCCGGCCGCGTGCGCCGTGAACGCGTTGATGCCGAACGACGTGATGCCGAGGTGGTGGCGGACCGGCCGCCAGGGGTTGCGCCCGTCGTCGAGCTCCTCGATCTCGTCAAGCTGCGTGACCGTGTACCCGCTCATCTGACCCTCCTCAGCCGCTCCGGACAGGCCCGGAGTCCGTCGGGCCGGGCCTCGATCGGCAATCTACAGGACCGGTACCTTAACGCGGAAAACCCCCGCAAGCGAGGGTCTTCCGAGATAGCGGGGGCAGGATTCGAACCTGCGACCTTCGGGTTATGAGCCCGACGAGCTACCGGACTGCTCCACCCCGCGCCGTTCACCGGAGTTTAGCAGTCTCGATGCTCAGCCGACGACGTCCGGCCAGGGCCAGTCCACGCCGGTCTCCAGCGGCCGGCCGGCCACAGCCGATGCGCGCGCCGCGACGCCGATCTCGACCACGCGGCGGTCGTCCTCCAGTCCGGCGGGCTCGGCCTCGCCAGCCGCCTCGCCGCGGCACGCTGCGATGAAGGCATCCAGCTCGGCGCGGTAACCGTCGGCGAACCGCGCGGCGTAATCGGCCGGGAAGCGCCCGCGGTCGCCGGTGCCGAGCACCGCCACCCCGCTGCCCCCGACCCCGCCGCCGGCCACGATCGAGCCCTCCTCGCCGACCACCTCGAACCGCACGTCATGGCCGAAGCGGCAGGTGCGCGACACGTGCGTGGTGGCGATGCCGCCGCCGTCGAAGCGCACGGTGACGACGCCGTTGTCGAGGTCGCCCATCTCCCCCAGCTCCGGGTGGACGAGCGCCTGCCGCGCCGCGAACACGTCGACCGGCTCCTGGCCGAGCAGCCAGCAGGCGGCGTCGTGATCGTGCGCGGCCATGTCGAGCAGGAACCCGCCCGTCTGGCGCGGGTCCTCGCCGGCCGGCCACTCCATGTCGCGGCTGGTCAGCAGCACCAGCAGCGGGCGACCGACCGCGCCCTCCCGCACGAGCCGCCGCGCCTCCCGGTAGTCCGGGTCGAAGCGGCGGTTGTAGGCGATGTGGACGATCACCCGCGGATCGGCGGCCGCGGCGGCGCGCAGCCCGGCGTGCGCGGCCAGGTCGGTCGCGCCCGGCTTCTCCAGCAGCAGGTGCTTGCCGCTCTCGATCAGCGGCACGGCGCGGCGGGCGTGGTCGATCGACCGGGTGGCCAGGACGACCGCCTCGACGTCCTCCGCCTCGGCCAGCGCCTCGTGGGTGAGCCCGCGCACGCCGGGGCCGAGCGATCGGGCGGCCCGTTCGGCATGGGCGGCCTCTCCGCCGGCCACCGCCACCAACTCGACGTCCCCCGCCGCGAGCGCGTTCTGCGCGTGCAGGAGCCCGATCTCGCCCATCCCGGCGACCGCCAGCCGCAGCGCCGTCACCGCTCCGTGACCGCCGCTTGACACCTGAGTTGCGCCTCTGGGATAGTCCCCATCCTGTGTTCCAGAATCGATTCCGGTCCCGCGATCATAGTCGCACGACGCTCGCGGACGTGGCCCGCCTGGCGCGCGTCTCCCAGTCCACCGCGTCGCGTGCCCTGAACGGCCGGAACGACGTCTCGCCGGCCACCCGCGCCACCGTCGTCGAGGCCGCGAACACGCTCGGGTTCCGGCCGCACCCGGTCGCCCGCTCGCTGCGCATGCGCCGCTCCTCGATCGTCGGCCTGGTCGTCCCCGACGTCGCCCACCCCTTCTACGCCGCGACGCTGAAGGGCGCCGAGGAGGTGCTCGAGCAGTCCGGCTACCGGCTGATGCTGATGGACTCGGGCCAGGACCCGCGCCGCGAGGCCGCCGCGCTCGCGCTGCTGCTCGAGCACCAGGTGGACGGGCTGCTGCTGTGCACCGCCGGCCTGCCCCGCGACGAGTTCGCGGCGACCGTCGGCGCGGACGCGGCGCCCTGCATCTTCATCGACGACATCGTCCCGGGCGCGGGCAGCGGCACCGTCCGGATCGAGAACGCGCGCGGCATGGCCCTGCTGGTCGACCACCTGGTCGGCACCCACGCGCTGCGCCGGATCGCGCTGCTGGTCGGCCCCGACCAGGGCACCAGCGGCGCCGAGCGCCGGCACGGGTTCGAGGACGCCGTGCGCCGCCACGGCATCGGGCCGGACGGGTTCGCAGTGCGCGAGTGCGCCTGGACGGTGGAGAGCGCTCGGGCGGCCGCCCGCGACCTGCTGGCCGGCCGCGGCGCGCCCCAGGCCGTCGTCACCGCCAGCGCCGAGCTCGCGCTGGGCGTGCTGGCAGCCGCGGGCGACCTCGGCGTCGCCATCCCCGAGGACGTCGTCCTCACCTGCTTCGACGACCCCTACTACGGCCGCTACCTCGACCCCTCGCTGACCTCGGTCGCCTACGACGCGGCCGACCTGGGCCGCGAGGCGGCGCGGATGCTGGTGGCCGCCATCGACGACCCGGAGGCCGCGCCCGGCGAACACCGGATCGGTGTCCGGCTCGAGGTGCGGCGCTCCTGCGGCTGCCCCGGCGAGGCGGTCGAGGGCTGGGCGACCGCGAGGGCCGCCGGATGAGCGACGCCGTCGGCATCGCCCTGCACGGCGTCTCCAAGCGGTACGGCCAGGCGGTCGCGCTGCAACCCACCGACATGGAGATCCGCGAGGGCGAGTTCATGTGCCTGCTCGGGCCGTCGGGCTGCGGCAAGACGACGACGCTCAACCTGATCGGCGGGTTCGTGGCCCCGACCACGGGCGAGATCCACATCCGCGGCGAGCGCGTCGACCGGGTGCCGCCGCACCGCCGCGCGGTCAACACGGTGTTCCAGTCCTACGCGCTGTTCCCGCACATGACCGTCAAGGACAACGTCGGCTTCGGGCTGAAGATGGCCCGCGTGGGCAGGCAGGAGGCGCGCGAGCGCGTCGCCGAGTCGCTCCGACTGGTCGATCTGGAGGAGTTCACCGACCGCCTGCCGACCCAGCTCTCCGGCGGCCAGCAGCAGCGCGTCGCCGTCGCCCGGGCGCTGGTCAACCGTCCCGCCGTGCTGCTGCTGGACGAGCCGCTCGGCGCCCTCGACCTGAAGCTGCGCAAGCGGCTCCAGATCGAGCTCTCGCAGATCCACAGGGAAATCGGCACCACGTTCGTCCTCGTAACGCATGACCAGGAGGAAGCGATGGGCATGGGCGAGCGGATCGCGGTGATGGCCGACGGCCGCGTCGAGCAGATCGGCACGCCCGAGGAGATCTACCGGCGGCCGGCGAGCCGCTTCGTCGCCGACTTCATCGGCGAGTCCAACTTCATCGACGTGCGCCGCGGCGAGGGCGGCGCGCTGGGGCCGGGGGATGTGCGGCTTCCTGTCCCCTCGGACAACGGCTGGGCCGAGGCCACCCTGATGGTGCGGCCCGAGCAGATCGCGGTCGGGCCGGAGGGCGACGGCCTTCCGGCGACGGTCGTGCAGACGGCGTTCCTTGGCAGCCATCTGCGCGTCACCACGGCGGTGTCGGGGATGGAGACCCCTGTCACCGCATGGCTGCACGGAGGCGACGCCGCCGCCTTCCGCGCGCAACCGGGCGACCCAGTCGCCCTGACATGGAACGCCGAGGACGGAGTGATCCTCGATCGGGAGAACCGGACGACGCACGAAGGAGGAGCGGATGAGTGACATGCGGCTGACCAGACGGGGCGCCCTGTTCGCAGGCGCGGCGGGGGCTGTCGGCCTCTGGGCCGCGGCCTGCGGGGGCAGCTCCAGCGGGAGCAGCGCAGGCGGAGGCTCAGGCGCCACCGCCGCGGGGGGCAACATCAACTGGCTGACGTGGTCGGACCATTACCTGCCCGCCCAGATCAAGGCGGTCAAGTCCGAGACGAACATCGCGGCGTCGCCGACGCTGTTCTCGGATGACTCCGAGGGTTACCTCAAGATCAAGCAGACCGGTGGGCAGTTCACGATCGCGTCGATCGACGCGCTGTGGGCGCCCAAGTTCCACGACGACGGCCTCACGCAGCCCTTCGACATGAGCGAGATCGGGGCGACGAAGGAGCTCTACTCGAACGCCCAGAACTTCTCGTTCTTCCAGGCCGGCGGCCAGGCGATCGGCTACCCGTTCGCGTGGTCGACGATCCAGATCTACTACAACCCGGCGAACGTCACGACGACGCCGGACTCGTTCCACGCCCTGCTCGACACCAAGTACAAGGGCAAGATCGTCGTCGAGAACCAGCCGACCGACCTGATGGCGATGGCCGCCATCGCGACGGGCGCCAGCGATCCGTACAACCCGACCACCGACGAGATCAGCAAGGCGAAGGACTTCCTCGCCCAGCTGAAGCCGAACATCCTCAAGCTGGTGTCGCAGAACACGGAGTCGATCGCCGCGCTGACCGACGGCTCGGCGTGGATCGCGCTCGAGAACCTCGGCACCGAGTACCGCGTGAAGGATGCGGGCGGGCCGGAGATCAAGGCCGCCTACCCGTCCGAGGGCAGCTACGGGTTCATCGACTGCGAGCAGATCGTCAAGTCGTCGAGCGACGGCAGCCTGTTCGTGCCGTTCATCGACAAGATGGAGCGGGCGCACTGGATCGCCCAGAACTTCATCACCAACGGCCGGCCCCTGTTCAACGAGAAGGCGTACGCCCTGCTCGTCAACCAGGGCCAGAAGGAGCGGGCCGACGCGCTGCTCTACAACCAGCCCGAGAAGGCCGAGCAGATGACGCTGAAGGGCCCGTCCGGCAACACCCAGGCCGTCACCGACGCGTTCAACGAGGTCTTCGGAGCGTAGGCTTGGCGGTTGCTGGCGAGACAACCACGGTGACTCCGGCTCCGGGCGGCGACACGTCGCAGTCCGGGGCCGGTCGCACCGGCCGCCTGGTCGAGTACGCCGGCTTCGTGCCGGCGATCATCCTGTTCGGCGGCTTCTTCCTGGTGCCGATGGCGCTGATCGTCGCCTACAGCTTCTGGGAGACGATCGACTACAACGTCGTCCACAACTGGACGCTCGACAACTACCACTACTTCCTGTCCGTGCCGACGTACGTGCGGACGCTGTGGGCGACGATCTGGATGGCCGCGGTCGCCACGTTCCTGACGATCGCGGCCGCCTTCCCGTTCGCCTACTGGCTGGCGCGGCACGTCCCCCGCCACATCCAGCGGCCGATGCTGCTGCTGGTGATCCTGCCGTTCTGGGCCAGCTACCTGCTGCGGGTCTACGCGTGGATCACGATCCTGGGCGAGAAGGGCGTGATCAACCGCCTGCTGATGGACGCCGGGATCATCGACCACCCGCTCTCGTTCCTGCTCTACAACCGCACCGCGGTGATCGTGGTGCTGACCTACCTCTACTTCCCGTTCGCCGCGCTGACGCTGTTCGCAGCGCTGGAGCGGTTCGACTGGTCGCTGCTGACCGCGGCCATGGACCTGGGCGCGCCGCCGCTGACGGCGATCCGGCGGATCCTGCTGCCGCAGATCCGGGCCGGCATCACCACGGCGGTGATCTTCGTGTTCATTCCTGTGCTGGGCGAGTACCTGACGCCGCAGCTGGTCGGCGGCACCAAGGGCGTGATGATCGGCAACCTGATCGTCAACTTCTTCCAGGGGGCGGAGTACACCCGCGGGGCGGCGGCGTCCATCCTGATCGCGGCGATGATCGTCGCGCTGCTGGTGCTGTTCCGCCGCTCGATCGACGTCGAGGACGTCTATGCCCGGTAGCGCGCGGGACGCCGAGGTCGTTGCCCGCCACGCGACGCTGGCGCGGCGCTCGCTGACCGCGTGGGCGATGCTCGTCTACGTCTTCCTGTTCGCGCCGGTCGCGCTGCTGGTGCTGTTCAGCTTCAACGCCAACCGCTACGGCACCTTGCCGATCACCGGCTGGACGCTGCAGTGGTACCGGGACGTGTTCAACAACTACCAGATCCAGGACGCGACCCGGACGACGCTCAAGGTCGCCGCCCAGGTGACCCTGCTGGCAACGGTGATCGGCACCGCCGCCGCCTTCCCCCTCGCCCGCGCCCGCCTGCGCTTCCGGACGGCGATCCGCGCCGGCTTCATGCTGCCGATCATGATCCCTGGCCTGCTGATCGGCGTCGGCCTGCTGACGCTGTTCACCAGCTACCTCTCGATCCAGCTCTCCACCGAGACCGCCGTCATCGGCCAGACCGTCTACACGACGCCGTTCGTGATGCTGATCGTGGCGTCGCGGCTGCAGAGCTTCGACCGCCGGCTGGAGCTGGCGGCCAGCGACCTCGGCGCCAACCTGCCGAACCGCCTGCGCTACATCGTGCTGCCGCTGATCCTGCCCAGTGTGCTGGCCGGCGCGCTGTTCGCCTTCACGCTCTCGCTGGACGAGTTCATCATCACGCTGTTCCTGATCGGCGGCCAGAACACGCTGCCCATCTACATCTACACGCAGGTCAAGTTCGGGATCACGCCCGAGGTCAACGCGCTGGCAACGATGCTGCTGGGCGCGACGCTCGCGCTCAGCCTGGTCGGGTTCGGGCTCCCGGCGCTGATCCGCAGCCTGCGCGGCGTCCGCGCCGGCCGCGCCTGATGGGCGACCGCCTGGCGGTCGGGGTGGTCGGCTGCGGGCTGATCGCCCAGGCCGTCCACCTGCCCAACCTGGACGCCCTCGGCGAGCACTTCAGGATCGCCGCCATCGCCGAGCCGCGGGCGACGGTGCGCGAGGCGCTGGCGGAGCGCTACCGCGTGCCTCTGGCGGTCGCCTCGGCCGACGAGCTGCTGGCGGCGGACGGGCTGGACGCGGTGCTGGTGTGCACGCCGGCGGCCGACCACGCCGACACCGTCTGCGCGGCGCTGGGCGCCGGGCTCCACGTCTTCTGCGAGAAGCCGCTCTGCATCACGCTGGGCGACGCCGACCGGGTGATCGCCGCCCGCGACCGCGCGGGTCGCGTCGTCCAGGTGGGCTACATGAAGCGCTTCGACCCCGCCTACGAGGCCATGCGCGCCGACCTCGCCGCCCGGCGCCGAGCGCGTCCGCTACGTCAGCGTCGTCGCGCACGACCCCGAGTGGCTGCCCTACTTCCTGCACGGCGAGATCCTGCGCGGCGATGTCCCGCCCGACCTGGCGGCGGCGCTGGACGAGCGCGAGCGGGCCCAGGCGGCGGAGGCCGGCGCGACCACGACGGCCCAGGTGCGCGCATTCGTGGACGGGTACCTGGGCAGCCTCGTCCACTTCGTCAACGCGGTCAACGGGCTGCTTGAGGCGATCGGCGAGCCGCTGCCGGTCGCCGTCGAGCACAGTGCCTGGTGGGCGGACGGCGGCGCCCTGAACGCGGTCGCGCGGCTGGCGGGCGGCGCGCGCTGGGACAGCGCCTGGATCCAGCTGCTGGGACTGCACGAGCACCACGAGCGGATCGCGGTCTACTCGGACGACGGCATCCGCTCGCTCGACCTGCCCTCGCCCTGGCTGCGCGGGGCGGCCTCGGTCTACGAGCGGTCGGCGGCGCCGGGCGCGGCCCGCACGTCGACGACGGTGCGCTCGCACGACGAGGCGTTCGTCCGCGAGCTGCTCGGCTTCCACGCCGCCGTGGTCGATGATGCGCCGGTGCGCACGCCGCCCGAGCAGGCCCGGCTGGACATCGAGACGCTGACCGCGATGTTCCGCGCTTCTCAGGCGGCCGCGTGACGGCGGTGCGGGCGGCGGTGATCGAACAGCCCGGCCGGATCGGCGTGCGGTCGTTCGACCTGCCCGAGCCGGAGGCCGGCGGCGCCGTGCTGCGCGTCGGCCTGTCGGGGATCTGCGGCACCGACAAGCACACGTTCCGCGGGGAGAGCCTGCAGTACGCCGGCACGCCGCACGAGCACGGGATCGACTACCCGCTGATCTGCGGGCACGAGACGGTCGGCGTGCTCGAGGCCGTCGGCCCCGGCCCGGCTCCGCTCGACTGGGAAGGGCGCCCGCTCGCTCCCGGCGACCGCGTCGTCGTGGCGGCCAACATCGAGTGCGGGACGTGCGCCGCCTGCCGTGCCGGGCGGCCGTACTTCATGTGCTCGCGGCTCGAGGACTACGGCAACAGCCTGACGCTGCGCCGTCCGCCTGGCCTGTTCGGCGGCTGGGCCGAGGCGATGTACCTGCTGCCCGGCACGCACCTGTTCCGCGTGCCCGAGGAGCTGCCCGACGAGGTGGCCGTGCTGACCGAGCCGATGGCGGTGACGCACGGGCTGGACTCCGCGACGCGGATGACCGAGACCGGCGGCGGTTTCCGGCAGGGCGACACGGTGGTCGTGCTGGGCCTGGGGCCGCTGGGGCTCTGCCACCTGGTCAAGGCGGCCATGCTGGGCGCCGGAACGCTGGTCGCGATCGACCCGCTCGCTCCGCGGCTGGACCACGCGCGGGCGATGGGCGCGGAGCTGGTGCTGGACGCGTCGGCGACCACGCAGGCCGAGCGCCTCGAGGCGGTGCTCGCGCTGACCGGCGGCGAGGGCGCCGACGTCGTCGTCGACTGCACGGGCGTCGGCGACGCCCTGGTCGAGGCGATCGAGCTGCTGCGGATGGGCGGCACGCTGATCGAGCCCGGCGCGTTCGTGGACATGGGCGAGACGGCGATCAACGCCAACCGCCACCTGTGCATGAAGAGCATCCTCGTGCTGGGCATCGCCGGCGAGGTGCTGCCCGCCTACGCGTCCGCGCTCGACCTGATGGTCGAGCACCTCGACCGGCTGCCGTTGCGCCGCATCGTCACGCACCGGATGGGGCTCGACCAGGCCGGCGAGGCGATCGAGCTGAGCCAGTCGCCTGAGGCGATGAAGGTCGTGCTCGACCCGCGGCTCTGAGGCGAGGGTTGAGCCCCTGACCGCGGCGCCGGTGGACAACCATTCCGTGTCCGGCACCGGCCCAACCCGTTCGCGTCTCCTGGTCGCCTCTCGACGTGCCGGACACTCCGTGGCGCCAGGTGGGGCTCCTGACGGTGGCCCTACATGAACCAGTCGGGTGGGTAGTCCGGCGGGGCGGGGACGCGGGCGGTGAAGGGCCGGGCGAGGGCGGCGGCTCGGTCGCGGATGGCGCGCAGGCGCGGGGCTCCCACCTCGGCCAGCCACCGGCGGCGCTCGTCGTCGTCCGTGGTCACCGCACCGGCCCAGGCGGTGCGGCCGACGATGAACCCGGACGCACCCGCCGAGCAGGCCGTCTCCACCTGCCCCGCGAAGTCCTCGTAGCCGGCGCCGCCGCCGAGCAGCACCCAGGGCGTCGGTCCGCAGGCCTCGTCGATCCGCAGGCACCACTCGGCCGAGCCGTCGGCGGCGGTCGGGTGCTGCACCTTGAGGATGTCGGCGCCCAGGCCGGCCAGCCGCTCGACGCCCGCCAGCACCAGCGCGGCGAACCGCTCGTCGAAGTCGCCGTGCTCCTCGCCCTCGAAGCGGTAGACGATCGGCTCCAGCACCAGCGGCAGCCCGGCGGCGTGGCAGCCCTCTACCGCCTGGCGCACGACCTCGACCTGCGCCGAGGCGGACGCCCCGTGGTCGGCGCGGAACGGCAGCAGCAGCTTGCAGGCGTCGGCGCCCGCGGCGAGCGCCTTGTCGGGCCCCCAGCCGGGCAGGAACGAGCTGACGCGGCCGGCCGCGGCATCGGCGTACCCCTGCGCCTCCAGCGGCATCACCACCGGCGGCGCACCGGCCGCCCCGGCCGCCAGCACCGCCGCGCCGTTCTCGGCGTCGACCAGGACGCCGGTCGCGGCCGGCGCCAGCGCCTCGACGATCTCGGCCTTGAGCGCCGCGATGGCCGGGCCGTCCGGGGCCGCGACCCCGCGCCCCTCGAACGCCACCCGCAGCGAGTCGCGGTGGTCGATCGCGACCAGGGCGAACACCCCGCCGTCGCTGATCCGGTGCAGCCGCCTGCGCCGCCCGAGGTCGGCGGCCGCGCTCACAGCCCGCGCTCGCGCAGGTAGGCGCGGTTCGCCAGGCCGTCCTCGACGGCCACCGCGAACGGCTGCTCGGGCGCCAGCACGCGATCCTGCTCGACCACGATCCAGCCCTCGTAGCCGCGGCCGACCAGCTCGTCGAGGCACTCGCCGACGCGGGCGTCGCCGCTGCCCAGCGGGCAGAACACGCCCGCCTCCCAGGCCGTCACCAGGTCGCCGCCGGCGTCGCGTACCGCGGCCAGCCTCGCCATGTCCACGTCCTTCATGTGCACGTGGTTGACCAGCTCGCCGTACTCGCGCAGGAAGCCGAGCGGGTCGCCGCCGCCGAACGCGCTGTGGCCGGTGTCGAAGCACAGGCCGAGCAGGTCGGTGTCCATCTCCTCGACGACCGACGCGATCTCCCGCGGGGTCTCGACGTACGTGCCGGCGTGGTAGTGCAGCGACACGGTGAAGCCGCGGTCGCGGCAGCGCTCCGCCGCGCGGGCCAGGTTGGCGATCAGCAGCTGCTGCCGATGGCGCGGCAGCCAGGTCTCGCGGTGCTCCTCGATCGCACCCGCCCAGCGCATCCGGTCGGGCTCGACGAACGCGTCCGCGAGCAGCACCACCGGCAGCGTCCCGCCCGCGGCGGCCGCCTCCAGCGTGTCCAGCGCGCGATCCATCAGCTCCATGTCCTCGACGAAGCCGTCGGCCCGCGAGAACCGCAGCGGCAGGAACGAGCCCATCAGCTCGAGCCCGTGCGCGGCCAGCAGCTCGCCCACCTCGCCACCGGTGCCGAAGTACCCGGGCGGGCCCAGCTCGGTGCCCTCGTAGCCCGCGTCCGCCATCACCTCGGCCAGCTCGCTCCCGGCCGGGAGGCCGGGCCGGTCGACCGTGATCTCGAAGACGCCGTACGAGCAGGGCGCGGTGGCGACGCGGACGGGCATGGCGGCGTATGCTACCACCCGAATTGCATCGTTCCAACCGGGGAGTTGAGATGGACGGCGACGACGGTACGCGGCGGCTCCGGGCGGGGCTGGTCGGCGTCGGATTGGTGGCGCAGGCCGAGCACGCCTTCTACCTGTGGGAGGAGCGCGAGCGGTTCGCGTTCACGGCCATCGCCGACCCCTCACATGCCGCCCGCACGGCCGTCGGCGAGCGCTACGGCGTGACCGAGCTGCACGACGACGTGGCGCCGCTGCTCGAGCTCGGCCTCGACGCGGTGGTGATCGCCGCGCCCGACGCCGTCCACGCCGAGGTCGCGCTGGCGGCGCTCGACGCCGGCGTCAACGTGTTCTGCGAGAAGCCGCTGGCCCTGACCGTGGCGGACTGCCGCGCCGTCGCCGACCGAGCCGAGCAGCGCGGACTGGTTGCCCAGGTGGGCACCATGAAGCGCTACGACCCGGCGTTCGAGCGGCTGCTCGAGCTGCTGCCGGACGACCCGGCCGACATCCGCACGATCACCGTCGAGGTGAACGACCCCGACTTCGCCCCGTTCGTCTCGCACCTGCCGATGGCGGCCGGCGGCGACGTGCCCGCCGAGCTGATCGCCGACACCCGCGCCCGCACGCGCGCCGCGGTCGAGCAGGAGGCGGGCCGGACTGCCACCGACGCCGACGTCACCGCCCACGACGGCTTCCTCGGCTGCCTGGTGCACGACATCAGCCTGGTGCACGGGATCGCCGCCGCGTACGGCGCCGCCCCGCCCTGCGAGCTGCTGGACGCGGCGGCCTGGGACGAGGGCCGAGCGGTGACGATGGGCGTGCGCCTGCCGGGCGGCGGCCGGGCACAGCTCACCCACCTCAAGCTGTCCGGCGTCGCCGAGTACCGCGAGCGGCTCACCGTCTACTGCGCCGACCGGGTGCTCGAGCTGGGCTTCCCCTCGCCCTACCTGCGCCATCAGCCGACCCGCCTCACCGTCCGCCGCAGCGAGGGCGCGATCGGGCTGACGTCCTGCGACGTGCACGTCTCCTACGAGGAGGCGTTCCGCAGCGAGCTGCGCGGCCTCCACGCCGCGATCACGGGCGGCGCCCCGGTGCGCTGCGACGCCCGCGCGGGGACGGCTGACATCGAGCTGCTCGCCGCCGCGTTCCGGCGGGCCGCAGGGAACGGCTGAGCCGATGCCCGCGACGCTGGCCGACGTCGCCCGCCGGGCCCAGGTGTCCAAGTCCACGGTGTCGAACGTCGTCCGCGGCAGCGATGTCGTGGCGCCGGCGACGCGACGCCGCGTCGAGGATGCGATCCGCGAGCTGCGCTACCGGCCGGACGGGGTCGCCCGGGCGCTGCGCCGCCGCTCGACCGGCCTGATCGGCCTGGTCGTGCCGGACGCCGTCAACCCGTTCTACGCGCAGCTCGCCGTCGGCATCGAGCGCGAGCTGCGCCGCTTCGGGCACGGCCTGGTGATGGCGAACACCGACGGCGATCCGGGGGTCGAGGCGGCGCAGCTGGAGGCGCTGCTGGAGCGGCGTGCGGACGGCGTCATCATCGGCGGCCTCACCCGCGGCTCCCGTCTGGAGCGGCGGCTGAACGAGCTGGGCGTGCCCGGCGTGCTGGCGGCGGCGCAGGGCACCGGCAACCACGGCCTGGGCGTCGTCGATGCCTGCGACGAGGACGGCATGCGGGCGATCGCCGCCCACCTCGCGGCGCTCGGGCACCGCAGCGTTGCCTTTGCCGGACACACCGTCAACGAGACAGGCGCGGAGCGGCGCCGCCTGGCGCTGGCGGCCGCGGCGCGCGCCACCGGGCTCGAGCTGGTCGAGCAGCGCCGTGACGCGACGGCCGTTGTCGCTCACGACGACGTTACCGCCATCGCGCTGCTGGACGAGCTCGCCGCGGAGGGGCTCCGCGTCCCCGCCGACCTCTCCGTGGTCGGCTACGACGGCATCCCGCTGGCCGGGCACGCGCGCATCCGGCTGACAACCGTGGCAACCGACGTGCGTGAGGTGGGACGGGCCTCTGCCGCGATGCTGATGGAGGCGCTCGCCACCGGCACGATGACGGCCGCGCCGGTGCGGATCCCGCCGCGCCTGGTCGTCCGCGACACGACCGGGCCGCCGCGGTGACGCTCGCCCTGGCCGTCGTCGGCGCGGGGCGCATGGGCCGCCGCCACATCGCCGCCGCGGGCGCTGCGGCGGGACTGGAGCTGCGCGCCGTGTGCGACTCGCTGCCCGGCGCGGCCGCCCGGGCAGGTCCGCCCGGCGTCGCGGCGGCCACCGACCTCGCCGAGCTGGGCGGGCTGGGCGCGGACGCCGTCGTCATCGCCGCCCCCACGCCCCTGCACGTCGAGCTGGCCGACCGGGCGATCGCGATGGGGCTGCACGTGCTGTGCGAGAAGCCGGTCGGGTTCGACCCGGCCGCCGCGACCGCCCTGGGCGAGCGGGCCGCAGCGGCCGGCCGCGTCCTCGCCGTGGGGTTCTGGCGGCGCTGCGCGTGGCCCTACGTCGAGGCGCGACGGCTGCTGGACGCGGGCGCGATCGGCGAGCCCCGGCTGCTCCGACTCAGCCAGTGGGACGCCGCACCGCCGCCGCTGGCGTTCTGCGATCCCGCGGTCTCGGGCGGGATCGAGGTGGACTGCGGCGTCCACGAGTTCGACCTCGTCCGCTGGCTGCTGCGAAGCGACGTGACCGGGGTGCGGAGCACGGGGGTGCCCGGCGCCGCGGGCGCGGTCGGCGACGCCGACGCCGCCGCGGCGCTCGCGACCACCGCCGGCGGCCACGCCGTGACCATCGACCTGGCCCGCACCTGCGGCTACGACGACGACGTCCGCACCGAGCTGGTGGGGTCGCACGGCGCGCTGCTGATCGAGGCCGCCGGCCAGGGCCGGCTGCGGCTGGGCGACGCGTCCGGGCTGCGCGAGGTGCCCGGCCCGGAGGGTGACCTGCTGACGGGCGCGCTGGCGGCACAGCTGGAGCGCTTCGCCGCCGCCTGCGCGGGCGCCACGGCGCACGCCACCGCGGACGACGCCGCCCGCGCACTCACGGCGGCGCTGGCGATGCGAGAGGCGAGGCTCAGCCCGGCGGTGTGAGGTAGGTGCGCACGTCCGCGCGCGCCCGCTCGTACTCCTCGCGCGCCCGCCGCACCGGCCCGGAGGCCGAGGTCTCGGCCACCGGCACGTCCCACCACGACTCGTAGGACGGGACGCCCACCAGCGGGTCGGTGCGGACGTAGACGACCGATCGTCCGCTCGGCGTCGCGCGCCGTCACCAGGGCCTCGTCGAGCTCCGCCGGCGTCTGCGGCCGCAGCACGTCGACGCCGAAGCTGGCGGCGTTTGCCGCGAGGTCAACGCCGAGCGGCTCGCCGTCCAGGCTGATCCGGCCGTCGGCGCCGCGGCGCCGCAGCTGGGTTCCGAAGCGCTGGCCTCCGACCGACTCGGACAGCGCGCCGATCGAGGCGTAGCCTGCGCTGTCAACGAGGACGATGACGACCTTGACGCCCTCCTGGATCGCGGTCGCCAGCTCGCCCGACATCATCAGCCAGCCAGCCGTCGCCGACCATCGCGAACACCTGGCGCGACGGATCGGCCAGACGGACGCCGATCGCGCCCGGCAGCTCGTAGCCCATGCACGAGTAGCCGTACTCGAGGTGGTAGCCCTTGGGGTCGCGTGCCCGCCACAGCTTGTGCAGGTCGCCGGGCATGCTGCCGGCAGCGCAGACCACGACGTCACGGGGGCCGGAGGCGCGGTTGACGGCGCCCAGCACCGCGCTCTGCGCGAACACCGGCGCCTGGTCGCGGGCCACCAGCCGCGCCACCTCGCCGTCCCACTCGCGGTTCAGCCGCCCGGCCAGCTCCCGCCGGTCCGCATCGACGGACCAGCCGTCGAGCGCCGCGACCAGCCGCTCGATCGCAGCGCGGGCGTCGGCGACCAGCGCGATGCCGGCGTGCTTGGCCGCATCCACGGCCGCCACGTTGACGTTGACGAACCGCACGCCCGGATCGCGGAAGGCCGTGCGGCTGGCGGTCGTGAAGTCCGACCAGCGGGTGCCGATGCCGACCACCACGTCGGCCTCGGCGGCCATCCGGTTGGCGGCCAGCGTCCCCGTCGCACCGATCGCCCCCAGCGACAACGGGTGGTCGTAGGGGAGGCTGCCCTTCCCCGCCTGGGTCTCGGCGACCGGGATGCCCGTCGCCTCGGCCAGCGCGCGCAGCGCGTCCCACGCCTCGCTGTAGATGACTCCGCCGCCGGCGACGATCAGCGGCCGGCGGCTGCCGCGCAGCAGCTCGACCGCGGCGGCGAGCCGCTCCTCGTCCGGCGGCGTCCGCGGCACCGTCCACACCCGCTCGGCGAACAGCTCGTCCGGGAAGTCCCACGCCTCGGCCTGGACGTCCTGCGGCAGGCAGACGCAGACCGCGCCGGTCTCGGCCGGGTCGGTCAGCACGCGCATCGCCGCCAGCAGGGCGTCCGGCAGCTGCTCTGGCCGCCACACCCGGTCCCACAGCCGGCAGACCGGCCGGAACGCGTCGTTCACGGACAGCTCCGGCGCATCCGGGCGTTCCAGCTGCTGGAGCACCGTCCCCGGCCGGCGGGTGGCGAAGACGTCGCCCGGCAGCAGCAGCACCGGCAGCCGGTTGACAGTCGCCAGCGCGGCGCCGGTGACCATGTTGGTCGCGCCGGGGCCGATCGAGGACGTGCACGCCCAGGTGGCCAGGCGGTTGCTGGCCTTGGCGTAGCCCGAGGCGATGTGCACCATCGCCTGCTCGTTGCGGGCCGGGACGTAGCGCAGCAGGTCCTCGTCCTGGGCGAGCGCCTGTCCCAGCCCGGCCACGTTGCCATGTCCGAAGATGCCGAGCATGCCGGCGAAGAACGGCCGCTCGGCGCCGTCGCGCCGCGACCGCTGCGCGGCCAGGAAGCGTACGGTGGCCTGCCCGACCGTCAGCCGCACCGTGCTCACCGGCGGCCCTCGGCGGTGACCATCGGGACGCGCTCGTCCAGCGCCTCGCCCTGCCACGAGCCGCGGATCCAGGCGTGGGCCGGGTCGTCGCTGATCGCCATCGACCGCGCCTCGCGCGGGGCCGGCCAGCACGTTCAGGTACCAGAGCGCGTGATCGGGCGACGCCATGCAGGGGCCGTGGAAGCCGCGCGGTACAAGGAACACGTCGCCGTCGCCGATCGTCACCGTCACGTCCCAGGCCTCGGTCAGGTCGTACGTGCGGTGCGCGGCCATGCCGTGCGGCCCCTCGACGCGGAAGTAGTAGATCTCCTCCAGCTCGGCCTCGACGCCGCCCGAGTCGTCGTCGTGCTTGTGCGGCGGGTAGCTCGACCAGTTCCCGGTCGGGGTGAGCACCTCGCAGCAGCTGAGCCGGTCGGGGATGTCCACCTCGGGCGTCAGGAAGTTCGTCACCTGGCGGGTGGCGCGGCCCGCCCCGCGGGTCTCGACGGCGACCTGGCGGGCGTCGATGTAGGCGACCTCGCGGCGGCGGCGCGCGGGCGCGGACGGCAGCGCCAGCTCGCAGGCCCGGTCGGCCACGATGGCCGCCTCGCTGCCGCTGGGCAGGTAGACGACATCGGTGACGCGGTCGAACACCGAGGCCCGCCCCTCCAGCGCCAGCGCGCGGCCCTCGACCTCCACCGAGCAGCCGCCCGCCAGCGGCACCACGGCCAGTTCGTCGCCGCCCGTGGCCAGCTCGCGCCGCTCCCCCGGCTCCAGCCGCAGTACCCGCAGGCCGCAGAACCGCCAGCCGCACCGCTCCGGCGTCAGGGCCAGCGGGTCGCGGCCGTCCGCCGCGGTGCCGGCGGGGATGTGCAGCGTCGTCGGGTCAACCGGCATGGGCACGCTCCATCAGCTCGAGCACCTGGGGCTCGGTGGGCATGGCATCGGCGCAGGCGAGCTGGCCGACGACGTACGCCCCGGCGGCGTTGGCAAAGCGGACAGCGTCCGCGGCGGAGTCGCCCGCGAGCAGCCGGTGGCAGAGCGCCCCGCCGAACGCATCGCCGGCGCCGAGGCCGTTGACCACCGAGACACGGATCGGCTCCACCACCTCCACTCCGCCGGCATCCGCCACCAGCACGCCCTCGCCGCCCAGCTTGACGATCGCGGTGACGGCGCCCATCGCCCGCAGCGCGGTGGCCGCGGCCTCGGGGTCGTCCTCGCCGATCGCCGCCGCGCACTCGACCTTGTTGCCCACTACGACATCGACGCGCTCGATCGCCCGGCGGTAGCGCTCGGCGGCGAGCTCCGGCCGCGGCCAGAACATCGGCCGCCAGTCGAGGTCGAGCACGGTCAGCCCCGAGGAGCGCAGCTCGAGCGCGCCCAGCGTGGTCGAGAGACTGGGCTCGTCGGAGAGGCCGGTGCCGGTCACCCAGAAGATGCGGGCCGCCCGGACGGCGGCAGCGTCGAGGTCGTCCGGCTCGAGCGTCATGTCGGGCGCCTTGGGATAGCGGTAGAACCAGATCCGCGGCTCCTCCGGCGGATCCAGCTCGGCGAACACGACCGGCGTCGGCAGCGCCGCCGTGGCGGTCACCTGGCCGGCGTCCACACCGAACCCTTCGAGCGCCGCGATCGCGTAGCGGCCGAACGGATCGTCGCCCACCTTCGTGATCACGCCGCTTCGCCGGCCGAGCCGCGCCGCGGCCACCGCGACGTTGGTGGCGGTGCCGCCGAGGAAGCGCGAGAAGGCGGTGACGCCCTCCAGCGGGCCATCGCTCTGCGGGTAGATGTCGACGCCGATCCGGCCCATCGTGAGCACGTCGTGAGGGCCGCCGGAATCGATTCTGGTCACGTGCCCTAGCCTACCGGCTCGGGCGATCGGTGTGGCCAAGGCCGCGCCCCGGAGCCACGCGGTCGCGGATCCGCTGCTTGATCAGCTTGGGGTCGATCGCGGCGCCGTCGGCGCTGCGCGACCACACCGGCTCGCCGTCCACCCGCACCTCGAGCACGCCGCCCGAGCCCGGCACCAGCGCCACCTCGCCCAGCTCCTGTTCGAACGTGGTCAGCAGCTCCTGCGCCAGCCAGGCGGCGCGGGCCAGGAACCGGCAGCCGGTGCAATACGTGATCTCAACCCTGGGCGGCACCCGGCCATTGTCGCGGACGCGTGGCCAGATGGTCGAATCCGCGAGCTGCAGGTCTCTGTGAGGGGCCCAGCGAGGCTCAGACGCCATGATCGTCCTTGAACAGGCTTCATCCAGCCTGCCCTGCGGACGCTCCCGTCGTCCGAGCGACGCCGGACCGCTCCCAGAGCCACGCATCCCGCAGAATCAACCATCTAGAGTGTGGCGGTGCTCACCCTGCTGATCGTCGCCTGGCTCGTCGTGGTGCTGGTCCTGCTGGCCGTCGTCGGATTCCGCGCCGTCCGGCTGCAGCGGCGGATCAAGCGGCTTCGGGCCGAGATCGACCGCGCGCTGCCGCGGGTCAAGCTGGACGAGATGAACGCCCGGCTGACCGCGCTGCAGAACCGCCAGGCCGAGCTGTCGGAGTCGGTCGCGAGCCTCCAGCGGGCGGTGGCCGGCCTCATGGTGCTGCGGGGCGCGGCCGACGACGCCCTCGAGCCGCTGCTGGCGCTGCGGGCGCTGCTGCGCCGATGACCCGGCGCGTCGCCGCCATCGACCAGGGCACCAACTCGACCAGGCTGCTCGTCGCCGACATCGAGAACGGCCGGCTGACCGAGATCGACCGGCGGCTGGCGATCACGCGGCTGGGCGATCGCGTCGACACGAGCGGCGAGCTGGCGGCGGAGTCGATGGAGCGGGTGCACGCGCGGATCGAGGAGTTCGTCCGCATCGCACGCTCGGACGACGCCTCATCCATCCTGATGACCGCCACCAGCGCCGTCCGCGATGCGGCCAACGGCCGGGCATTCCTGGACGAGGTGGAGCGCCGCCACGGTGTGCGCACGGTGCTGCTGACCGGCGAGGAGGAGGCGCGGCTGACGTTCCGCGGCGTCACCTCGGGCCGCGCCGTGACCGGCCCGGTGATGGTCTGCGACATCGGCGGCGGCAGTACCGAGCTGCTGGCCGGCGGCCCGGAGGGCGTCCGCAGCGCGCAGAGCCTCGACATCGGCTGCGTGCGGATGAGCGAGCGCCACACACGCTCCGACCCGCCCACGGCGGAGGAGGTCGCCGAACTGCGCTCCGCGGTCGCCGCCGCGCTGCCCGAGCTGACGGACGTGGGCGAGCTGATCGGCGTTGCCGGGACGGTCACCACGCTCGCGACGATCGACCTGGGCCTGGCCGAGGAGATCGCCGAGAAGGTGGACGGCCACCGGCTGACCCGCGACCGCGTCGAGGTCGAGCTGGCACACCTGGCGGGGATGACGCTCGAGCAGCGGCGTCACGTCCGCGGGCTGATGCCCGAGCGCGCACCGACCATCGTGGCCGGCGCCGCCATCCTTGCCGAGGTGCTCCGCGCGGCCTCCGCCGACGCGCTGACGGTGTCCGAGCGGGACATCCTGCATGGCGCCGCGTTGCTCGCGGCCGACCAGGCGGGATAATCCGGCAGGCCCGGGTGGCGGAGCTGGTAGACGCGGCCGACTTAAAATCGGCTTCCCCGCAAGGGGAGCGTGAGTTCGAGTCTCACCCCGGGCACTGGAACACGAGCGACGAGGAGAGGGGCCTGAGATGGCGCGATATCTGATCTCGTTCGACCACGGCGCGATGGACCACATCCCCGACGCGGAGGAGCCCGCCATCAGAGATGCGGCGCTCGCCGTGATCCGAGAGGCCCAGGACGCCGGGGTATGGGTGTTTGCCGGGGGCGTGTATCCCGCCGACGAGGTGACCGTGAGAGTGGTGGCCCCCGACGGGACGGTCACCGACGGCGCGTCGAGCACGGCGTCCATCGCCGGAGTCACCATCATCGATGTGCCCTCACAAGCGGAGGCGCTGCGGTGGGCCGCCAAGATCGCCGCAGCGTGCCGCTGTGCACAGGAGGTCCGCGAGTTCGGCGCCGATCCGGCCGTGGGCAACTGATCGGGTGCGTCGGCCCACCCCGGGCACGGGAACACCGATGACCCAAGCGGAGCGAGCGCCTGGCTAGCAGACGTATTCGATCAGCGTGGCCGTGCCGCCCTGCCGGCCGTGGTACCCGACCGACCACGTGATCGTGCCGTCGCTCGAGGCACGGCGCAGCGCGTTGTCGACCGCGGCACCGCGCACGTTCGGGCTCGGAGTCACCGCGAAGGAGGAGCCGTTCCATGCCTCGACCAGGGTGTTCAGCGGGCCGGGATCAGCAAGGCCGGTCGCATACACGATGCCGCCCGCGACGGCCACCCCGGAGAACGCCGAGCCGTTGCCCGGATTCGCCGCCGGGACGAGGCTCCACGAGGTGCCGTCCCAGTGCTCGACGAACGGGTTACCGAGGCTGCTGTCGGACAGGCCCACCGCCCACACGTCGTCGGCGGAAACGGCGTCGACGCTGGTGAGGGAGAAGTTCACGCCCGGACTCGGTACGGCAACGATCGACCAGTGCGACCCATCCCAGTGCTCGACCAGAGGCTGGGACTGCAGCCGCCGGCCGGTGAAGGTCGAGCCAACGGCCCAGACATCGGTCGGGGACACGGCCGCGACGTCGCGCAGCACCGACTCCCTCGACCCGTGGCGATAGGGCACGGCGACAACCCTCCACACGAACCCGTCCCACACCTCCGCAAGCGGCACCTGCGCCCCTGTCGACGTCGTGTGCGCACCAACCGTCCACGCGGAGGTCGGCGAGATCATGGCCACGCCTCGCAGGTAGCTGCGATCGCCTCGGTTGGGACTGGGGATGACCGACCACGCCGCCCCATCCCACCGCTGGATCAGCGTCGCCTCGCGGTCCGGCTGCGGAAACCGCTGACCGACGGCGAACGCGTGCGTCGCGTCGGCCGCGGCCACGCCCCAGAACGAGTTCTCGTTGATTCCCACGTTGGGGCTGTGCACGACACTCCAGGACGCGCCGTCCCACTGCTCGATCAGCGAGCGGGGCAGGTTGTGGATCGGGTCGTGACCGGTCTTCTGACCGACCGCGAAGGCGTGCGTCGCGTCCACCGCAGCCACGGCGTCCAGCTCGTTGAAGCGCCCCGCCGGACTCGGGCTCGGTGCGATCTGCCACGACCCGTCGCAGACGAGCGAGGTGGCGGGCACCGCCGCGCGCTGCGGGCCGGCTGCTGCGGCCGCCACGCCGACGGACAGCGCCAGAACCACCGCACCGAGCAGGAGAACCACTCCGCTCCTCGACCCGCCCATCGCCTCGGCATCATCCGCCCGGTGGGCGCGCCGGTCAAGTCGAGTGGCCAGGCCGCGAGCCGATCAGGTCAGGTGTCCTCGTCCCCGGCGCGTCGCGACCATGCGGCCAGATGCTTGCGGTCATACGCATCGAGCGTCGTCTGGACGATGCGGGTCGGGCCGAGCGGAGTCTGGGAGAAGTCGAACGCGTTCATGTAGTCGTACATCGGCGTGCCGTGCAGACCGACCGTGTCGTCCGTGCACCCCGAGCCGCCGACGGTCGCGCACGGGTTGAGCGGCGCCAGGCCGTAGGTGTGCTCGATGAAGGCGAGCATCGAGACGAACGTCGCCGGCCTGGAGTCGGTGTACCCGGCCCGCGCATACGGGCTGACGATCTGCAGCGGCACGCGGATCCCCCACTCCGGGGACGGAGGGGCGACGGGGTCATAGAAGCAGCCGCAGTCGTCCCAGGTCAGGAAGATGGCGGTCGACGGCCATTCCGGGCCGTGCATGAGCGGGCCGATCACGCTCTTCGCGAGCCAGTTGTCGCCGGTCGATGCGGTCGTCGGCTGGTGCATCGAGTCGGTGCGGTGCGGGGTGACGAACGAGACGGCGGGCAGGCGGCCGGCCGCGGCATCCGTCGCCAGCTGCGTGACCGGGACGAGGTTCTTGATCTGCGACGATCCCAGGCACTCCCAGAACGTCGGGCAGATCGTCCACTTGTACCCGTCCGGCGTCGTCGGGCCGGTGATGCGTCCGCCGCCTCCGTAGATGCGCCAGGGGCGGCCGGCCCCGTCAAGCCGGTCGAAGATCGTCGGGACGTACCCCGCGTGCGGATCCGATGCGTACTGGGTGCCGTCCCACAGGGGGCCCAGGGAGCCACCATGGTCGGGCACGCACGACGGCACGCGGATGGTCGTCTGCGACGAGGTCCTCCAGTGCACCAGATGCCCCGAGTCGCATCCCCATCCGGAGTGGGTCGGATCGATACCGGCGGGCTTCCCGCTGGGGTTGTCCCCGACGAAGCTCTCGATCGTCGCGTCGCCGAGCACCATGTGTCCAGCCCACGACGGCGTTGCGCGGAACTCGAAGGTCTGGTCGGAGATCGCGTACTTCCTCGCCCACTGGACGATGTTCGGGATGCAGGTCGCGGTCCCCGAGGAGCCGCACGGCCCTCCCAGCGGGTCGTACTGGGTGTAGCACCCGTATGCGGGGTGGCTCTGTGCCGTGCACCCGGCGATCTTGCTGAACCCATCCATCTTCCCGCCGTCGATCGCGACCTGCTGGCCGTGAATGCTGTGGTTGACGTTGAGGCCGCCGTTGGGCTCGCTGGTCAGCCCGATGGACGCCCCGCCGTCCAGCTTCCCGACATCGGTTCCCACGCAGCCGTCGTTCACCCCGGCTCGGACGAGCGCGCCCGACGCCTGATCGACGCAGAACTTCCCGAACATGTCGTTGAACGAGTGGTTCTCCTCGTCCACGATCACGATGTGCTGGATCGGGATGACCTCGAACGCCTCGCTGCTGGTGGCCGTGCCCTTCGGGGTGACGACGCTGATCCGCCCGGTCGTCGCGCCGAGCGGGACGGTAACGGTGATCTGCGTGCGTGAGTCGATCGAGACATCCAACCCGCTGGTGCCGTTGAACCTCACATCCGACGCGTTCGCGAACCCCGAACCGGTGATGACGACGGCGGTTCCCGCGGCCCCGCTCGCCGGGGAGAACCCGGACACCGTCGGCGCCGCCCGGGGGTCGAACGGCGCGCCGCGCAGAGGACTCGCCGCGGTCGAGGCTGTGCCGACCAGCACGACGACCCCGACCAGGCTGCCGACGACCCGCACAACGCGCATGACACTACCTCCCCGCAGCCGTTGGACCGAGCGGAACCCGCCCGGCGCAGGGCTGTGAGCGGGACGCGCGCGGCAACCCTGTCACACCGCGAGAGACCTGGCAACCGGGTTTCGACCGCCGAGCGCAACGGGTACGGATGGGCGCATGAAAGCGATGCTCGAGCGCGAGGTGAAGCTTGCCCCGGGCCCGGACTTTCGGTCGCTCGAGCTCGCCGGCCGCGACGTCCCGACCCGGGTGCTGATCTCGACCTACCACGACACCGACGACCTGCGGCTGGCGCGCGGCGGCATCACCATGCGCCGGCGTGAGCAGGACGGGTCCGCCGTCTGGCAGCTGAAGCTGCCCGCCGACGGGGGACGCACCGAGCTGGAGTGGCCGGCCGGCTCGACGGCCGTGCCGGAGCGGATCGCGAACCTCGTGCTGGGACACAGCAGGGGCCGGCCGCTGTCCGCCGTCGCGACGCTGCGGACGACGCGAGCGGGCGTTGTCGTCGAGGACGCGGGCGTGGACGTCGCCGAGGTGACGGAGGACCACGTCGAGGTGATCGGGGACAACGGCGTCGTGCGCTCGTTCGACGAGATCGAGATCGAGCTGCTCGACGGCGACGCGAACGCCCTGCGCAACCTGGAGCGGACGGTGCGGCGATCCGGCGCGGTCGAGGCGGACGGGCGCCCCAAGCTCTACCGCTCGATCGGGTTCGAGCCGGAGCACACATCAGAGGCGGACACCGACGACCCGCGGGAGGCATTCCGGTCGGCGATGCTCGAGCAGTTCCGGTGCATCCTGGCCAACGATCCGCGAACCCGGCTGGGCGACCCCGACGGCCTCCACGACCAGCGCGTGGCGGTCAGGCGGCTGCGGGCGCAGCTCCGCGTCGGCCGGCCGCTGCTCGACCGGGTGTGGGCAGACGGACTCCGCGCCGACCTGCGGCCGGTCGGGCGCATGCTCTCCGCCGTCCGCGACCTGGACGTGCTCCACGAGCGCCTGGCCGCCGAGGTCAAGCGGCTGCCGGAGGCGCACCGAACCGGCGGCGAGACGCTGCTCGCCGACATCGACGAACGCCGCCGGCCGGCACAGGTGCGGATGGTCGACGAGCTCTCCAGCCCGGGCTACCTCGCGCTGCTGAACCGGATCGAGCTGTCGCTGGCCGAGCCGCGGTTCGACGGCCACGGATCCCTCGAGCGTGGGGTGCGGCGAGCCCACAGCCGCGCGGCCCGCAAGGTCGCGAAGCTGCCGAAGGAGCCGTCCGACGCCGAGCTGCACGACGTCCGCAAGGCCGTGAAACGCGCCCGCTATGCCGCCGAGGTGGCGAGCGACACCGGCGGCGGGTCGTCGCACACGCGGTACATCAAGCAGGCCAAGCGCGTCCAGGACCTGCTCGGCGAGCACCAGGACGCGATCGTCGCGCAGTCCGTGCTCGCGGACATCGCCCGCGACGATACGGCCGCCGCCGCCGTCTACCTGGCGGCGGGGGAGGAGCGGCGCAGGCTCGCCTGCCGCACCGCCTTCCCCCGGGCCTGGAGGCGCCTCGACCGCCGGGCGTAAGGCCCGACTCGCTCATGGCAGACGACCGCATCACCGACGCACACGACAAGATCGACGCCGCCCGGGCCGCGGGCCGGATCGGCGACGAGGACGCGATCCGGCTGCACGGCGCGGTCGAGCTGCTGGCCGGCGGCACCGCCGAGGGGGCATACCCAGACAGCGAGCTGGAGTCGCGGCTGGCCGAACTGTTCGACATCGGCATCGACGGCGAAGCGCTGGATCCCGGCTGACGCGATGGTGGGCCACGCGAGTCCCAGCCTCCCGCCGATCAGTGCGCGGGACGAGGACGGCGTCCGGATCGTCGCCCTCACCGGCGAGCACGACCTCGGCAGCACCGGGGAGATCGCCGCGGCATTCAGCGACGCGGCTGCCCGCGGCGGCCCCGTCCTCGCCGACCTGACGGGCGCGACCTTCATCGACTCGTCGGTGATCGCCGAGCTCGTCGCCGCGCACGAGCTGTCCGCACGCACGGGCTTCGCCGTCGCGGTCAGCCGCGAGAGCCAGGCGGCGCGGGTGCTCTCACTCGGCCTGCTCCACACCGTCATGCCGATCCTCGACGACACCGCCGAGGCGCTCCGGGCCGCCCGCGCGGGCACCACGCCCACCGCGTAGACGCGCCTCGGGCTCAGGCGTCCCCGTCCGGCGGATACGGGCGCTCCCGCAGCAGCCCGGCGAGGTGGACCGCCTGGCGCGTTGCCGTCCGCACGGCGTCGATCGTTGCCTCCGGAGGCACCTCGAAGTCCTTGTAGTCGACGCTGCCGTAGGCCTGCCCCACCCAGTAGGCGGACGCGCTCGCCGGGATCGTGAACCCGACGTCGACAAGCCCCTGGTAGACCTCCGCATTGACGTGGTGGGCGCCGTCCTCGTTGCCGACCACCGCGCAGAGGGCGATGCGGCCGTACGCGATCATCCGGCCGGCGTCGTCCGTCTCGCTGAGGAGGGCGTCGAACCGCTCCATCACCCGCTGGCAGATGCTCGAGGGATGGCCGAGCCAGATCGGCGTGCCCATCACGAAGATGTCGGCGTCGAGCACCTTCCGGCGCAGCTCCGGCCACTCGTCGCCGTCCCCCTCGTCCGACGACACCCCGGGACGAACCTCGAAATCGGCGACCCGGACCAGCTCGCATGGGACGCCGAGATCGCCCAGCGCGTCTGCGAAGTGGGAGAGCAGCAGTCCGCAGCTCGACCTGTCGGGCGAGCGCTTGAGCGTGCAGTTGAAGGCGACCGCGGTGAGATCCATGGCTCAGCCCGCCCGGGCGGGGACCCGGTGCAAGGCGGGCAGCACGGCCTCGGCGTAGAGCTCGAACAGCCGGCCCTGCTCGAGCCCGACCTGCTGCACGACCACGCGGTCGAACCCCGCGTCGTCATACGCCCTCAGGCGGTCGACGTGGGCCTGCGGATCCTGCACGCACAGGATCTTCTCCGCCACGTCGTCCTCCGAGACCTTTGCGGTGGCGGCCTCGAAGAACGCCGGCAGCGGCAGCACCTGGGCCAGCTCGCCCTCCAGTGCGCTGTTCGGCCACGTCTCCAGCGCGAGCCGCCGCGCCTCGGCCTCGCCGTCGGCCAGCGCCACGTCCATCTTGCCGTAGACGGGCCCCGAGCCGCCGGCGCCGCGGTAGCCGGCGACCGCCTCCGTGTCCGGAGCCGTGGTGATGTAGCCGTCGCCGATGCGCGCGGCCAGCTCGATCGAGTGCGGCCCGAAGCCCGAGACGATGATCGGCGGCGGCTCGTCGGGCAGCGTGAACAGCGTCGCCTGCTCGACGGTGTAGTGACGGCCGAAGTGCGACTGCGATCCACCCTTCCAGAGCAGCCGGATCACCTCGACCGCCTCCTCGAGCATCTCCCGCCGCACCCCGCTCGACGGCCAGCGGTCGCCGAGGATGTGCTCGTTCAGCGCCTCGCCGGTGCCGACGCCGAGGAAGAACCGGCCGGGCATCATCGCCGCCGTCGTCGCCGCGGCCTGGGCGATGATCGCCGGATGCGTGCGGATCATCGGGCAGGTGACCGCCGTGCCGATCTCGATCGTCTCCGTCACGGCGGCGAGCGCTCCCAGCACGCTCCACACGAACGGGCTCTGGCCCTGCCGGTGCGTCCACGGGTGGTAGTGGTCGGAGACGGTGAGGAAGGCGAAGCCCGCCTCCTCCGCCTTGCGTGCCAGATCTGGCATCAGCGACGGATGGAGCTCCTCGCTGGAGAGGTGGTAGCCGATCTCCATTCCGCTATCCCTGCGTGGACGTGCCTGGATCCGGCAGGTCCTCCGGCCGGAGCCGCTGCTCGCTGGTGGACGGGCTGGAGGTCTTCGTCCGGAAGTCGGGTGGTCGCACGGCCTCGGCGATCGCGTCTCCCGCCCCGTCCGGGTCGGGCTTCGCCGCCTCCCGTACGGCCTCGTGCGGCTCCGTCCCCTCCTCGTCGTCAGGTGTCCACTCGTCCTTCATGCGTACTCCTCTCGCCGAATCGTGGCTGCTCGTACCCGTTCCAGCGGGGTCGCACACGCCGGCTCCGCGTGCGAGTCGCGGTCGATCTCGTCAAGGCGTCCGCGATCCGGGCCGTCGAGGACGACGTTCCGCGCCAGCGGCATCTGATGAGACGCGCTCTCCAGCAGGTGCATCAGGTAGCCGGCGGTGTTCGGGAACGCGACGAGGTCGCCGACCGCAACGCCCTCGGGAAACCGCAGCCGCCGCCACGTGATCAGGTCGTGCTCGACGCAGAACGCACCGGCCAGGTACGCCTCGATCGCCCCGGTGGCCGCACGACTGACGTCCGCCGGCACGAGCAGCGGGTCGACCAGGTGATCCTCGGAGCCCGACCGGCACTGCGTCCGGTTCATCTCCAACCCGACCATCCAGACACCGTCGCGGCGGCGCTTGCGGTGGGCGACACGCGCCAGGGTCATGCCGCATCCGTCGAGCAGCGCCCGTCCGGGCTCGCAGCGGAGCTCCAGCCCGCGATCGACCAGGGCGCGGGCGACGCGCCGGCCGCCGTCGCCGGGCAGCGGCGCGTCGAGGATGCGCTCCAGCCAGGCGGCCCCGGTCAGCGGCTGATGGTAGGGATACACGCTCCCTCCGGCCGGCGAGCCGCCGTCGGCCGGCGGCTCCAGCCGGTGGCCGTCGTAGGTCGGCAGCGGTTCATCATCGGGCCGGAGTAGCGCCAGGAACGCCTCCCACTCCGCCACGGACGCAAGGTAGGAGACGGGGAAGCCGCCGCCGATGTCCACGAACCCGGGGGTGTGGCCGCCGGCGCGCAGCTCGTCAGCCAGCACCAGCGCCTCGCCGATCGCGTGGACGCGGTCGTCCGGCCGGTAGCCGGCGACGTGGAAGTGGACGCCTCGGACGTCCACCGCGTGCCGCGCGGCTCCCAGCACCGCCGTCCACGCCTCGCCGGCGATGCCGAACCTTGTCGGAGGCCGTCCGGGGAGGACGGGAGCGAGGCGCAGCGCGACGCGCGCGCGCTTCCCCACTGCTGTCGCCTGAGCGGACAAGGCGCGCAGCTCGTCCTCGCCGTCCACCGACACCGTCACGCCGGTGCGGACGATCAGGTCGAGCAGCGCGGCCGGCTTGACGCCGGCCGTGACGATGATCCGCGCGGGTGAAACGCCGCACGCGAGCGCCTGCTCGAGCTCATGCTCACCCGCGACGTCCACCCCCAGGCCCGCGCGCCGGGCCTCGTCCACGAAGACGATCGCCTTGTTAGCCTTGCGCGCGAAGTAGATCCCCAGCTCGAGGCCCGCCCGGCGCGCGGCGGCAGCCAGCACCACCGCGTTGCGGCGGAACGGTGCGGGATGGAGCAGGTTGAGCGGGGAGCCGTGCTCCTCGACCAGGCGGCGCAGCAGCTGCGGCCGGCGCAGCGCGGCGACCTGCCACGGATCGAGCAGGCCCGTCAGCGGCGGGATGCCGGTGCACCCGCGGCGGACGTCGCCGTCCGCCGTCCCCGGTCGCATGTCGGTCACTGCTCGCCCACCGTGACCAGCAGCCGCGGCGACGCGGCCGGTGCGACCGCGGGCGCGAGCACCCGTCGCGCCCATCGCGCGGCATGCGGGTGCAGCGTGCGGCTGAGCGTGTCGTTGCCGATCACGCAGTCCTCGGTGGGCCGCCCGATGCAGGCGAGGCCCGGGGACTCGGCGCCCGACCGGGCGATGCAGGTGCCGTCCGGCGCGACGTCGATCCCTCTGTTCCCGGGTGAGCGCCGCACATGACCGTCGGCGAGCAGCCTTCCCATCAGCCGGTCGTCGGCGCCCACGCCCGGGGCCGGCAGCACGGCGTCGACGCAGACGTCCACAGTGGCGGAGCCGGCCGCCGAGACGATCGTCCGCCGCCCCTCGACGGCGCGCACCGACCCGCCCGCGACGAAGGTCAGGTCGACGATCCCCGCGGCGATCAGCGCCAGCAGCTTCTCGGCGTTGACGACCGGCGGCCCGAAGGCGACGCGCTCCATCTCGGCCCCGAGCCGGCCGAGCACGCGCCGGCCGTCAGGATCGAGCGCGATGTGGCTGAGACGCGCCACCAGCGCCGGGTAGAGCAGCCGCCAGCCGAGCCCGAGCGCCCAGCCCGGCCCCGGCTCCTTCCGGCCCGTGGCCACGGCGACGGAGTCCGCCAGCTCGTCCGCGGCGTCGCCGCCCCACGACCACGGGCGGGCGGCGCACGCCGCCTCGAGCCACCGGCGGGCCTCGGCACGGGCGCGCGCGTCCCGGCCGGCCTCGCGCAGCGCTGCCTGGGCGATCCGGGAGACGAGGGGGACGACGTCGTGGCGGACGTCCACCTCGGGGGAGAGCGAGAGCAGCGCCGCGCTCGCCCGGTCGGCCTCGGCCGCCGCCCACGGGCGCGCGGCGAGCGCACCGGCCGGCTTCGCCAACAACGGGCGGCCGGTGCGCGAGTGGGGCAGGATCACGGCCGGCTCCCGGCCGCTCGGGGCGTACCGAAGGGTGCCGTCACCGGAGCGGGCGAAGGTCCCGCCGCGGCCCTCGGTCAGCGCGAGGGCGGCGTCGATGAACGTGAGCGCGAAGCCGCGGATCGCAACCCGTGCGCCCGGCGGCACCTCGCGCTCGGCGAGGTGCCGCTCGACCGGGAACACCGGCAGCACGCGGCCCGCCCGGCGCGCCGGGCGGTGCCCCGTGGCGATCAGCACCTGGTCGTACACCTCGGCGGATCCGGCGGTCGCGACCTCCCAGCCGGGCGCCGCCCGCGACACGGCGGTCACCGCGACCGGGCGGATGCGCACCCGCATCCGCGGCGGCACCGCCCGCAGCACCCCGGCGAGACAGTCGGCGAGGTACCGGCCCACCACGGCGCGGGGCGGGAAGTCGTCGGGGTGGTACGGCCGCTCCGATGACCGCGACCACTCGACGAAGGACGGCCGGCCGGGGATGCGCTCGCCCGGAGGCCATGCGTCGATGTTGCCCGCCGAGAAGTTCGTGATCAGGTAGCCCGGCGAGGACGGGTCGTAGGTGGGACCGGCTCCGGGCACGGGATGCGGCTCGAACACGTCCACCGAGCAGGCGCGGCCGCCGGCGGCCGCGGTGGCCGAAAGCCGCTCCAGGGCGTAGAGACCTTTCGGGCCGCAACCGGCGATCGCGATGCGCACCGCGCGCCTCACCCGGCCACGCGGCCGGCCAGCCCCCGCGGGCCGCATCCCAGCTCGCGCTCCACCCAGGCGTCGTCGTAGACCGTCGCCAGGTACCCCGCGCCACCGTCCGGCAGCACCAGCGCGCACCGGGCGCCGGCCGGGAGGCGCGGGGCATAGGCCGACACCGCGTGCACGACGCCGCCCGATGACGCGCCGGCGAGGATCGCCTCGCGCTCGACCAGGCGACGGCAGCCGACGACGCAGTCGAGGTCGCCCACGCGGACGAGATCATCCGGCGCCGCCCGCGCCGAGAGCTCCGATTCGAGACCGGCGCCGAGGCCGGGCAGCAGCCGCTCCCCGCGCGGCCCTCCGAACAGCGCGCTGCCCTTCGCGTCCACCGCGACAACGCGGGTCTGCCGGTCGAGCGCGCGCAGGTACTCGCAGCAGCCCAGCAGCAGCCCCGTGGTGCTGGTGGGCACGAACACGTAGTCGACCGCGCCTCCCAGGGCGATGTCGATCTCGCGCATCGTGCCGTCCCGGTGTGCCTCGGGATTCGACCGGTTGCCGTACTGATCGGGGTTGAACCCGCCGGGCGTCTCCGCGACGAGCCGCCGCACCAGGCGACGCCGCGCGGCGAGCAGGTCACCGGCGCCGGGACCCGGCTCGGTCACGATGCGGACGTCCGCGCCCAGCGCCCGCAGGATCAGGAGGTTGCGCTCGGTCGTGCGGGAGTCGACGACGCAGATCACCCGCAGCCCGTGGTACCGGCAGGCCTGGGCCAGGCCGACGCCGAGGTTGCCGGAGGTCGACTCGATCACCGTCATGCCCGGCGCCAGGCGCCCGTCGGCCAGCGCCTCGGCGATCATGGCCGCCGCCGGCCGGTCCTTCATGCTGCCGCCCGGGTTGGCGGACTCAAGCTTGGCCCAGACCGCGACGTCAGGGCGGTCGAGGATCCGCCGCAGCCGAACCAGCGGCGTGTCGCCGATCGCGTCCAGGATGCCGTCGGCCGGGGCGCGGACTGCCGCGGGCGCGCGCACGGCCGGGGGCCGGGTCCCGATCACCGGCACTCAGGCACGGCGGCCACGGCCGATGAATCCGAGCACGGCGAGGACGAGCAGGATGACGATGATCAGCACGACGAGGCTCACGGAAGGCTCCTTCAGATGACGGCAACGTGTGGCGCCCTCCGTACCCACGGGCTGGGGCAGATGAAACGGCGCCCCGCCCGCCGGTCATCCGTGTTTCGCGGGCCGCGTCTCTGCCTATAGACGGGCGCGATGACCCTGATCCGTACGGTCGGGCGCTGGCCCGTGATCCGGCAGATGGCCGGCGACCCGACCGCGCGGGGCGAGGCCGCGCGGTCACCGCGCACCGACCGGCTCCGTGCAAGGATCGCGGGCTCCGACCCCACACGCTCGGTCTGTCCCTACTGCGCCGTGGGCTGCGGCCAGCTCGTCTACACCGACGGCGGCCGCGTCAGCCACATCGAGGGAGACCCGGACAGTCCGATCTCGCGGGGCCGGCTGTGCCCGAAGGGCGCGGCCTCGGCCGGGCTGGTCAACGGCACCGAGCGCGAGCTGCGCGTCAAGTACCGCAGGCCGGGCGGAACGGCCTGGGAGCACCTCGATCTGGACACCGCGATGGACATGATCGCCGACCGGGTGATCGACGCCCGCGACCGCGGATGGCAGGAGTCCGACGCCGAAGGACGGAGGCTGCGGAGGACGCTCGGCCTCGCGAACCTCGGCGGCGCCACGCTGGACAACGAGGAGAACTATCTGATCAAGAAGATCATGATGGCGATCGGCGCGGTCCAGGTCGAGAACCAGGCCCGCATATGACACTCCTCCACGGTCCCCGGTCTGGGGACCTCGTTCGGGCGGGGAGGCGCCACCACCTTCCAGCAGGACCTGCAGCACGCCGACTGCATCCTGATCATGGGCTCGAACATGGCCGAGGCACACCCCGTCGGGTTCCAGTGGGTGGTCGAGGCCCGCGAGCGGGGCGCGGAGGTGATCCACATCGATCCGCGGTTCAGCCGCACCAGCGCCATGGCCACCAGGTATGTCCGTGTGCGGGCCGGCACGGACATCGCCTTCCTGGGAGGGATCATCCACCACATCCTGGAGCACGGCCGCGAGTTCCGTGAGTACGTCCGCGCGTACACCAACGCTCCGGTGATCATCGACGAGGCCTTCGCCGACACGGAGGACGCCGACGGCCTCTTCTCGGGATGGCACGGGGACGGCTACGACACGCAGTCGTGGCAGTACGCGGGGATGGAGGTGCACGCCAGCGCCGGCCAGCGCGAGCTGGGCGGTGCGGTGGGCGAGCAGGCCGGCCACGGCGGACACGGAGCGAGCCTGTCCCACGGCGAGCCGCCGGAGGAGGATCCGACGCTCGAGCACCCGCGCTGCGTCTTCCAGCTGCTCCGCCGCCACTACCGCCGCTACACCCCGGAGATGGTCGAGCGGATCTGCGGCGTCGACCGCGAGCAGTTCCTGGCGGTGTGCGAGGCGCTCTGCGCGAACTCGGGCCGCGAGCGGACCTCCGCGATCTGCTACGCCGTCGGCTGGACGCAGCACACGGTCGGCGTCCAGTACATCCGGGCGGCAGCGATCGTCCAGCTGCTGCTGGGCAACATCGGCCGGCCCGGCGGCGGCATCATGGCGCTGCGCGGGCATGCGTCGATCCAGGGGTCGACCGACATCCCCACGCTCTACAACATCCTGCCCGGCTACCTGCCGATGCCGCACCCCGCTGCACACGCCGACCTCGACGAGTACATCGAGCGCAACAGCTCGCCGAGCGGCTTCTGGGGCCACATGGACGCCTACACGGTGAGCCTGCTGAAGGCGTACTGGGGCGACGCGGCGGCCGCGGGGAACGACTTCTGCTTCGACCATCTGCCCCGGATCACCGGCGACCACGGGACGTACCAGACGGCGCTGGCGATGGCGGACGGCGAGGTGCCGGGGTTCATCATCGCCGGGGAGAACCCTGCGGTCGGCTCGGCGAACGGCCGCCTCCAGCGGGCGGCGCTGCGCGCTGCCGAGTGGGTCGTCGTCCGCGACCTGGTCGAGACCGAGACGGCGGCGTTCTGGCACAGCGGCCCCGAGCACGACGCCGGCGAGGTGTGCAGCGATCAGATCGCGACCGAGGTGTTCTTTCTGCCCGCCGCCGCGCACACCGAGAAGGACGGCACCTTCACCAATACCCAGCGGTTGCTGCAGTGGCACCACAAGGCTGTCGAGCCGCCGGCGGACTGCCGCTCGGAGCTCTGGTTCTACTTCCACCTGGGGCGGCGGATCCGGGAGAAGCTGGCCGCGCGGGCGCGCGAGGACGATCGCGACCGGCCGGTGCTCGAGCTGGCCTGGGACTACCCGACCGTCGGCCCGCACGACGAGCCCGACGCCGAGGCCGTGCTGCGCGAGATCTCGGGCACGACCGCGGCCGGCCGGCCGCTCTCGGCCTACACCGAGCTCCGGGCCGACGGGTCGACGGCGTGCGGCTGCTGGATCTACTGCGGCTGCTTCGCCGGCGGAGACAACCAGACAGCCCGGCGGCGGCCCGCCTCGGAGCAGAGCTGGGTCGCCGCCGAGTGGGGCTGGGCGTGGCCCGCGAACCGCCGGCTGCTCTACAACCGCGCCTCGGCCGATCCGGAGGGACGGCCGTGGTCGGAGCGCAAGCGCTACGTCTGGTGGGACGAGGACGAGGGCCGGTGGACGGGTGAGGACGTGCCCGACTTCCAGCCCGACAAGCGGCCGGACTACGTGCCGCCCGACGGCGCGGAGGCCGAGGACGGGATCCGGGGCGACCACCCGTTCATCATGCAGGCCGACGGGCGAGGATGGCTGTTCGCCCCGTCGGGCATCGTCGACGGCCCCCTGCCGACGCACTACGAGCCGTCGGAGTCGCCGGTCGCCAACGCGCTCTACGAGGTGCAGCACAACCCGATGCGCCAGCGGTTCGAGCGCCCCGGCAACCGGAGCAACGACGAGCGCTACCCCTTCGTGTTCACCACCTACCGCCTCACCGAGCACCACACCGCCGGCGGGATGAGCCGGTTCCTGCCGCACCTGGCCGAGCTGCAGCCGGCGATGTTCTGCGAGGTCAGCCCCGAGCTCGCCCGGCTCCGCGGACTCGAGCACCGCGGCTGGGCGACCGTCTCGACGGCGCGCGGCGCGATCGAGGCGCGCGTGATGGTGACGGCGCGGATGCGGCCGGTCGAGGCGGACGGCCGCCGGGTGCACCAGATCGGCCTGCCCTACCACTGGGGCAGCCGGGGGCTCACCCGCGGCGGCTCGGTCAACGACCTGACCCAGATCGTGCTCGATCCGAACGTCCACATCCAGCAGAGCAAGGCGGCGACCTGCGACATCCGGCCGGGGAGGCTGCGGTGAGTGATCAGCCGCGGATGGGGTTCTTCACCGACACCACCACGTGCATCGGCTGCAAGGCGTGCGAGGTCGCCTGCAAGGAGTGGAACCTCGTGCCCGAGGACGGCCTCGTCTTCACCGGTGACTCGTTCGACAACACCGGCGAGCTGGGCGCCAACACGTGGAGGCACGTCGCGTTCATCGAGCAGGAGCGGCCGCTGCGCGTGCCCGCGGACGAGAGCGCCGACGATGAGCCGTTCCGCTGGCTGATGAGCTCGGACGTGTGCAAGCACTGCACCCACGCGGCCTGCCTCGACGTGTGCCCCACCGGGGCGCTCGTCCGCACCGAGTTCGGGACGGTCGTCGTCCAGGAGGACGTCTGCAACGGCTGCGGGTACTGCGTCCCCGCCTGCCCGTTCGGGGTGCTCGACCGGCGCGAGATCGGCGGCGACGGACGGGTGTGGAAGTGCACACTCTGCTACGACCGGCTGACCGACCATCGCACGCCCGCCTGCGCCAAGGCCTGCCCGACCGAGTCGATCCAGTTCGGCGAGCTCGACGAACTGCGGAGCCGCGCCGGCGACCGGCTCGACCAGGTGATCGCCGACGGCTACGACGGGGCGCGGCTCTACGGCGAGGATCCGGAGGACGGCGTGGGCGGCTTCGGCGCGTTCTTCCTGTTGCTGGACGAGCCCGAGGTGTACGGGTTGCCGCCCGATCCGGTCGTGACGACGCGCGACCTGGGCGGCATGTGGCGGGCCGCGGCCGTCGCCGGCGCCGGCCTGGCCGCCGCCGTCGGCGCCGCGCTGCTGGGAGGCCGCAGGTGAGCGCGTCCTACCACGGCCGGCCGGTGATCAAGCCGCCCGTCTGGAAGCGGGAGATCGCCTGGTATCTGTTCACCGGCGGCCTGGCCGGTGCCTCGTCGATGCTCGGGCTGGGCGCCCGGCTGGCGGGCAATCCGCGGCTGGCGCGCTCCGCGTCGCTCACGGCCGCCGCGGCGGTCTCGGTCAGCCCGGGGCTGCTGATCCTCGACCTCGGCCGGCGCGACCGGTTCCTGAACATGCTCCGCGTGTTCAAGGTGACGTCGCCGATGAGCGTCGGCACCTGGCTGCTGGTGGTGAGCGGCGCCGCCGACACGGTCGCGGCCGCCTCGGAGCTGACCGGCCGCGCCGGACGGATCGGCCACACGGCGCAGGCGGCGTCCGCCGCGCTCGGCCCCGCGCTCTGCACCTACACCGCCGTGCTCGTGGCCGACACGGCCGTGCCGGTCTGGCACGAGGCGCGGCGGGAGCTGCCGGCCGTGTTCGCCGGCGGTGCCGCCGCCAGCGCCGGCGCGGCCGCCATCGTGCTCACGCCCGCCGCCGACGCCGGCCCGGCGCGGCGGCTGGTCGTTCTCGGCGTCACCGGCCAGTCGGCTGCCCTGGCCGCGATGGAGCACCGGCTCGGCCCGCTGGGCGACGTCTACCGGAAGGGGCGCGCCGGCCGGTACCGCCGGGCCGCGCGAGCCCTGCTCGCGACGGGCACGCCGCTCGCCGCCGCCGGGGGCCGGCGGCCGCTGCTGGGCCGGATCGGCGCCGCGCTGGTCCTGGCCGGCTGCGTGTGCGAGCGGTTCTCGGTGTTCGAGGCAGGCCGGCAGTCGGCGCTGGATCCCGCGGCGACGGTCGATCCGCAGCGCGCGCGGCTGGCGGAGCGCGAGCGCGGCTGACGCTCAGGCCGGGTGGCCAGGATGCAGCGGGCCGGCCTCCCGCAGGCGCAGCGGCGGCCCCGGTGCAACCGCGTCGCCGGCGATCGGGTCGAGCAGCGCGCCGGCGTGATCGCCCAGCGGCAGCCAGCGGACGATCGTCCCGGCGAACCGCGCCGGGCAGCCGTCCAGCAGGGGGACACCGGCCGGCCCTGGCGTCCAGGCGCACGAGGCGAACTTGTCGGTGCCGTCGTCGGCGGTCTCCTCGCCGAACAGCTCGGCCAGGTCTCGGCGGCCGGCCGGCACCAGGTGGACGCCGAGCACCCGCGAGTGACGGGCCCGGCGGTAGGTCGCGTTCACCACCGAGAGGCAGACCAGCATCCGCGGCGGGTGCATGCTCGCCTGCGTGGCGAATCCGACCAGGCAGCCGGCGGGCGCCTCCGCGTCGCCCGCGGTGACGATCCAGAGCGGCGGGTCGGCAGCCTCCGCGATCGCGGTCAGCGCGTCGCTCATCCGTCGGTGATGAAGCTGATCCTGCCCGAGGTCTCGAGCACGGCGTAGCGGACGCTCGCCAGCGACGCGATGTTGCTGAGCCGGGCCTGCGCCGCCAGCTCGGCCATCGTGATCCGCTGGCGGCGGAGGTTGCGCTCGATCGGCCGGCCGTTCTCGAGCAGGATGATCGGCTCGCCCTCCAGCGTCGTCCGCAGCAGCGGGATCCGCCAGTTCAGGTACGCGGTGAGGGCGGAAAGCAGCGTGATCGTCGTGACCACGATGGCCGCGCCGGTCACCGAGTAGTCGCTCTGCGTGATCCCCTGCTGGAGCAGGTCGCCGATCACGACCAGGAGGACGACGTCGAACGGCTCCAGCGAGGACAGCTCGCGGCGGTTGACGATCCGCACCAGCACGACCACCAGCGGGAACAGGATCAGGCACCGCAGAACGAGGTCCATCAGGGCATCACCGTCACCGTCTGCGACCCGCGCACGAGCGCGGTCGTGCCGTCCGCGACCACCACGGGCTCGTCCCGCCGCCAGGCGACCGTCGTCGGGTTGACCGACCACTCCAGCCAGACCGTCAGCGTGCGCCCGGCCGGAAGCGGCGGGTAGACGAACGTCGCGCCGCCGCTGCCGGTGCCGCTCTGCGAGGCGGGCCCGGGCTGTGCGGAGTTGAGCGTGATGCCGTCGAACCAGCCGCCGGCCAGCTCGATCGTCGGCTTGGCGATCGGCCGGTGAGCGACGACATCGATCCGGGTCTGGAAGATCAGGCCACCGCGGAGGTGGTGCGGCGTGGAGACGTTGAGTGTCGCGGCCGGGCTCGTCACCGAGACCTGCTCGGGGCGCTGGCCGAACTGGTTCAGCAGCGCCGCCGCGAGGAACAGGCAGAGCACCGCGATGATCGCGATCCTCAGCCACCGCCCCCACACCCAGTGTCCCCCGGCCAGGTCGCGGTGGCGCGCGAGCGAGATCTCGTCCAGCGGTTCCGACTCGCGAGCTGACTGTGCGTCGGAGGACATCGTCTCCACCGGTACCCCTCGCGTACATGCGCGAACCGCGGTGTTGCCCGCGGATGCGCGTCGCGGCCGCGGTTTGGCCGCCCGGGCGCGGGGTACTGCGGCCGGCGAAGACCGTGCCCACTCCGTTCCTCTCCGCCGCAGCGCACGAGACGGCGCGCGACTACGGTCACGTGCTCACGATCTACCTCGTCCTCACCGTCACCGTCGGTGGGCTGATCGCCGCGGCGATCGGGTTCGTCGCGCTCCGCTACCGGAGCGGGCGCCGCCCGCGGCCGTCCCCCGGGCCGGCCTCGGCGCCCAGGGCGGAGCTGGCCTACGTGCTCGTGCTGTTGGTGCTGGCGGCGACGCTGGCGACGGTCACGCTCCGCACCGAGCGGCCGGAGGACGCGTCGGCGCACAGCCCCGGCCTGCGCGTCCGCGTCACGGCGTCGCAGTGGAACTGGCGGTTCGCCTATCCGCACGGCGTCGTCACGGAGGGCGACGGCGCGGGCCTCGTCGTCCCCGCCGGCGAGGTCGTCCAGTTCCGGCTCGGCTCGCGGGACGTCGTGCACGCGTTGTGGATCCCCGAGCTGCGGGACAAGCGCTACGCCTATCCCGACCGGGTGACGACGTTCGCCGCCGTCTTCCAGCACACCGGCCGGTTCGTCGGCGAGTGCTCGCAGTTCTGCGGGCTGGGGCACGACGGCATGCGGTTCGCCGTCCACGTCGTCAGCCCTGAGGACTTCGGGCGATGGCTGGCGGGACGCCGCCCATGACGGCGACCGCGACGCAGACGGCGACCCACGTCCGGCCGCTCGCCACGGCCGATCACAAGCGGATCGCCCGGCAGTTGCTCATCGTCTGCACGGCGTTCTTCGGCATCTCCGGCGTGCTCGCCCTGCTGATGCGCGCCGAGCTCGCGGCGCCCGGGCTCCAGGTGCTGTCGACCCAGCACTACGACGAGGCGTTCACGCTGCACGGCTCCGGGATGGTCTACCTGGTGATGACCCCGCTGGCGTTGACCCTGGGCATCTACCTCGTCCCGCTCCAGGTCGGCGCCGCCGGCCTGGCATGGTCGCGGCTCGCGCAGTTCGGCCTGTGGGCGCTCGTCTGCGGCGGCGTGACGATGTTCGCCGGCCTCCTGACCGACAACGGCGCGGCGGCCGCGGGCTGGACCGGGTTCCTGCCGCTGACCGACCGCACCCACTCGCCCGCGGTGGGCGTCGACCTGTGGGCCGTCGGGGTTGCGATGGCGACGCTCTCGGCGATCTCCCTCGCCGCGCCGGTGCTGGTCACGATCCTGCGCGACCGGGCGCCGGGCATGAGCATGCTGCGGCTGCCGGTGTTCTGCTGGACGATGCTCGTCACCTGCCTGATGGTCGTGTCGGCGTTCCCGGCGCTCCTGATCGGCATGGGCATGGTGCTCGCCAGCCGGCACCTGGGCGTCGCCGACGACGCGGTCGCCTACCAGTACCTGTTCTGGTTCTACGGCCACCCGGCGGTCTACGTGATGTTCTTCCCCTTCCTGGGCGCCGTCGCCGAGGTGGTGTCCACGTTCAGCGGCCGCCGCTTCTTCGGCTACCGCGCCTTCGTCGCCTCGATCCTGGTCTTCGCCGCGCTCTCGATGAGCGTCTGGGGCCACCACATGTTCACGACCGGGCAGGTCGCGAACGGCTACTTCAGCATCACGTCCACGGCGCTCGCGGTGACCGCGGGAGTCGAGTACCTCGACCTGGTGGGCACGATGTGGCGGGGATCGATCCGGCTGACGGCGGCGATGCTGTTCGCGCTCGGTTTCATGCTGCAGTTCCTGATCGGCGGCATCAGTGGGCTGATCGTCGCCTCGCCGCCGCTCGACTACCACCTGAACGACAGCTACTTCGTCGTCGCGCACTTCCACTACACGCTGTTCGCGGGCAGCCTGTTCGGCGGACTGGCCGGCCTCTACTACTGGTTCCCCAAGCTGACGGGCCGGCGGCTGGACGAGCGGCTGGGCCGGCTGCACGTGGCGCTGGCCGTGATCGGCACGAACCTGACCTTCTTCCCCATGTTCCTGCTGGGGCAGGACGGCATGCCGCGCCGGATCGCCGACTACCCGCGGTCGAGCGGGTGGCAGGGGTGGAACGAGGTCTCGACCGCCGGCGCCGCCGTGATCGCCGCCTCGTTCCTCGTGTTCGCCGCGAACCTCGCGGTCGCGTACATCCGCCGCCCCGACGCACCCGCCGACCCCTGGGGCGGCAACACGCTCGAGTGGTGGACGGCGTCGCCGCCGCCGCCGCACAACTTCGACAGCCTGCCGGCGATCACCTCGCCCGCGCCGCTGCTCGATCTGCGGAGCGCGCCGTGACCGGATCTCGGGCACCGGCCGCCTGGGGCGCGCTGCTGCTCGTCAGCGGGGCCGTCCTCGCGATCTGGGCGGGCAGCCTGCTCGCCGCGGCGCCGCTGCTCGCGGCGGGCGTGGCCGGCCTCGCCATCGGCGCCGCCGCCCGCGGCCCGCGAACCGATCGTGACCACGTCGCCGGCCGCGCCGGGGCTGGCGCCGCCGTCGCAGCCGTCGCGCTGACGCTGATGCTGCTGGGGGTGGCGGCCGGCCTCTGGGTCACGCTGATCGGCGCCGGCCTCCTGCTCGTCGCGGGCGCCGCCCTGATCCGGGAGCGGCTGCCGTGACGCCGCGGGAGCAGCGCCTGGTGGCGGGCGGCCTGGTGGCCTGGATCGCGGTGGTGCTCGCCGCCGACTCGCTGCCCCCGTCGCCCGCCTCGGTGATGGCGGGCCACATGCTGCTGGTGCTCTTGGCCGCCCCGCCGCTCGCGCTGGGCCTGCGCGCGGCGCCGCTGCCGCCCGCAGCCGGCGTCGTCCTGTTCTCCGCGACCGTGCTCGTCGCCGCCGTTCCGGCGGTGCTCGCCCTCTGCACGCGCTCCTCCGAAGCGCACGCGGTGCTCGATCTGGTCGTCGTCGCGGGCGCCGTCGCCCTGTTCGGGCCGCTGCGCAGTGCGGACGGACCGCTGCCGCTGCCGCTCCTGGTCGCCGCGATGCCGGCCTGCGACCTGGCCGGCGCCTGGCTGATGCTGGGCGCGGGCGAGCGCGCCGCGGGCGTGGTCATGCTGCTCGGCTCGGCCGGCCTCGGTCTGTGGGGCCTCGCGCTCAGCTGGCGCTGGATGCTCGCCGAGGAGCGGCGTGCGTAGCGCCTCCGTCGTCCTGGCCGGCATCGCGGTCGGCGCTGCCACGCTCGTCCTCGTCGCCGGCCCCGGCCCCGCGCTGGGAGGGGACGCGAAGTCGGTGTCCGCGGGCTCGGTGCTCAGCGGCCGCACCCTCTACGTCGAGAGCTGCAGCTCGTGCCACGGCATGGACGCGCGCGGGATCTCCGGCGTGGCCCCGTCGCTGATCGGCGTCGGCGGGAGCGCGGCCGACTTCGAGCTCTCCACCGGCCGGATGCCGATGGCGGACGCCGATGCCCAGCCGGTCCGGGCGCCGCCGGCGTTCGACGCCGACCAGCGCGCGCAGCTCGTCGCCTACATCGCGTCGCTCGGCGGCCCGCCGGTGCCGGCGGTCGATCCCGCGAGCGGATCGCTGTCGCGGGGCCGGCGCCTGTTCGCGCAGGACTGCGCGGGATGTCACTCGGCCACCGGCGCAGGCGGCATCGTCACCGGTGCCACCGTGCCGGGGCTGGAGCACGCCACCGCCCGGCAGGTCGTCGAGGCCATCCGGCTGGGGCCGTACGCGATGCCGCGTTTCGGTGCGTCCGCGATCCCGCCCGGCGACGCGAACTCGATTGCGCGCTACGTGCTCTGGACGCGGGCCCCGCGCGACGCCGGCGGCTGGTCGATCGGACACGTCGGGCCGATCCCCGAGGGCATGGTCGCCTGGCTGGTCGGGCTCGCCGGCCTGCTGCTGGTCACGCGCCTGCTGGGGGAGCGCGCGAAGTGAGCGGCGAGCGACGTCCTCGGGCCGCCCGCGCCGAATGGGCCGTCGCCGCGCTGCTGCTCATGGCCGCCGTCGCGGCGGTGAGCTTCGCCGTCGCCCAGCTGGCCGGCGAGGACACGCAGGTCGTGGGAGGCGCGCTGGCGGTCGCGCTGGCCGCGATCGCCGCCGCGCTGGGGGTGATGGGCCGCCTGGTGCTCCCGCAGGGCACCGAGGAGGAGGCGCGGCCCTGTCCGTCCGCCGCCGCCGCCGACGGCGACGAGACGCGGGCGGCGTTCGCCGCCGGCGCCTCGGGCGTCACCCGCCGCCGGCTGCTGCTCGCCGCCGGCGCGGTCACGGGCACCTCGCTCGCGGCAGCGTCGCTGGCGCCGCTCGGCTCGCTCGGCATCGACGACGCCGGTATCGGCGACAGTCCCTGGCGAGACGGCACGGCGCTGGTGGACGAGGACGGCGTGGCGCTGCGGGCCACATCGATCGAGGTCGGATCGATGGCGACGGCCTTCCCCCGCGGCGCCGACCCGCGCGAGCTGGGCTCGCCGGTGCTGGTCGTGCGGCTGCCGCCGGGGGACGTCCGCCAGCGGCGGGACTGGGCGCCGGGCGGCCTGCTCGCCTTCTCCAAGATCTGCACCCACGCCGGCTGCGCCGTCGCCATGCTGCGCTACCCGCTCTATCCCGACCACTCCCCCGCCCCCGCGCTGGTCTGTCCGTGCCACTACTCGACGTTCGATCCGGCCGAGGCGGGCAGGGTGCTGTTCGGCCCCGCCGGCCGGCCGCTCCCCCAGCTGCCGCTCCGGATCGCCGATGACGGCACGCTGGAGGCGGCCGGCGCGATGTCCGGGCCTGTGGGGCCCGCCTGGTGGGGGCTGGGCGCGTGATCGGGCGCCTGCTCCAGTCCGTGGACGACCGCACCGGCGGGGTGCGACCGGTGCGCTTCGCGCTCCGCTACGTGTTCCCTGACCACTGGTCGTTCATGTGGGGCGAGATCGCGCTCTACTGCTTCGCCATCCTGCTCGCCACCGGCACGTACCTCGCGTTCGCGTTCCAGCCCAGCCGCCGGCAGGTCGTCTACGGCGGCGGCTACGCGCCGCTGCACGGCGCCCGGATGTCCGAGGCGTACCGCTCCACCGTCGATCTCTCGCTGGACAACCCGTTCGGGCTGCTGATGCGCCAGACCCACCACTGGGCGGCGCTCGTGTTCATCGCGGCGATCGTGATGCACCTGATGCGCATCTTCTTCACCGGCGCCTTCCGCCGGCCTCGTGAGATCAACTGGCTGATCGGCCTGGTGATGCTGATGGCGGCGATCCTGGAGGGGTTCGCGGGCTACTCGCTGCCCGACGACCTCCCCTCCGGGATGGGGCTCGCCATCGCCTACGCGGTGGCGCTCTCGCTGCCGGTGATCGGGGCCCCCTTCGCCTACCTCCTGTGGGATGGGGCCTACCCGGGAGGCGCCGCGTTCGAGAGCCGCCTCTACATCCTCCATGTGCTGATCGTCCCCGGCCTGCTGGCGCTCCTGATCGCGATCCACCTGGCCTTCGTCGTCATGCTCCGCCACACGCAGTTCCGCGGCCCCGGACGGCGCGAGGACAACGTCGTCGGCTCGCGGATGTGGCCCGCCTACGCCACCAGGTCGCTGTCGCTGTTCTTCGCCGTGGCGGCGATGCTGTTCGCGCTGGGCGCACTGGTGCAGATCAACCCGGTGTGGCAGTACGGGCCGTACGAGCCGTCGCTGGGGACGAACGGCGTGCAGCCCGACTGGTACATGGGCTGGCTGATCGGTGCCCTGCGGCTGATGCCGAACTGGGAGCCGAGCGCGTTCGGCCACACGCTGCCGAACCCGTTCTTCGGAGGCGTGCTGTTCCCGACCGTCGTGTTCGGCCTGCTGGCCGCCTGGCCGTGGATCGAGCGGATCATCAGCAACGACCGCGCGGCGCACCACCTGCTCGACCGGCCCAGCGACCGGCCGTGGCGGACCGCGTTCGGCGCCGCCTTCCTGACCTGGGTCGCCGTGCCGTTCGTGGCCGGCTCGGCCGATCGCATGTTCCTCGCGCTCGACGTCTCCTACGACCGCCAGGTGCTCGTGCTGCGCGTGCTGTGGACGTTCCTGCCGGTGGCCGTCTACGCCGCGGTGCTCACGCGCTGCCGCAGCACGCGCCGGCGGCGGCCGCCCGGCGACGGGCCGCTGGTGCTGCGGCGCGGGGCGTCCGGCGGGTTCGAGCCGGCTCCCGGCGATGGCTCCCAGGCTGCGCCCGCGGGGTCGGCGGGACGACGAGGCGGCGGCTAACGGTCGGCGGAGGAGTCGCGCTGGGCGTCCTGCAGGGCCTCGCTGATCTCGGCCACGAGATCGTCGCTGAAGCCGTGCTGGAGAGCCTTGTCGACGAGCATGACGGCACGCGCGTCATGCCAGTTGAGGGCATTGGTGGTCATCGGGTGGGAGCCTTGGGGTAGGGGCCTCGGGGGTTCTGTCGCACCTTGCCGAAGAGGGCCCCAACTGTCCACCCCTCAGCCGGGTGAAGCCCGCCGCCGGCCCTCGGTGGCGGCGAGGTACGCGACACAGGCGACGATCAGCGCGGTCAGGCCGAGGCTGACGACGCCCCGGCCCAGTCCGACGCCGCCGAGGCTGGGCGGAAGCCCGAGCCAGTCCGCGAACGACGCCCCCAGCGGGCGGGTGACGATGTAGGCGAACCAGAACGCGACGATGCTGTTCAGCCCGAACCAGCGGTACCCGATCGCCGGCACCGCGATCAGCGCGGCGAACATCACACCCGAGGCGAACCAGCCCAGCCCCAGGGTCTTGGCCGTCATGTCGCCGGCGGCTGTGCCCAGGGCGAACGTCGCCATCACCGTCGCCCAGTAGAACAGCTCGCGGCGGCGGGTGAAGACACTGTGGATGGACAGCGTCCCCTCGCTCCGGTACCAGGCCACGAAGACGCCGGCCAGGGTCAGCGCGAACGCGGCCGTCGAGACGATGTAGGGGATGCCGAGCCCGACGTGCAGGACGTCCGCGACCATCGTTCCGAACACGCTCACCATGACGACGGCGAACCAGTACCGCCAGACGAGGTAGCGCCCGGCCGAGAGCTGCATCCACATCGCCACGGCGAGCCCCAGGCCGCCCAGCACGACCGCCACCGGAGGCGGCATGCGGTGGACGAGGAAGTCGGACGTGGCCTCGCCCATGCCGGTGCTGAGCACCTTGATCACCCAGAACATGACGGTGATCTCGGGCACGCGCGAGAGCGCTCGCCGCGCGAGTCCCGAGCCGTCCGCGCGGGTGACCGGCTCGACGGTGGCGGATGCGGTCACGTGATCCGATCGCTGCATGCGGGCGCGCTCCTGTGCGAGGGGCTGGAGCATCCCCGGCGCCGTCCGCCGGGCGATTCCAGGTGAGCCGGTCGAGGGTACGAGCGCCCGATTGGAGATTGCTCAGAGCGGAAGCTCAGACGTCGCGGCGGACGAGCAGCACCGCCGCGGCGATGAGCGTCACGAGCGTGTACGCGAGGAACAGGCCGAACCCGGTCCACGGCGCGAGCCCGCTCGGATCGGGGTGCAGCGCCATGATCTGCGCCCCCGCGCTGGAGGGCAGGTATGGGTTGATCGCGTCGCCCCAGCTGTGGGGGAGGATCGCTGCCACGCCCGGCAACACGAACATGATCCCGGCGAGGGTGGCGATGCCGCCGGCGGTGTTGCGGACGAGCGCGCCCAGCGAGACGCCGAGCAGCGCCACGACGATCAGGTACAGCGCCGCGCCGAACACCGCCCGGGCAACGCCGGGATCGCCGAAGCTGGTGTCGACGTGCTTCGCCGCGAGGATCGGCTGCGTGCCGAAGAAGGAGATCAGCACGCAGGCCGTCATCAGCACGGCGACGACGGTGAGGTAGACGGCGACCTTCGCCCACAGCACCGGGAGCCGGCGGGGGACGGCGGAGAACGTCGCGCGCACCATCCCGGTTGCGTACTCTCCGGTGACAACCAGCACGCCCAGCACGCCGATCGCGAGCTGGGCCACCAGCGCGCCGATCAGCGCGGTGCTGACCGGGTCGTAGTTCACCCGGTCGTGCGGGTCGAGCTGGCTCCAGTGGGTGACCTGGAGCGCGGCCACGACGATCCCCAGTCCGGCCATGAAGATGACGGCGCCGAGCAGCGACCAGATCGACGAGCGCAGTGTTCGCAGCTTCGTCCACTCCGAGAGGATCACGCGGGCTTGCGTGACCCGCCGGTCGAGGGCCGGCGCCGGTGAGGTCAGGGCGCTCACGGCAGCGCCGCCACCGACTCGCCGGTGCGGAACTCGACGGCATCGCGGGTCAGGTTCATGAAGGCCTCCTCCAGCGACGCCTGCATCGGCGTCAACTCGTGCAGGACGATGCCCGACTCGGCAGCGAGGATGCCCACCCGTTCGCTGGCCAGCCCGTGGATCTCGATCGCGCCGCCGGGCAGCTCGTGCACCTCGGCGCCGTCCTCACGCACCAGCTCGGCGAGGCGGCCGGCCTCGGGCGACCGCACCCGCACCTGGTCGCTGGAGGCGCTGCGGATGAAGTCGGAGATGGTGGTGTCGGCGATGATGCGGCCGCGCCCGATCACGATCACGCGCTCGGCGGTCTGCGCCATCTCGCTCATCAGGTGCGAGGAGACGAAGATCGTGCGGCCCTCGTCCGCCAGCCGCTGGAGCAGCGTCCGGATCCAGTGGATGCCCTCCGGATCGAGCCCGTTGACCGGCTCGTCGAGCACCAGCGTGTGGGGGTCGCCGAGCAGCGCCGAGGCGATGCCGAGCCGCTGCCCCATCCCCAACGAGAAGCTCTTGACGCGCTTGTGCGCGACGTCGTGCAGCCCGACCAGGTCGATCATCTCGTCCACACGCGAGCGGCCCAGGCCATGTGTCTGCGCCAGCGCGAGCAGGTGGTTGTACGCGGTGCGGCCGGTGTGGATCGCCCGCGCCTCGAGCAGCGCGCCGACCTCGGTGAGGGGCGCCGGGTGGTCGCGGTAGCGCCTCCCGTTGACGGTGACCGCTCCCGCGGTGGGTGCGTCCAGCCCCAGAATCAGCCGCATCGTCGTCGACTTGCCAGCGCCGTTCGGCCCGAGGAAGCCGGTGACGACGCCCGGCTCGACGACGAAGGAGACGTCGTCCACCGCGACCCGGTCGCCGTACCGCTTGGACAGGTCGGTCGCCGCGATCATCGTCCACCCCGCCCGGTGTTGTGTGCATGCATCGGCGCAGCATGGCCGCGTGATCGTGAGAGATCCGTGAGAGCACTCGGCGACGGTGGGCTCCGACACCCGCCGGAACGCCCGCCGCCTATGCTGGGCGGCGATGTCCAAGCCGCCGACCGCGCCGTACCCACCCGACCCGGACGACGATGACGCGCCCGCGCCGACGGAGCTGGGAGACCTGCTGGACGTCGTGGTCGACAACGCCGACTGGGCCAACCTGGCGCCGCCGCGGAGCATCCGCGCGCACCGCGCCGAGCTGCGCCGCTGCCGGCTGACCGGCGCGGAGCTCGCCCAGGCGCACCTCAGCGACGTGACGTTCACCGAGTGCCGGCTCGACCTGCTGGGGCTGCGCCACGCGACGCTCGAGCGGGTCGTGTTCCGCGACTGCCCGATGACGGAGTGCGACCTCGCCGATGCGTCGCTGAAGGACGTGCTGTTCGAGCGGTGCGTGCTCCGCCGCTCCACCTTCACCGGCGTCACGGTGCAGCGGGTCGAGCTGCGCGGCTGCGACCTGGCCGAGCTGCGCGGCACCGAGGGGCTGCGCGGCGCGCGCATGCCGTGGAACGACCTGCTGGACAACGCCGCCGTGTTCGCCGCTGCCCTCGGTATCGAGATCGTCGAGTGATGCGCCGGATCGTCCTGCTCATGTCCGTCTCGCTGGACGGCTTCTTCGAGGGCCCCGGCCGCGGGCTCGACTGGCAGACCGTGGACGACGAGCTGCACGAGCACCTGAACGACGAGCTGCGCCCGATGAGTGCGTTCCTCGACGGGCGCGTCACCTGGGAGCTGATGGCGAGCGTCTGGCCGACCGCGGACAGCGATCCGGCCTCGACGGGGCCGATGCGCGAGTTCGCCGGCATCTGGCGGGAGATGCCGAAGATCGTCTACAGCCGGACGCTGGAGCGGGCGGACTGGAACACGACCATCGTCCGCGAGGTCGTGCCGGACGAGATCCGGGCGCTCCAGGCGCAGCCCGGCGGAGACATGGCGGTGGGCGGCGCCGACCTCGCCGCGACGTTCATCCGCCACGACCTGATCGACGAGTTCCGGCTCTACGTCCACCCGGTCGCGATCGGCCGGGGCAGGCCGCTGTTCTCACCGGACGTCCGCCTCGACCTCCGGCTGGAGGAGACGCGGGTCTTCGGCAGCGGCGTTGTGCTGCTGCGCTACGGCCGCGCCGGCTGACGAGATCAGGCAGCGCGCTCGCGACGCTGCGGGTCGTCGCCGTGGGCCTGGAGGAACGCCGCGAGCTCGTCCGGCGGCAGCGCCTTGGCGAACAGGAAGCCCTGACCCAGCTCGCAGCCGAGGCCGCGCAGCGTGGTGATCTGGCTGGGCAGCTCGATGCCCTCGGCGACGACGTCGAGGTGCAGGGCGTCGCCCAGGCCGACGATGGCGGCGGCCAGGCCCGCGTCGGAGTTCTGATCGGTCAGGAACGAGCGGTCCATCTTGAGGATGTCCACCGGGAACCGCGACAGGTAGCTGAGCGACGAGTAGCCCGTGCCGAAGTCGTCCATCGCCAGCCGCACGCCCAGCGCCTTCAGCGCATGGAGGCGCTCGGCGGCCAGGTCGGTGTCGGCCATCATCACCGACTCGGTGATCTCGAGCACGAGCGAGGCGGGATCGAGACCGCTCGCGGTCAGCGCGTCGCGGACGTCGTCCACGATCGAGTCGGCCTGGAGCTGGCGGATCGAGAGGTTGACGCTGATCGCGAGCGCGAGGCCGTCGGAGAACCGCGCCTGGAACTCCGCCGCCTGGCGGCAGGCCTGGTTCAGCACCCAGCGGCCGATGGGGACGATCATCCCCGTCTCCTCGGCCAGCGGGATGAACTGCAGGGGCGGGATCGACCCGCGCTCGGGGTGCTGCCAGCGCAGCAGCGCCTCCATCCCGTACACGGCCTCGTCGTTCAGCCGGATCACGGGCTGGTAGTGCACCTCCAGGTGCCCCTCGTCGATCGCGCGCTGGAGGTCGGCGCGCATCTCCAGCCGCTCCAGCACGCCGGCGTGCATCGCCGGCTCGAACACGCGGTAGCCGCCCTTGCTGTCGCGCTTGGCCATGTACATGGCGACGTCGGCGTTTCGCAGCAGCTCGTCGGCGTCGGCGGCGGTCGCGCCGGGGTCGGAGAGGCAGATGCCGATGCTGGCGCGCGGGTAGGTCTGCTTGTTGCCGACGTCGAGCGGCTCCTGCAGGGCGGTCAGGATCCGCTCGGCGGCGTCGGCCGCCTCCTGCACGCCGGTGACCGGCTCCAGCAGGATCGCGAACTCATCGCCGCCGAACCGGGCCACGGTGTCGTTCGGCCGCACGTGCGCCTGGATCCTGCGGCCCACCTCGCGCAGCATGTCGTCGCCGGCCGCGTGGCCGAGGCTGTCGTTGACCGTCTTGAAATCGTCGAGGTCGAGGAACATCAGCGCGACGCCGGGGCCGTCGCGCAGCGCGCGGCTGAGCGCGAGCTGGACGCGGTCGCCGAACAGGGCCCTGTTGGCGAGGCTGGTGACCGGGTCGTGGAACGCCTGGTGGGCGAGCTGCTCCTCGAACGCCCGGCGCTCGCTGACGTCGCGGCCGTTCAGCACGATCCCGCCGACGTGCTCGTCGTCGAGCAGGTTCGCGTACTGCAGCTCGAACGCGTGCCACTCGCCCGAGGAGTCGAGCAGCGAGCACTCGAGGGTGTGCCGGTCGCCGCGGTGCAGGCCGTCGTCATCCAGTAGCTGCCGCAGCCGCGGGCGGTCGGTCTTGCGCAGCAGCAGCTCGAACCGGGTGCCCTCCACGACCGACGGGGCGTAGCCGAGCACCTGCTCGATCGACGGGCTCTGGTAGAGCACGACGCCGGACGGGTCGAGCACGGAGATCAGGTCGCTCGAGTTGGCCACGAGCGAGCGGAAGCGGGCCTCGCTCGAGCGGCGGTGCGACGCCTCGGCGTTCTGCGCTCCGTCAACGGCCAGCGCGACCTGGCTGGCCAGCGAGTCCAGCGTCTCCCACGCATCGTGGGCGAGCGCGACGGGCGAGGACACGATCAGCGACCCGACGCGATCCCCGCGGCAGGTCAGCTCGAAGATCACCAGCTCGCCCGAGTGGACGTCGAGGTCGCGGCGGATCGACTCGGGCACCTGTGCGACCGGCAGCTCCGCGGGCGTGCCGTCCAGCGCGTCGAGCCAGGCGACGATCGGTGCACCGCCCTCGGCCGGCGTCTCGTCCGTCCCGATCGCGAGGCACCCGGCCGCGGTGAACACGGTGATCCTGGTCTGCGTCGCGGCGCCCGTCAGTCGCTCGACGGCCGTCGATGCCGCATCGTGGATCCCGTCGAGGCTGGTCGCGCCGACCAGCTCGACGCCGGCGCTGCGCAGCGCGCCGGCCCGCTCCTCGTCGCGGATCATGCCCAGCATGCGGGCGATCACGAGCAGGAACAGCACGCCGGCAGCGACCTGGACAGCCGCGATGTCGAGGTGCTTCAGGTTCGCGGCGAAGCGCACCGAAGGCGCGATCAGGCAGGCCAGGCATAGCAGCGCCAGCCGCCGATGCGTCAGCCCCGCGCCGGAGCGCCGCGAGGCGGGCTCGCTCAGCGTGCGCATGGACGGATGCAGCGCCGCGGCGCCCCACAGCAGGTAATACGACATCCAGCCCACGTCCAGCCACAGCTGGTGCGTGTACTGGTTCTTGAGCAGCAGCCAGGTGTAGATCGAGTCGGTCGCGAGCAGCGCGACGATGCTGCCGGAGAGCAGGTAGAAGGCGCCCGCGCGCTTGCCGGCGTCCACCGCCAGGCGGATCGCCGCCGCCAGAAGCAGGATGTCGCCGATCGGGTAGGCGATCGAGACCGCCTTGGCCATGAAGTCGAGCCCCGACATGTGGCCGTTGGGCACGATCAGCACGATCCAGGAGACGAGCGAGACACCGATCGTCAGGATCAGCGAGTCGATGCTGCCGCCGCGATCGCCGCCCGGATTGCGGTGCCGCACCAGCACGATCAGCCCCGCCATCAGCACCGGGTAGACCATCAGGTAGAGCGCGTCGCCGAGCGACGGGAACGGCACGTCGGCGCCCAGCAGCTTCGGGTAGCTGTAGGTGTAGAGATCGCCGGCGAAGAACAGGAACTGGCCCGCGGCGAACAACCACCAGGCCAGCGCCGCCGCCGGGCGATGCAGCCGGATGCCGATGATGATCGCGACCGGCGACGAGAGGCCGATCAGGTTGATCACCGGCCCGCTGCCCTGGAACGGCGGCACGGCGACGTACAGCGCCATCAGCAGGGCGCCGCCGAGAAGGAACCAGAGCCAGGCGGGGACGCGCGACACGGCGGGGGGCCGGATCGACATGCCCGGTGTATCGGCACGGGCGCCGCCGACTTGAACCCGTCGTCCGACCCGGGCACACCGGGGCGGCGGCGGAAAGCGGGTACGGTGCGATCTCGCCCGCGGCAATCCCGACCAAGGATCCCCCAGATGCGCATCGACGGCTTCTTTCTCACCCGCTACGCCGAGAGCACGCCCGCCGGGTTCACGTGCGTCGGCGGCGGCTGGACGACCTGGAACGTGACCGAGCCGGCGCCTCCGATGGAGGGCGGCGGCGAGGCTCCGGCCGCGGTGATCGCGGGCGCGGTGCTCTGCCGGATCATGCTCTCCCCCGAGGAGTCGGCCGGCATGCACCGGTTCGCGCTGCGACTGCTCGACGCCGACGATGGCGAGCTGGTCTCGACGCCGGTCGAGCTCGAGGTGCAGCGCGACCCCGAGCTGCCGCGCAGCTGGGAGCAGCCGATCCCGCTGACGATGCCCTTCGGCGGCCTCGCGGTGGAGCGGCCCGGCCTCTACCGGTTCGTGTTCGAGCACGACGGCGAGCGGCTCGCGGTCTGCCCGTTCCAGGTGATCAGGAGGTACTGAGGATGGCGCCCCAGCTGCCCCTGACCGGCGGCTGCCTCTGCGGCGGTGTCCGCTTCGAGCTCGACCGGGCGCCGGAGAGCGCCAACTACTGCCACTGCACGCGCTGCCAGCGGCGCACCGGGACGGCGGCGTCCGCGCAGGCGCGGATCGACCCCGCGGCGCTGCGGATCGTCCAGGGATCGGAGCTGATCGGCGAGTGGCAGCCGCCGGACGGCTTCCCCAAGCTGTTCTGCACGGGCTGCGGGGCGGCGCTGTTCAGCCGGCCGCCGGACGATCCGCGGCCGGCCTCCGTCAGGATGGGCGCGTTCGACGCCGACCCGGGCGTGCGGCCGCAGTTCCGCCAGCATGTCGCCTCGGCCGCGTCATGGGAGCCGATCCCCGACGACGGGCTGCCCCGCCATCAGGGGGGCTACTCGCCGGCCGGGAACTTGTAGCTGGCGTCTGGCTTGAAGCCCGCGGGCGGATCGCCGGCGACGATCGTGACGGCGTCGTGCGACTGGAGCTCGAGGTCGCCGTACTGGTCGGTGGGCTTGCCGTTGACCCACACCTTGACGCCGCCGCAGTAGCCGCCCAGACAGTCCTTGTCGAAGCGGACGCCCCAGACGTCGAAGACGTCGCCCAGCGTGCCGCGGAAGTCCTTGGTGTCGGCCTCGATGTGGATCACGCCGGTCTCGTCGTGCGTGTGGATCGGCGAGTAGACCTGGTTGTTGACGTCGAGCCCCATGTTCTGCGGGACGACCACCTTCTTGCCGTCGGCGAAGATGCTGAGGTGCGCGTGGTAGTGCAGCACCGAGTCGCTCTGGCCGGGCAGCTTCAGGGCGGCCATCGCCCCGGAGAGGTTGTCGTAGTTGGCGGGCCAGGTGCCCTGCGACGCGAAGTCGATCTTGTTCGTCGCCAGCCGGTTGGTGACCGCGGTCGAGGTCGATCCGCTGCTCGAGCTGCCGCTCGACCGGGTCGCGACGACCACCCCCACGATCAGCGCCGCGATCACGATCGCGCCGGCCACGACCCATGCCCACGCGGGGACGCCGCCACCGCCGCCGGCCTTCTCCGCGCGGATGCCTTCGCCGGTGCCGAGACGGCGCGCGCGCTTCTCGTTCGTCACCTGTTTCTGGCGCCTACTCACGGCTGCGGACTATAGACTCGTGTGTTCATGGGGAGGCCCGAACCACCGCCGACGGCGATCCGGTTCTGTCCATTCTGCGGACAGCCGATTGGATCCTTCTTCGGATCCCGGGTGGACGGCGACGCCACCGCCTGCGACCGCTGCGGGGAATATTTCCGGGTGGTCAGCGTTGAACTAGATGAGGGCTCGGAGTGAGCCCTCGACAAACGTAACGAGACGATTCCTCTCCGTGACTGGAGCACAATGACCCCGCAGATCCGCGACATGATCATCGTCGGCGGCGGCCCCGCCGGCTACACGGCGGCGCTGTACGCCGCGCGCGCCAACCTGAAGCCGCTGGTGTTCGAGGGCTTCGCGTTCGGCGGCCAGCTGATGATCACGAGCGACGTCGAGAACTACCCCGGGTTCGTGGACGGCATCACCGGCCCCGAGCTGATGGCGACGATGCGCTCGCAGGCCGAGCGGTTCGGCGCCGAGATGGTCTCGGACGACGTGACGTCGGTGGACTTCTCCAGCCGGCCCTTCAAGGTCGTCGTCAACGACGAGGAGCACCTGGCCAACGCGGTGATCGTCGCGACCGGCGCGACGGCACGCCAGCTCGGCCTGGAGTCGGAGCGCGTCCTGCAGGGTCGCGGTGTCAGCTACTGCGCGGTCTGTGACGCAGCGTTCTTCCGCGACAAGAAGGTCGTCGTGGTGGGCGGCGGCGACTCGGCGATGGAGGAGGCCAGCTTCCTGGCCAAGTTCGCCAGCCACGTGACGCTGGTGCACCGCCGCGACGAGTTCCGCGCCTCGAAGATCATGATCGACTACGCCCGGGCGAAGCCGAACATCGAGTTCGTCACCAACGCGACGGTGGACGAGGTGCACGGCGAGGGCCACGGCAAGGTGACCGCGGTCATGCTGCGCGACACCGTCACCGGCGAGCACCGCGAGATCGAGGCGGACGGGCTGTTCGTGGCGATCGGCCACGACCCGACCACCGGGCTGTTCACCGGCATCCTGGACATGGACGAGGCCGGCTACCTGATCACCAAGGACGGCTCGACCGAGACCAACGTCGAGGGCGTCTTCGCCGCAGGCGATGTCGTCGACCACACCTACCGCCAGGCCGTGACCGCGGCGGGGATGGGCTGCATGGCCGCACTGGACGCCGAGCGCTGGCTCGCGCACGCCCGTCCGGCCGCCGACGCAGCCGCCGCCTGATCGCGCAGCCGAATCCGCTCTCAATCGCCGTCGGTACAGTCTGAGGCTATGGCTCGCTACTGGATCTGCCCCAACTGCGGGAACCGTGCGGTGGACGACGACGGGCGCGAGGGCCTCTCGCACCAGAGCGTCGGCTGCCACCGCTGCGGCTTCGGCTTCATGTTCGAGCTGCTGGAGGACTTCTACCCCCCGGCCAACGCCGGCTTCATCGCCTGCGACCGCGACGCGCGGATCATCTCGGCCGGCAAGGGCGTGTTCGAGCTGACCGGCTTCGCCGAGAACGACCTGCTGGGCAAGCGCCTGGTGGACGCGATCGGGCTGTCCGGGTTCGAGGCCGGCAAGAACCCGGTCGACCTCGTGCTCGAGTGGGGCGTCCGTCAGATGGATCAGACGCTGTCGATCCGCCACCGCTCCGGGATCGTCAAGGAGGTGCGGGTCGACCTCTTCCCCGGCTACGACGAGGACGGCGGTTTGCTGGCCTCGCTCGCCCCGCACCGCGACAGCTCCTAGCCCTCCGCCCCGATCTCCCGTTCGACCAGGGCCTGGAAGCGCTCGACCACGCGCAGCTGGCGGAGCCGGCGCTCGACCAGCCGCCGCTCGGCCGCCGCGTCCTCGGCGCCGAACACGCCCAGCGCGTCCAGCACGGCGCTGTCGCGCGGGCCCAGCTCGCGCCGCGCCCGCTCCTCCAGCCCGCACCACTCGATCCGCATCCGGCTGCCCTCGACGTCGTCGCGCAGGCGCTCGGCGTGGCGCGCCAGCCGATCCGCGTACAGCTCCAGCTCGATCCGTCCCATGGATGAGAGTCTGCCGCCGGGGCCTGTCACGGGACAAGGCGCGACCTGTGGAGGAAGTGCGCGCATCGTTCGCCGCCCGAGTGGGTACACCCCCGTCAGCATGGCCCGCAGCAAGCACCCCAGGATCGTCATCCCCATCGCGCTGGCCGTGCACGCCGCCATCGCCGCTCTCACCTGGCGCGACATCGCCAACCGACCCGACCGCCGCATCCGCGGGCCGAAGATGCTGTGGCGTGTTGCCAGCGCGCTCAACACGCTCGGCTCGGGCGCCTACTGGGTGCTCGGCCGAAAGCGCTAGCCCTCGTCCTTCGCGCAGCCGGCGCAGAGGCCGGCGATCGCGAAGTGGGTGAACCGCGCCTCGAACCCGAACCGCTCGCGGATCAGCGACCGCACGGGATCGAGATCTCCCGGCGGCAGGGCGGTGACAGCGCCGCACCGCTCGCAGGAGAGGTACTCGTGCTCGCCGGAGCCGACCAGCGCGTGCAGGCCGGGGCCGTGCCCGAGGTGCACGTGCTGGACGATGCCGTGCGCCTCCAGCGCCTCCAGGTTGCGGTAGACCGAGGTGATCTCGACGCCGGTGACCGTGGCGATCCCCTCGGCCGACACCGGCGCGTCCGCGGCGAAGAGCGCCTCCAGGACCAGCCGGCGCGGAGTCGTCAGCCGCAGCCCCGAGGCGCGCAGCGCCGCCACGGCCTCGGCCAGGTCGGCGAACGCGAGCGGCTGGACGCGGGGCGCCTCGGTCATCGCAATCGGAAGGTTACGACGACCGCATCCCTGCGCTCCACCGCTGCTCGATCCGCCCCAGGTGCCAGACGGCCAGCGACACGACCCACGTGGCGACGAACAACCCGACGATCACGAACCCCAGCGTGTTCAGGTCAATCTGCTCGATCCACAGCCAGAACCCGCCGGTCGCGTTCAGGTGCCGGGCGACGATCCCGGCCAGCTCGATCGTCCCCACCATCAGCGCGACCAGGACCGAGAGGCCGGTGATGGTGATGTTGTAGTAGACCTTGCGCACCGGGCTCGCGAACGCCCATCCGTAGGCGAAGTTCATGAAGGAGCCGTCCAGCGTGTCCAGCAGCGACATCCCTGCGGCGAACAGAACAGGCAGGCAGAGGATGGCGTAGACGGGCAGGCCGGCCCCGGCCGCGCCGGCGGCCAGGAACAGCAGCGCCACCTCGGTCGCGGTGTCGAAGCCGAGGCCGAACAGGATGCCGATCGGGTACATCTGCCATGGGCTCGTCACGGTCCGCGTGAACCGGCCGTAGAACCGGTTCATCAGCCCTCGGGTGTTCAGCTGCTCCTCCAGCTCGGCCTCGTCGTAGCGGCCGCCGCGCATGGCGCGGAACACGCGGACGATCCCGACCAGGATGACCAGGTTGAGGATGCCGATGATGGAGAGGAACGTGCCTGAGACGGCGGTGCCGATCCAGCCGGTCACGTCGTGCAGCCCCGATCCACCGTTCGCCACCGGCCCGTCGAGGGCGCGCACGCCGATCGCGAACAGGAACGCCAGCGCGAACACGATCGTCGAGTGGCCGAGTGAGAAGAAGAACCCGACACTGAGCGGGCGCTCGCCGTCGGCCATCAGCTTGCGGGTCGTGTTGTCGATCGCCGAGATGTGGTCGGCGTCGAACGCATGGCGCATGCCGAGCGTGTACGCCGTCACCCCCACGCCGACCGTGAAGGCGCCGCCGCCTCCCAGCGAGTAGTTGTGCGGGGCCACCACCGCCAGCAGCAGGAAGAAGCCGATCACGTGCAGGCCGCCGACGACCACAGCCATCGCCGCGACCGTGCGCCACTGCCCGGTCGTGAGCGATCCGGCGATCCGGCGCCACCGGCCGGGGCCCGGCACTGCGACGGCACTCGTGCTCATCGACCCTCCCAGATCGCAGACCGACCGCGGACGGCTCGAACGTAGCCGCACCGGGTCGCTGATACAAGTCGGTTGCAGTAGCGGGTAATCCGGATGACCGGAGTCGTCAGCCCCGGTCGTACCCGCTGGTCAGCTGCGGGCCGCGCCGCCGCCACGCCGGCTCGACGTCGAACACGCGGCGCATCCGCCGCTGCCGCAGGTAACGCACGAACGGGCCGTGGGCGATGCGCGCGGTGCCGGCGTACAGACGCGCTCCCGCACCCGGCTCCATGAAGGGCATGTACCGGTCGGGGAAGCTCGGCATCGTGCAGGCCATGCAGATGCCGCCGACGTTGGGACAGCCGCCGACGCCGTTCACCCAGCCGCGGATCGGCACGTTGCAGCGCACGACGGGACCGCTGCAGCCGAGCTTGACGAGGCAGCGCCCCTCGCCGTGGTTGTCGGAGAACTGCGCCTGGTCGGCGTATCCGGCGCGGTTGCAGCTCTCGTGCACCGTGCGGCCGAAGAACACGGCCGGGCGCCCCTGCTCGTCCAGCTCCAGCGGCGGCCCGACGCCGGCAAGGTGCAGCCCGAGGGCCAGCAGCGTCTGCGTGATGTTGTCCGGCTGGACAGGACATCCGGGCAGGTTGACCACGGGGATCCCCATCCGCGACTCCCAGCTCCAGCCGAGGTAGTCGCGCAGGCCCATCGCGCCGGTCGGGTTGTTGCGCATGGCGGGGATCCCGCCGTAGGCGGCGCACGTGCCGAGGGCGAGCACCGCCGCGGCACGCGGCGCCAGCCGGTCGATCCACGTGGTGGTCGGCACCGGCTGCCCCTCGCCGTCCACGCCCATCCCCGCCCAGTGCCCGTCGCCGCTGATCTCCTCGTTCGGGACCGACCCCTCCAGCACCAGCAGGAACGGATCGAGCCGGCCGGCGGCCGCGTCGTACCACGTGCGCAGGAACTCCTCGCCGTTCTCGAACGCGAGCACGGCGTTGCTGAGGACGAGCGGCGGCACGCCGGGCAGCGATCCCCGCAGCAGGTCCTCCAGCGGCGGGTTGGTCGCGGCGGTCATCGAGATCGAGTCGCCATCGCAGCCGAGACCGCCCGTGACCCAGAGCACGTGCAGCGGCCGGGGCTCCGCGGTCACGACCCGGAGGCGATCCGGCCGGCGTCGCCGTTGCGGTCGTGGGGCTCGAGCCGCGTCGGGCGCTCGATCAGCGCGGTCAGGTGCTCGTCGAGCGTGCCGTGCAGGTGCCAGTCGCCCGGCGTCCCCGTCACCAGGCCGGCGCGCGCCAGGCGGGCCAGCGCATGCGAGACCGAGGGGCGCTCCGCCGCGACCATCTGGCCCAGCAGCCGGTGCGTGAGCGGCAGCGAGACGCGGATGCCCGCGGACTCGACCCGCCCCCAGCGCGCCGCCAGGTGCCAGAGCAGCAGCACCAGCCGCACCTCGAGGCGGGGCTGACACGAGATCGCCCGGATCGCCTCGACGTCGTCGGTGCGGTTCTCCGACCGCCGCAGCAGCGCGTGGGCGATCTGCGGCCACGGCAGCACCCGCTCGGCGAACTCGTCGTCGAGCAGCGCGAAGCGGGTCGGCCGCAGCGCCTTCCAGCCGATCTCGCGTTCGACCAGGTCGTCCACCCGCACGCTCAGCGGCTGGAGCAGGTCGCCCGCGCCCAGCAGCTCGGTGACCGTCCGGTTGACGATCCTCGTGTGCACCGCGACCAACCCCTCGGTGATGAGCAGGCCGGGGCCGTTCCCGGCCGCGACGAACCATCCGTCGAGATCGCACGGCCCGGGCCGGGCCTCGAGCACCCGAGCCGTCGCCACCTGGCGCGCGGCGATCCGGGTGCGCACGTCGAGCTCCTGGGCGAGGTCGTCGTCAGCGTCCAGGACGTAGGTGTAGAGCGGCGGCGATTCCGGTCGTCGCGCACGGGCTGAACCCGACCACGCCGTCGTGTCCGGCGAGGTCGTCTCTCGGCCTTCGATGGGCATCGCGTGGCCTCTCGGAGTTGAGCAGCGAGTGTACTGCCGGGCCGCGGGCGCCCGGGCGAATGCCCTGGTAACCAGGGTTACCCCGACCCGCGGTAACTCCCGTTACCCCGCACGTCTGGAGCCGCAAACCCCGTGGTAGAACAGCCATGGTTCCCCCGGCAGAGAGAGGCTTCGCCCGTATGTGTCTCGCCATCCCTGGACAGATCATGGAGGTGGTCGACGACGAGCGGCGGCTGGCCAAGGTGGACGTCGCCGGCGTCCGCCGCAACGTCAACATCGGGCTGCTCGACGCCGAGTCCGGAGGCGTCGGTCCGGGCGACTGGGTGCTGATCCACGTCGGCTTCGCGATCTCGCAGGTGGACGAGGAGGAGGCCCGGGCGACGCGCGACATGCTCGAGCGGATGGGCGAGGACTACGAACGCGAGCTCGAGGAGCTCAAGGCGAGCGTGATCGAGTGACCGATCCCGGGCGGGCTCCGTCCTGCGACGCCGACCACTGCATCACCTGCGGCGACGACGGGGTGCCGATGAGCGTCCTGCGCCTGAACGCGGCCACGGGCCTCGCTGCGTGCGCCGGCGATGACGGCAACATCACCGTCGTCGACACCACGCTGGTCGACCCCGTGGCCATCGGCGGCCGGGTGCTGGTGCACGCCGGCGTCGCCATCGCCGCCCTCGACCCGGCGGGGGTGATCGAGTGAAGTTCGTGGACGAGTTCCGCGACCCCGAGCTGGGCCGGGCGGTGGCCGGCGAGATCCTCTCGCTGGTCGAGCCGGGCCGCCACTACAAGCTGATGGAGGTGTGCGGCGGCCACACCCACTCGATCTACAAGTACGGCGTCGACGATCTGCTGCCGGCGAACGTCGAGCTCGTCCACGGGCCCGGCTGCCCCGTGTGCGTGATCCCGATGGGCCGGGTGGACGACGGCATCGCGGTGGCCCACGAAGAGGGCGTCATCTTCACCTGCTTCGGCGACATGATGCGGGTGCCCGGTTCGAACGGGACGCTGCTCGAGGCGAAGGCGGCGGGCGCCGACGTCCGCATGGTCTACTCGCCGCTCGACGCGCTGCGGATCGCGAAGGAGCACCCCGACCGCCAGGTGGTGTTCTTCGCCATCGGGTTTGAGACGACGGCGCCGTCCACCGCCCTCACCCTGAAGCGAGCCCGCAGCGAGGGCGTCGAGAACTTCTCCTGCATGTGCAGCCACGTCACCATCGTGCCGCCGCTGCGGGCGCTGCTCGAGTCGCCCGATCTGCGCCTGGACGGGTTCATCGGCCCGGGCCACGTGTCCACCGTGGTCGGAGCCCGCCCGTTCGAGTTCATCCCGGCCGACTACGGCAAGCCGGTCGTGATCGCAGGCTTCGAACCGCTGGACATCCTCCAGTCGATCGCGATGATCCTCCGCCAGCTGAGGGACGGCCGCTGCGAGGTCGAGAACCAGTACGCGCGGGTGGTGCCGTACGAGGGCAACCTGCGCGCCCTGGAGGTGATGGCCGAGGTGTTCGAGCTGCGGCCGCACTTCGAGTGGCGCGGGCTCGGCTTCATCTCGCACAGCGGACTGCGGCTGTCCGAGGCCTACGCCGACCTCGACGCCGAGCGCCGCTTCAGCGTGCCCGGCGTGCGCGTGGCCGACCCCAAGGCGTGCCAGTGCGGCGAGGTGCTGAAGGGCGTGATCAAGCCGTGGGAGTGCAAGGTGTTCGGCACCGCCTGCACCCCGGAGCGCCCGATCGGCACCTGCATGGTCTCGTCCGAGGGAGCCTGCGCGGCGTACTACAACTTCGGCCGCTTCGCCCGCGAGCGCGAGGTGGTGTGATGGCCGAGCCGTCGACCATCTCCGAGCGCGAGCAGAAGGTGCTCGGGCTGATCGAGAACGTGCGCGGCCGCAAGGCGAAGTTCCGCGACGACCAGATCACGATGGCCCACGGCGCCGGTGGCAAGGCGACGCAGACGCTGATCGAGGGGCTGTTCGTCCCCGCGTTCGGCGGCGAGGAGCTGGGCCGGATGGCGGACGCCGGAGCGGTGACGGTGGACGGTGTGGAGATCGCCCTCACCACCGATTCCTACGTCGTCAAACCGCTGCGGTTCCCGGGCGGATCGATCGGCGAGCTGGCGGTCAACGGCACCGTCAACGACCTCGCCGTCGCCGGGGCGCGGCCGCTCGCGCTCAGCCTGTCGCTGGTGCTGGAGGAAGGCCTCGGCGCCGACGTCCTGCGGGATGAGGTTGAGGCGATCGCCGAGGCCGCCCGCGAGGCGGGCGTCGAGATCGTCGCCGGCGACACCAAGGTCGTCGAGCGCGGCCACGCCGACGGCATGTACGTGTGCACGACCGGCATCGGGCATCGCGATCCCCGCGCGCAGCTCTCGCCGGCGGGCCTGCGGCCGGGCGACCGGATCCTGCTGTCAGGCAGCGTCGGCGACCACGGCACGGCGATCATGCTGGCCCGCGGAGAGTTCGACCTGGACGCGGAGATCGAGTCGGACACCCGGTCGCTGTGGCCCGCGGTGGACGCGCTGCTGGACGCCGCCGGCGCCGAGCTGCGGTGCATGCGCGACGCCACCCGGGGCGGCGTCGCGTCGGTGCTGAACGAGCTGGCCCGGGCGTCGGCCGTGGCGATGGTGGTGCACGAACGCGCCGTGCCGGTGAAGCCGGCCGTGGCGGGCGCGGCGGAGATCCTCGGGATCGACCCCATGTACGTCGCCAACGAGGGCAAGCTGGTCGCGTTCGTCTCGCCGGAGGCGGCGGATGCGGCGCTCGGCGCGCTGCGCTCGGTGGCGGGCTGCGAGGACGCGGCCGAGATCGGGGAGGTGCGCACCGAGCCGGGCGGGATGGTGCTGGTGGAGACGAGCTTCGGCGGCAGACGGGTGATGGATCAGCTCGTGGGCGACCCGCTGCCGCGGATCTGTTGAGGCGAGAGGAGAGGCGAATGGCGAGCGAGGCGTTTGCGGAACACCGGAAGACCGAGGCGGTGACCGCCCATGTCCTGTGGATGACGACCGGCCTGAGCTGCGAGGGCGACTCGGTGGCGATGACGTCGGCGACGAACCCCAGTCTCGAGGACATCATCCTCCAGGCGATCCCGGGGATGCCCAAGGTGGTCGTGCACAACCAGGTGATCGACTACCTGAACGGCCAGGAGTACGCGCAGGCGTGGTTCGACGCCGAGGAGGGCAAGCTCGACCCGTTCGTGCTCGTCATCGAGGGCTCGCTGGGCAACGAGGAGATCAACGGCGACGGCTTCTGGACCGGCTTCGCCGTCAACCCGGAGAACGGCCAGCCCATCACGATGAACGAGTGGATCGACAGGCTGTCGCCGAAGGCGGCGGCCGTGGTCGCCGTGGGCACCTGCGCCACGTACGGCGGGATCCCGGCCATGAAGAACAACCCGACCGGCGCGATGGGTGTGCCCGACTACCTGGGCTGGAACTGGAAGTCGAAGGCCGGCCTACCCATCGTCTGCATCCCCGGCTGCCCTGCCCAGCCGGACAACATGACCGAGACGCTGCTCTACCTGGCCCTCCACCTGGGCGGGCTCGCCCCGGCCCCCGACCTGGACGAGGCCCTCCGACCGCGCTGGCTCTTCGGACGCACCGTGCGCGAGGGCTGCAACCGCGCAGGCTTCGCCGAGCAGGGCGACTTCGCCACCGAGTACGGCTCCGACCACCGCTGCCTGGTCAAGCTCGGCTGCAAGGGCCCGGTCGTCAAGTGCAACGTGCCGGTGCGCGGCTGGGTCAACGGCATCGGCGGCTGTCCCAACGTCGGCGGCATCTGCATGGCCTGCACGATGCCCGGCTTCCCGGACAAGTTCATGCCGTTCATGGATGCCGACCGCTGGGGTGCGGCGGCGTCCAACTTCCAGAAGGTCGCGTACGGACCGATGGTGCGCTACTTCCGCAAGCGGAACATCGACCAGAAGTTCGACAAGGAACCGGCATGGCGTCGTAAGGGCGCCCGGCTCACGACCGGCTATCAGAAGAGGTGGTAGGACGATGGCGACGATTGAGACGCCGAAGGAACAGAAGATCGTTGTCAAGGAGATGTCCTGGGACCCGATCACGCGCATCGTCGGGAGCCTGGGCATCCACACCGAGATCGACTTCTCGAACCAGCGCGTGCTGAAGTGCTACAGCACGTCGATGATCTTCCGCGGGTTCGATATCTTCATGAAGGGGATCGACCCGCGCGACGCGCACTTCATCACGAGCCGCATCTGCGGTATCTGTGGTGACAACCACGCCACCTGCTCGTGCCTGAACCAGAACATGGCATACGGCGTCAAGCCACCGGCACTGGGCGACCTCGCATTCAACCTGGCGGAGTCGGCGGACTACATCTTCGACCATGCCATCTTCAACGACTGCATGGCGAACGTGGACTTCTGCGAGCAGATGGTCAAGGAGACAAACCCCACGCTGCTGGCGACCGCCGAGCGGACGTCCGCGCCGGGCAAGGACATCCACGGCTACGCGACCATCGCGGACATCATGCGGGCGCTCAACCCGTTCACCGGCGAGTTCTATCTGGAGACGCTCCACGTCGCCCGGTACACGCGTGAGATGTACTGCCTCTTCGGCGGCCGGCACACACACCCCTCGACGATCATGCCGGGCGGCTGCAGCGCTGACATCACGCACCAGACGTGCACCGACTACTACGTGCGGCTGATGCGCTACTTCGACTACGTCAAGCGCAGCGTGCCCATGCACGACGACCTGTACGACTTCTTCCTCCAGGAGCTGCCCGGCTACGACATGGTCGGCTACCGCGACACCAACCTGGTCAACTGGGGCTGCTTCGACGACCCCGACTACGTCGACTACGACTATCGCAACATGACCGACTGGGGTCGCAAGCGCTACATCACGCCGGGCATCGCCATCAACGGCGAGCTGATCACGACCGACCTGGTCGAGATCAACCTGATGATCCGCATCCTGCTCGGCTCGTCGTACTTCGACTCGTGGGAGAACGAGCCGACGCTGGTCGATCGCGACCCGCTGGGCAACCCGGTGGACAAGAACCACCCGTGGAACAAGGTGACGCTGCCGAAGCCGCAGAAGCGGGACTTCGCCGACAAGTACACCTGGGTCGTCTCGCCGCGCATCTACGACAAGCGCACCGACACCCACGTCTGCTGCGACACCGGCGGCGGCCCGTTCGCCCGCCAGTGGTGCACCGCCAAGGCGGGGATCGTCGACTTCGGCTACGTCAAGGCGACCGGCCACTCCCTGCAGATGGTGCTCCCCCGCTCCCCCAACATGCCCGAGATGGAGCTGGAGTGGAAGGTGCCGGAGAAGTCGAACGCGATCGAGCGCGACCGCGCCCGCACCTACCACCAGGCCTACGCGGCGCTGATCGCGTTGCACAACCTGGAGCGGGCGATGAAGGAGGTGCAGGCCGGCCGCACCAAGAGCTGGAACAGCTTCAAGGTGCCCGAGAGCGCGGTCAGCTGCGGGTTCCACGAGGCCGCCCGCGGAGTGCTCTCCCACCACATGGTGATCCGTGAGGGCAAGATCGCGAACTACCAGCCCTACCCGCCGACGCCGTGGAACGCAAGCCCGCGGGACGTCTACGGGACGCCCGGCCCCTACGAGGACGCGGTCCAGAACACGCCCATCTTCGAGGAGAACGGCCCGGAGAACTTCAAGGGCATCGACATCATGCGAGCGGTGCGGTCGTTCGATCCGTGCCTCCCGTGCGGCGTCCACATGTACACGGGCGGCGGCAAGGTGCGGAAGGTGATCCACACACCGACGGCGCTGGCATAGGAGGGTCACGATGGCCGTGACCGCGCCCACCGAAGGCCCCGACCAGCTGGTCGTCCGGGTGCAGGACCTCCAGGCCCGGCTGGACGCGACCGGGGACGCCGTCACCCGCGGCGTGGCCGAAGAGCTCGTCTCCGCGATCGTGCAGATGTACGGCGTCGGACTGGAGCAGATCATGGCCATCGTGGCCGAGTCCGGCGCCGACGGCGAGCGGCTGCTGCTGGAGCTCGCCGACGACCCGCTGGTGGCGACCCTGCTGATGATCCACGACCTCCACCCGGTGCCGCTGGAGCGCCGGGTGGGGATCGCGCTCGAGCAGGTGCGGCCGTACATGGAGTCCCACGGCGGCAACGTCGAGCTGCTGTCGCTCCAGGACGGCGTCGCCCGGCTGCGGCTGGAGGGAAGCTGCACGGACTGCTCGGCGTCGAGCGTGACGCTCGAGCTCGCGATCAAGCAGGCACTGGAGCAGGCGGCGCCCGACCTGGAGGGGCTGGAGGTCGAGGGGATCGAGCCCCCGGCCGAGGCGGCGGCGCCCGCCCAGGCGCAGGTGGCGCCCTCCTGGGTCGAGATCGACCGGCTCGACCGGCTGCCGGCCGGCGAGCTGGCCTCGGCCGACGTCGCCGGCACCGCGCTGGTGGTGGCAAACGTCGGCGGCACCCTGCTCGCCTACCTCGACCGCTGCGCCGAGTGCGGCGGGGCGCTGCGCGGCGGCTCCCTGGCCGAGGGCGTGCTGCACTGCCCCGGCTGCGGGCGCGCCTACTTCCTGCCCCGCGCCGGCCGCTCGATGGACGGCGACCGGCTCCAGCTCGACCCGGTGCCGCTGCTGCGCGACCGCGGCACCGTCCGGGTGGCGCTGAGCGCATGAGCACGAACGGCGGTGAGCCGCGTCACCGGACGGCAGCGGGTTGCGGAGGCCGTCGCCGCACGCCGCCGCGCGCAGATGGTGTCCGGCCTGCGCGGGCTGGCCCGGCCGGGCTCCTCACCGGCGGGGACGCCGCCGGTGGCACGGTCGGACGGCGAGCGCTGCGACCTGTGCGGCACGGCGGTGCCCGACGACCACCGCCACCTGCTCCAGCTGGTCGAGCGGCGGATCGACTGCGTCTGCGAGAGCTGCTGGGCGATGCGCTCGGGCGACCCCGAGTACCGGCCGACGGGGACACGGACGGCCTGGCTCCCCGATCTCGACCTGCCCGACGACGTCTGGGCGAGCTTCCAGATCCCGATCGGGCTCGCCTTCTTCATGGACTCGACCACCGCCGGCTGCGTCGTCGCCCTGTACCCCAGCCCGGGCGGCGCCACCGAGAGCGAGCTGCACTTCGCCTCCTGGAACCGGATGGTCGAGCTGAACCCGGTGCTGGCCGACCTGGAGGCGGACGTCGAGGGGCTGATCGTCAACCGGCTGTCCGACCCGCCCGCGTTCGCGATCGCCCCGATCGACCGCTGCTACGCGCTGACGGGCACGGTCAAGGCGACCTGGGAGGGCCTGTCCGGCGGCTCCCGGGTGCAGGAGGCCGTCGCCGCGTTCTTCGACGGCATCCATGCCGAGGCGGTCGGGGTGTGACCACGCAGCCCTCGGCCGCGCCGCTGCCGCCCTCGGCGCCGCCCGAGCCGGAGTTCGCGGTGCTGGGCGCCCGCACGGTGCGCCACGCGGCGGCCCCGACGCTGGCCTTCGACCTCCAGGTGTCCGAGCCCAGCGGCCGCGACGTGTACATGATCGCGCTGACGATCCAGGTGATGATCGAGCCCGCCCGGCGCACCTACGACGACGTCACGCGGCGCCGCCTGGTGGGGCTGTTCGGGCCGCCCGAGCGCTGGTCGGTGACGACGCGCAGCCTGGTCTGGTGCCAGCTCGACGTGGTCGTGCCTGCGTTCACCGGATCGACCACCGTGGCCGTGCCGGTGGCCTGCAGCTACGACCTCGAGGTGGCGGCGGCGAAGTACCTGCACGCGCTGGCGGACGGCGAGGCGCCCCTGGCGCTGCACTTCAACGGCGTCGTCTACTACCCCGCCGACGACGGCGGGCTGCAGATGGTGCTGATCCCCTGGTCGCGATCGATCGGGTTCCGGATGCCGATCGAGGTCTGGAACGAGACGATCTCCCACTACTACCCGAACACGGGCTGGGTCGCCCTGCGGTCGGAGACGCTCGAGGCGCTGGAGCAGCGCCGCGTCGACGGCGCCCACGCGACGCTGGACGCGACCGTCCGGCGGCTGCTGGAGGAGGCCCCGGACGGCTGACGCGCTGGAGGAGCTGGTCGAGTCACTGCTGTGGGAGGGCTACGCGCTGTACCCGTACACGCCGGGCGCGACCAAGAACGCGACGCCGACGCCGTTCGGGATCGCGTATCCGCCGGCCTACGCGGCCGGCCTCTCCAGCACGTACGACCACCTGGAGCTGCGCTGCGTCCTCGAGGACGCGGAGCGGCGCCGTGCTGTCCGCCGAGGTGCGGTTCCTGGCGGCGTCGGGAGACGCCCATCGCGGCTGGGCACAGCGGCTCGACCTGCCGCCCGTGCCGGCCCGCGAGCTGGTCACCGGCCCGGTCGCCCAGGAGCTGGCCGTGGACGGCGGCGCGCACCGGCTGGCCGTCGGGCTCCGGCTCTCGGCGGCCCCGGCCGGGGACGGCGAGCTGGAGGTCGCGCTGCGCATCGAGAACCGCACCGAGTGCCCCGAGGGACTCGACCGCGCCGCGGCGCTGGCTCGCTCGCTGCTCTCGACCCACCCGCTGCTGCGCGTCGCCGGCGGCCGGTTCATCTCGCCGCTGGAGCGCACCTGCGCCAGCGTCAACACGTTCCCTGTGCTGGCGACGGACGCCGACGACGCCGTCCTGGGCGCAGCCATCGTCCTGCCCGACCACCCGCAGCTCGCACCCGAGAGCCGGGGCGGGCTGTTCGACTCGACCGAGATCGAGGAGGCGCTGCTGCTCCACGTCCAGGTGCTGAGCGATGCCGAGCGGGAGGAGATCGAGCGGGCCGACCCGGCGGTGCGCGAGATGGTGGCCCGCGCGGCCGCCGTCACGCCACGGGAGCTGTCCGCGCTCCACGGCCGCGTCACGCTGCGCGACCCGGAGACGACCTCGCCGCCCCAGCCCCCGCCGGATCTGGCGGATCCCAGCGCCGGCCAGGACGAGGCGACGGTGGGCGACGTCGTCTTCCGCCGTGGCGGCCACGTGCGCATCCGGCCGGCCCCCGACGCCGACCTGCACGCCCGGCTGCTGGACGGGCGCTCGGCGACGATCGAGCGCATCTTCGTCGACCTCGACGGCAAGACGCACCTGGGCGTCACCGTGGACGGCGACCCCGGGCAGGAGCTGATGCGCGAGACGAACCGCCTGCTCTTCTTCTTCGCTCCCGAGGTGGAGGTGATCGAGTGACGCTCGAGCCCCGATTCCTGGTTGCCGGTGTCGGCAACGCATGGCTGCGCGACGACGGCTTCGGCGGCGAGGTGGCGCGGCGCCTCCGTGAGCGCGCGCTCCCGGCCGACGTGGCGGTGATGGACGCCGGCACCGGCGGCCTCGACCTCGCCTACGAGGTGATGCGCGGCTACGACGCGCTGGTCATCCTCGACGTCAGCCGCCAGGGCGGCGAGCCCGGCACCCTCTACGTGATGGAGCCTGACGAGGCGTCGGTGGAAGGCGGCATCGACGACGGCGCGACCATCAACCCGCACGGCATGGACCCCCAGACCGTGCTGCGCTTCGTCAAGTCGATCGGCGCGTGGCCCGGCAAGGTGGTCGTCGTCGCCTGCGAGCCCGCGGAGGTCGAGGAGCTCGGCTTCGGCCTGTCCGAGCAGGTCGAGCGGGCCGTCGCCGGCGCCGTCGACCTGGTCGTGGCCACGCTCGACGAGCTGCGCACGGAGGCCGTGCGCGGGGGCGCGGTCGGTGCATGAGCTCTCGCTCAGCAGCGCCATCGTCAACACCGTCGTCAAGCATGCGGACGGACGCCGGGTGACGCTCGTCAGCCTGCGCGTGGGGCGTCTGCGCCAGGTCGTCCCCGACACGCTCGAGTTCTACTTCGGCTTCGTCGCGCGCGACACGGTCTGCGAGGGCGCACGGCTGGAGCAGGAGCTGGTGGACGCGCGACTGCGGTGCACACCGTGCGGCCGGGAGTGGCCGATCGAGATCCCCGCGTTCCTCTGCCCCACCTGCGGGGGCAGCGACGTCGTCGTGGCCGCCGGTGACGAGTTCGAGGTCGAGTCCATCGAGATCGAGGAGGCCACCGCATGCATCGCACAAGGGTGAGGATCGTCGAGGAGGCGCTCGACGCCAACAACACGATCGCCCGGGCCAACCGGGCCGACTTCGACCGCGAGGGCGTCAGGGTCGTCAACTTCATGAGCGCACCCGGAGCCGGCAAGACGACGCTGCTGGAGCGGGTCATCGGCAGCCTGCCGGGCATCCGGGCGGGCGTGCTGGAGGGCGACGTGCAGGGGTCGCTGGACGCCGACCGCCTGGCCAGCCTGCACGTGCCGGTCACGCAGCTGAACACCGATCCCGGGTTCGGCGGGGAGTGCCACCTGGACGCCAACATGGTGCGCTCGGCCCTCGGCCAGCTGCCGCTGGGCGACATCGACCTGCTGGTGATCGAGAACGTCGGCAACCTCGTCTGCCCGGCGGAGTTCCACGTCGGCGAGCACCGCCGGGTGATGGTGTCGTCGGTGACCGAAGGGCGAGGACAAGCCGCTCAAGTACCCGCTCATGTTCCGCACCTGCGACCTGGTGGTCGTCAACAAGATCGACCTGCTGCCTCACCTCGACTACGACCTCGACACGTTCCTGCACCACCTGGACAACGTGCATCCCGGGGTCGAGCGGATGCTGGTCAGCGCCCGCACCGGCGAGGGGATCGACGCCTGGCGGGACTGGCTCGCGGCGGTGGCCGCGCCCGAGGAGGCGCTCGCGTGAGCTCCGCCCTCCGCGGAGCGCACGGCGCGGTGCTCGAGGACGAGCTCGAGCGGCGCACCGACGCCAACCGGAGGTTCTTCGACGAGCACGCCGAGCGCCTGGCGCACCTCTGCCACCTGATGGCCGAGCGGTTCGCCCGGGGCGGCCGGCTGGTCGCCTTCGGCCGGTCGCCGGCGGCGCGGTCGGACGTGCGCCACGTCGCGGTCGAGTTCGTGCACCCGGTGATCGTGGGCAAGCGCGCCCTGCCCGCGATCGGGCTGGCCGGCGAGGGCGGCGACCTGGCGGCGCAGGTCGCCCTGATCGCACGGCCGGACGACATCGCGATCGCGTTCGGCGCGGACGAGGACGGCGGCGAGGCGGCCCGCGCGCTGGCGGCCGCCCGTGCCGGCGGCTGCCTGACGGTCGCGTTCTGCCCGGCGGGCGCCGAGTGGGAGTTCGAGCCGCCGGCAGGCGACCCGGACGTCCGCCAGGAGCTGGTGGAGACGCTCTACCACGTGCTGTGGGAGCTCGTCCACGTCTTCTTCGACCACCGCGGGCTGCTGCGCGGGCGGAGCGCCCGCGCGACGCACGACGCGGGCGCGTCCAGCTTCCTCTACCCGTTCCTGGCCGAGCAGGAGGACGACCTCGATCCGGTGGTGGACGACGTCCGGCGCTCCGTGCTGATGAAGGCGCAGGAGATCGCCGAGCTGCGCGCGCAGACGCTGCAGGAGAACGCCGGCGTGCTGGAGGCGGCGGCGGCCGACCTGCGGGCGAGCTTCGACGGGGGCGGCAAGCTGCTCGCCTTCGGCAACGGCGGCTCGGCGACCGACGCGATGGACGTCGTCGCCGACTTCCGCCGGCCGCGCGGATCCGGCCGCGGCCACACCGCGCTCGACCTGACCGAGGATCCTGCGATCATCACCGCGATCGCCAACGACGTCGGTGTCGAGGCGATCTTCTCCCGGCAGGTGATCGCCCACGGCTCGGCCGGCGACGTGCTGCTCGCGCTCTCCACGTCCGGCGGCTCCGGGAACGTGATCGCGGCGCTGGCCGAGGCGCGGAGGCGCGGGCTGCGGACGATCGCCATGGTCGGCTACGACGGTGGTCAGGTCGCGGCGGAGCAGCTCGCCGACCACGTCGTGATCAGCCGCTCCGAGCACATCCCCCGCATCCAGGAGGCGCAGGCGTCCGCCTACCACGTGCTGCGCCTGCTGGTGGACGCCGGCCCGTGAGTACGGCGGTCCGGCGCAGGAAGCGCGTCCGCGTCGAGGGCACCGTGCAGGGGGTCGGCTTCCGGCCGTACGTCTACCGGCTGGCGGCGGAGCTCGAGCTGGACGGGTTCGTGCTGAACGACTCCCGCGGCGTGCTGCTCGAGGTGGAGGGCGGCGAGGCATCGGTCGCGCGGTTCCTGGCGCGGCTGCCGGATGAGGCGCCGCCGCTGGCGGCGATCGACCGGCTCGTGGCCGACGACCGCGAGCCGGTCGGCCACGCCGGGTTCGAGATCCTCGCCAGCCCGCAGGAGGGCGTGGCCGACGCGGCGGTGACGCCCGACTCGGCGACCTGCGCGGACTGCCTGGCCGAGCTGTTCGACCCGGGCGACCGGCGCTTCCGCTACGCCTTCGTCAACTGCACCAACTGCGGCCCGCGGTTCACCATCGTCCGCGGCGTGCCCTACGACCGGCCGGCGACGACGATGTCCGGCTTCACCATGTGCGGCCGCTGCCAGGCGGAGTACGACGACCCGGCCGACCGCCGCTTCCACGCGCAGCCCAACGCCTGCCCGGACTGCGGCCCGTCGCTCGCGCTGCTCCGGGCCGGCAGCGGGCTTCCCGTCCCCGGCGACCCGCTCCAGGGAGCGGTGGACGCGCTGCTGGACGGCGGCGTCGTTGCCGTCAAGGGCATCGGCGGCTACCACCTGGCGTGCCGGGCAGACGACGAGGTCGCCGTCGCCCGGCTGCGTTCACGCAAGCACCGCGAGCATCGGCCGTTCGCGCTGATGGCCGCCTCGGCCGAGGCGGCGGGCGCGCTGGTCGCGCTCGGCGGGCGGGAGCGGGAGCTGCTGGAGGGCGTCGAGCGGCCGATCGTGCTGGCGCCGCGGCGACCCGGCGCGCCGGTCGCGCCCGCGGTCGCCCCGGGGGCGCCGGAGCTGGGCGTGATGCTTCCCTACTCGCCGCTGCACCACCTGCTGCTGGCCGACCTGCGGTCGCGGATCCCGCCCGGCGCGCCCGCGACGCTGGTGATGACCAGCGGCAACGTGTCGGACGAGCCGATCTGCTTCCGCGACGCCGACGCCCGCGAGCGGCTGCGTGACATCGCCGACCTGCTGCTCGTCCACGACCGGCCGATCCACACCCGCACCGACGACTCCGTGGTCCGCGTCGTCGCCGCCGGCGGGCGCCGGGGCCTGACGCTGCGGCGCTCGCGCGGTCACGTGCCCGCGACGCTGCCCCTGCCGGATGCAGCCGGCCGGCCGATCCTCGCCTGCGGCGCCGAGCAGAAGAGCACGTTCTGCCTGGCCCGGGGCGGCCGGGCCTGGGTCGGCCACCACATCGGCGACCTCGAGAACTACGAAACGCTGCGCTCGTTCACCGAGGGCATCGACCACTTCCAGCGCCTGTTCGCCGTCGTCCCCGAGATGGTCGCGCACGACCTCCACCCCGAGTACCTGTCCACCAAGTACGCACTCGAGCTCGATGGCGTCGAGACCGTCGCCGTCCAGCACCACCACGCCCACCTGGCGGCGGTGCTGGCCGAGCACGCCGAGCCCGGCACCGCCGTCGGCGCGATCTTCGACGGCACGGGACTCGGCTCCGACGGCACGATCTGGGGAGGCGAGCTGCTGACCGGCGACCTGGCCGGCTTCGAACGCACGGGCAGCCTGCGGGCGGTGCCGCTCCCGGGCGGCGCGCGGGCGGTGCGCCAGCCCTGGCGGATGGCGTGCGCGTGGCTGCTGGCGGCCGGCGAGACCTCGCCGCCCGCCGTCCTGGCGGAGCAGATCGACCGGCGCACCTGGGAGCAGGTCGCGGAGCTGTGCCGCACCGGGCTGGGGTCGCTGCAGACGAGCAGCATGGGCAGGCTGTTCGACGCCGTCGCGGCGCTGTGCGGCCTGCGCCCGGCTGTCACGTACGAGGGCCAGGCTGCCGTCGAGCTCGAGGCGGCCTGCGATCCGGCCGAGCGCGGCCGCTACCCGATCGACGTCTCCGGCCCGGAGATCGACCCCCGCGAGACGATCCGGTCGGCCGCCGCGGACGTGGCCGCAGGCGTGCCCACCGGCGTCGTGGCGAGCCGGTTCCATGCCGCCGTGGCGTGGGCGACCGTGGCCGCGTGCTCACGTGCCGCACTGGCCGGCGGCACCGACCGGGTCGTCCTGGCCGGCGGCGTCTTCCAGAACCGGCGGCTGATCGAGGACGTCGCGGCCGGCCTGTCGGCGGCCGGCCTGCGGGTGCTCGTCCCGGAGCGGCTCCCGGTCAACGACGGGGCGATCTCCTACGGACAGGCCGCGATCGCGGCGCACCGCATGGCGGCCGGCCGATGAGCGCCGAGACCGACCGCATCCTCCGGTCGCAGGTGTTCATGCGCGGCGCCAACCGCCCGTTCGGCGAGCTGACGGTGGACGACGCACGGACGCGGGCCGACGAGCTGCGCGCCGTGACCGGCTGGGGGCCGACCGCGCGAGTGGCGACCGTCGCCATGGCCTGGCGGGAACTGACGGTGACGATGGAGCGGGCGGGCGCTGCCACAGTGGCCGACCTCGGCCCCGAGCAGGTGACCGAGTTGGCGCCGCGCCTGTGGGTCGTCCTACCCGGCGGGTGATCCCGCGACCAGCGAGGAGGGGCACGTGTCCGCGACGACGCACTCCTCGCAGCGCGGCCGGCGGGCGGCGCAGACGCGCCGGCCGTGGAAGATGAGCACGTCGCTCACCTCCAGCCAGCGCTCGCGCGGATACAGGCGCATCAGCGCCCGCTCGACCCGCACCGGGTCGGTGTGCCGGGTCAGGCCGAGGCGGCGGGACACGCGCAGCACGTGCGTGTCCACCGCGATTGCCTCGCGGATCCCGAAGGCGTTGGAGGCCACCACCGCCGCGGTCTTGCGCCCCACCCCGTGCAGCGCGACCAGGGCGTCGAAGTCGGCGGGAACCTCGCCGCCGTGGCGCTCGACGATCTGGGCACTGGCCTCGCGGATCGACCGCGTCTTGCTGCGGAAGAAGCCGGTCGGGCGGATCAGCCCCTCCAGTTCGGCCGGCTCCATCGCCAGGTAGTCCTGCGGCCGCCGGCAGCGGGCGAACAGCGCAGGCGTGACCTCGTTCACCCGCTTGTCGGTGCACTGGGCGGAGAGGATGGTTGCGACCAGCAGCTCCAGCGGCGTCGTGTAGTCGAGCTCGATGTGGGCGTCGGGGTGCTGGGCGTGGAGCGCGTCCAGCAGCTCGGCCGCGCGCGCCCGCGTCATCCTCATGCCGGCTCGAGCTCCAGCAGCGCGGGCCCGGCGCAGAGCAGGTCGAGCGCCGGGCACTCGGCGCACCACGGCCCCGGCACCGCGGGGTACTCGCCGGCGGTCAGCGGCGCCAGCCAGCCGCGCAGCTCCTCCTCCAGCCGGCCGCGATCGGCCTCCTCGAACCGCTCCGACCAGACCGCACCGGGCCGGTCGAGGAAGGCGTAGGTGACCTCGACCGAGGCGGCGCCGCCCAGCAGCACGGCCAGCGCGTAGATGACGACCTGCTGGCGGTACGACGCCGCGACCAGGTCGGCCGGCTCACGGTCGCCCAGCAGGTTGGTCTTGTAGTCGACCACCAACGCGTGGCCGGCCGCGTCGCGGTGGTAGGCGTCGAACCGGCCGCGGAAGATCATGCCCTCCTGGCGGAAGGCAAACGAGAGCTCGCGGCGCACCGGCTCCAGCCCCGCCAGCCGCTCCGCCAGCTCCGAGCCGCGCCAGCTCGCCATCATCCGCTCGACCACCTCGTGGTCGCGCTCGGTCGCCGCCGGGTAGCGCAGCCGCCAGCGCTCGTCGTCGCGCTCCAGCAGCAGGTGGACGGCGTCGCCGATCTCGACGCCCGCCATCCCCTCGCCGACCGGCGCCGCGGTGCGCCGCTCGGGCAGGCGCAGGATCCGCTGCGCGTAGAACCGGTAGCCGCATCGGCGGTGCACCGAGAGCGCGCTGTAGGAGGCCCTGCGCGCAGCGGGCTCCGGCGCCGCCGGCACCTCGGCCAGCGGCGGCAGGTCGGGAAGCGGCGCGGGCTCGTCGCCGAACAGCGGCAGCTGGTCGGGCCCGGGATCGGCCGGCACGTCGTCGCTGGGCCGCACCACCCGCACCTCCACGGCCGTGCGGCCGACCACGCGGCGGCCCTCGTCCTCGAGGCCGACGTCCAGCGTCTGGCAGAGCCGGGCGATCGGCGCGTCCCCCTGAGCGGCGCCGCCGCCCAGCGCGCCGCCCACGATCAGGTGCTGGCGTGCGCGGGTCATCGCCACGTACTGCAGCCGGCGCCCCTCCTCCGTCGCCGCCCGCTCCTCCTCCTGCCAGAGCGCGTCGTGGCCGAGCGCGGGGCGCGCACGGCCGCTGGACGGGTCGGCCATCTTGAATGCGATCCGGCCGTCGGAGGCGACCAGCACCTCGGGCGTGCCGGTGCCGCCCGTGACACGCCCGGTGTCGGCGACCACGACGACATCGAACTCGAGGCCCTTCGCGGCGTGCACGGTCATCAGCAGCACTGCGCCGCCGCCCTCGTCGGCGATCACGGCCTCGCCCTCGCGCGCGGCCAGGTCGGCCTGGTCGTCGCAGAAGCGCAGGAACCCCTCCAGATCGGGGCCGCGCACCGCCTCGAACTCGCGGGCGAGGCGGACGAGCTTGCGGACGTTGGCCAGCCGGCGATCGCCGTCCGGCCGCGCCAGCAGCGCCAGGTCGTAGTCGTGGTCGCCGACGATCCGCTCGCACAGCGCCTCCAGCGAGAGCCCGGCCATCCCGTCAGCGAGGCGCCGGTAGCGCCCCCAGAACGCCCGGGCGAGGCGCTCGTCCTCGGCCGTCATCGCCTCGGGCAGCGTCCCGCCGGACTCGAACACCGTCACGGCCGCCCGTCGTCGCGTCGCCAGCCGGATCAGGCCCATCCCGTCGTTGGAGACGCCCACCAGCGGCGATGCCAGCACGCCCAGCAGGGCCGCGTCGTCGGTGCGCGTGCGCAGCAGCCGCAGGTAGGTGAGCACGTCTCCCACCTCCTGCTGGTCGTAGTAGCCGCGCCCGGTGGCGCGCACCGTGGGCAGCCGTTGGGCGCGGAGCGCGTCCTCGTAGATGCCGGCGTCGGTGCCCGCCTCCAGCAGCAGCACGACCTGGCCGGCCGAGCACTCGCCGGAGGCGACGAGCTCCGCCACCCGCGCCGCCAGCGCCGCGGCCTCCGCCTCGCGCCAGGCGCGCGGGCCGCCCTCGTCGAAGGCCTCGCGGTCGGCCAGCACCAGCTCGACCAGGCGCGCCCCGGGACCGTCCTCGCCGAACACCCCGCTGGAGCGCAGCTCCTGGTACCCCTCGCCGAACTCCCGGCTGTAGACCTCGTTGACCAGGTCGATCACGTGCGGCCGCGAGCGGTAGTTCTCGGGCAGCGCGATCACCTCCGCGCCGGCCTCGTCGCGGCGGCGGCGGAAGATCTCGACCTCGGCTCGGCGGAACCGGTAGATGCTCTGGAACTCGTCGCCGACCAGGAACAGGTCGTCGCCGCGGATCAGCTCGATCAGCTCGACCTGGAGCCGGCTGGTGTCCTGGAACTCGTCCACCATCACCTCGGCGAACCGCTCGCGGTAGCCGGCGGCGACGTCCGGCCGCGCCCGCAGCAGGTCGCGTGCGCGCAGCTCGAGGTCGTCGAAGTCGAGCAGGCCGCGGCCGTCCTTGAGGGCCGCGTAGGCGGCGGCGAACCGGCCCAGCAGCACCTCGATCAGCGCCCGGTCGGCGTCGGCCAGCTCGTCCAAGGCCGCCTGTTCGGCGGCGAGCCACGCGTCCGCCAGGCGGTCGCCGGCCGTGCGCCGGTTGGGCTTCGAGGACGCCAGCAGCTCGGCGGGCGAGGGCTCGCGGGCGAGCAGCTCCCGCACGTCCTCGCCCGGAGCCCCGGCCTCGAGTGCCGCCGCCCGCAGCTCCGCCAGCGCGCCAGGCAGGTCGGGCTGGGCGTAGGGCCGAAGCTCCAGCCCCAGGCCGAGGCCGCGCAGCCGCTCGTGCAGCTCCACCGTCATCCGCCGCAGGCGGTCGGCCCGGTACAGCGCGAGCAGGTCGAGCGCGGCGTCACCGCCCTCCTCGACGAACCCGTCCAGCGCCCGCGCGAACGCGTCGGCGCGCAGGATCAGGGACTCGGTCTCGGTCGCGACCCGGAAGGTGGGGTCGATGCCGGCCTCGAGCGCATGCGCGCGGAGCACCCGGCCGCAGAACCCGTGGATGGTCGAGATCCAGGCGGCGTCGACCCCGATCGCCGCCTCGGCCAGCCCGACCGCGCGCAGCCGGTCGCGGACGCGGCCCTTCAGCTCGGCGGCCGCCCGCTCGGTGAACGTGATCACCAGCAGATGGTCGACCGGCGTCCCCGCCTGCACGCGGCGCACCACCCGCTCGACCAGCACCGCGGTCTTGCCGGTGCCGGCGCCCGCCGAGACGAACACCGAGCCGCGGCGCTCGATCGCCTCCCGCTGGCCCTCGTTCCACTGCCGCTCGGTCACGGCGCCACCCGGCAGATGCCGGCGTTGCGGCGGCGGCACCAGTCCGGGCACGACCCCGGCAGCGGGTCGTGGCGGACGTCGCCCGCGCGGATCCGGCGCACGATCTCGTTCGCCCGCTCGACGGCGAGGTCGACCTTGCCCCAGAAGGCCGTCTCGTCCAGTGCGTCATTGCTGTAGCGGGGCTTCACCTCGCCGCGGACGGCCATCCCCCGGGCCTCGCGCTCGCCGGCCAGCGCTCGGTAGAACCCTGCGACCGGCTCGACGCCGAGCAGCTCGCGCACCGCCAGGAGATAGAGCGGGATCTGGAGCCGCCACTGATCCTCGATCTGCGCCGCGGAGTGCACCGAGCGGCCGCTCTTGTAGTCCCAGACGACGCCGCGAGCGGACATGTCGGGGTCGCGATCGATGCGGTCGATGGTGCCCGAGACGACGAAGCCGTCCAGCTTCAGGCCCTCCTTCAGCCCCGGGGCGGCGGTGGACATGCCGAACCGCACCTCGAAGTCACGGGGCGCCAGCGGCAGGCCCAGCGCAACCTCCGCCCGCAGGTAGCCCTCCAGGTCGCGCTCGAGCGCGCGCACCGCGACCTTCCCGGTCGGCGTGGCCGGCAGCCGCACCGTCGTCAGCGCCTCGGCCAGGCACGCGTGCATCAGCTCCAGCGCGCCCGCCGCGTCGGCGTCGGCCACCCGCTCGACGCCGAGCTCGCGCGGCAGCCGGCTGTGGAAGCGGTTCAGCGTCGCATGCGCGACAGAGCCGCGCTCCTTGGGGCCGAACTCGTAGTCGATCTCGCCGGGCGAGAGGAACCGTTCGACGAACCACGACGAGGAGCAGTCGGCGAACTTCTCCAGCTCGGTGACCGAGAAGCGGCCCTGGGCCGCCAGCGCGTCCAGCACCGAGCGGTTGCGCAGCGCGGTGCGGCGCCGGTACGCGTCGCGGGCGCGCTGGAGCTTGCGCTCCCAGCCCTCGTGCCCCGTGCACGCCGCCATCGCCCACTCCGGCCGCTCACGCAGCTCGCGGGCCAGCGATCGGAGCCGCTCGCGCTCGGTCGGCGCCTCGTCCAGCGGCCAGGTGAGGTCGCCCAGCGCCCGCCGCCGGCGCGGCAGCGGCGCGCCGCCCAGCGCCTCGCGGACATCGGCCAGAAACGGTGAGGGCTGGCGCAGCCGCCCGTCCTCGTCGGCCGCCTGGCGGCAGAGGAAGAGCCGCTTCCACGGGCGCGTCACCGCGGTGTAGAAGAGATGGCGGTCGCGCTCGCCCGGATCGGGGCGGCGCAGCGCCAGCAGCGCGGTCTGCTCCGCGTCCAGGAAGGCGTCCTCGCGCGCACCGCGCGGCAGGCTGCCCTCCTCCAGGCCGAGCACGAAGACGGCCTGGAAGCGGCGCGTGCGCGCGCGGCGCAGGTCGAGCACCTTGACCCGGCCGGGCGCCAGGTCGCCGCCGGTGCGGACGGCCAGGCGGGAGAGGTGGTCGGACAGCGCGGCCCGGTCGAGCGGCGCCAGGCCGCGGCCGGACAGCAGGCGCAGCTCCTCCAGCGAGCGCAGCACGGCGCGCACGGCGTCCAGATGGCGGCGGTGCGCCGCGTCCTGGTGGCGGGCGAGGAGCCCGCACGCGGCCGCCGTCATCCGCCCGCAGCGCAGCTCCACCTGCGCCAGCGGATCGCCGTCGCTCTCGAGCTCCTCCACGGCCGCCAGCAGCCGCAGGTACTCCATGTCCGTCAGCGCGGCGCGGACGTCGCCGCCGGCACGGACGCCGCGGCCCCGCAGCCGGCCCTCGGCGTGGTCCACCATCCGCCGCGGCAGGGCCGAGAACGGGCTGCGCAGGTAGCGGAAGAGGGCACCCCGCTCGTCGCCGAACCAGGCGAAACGGAGCAGGGCCAGCAGCGCACCGCCGAAGGCGGTCGCCCCCAGATCGACCGTCGCGTCCACCTCGGCCGGCAGGCCGGCCGCAGCGAACGCGGTCTCCATCGGCTGCCGCCACATCCCGGTGTCCGGGGCGATCACCGCGATCTCGTCGGGCGGGAGGCCGAGCTCGCGGACGAGGCGCAGGGCCTCGGCCGCGACCTGGTCGGCGACGCCGCGCACCCCGCAGGCCTCCAGCACCACCACCGAGCCGTCCGGCTCGGGCGCCGGCCCCGGCTCGCGCGCGGGGAACAGCGCGCGCTCCAGGTGGACGAGTGCCGCCGAGTCGGCGTGCTCGCCGGGCGGAAGCTCGATCAGCTCGTGCGGGCCCGCGGTCAGCGCCTCCACCGCGGGCCGCACGGCGGTGAACGCCTCGCGCCCGGTCTCGTAGGGCAGCGACACCGTCACCGGCCCGCGCGCGGCCAGCGCCCGCAGCGCCGCCAGCTGCACGCCGGTGACGTCCTCGAAGCCGTAGGCGAGCACCGGCGCGCCGTCCCAGGCATCCAGCCGGCCCGCGATCAGGTCGGCCGCGCGGGCCCGGACACCGGCCCGGTCGAGCGCCCCCAGCTCCGCCAGCCGGGCCAGGTACGCGGCGCGGAGGGCGGCGATCTCGGCCGTCCTCGGCGAGGCCGGGAGCGCCGCCAGCCGGCGCTCGACCGCGGCCGGCTCGTCCGACACCGCGAGGTCGTCGAGCAGCCGCGCCAGCCCGTCCGCGAAGCCGGGAAAGCGCGAGGCCGGGCCCAGCGCGTCCAGCCCGGACGCGGCGATCACCTCGGCCAGCACCAGCCGGCGCTGGGGCGCGGACAGCACCAGCGGCGCCTCGCCGCAGCGCTCCAGGACGGTCTCGAACAGGTCGTCGAAGGTGCCCACGGCCCCGCCCAGGACGACGCCGCGGCGATCGAGCAGCTCCCGCTCGGCCAGCTCCGCGTCCGACCGGTTGGGGACGATCAGGAAGGGATCGGCGCCACCGTCGGCCGCCTCCAGGAAGCGGTCGAGCAGGAGCCTGACCTTGCCGCAGTTGGCAGGGCCCAGAACAAGGGTGAGGGACACCGGTGGATTCTAGGCTGGGGCTGACCCGCACCGGAAGACCCGTCGGTACAGTTCTGCCGATGGCGGAGGACCTCACGGGCAAGGCAGTCGTCCTGGGCCTGGACGGCGCGACATGGGATCTGCTCCGGCCGCTGGCCGAGCGGGGCGTGATGCCCAACCTGGCCCGCGCGCTCGAGCTGGGCCGCCACGGGCCGCTGCGCTCGTGCCTGCCCCCCTACAGCTCGCCCGCCTGGGTCTCGATCGCGACCGGCAAGAACCCCGGGACGCACGGGATCTTCGACTTCTGGGAGGCGGGCTCGCCGGGCGAGAAGCGGCTGGTGTCGTCGCGGTCGGTGCGCGGGGCGAAGCTGTGGGATCTGGTGGACGCGGCCGGGCGGACGGCGAACGTCGTCGCGGTGCCGGTCAGCTACCCGCCCGCCCAGCTCGAGCACGGCCGGTTCGTGTGCGGCATGTTCACGCCCGGCGAGGAGGTCGAGTACACGTGGCCGCGCTCGCTCAAGGCCGAGCTGAAGGCGCTGCCCGGCGGCTACGAGGCCGACCCCTACGCGGCCGGCCTGGAGGGCGCCGCGTTCGTGGAGCAGACGCAGTTCTGGATCCGCCAGCAGGAGGTCGCGACCGACCACCTGCTCGAGCAGGGCGACTGGGACCTGCTGTTCACGGTGATCCAGGCGCCCGATCCGATCCAGCACAAGTTCTGGAACGTGCTCGACGCGACCGATCCGCGGTTCGACGAGGCGCTCGCCCGCGAGCACCTGCCGGCGCTGGAGGAGTCCTACCGGCGCTGCGACGAGGTGATCGGCAGCCGGATGGCAATGGCGGAGCGCGGGGCGATGCTGCTGATCGTCAGCGACCACGGATTCGGCCGCTTCGAGAAGCTGTTCTTCATCAACCGTGTGCTGGAGGACGCCGGCCTGCTGGTGCGCGCGGGCGGTGGCGGGCGGAAGCTGGCTCCGCGCGGACTCTCGACCCGGCGCGTGATCGACGCGTTGCGGCGGCTGGACGTGCTCGGCCTGGAGGCCCGGCTGCCGACGCGGGCCCGCGAGCGCATGGCCCGCGGAATCGACGCGGCACTCTCGGCACCGGTCGACGAGGAGCAGACGATCGCCTACGCGGCGGCCGCGTCGGCCGAGAGCGTCTTCATCGCGGAGTGGGTGCCGGCGGAGATGCGCGAGGAGGTCGGCCGGCTGGTGATCGACGTGCTGGAGGCGGCGCGCGACCCCGAGACCGGCGAGCCGATCGTCGAGCGTGCGTACCTCCGCGAGGACGTCTACGACGGCGGCGAACTGCGCCGCATCCCCGACGTGTTGATCGACTTCGCCGAGCGGCCCTACACCGCGTCCGACCGGCTCGCGTCAGGCGGCATCGTCGAGCCGATCCCGGCCGCGGCCGGCGGCGGGCGCCATCGCCGCACCGGCATCCTGCTGGCGATGGGGCCCGGGGTCGAGCCGGGTGCGATCGAGGGCGCCGAGATCGCCGACGTCGCGCCCACCGCGCTGCACGCCCTTGGTCTGGCGGTGCCCGACGACATGGACGGCAAGGTGCTGGCCGAGCTGTTCAGCGACGGCCGCGAGGTGCGCACGCAGAGCGCGGCGGACACCTCCACCGAGGAGGTCGTCTACACGCCCGAGGAGGCCGCCGCGATCGAGCAGTCCCTCGCCAACCTGGGCTACCTGTAGGGCCGAACGCCGGCTGCGTCCTTGCTCGCCGGCGACGGCCACCGGCACCGAGCCAGGCACCGACTCGGGGACGCGGGGCATCCATGCGTGGCTGTACCGGAGCCAGGCACGGAGCCGGAGCCTCTGTTACGCCGGCGGTTCGTTCTGGACGTTGTGCTCGGTGGCGTACTCGTCCACCAGCTTGCTGATCAGATCCGCGTCCGGGTGGGCGTAGTTGATCTTGACGAACGGCTCCCACTTGTCGGGCAGCGCGTCCTCCGGGAAGATCGCCTCGACCGGGCACTCCGGCTCGCAGGCGCCGCAGTCGATGCACTCCTCGGGGTCGATCACGAGCATCCGGTTGTTCTCGTGGATGCAATCGACCGGACAGACGTCGATGCACGACTTGTCCTTCACATCGATGCAGGGCTCGGCGATGATGTAGGTCACTAAGGGGCCTCCTGGCGATCTCCCGTTCTGGATCCAGATCCTAGATGATCGGTCCCGCGAGCTGCGCGGCTCCGGCGATTCAGACGAGTTCGGCGATCAGCTCGGGCAGGCGCTCGGCCAGCACCGAGCGGGGCACCACCGTGGCGAAGCCCGCCGCGCGCGCGTCGCGCAGCCGCTGCGGGTCGGTGTGCTGGCCGAAGCCGAGCACGGGGACGCCGGGGAACCGCTCCAGCACCTCGGCCGGCTCGGTGCGGTTGACGTCCGCCACGACCACATCGGGAGGCGGGCCCCCGGCCTTCGCCACCACCTGGTGACCGGCTGCGCCCAGCATCGCCTCGATCTTGGCCCGGAAGAAGAGATCGACGCCGGCCAGCTGCACGACGCTCACTCGTCCAGCTCCTCGAGCTCGCGGTCGATGCGCCGCGCCATCGCCTCGTCCACGACGCCGGCCCCGCCGCCATCCGGTCCGCCGCCACCGCCGCGCGTCCGCGACCACGCCATCGCCAGGGCGACCGCGACGGCCGCACCGCCCAGCAGCACCGCCGCGGGCACCAGCCAGGCGAGCAGGTCGAAGCCGCGCTTGGGCGGCGCCGCCAGCACCTCCGCGCCGTACTGCTTGACGAAGTAGTCGCGCACCTGCTGCTCGGTCCAGCCCCGGTCGTGGAACGCCTTGATCTGCTGCTGCAGGCCGAGGGCGAACTGGGACTGCGACTGGTCGAGGCGCTGGTTGCAGGGCAGGCACATGAACTGCTGCTCGAGCTCGGCCGGCGACCAGGTCGCCGTCGCCGCCAGGGCGGGCGAGCCCACCGCGAGCCAGCAGACGGCCGCCAGCGCGGCGGCCATGCGCCTCACGTGCCGCTCCCGCTCAGCATCGGTGCCAGCTCGGCGTCCAGATCGGCGCCGGTGATCTCACCGGGGAAGTGCTTGATCACCCGGCCGCTGGGCGCGATCACGAACGTCTCCGGCATCCCGCCGACGCCCCAGCGGTGGTAGACGACGTTGGTGTCGTGCACGAGGGTGAAGCCGAGGTCGTAGCGCTGGGCGAACTTCCGGGCATTGCCGATGTCGTCCTGGCTGTTGACGCCGACCACGTCCACGCGGCCCTTGTAGCGCCGCGCGATCTCGGCCAGGATCGGCGCCTCGTCGCCGCACGGCCCGCACCAGGACGCCCAGAAGTTCAGTACCACCGGCCTGCCCCGCGTGGATGCCAGGGAGAACCTCCCGCCGTCCAGCCGGTCGAGCGTGAAGTTCGGCGCCATCGGGCGCTTGCCGTCCTTGACCTCCGCCGAGACGGTCGTCGCGTTGTCGAGCAGCCCCTTCGCGAAGACCCCCACCAGCAGCGCGAGGAGCGAGACCGCAACCACCTGGAGCACCACGCGCAGGGTCCTGTTCATCGACCCTGAGGGTACCTATCGCGTGGCGCGATCCGCGTCACCGCGGACCGGTCACGCGCCCGGCGTCACTCCGATCCGCGGATGGCGTACGTACGTGAGTACGGGCGCCAGGGCACCCGCTCCCAGAGCTCGCCGCGGCACATCGGGCATGCCGGCAGCACGCGGTGGACCGTCACGCCGTAGCCGCACTCGGCGCACCGATACTCACCCTTCGCACGGGCTCCGGCCTTCCAGCCGGTGTCGAGCGCCACCTCGAGGTTCCTGGACATCGACCCCACATCCACCTCGTTCCCGGCACCCGGAAACGGGCGCCTCGTTCCCGGTAGAGTAGCCAGCCGCAGAGGGCTACTCAACTGCAGTTCGGAGCCCACACGCGAGTTGACTTGCCAGTCGGCCCGGGTGGGCGGTATCCCAATCGAAAGGATGGTTCATCCATGGCGATCGAGCCGACCCCTCCCCCACCGCCGCCACCGCCCGACGGCGGCAGCGGCGACGGCCCCGGGAGACAGTCGTACACGATCGGCGGGCAGACGTTCTCACTGGGCGCCCTGGTCTCGCTGATCAGCGCGGCCGTCCTCCTCATCAGCGTGTTCTTCAACTGGTACACCGTCAAGGTGTCGATCAGCGGCGTGGCCGGCTTCAGCGGCTCCAACTCCGCCTCCGTCAGCGGCTGGGACGCGACCGACATCGCCAAGCTGGTGCTCCTGCTCGCCCTGGTCGGCGGCGCTGCGCTCGTGGTGGCGCTGTTCGTCCCCACGGTCAACCTGCCCTGGCCGGGATGGATGATCTCCGGGATCTGCGGCGGCGTGGCGGTGCTGCTGGTGCTGTACCGGATCTTCTCCAAGCCGCACGAGAGCGACGTCGGCGCGATCAACTTCGGGAACTCCAGCGCGGGCATCCACGCGTCGATCGGGACGTCGTTCGGGATCTGGCTCTCGCTGATCGCAGCGATCGCCCTCGTCGTCGGCGCCTACCTGATGATGAACGAGGCGCCTGACACCGCCTGACGGGCCCCCACGGTCGGGCCCCGGGGGTACTCACACCCCGGGCCCGGCCGTGCCCGAGACCGCACCCGGTAGACTGCCGCGCGATGACCGCGCAGCGAGCCTCCCTCAAGCCCTACGTGGAGGAGATCCGGGAGTGGGTCTCCCAGGGCTACACCGACGTCTGGATCGCGCACACGCTCAACTCGACGCCGTCCAGCATCGCCTCGTTCCGCTCCGAGAACGGCATCCTGCGCCGCGACGTGGCCACGGAGACGCGCGCGCCGGACGCGCCGCCGCCGGTGCTGCCCGCCGACGCCGAGGAGCCGCAGCCCGAGAAGCCGAAGCGGCGCAGGCGGCGCAAGGCCGAGCCCGGCCCCGAGCCGGCGCCCGTCGCCTCGGCGGCGGCGGACGACGAGGACGGCGAGCCGCGCAAGCGGCGGCGGCGCGGCGGCCGCGGCCGCAGCAAGCGGCCGTCGGTGCACACGTACGAGGCGGTGCTCGACCACGGCGAGGACGAGGGCTACGGGTTCTGGATGGACGGCGCGGTGCGTGACGACACGGTCTTCGCCGAGCACTGGGCGCGGCGGCGCGGCGTCGTCGTCAAGATCGAGGCGGACCAGATCGTGATCCGCCCGGCCGACGCCGAGTAGCAACCGCTCGCACGGACGCGCGAGCCGCTACCGGTAGCCCGCCGCGTTGCGCGCGAAGCGCGCGAACGCGGCATCCTGCACCAGCGAGAGGTCGTGCGCCCACACCTGGTCGGTCGTCTGCTGGGCCACCTGCTTGCACCAGGCGGCGCTCTCGTCGTACGCCGCGGCCAGCTCGTCGAGCGTGTAGATCTGCCCCAGGCGGCGCTCCAGCTCGGCGGTGATCGCGTCCACGACAGCGCGCACCACGTGCTCGCGCCGGGGCGGGAGGTCGAGCGCCTCGAACCGGCGCCGGCCCTCCTCCCACTCGATCATCGCCACCTCCACCCGGGGCGAGCTCATCCGCAGCAGCACGCCCCGTCGGGGAACAGCGGCGCGGCCCGGTCGGCCATCAGCGCGCCCAGCTCGTATCCCGGCTCGGCCAGCGCGAACGCGACGTGGGCGTGCAGGCACTTGACCGCGCCGTCGCGCGCGGTGCCGCCGATCCCCGGCCCCTCGCCGTCGTCGCCGCGCAGCGCCCGCTGGCGGGCGGCGCCCCACGCATAGGAGCGGCGGAGCTCCGGCTCGGCGGCCACCCGCCCCTCCCACTCGGCCACGCCACCGGCCGCCTCCACCGCGGAGACGCGGGCCACCGCGTGCGGGCAGGTCAGGTAGTACGTGGTCGGAAAGGGCGTGCCGTCCTCCAGCCGCGGCGCCTGCCGCGTCACCGCGGGACGGCCCCACGGGCAGCGCGCGGCGACCGCCACGACGCCCCGCGGGCGGCGGCCGATCTGCCGCTCGATCAGCTCCAGCTCTCCGATCGCCGCAGGTTAGCTGCAGTGCGTCTGGTTGCCGCCGGGAAGGCCCTCGACCACCAGCGGCCGCTCTCCGGGGAAGATCCAGCCGCACTCGCGGGCCAGCGTGATGATGCGCACGTCGGTGCCCAGCGCCTGGTCGGCCTTGGTCAGCGCCGCGTTGCGGCGCTGCGCATCGGCCAGCGCCGCCTGCTGGCGGGCCAGCTCGCGGTGGACGCGGAGGTACTTCTGGACGGGCGCGACGTAGAGCGCCGCGACCACCAGCAGCACGACGAACGCCGCGATCCTGCGCAGGGGTAGTGACCGGCGGACGGAAGCCATCCGCGCCCGGTTCGCCGCCGGGTGGACGATTCCTCCACTCAGACGGTGCGCTCGAGCACGTCGAACTCCCCGGCGCGGCCGGTCACGGCAAACCCCTGCCGCAGCGCCGCCCGCCGCGACCGCTCGTTCCACCGGTAGATCGAGACCCGCAGCGAGCTCGGCGCGTGCAGCCCGACGCCGAACGCGATGATCGACGAGACGAACGGCGCGCCGCGACCCTGCCCCATCAGGTCGGGGCGCATGCCGTAGCCGACGTCGAGGATCCCCTCGGCCGCCTCCACCCCGGGCACGCGGGCCTCCGCGCCGAAGCAGCAGTAGCCGACGAGCTCCTCGCCCTCGGTGACAGCGAACGCGCCCTCCAGGTCGGGCGGCTCGACGACGTCATAGGTGGCGTAGCGCCCCGGATACCGCCACCCGCCGATCGCCTCCGCCTGGGCGGCGGAGAGCGGCGCGATGGCGAGCTCAGCCACCGCTGGGAGCGTCCAGCGTGTGGACGACGATGTGGTTCGTCGTACCCGGACGGTTGATGATCGTGCCGCCCGTCAGCACGACGCGGTCGCCGGGCTCGGCGAGGCCGCTGTCCCGCACGGCGTCCGCGACCCGCCGCCACAGGTCCTCGATCGAGTCGGCGTCGTCGCGCACGACCGGCACGACGCCCCACTCCAGCGCGAGCTGCTGGAGCACGTGCTGCTCGGGCGACGCCGCCACGATCGGGCGCTGCGGGCCGGAATCGCGAGACCTGCCGCGCCGTCGAGCCCGACTGCGTCGGCACCGCGATCACGGCGGCGTCGAGCTCCTCGGCGATGTCGCACGCCGCATGGGCGATGATCGGCGACATCTCGCCCTCCCGCCGCCGGGCCGGGTCGTGGTAGGGCAGCGACGGCTCCACCGCCCGGGCGATGCGGTTCATCATCGCGACCGCCTCCATCGGGTAACGGCCGACTGCCGTCTCTCCGGACAACATGAGCGCCGACGTGCCGTCGAGCACCGCGTTGGCAACGTCGGACGCCTCCGCCCGGGTCGGCTCGGGCTGGCGGATCATCGACTCCAGCATCTGCGTGGCGGTGATCACCGTCTTGCCCGCCTCGCGGCCGGCGCGGATCACCTGCTTCTGCACCAGCGGCACCTCGGCCGCGCCGATCTCGACGCCGAGGTCGCCGCGCGCCACCATCAGCACGTCGCTCGCGTCCACCACGGCGTCCAGGTGCTCGAGCGCCTCGCCCTTCTCGATCTTGGCGATGATCCGCGCCCGCGACCCGGTCGCGGCGATGCGCTCGCGCAGGTCATGGATGTCCTCGGGGCGGCGGACGAACGAGAGCGCGATGTAGTCGGCGCCCTGGTCGAGCGCGAAGGCAAGGTCGGCGATGTCCTTCTCGGTCAGCGACGGGATCGGGAGCGGCCGTGCCGGGCAGGTTGACGCCCTTGCCCGACGAGATGACGCCGCCCACCTCGGTGCGGCAGGTGACGCGCGAGGCGTTCCGCTCGAGCACGCGCAGCCGCACGAGCCCGTCGTCGATCAGGAGCTCCGCGCCCTCGCGGACGACGTCGGCCAGCCCCGGGAAGGTCACCTCGAGGTCGCCCGGGGCGCCCTCGCCGGAGGCGGCCAGCACCAGCGTGTCGCCGGGGTTGACCGACCGGGGCTCGCTGAGCACGCCGATCCGGATCTTCGGCCCCTGGAGGTCGGCGATCAGAGCCAGCGGCCGTCCCACCACCTGCTGCGCCCGGCGCACCGCGTTCACGGCCGCCTGGTGCACCTCGTGCGTCCCGTGGGAGAAGTTGAGGCGGGCCGCGTCCATCCCGGCGAAGACGAGGCCCTCGATGAACTGCGGGTCGGCCGAGGCCGGCCCGATCGTGCAGACGATCTTCGTGCGCCGGAGCTGCGGCCCGCTCACCGGCTGGGGGCGGTGGCGCCGGCCTGCGCGGCGAAGGCCTCGAGGCCGGGGTAGCGGGCGGCGGGGCCGAGCTCCTCCTCGATGCGCAGGAGCTGGTTGTACTTGGCGACGCGGTCGGTGCGCGACGGCGCTCCCGTCTTGATCTGGCCGCAGTTCACCGCGACCGCGAGATCGGCGATGGTCGTGTCCTCGGTCTCGCCGGAGCGGTGCGACATGACCGCCGCGTACCCCGCCCGGTGCGCCATCCGCACGGTGTCGAGCGTCTCGCTGAGGCTGCCGATCTGGTTCACCTTGACCAGGATCGCGTTGGCGATCGACCTGTCGATGCCGCGCCGAAGCCGCTCGACGTTGGTCACGAAGAGGTCGTCGCCGACCAGCTGGATTCGATCGCCGAGCCTGGCGGTCAGCGCGCCCCAGCCCTCCCAGTCGTCCTCGGCCAGCCCGTCCTCGATCGAGATGATCGGGTGGCGGTCGCAGAGGTCGGCCAGGTAGCCGACCATCTCGGCCGGGTCGAGCGTCCGCCCCTCGCCGGCCAGGTGGTAGGCGCCGTCGCGGTAGATCTCGGTCGAGGCGGCGTCCACGCGATCGCCACCCGGTCGGTGTGCCCGGCGCGCTCGGCCGCCTCGAGGATGACCGTGACCGCCTCCTCGTTCGACGCCAGGTCGGGCGCGAACCCGCCCTCGTCGCCGACCGCCGTGGTCAGGCCGCGCTCGTGCAGCAGCGCCTTCAGCGCATGGAACACCTCGGCGCCGATCCGCAGGCCCTCGGAGAAGGACGTTGCCCCGAACGGCACCAGCATGAACTCCTGGAGGTCGATGTTGTTGTCCGCGTGGGCGCCGCCGTTGATGACGTTCATCATGGGCACGGGCAGGACGTGGGCGTCGGTACCGCCGACGTAGCGGTAGAGCGGCAGGCCGGAGTCCTCGGCGGCAGCGCGGGCGACGGCCAGCGACACGCCGAGGATCGCGTTCGCGCCCAGCGTGCCCTTGTTGGGCGTGCCGTCCAGCTCGATCATCGCGGCGTCCACCGCACGCTGGTCGAGCGCGTCCATGCCCTCCAGCGCGGAGGCGATCGTCGAGCCGGACGTGGGCGACCGCCTGCTCGACGCCCTTGCCGCCGTAGCGGGAGGCGTCGCCGTCGCGCAGCTCGACCGCCTCGAACGCCCCCGTGCTGGCGCCGGATGGCACCGCCGCCCGGCCGGTGGCGCCGGAGTCGAGGATCACCTCGACCTCGACGGTCGGGTTGCCCCGCGAGTCGAGGATCTGGCGGCCGTGGACGGAGACGATCTCGCTCATGCCGGCGCCATGATATCGCCCCTCCCCCGTTGCTTCTCCGTTGTTCAGCTCGATACGGGAATGGAGAAGCGCAGATCGGTGCCCTCGCCGCGGGTGGAGACGACGTCGAACCGGCCGCCCACCATGCTCACCCGCTCCCGCATCGTGTCCAGCCCCATGTGCAGGCGCATGACGCGGCGGTCGGCCGCGCGGCGCACGTCGAAGCCGCGGCCGTCGTCCCGCACGAGGCCGTCGAGGCTGCCCGGCCCGTCCAGCAGCTCGATCCGCACGCAGGTCGCCCCGGCGTGCTTCCGCACGTTCGCCAGCGCCTCGCGCACCGTCCGGTAGGCGAGGTCCTCGACGCCGGAGGGATGCCGGCCCACGCGCAGGTCGAGCTCGACGGCGAGGCCCGTCTCGGCCGTGATCTGCTGCGCCAGCTCCGACACCGCCGCCGTCAGGCCGCTCGCCGAGAGCAGCGGCGGCCGCAGCTCGAAGGTCATCCGCCGCGCCCGCTCGATCGCGTTGACCATCGTCTCGCGCGCGTCGTCCAGCGCCTCCAGCGTCCGGCCGGTGTCGCCCCGCGCGGCAACCATCGCCGCCCGCTCGATGCCGAGCTGGGACGCCGTCATCACCTGGATCGTGTCGTCGTGCAGGTCGGCGGCGATCCGCGCCCGCGCCTCGGCCTCGGCCCGCAGCATCTCCTCCAGCACCTCCAGCCGCCGCCGCTCGCTCTCGTCCAGCGCCCGCTCGGCCAGCGTCCGCTGCTCCTGCGCCAGCAGCAGCTCGGCGGCCAGCCGGTCGCGGGTGAACACGGCGGCCAGCATCGGTGCGAGGCGCGACGCCTCCTCGATCTCGTCCGGGCCGAACGGCGCGTCGGGGTCGCAGTAGTACAGCTCCAGGAAGTGCAGCCGGTCCTCGCCGGAGTGGACGCGGATGGTGACGTCGAACGCGGCGCCGATCCGCCCCAGGAACGCCGTCACCCCGGGCGTCGCCGGGTCGTCCCGCCGGTAGATGGCGACGATCTCGTTGACCCCCTGTGCCAGCGAGCCGTCGTAGCCGAACTCGGTCTCGTCCATCACGCCCATCCCGGGCCAGAGTTCGGGATGGGTCAGCCGGCCGGCGGCGGCCAGCACGGTGATCGGGCCGTCGTGGCTGCTCGACTCCGAGAGGCAGGCGTGGTCGGCATCGAGCACCTGCCGCACGTACTCGAGCAGGACGTCGAGCAGCTCCGAGCCGTCAGGTGCCGTCCCGCCCACTCGCCTTCGCCCTCCGATACCAGCCGTCCTGCTCCTCCAGGGAGAGGTCGGCGAACGTCTCGCCGCCGCCGGCAGCGAGCTCGGCGGCGACATCCACGCGCATGCGGAACCGGTCGGCGGCGGCGCGCAGCGCCAGCTCGGGATCCACGCCGGCGAGCCGGGCGACGTTGACCGCCGCGAACAGCAGGTCGCCGGCCTCGTGGACGACGTGCGCGTCCGGCTCGTGCTCGGGCCGCTGGGGCGACGGCGCCTCGTCCAGCGCCTCGCGCAGCTCGGCCAGCTCGGACGTGAGGTCCCCCCACGCTCCATCCCATGCGTGCCAGTCGAACCCCACCGCGGAGGCGCGCCGCTGCACCTTGCGAGCGTACAGCGTCCCGGGCAGCAGCGCGGGGACGTCATGGAAGATGCCGCTGCGCCCCTCCTGCTCGCTCTTGATCTGCTCCCACGTGGTGCGCACCTCGCCCGCCGTGGACGCCTCGCGGTCGCCGAACACGTGCGGGTGGCGGCGGATCAGCTTGGCGGTGATGCCGTCGGCGACGTCGGCCAGGTCGCCCTCGCCCCGCTCGGACAGGAGCAGCGCCAGGAAGTAGGTCTGGAAGAGCAGGTCGCCCAGCTCGTCGCGCAGCTTCGCCGGGTCGTCGCGGCCGGCGGCCTCCGCCACCTCGTACGCCTCCTCCAGCGTGTGCGGCACGATCGTCCGTGCGGTCTGCTCGCGGTCCCACGGACAGTCCCGGCGGAGCCGCGCCGTCAGCTCCCACAGGCCGGTCAGGGCCGAGGCGGCGACCAGGCCGTCCAGCGCCGCGCCGGCCGGCACCGTCTCATCCCAGGAGCCGGCCCGGAGCAGGTGCAGCAGCCGCGGGCCGGACGCCGCCACCACCGGCGCGCCGGGCCGCACGTCGATCCCCTGTTCGCCCAGCCAGCCGGCCAGCGGCTCGTCGTCGGGCACGCTCACCGCGCCCGCCGTCTCCAGCACCCGCCAGGCCGCGAGCGGCACCGTCGCGGGATCTCCGGAGCCGAGCGCGACCAGGGTGCGGATCACCTGATCGTCGCCTCCGAAACTCGCCTCAGGTGGTCGCGCCGCCGGAGCTGCCGGACGTCGTCGCCGCGGAGCTGGGCGCGTACGCCGGGTTGTAGTGCGTGACCTTCTTCTGGGCCTCGACCAGCGCCTTGATCTTGTCCGAGACCTTCTGGTCGACCTGCGCGCTGAGCGTGGACGAGATCGACGCCTTGGCCTCGTCGAACGTCTGCTGGCCGCCGTGGACGACGTCCTCGGTGGGCTTGACCAGGAAGTAGCACTTCGGCTTGCACTTGCCCTGCAGGCTGCTGTCGGCGTAGCTCTTGGAGACCTCGATCAGATCGGACAGCGTCCCCGTCTTCAGGGCGCCGAACACGGCCGCCCCGAAGTTGGTCTCGACCTGGCCGGCCGTGGCCTTGAAGGTGCCGCCCGTCTGCGGCGGGCCGGGCGGGATCGCGTACTGCTTCGCGACCTTGTCCCAGTCCTCGCCGTTCTTGATCGCCTGGTGGGCCTTGATCGCGTCGGCCTGGCTGCCGACCAGGATGTAGTCGACCGTCCGCGAGTCGGGCGTGACGAAGTCGCTCTTGTGCGCGTTGTAGTACGCCTTCAGGTCGTCGTCCGACGGCGTCTTCGAGGACTTCAGCTTGTCCTGGATCTTGGTTTGCAGCACCGACGGCACGATGAAGACCTGCTCGTACTGGTCCTGGCTCAGCCCGGCCTTCTTGAGGTCGGCCTGGAGCTTGGACTTGTCGCCGCCGTAGCTCTGCTTGACGAGGTCGTCGATCTGCTTCTGGATGTCGCTGTCGCTGGCCTCGAGGCCCATGTCCTTGGCGATGTTCTTGATCTGGGCGATCAGCACCAGGCGATCGACCACGGGCTGCACGACCTGCGTGCGGTAGGTGGCGGTGCCGGGCTGCGGCACCTTCTGGCCGTTCGCCACCGCGGACGCCTTCAGCACCTTGACCAGGTCGTCCACCTGCTGGACCGTGATGTGCGTGCTGCCGACGACGGCCGCGTCGTCGGTGCCGACCGAGGTGCCGCCACCGCCGCTGCCGCCGCCGCATGCAGATGCGACCGCGAGGACGAGGCACAAGGAGAGTAGAAACCGTCTCATAACACAATTACGCCGCGAGATCGCGGCGCGATTCGAGTATAGCAGCGAGGATTTCGGCAACCTGTCGCATTGCCAACACCCCTCCAACAGAGGATTCCAGGCGGCAGCTGACCTCGCGCTTGGCGACGGTGTAGAGCGCGTCCGGGACGCGCTGCTTGAGCGCCCGCACGTCCGCCGACCCGAGCTGGAGCGGACCGATCGTCAGGCGACCGCCGCGGAAGGCAACGGTGTCGGCGCCGAGCTCGGCCGCGAGCAGGCGGGTCTCGGCGATCGCCAGCAGGTTGGCCACCGGGTCGGGCATCGGGCCGAAGCGGTCGGTCACCTCCGCCTGCAGCTCGCGGAGCTCGGAGACGCTGCCGGACAGCGCCAGGCGGCGGTGCAGGTCGATCTTGACTGCCTCCAGCGGCACGTAGTCGGCGGGGACGTAGGCGTCCACCTGGGCGTCCACGCGCACCGGCCGGGGCCGCGGCGCCGTCGAGCCCTGGAGCTCGGCCACGGCCTCGGCCAGCAGCTCGCAGTAGAGCTCGAAGCCGATCGCGGCGACGTGGCCGGACTGTTCGTCGCCCAGCAGGTTGCCCGCGCCGCGCAGCTCCAGGTCGCGCATCGCGATCCGGTAGCCCGAGCCCAGCTCGGTGTAGTCGGCCAGCGTCGAAAGCCGGTGGCGGGCCTCCTCGGACAGCTCGCGGCGGTCGGGGTAGAAGAGATACGCGTGCGCATGGACGTCGCTCCGGCCGACCCGGCCGCGGATCTGGTAGAGCTGGGAGAGGCCGAGCAGGTCGGCCCGCTCCACCACCAGCGTGTTCGCCTGCGGGATGTCCAGGCCGGACTCGATGATCGTCGTCGAGACCAGCACGTCGTAGTCGCCGCGCAGGAACTTCATCATCACGTCCTCCAGCCGCCGCTCGGGCATCTGGCCGTGGCCGACGCCGACCCGCAGCTCGGGCACCCAGCTGCGGACGCGCTCGGCCGCCTCGTCGATCGTCTCCACCCGGTTGTGGAGGTAGAACGACTGGCCGCCTCGCTCGAACTCGCGGCGCAGCGCAGCGGCGATCAGCTCCTCGTCGAACTCACCGACGTGGGTGCGGATCGGCCGGCGACCGCGCGGCGGTGTCGTGATCACCGAGATGTCACGCAGGCCCGACAGCGACATGTGCAGGGTGCGCGGGATCGGCGTCGCCGACATCGCCAGCACGTCCACCTCCAGCCGCATCTGTCGCAGCAGCTCCTTCTGGGCGACGCCGAAGCGCTGCTCCTCGTCCACGATGACCAGGCCGAGGTTGGCCGGGACGACGTCGCGGGAGAGCGCCCGGTGCGTTCCCACCAGCACATCCACCTTGCCCTCGCGGAACTCGGCCAGCGCGGCCTTGACCTCCGCCGGCGGCCGGAACCGGGACACCATCTCGACCCGCACCGGGAAGTCGAGGAACCGCTCGCGGAACGTGGCGGCATGCTGGGATGCGAGCACGGTGGTGGGCACCAGCAGCAGCACCTGGCGGCCGCCGGTGACCGCCTTCAGCGCCGCCCGCACCGCGACCTCCGTCTTGCCGAAGCCGACGTCGCCGCAGACCAGCCGGTCCATCGGCCGGCCTGCCTCCATGTCCTCGGTCACCGACTCGATCGCGCGCTGCTGGTCGTCGGTCTCCTCGTAGGGGAAGCTCGCCTCCAGCCGGGCCGTCCACTCGTCGTCGGCCGGGAAGGCGGGGCGCAGCTGGTTCTGGCGGTGCGCGTAGAGCGCGAGCAGCTCGCCGGCCAGCTCGCGGACGGCGGTGCGGGCCCGGGTGCGGAGGTTCAGCCACGCCTTGCCGCCCAGCTTGGAGAGCGCCGGCGCCGAGCCGTCCGAGCCGATGTACCGGCTGACCTTGCCCAGCTGCTCGTGCGGGACGTAGAGCCGGTCCTCGCCGCGGAAGGCCAGATGGAGGTAGTCGCGGACGACGCCGCCCACCTGCTTCGTGTCGAACTGGAGGAAGCGGCCGACGCCATGGTCCTCGTGGACGACGTAGTCGCCCGGGTGCAGGTCGCCGAAGGCGGCCAGGGCGCGCCCCAGGCCCGGGGCGCGGCGGGCCGAGCGGCGGCGGAAGAGCTGGGCGGAGGGCAGCAGCGCGAAGCGCAGCATCGGCGCCACGAAGCCGTGGCGGAGGGAGCCGACCACAAAGCCGATGCCCGGCTCGCCCGGCCCGGCGCCCCCGGGAGGCAGCAGCTCGGCATCCACCCGGTTCAGGGCCATGCTGGTGCGCTGCGCCTCGCCCACGTGCGGGAAGCAGACGAGCACCCGGTAGCCCGCCCGCACGAGCGCCCGCAGCTCATTCTCGGCCTCGGCGATGCCGAACGACGCCAGCGCGGGCGGCTGGGCGTCGAAGCTGTAGGGCTGGCCCAGCGGCATCTCCTCGAGCACCCCGATCGAGTCGAGCAGTGCGGCGACGTCGTCGGCGCGCAGGTAGCCGCGCCCGCGCCGCTCCGGGTCGCGCAGGCCCTCGGCGACCTCGGCCGCATGCTCGGCCAGCGCGGCGGCCGTCGTCTCCGGGTTCCAGACGACCACCCCCGCGCGCCGCGCCAACTCGGGCAGCAGCGAGACCAGGCCGTCGGGGACGGACGCCTCGTCATCGTCGTCCCAGCCGCGCTCCGGGTCGGCCGGCTCGCCGGCCGGGTGCACCTCGGCGTGGTCGAGCTCGCGCAGCGAACGCTGGGTGAAGACCGAGAACGCGGACAGCCGCTCGATCTCGTCGCCGAAGAACTCGGCACGCAGCGGCTCGGCGCCCGTGGTCGGGAAGACGTCCACCAGGCCGCCGCGGACGGAGACCTCGCCCCGCTCCTCGACGGTGTCCACCCGCGTGTAGCCCGCCTCCACCAGCTCCTCGACCAGCTCGTCGAGCCCGTGCTCGGCGCCCCGCTCGAGCACGACCGGGCGGGGGCGGGTCGCCGGTCCCGGGATGCGCTCGAGCAGCGCGTCCACCGAGACGGCGACCAGGCCGCCGGCGTCGAGCGCGGCCAGGGCCCGGTAGCGCTCGCCGACCAGGTGCGGGGCGGGCTCGATGCCGCTGCCGTAGAGCGCACCGCGCGAGGGCAGGTAGCCGACGGCTGCGCCTGGCAGGAAGGGCGCGGCCTCCTCGGCCAGCGCGCGGGCGGCATCGTCGTCGGCGACCACGATGGCCAGGCCGCGCGGCTCGACGTCGGCGCGGGAGCGCCACAGCGCGGCGGCGAGCAGCGGCAGCAGCGGCTCGGAGACGCGCGCGCGGACGACGCCGGACGCGCTCCGCTCGGCGAAGGCGGCGAAGTCCGAGTCGGTCTCGAGATAGGCCAGCGCCAGCTCGGCGCCGGCCGCATCCTGGGCGGCGGTGGAAGAGACGTCCATCCTGGCCCACATGCTAGTCTGGCGCCGTCATGCGGCGACGTCTCGCAGCCCTCGTCACGACCGTGTTCGTCACCCTGATCTGGCCGGCCGGCGGCGTGGGCGGCCGACGCGACGTCGGTGTCGAACGACAAGCCCAGCGGCCATGACTACACGCTGACCACGATCTTCGTCGTCGCCCTCGGCATCCCCGTGGTGCTGACCGTGCTGACGCTCATCGACATCGCCGTCGGCCGCGGCAAGCACGACGATCACTGACCGGCATCTCGGCGAGCTGTTCGAGCTGCTGACGATCGAGTCGGTCTCGAGCGACGGGCTGCACCCGGACGAGCTGCGCCAGGCTGCGGACTGGATCGCCGGACTGGTCGGGAGCGCGCGCGTTGTCGACGGCCACGGCAACCCGATCGTGGACGGCCTCATCCCCGCCTCCCGGGCGGACGCGCCGACGGTGGTCGCCTACGGGCACTACGACGTGCAGTCGCCCGGCCCGGACGACCTGTGGACGAGCCCGCCGTTCGCGCCCGAGGTGCGCGACGGGCGGATCTGGGCGCGCGGCGTGACCGACGACAAGGGCAACTTCCACGCGCTGCTCCGGGCGGCCCTCGACCTGGCAGGCGCCGGGGAGCTGGGCGTGAACGTGCGGGTGCTGGCCGACGGCGAGGAGGAGGTCGGCGGCCACTCCGTGATCGACTACCTGGCGACGCTGGACGACCGGTTCGACGCGGCGGTGATCTTCGACGGCGGCATGGTCGGGCCCGACCGGCCGGCGATCACGACGGCGCTGCGCGGCCTGGTCGGCTTCCAGCTGCGGCTGGTCTCCGACGACAAGGAGCTGCACTCCGGCCTGTACGGCGGCGCCGCGGCGGACGCCGTGCGCGACCTGATGGCGGCGCTGGGCGCCGTGGTCGGCCACGAGGACGAGTTCGCCGACGGCATCGCGCCGGTCTCCGGCGAGGAGCGGGCGGGGTGGGCGGTGCTGCCCACCGGCGAACAGGAGCTGGCCGCCGGCGGCGCGCGGGCGACGGACGACCGGGCTGCCGCGGAGTTCTACGAGCGCACCTGGGCCCGGCCCAGCCTGACGGTGCACTCGATCGCCGCCGGCGACCCGTCGCTGCACAAGACCAGCATCTCGCCGGAGGCACGCGCGTCGCTTTCGCTGCGCCTGGCGCCGGGGCAGGACGCGCGCTCGATGGGCGAGGCGCTGGAGCGGCGGCTGCGCGAGGCCTGCCCCTCCCATGCCACGCTCGAGCTGGAGGCTTGGCCCCCGGGCGAGCCCGCGTACGTCTCGCCGGACGATCCGGTGCTGCGGGCGGCGGCGGCGGGCATCGAGCGGGCGACGGGGACGGCGCCGCTGATGGTGCGCAGCGGCGGGTCGATCCCGGTCATGGCGGCGCTGGTCGGACGGGGCACGCCGACCGTGCTGTCCGGCTTCGGGACGAGCGAGGACAACATCCATTCGCCCAACGAGAACATGTCATTGCGGAACCTGGGCTGGGCCTACGACTCGGCGCGGGAGATCTACCGCTCGCTGTCCGAACGGCTGCAGGAGAGTCGTTAGGACTGGACGCCGTCCGGCGAACGGTCTAGATTTGCCCCTCGATGCGGACGATGCGTTCACGCGGCATGAACGAGGCTCAGGTGCGCACGAGGCTCTACGACCCGCCCGAGGGCGTGCGCCGGCTGGAGTCGAAGCTCGCCTGCTTCCGCATCGCGGCCCAGCCGCGAATGCGCGGCGAGGATCTGCGCCGGGCCTTCGAGGTGCGGCTGGACAGCCGGGCCGAGACGGTCGAGCAGCCCGCACCGGCGCCCGTGGCCGAGCAGGGCCCGCGCATCCGCCTGATCGCCTAGGCCGGTCCCGCACCGCACCGCTCGATTATTGGGGTCAGACTCCAATCATCTCGGCGCGGCGGTTCGGCACACATTCGACGCACGCTCCGGGACGGCCGACAGGGGTCAGAGCGGTGTCGCCCTGCCGTGACGGTTCTGCCGCGAAGACGGCGCTGACCGTCACCGATCCGTGAGGGTCCGCCTCCGGCGCGTCAGTTGAACGAGCGCATCGCGGCATCCACGCCGTCGCGGATCACCGCGAGGGCGCAGTCGGCGCCGCGCTCGGCCAGCGCCCCCGGGTCGTCCCCGGGCCCGAAGGGCTGCAGCACCCAGTCGGCCACCGGACGGGGGTCGCCGCGCTCGGGCCGGCCGATGCCGACCCGGACGCGCAGGAAGTCCTGCGTGCCGAGGTCACGCGCGACCGAGCGCAGCCCGTTGTGCCCCGCCAGGCCGCCGCCGTCCTTCGCCCGCACGTCGCCCAGCTCCAGGTCGAGCTCGTCGTGCACGACCAGCAGCCGGCCGGGATCGACCTTGTAGAACCGCACCGCCGGCCAGACGCTGCGCCCCGACTCGTTCATGAACGTGCCGGGCAGGAGCAGCGCCACGCGCTCGTCCCCGTCCCGCGCCTCGGACAGGCGGCCGTCGAACTTGTCACGCCAGCCGCCGGCCAGCCGGCCCGCGAGCACCTCCACGGCGCGGGCGCCGATGTTGTGCCGCGTCGCGGCGTAGCGCGGCCCGGGGTTCCCCAGACCGACCACGAGATAGGAGATCGACGACGCCGCCCGGCCTCCGAGCCGCACCTACTCGTCGCCCGAGGGCTCCTCGGCAGCCTCGTCGCCCTCGGCAGCCTCCTCGCCCTCGGCGCCCTCCTCGCCCTCCTCGCCCTCGACGGGCTCGGGCTCCTCCTCGACCGTCGGCGCCATCACGGACGCGACGACGGTGCCGTCGAGGTCGTCAAGGAAGGTCACGCCCTCCGGCGCGGGGATGTCGGCCAGGCGCAGCGACTCGCCGATCTCGATCGTGCTGACGTCCACCACGATCTGCTCCGGCACCGCCGTCGGCAGCACCTCGATGTTCAGCTCGTGGAGCGGCTGGCTGAGCACGCCGCCCATGTTGACGCCGGCCGGCGTGCCCTCGAGATGGACGACCACCACGGTGTGGATCGCACGGTCGAGCCGCACCTGCTGGAAGTCGACGTGGATCGCGAGGTCGCGGACCGGGTCGAGCTGCAGATCCTTGATCATCACCGGACGCGCGGCCTTCTCGCCGTCGATCTCGAGGTCGAGGATCGAGTGCCGGCCGCCGGGGCCCGAGACCGCCTGGCGCAGCGCGCGCACGTCCACCGTCAGCGCCTGCGTGTCGTCCTCGCCCCCGTACACGACCCCGGGGATCTGTCCCTGCGCACGCATCGCGCGCGCGTCCTTGCCGCCACGCCCCTCGCGGGGACGCACCTGGAGTTTGACGCGTTCCATCCTCAGCTCCTCGCGATCTCCCTAGAAGAGCTGGTTTCCGCCGTGGAACAGCCCCGAGACCGAATCGTCGTTGAAAACGTTCGAGATGGTATCAGCCAGGATCGGCGCAACCGACAGCACGCGCACCTTGGCGGGGCGATCGACCGGGTTGACCGGGATCGTGTCGGTGACGACGACCTGCTCGAACACGCTGTCGGCGAGCGTCTGCATCGCCTGGCCGCCGAACACCGCGTGCGTCGCGCAGGCGTACACCCGGGTCGCCCCGTGCTCGATCAGCGCCCGGCCGCCCGCGCACAGCGTCCCGGCCGTGTCGATCATGTCGTCGATGACGATGCAGACCTTGCCGTCCACCCGGCCGATTACGTTCGTCACCTCGGCCACCTGCTGCTCGGGCCGCTCCTTGGTGATCAGCGCCACGCTGACGCCGAGCATCTCGGAGAACTTCTTGGCCAGCTTCATCCGGCCGGCGTCGGCCGAGACGACGACCACATCGTCGCCAGGCTCGTCGCCCACCTGCAGCCGGAAGTGCTCGGCCAGCAGCGGCACGGCGGTCATGTGGTCGACGGGGACGTTGAAGAAGCCCTGCACCTGGCCGGCGTGCAGATCCATCGTCAGCACCCGGTCGGCACCGGCCGCCTCCAGCATGTCGGCCACCAGCTTGGCCGAGATCGGCTCGCGCGGCGCGCTCTTCTTGTCCTGCCGCGAGTACGGGTACCACGGCATCACCGCGGTGATGCGCTTGGCCGAGGCCAGACGCGCCGCGTTGATCATGATCAACAGCTCCATCAGCGAGTCGTTCGTCGGCGAGGAGCAGGACTGGACGAGGAAGACGTCGGCGCCGCGGATCGACTCCTCGTAGCGGACGTAGACCTCGCCGTTGGTGAACGTCTTCATCTCGGAGTGCCCCAGCTCGACGCCGAGCTGCTCGGCGATGCGCTCGCCCAGGGCCCGGTTCGAGCGGCCGGTGAACAGCATCAGGCGCTTGTGCGGCGCCCGCTCGACCCACGTCGACGTGTCGCTCCCCGTCACCGGCGTGTTGATCGCCGGGATCGTCGGGAACAGCGGGATCGGGGTCTCAACTTGGACGGCGGCGTCGTCGGGCATAGTCCTCGATGTTGGTCTGCTTGGCCCGGGCGACGCCCAGGGCGTCCGGCGGGACGTCGTCCGTGATCGCTGATCCCGCGGCCGTCCATGCTCCGTCTCCGATCGTCACCGGGGCGACGAAGACATTCTGGCTTCCGGTGCGGACGTTCTCCCCGATCACGGTTCGGTGCTTGGTGGAACCGTCGTAGTTGGCGGTGATCGTGCCGGCGCCGATGTTCGTGCCGGCGCCGATCTCGGCATCGCCAATATACGAGAGGTGGGGCACCTTCGCACCCGCCCCCACCGAGCTGTTCTTGAGCTCGACGTAGGTGCCCGCCTTCGCGCCCCGCTCCAGCCGCGCCCCGGGCCGCAGGTAGCAGAACGGGCCGACCATCGCGCCCGCGCCGATGTGGGCGTCCACCGCGACCACGTGCGGGCCGACCTGCGCGCCCTCCTCGACCTCGGTGGCACCGCGGAGCAGCGTGAAGGGCAGGATCACGGCGTCGCGGCCGACCCGCACGCCGGCGTCGATGAAGGTGCTGGCGGGATCGACGATGGTCACACCGGCGAGCATGTGGCCGACGTTGATGCGGCTGCGGAGCACCGCCTCCGCCTCGGCGAGGTCGACCCGGGTGTTGATCCCCTTGGCGACGACCGCGTCGTCGTGCAGGTACGCCGACACGCGCTTGCCCGTGCCGGCCAGCACGCCGATCGTGTCCGTCACGTACAGCTCACCCTGATCGTTGTCGCTGGTGACAGCGTCGAGGGCGGGCCAGAGCTCCTCCGCGCGGAAGACGTAGTAGCCGGCGTTCACCTCGGTCAGCGCGAGCTCGTCCCGCGAGGCGTCGCGCGCCTCAACGATCCGCAGCACGGTGCCGTCGCCATCGCGGACGACACGGCCGAAGTCGGCGCCGATCGTGGCCGTCCGGTCGAAGCTGAGGATCGTCCCGGCCGCGCGCTCGCCGCGGTGGTGCTCGAGCAGCGCCGTCAGCGTCGCCGCGTCGAGCAGCGGATGGTCGGCGTTCAGCACCAGCACGTCGCCGTCGTGGCCGGCCAGCGCGTCGCGGGCCGCAAGCACGGCGTCGCCCGTGCCCCGGGCGACGTGCTGGACGGCGGTCTCGATGCCGTCGGGGATCAGCGCGACCAGGGCGTCGGCATCCGGCGGCACCACCACGATCGTGCGATCCGCCCCGACGCCGGCCGCGGCGGCCAGCGACCACTCCATCAGCGTCCGGCCCGCGGCGCTGTGCAGCAGCTTGGGCGTCTCCGACTTCATTCGCGTGCCCTTGCCACCGGCAAGGATCAGGCAGGCGAGTGAGGGCTGGGGCGTCAAGAGCAGGAGGGATGGGACACTGGGGCGCCTGGATTCGAACCAGGGGTCACGGGACCAAAACCCGTTGCCTTACCGCTTGGCCACGCCCCATGGGGCCCGGTGCAGGCGCCCTGCGAGTATAGGCGAAGGGCTTCTCGGGCGGTCAGGTTCGGCGCCGGTCGCCGAGCAGCACGAGCGCCATGATCACGAGCAGCAGAACCCCGACGATCACGGCGATGAACATGCCGGCGAAGACAGCCGGCACGACGAGCCCGGCGACCGCCTGGGACATCGCGACGACCCACAGCGGGCGGCGGAACGACGCGGGCACGCGGTTCCTCGCCCACCAGTAGCCGAACACCGCCAGCAGCCCGATGGCCCACAGGAAGTGGAAGCCCCGCACGTAGGCGATCACGGCCTCCGTCAGGCCGATGCCGACCGCCAGCTTGAGGCTGTTGTCGCGCAGCCACCGGGCGGGCGACCGCCGCCCCTGCGGGCGGCTCGATCGTCATGCCGTCGCCGGACACGTTCCACTGGCTCATACCTGAATCCTACAACGGGTCGGTGAGAATCGCCTCAGGAATTCCCGCCGCGACCCGCTCGCCCGCCGTCCGGTCGGGCGTGATGGCGAACACCGTGGGACCGCTCCCGGAGACCGCCGCGGCCAGCGCGCCCCTGCCCCGGAGCTCGGTGATCACGTCGGCCAGTTCGGGGCGCAGGGCGATCGCGGCGTCCTGCAGGTCATTGGCGACCATGCCCGCGACGCCGGCGGCGTCGCGCGCGGTGTGCATGCCGCGGACGAGGTCGCCGCGATGGGCGGCGAACACCGGGTTGGGCGTGCAGGCGGCGTAGACCGCGGCGGTCGAGAGGCCGCGGTCGGCGGGCACCAGCACCACCGCGTACTCGCGCGGGAAGCCCTCGACCGGGCGCAGGCGGTCGCCCCGGCCCGATCCGTACGCGGTCTCCAGGCCGGAGAGGAAGAACGGCACGTCGGCGCCGAGCTGCCGGGCGATCGCGTACAGCTCGTCCACGTCGCGCTCCCCGGCGAACGCGCGCAGCACCGCCGCCGCGTCGGAGGAGCCGCCGCCGAGCCCGGCCGCGACGGGGATGCGCTTGGTCAGGCGGACGCGCCGCGTCTCACCCAGCAGCTCGAGCGCGCGGGTGACGAGCGTGTCCTGGGGGAAGCCCTCGACCGAGGTCGCATCGGCGGGCTCGAGCTCCAGCTCGTCGTGCAGGTCGAGCGCCTGGAACAGCGTCGCGACCTGGTGGTAGCCGTCGGCCCGCGACGGCCCCACGCGGAGCACGAGGTTGATCTTGGCCGGCGCCCGCAGCAGCGTCACAGCAACTCCAGGAAGCGCTCGGGCTCGAGCTGCTGCGCGCGGAGCCCGGCCATCGACGGCGGCGGCGCGTGCAGCCCGGCCAGCTCCAGGGCGTTGGCGAGCGTCTTGCGGCGATAGGCGAACGCGCCCCGCACGGTGGCCGTGAGGGAGGGCCAGCGATCGTCCAGCGGCGCGTCGGGACGGCGCTCGAACGCGACCAGCGCGGAGTCCACCCTGGGCACCGGCGCGAACACGCGGCGCGAGACCGGCCGCAGGCCGACGCGCCGGCAGCAGAGCTGGACGAGCACGGACACGGCCGAGTAGTCGCGGGTGCCGGTCTCGGCGAACAGCCGGCCGGCGATCTCGCGCTGCACCATCACGCAGAAGCGCTCGCAGACCGGAAGCAGCCGCATCACCACGGGGGTGGCCACGGCGTAGGGCAGGTTGGCGAAGAGCAGCGTCGGCGGCGGCACCAGCCCCGCGGCATCGACGTCCATCGCGTCGGCGAAGAGCATGCGGACGTTCTCCACGCCGGCCAGCGACTCGGCCAGCGCGGGCTCGAGCCGGCGGTCGATCTCGATGGCGTGGACGAGGGCGACGCGCTCGGCCAGCCAGCGGGTGAGCACGCCCAGCCCCGGGCCGACCTCGAGCGCGACCTCGTCCGGCCGCGGCGGCAGCAGCCTGCCGGCGACGTCGAGGACGTTGTCGTCGATCAGGAAGTTCTGGCCCAGCTCCCGGTTCGGCCTGATGCCGAACTGCTTGAGCCGGGCGATGGAGACCTGAGGCGGCACGGGCGCAGTATCGCCACCCCGGGGCCGGCGGGACCGCGATGGGGGTCAGACCACCGTCTCCCCGCCGCGGCGATCCGGCACCGTATCGGCACACCCGGCCGGCGGTCGCGGCGGGGGCCCGGACGGGCCGGCCGCCGGAGGACACAACCAAGGATGACCGGCGCCGTCAGCCGAGCGCGATCAGCGCGACGCCGGCGGCGACCGCCGCCGAGCCGCCCAGGCGGGCGGCGCCCACCCGCTCGCCCAGCCCGCGGCCCGCGAAGAACGCCGCAAAGACGACGCTGGACTCGCGGACGGCCGCCACCGCCGGCGCGGGCGCAAGCCGCAGCGCGGCGAGCACCAGCGTGTACGCGGCGAACATCCCGCCGCCGGCGACCACCGTCCGCACCCCCAGCTGCGCGCGCAGCCGGCCGGTGTACGCAGCCCACGCCAGGCAGAGCACCGCCGGTGGGAACAGGCCGATCTCGAAGTACGTGGCCGCCGAGGCGTGATGGATGCCGGAACGGTCGATCAGCGTGTAGGCCGCGATCGAACCGCCCACCGCCAGCGCCAGCAGCAGATCGCCCGGCCGCTGCGGCGCGCGCAGCCCACGGACGGCGACGACGCCCGCCGCGACCATGCAGACGCCGACGGCCGTGACCGGGCTGGGCACGCCGGCCACCAGCAGCACGATCAGCGGGGCCGACCCGCGGGCGATGGGATAGACCACGCTCACGTCCGCCCGGGCGTACGCGGCCGCCAGCAGCAGGATGTAGATCGTCTCGAACACCGACGTCGCCGCCAGGTACGGCCAGGCCGAGCGCTCGACGTGCCAGCTGATCGCCGCCACCGGCGCGCCGATGACGATCGCCGCCGGCAGCAGCACGCCGGTCGCCGCCACCGGATCGCGCGAGCCGCCCAGGATCACGTTCCAGCCGGCGTGCACCACCGCCGCCGTCAGCACCAGGACGAGCGCCTCGGTGCTCACCGCAGGCCGAACACGCGGGCGGCGTTCACCTCGATCGCCGCGGCCAGATCGGCCGCCGCCACGCCCCGCTCGCCCGCCAGCACCTCGAGCGTGTGGACGACGTACGCGGGCTCGTTGCGGCGGCCGCGGTGGGGCACCGGCGCCAGGTACGGCGCGTCCGTCTCGGCCAGCAGCAGCTCCTCCGGCACCAGCCGCGCCGCCTCCCGCAACGCCCCCGCCGACGGGTACGTGACGTTGCCGGCGAAGGAGCAGAGGTAGCCGCGCGCCACCGCGTCGTCCAGCCGCTCGGGCGTGCTGAAGCAGTGCAGGATGACGGTGCCGCGCGCCCGCTCGAGCATCGCGAACGTCTCGTCCGCGGCCTCGCGGGTGTGGATGACCAGCGGCAGCCCGGTCTCGTTGGCGAGGTCGATCTGCTCGGCGAAGACCCGGCGCTGGTCGTCGCGGGGAGCGTTGTCCCGGTAGAAGTCGAGGCCGCACTCGCCCAGCGCGACAACGGCCGGATCGTCCAGCAGCGGGCGCAGCGCGGCGACGTCCGCCTCGGCCGCCTCGTGCGGGTGCCAGCCGACGGCCGCACGCACGCCGTCCAGCCGGCCGGCCAGCTCGATCGCCTGCTCCCGGCCGATCGTGACGACGCGGTCGACCCCGGCGGCCCGGGCGCGGGCCATCACATCCTCCACCGGCCCCTCGCAGCTGTCGAGGTGCGCGTGGGTGTCGATCATGCCGTCGCGAGGCGGGGGAAGATCGGCTCCGGCCGCTTCACCCTGACGCCCGCCGCGAGCTGCCCCAGCGGCGCCCGCTCCCAGCCGACCGCGCCGGGATCGCCGACCGCCTCCAGCATCGCCTCGGCCGCGGACGGGATGTACGGGTGCAGCAGCACGCCGAGCCCCCGCACCGTGTCGGCAAGCGTGTACAGCGTCTCGTCCAGCCTGCGCGCGGACGCCTCGTCGTCCTGCTTGGCCAGCTCCCACGGCTTGCGCTCCTCGACGAAGCGGTTCGCGGCGCGCACCAGCGTCCAGATCTCCTCCAGCGCGCCGGTCAGGTCGATCGCCGCCAGCCGCTCGCCCACCCGCTCGTCCACCGGGTCGAGCACGTTGTCGCCCGTCGGGGACAACACCGTCGCGGTAGCGGTCCACCATCGCGGTCGCGCGCGAGACGAGGTTGCCCAGGTCGTTGGCGAGCTCACCTTCGTAGCGGCGGTTCAGCCCTTCCCAGGTGACGTCGCCGTCCTGCCCCCACTGCACCTCACGCAGCAGGTAGAACCGCAGGGCGTCCGCGCCCAGCTTGTCGATCACCTCGAACGGATCGATCACGTTCCCGAGCGTCTTGCTCATCTTCTGGCCGCCGCTGGTGAAGTAGCCGTGCACGAACAGGCCCCTCGGCGGGTCGTACCCCGCCGCCATCAGCATCGCCGGCCAGATGATCCCGTGCAGGCGCAGGATGTCCTTGGCCATCAGGTGCAGCGACGTCGGCCAGAACTCGGCGGTGACGTCGCGGCCGAGGCCGTACTCGAGCGCCGTGCGGTAGTTGAGCAGCGCGTCCACCCAGACGTAGATCGTCTGGTCGGGCTCCCACGGCACCGGCACGCCCCAGCTCACCGTCGCCCGGCTGAACGAGACGTCCTCGAGGCCGCCGGCGATCAGCGAGCGCGCCTCGTTGTAGCGCGCCCGGGGCCGAACGAACTCGGGATCGGCGTCGTACAGCTCGAGCAGCTTCGGCGCCCACTTGGTGAGCGGGAAGAACCAGTTGCGCTCCTCCACCCACTCGGCCGGGCGCGTCGGGTGCTGCGGGCAGAAGTTGCCCGGCTGGATCAGGTCGCTCTCGGCGTAGAAGACCTCGCAGGAGCTGCAGTAGAGCCCGGCGTACGTCCCCTCGTAGAGCTCGCCCGCGATCCTTCAGCACCTGCACGAAGTCCTGGACGCGCCGCTCGTGCTCGGGGTCGGTGGTGCGGATGAAGAAGTCGTGCGACGAGCGCATCGCCTCGCCCATCGCGCGGAACCGCGCGGACACCTGGTCGCAGAACTCCTTGGGCTCCATCCCCGCCGCCGCGGCCGCCCGCGCCACGTTGCCTCCGTGCTCGTCCGTGCCGGTGAGGAAGAAGACGTCCTCGCCGCGGGCGCGGTGGTGGCGGGCCAGCACGTCGCCGGCCGTGGTCGTGTAGGCGTGGCCCAGGTGCGGGTCCGAGTTCACGTAGTAGATCGGTGTCGTGATCGAGAACGCCATCGCCGTGGGATCCTACTCAGGGGTGCCCGTGATCCGGCGGTAGAGGCGGTTGCGGGGCACGCCGCTCAGCGCCGATGCGATCGCCGCGGCCCGGCGCGCGCCGACGGCCGCCGCAAGCTCCGCCAGGGCGGCCGGGTCGGCCTCGGGCAGGTCGCCCTCCGCCGCGGCGGCCAGCACCAGCGTCACCTCGCCCCGCGGCGGCTCGGCGAACCGCTCGGCCAGCTCCGCGGCGGTGCCCGCCGCCACCTGCTCGTGCAGCTTCGTCAGCTCGCGGCAGACCGCCAGCCGCCGCTCCGGGTCGCGCGCCGCCAGCAGCGCCAGCGTCGCCGGCAGCCTGCGCGGCGACTCGAACGCCACCACCGGCAGCCCGGCGCGATCGAGCCGGTCGAGCAGCGTGCCCAGCGCACCCGCACCGCGGGGCAGAAACCCGGCGAACGCGAACCCGCCGCCCGCCATCCCCGAGGCCACCAGTGCCGTCGTCACGGCCGAGGGGCCGGGCAGCGCGACGACCGGGTGGCCCGCCGCCTGGACGGCGGCGATCAGCCGCGACCCGGGGTCGGAGACGGCCGGCGTGCCGGCGTCGGAGAGCAGGCAGACGACGGCGCCGCCCTCGATCCGGGCGACCAGCTCGCGGGAGCGGCTCGCCTCGTTGTGCTCGGTCAGCGACACCAGCGGCAGGTCGATGCCGTGGTGGGCGAGCAGGATGCGGGAGTGGCGCGTGTCCTCGCACGCAGCCAGGTCGGCTGCCCGCAGCTCGCTCAGCACGCGGAGGGTGACGTCGGCCAGGTTGCCGATCGGCGTCGGGCAGACGACCAGCCGGCCGGTCACTCGAACAGCAGCGCGGCCGCGCCCAGGACGCCGGCGTCGTTGCCGAGCTTGGCGACGACGATCTCGACGCCCTGCCGGAGCGCGGGCAGCGCCCGCCGCCGGAACTCCGCGCGCGCCGGGGCCAGCAGCAGCTCGCCGGCCGCGCTGATCCCGCCGCCGATCACGACCATGTCCGGGTTGAAGATGTTGACGTACGAGGCGATGCCGACTCCGAGGTGGGAGCCGACGCGGCGCAGCACCTCGACCGCGTCGTCGTCGCCGATCCGGGCGTGCTCGATCACCCACCGCGAGTCGAGATCCTTGCCGGCCTGGCGGGCGGCGGCGATCGTCCCCTGCGGGCGCTCGCCGGCCAGGGCGTTGGCCTCGCGCATCACCCCGGTGGACGACGCCATCACCTCCAGGCAGCCGCGGTTGGGACAGTGCCCCTGGCAGGGCGGGCCGTTCTCGTCGATCGTCATGTGGCCCAGCTCGGCGCCGGCGCCGATCGAGCCGCGGTACGGCATGCCGTTCAGCACCAGCCCGCCGCCGACGCCGGTGCCCAGGGTGAGCAGGACGACGTTGTCCACACCGGCGGCGGCGCCGATCCGGGCCTCCGCCAGGCAGGCGACGTTGGCGTCGTTGTCGATGACGACGCGGGTCTCCAGCCGGCCGCGCATCTCGGCGACGAAGTCGAGATCCTCGAGCGGCACGTTGATCGAGTCCAGCACCCGCCCGTGGCGCTGGTCGATCTGCGACGGGAGGCCGAAGCCGACGCCGCCCACCTCACGGTCGCCGCGCACCGAGTCGACCAGCCGTTCGATGGCATCCAGCAGCGTCCGCTGGCTGCGCAGGTCGGTCGGCACCTGTCCGCGGTCGAGCAGTTCGAAGCCCGGCGCGACCAGCGCCGCCTTGATGGAGGTTCCGCCGAGGTCGATTCCGACCACCGGGAGCGGGGAGGGATCGGACATGCGGGTGGCTAACATAGCATCGTCGTGTCCCAGCAAACGAGGTCGAAGCGCTACCGCACGTACCGCGGCGGCAACGTTCGGGTCGACGACCCGGACGCCGCGCGGTTCTCGTTCGGCGCGCCCCCGGCGGCCCCGCCCGCCCAGAACGGCGCGGCGCCTCCGGCCGGCGGCCTGCCGGGCCGCAAGGTCTCGACCGTCTCGCCCCGGCGCCGCCTCCCGATCGGCTGGAAGAAGCTGGCCGCGCTGGTGCTGGGTGCGCTGCTCCTCCTGCTCGTGATCTGGCTGGTGATCGGCTACCGCGCCTTCTCGGCGGAGGTGGCGAAGGCGAACAAGCGCCTCGACGCACGGACGAAGGCCGCGCTGACGCCGGGCGGCGGGATGCTCTCCGATCCCAACGTCACGCTCGTGCTCGGTTCCGACAGCCGCGGCAAGGGCACCAGTGCCCGGGCGGACTCGATCCTGCTGATGCGCACCGACCCGGGCAAGCACACGGTCTCGATGCTCTCGATCCCACGCGACATGTGGGTGACGATCCCGGGCCACGGGCGGGCCAAGATCAACGCCGCGTACGCCTACGGCGGCACGCCGCTTTTGATCCGCACGATCCGCTCGTTCACCGGCCTTCCCATCAACCACGTTGTCCTGGTGGACTTTTCCGGCTTCGAGGATCTGATCAACGCGATCGGCGGCATCACCATCGACAACCCGACCAAGATCGTCGGCCAGGGGACGTTCGACGGCGTGCACTGGGTGTTCCCCAAGGGGCAGATCCACCTGGGCGGCCGCTGGGCCCTGGGCTACGCCCGGATCCGCCACACCACCAACCCGCAGGACTCGGACATCACGCGGACGGAGCGCCAGCAGCGGGTGATGCAGGCGATCGCGCACGACCTGGTGAAGCCGACCAGCCTCTTCAACCTGCCCTCGATCGGGCGCGCGGTGGCCCGCCCGCTGGCGACCGACCTCTCGGCCAACGAGCTGCTGGAGATGGGCTGGATCAAGTTCCGCGCGCAGCGCACCGTGCAGTGCCACCTGGGCGGGACGCCGCAGGTGGAGAACGGCCAGGATGCGATCGTGTCCGACCCGCAGAACCGCCAGGTCGTGCAGATGTACCTGGGCAAGATCGCGCCGCTGCCGGCGCCCAAGGGGCAGATCTACGCCCCCGGCTGCACCGTCAGCTAACCGGTCTCAGGCCTCGGCGGCCTTCTTGGACGCGCCACCTGAGCCGTCGCTCTTGCCGTCCTTGGAGCCGGAGCTCGAACCGGAATCGGACTTGGCGCCGTCGCCCGAGCTCGACGATCCCTCGCCCTTGGAGTCGCCCGCCTTCTTCTTCCCCCGGCCGTAGTCGGTGGTGTAGAAGCCGGAGCCCTTGAAGTGGATCGCGACCGGGTGCAGCACGCGGCGCGCGGGGGCGCCGCACACCTCGCACTCCGTCAGCGCCTCGTCGGCGAACTTCTGGAGCGCATCGAAGGTGTGGCCGTTGTCGCACCGGTACTCGTAGATCGGCATCCCTCGATCAGTATAGCGACGGGCCCGGCCGCGTTGGCACTCTCCCACCGACAGTGCCAACCGCCCGTCACTCCGGTGTGACGGGCGGTCCCCCCGTTAGCATCTGCCGACGTGCGGATCGCGATCGTCACCGACTTCTACTACCCGACGCTGGGCGGCATCACCGAGCACGTGGACGGGCAGGCGCGCGCGCTGACCGCGCTCGGTCACGACGTGACGGTCGTGACCGGCCGGCCGGTGCAGGCGCCGCCGGTGGTGGACGACGCGATGGAGGTGCCCCCGCCGACGTTCGAGATCGTGCACATGGGCATCGCCCTGCGCCTCTACGTGCCCAGCTGGGGCAACGGCGCCGAGACCACGCACACGATCGGGCCGCGGCTGGGCAGGCGGCTGGGCGCCTTCTTCCGCGAGCGCGGGTTCGACGTCGTCCACGTGCACGCGCCCTACAACCCGCAGATGACGGCCTGGGCGATCGACAACACGCCCGACGAGGCGCTCTCGATCGCGACCTTCCACAGCGTCTTCGGTCAGACCACCGGCATGGACATCCAGGCCGAGCTGATCCGGCCCGCGATCGAGCGGCTGGACGGTCGGATCTGCGTCAGCGAGGCGTGCATCGGCTCGCTCACCCCGTACTTCCCCTACGCCTACGACGTCATCCCCAACGGCATCGACGCCGACCACTTCTCGCCCGCGGCGGAGCCGATCGCCGAGCTGGCCGGCGACGGCCGCACGATCGTGTTCGTGGGCCGGTTCGACCCGCGCAACGGCGTGGACACGATGATCCGCGCGCACGAGCTGCTCGTCCGCGAGCGGGGCGACGACGTGCGCCTGGTGATCGTCGGCGACGGCCCGCTGCGCCGTGTCTACGAACGGATGGTGTCGGACCGGGCACGGCCCCTCGTGCGCTTCGCCGGCCGCCTCAACCGCAGCCGGCCGAACTACCTGGTCAGCGGCGACGTGTTCTGCACGCCGTGCGACCGGGCATCCTTCGGGATGGTGCTGCTCGAGGCGATGAGCTGCGGACGCGCCGTGGTGGCCAGCCGGATCAGCGGCTTCCAGCTGCTGATGGAGGACGGCCGCCAGGGGCTCCTCGTCCACCCGGCCCGCTCCGCGGAGCGGTTCGCCGCGGCGCTGGGCCGCGTGCTGGACGACGACGCGATGCGGCAGCGGATGGCGGACGAGGGCCGCCGGACGGCGGTCGAGCGCTACTCGTGGCCCACCATCGGGGCACAGCTGGAGACCTACTACCGCGATCTCGCGGCGGGACGCAGACCGGCATGGGCAAGCGCCAGGTCATCGCTCGCTTCCTAGCCCTGGCGGGCGCCTGGTGCCTGCTCTGGGCCGTCGTCGCGATCCATATCGGCGACGAGCGCGGCGATGCCGTCTTCGCCGTGGCCCTGGTCGCGCTGCTGGCCGTCGCGTGGGGCGCCTTCACCCCCAACGCGCCCCTGTTCGGCCATGTCATCGCCCGCGGCAAGATGCCCGAGCCGCTGGCGGCGATCACGTTCGACGACGGGCCCAGCGCCGAGTACACCCCGCCGATCCTGGACGTCCTCCGCGACCGCGGGATCAAGGTGACGTTCTTCGTGCTCGGCCGCCACGTCCGCGCCCATCCCGAGCTGGCCCGCCGCATCCTCGAGGAGGGCCACGAGCTGGCCAGCCACGGCGACGACCACTCGATCATGACGTTCGACGGGCCCGAGGCGATCGCCGCCCAGCTGCGCGGGGCCGAGTCCGCCGTCAACGAGGCGACCGGCGCCGAGCCGGCGCCGCTCTTCCGCGCGCCGCACGGCTTCCGCAGCCCCTTTCTGATCCCGGTCGCCCACCGGCTCGGCTACCGCGTGGTGGGCTGGACGGCCGGCGTCTGGGACACGGCGCTGCCCGGCGTCGAGCGGATCGTCGGCCGCAGCATCAACCGCCTGCACCCCGGAGCGATCCTGCTGCTGCACGACGCGGACGGGTCGGGCCTGGGCGGCGACCGGTCGCAGACCGTGGCTGCGCTCGGCCCCATCATCGACGCGGGCCACGAGCAGGGCCTGCGCTTCGTCACGATCTCGGAGCTGGCCGACACCCTCCAGCCGCGCAAGCGGATGCTGCTGCGGGTCGGCCTGATCGCCGCCGTCGTGGCGGCGATCGTCTACTTCGTCTCCAGCCGGATCGGCCTGAAGGCGATCGGCAACGTCATCACCCAGGCCGACCCCGCGCTGGTCTCGGCGGCGCTGGTCGCGAACCTGGCCTCCGTCTTCGCCAAGGCGCTGACCTGGAAGTCAGCGATCGACGCGGTGCCCCAGGTGGACGAGGACGGCCCCCAGGCCCACGTCCGCCTGCTGGAGGTGATCCCCGCCATCTTCATCGGCTTCCTGCTGAACACGGTGCTGATCGCCCGGCTGGGCGAGGTGGCCCGGGTCTCGGTGCTGCGCCGCAAGCTGACGGCGCGCGGCGTGGACATCACGGTGCCGACGATGGTCGGCACGCTGGTCACCGAGCAGTTGCTGCTGGCGGTGACGCTGCTCGCGGTGCTGGTCGGCATCACGGCCCTGGTCTCGGTGCCCGGCTGGGCCGCGAACCTGCTGTGGGTGCTGGCCGCGGTGGTGGTCGCGATCGCCCTGGGCGCCCTCGCCCTCGAGCTGTGGGCCCGCTACCGGCGCCGCGACGTGCCGGACGAGGAGGACCCGGTCGAGCGCTGGTGGACGCTGCTCGGGATCTCGTTCACCGCGATCACGAACGCCCTGCGCCACGGGCAGGCGATCTTCCGCCGCCCCCGGCTGCTGGCGTGGGCGCTGCTGACCGCAACCGTCTCCTGGATCGCCCAGATCGTCGGGATCCACTGGGCCCTGCACGCGTACGGCATCGAGACGGGCATCGGCGTGGCCGGCATCGTCTTCCTGGCCTCGACCCTGGTCGGCCTCTTCCCGATCGTGCCCGGCAACCTGGTCGTGTTCCAGGGAGCGACCGTCGCCGCGCTCACGTTCGCCACCAACGTCGGCGCCGACCGCGCGCTGACCTTCTCGATCGGGCTGCAGCTGATCGAGGCGCTGCTCGGCGTCGGCCTCGGCTTCTTCTTCCTCTCCTACGAGGGGCTCTCGCTGGGCGAGCTGCGCAGCGAGGCCGAGGCCTCCGAGAGCCCCAGCGAGCCGTCGTAGAGCGCACGGCCGATGACGACGCCGTCGGCGCCCGCGCGCGCCGCGGCGGCGACGTCCGCCGCACAGCCGACTCCGCCCGCGGCCAGCAACAGGCCCGGCACCTCCGGGCGCAGCGCGTCGAGCAGCGCAACGTCGGGCCCCGCGCCCGTGCCGTCGCGGTCGATGGCGGTGACCAGGAAGTCGCGCACGCCGCACTCGGCGAGCTGTGACACGAACCGCGCCGCAGACGTGCCGGTGTCCTCCAGCCAGCCGGCCGCCCGCACGGTGCCGTCGCGGACGTCCGCGGCCACGGCGACCCGCGCCGTCTCGCGGGCCAGCCTGCCGACGAGGCCCGGGTCGCGTGCCGCCATCGTCCCGATCAGCACGCGGGCGACGCCCAGCTCGAGCGCCTCGGTCACGTCCCGCTCGTCGCGGATGCCGCCGCCCACCTGCACCGCCATGCCGGACTCGCGGACCAGCCGCCGGATCAGCTCGACGTGCGCCGGCGGCCGCCGGCCGTCGCGGGCGGCGCTGAGGTCGATCACGTGCAGCAGCGTTGCGCCCTGGGCCGCGAACGCGGCCGCGGTCTCGAGCGGATCGACCGCGTAGCGCGTGACGTCGTCGTAGCTGCCCTGGCGCAGCCGAACGACCCGGCCGTCGAGCAGGTCGAGCGCCGGGATGACGGTGCTCTGACGTTCTACCATGCTAAAATGCTACCCCAGAATGGCGGACGCATGGCGCACAGACGATCTGGACGACCTGGCCCGGGCCTTCCGGGCCTGCGCCGACGTGGACGAGCTGGCCCGCTTCCTGCGCGACCTCTGCACGCTGCACGAGCTGGAGACCCTGATCCACCGCTGGCAGTGCGCGCGGCTGCTGGACGCGGGAACGCCCTACGCCCGGGTCGCGGCGGAGGTGGGCGCGTCCACCGCCACCGTCACCCGCGTCGCCCACTGGCTGCGCCACGGCGAGGGAGGCTACCGCGCCGTGCTCGACCGCGTGGAGGGCGGCTCGTGAGCCGGCCCTTCCGCCTCGCGCTGCCCTCCAAGGGCCGCATGCACGAGCCCGCGCTGCGACTCGCCCGCGACGCCGGGATCGAGGTGGACACGGGCGGCCGCGCCCTCTACACCCACTGCTCGCAGTGGGACATCGAGGTGCTGTTCGCGCGCACCGACGACATCCCGGTGTGGGCCCAGGACGGGGCGGTCGAAGCGGCTGTGGCCGGCCGCAACCAGCTGGTCGAGGCCCGCTCCGGCGCCGTCGAGCTGCTGCCGCTCGGCTTCGGCCGCTGCACGCTGACGCTGGCCGTGGACGCCGGCTCGGCCGTCGACGGTGCGGCCGGGCTGGATGGCCGACGGGTCGCGACGGCCTACCCGCAGACGACCGCGGACTACTTCGCCGAGGCGGGCGTCTCGGTGCAGATCGTGCCGATCCACGGCTCGGTCGAGCTGGCGCCCCGGCTGGACGCCGCCGAGGCGATCGTCGATCTGGTCTCGACCGGCGAGACGCTGCGCCAGAACGGCCTGCGGCCCCTCGCCACCCTGCTCGAATCGGAGGCGGTGCTGATGGTGCGGCCCGACCTCTCGCCCGAGCAGGCCGCGATCGCCGAGGACCTGCGCACGGTGATGGCCAGCGTGATCGCCGCCCGCGACCGCCGCTACCTGATGCTGAACGCGCCCGACGCCGCGCTCGACCGCGTCGTCGAGCTGCTTCCCGGTCTCGATTCGCCGACGGTGCTGCCGCTGGCGCGCAGCGGCATGCACGCCGTGCACGCGGTGGTCGGCCGCCGTCAGGTGGTCGAGCTGCTGGGGCCGCTGCGGGAGGCGGGCGCCAGCTCGATCCTCGTGCTGCCGATCGAGAACCTGGTGCCGTGAGCGTCATCCGCGACGACCTGGCGCAGCTCGAGCCCTACCGCTGGCAGGAGGGCTGGGAGGACGTCGTGCCCGCCGGCGTCGCCGTGCTGCGGCTCGACCAGAACACGCAGCCGCGGCCGCCCGCCTGGTACGCCGGTGCGGCGGCCCGGCTGGCCCGCGTGCCCGTCCACGCCTACCCCGACTCCCGCTACGCCTCGCTGCGCGAGGCGATCGGCAGGCACGCCGGCTTCCCGCCCGAGCAGGTGATCGCCACGGACGGCGCCGACGAGGCGTTGATCCTGTGCGCGCTGCTCGCGCTCTCCGCCGGCGACCGCGCGTACGCCCGGCAGCCGACGTACGCGATGTTCGAGAGCGCGACCCGGCTGGCCGGCGGCGTGCTGGCGGACGACCCGGACGGCGCCCGGCTGACCTGGGTCTGCTCCCCCGACAACCCGACCGGCGAGGACCGGCCGCAGGACGCGCTCGCGGCCGCCGGCGGCGGGCTGGTGGTGATCGACCAGGCGTACGTCGAGTTCGGTGGCACCGACCTCTCCCACCTCGTCCGCGAGCGCGACGACACCGTCGTCGTCCGCACGCTCTCCAAGGCGTTCGCCGTCGCGGCGGCCCGGGTCGGCTACATCCTGGCGCCGCCGGGCCTGGCCGCGACGTTCGAGGCGATCCGGCCGCCGGGCAGCATCTCGTCGCACTCGGCGGCGCTGGCCGAGATGGCGCTGGCCGAGCCGGACGAGATGCGGCGGGCGGTGGCCGACACGGTCGCCGAGCGGGAGCGGATGACGGCCGCCCTGCGCGGGCTGGGCTGGTCGGTGCCCGACTCCCACACGAACTTCCTGTTCTGCGACCTGGGCGAGCCGAACGGCCGCGTGGTCGCCCACCTGCTGGCGGCGGCGATCGTCGTCCGCACCTTCGACGCCCTGCCGAACCACCTGCGGATCACGCTGGGCACGGCCGCCGACAACGACCGCGTGCTGGAGGCGCTGGGCGTCGCCACCGCCCCCGCCGCGGCACCTGTGGGGTCGCGCACCGCCCGGGTCGAGCGGCGCACCCGGGAGACGCGGATCGACTGCGCGCTGGCGCTGGACGGCACCGGGCGCGCCCGCGTCACCACCGGCATCGGCTTCCTCGACCACATGCTGACGGCACTGGCCCTGCACTCGCTGATCGACCTCGAGCTGACCTGCACCGGCGACCTCTGGGTCGACCCCCACCACACCGTCGAGGACTCGGCGATGGTGCTCGGCCAGGCGCTGGACGCCGCGCTCGGCGACCGCGCCGGGATCGCCCGCTACGGCGACGCCCGGGCGCCGCTGGACGAGGCGCTCGTCCACGCCACCGTCGATCTCGGCGGCCGTGGCTTCTCGCGCGTCGAGCTGCCCCTGCGCGGCCCGGCGGTGGGCGCGCTGCCGGTCAGCCTCGTCCCCCACGCCATGGACACGCTCTCGCGCAGCGGGCGGATGGCGATCCATCTGGAGGGCTCGGGCACGGACGACCACCACGTGGTGGAGGCGGCCTTCAAGGCGCTCGCCCTGGCCCTGCGCCAGGCGGTCGCGGCCGATCCCGGCCGGGCCGGGGCGCTGCCCAGCACGAAGGGGTCGATGTGACCGCCGCGGTGACGCTGATCGACCACGGCGCCGGCAACCTGCGCAGCCTGCGGGCGGCGTTCGAGCGGCTGGGCGCGAGCGTCGAGGTGACCGCCGACGCCGACCGCGTCGCGGCCGCCTCCTTCGCGGTGCTGCCCGGCGTCGGTGCGGCCGGGCCGGCGATGCGGCGGCTGCGCGACCGCGGCATCGACCGGGCGCTGGCCGAGGTGCCGCGGCTGCTCGGCGTGTGCCTGGGCATGCAGCTGCTGTTCGAGCGAAGCGCCGAGGGCGACGTCGAGTGCCTGGGCCTGCTGGCTGGCTCGACCGAGCGCATCGAGGGCGCCGCGCGCCTGCCCCATATGGGGTGGAACGACGTCGAGGCGGTGGGCGCCGGGCCGTTCGCCGAGGCGCTCCCCGCGGTCTGCTATTTCGCCCACACCTACGCGGTGCGGCCGGCCGACCCCGCCGTCATCGCCGCGGTCACCGACCTGGACGGCGGCACCTTTACCGCCGCCGTCGCCTCGGGGGGCATCGCCGGCATGCAGTTCCACCCCGAGAAGAGCGGCCCGGCAGGACGCCGGCTGCTGGAGGCGTGGATGGGAGCCGGCGTTGCTGCGTAGGCGCATCCTCCCCTGCCTCGACGTCCGCGGCGGGCGGCTGGTCAAGGGCATCCACTTCGAGTCGCTGCGGGACTGCGGCGACCCGGTGGACGCCGCCGTGCGCTACGCCGCGGAGGGTGCGGACGAGATCGTCTGGCTGAACATCTCGGCCGGCGAGGAGGACCGCGCCGACCTGCTGCGCGCCGTGGAGCGGGCGGCGGAGCAGGTGGACATCCCCTTGAGCGTCGGCGGTGGTGTCGCCTCCACGGACGACGCCCACGACCTGCTGCTGGCGGGCGCCGACAAGGTCAGCGCCAACTCGGCGCCGCTCGACCGGCCGGAGCTGATCTCCGAGATGGCGGCCGCCTTCGGCAGCCAGTGCGTCGTCATCGCGATCGACGCGGCGCGCGAGGCCGACGGGGCGTGGCGGGTGCGAGCGGACGGCGGCAGACGGCCGACCGGCCGTGAGGCGATCGCCTGGGCACGGGAGGCGGTCGATCGCGGCGCGGGCGAGCTGCTGGTGACCAGCATCGACACGGACGGCACGCAGGGCGGGTACGACCTCGAGCTGCTGGGCGGGATCTGCGAGGCGGTGACGGTGCCGGTGATCGCCTCGGGCGGCGCCGGCCGGCCCGAGCACCTGGCCGCGGCGCTCGGCGCGGGGGCGCAGGCCGCGCTGGCCGCATCGATCTTCCACGACCGGACGTACTCGATCGCCGAGGTCAAGCGGGAGGTGGCGCGGTGCGGGATGCCGGTGCGGATGTGACGATCGAGCCGGGCGCGCTGCTCCCCTGCGTCGTCCAGGACGCCGCCACGGGCGACGTGTTGATGCTGGCGTGGATGGACGCCGAGGCGCTGGAGGCCACCCGGGCGACCGGGCTCGCCCACTTCCACTCCCGCTCGCGCGACGAGCTGTGGCAGAAGGGCGCGACGTCGGGCAACACGATGGCGGTGATCGATCTCGCCGCCGACTGCGACGCCGACACGCTGCTGCTGCGCGTCCATCCGGCCGGCCCCGCCTGCCACACGGGCGAGGAAACGTGCTTCGGCCCCCGCCGGACCGAATCGCGCCCGGCGGTGCTGGCCGAGCTGGCGGACGTGATCGAGCGCCGCCGCGCCGAGGGCGGGGCGGACAGCTACGTGGCCGGCATGGTGCGCGGCGACCGCGAGGGCCCGGCCCGCAAGGTCGGCGAGGAGGCGGTCGAGGTGCTGCTGGCGCCCGCGGGCAGTCCCGAGCTGGTGGCCGAGGTCGCCGACGTCTGGTTCCACACGATGCTGCTGCTCGCGGCCGATGGCCTCGACCCGCTGGCGCCGCTGGAGGAGCTGCGAAGACGGCGGAAGTAGCATGTGCGCCGTGGCTCGGCGCACCGTCATCGCGCTCCTGGTGATCGCCGCAGTGGCCCCGGGCTGCAGCGGCGGCTCGTCGTCCGGCTCGGCGGCCGGATCGACGCTGTCGTCGTCGGGGCCGCCGGTTCCGACCGCCGAGACGCTGCCGCCGACGGGCACCGCCAAGCTCCCCGACGGCCGCGTCTACACGGTTGCCGCGCCGGGCACGACGCTCAAGCTGGACGACATCAGCCTCTACGTGGACGGCATCGCCTGGCGGCACCACGCCGGCTCCGCCCCGGCCCCGCCGGGCACCAAGGTCTACGCCGTCGCCCGTGTCACGATCGGCAACCCGGGCACGGACGTCCAGCACGTCGGCCCCACCCAGGTGTGGCTGCTGGCCGGCTCCACGCCGTTCCTGGCCGCGCCGGGAGGGCTGATCGGCCGGGCCGTGCCGGCCGGGGGCAAGGTCTCCGGGCTACTCACGTTCCCGCTGCCGCGCAAGACGTCCGGCGGCCTGCTCGTCTACCGGTTCGCCGACGCCGCCGCCATCGCCAAGGCGACCCACGTCGGCGTCGCCCGCTACCGGAGCTGAGCCCGGTACGCCGTGCCCGACCGCCGCGTGACGCCGCTCGACGAGTACCGCCGCAAGCGCCGGCCGGGCAGCACGCCGGAGCCGATGCGGGACGAGCCCGCCGAGGGCGGCGGCGAGCCCGTGTTCGTCGTGCAGCGGCACGACGCCCGCCGGCTGCACTACGACCTCCGGCTGGAGATGGAGGGCACCCTGGCCAGCTGGGCCCTGCCCAAGGGCCTGCCGGTGCGGGTGGGCGAGCGCCACCTGGCCGTGCACGTCGAGGACCATCCGATGGAGTACGCCGACTTCGCCGGCGTCATCCCGAAGGGCCAGTACGGCGCGGGGCTGATGGAGATCTGGGACCGCGGCACGTACGAGCTGGAGGAGCGCAAGCGTGACGGCGGGCTCACCGTCGTCCTGCACGGTGAGCGGCTGGAGGGGCGATGGGCGCTCGTCCCTGCGCACCTGGACGGCGAGGAGCGCAACTGGCTGATCGTCAAGAAGCGCGACGCCGGGGACGAGCCGTCGCAGCGGGGGCCGGTCGAGGGCACCGACCTGCTGCCGATGCTGGCCGTCTCCGCGGACGCGCCGCCCGGCGGCGACGGCTGGCTGTACGAGGTCAAGTGGGACGGCTACCGGGCGCTGGGCGTCGTCCGCGGCAACGAGGCGACACTGGTCAGCCGCACCGGTCTCGATCTGGCGGGCCGCTTCCCCGCCGTCGTCCGCGCGCTCCCCCACGCGCTGCGCACCGCCGACTGTGTGGTGGACGGCGAGGTGTGCGCTCTGGACGACGAGGGCCGGCCCAGCTTCGGGCTGCTCCAGCGCGGCCAGGCGCCGGTCGTGCACTACCTGTTCGACCTGCTGGAGCTGGAGGGACGCTCGCTTGCCGGCCTGCCGATCGAGCAACGGCGGGCCGAGCTGGAGGCGCTGCTGCTGCCCGGCAACCCGATCGTGCGGCTGTCCACCACGTTCGACGACGGCGCGGCGCTGTACGCGGCGGCGCTCGAGCGCGGCCTGGAGGGCATCGTCGCCAAGCGCCGCGGCTCGCCGTACCGGCCGGGCCGGCGCAGCCGCGACTGGGTCAAGGTGAAGGCGCGGCAGGACGCCGAGTTCGCCGTCGCCGGCCACACGCGCGGCGAGGGCAGCCGCCAGGATCTGGGCGCGCTGGTGCTCGCCGAGCCGACCGAGGACGGCGGCTGGCGCTGGGTGGGCAACGTCGGCAGCGGCCTGGACGGGGCCGAGATCGAGCGGCTGCTGCGGCTGCTCGAGCCGCTGCGCCGGACGCGGCCGACCATCGACCCGGCGCCGCGGATGCCGCGGGTGCGCGCCCGCGACGTGACCTGGGCCGAGCCCGACCTGCGCGTGCGCGTCGAGTTCACCGAGCGCACCTCCGACGGGCGGCTGCGCGCGCCGGTCTACAAGGGGCTGCTGGAGCGCGACGAGGCGCGGCGCAGCCGGGTCGAGCTGACGAACCCCGACAAGGTGTTCTTCCCGGACGACGGCATCACCAAGGGCGACCTGTTCGGCTACTACGCCCGCATCGCCCCGGTGCTGGTGCCCCACCTGCACGACCGGCCGTTCACGATGCTGCGACAGCCCGACGGGATCGGGGGCAAGAGCTTCTTCCAGAAGGACGCGCCCGACCACATGCCGTCGTTCATCCGCCGCTATGCGCACGAGGGCGTCTCCTACGCGCTGGTCAACGACGCGGACGCGCTGCTCTGGATGGCGAACATGGGCTGCATCGACATGCACCCGTGGCTGTCGCGGCGCGACCGCCCGGAGCGGCCCGACCTGATCATGTTCGACCTCGACCCGGCCGAGGGCGTGCCCTTCTCCACCGTCGTCGAGGTGGCGCGGCTGGTGCACTCGGCGCTGGACGCGCTGGGCCTGGTCGGCGTCCCCAAGACCAGCGGCGGCAAGGGCATTCACGTGCTGGTGCCGGTCGAGCGGCGCTACGGGCACGACGAGACGCGCTCGTTCGTCGCCGCGGTCGCGCGCGCCCTCGCCCAGACCAACCCCGAGCTGATCACCGGGCGCTGGCGCAAGGCAGAGCGCCACGGCGTGCTGATCGACGCCAACCAGAACGGCCTCGGCCGCACCACCGCATCCGTCTACTCGGTGCGCCCGAAGCCCGGCGCGCCGGTCTCGACGCCGCTCGGCTGGGACGAGCTCGAGCCCGATCTCGACCCGGCCGCGTTCACGATGGAGGCGGTGCTGCGCCGCGTCGAGCGGCTCGGTGACCTGGCCGAACCGCTCCGCACCGTACGCCAGCGGCTGCCGTCCTAGGGGGCCGGGCGGGCGGCGGCTCGGCCAAGTGGCACACGCGTGAACGCCAAGTGGCGGATCGGGGTGCGGCCAAATGACCGACGCTCGATCGGCCAAGTGGCAATTCCGCTCAACCAGGCTGATCCAAGCAGACTGATCGCACGGCGGCCAAGTGGCCAACCGTCCGCCGGCCAAGTGGCACACGCGTGAACGCCAAGTGGCGCGAGCCGTCTGGCCAAATGACCGGCGCGCGTTCGGCCAAGTGGCAATTCGGCTCAACCACCCCGATCCAAGCCCCTAGCGGCCCGTTCTTCGCCGCCCTTGGCCAAATGACCGACGATCGCTCGGCCAAGTGGCAATCCCGCGAGGGAGCGCCTACTCGACCGGCGGGAGCGGCTGGTCGAGGGCCGTCGGCCGGCGCATGACCAGGGTCGAGGCGATCACGTCGTGGAGGCCGCGCTTGCGCGGCATGAACGCGACCATCAGGAAGCCGATGCCCAGGATCAGCGCCGACAGGTACTTGGCGAAGTGGCGTCCGGTGGCGCGGCCGAACCCGATCCGGGCGCCCTCCGAGCCGGTGACGATCAGCCCCAGCGCCCGCTTGCCGGGCGTCGCCTGCCGTGCCGAGGACTCCTGCAGGGCCTCGTACAGCCAGGCGACCGCCAACGTGACGACGTCGGCCGGGTGCCGGAGCCACAGGCCGATGTGGACGCTGCTGCCGCCCCCGGGGTCATGGGTGGTGGTCAGTCCCGACCCGTGGGCCACGCCCAGCACGTGGTAGACGAGGCTGAGCGGGATCAGCACGATCAGCGCATCGATCAGGTAGGCGGCGACCCGCCGCCAGAAGCCGCCGTACCGTGGCACCGAGGATCAGCTGGCGACGCGCTTCTGGGCGGCGCGCTTCTTCGCAGGCGCCGAGCCGCCGCTCTTCGCCTTCGGCTTCTTGCTCGCCGCCAGCGATGCCTGCAGCGCGTCCAACAGGTCGGGCGCCGACGTCGGCTCCGACTCGACGACGCGCTTGACCTCCTTGCCGCTGCGCTTCTTCTCGATCACGTCCATCAGCCGCGCCCGGTACTGATCCTCGTACCGGCCGGGCTCGAACTCGCCGGTGTAGTTGCCGATCAGCTCGACCGCCATGTCCAGCTGGCGCTTCTCGACCTTGACGCCCTCGGGGGCGATCCCCTCCACCGGTCGCACCTCGTCGTGGAAGAACATCTTCTCCAGCGTCAGCACGCCCTCCCGCACCCGCAGGCAGCCCAGGTTCTCGCGCTCGTGGAAGACGTAGGTGGCGATCGCCGCCAGGCCGGCCTTCTCCATCGCCTGCACCAGCAGCGCGTACACCGGCTCACCGGACGCGTCGGCCGGGCCCAGGTAGTACGTGCGCTCGAAGTAGATCGGGTCGATGTCCGCGGCGGCGACGAAGTCGTGGATCGTGATCTGCTTGTACGCCTCGGGCGCCGCGGCCTCGAAGTCCTCGTCCTGGAGGTAGATGAACTCGTCCTCCTCGACCTGGTAGGCCTTGACGATCTCCTCGTTGGGGACGGTCTTGTCCTCGAGCTTGCAGATCTTCTGGTAGCCGATCCGCCCGCCGTCGGTCTCGTGGATCAGGTTGAACTTCAGGTTCTGCTCGCTGACGGCGGCGTACATGCGCACGGGCGCGTTCACCAGGCCGAAGCTGATGCTGCCGGTCCAGATCGCGCGTGGTTTGGAGCTTGCAGGCATTTCCTCGCTCAAACGATAGGGGACGGAACGAGTTCGCGCATCTTCTTGCGTCTCCTGCCCGCCGCTCGACCGGTTCAACCGCCGGACACGTCGCGCGCGAGCAGGTCGTCGACCGTCTCGCGCCGCTCCAGCAGCCGCGCCGCGCCGCCGGCCACCATCACGGCGGCCGCGCGCGGCACCAGGTTGTAGGTGGAGGCCATGCTCGCGGCGTACGCGCCGGTGGCCGGGACGGCGAGCACGTCGCCGACCTGCAGCTCGGGGAGGCGCGCCTCCTCGATCAGCACGTCGCCCGACTCGCAGTGCTTGCCGGCGATCGCATACACGCGGCCGGGATCGGCCTCGGCCCGGTCGACGGCGATCGCGTCGTACGTCGCCGCCGTAGAGCGCCGGCCGCGGGTTGTCGGACATGCCGCCGTCCACGGCGGCGTAGACGACCCCCGCGGCGGTGCGCTTGATCGCACCCACCCGGTAGAGCGTCACGCCGGCGGCCGCGGCCACCGACCGCCCCGGCTCGACGACCAGGCGCGGCAGCGGCAGGCCGCGGGCCAGCAGCCGTTCGACGACCCGCGCCGCCACCGCCTCCAGCCCGGGCTCGAGCGGCAGCTCGCCCTCGCCCGAGGCGTGCGCCACACCGAAGCCGCCGCCGATGTCGAGCACCGGCAGCTCGCCCAGGCCGTTGTCCTCGATGAAGGCCGCCAGCCAGTCCACGACCTCCAGGTACGGCCCGGCGTCGCGGATCTGCGAGCCGAGGTGCACGTGCAGGCCGCACGGCTGGAGGTTGACCAGGTCGGCCGCAGCGTCCAGCGCATCGGCCGCGTCCGCCGGCGCGAAGCCGAACTTGCTGGCCGCGTGGCCGGTCACGATCTTGGCGTGCGTGTCCGGCGCGATGCCCGGCGTGACGCGGATCAGCACGCGCTGCACCCGGCCGGCGGCGGCCGCGATCCGGTCGAGCCGGGCGAGCTCGCCCGCGTGGTCGATCACGACCAGGCCGGCGCCGGCCGCGACGGCGGCCGACAGGTCCTCGTCCGACTTGTTGTTGCCGTGCACGACGATTCCCTCGGGCTGCGCGCCGGCGCGCAGCGCGGCCGCCAGCTCGCCCGCCGACGCGACGTCCGCGCCCAGCCCCTCCTCGAACAGCACCCGGAGGACACCCACCGTGGGATTCGCCTTGCACGCGTAGGCAACGGCCGCGTCCGGATACAGCTCGAGCCCGCGCAGCGCGGCCGCCGCCCGGCTGCGCAGGGTCTGCTCGCAGTAGACGTAGAGCGGCGTCCCGAACCGCTCGGCCAGGTCGGAGGCGGCCACGCCGCCCAGCTCGAGCCGGCCGCCGACCACGGCCGCCGAGTCGGGCAGCACGCTCACAGCGCCTCGATCTCGGCCCGGCAGCGCGCCAGCTGCCCGGCCAGCTCGGCCGGCGGCAGCCGCGCCTCGGCCGCCTCCCGCGCCGTCGGCTCGGCGAACCGCTCGCCCGCCGCGACGCGGCTGGCCACCTCGGCGTGCGCCTGCCGGAAGGGCACGCCCTCGCGCACCAGCGCCTCGGCCACGTCGGTGGCGACGGTCGCGCCGTCGGACGCAGCCGCCTCCATCCGCGCGACGTCGAAGCGCAGGCCGGCCACGCACACCCGCAGCGCGGCCAGGGCGCCGAGCAGGTCGTCGGTCTGGTCGAACGCCGCCCGCTTGTCCTCCTGGAGGTCGCGGTTGTACGCCAGCGGCAGTCCCTTCAGCGTTGCCAGCAGCCCGGCCAGCCGGCCGATCGCCGTGCCCGCCTTGCCCCGCGCCAGCTCCGCGGCGTCCGGGTTCTTCTTCTGCGGCATCATCGAGCTGCCGGTGGCCGCCGCGTCGTCCAGCTCGGCGAACCCGTACTCGGCCGACGTCCACAGCACCAGCTCCTCGCCCAGCCGGGAGAGGTGCACCATGCACAGGGCGGCCGCGTAGCAGAGCCCGCTGACGTAGTCGCGGTCGGACACCGCGTCCAGGGAGTTCTCGAACCGGCGGGCGAAGCCCAGCTCGGCGGCGACCCAGTCCGGATCCAGCGGGAGGCCGGACCCGGCCAGCGCCCCGGCACCGAGCGGGCAGACGTCCGCCGCCTCGCGCACCGCCGCGAACCGGCGGCCGTCCCGCAGCAGCGCCCAGGCGTGCGCGGCCAGATGGTGGCCGAGCAGCACCGGCTGCGCGCGCTGGCCATGCGTGTAGCCGGGCAGCACGGCCTCACCGTCGCGGGCGGCGCGGTCGAGCAGCGCCTCTGCCAGCGCCCGGATCGCACCGATCGCGTCGCCGCAGGCCTGCTTGACCCACAGCCGCATCGCCGTCTGCACCTGGTCGTTGCGGCTGCGGCCGGCGTGGACGCGCGGGCCGAGGTCGCCCAGCAGCCGCTCGATCGCGGAGTGGACGTCCTCGTCGGCCGCGTCCGGCTCGATCTCCACCCTGCCCAGCGCCTCGCAGATGCGCTCCGCGAGCTCCGGCTCGATCAGCCCCTGGCGGGCGAGCATCCGCACGTGCACGGCGCTCGCCCGCAGGTCGTGGGGCAGCAGGCGCCGGTCGATCTGAAAGCGACGCCGTGAAGTCGAGGATGGCCGGGTCGAGGCCGCCGGCGAGGCGGCCCGCCCAGAGCGGATCGGTCACACCTCGACTGTATCCGCTGCCGCCGAGGCGGCCGCCCAGGTCTTGGTCGGGAGCGACCAGACGTGGATGAAGCCCGCAGCGGCGCCGTGCTGGAAGGCGTCGCCCTCCTCGTAGGTGGCGAGCGCGTGGTCGTACAGCGACCCGGCGGCGCGCCGGCCGACGACCTGGCAGCCGCCCCGGTAGAGCTTGATCCTGGCGACGCCGGACACGCCGGTGCTGGCCTCGGCCATGAACGCCTGCAGCGCCTCGCGCAGCGGCGAGTACCAGAGGCCGTTGTAGACCAGCTGCGCGTACTGGAGCGCGAGCGTCTGCTTCGTGTGGGTCAGGTCGCGCTCGAGCACGAGCTCCTCGACGCCGGCGTACGCCGCCAGCAGCAGGGCCGCGGCCGGCACCTCGTAGATCTCGCGGCTCTTGATGCCGACCAGCCGGTTCTCGATCATGTCGATGCGGCCGACACCGTGCGCCCCCGCCACGGCGGCGGCCCGGGCGATCAGTGCCGGCAGGTCGAGCCGCTCGCCGTCGATCGCGACCGGCACGCCCGCCTCGAACTCGACCTCGACGACCTGCGGCGCGGCCAGCGCCCGCTCGGGGGCGATCGTCAGGGCGAACGCCTCCTCGAGGGGCGCGACCCACGGATCCTCCAGCGGGCCGGCCTCGATCGAGCGGCCCCACAGGTTGTGATCGACCGAGTACGCCGCGCCGGACTTGACCGGCACCTCGATCCCGTGCTCATCGGCGTAGGCGATCTCCTGCTCGCGCGTCATGCCCCAGTCCCGCACCGGCGCCAGCACGGCCAGGTCGGGCGCGAGCGCGGCGACGCCGGCCTCGAACCGCACCTGGTCGTTGCCCTTGCCGGTGCAGCCGTGGGCGACCGCGGTGGCGCCGTGCTCGCGGGCGACCGCGACCAGGTGCTTCGCGATCAGCGGCCGCGACAGCGCCGAGACCAGCGGGTAGCGCCCCTCGTAGAGCGCGCCGGCCTGGAGGATCGGCAGCACGTACTGGGCGGCGAACTCGTGGCGCGCGTCCACGACGACCACCTCGGCGGCGCCGGCCGCGTGCGCCCGCGCCGTCACCTGCTCGGCGTCGATCCCCTGGCCGACGTCCACCAGCAGGGCGATCACGTCGGCCGAGTACTCGTCGGCCAGCCAGCGCAGCGCGACCGACGTGTCGAGGCCGCCGGAGTAGGCGAGAACGATGGTGTCCTTCATGTCTGGTGCTCCTTCTTCAAACGCTCGATCAGCTCGATCAGGTCACGTCCGGTGAGCGGCTCCCGTGCAACCAGCGCGATCGTGTCGTCGCCGGCGATGGTGCCGATGATCTCGGAGAGGGAGGCGTTGTCGAAGGCGATCGCGACCGGATGCGCGTTTGCCGGGCCGGTGCGGAGCACGGCCAGGTTGCCCGACGCCTCCATCGTACGGACCAGCCCGAGGGCGATCACGACCTGCGCCAGCGGGTCGCCCGGGGCGTCCGCCTCCTCGGGCAGGGCGTAGACGAGCCGGCCGCGACGGCGCACGCGCATCGCGCCCAGCCGGTCGAGGTCGCGGGACACCGTCGCCTGGGTGACCTCGACGCCGCGCCCGGAGAGCAGCCGCTGGAGCTGCTGCTGGGTGGACACCTCGTGCTCGTCGAGCAGCTCGCTGATCAGCCGCTGGCGGTCGTTCATGCGGTCACCATCGTCTCAGCTCCGATCCACACGCGCCAGACACCCCGCGCCAGCGCGTCCACTCCCGCGTGCAGCTTCGGGATCATGCCGCCGGTGACGTCCCCGGCCGCGATCAGCGCATGCGCATCGCCGGCGCGGATGCGGGCGATCACCCGCCCGCGGGCGTCGAGCACGCCGGGCACCGTCGACAGGAAGACGAGCTCGGCGGCGCCCAGCGCCGAGGCGACGGCCGACGCGGCGTGGTCGGCGTTGACGTTGAGCCCGGAGGCCATGGGGACGATCACGGGCACCCGCCCGGCGTCGATCACGGCGCGGACGGCGGCGCCGTCCACGTGCTCCACGCTCCCCACGAGGCCCAGCCGCCGGTCGGCCGCCGGGATGCCGGCCAGCACGCCGTCCAGCGGCGCCGCCGGTATGCCGGCCGCCCGCAGGCCGGCTACCAGCCCGGCGTTCTCGTCGGCGATCGCAGCGGCGACCACGGCCAGCACGGCCGGGTCGGTGACGCGCTGGCCGTCCAGGAACCGCGGCTCGATGCCGGCCGCGCGGCAGCGCGCGCTGATCTCGGGTCCCGCTCCGTGGACGACGGCGACGGCCGTCCCTCGCCGCCGCAGCCCGGCCACGCAGGCGGCCGCCCCGCCCACGCCGCCGCCGACCTTGACCACCGTCGTCATGACGTCACGCCCGCATTGAAGGCGACGTAGCCGGGCGAGAGGTCGGACGAGATCACCGTCGCCGAGCCGGCACCCAGGCCCAGGTCGATGGCGACCTCGACGTCGTCCTGCGCGAGCGCGAGCGCCGCGGGGGCGTCCGATCCGACCACGCCCATGCCGTGGGCCACGACCGGCACGCCGCCGATCGACACCGCCACGCGCGCCGGATCGATGACGATGCCGGCGGCGCCCAGCGCGGCCAGGATCCGCCCCCAGTTGGGGTCGGCCCCGTGCAGCGCGCACTTGACCAGGACGCTCTCGGCGACGCAGCGGGCGGCGATCCGGGCCTCGCCGTCGCCGTCGGCGCCGGCCACCGTGTAGGTGCACACGCGGGTCGAGCCCTCACCGTCGCGGACGACCATGCGGGCCAGCCCCAGCGCCAGCTCGGCGAGGGCGGCGCCCAGCGCCTGGGCCCCCGCGCCGCGGTCGACCGCGGTGCCGCCGGCGCCGTTGGCCAGCAGGAAGACGCAGTCGTTGGTGCTGGTACAGCCGTCCACCGTGATCGCGTTGAAGGAGCCGTCCACCGCCTCGCGCAGCAGCCCGCGCAGCAGCGGGCCGGGCACGTCGGCGTCCAGCGTGATCTGGGCCAGGGTGGTGGCCATGTCCGGGCGCACCATCCCGGCACCCTTGGCCATGCCGCCGATGCGCACCGCGCCGCCGGCGATCGTGAGGGACGTCTCCGCCAGCTTGGGGAACGCGTCGGTGGTGCGGATCGCCTCGGCAGCCGCCGCGCCGCCCCCGGCCGAGAGTGTGGCCGCGGCGCGGCCGATGCCGGCCTCGACGTCGCCGATCGGCAGCGGCCGTCCGATCACCCCGGTGGACGCGACCAGCACCTGCTCGGGCGAGACCGCGACCGCATGGGCGGCGGCGCCGACCATCCGCCAGGCGTGCGCCACGCCTTCGCTGCCCGTGCAGGCGTTGGCGTTGCCCGAGTTGGTGACGACAGCTCGCACCGATCCCCGCGCGACCTGCCCGCGGCTGACCACGACCGGCGCCGCCACGACCCGGTTCGTGGTGAAGACCGCGGCGGCCGTCGCCGGGCGGTCGCTGACCAGCAGGCAGAGGTCGTCGTGGCCGGACTGCTTCATCCCGCACGCGGCGGTGCCGGCGGCGAACCCCCGCGGATGGCAGGCGCCCGCGCTCACGGCCACAACCCCGAGGCGTCGAGGCCGGCGGTCTCGTCCAGGCCGAGCATCAGGTTCGCGTTCTGGATCGCCTGGCCGGCCGCGCCCTTGACGAGGTTGTCCAGCGCGGCGGCGGCGATCGCGACGCCCCGCTGCTCGTCGATCCAGACGGCGACGTGGCAGGCGTTGCCGCCGCGGACGAGCTGCGTGGCGGGCATCTCGACCAGCGCGACGAACGGCTCGTCCGCGTAGCGGTCGGCGTAGAGCGCCGTGGCCCCGGCCTGCGACAGCGGCCCGCGCAGCACGGCGTAGGCGGTCACCAGCAGGCCGCGCGAGAACGGCGCCAGGTGCGGCGTGAACGTGACGGTGACCGGACCCGCGCCGAGCAGCGACAGCTGCTGCTCGATCTCGGCCTGATGGTGGTGCCCGACCGGCGCATAGGGGGCGATGCCCTCTCCCACCTCGCAGAAGTGCGTGCGCTCGCTGGGCCGCTTACCGGCTCCCGAGACGCCCGACTTGCCGTCGACCACCACCCGCGGCTCGATCACCCCGGCCTCGACCAGCGGCGCCAGCGCCAGCAGCGCCGCCGTCGCGTAGCAGCCCGGGTTGGCGACGGCGGAGGCGCCCGCCAGCTCCTCCCGGTTCAGCTCCGGGAGGCCGTAGGCCCAGGTCGCCCGCTGGTCGGCGGCGAGGTCCACGACCGGCACACGCGCACCGGCCAGCTCCCGACCGAGCTCGCCGGTGGCGCCATGGGGTAACGCCAGCATCGCGAGATCGCACCCGGCCAGTGCGCGTGTGTCGGCCGTGCACCCCACCGCCCGCAGCCGCGGGTGGCCCACCAGCAGGCGGGCCAGCTCCCGCCCGGCATAGCCGGTGGAGCCGGCGACGCCGACGGTTGCGGTCGCGGTGTGAGCGAGGGTCACGGCCATCGTTGTATGAGTATACGGGACGAGTGCATAAATGTGCCACACCCATCCGCGCGGGCCGGTGATCTTCCCCGTGGCTGCCGCCCCTCGCTATCCTCCTGCGCGTGTCCGGACGGGTGCTGATCGTCGGCTGGGACGGCGCCGACTGGGAGATCCTCGACCCGCTGCTCGAGCGGGGCGAGCTGCCCAACCTGGCGGCGCTGATCGCGCGCGGCAGCCGCGGCGTCTCCCGCTCCTGCCTGCCCTCCCACTCGTGGGCGGCGTGGCCGACGTTCCTGACCGGGCGCGACCCGGCCGGCCACGGGGTGTTCGACATCCTCGAGTACCGGCCTGGCGCCAGCCGCCGTCTGCCCGTCTCCTACAAGTCGATCCTCGCGCCGACATGGCCCCAGCGGCTGTCCGACGCCGGCCGCACGACGCTGCTGGTGAACGTCCCGCTGACCTACCCGCCGCCGCCGATCAAGGGCGTCGCCATCGCCGGCGGCGTGCTCCCCCAGGGCTCGACCTACAGCAGCCCGGCCGAGACCGGGCCGCGCCTGGGCTGGCCGATCAACGGCGGCTCGTGGACGACGTTCCGCAACCGGCCGCTCGACCTGGTCGCCGACGTCGAGCAGGTCACCCGCGGCCGCGCCCGGGCGATGCGCGCGCTGATGGACGAGGAGCAGTGGGACGTCGCCTGCATGGTGTTCGTGTCACCCGACCGCATGCAGCACTGCCTGCTGGAGTACGTCCACCCCGGCCATCCGGCCTTCCCGGAGGCATCGACCACGCCGGTCGCCGAGCGCGTCCGCGGCGTGTACCGGCTGCTCGACGACGAGCTGGGCACCCTGGTGGAGCGCACCGACGCGGACGACCTGGTGATGCTGATGAGCGACCACGGCCACCAGCCGTGCACCCGCGCGCTGAACATGAACCGCGTGCTCGAGCACCTCGGGCTGCTCCGTACCGGGCGCGGCTCGGGGCTGGTCTCGATGCTCGACTGGGGCTGGGCGCGATCGGTCGCCCGCAAGCTGTACGACGTGCTCAAGCTGCACGGCCGGGTGGCCGTGCCCACCACGCCCATCGACTGGGCGCACACCCGCGCCTACACCAGCGTCACGTCCACCGGCGAGGGCGTCTCGATCGCCCTGGCCGGCCGCGAGCCGGACGGGATCATCCAGCCCGCCGACTTCGAGCGCGTCCGCGACGAGGTCGCCTCCGCGCTGCTCGAGTTCACCGATCCGGAGACGGGCACGCATCCAATCGGACGCGTCCTGCGCAAGGAGGAGGTGCTCTCCGGGCCGCACCTCGACCGCGCCCCCGACCTGCTGCTCGAGCCGGCGCCGCTGTACAGCCTGACGCATGCCCGGGCGATGGTGGAGCGCGCGGACTGGCTCTCGGGCGATCACCGCCCCGAGGGCGTCTACGTCGCCGCCGGCCCCGGCGTCGAGCAGGGCGACGGCCCCGAGATCTCGCTGGCCGACTTCGCCGCCCGGATCGCGGACGCGGTCGGCCTCGAGCCCGACCCCGAGTGGAACCGCAGCACGGCCGCAGCCCCCCAGTCCGTCTTCACGGCGGACGAGGAGCGGGAGGTCGAGGAGCGGCTGCGCGGGCTCGGCTACCTCGAGTAGCGAGCCCGCGCGCGCACCGGATCTACGCGGTCCTGGCGCCCAGGCCGACCGGGCAGGACACGCCCGTTCCGCCCAGCCCGCAGTATCCGCCCGGGTTCTTGTGCAGGTACTGCTGGTGGTAGTCCTCGGCCGGGTAGTAGGTGCCGGCCTCGGCGATCTCGGTCGTGATCGGCCCCAGGCCACGCTCGGCCAGCGCCGCGGCGTAGGCGTCACGGCTTGCCTCGGCCGCGTCGCGCTGTTCGGGCGTCGTCCAGTAGATCGCGGAGCGGTACTGGGTGCCCATGTCGTTGCCCTGGCGCATGCCCTGCGTCGGGTCGTGGCCCTCCCAGAACAGCCGCAGCACCTCGCTCAGAGGCAGCTCCGCCGGGTCGTAGGCGACCAGCACGACCTCGGCGTGGCCGGTCTTGCCGCTGCACACCTCGCCGTAGGTCGGGTTGGGGGTGGCGCCGCCGGCGTAGCCGACGGAGGTCGTCCAGATCCCGGGGGCCTGCCAGAAGATGCGCTCGGCGCCCCAGAAGCAACCCATCCCCACGTACAGGTGCTGGATGCCCTCCGGGAACGGCGGCACCAGCGGCCGGTCGAGGATGTCGTGGCGCTCGGGCACCTCGAAGCCGGGATGGTCGCGGCCGGGCAGCGCCTCGGCGGCGGCGGGGACGGAATCGGGCTTACGTGAGAACAGTCGCAACGGATGCCTTTCGTGGTCGGTCGTCGAAGGATACGTCCATGCAGTCTCCGCGGATGGGTGATTCGTGACGGTCCCACCGGCCGTGCCCGGCCGCGGGCTCGGCGAGAATCGTCACGTGAGCGACCACCGCACCCTGTTCTCCGGCACCGCGCTGAACGTCGCCGGGCTGGTCGCGGGCGTGATCGCGGCCTACGGCACGCAGCTGCTGTTCGCCCACCGGCTGCCCACCGGCGGGCTGGGGCTGGTCACCGTCGCGGTGCAGGTCGCGTTCGTGGCTGCGGCCGGGAGCCGTTTCGGCATGGACCTCGCCGCCGTGCGCGAGGTCGCGATCGGCATCGGCGCGGGCACCCCGGCCGACCTGCGCAGCCTGGTCGAGCGCTGCGCCCTCGCGGCGGCGGCTGTCAGCCTGCTGGTCGCCGTCGGGATGGTCGTCGCCGCGCCGCTGACCGGCGGCCACCGCGCCACGATCGCCGTCGCCGCCGCCTCCGTCCCGCTGGCAGCGCTGGCCAACACGTACCTGGGAGCGACCCGCGGGCTCAAGCAGATGGGGCCGACCCTGTGGGTGTACTGGATCGGCCAGCCGCTGGCCTGGATCGCCTTTGCCATCGCCGCGCTCGCCCTGGGCGGCTCGACGACGTCTGCGGTGTGGGCCTACGACCTCTCCTGGCTGCTGGCGGCCCTCGCCTCGCGGCGGCTGTGGATGCGCACCTCGGCCGGCATGGGCGACGAGCGGGCGAGCCGCGAGCGGGTGCGGGCGGCGCTGCGGTTCGGCGCGCCCCGGGCGCCCTCGGCGCTGCTCGCGCAGGCGCTCTTCTGGGCCGACCTGTGGGTGCTGGCGGCGTACGCCTCGCCGGCCGACGTCGACACCTACTCGGCCGCCAGCCGGCTGGCGCAGGTGGTGCTGCTCTTCCTCACCTCGCTCAACCTGCTGTTCTCGCCGTTCGCCGCCGATCTCCACGCCCGCGGCCAGCGCGAGCGCCTTCAGTCCCTGTTCGAGAGCTCGACCCGCTGGGCGCTGACGGCCACGCTGCCGGTGGTGGTGGTGCTGGCGGTCGCGGCGCCGCAGGCGCTGCACGCCTTCGGCCCTGGCTATTCCGGCGGCGACACGGTGCTGCGGATCCTGCTCGCCGGCCAGCTGCTGAACGCCGCGACCGGCAGCGTCGGGTTCATCCTGATCATGGTCGGGCGCACCGGCCTCGACCTGATCGACAACGCCGTCGCCGTCGCCCTGCTGGTCGGGCTGGCGGCGCCGCTGGCCTCGAGCCACGGCATGGAGGGCGCGGCCGTCGCCGCGGCCGTCGCCATCGCCGGGGTGAACGGCGTGCGGCTGCTCCAGGTGCGGCAGCTGATCGGCATCCAGCCCTATTCCGCCGGGTACCTGCGCCTGGCCGTCCCGGCCGGCGCCTGCCTGGCCGCGGCGCTCGCCGCGCACGCCCTGACCGGCGGCGCCGCGTGGTGGGTCTGCCTGCTGGCGACCGGCGCGGCCGGCATCGCCGCGCACGTCGTGCTGCTGCCGTACGCGCTGACGGCGCAGGAGCGCAGCGCGGCTCAGCGGCTGGTGACGCGCAGGATCTCGTACCGCGGGTCGCGGTAGACCCGGGTCGTCCCGGGCAGCGACTCGATCGCGTCGGCCACGTCGGCCTGGTCCTGGAGATCGAGCAGCACGTCGTCCACGCCGTACTTGGCGAGAATCGCCTCGCGCTCGGCCTGCGACGTCGCCGGGTCGAAGAACCGCTCCTGGTCCTCGCGGCGGCCGAGCGTGTCGATCTTCGGCTCCGCGCGCGTGCGCGCCTCCGGCAGGCCGACGGCGTACACGGGCGCCTCGCCGACCAGCTCGAACAGCCGGTGCTCCTCGCCGATCACGACCGGGATGGGATGGTTGTGCTCCGCGAACCAGGCGGCGACGCCGGGCGAGAGCTCGACCACCAGGTCGTGCCGCGCCGGGCGGTGAGGGCCGGCCCTGGCCTCGTCCAGCACGCGGTCGCCGCCGTAGGACACCGGGCCGACCAGCGTGGCCGCGACCAGCAGCGAGGCCGCCCACCACGCGCCCGCCTGGATCTCCCGGCGCGGCTCGCGGACGAGCGCGACCACCGTCACGGCGATCGCGGCCACGACCGCGATGCTGGTCGGCTCGCGCCAGAAGGTGTGTTCGCCGCGCAGTTCCATTAGCAGCCATCCCAGGCCGAGCGCGACGGGGATCGACCAGCGGCCCAGCAGCCTGGCCGCGACCAGCGCCGTGGCCGCAAGGGCGACCGGCCAGGGCAGCAGCTGCCAGAAGCGGTGGAACTGCCCCATGCCCGCGCCCGCGGTGATCAGCGTGTTGACGCCGGGGATGAGGAGCAGCGCCAGCATCCCCAGCATCGCCCCTGCGGTCGGCAGCGTCGTGCGGAAGCGCACCAGCAGCGCGCAGCCGGCGATCGCGACCAGCACGTAGCCGCGGCCGAACACCGGCGCCCACGGGTACATCAGCACGGCGTGGACGCCGTGGTGCAGGAACTCGTCCGAGTGCGTGACGATCGATCGCCGCTCGCCGCCCCGGATCGCGACCCACCAGATCCAGCCCGCAACGGCGGCGGAGGCCAGGGTGGACGCCGCCACGGCCACCATCGCGGCCCGCGCGACCGCCATGTGTGCTCGCCACGACCCGGCCAGCACGCCCACCATCATCGCCAGCAGCGGGATCGCGTAGGTCGGGTGCACCAGCGCGATCACCGTCACCGCCGCGGCCGATGCGTAGGCGCCCAGCAGCACCCCGCGCAGCGCGGCGATGAACAGCACGACCGCGGCCGGCGCCAGCACGAAGAACGTGAACGGCGGCGGCTGGTTGATCTGCATGACCAGCCCGTTGATCAGGGTGCACAGGTCCCAGGCCGCCGGGACGGCGGCGAGGTAGCCGGCGAAGCGCCAGCCCGTCAGGCGGAACGCGAGCGCGTAGACGGCCAGGATCGCGGCCGCGCCGCACAGCGGGGCGAGCAGGACGAACGCGCGCCCGGCGTCCACGTCCGCCAGCCGGGCGATGCCGGCCCAGGCCGCGTGCTGGAGCGGGAAGGCGTACCCGGCGTGCGGGGCCCCGTTCTTGAACGAGGAGATCGACGTCAGCGAGAGGCCGTCCAGCCGCTCGATCTTGCGCATGCGGCCGACGTGGAAGAGCGCATCGCCCACCACCCCGGTGGACAGGCGCCAGGTCAGGTAGGCGAAGCCCAGGGTCCCGGCCAGCCCGGCGGCCAGCTCGGGCAGCGAGACCGGCTCCAGCGCGGGCGGGCGGCGGAGCGCCGCGATCATGCCGCCCCAGCCCAGCACCAGCACCGCCCCGATGACGATGCCGAGCGGCAGGCGCAGGGCGAAGGCGACGGCCAGCGGCGGCACCCAGACGGCCAGGCCCAGCGCGAACCCCACCGGCATCGCCCCGGACAGCCCGACGTGCCGCTCCAGCCGGAGCAGGCGAACGACGGCCCAACCCGGCACGAGCACGATCACCGCAGCCGCGAACCAGACCGCCGGCCCGTCCAGCGAGAGCAGGCGCGCACCGAGGAGCCCCAGCGGGAGCAGCCCCAGGACAGCCGCTTCGGCTCGGACGCTCATCGACGCGCCAGTGTACCCAGCGCCACGACCGACACCGTCCGTCGGCCGTCTGTGGGACAATCCCACGTCGGTCGCCCCCTGTGCGGCCTTCCCGACGTGGTCATTGAACGACAGGAGCGACAGGCATGCGGATTCTGATTCTCGGCGGTGACGGGTACCTGGGGTGGCCGACCGCCATGCGCTTCTCCGGCAAGGGGCACGAGGTTGCCGTGCTGGACGACTTCTCGCGCCGCCGCTGGCACGAGCAGGCCGGCACCGACTCGCTGACGCCGATCGCCACGCTGGAGGAGCGGATCGCCGCCTGGCGCGAGGTCTCCGGCAAGACGATCGAGAGCTACATCGGCGACGTGGCCGAGAACACGCTGCTGGCGGACGTGCTGCGCGAGTTCTCGCCGGACACGATCATCCACTACGGCGAGCAGCCGAGCGCGCCGTGGTCGATGGCCAACGTCGACAACTGCGTCTTCACCCAGCAGCGCAACGTCGTCGGGACGCTGAAGCTGCTGTGGGCGATGCACGACCACTGCCCGGACGCCCACCTGGTCAAGCTGGGCACGATGGGCGAGTACGGCACCCCGAACATCGACATCGAGGAGGGGTACATCGAGATCGAGCACAAGGGCCGGCGCGACACGCTGCCGTTCCCCAAGGTGCCGGGCTCGTTCTACCACCTCTCCAAGGTGCACGACAGCCACAACATCCAGTTCGCCTGCCGCATCTGGGGGCTGCGCGCCACCGACCTCAACCAGGGCGTCGTGTACGGCATCGAGACGCCGGAGACGAAGCTGGACGAGCGGCTGGCGACACGGTTCGACTACGACCAGTACTTCGGCACGGCGCTCAACCGGTTCTGCGTCCAGGCGATGATCGGGCACCCGCTGTCGGTGTACGGCAAGGGCGGCCAGACGCGCGGGCTGCTGAACATCGTCGACACGCTGCAGTGCGTCGAGCTGACCGCGGACAACCCCGCCGACAGCGGCGAGATGCGGGTCTACAACCAGTTCACCGAGTCGTTCTCGGTCACCGAGCTGGCCGAGAAGGTGCGGCACGCCGCCGGCGAGCTCGGCGTCGATGTCCTCGTGGACAACGTCGCCAACCCGCGGGTGGAGCTGGAGGAGCACTACTACAACCCGGTGCACACCAAGCTGCCGTCGCTCGGGCTGAAGCCGACGCTGCTCTCCGAGACGCTGATCGAGTCGGTGCTGTCCACGATCGACCGCTACAAGCATCGCGTGATCGCCGAGGGCATCGACCCCAGCACCACATGGCGCGGCGAGCCGGTTCTCGGGTCCGCCCGCTCGTAAGACCTCTTGCGGTTCTGACGATCGCGGCGTGCGCCGTGGGCCTGGCCGCCCAGGCCGGGTTCATGGCGCGCGAGATCGACCACGGCCTGTCGGCAGCGCATCGCCAGCCCCTGCGGCGGTTCCTGGTGCGGGCCGACGCGCTGCTGCCGGCGGGCGCACGCTACGCCGCCACCAGCCCGGTGCGGTCGGATGACGCCCGCTACTACCTGTACCCGCGGCAGCCGGTTGCGACCGGATTCTCGCGGTCGGCGCTGCGCCGCTCCGGGGTGCGCTACGTCGTCGTCACCTGGGACGCCGTGCCGCCCGACCTGCGCGGGGCACACGACTGGTACACGCCGATCCTGACCGCGACCGCGGGGCGGCTGCTCGAGGTGCACCCGTGAGCTGGGTCGTGACGGCGGTCGGGTGCGCCCTGATCGTCTGGTGCGGCCTGCCCTGGGCGCGGGGCGTCGCCGGGTCACGGCCGGGGCGGGCGCCGCTGCTGGGGCTCGCCTACCTGACGGGGACGGCGATGCTGACCCTGGCGCTGCTCCTGGTGGCGCTGGTCGGCGGGCGCGAGAACCGGCTCTCGCTGCTGATCGCGCTGCTGGCGGTGCGGTGGATCGGCCGCCGCTTCGTCGACCGGACGCCGCCGCCGCCCACGCCGGTGCCCGGTGCCCTCGGGCCCGCGCTCCCGCTGCTGGCGGCGGCCGCGGCCGCGCTCGCCTACGGGACGGTGCAGGCGTTCCGGCTGGGGCCGATCACGTCGATCGACTTCCTCAAGGCGTGGGGTCTCAAGGGCACGGCGATGTTCGAGGACGGCAGCCTCGACTTCAGCCGGCTGAGCGGACCGCACCTCTTCTACCCGCTCGAGGTCTCGAACCTGAACGGCGCCTTCTACATCCTGCTGGGGCGGGTGGACGACAGCGTGGTGCGGCTGCCCGCCGCGCTGTTCGGGGTCGCGCTGGCGCTGGTGCTGTGGTGGATGGTGCGCGAGTTCCTGCCGCCCGCCGGCGCCGCGCTGGCCGTCGCTCTGGCGGTGACGGTGCCGGAGTTCACCACGCTGATGACCAACGGCCTGGCCGACCTGGTGGTCGCCGCCTACGTCGCGATCTGCGCCGTGGCCGCGTTCCGCTGGCTGGAGGACGGCGGCGCCGGCTGGGCATCGCTCTCCGGCTTCGCGGCGGGCGCGGCCGCCTGGACGAAGCTCGAGGGGACGCTCACCTGCCTCGTCATCGGCGTGACGGTGCTGGTGGTGCGGCGCTCGGTGCGGACGCCGGGCGCGGGCGTCTGGGCGGCGTGGTTCCTGGCCTTCGTCGTGCCCTGGCAGCTGTTCCAGCGGATCCACGACATCCCCGCGAACCGCTCGCACTTCGATCAGGTCTACCTGAGCGCCGGCTGGATCGTCCGCCACGTCGCCGAGACGCTGGCCGAGACGGCGCACTGGGGCGTGTTCTGGGAGACGGCGCTGGCGGTGATCGTCCTTTCCGCGCCGATCTGGTGGAGCACCCGGTTTCGGCTGCTGGCCGCGGTCACCCTGCCGAACGTCGTGCTGACGCTGGGCGCGTACGTCACGCACTACCGCTCGGGCGAGGCTGACAGCGTCGAGGCAACGGCGCACCGGCTGTACCTCCACCTCGCCCCCAGCCTGGCCGTGATGGCGGCGGCGGGCGCTACAGTTGCCTGGCAGGCGCTACGCGCCGATCGCGAGACCCCAGCAGTCCCCGCCCCGGAACCCGTCACGGAGCCCGTCTGATGCCCCTCACCCCGCTGCGCGCGGCCGGCCTGGCCGCCGCGCTCGTGTTCGGACTGCTGGCCATCCGCTCGTACCGGCGCGGCAACATCGGCAACGGCGACCTGCTGCTGCGGCTGACGGTGTTCGTGCTGCCGCTGCTCGTGCTCTCGCTGGCGCCGGGCATCCTCACCACCGGCCTCGACGAGCTCTCGTTCAAGAAGGGCGGCGGCCGCCAGGTGATCGGTGCGACCGTGCTGGCGGTCGGCGTGCTGTTCGGGTTCGCGTACGCGTTGTCCGGCCGGCAGGACCGGACGCGGCGCGACCTCACGCGCCTGATCGAGAACCTCGCGCTGAAGGAGTTCCAGGAGACCGGGCACCCGGAGGCCTTCGCCGGCGGCATCGCCGTTGTCATCCCCGCCTACAACGAGTCGGCCAACATCGCGCACGTGATCGGCGCGCTGCCCGAGCGCGTCTGCGGCCTCGAGCTGCATGCGATCGTCGTGGACGACGGCAGCGCCGACGGGACGACGGACGCCGCGCGGGCCGCGGGCGCGTCGGCGGTATGCCTGCCGCTGAACCGCGGCCAGGGCGCCGCGCTGCGCACGGGCTACCGGCTGGCGCTGGCGACGGGCGCGCAGGTGGTGGTGACGATGGACGCCGACGGCCAGCACCAGCCCAGCGAGCTGTCACGGCTGGTGAAGCCGATCGTGGACGGTGAGGCGGACGTGGTCGGCGGGTCGCGCGTGCTCGGCCAGGCGGACAAGAACGCGGCGGCGCGGGAGCTGGGGATCAAGGTCTTCGCGAACCTGCTCTCGCTGCTCACCTGGAGCCGGGTCACCGATCCCGCCTGCGGCTACCGCGCAGTCCGCACGGAGGCCCTGCGCCACCTCGAGTTCCGGCAGGACCAGTTCCACAACTCGGAGTTCATCGTCGAGGCCTCGAAGCGCAATCTGCGCTCGATCGAGGTGCCCGTCACCATCACCCAGCGGATCTCCGGCACCAGCAAGAAGCCGGCGCACTTTCGCTACGGACTGGGGTTCGCCAACGCCCTCGTCCGTGCCTGGCTGCGCTAGCCGGGACCGATGGGGGTGGCGTTTCGGGGCGCCTTGGTGGACAATCCTTTGATGAACGACCCGCGCGAACCGCTGAGGACACCGGAGCGGCTGCTCTGCGGCCCCGGCCCGTCGAACGTCGATCCGCGCGTGCTCGAGGCGATGAGCCAGCCGATGCTGGGCCACCTCGACCCCGACTTCCACCGCATCCTCGAGGACCTCGTCGAGCTGCTCCAGGGCGTCTACCGCCGCGACGACGGGCTGACGCTGGCGCTGTCGGCGAGCGGCACCTCGGGCATGGAGGCAGGCATCACATCGCTGACCGAGCCGGGCGAGACGGTGATCGTCGCTGCCGCCGGCTTCTTCGGCAACCGCATCGTCGAGATGGCGCAGCGGCACGGCGCGACGGTCGTCGACCTGCGAGCGCCGTTCGGCCAGGCGGTGCCCAACGAGCGGATCCTGGAGGAGCTGTCGCGGCATCCCGAGACGCGGCTGGTCGCGGTCGTCCATGCCGAGACGTCCACCGGCGTCGCCCACCCGCTGCGCGAGCTCGGCGAGGCGATGCGCGACAGCGACGCCCTGCTGATGGCCGACTGCGTCACCTCGCTCGGGTCGATGGAGCTCGAGCCGAAGCGCTGGGGCGTGGACTACTGCTACTCGTGCTCGCAGAAGTGCCTGGGCGCGCCGCCCGGGATCTCGCCGGTCACGCTCTCGCCCGCCGCGATGGAGCGCATCGGCCGCCGCACCCACCCGGTGCCGTTCTCGTTCGACTTCGAGCTGCTCGCCAAGTACTGGATCGACCGGCCGGTCGTCTACCACCACACCGTGCCCAGCCTCCAGTACTACGCGCTCTACGAGGGCGTCCGCCTCGCGCTGGAGGAGGGCATGGAGGCACGCTGGGCCCGCCACGCGGCGGCCGGGGGCCGCTTCCAGGACGGGATGCGCGAGCGCGGCTTCGAGATGCTGGCCGAGCCGGAGCTCCAGCTCGCCGCGCTGTCCGCGGTGCGGGTGCCCGAGGGCGTCGACGGCAAGGGGATCCAGCACCGCCTGCTGCGCGAGCACAACATCGAGGTGGGCGGCGGGCTCGGCCCCGACGCGCCGCCGATCTGGCGCATCGGGCTGATGGGCGTGAACGCCCGGGTCGAGACGGCCGACCGCATGCTGGAGGCATTCGACGCGGTGCTCGCTCCCGAGCGATCGTCCGTCGCGACGGGCAGCGGCGGAGGGCCCGCGTAGCGGACGACCCCCGGCTCGCGGAGGGGCTCGACCTGGTCCGGGAGGGCCGCGGGTTCGAGGCGCACGAGCGGTTCGAGGACATGTGGCGCGAGGCGCCCGCCGCCGAGCGCGACTTCCTCCAGGGGCTCGTGCACGTCGCCGTCGCCCCGCACCTCGAACGCCGTGGCAGCCTGCGCGGGATGCGCAGCCAGCTGACCAAGGCGCGGCGCCGGCTCGCCCCCTACGCACCGGCCCACCGCGGGGTCGACGTCGCCGCGCTGCTCGGCTGGTGCGACCGTTCGCTCGCCGCCGGCCGCTGCGACGGCCTGCCGCCCGTCTAGACGTGTTCCATGATCAGGACGGCCCGGGTGCCGGGCTCCAGCGCCTCGTACTGGTGGCGGCCGTCGCCCGGAAACCGTCCGTAGTCGCCCGGCCCCAGCTCGACCGTCTCCTCCCCCGGACCGGCCCGCAGGCGGCCGGCGGTCACGATCAGGTGCTCCACCGTCCCCGGCAGGTGCGGCTCCGCCCGCCGCACCGAGCCCGGCTCGATCTCGAGCACGTACAGGTCGCGCATGCTGCGGCGGCTGGTCGAGTCAATCAGGCGGGCGACGAACCGGCGCGCGAGGTGCGCCTCGATCCGCACCCCGTCCCCCGCACGGACGACATGCACCTCGTCGGTGCGCTCGCGGACGAGCCGTCCGAACGGCACGCCCAGCGCGACGGCCAGCGCCCACAGCGTCTCGACGCTGGGGTTGCCGGTGCCCGCCTCGAGCTGGGAGACCGTTGACTTGGCGATGCCGGCCCTCCGCGCGAGCTCGCCGAGGCTGATGCCCGCCTCCTCCCGCAGCCCGCGGAGGTTCGCCGCGACGGCTGCGAGCAGCGCCGCCGCGCCCTGGTCGGGCCGTTCGCTCACCGGTGCGATTTGACGGAGGGCGTCACGGCTGTCCATCATACCGTCCGATGCGTTCGACAGAACGAACGATCCTGCGCGACGGGATCACCATCGGCATCGCCGTCGGCGCGATCGGCGCGTCCTTCGGCGTGCTGGCCCGGGCATCGGGGATCGACGCGCCGATGGTGTGCGCGATGTCGCTGCTGATCTTCGCCGGCGGCTCGCAGTTCCTCGCCGTCGCGGTGATCGCGAGCGGCGGCGGCGCCGCGGCCGCCGTGCTCGGCGGGCTGCTGCTGAACGCCCGCCACATCCCGTTCGGCCTCTCACTGGTGCCGATGCTGCGCGGGCGCCTGCTGACCCGCATGCTCTCCAGCCAGATCGTGATCGACGAGTCCACCGCGTTCGCGCTGGCCCAGCCCGACCCGGTACTGGGGCGGCGCGCCTTCTACACCGTCGGCATCACGCTGTTCTGCTTCTGGCAGGCCGGCACGGTGCTGGGCGCGTTCGCCGGCGGCCTGATCGGCGACCCGGCCAGGTTCGGCATCGACGCAGCGTTCCCGGCCGGGCTGCTGGCGCTGCTCGTCCCTCAGCTGCACACGCCGGCGGCGCGCTGCTCGGCCGTCGCCGGCGCGGTGCTGGCGCTGGCGGCGACGCCGTTCCTCCCGGCCGGCGCGCCGATCCTGCTGGCCAGCCTCGGCGTCGTCGCGGGCCTGCTGGTGGGGGGCGGCCCCGATGACCTGGCCCGCCGTCCTCGCGCTCGCTCTCGGCACCTACATGATGAAGGCGGCCGGCCCGGTGGCGCTGGGCAGCCGGCAGCTCCCGCTGCGCGTGCAGACGGTGTTCACGCTGCTCGCCGTGACGCTGCTGGGGGCGCTGATCGCGATCAGCACGTTCGCCACCGACAGGCACCTGACGGTGGACGCCCGTGCCGCCGGCGTCGGCGCTGCGGCGGTCACGATCGCGCTGCGGGCGCCGTTCGTGGTGACCGTGGTGGTGGCGGCCGCCGTGGCCGCCGCCGTCCGGGCGATCGCCTAGGCCCCGCCGGCGAACCAGTCCCAGGTCTGCCGCACGCCGTCGGCGAGCGGGACCTGCGGCGCGTAGCCGAGCCGGTCGCGGGCCTTGTCGATCAGCGAGTAGTTGCGCTCGATCTCCCCGGCCCGCGGAGGCTCGTAGCGCACGTTGACCTCGCGTCCCGACACCTCGCCCAGCAGCGCGACCAGGTCGCGGAGCGAGGTCTCGACGCCGCTGGCCAGCTGGAACACCTCGCCGCCGGCCCCGTCCGCCTCGGCCGCCTTCACCAATCCCTGCGCGAGGTCGGTGACGAACACGAAGTCGCGGGTCTGGGTGCCGTCTCCGTACACCGTCACCGGCTCGCCGGCCAGGATCAGGCGGATGAAGAGCGGGATCACGTTCGTCTTGCGCGCCGAGCGCGGCCCGAACGCGTTCGAGAACCGCACCGCCACGGCATCCATGCCGTAGGCGCCGTGGAACGCCGAGCAGTACGCCTCGCCGGTCGCCTTGCCCGCACCGTACGGGGACAGCGGCGCCATCGGCTTGTCCTCGGTCGCCGGGTACGCGTTCGCCCCCAGGGGAGCGTTGCTCGACGAGAAGACGAGGCGGGAGACGCCGGCCTGGCGGGCGGCCTCGAGCGCCACCAGCGTGCCCCGGGCGTTCACGTCGAAGTTGCCCAGCGGGTTCTCGATCGAGTCCACCACGCCGGCGCCGGCGGCAAGGTGGAAGACGACGTCGCAGCCGCGTGCCGCGCCGGTCACCCGGTCGAGGTCGCGGATGTCGCCCTCGACGACCTCGATGTCGAGGCCGGAGAGGTGCTCGCGGCTCCCGGTCGAGAGGTCGTCGTAGATGCGCACGGCGTAGCCCTGCTCGAGCAGGAGCCGGTCGAGCGCAGAGCCGATGAAGCCGGCTCCGCCGGTGACGAGGGCGCGGGGCACGGCGGCGAGTCTAGATGATTGATCTAGCCGGGCACGTCGTCGTCGGGGGCGGCGGGCACCTCGCGGTGGTCGTGCTCCCAGCAGGGTGCGCCCTCGAAGGCCGCGAGCCCCGCGATCCGCTCCGGCCCGGCGCCGTCCCCCGCGCCGCGGGCGCGCCGCAGGCGCGGCGCCGCGATCGCGATGGCGCCGCCGACCACGCTGCCGAATACGAACGAGCCCAGCGCCCTGCGGCGGCGCACCGGCGGCGTCATCCCGCCTCGCGGTACGCGAAGAACCCGGCGATCAGCATGCCCAGCCCCTGGCCGCCCACCTGGAGCCCGCCACCGACCGCGATCGCGAACACGACCGCCGGCACCGCGTACGCCCACACGGCGCAGCCGGCGGCGATCCAGGCGGTGGACTCGGCCCGGTAGTGGCCGCTGGCACGGAGCACCGTCCGCCCCACCAGCAGGCCGACGACGTAGGCCAGGATGAAGGTGAAGAACCCGGCGGCGTAGGAGCCACCCAGGGCGAGCACGACGCCGCACCCGGTGGCGACCGCCAGCCCGGCCCCGGCGGCGCGCCCGGCGCGGCCCGGCGTCAGCGTGACGCGCGCCGAGCGCGGCAGCCGCGCGCAGTCGCGGCACTTGATCCCGACCGCCGACTGCACCATGCACTCGGGGCAGATCGGCTTGCCGCAGTCGGAGCAGCGCACCAGCGTCTCCACCCGCGGGTGGTTCGCGCAGGGCAGGGCGCCGGAGCCGATCTCTGTCCCTGCGCCACCCGACACGCGGCCGAGTGTAGCATCGGCCCGTGAACCCTCCCGCGGCCAAGGACGGCAGGTGACGCGGGGCTTCTCGGGGCTCCTGCGGCTGGCTCCCGAGGTCGAGCAGGCGCTGATCCGCAGCCAGCCCGTGGTCGCGATCGACACGCTGGTGCTCGCCCACGGACTGCCCAGCGAGGATGCCCTGGCGACGGTGCTCGAGAGCCAGCGGCGGATCCGCCAGGCGGGCGCCGTGCCCGCCGCCGTGGCGATCGTCGAAAGCTCGGTGCGCGTCGGCGTTACGGACGACGACCTGGCGCGCCTCGCCGACCCCGGCTGCGAGCTGCGCACGGTCAGCCCGCGCGACCTGGCGGCGGCCGTGGTCAGCAACGGGCTGGGCGCCACCACGGTCGCGGGGACGCTGGCCGTGTGCCGGATCGCCGGCATCCACTTCATGGCGACCGGCGGCATCGGCGGCGTCCACCGCGGGTTCGCCCGGTCGCTCGACATCTCCGCCGATCTCTACGAGCTGGGCCAGTGCGCCGTCTGCGTCGTCTGCTCGGGCGCGCGCTCGCTGGTGGACGTGCCCGCGACGATCGAGGCGCTGGAGTCGAGCGGCGTCCCTTTGCTGGGATACGGCACCGACCGCTTCCCGCTCTTCTACCAGCGCGACTCGACCCTGGCAGTGCCCGACCGCGTGGACGATCCGGAGACCGTCGCGCTGGTGGCCGCCACCCACTGGGGGTTCGCCCGCACGACCGGCGTGCTGGTCGCCCACCCGGTCGCCGAGGACGCGGCGCTGCTCGAGGACGAGATCGAGCCCTTGATCAACGAGGCGCTCTCCGAGGCGGCACTGCGGGGCGTCACCGGCGTCGAGCTGACGCCGTTCGTCCTGGGCCGCCTGAACGAGCGCACCGACGGCCGCACGCTGATCGCGAACCGGCGGCTGTTCGAGGACAACGCCGAGCTGGCGGCGCAGATCGCGGTCGCCTACTACAGCGATTAGCGGCCGCTAGGACGGTCGCAGCGCGTAGAGCGTGGTGAAGCCGGAGACGATCAGGCGGCCGGCGGCGACGATCGGGCCGTGGTACTCGCCGTCGTTGAACTGCCAGCGGATCGCGCCCGTCCTCGGGTCGAGCGCGTACAGGTGGCCGGGCCTGCTCTTGGGCCCGAGATCGGCGACGTAGACGAGGCGGCCGATGATCGTCGCCGACGAGAGCGAGCGGTAGGGCAGCTTGCGCGTCCACAACCGCGCCCCGGTGCGGGCGTTCATCGCGGCGACCGTGCCGTCGTAGCTGGTCGAGAAGACCTCGCCGAACGCGGTGCCCGGGGAGCCGTACGCCCAGTCGGGCATCGTCGACGTCCACGCCACCTGACCCGTGGCGGCGACGAACGAGTACACCTTGCCGTCGGTGTTGCCGACGTAGACGCGACCGTACGCGACCGCCGGCGACGAGTAGAAGTTGCCTGAGCGGTACCCGCCGGACAGGCCCGAGGTGTGCGTCTTCCAGAGCAGGTGGCCGTCCCCGCCCCGCAGGCTGTACATGTCGCCGCCGTAGTCGCCGAAGAACACGCGCCCGCCGTCCAGCGCGAGGCTGGCCTTGACCGCGCCGGACGCGTGGAAGCTCCACACCGGCTTCCCGGTGAGCGCATTCAGCGCACGCACCGTGCCGTCGTTCGAGCCCGTGTAGACCTTGCCGGCGGAGACGACCATCGACGACTCGACCTGGTCGGTCAGCCGCGTGCGCCAGATCACGTGGCCGGTCTTCGCGTCCACCGCGTAGACGGAGCCGGGCTTGTCGAACGTCCCGAAGTAGAGCTTGCCCTGCCAGAACGCCGGCTGGTCGGGGATCGGCGCGAAGCGCTGCCGCCAGATCTCATGGCCGGTGAACACGTCGGACGCGACCAGCCAGCCGTCGTCCCGCCCGAGGTAGAGCACGCCCCGGTGGTACGAGGGCGGGAACTCGATCAGCGCGTGCTGGTTGACCTTCCAGACGACGTGGAACGGCGGCCGCACGCCGGTCAGGCCGGACGCGTCGCGGGTGCGCTGCTCGACGCGGCCGTAGAGCGGCCAGTCCGGCCCGTACTTGGGCGGCGGCGGCGTGGTGGTGGCGGGCGTGGTGCTGGTCTGGCTGGAGATGAAGGGCAGCGACGCGCCGTTGTGCACGTCGGCGACGCTCTCGTGGGCCACGTGCCAGGCCAGGCCGAGGCCGCCCGCCAGCAGCAGCAGGCAGGCCCCACCCGCGATCAGCCAGCGGCGGCGCGACATCGAGGCGGCATGCTAGATGATGGATTCCACGAACTTCGCGGCTCCGGAGGGGGCCCAGCGAGGCTCAGACGCCACGCGCGCCCTTGAACAGGCTTATCCAGCCTGCCCTGTGGACGCCCGCGCCCTCTGAGCGACGCTGGATCCGCCCCCAAAGCCACGAATCCCGTGGAATCCACCATCTGGCCACCGCCGGTTGGCGGACTCTTCACCGCCGCCGGGATCAGCGCGAGCGGTCCTGCGGGGCGACGACCAGCCGCCCCGTCAGATCGCCGTACAGCGCGCGCACGAACAGCGCGCAGAACGGCCAGATGATCGGCGCCGCGATCGCCAGCGTCAGGAAGAACTGCGTCGTGCCGCCCGAGAACGAGAGCACGACCAGGGCGACCGAGATCCAGATCGGCATCGAGAAGAGGATCGCGACCAGCCACATGCCCCACACCCGGGTGAAGCTGCGGACGGCCAGCACCATCCCCCGCGGGATGGCCGCGACCGGCGACCAGTCCCCCGCCGCCACGCCCGGGACGGCCATCAGCAGCAGCGGCATCACGATCACCACGAACGGCTGGAGCACGACCACCAGGCCGCCGGCGATCAGCCCGGTGACGAGCGCCGAGACGCCGGTGGCCGCCCAGCGCGAGACGGGGACGGACGAGGGCAGGCCGCGCAGCACCACGAACCCCAGCAGCAGGTAGAAGGCGGTCGTGTAGGCCAGCTCGCCGATCGCGATCCCGGCGCCGGTCGAGGCACCCGAGGCGCGTGCGACCAGCACCGGCACCGAGCCGCCGATCAGGACGAGGACGGACGCGGCGACCAGGTCGGCCCAGGCCGACCCGAACCGGTGCACTGCCGTCGCGAAGAGGTCGAGCAGGGGCGCCGGCGGGCGTCCCTGTTCCTCGGCCTCGCTCACTCGGCGATCCCGGCCGGCTCGCGCTGGCGGACGGTCAGCACGACCGTGCCGTCCACGGCATCCACCACGACGGTGTCGCCCTCGCCCAGCTCGCCGGACAGCACCCGCAGCGCCAGCGGGTTCTCCACCTCGCGCTGGACGGTGCGCTTGAGCGGGCGCGCGCCGTAGGCCGGGTCGTAGCCGCGCTCGACCAGCAGCCGCTTGGCCTCGTCCGTCATGTCGAGCGCGATCCGCCGCTCGGCCAGGCGCTTGCGCAGCCCGCCGGTCTGGAGCTCGATCACCTCGGTCAGCTGCTCCTCGGTGAGCCGCTGGAACGTGACGATCTCGTCCACCCGGTTCAGGAACTCGGGCCGGAACGTCGCGGCCAGGTCGGTCGCGTTCGAGGTCATGATCACGATCGCGTTCTTGAAGTCCACGGTCCGGCCCTGGCCGTCGGTCAGCCGCCCGTCGTCGAGCAGCTGGAGCAGGATGTTGAAGACGTCGGAGTGGGCCTTCTCGATCTCGTCCAGCAGCACCACCGAGTAGGGCCGGCGGCGCACGGCCTCGGTCAGCTGCCCGCCCTCGTCGTACCCGACGTAGCCGGGCGGCGCGCCCACCAGCCGCGAGACGCTGTGCTTCTCCATGTACTCCGACATGTCGATCCGCACCATCGCCTTCTCGGTGTCGAACAGGAACTCAGCCAGCGCCTTGGCCAGCTCGGTCTTGCCCACGCCGGTCGGGCCGAGGAAGATGAACGAGCCGATCGGCCGGTCGGGGTCGCCCAGGCCGGCGCGGGAGCGGCGGATCGCATTGGACACGGCCAGCACGGCCTCGTCCTGGCCGACGACGCGCTGGTGGAGCCGCTCCTCCATGTGGACGAGCTTCTCCATCTCGCCCTCCATCAGCCGCGTGACGGGGATCCCGGTCCAGCTCGCCACCACCTCGGCGATGTCCGAGCTGCCAACCTCCTCCTTCAGCATCGGCGTGCCCGACTGCACCTCCTGGAGCCGGGCCATGGCCGCCTCCAGCTCCTTCTCCAGCCGCGGCAGCTCGCCGTAGGTGAGCTCGGCGGCGCGCTGCAGGTCGCTGTCGCGCTGGGCGCGCTCGGCCTCGGCGCGGGTCTCCTCGATCAGCGCCTTGAGGCTGCGGACGCGCTCGATCGCCTCCTTCTCGGACTGCCACTCGGCCATCATCCCGTCCAGCTGCTCGCGCAGGTTCGCGATCTCGGCGCCGATCCCCTCGCGCCGCTCGACGGCGCTCTCGGCGGTCTCGCCCTCGAGCGCCGCCTGCTCGATCTCGAGCTGGACGACGCGCCGCTGGACGACGTCGATCTCGTTCGGCAGGGAATCGATCTCGATCTTGAGCCGCGACGCCGCCTCGTCCACCAGGTCGATCGCCTTGTCGGGCAGGAACCGGTCGGCGATGTAGCGGTCGGAGAGCATCCCCGCGGCGACGATCGCGTCGTCCGAGATGCGGACGCCGTGGTGCACCTCGTACCGCTCCTTCAGGCCGCGCAGGATGGCGATCGTGTCGGCCACGCTGGGCTCGCCCACCAGCACGGGCTGGAACCGCCGCTCCAGCGCGGCGTCCTTCTCGATGTGCTTGCGGTACTCGTCCAGCGTGGTCGCGCCGACGGCGCGCAGCTCGCCGCGGGCGAGCATCGGCTTCAGCAGGTTGGCGGCGTCCACCGCGCCCTCCGCCGCGCCGGCGCCGACGATCGTGTGCAGCTCGTCGATGAACAGGATGATCTGGCCGTCGGCCGCGCTGATCTCGGCCAGGACGGCCTTCAGGCGCTCCTCGAACTCGCCCCGGTACTTGGAGCCGGCCAGCAGCGCGCCCACGTCGAGCGCCCAGACGCGCCGGTCCTTCAGTCCGTCGGGGACGTCGCCCGAGGTGATGCGCTGGGCCAGGCCCTCGACGATGGCCGTCTTGCCGACGCCCGGCTCGCCGATCAGCACCGGGTTGTTCTTCGTCCGGCGGGAGAGCACCTGGATCACCCGGCGCACCTCCTCGTCGCGGCCGATGACGGGATCGAGCTTGCCCCGCTCGGCCAGCTCGGTCAGGTCGCGGCCGAACTTCGCCAGCGCCTCGTACGTGCCCTCGGCGTCGGCCGAGGTGACCGTGCGGCCGCCGCGGACGTCGGCCAGCGCCTTCATCAGCGCGGCCCGGTCGAGACCCGCGCCGGAGGCGAGCGCGAGCAGCAGGTGCTCGACGGCGACGTACTCGTCCTTGAGCGCCTCGGCCTCGGAGAACGCCTGCTCGAGCACGCGGCGCGCGGCCGGCGACGCACCGGGCTGCTGCCGGGCGCCCTCGATGCGGGGCAGCGCGTCCACGGCGGCGGCCGTGCGCGCGCGCAGCTCCGCCGGGCTCTCGCCGGCCTTCTCCAGGATGCGCGCGGCGACGCTGCTCTCCTGGTCGAGCAGGGCGAGCAGCAGGTGGTCGGGGGTCAGCTCGGGGTTGCCGTTGGCGACGGCCGTCCCCTGGGCGGAGGCGAACGCCTCCTGTGACTTGATCGTCAGCTTCTGAAAGTCCATGGCTCAACTCGTCGGATCGGATGGATCGGTGGGATGTAGCGGACGAGGTCGCGGCGGTACGTGCGGTGCACGTCCTCCAGCGCATCGCGCTGGTCGACCGCGGCCTGCAGCAGCTGCGCGCGCAGGCTGCTGACCAGCAGGCGCAGGTCCGCGATCTGCCGCTCCAGGCCGAGCACGTGCTCGGCGCCGGCCAGGCTCAGCCCCTGCTCGCCCGTGAGGTGGGCGACGCGGCGGAGCAGGTCGAGGTCGGCCTCGGAGTAGCGGCGGGTGCCGCCGGGGGTGCGCTGCGGCCGCACCAGGCCGCGGGCGTCGTACATGCGCAGCGTCTGCGGGTGCATGCCGGTCAGCTCCGCGGCGACGGAGATCGTGTAGCGGGGGTGCCGGCGGTCGCTCACGAGGCGGCGCCTCCGGCCGCGAACAGCTTCTCGCGCGGGTCGCCGTGGTTGCTGCGCTGGAGCTCGTCCAGCTTCTCGAGCGTCTCCCGCTCCTGCTTGGAGACCTTGGAGGGCACGGCAATGCGCACCCGCACCAGCAGGTCGCCGAGTCCGCCGCCCTTGCGCCTGGGGGCGCCGCGGCCCTTGACCCGCAGCAGGCGGCCGTCGGTGGAGCCGGCGGGCACCTTGACGGTGACGCGCTGGCCGTCCGGTGTGGGCAGCTCGATGCTGGCGCCCATCGCGGCCTCCGAGAACGTGATCGGGACGTCCACGACAAGGTCGTCGCCGCGCCACTTGAACATGGGGCTCTCCGCGACCTGCGTGACCACGTAGAGGTCTCCCGGCTCGCCGCCACGCGGCGCCGCCTCGCCCTTGCCCTTGACCTTGACGCGGGTGTTGTTGCGCACGCCGGCCGGGATCCGCACCCGGTAGGTCTTGGTCGACCGCACGCGGCCGTTGCCTCCACAGACGCCACACGGCTGCTCGATCACGGTGCCGGCGCCGCCGCAGGTGCGGCAGGTGTGGCTGAGCGAGAAGAAGCCCTGGCTCTCGGAGGTGACGCCGCGTCCCTTGCACTCCGGGCAGATCTTCGGCGACGTACCGGGAGCGGCGCCGGAGCCGTGGCAGGTCGCGCAGGCGACCGCCTTGACCACCGGCACCTTCAGCGTCACGCCGCGCAGGGCGTCCTCGAACGAGACCTGCACCGGCACCTCGACGTCGGCGCCGCGCGGGGTCGCCTGCGGCTCGGCCCGGCGGGCCCCACCGCCTCCACCGCGGTTGAACAGGCCACCGAACAGGTCGCCGAAGTCGAAGCCCTGGGCGCTCCGCGGGTCGAACCCGCCGAAGCCGTCGGACGGGGCCTGGCCGGGCCGGAACGTCTGGCCGAACGTGTCGTACTGCTTGCGCTTCTCCGGATCGGACAGCGTGTCGTACGCCTCGTTGATCGACTTGAAGCGCTCCTCGGCCGCGGCGTCGCCGGCGTTGCGATCGGGGTGGTACTGCCGCGCCAGCTTCCGGTACGCCTTCTTGATCTCGTCATCGGACGCCCCCTTGGGGACGCCGAGCACGCCGTAGAAGTCAGGCATCGGCCCCGCTCTCCGCACCGTCTGGGCCACCGCTCGAGACGACGACACGGGTGGGCCGCACGACGCGGTTGCCGAGCCGGTAGCCGCGCTGCCAGACGGCCGCGATCGCACCCTCGGGGTGCTCCGACGGCTGCTGGGACAACGCCTCGTGGACGTGGGGGTCGAACACCGCTCCGGGCTCGGCCTCGATCGGCTCGAGCCCCCGCTTCAGCAGCAGGTCGATCAGCTGCTGGCGGACGAGCTGCACGCCCTCCGACACCTTCGCCTCCTCGTGGTGCTCGGAGGCATCCAGCGCCCGCTCGAGGTTGTCGAGCACGGGCAGCAGCTCGCGCACGAGCGACTCGGCCGCGTGGGCGGCCTGCAGCTCGGCGTCACGGGCGACGCGCTTGCGGTAGTTGTCGAAGTCGGCCGCGACGCGGCGCAGGTCGGAGAGGTACTCCTCCGCCCTGCGCCGCGCCTCGTCGAGCTCGGACTCGACCGCGTCCTCCGGCGCCTCCGCCTCGGCGGCGGCCTCGGGGTTCGGGGTCTCGCTCACGCGCGGTCACCGGCTTCCTCGTCCACGACCTCGGCGTCCACGATCTCCTCCTCGGAGGAGTCCGTCTCGGCCGCGCCGTCGGTGGTGCCGGCCTGGGCCTGAGCCTGGGCCTGCTGGTAGACCAGCTCGCCCAGCTTGAACGAGGCCTCGCGGAGCGCCTCCAGCCGGGTGCGGATCTCCGCCGGGTCGTCGCCCTCGAGCGCCTGCTTGACCGCGTCGATCTTGGTGCGGATCTCGCCCTTGGTCTCCTCGTCCAGCTTCGACTCGTGCTCGGACAGGGACTTCTCGGTCGAGTAGACGACCTGCTCGGCCGTGTTGCGGGCCTCGGCCAGCTCCTTCAGCCGCTTGTCCTCGTCGGCGTGCGACTCGGCGTCGCGGATCATCTGGCCGACCTCGTCGTCGGACAGGCCCGACCCGCCCTGGATCTGGATCTTCTGCTCGTTGCCGGTGCCCATGTCCTTGGCGGACACGTGGATGATGCCGTTGGCGTCGATGTCGAAGGCGACCTCGATCTGCGGCACGCCCCGCGGCGCCGGCGGGATCCCGACCAGCTGGAACTTACCCAGCGTCTTGTTGTAGGCGGCCATCTCGCGCTCGCCCTGGAGCACGTGGATCTCGACCGAGGGCTGGCCGTCCTCCGCGGTGGAGAAGATCTCCGCCTTGCGGGTGGGGATGGTCGTGTTGCGCTCGATCAGCCGCGTCATCACGCCGCCCTTGGTCTCGATGCCCAGCGAGAGCGGGGTGACGTCCAGCAGCAGCACGTCCTTGACCTCGCCCTTGAGCACGCCGGCCTGGATGGCGGCGCCGATCGCGACCACCTCATCGGGGTTGACGCCGCGGTGCGGCTCCTTGCCGATCAGCTCCTTGACCTTCTCCTGCACGGCCGGCATCCGCGTCATGCCGCCGACCAGGATCACCTGGTCGATCTGGGACGCGCTCAGGCCGGCGTCGCTCAGCGCCTGCTTGGTCGGCGAGACCGTCCGCTCGACCAGGTCGTGGGTCAGCTCCGTCAGCTTCGACCGCGACAGCGTCGTGTCGAGGTGCTTGGGGCCGTCCGCGTCGGCGGTGATGAACGGCAGGTTGATGTTGGTGGACTGCGTGGTGGAGAGCTCGATCTTGGCCTTCTCCGCGGCCTCGTACAGCCGCTGCAGCGCCATCGCGTCCTTGGACAGGTCGATGCCCTGGTCCTTCTTGAACTCGGCGACGAGCCAGTCCACGACGGCCTTGTCGAAGTTGTCGCCGCCCAGGTGGTTGTCGCCGGACGTCGCCTTGACCTCGAAGACGCCGTCGCCCAGCTCCAGGATCGACACGTCGAACGTGCCGCCGCCCAGGTCGAAGACGAGGATCGTCTGGTCGTTCTCCTTGTCGAGTCCGTAGGCCAGCGACGCGGCGGTCGGCTCGTTGATGATGCGCAGCACGTCCAGGCCGGCGATCTTGCCGGCGTCCTTGGTGGCGTTGCGCTGGGCGTCGTTGAAGTAGGCCGGGACGGTGATGACCGCCTCGGTGACGGGCTCGCCCAGGTAGGCCTCGGCGTCCGCCTTGAGCTTCTGCAGGATCATCGCCGAGATCTCCTGCGGCGGGTAGACCTTGTCGTCTGCCTGCACGCGGGCGTCGCCGTTGGGGCCGGAGACGACCTCGTAGGGGACGATCTTCTGCTCCTCGCTCACCTCGGCGGCCTTGCGGCCCATGAAGCGCTTGATCGAGAAGACGGTGTTCTTGGGGTTCGTGACCGCCTGGCGTTTGGCGGGCGTGCCCACCAGCCGCTGGCCGTCCTTGCTGAATGCGACCACCGAGGGTGTCGTCCGGCCGCCTTCGGCGTTCGGGATCACCGTCGGCTCGCCGCCCTCCATGACCGCCATGCACGAGTTGGTCGTGCCCAGGTCGATGCCGAGTACCTTGCTCATAGGTTCGTGGTTCCTCCTGTGTGCGCTGTCATCTCTCAGAAAACCTCAGTCGCTTTGTAGCAGGTTTTCTGCCGCCACGCCACCGCCCGGTGAGAGCGGCGTGAGGAAGCGGTCCCGGGTTGACGCCTCGGCTGACTATGCCTAGACTGACGAGGTATGAGAGCCGACGCCCTCAAGGGTCACCTGGAGCTGCTGCTGCTGGGCGTGCTGGACGACCGGCCGGCGCACGGCTACCGCATCATCGAGCTGCTGCGCGAGCGCAGCGGCGGCGCGTTCGACCTGCCCGAGGGCACGATCTACCCGGCGCTGCACCGGCTCGAGCGGTCGGGGCTGCTGCGCAGCGGGTGGGACGAGGGATCGGCTCGCCGCCGCCGCGTGTACGAGGTGACGCCGCGCGGCCGTGACGCGCTGCGCGACCGGCGCCGGGAGTGGACGCGGTTCGCGGGCGCCGTGCAGGCGGTCGCGGGTGCCTGATCCCGTGACCGGCTGGCTCGCCCGGTTCGACGCCGCGCTGCGTGCGCACGGCGGGCGCCGGCGCCGGATCCTGGACGAGGCCCGGGCCCATCTGGCGGAGAGCACCGCCCGGCACGGTGCGGACGAGGCCGTGCGGCGGATGGGCGACCCGGAGGCGGTCGCCGCGGGCTTCGCGCCGCGCCTCGCCGACCGCCTGTGGGAGCAGCGTGATCGCCTCGGTGCGTTCGTCCTGCTCGCTGCGATGGCCGGGTCGCTGACCACCGCCCTCACGCTGGCCCGCGACGGGCGCGCCGTCGGCTCGTGGGCATTCCTCGCGTTCTTCGCGGCCCTCGCCCCGGCAGCGGTGCTCGGAGTCGTCTCGGCGGGCTCTGTGCTGCTCCGCCGGCCGCTCGGGCGGCGGCTGCTGCGGCCGTTCGCGATCGCGGTGGCCGCCGCCGCACTCGTCACCGCCGTGCCTCTGCCGCCGGCCGCCGGTACCTTCGCCGCCTACCGGTCGGCCGTGCGCGCCGGCCACGACTCGACCGGCTGCGCGGGCCGGTCCCTGGCCGCATGCGCCGACGACCACGCCGCCGAGCTGCGCGGCTTCAACACGCTCGGCGCCGTCACGCTGACGGTCGCCTACCTGATCTGCGTCTCCGGTTGGACGCCTCGCAGGCCTCGGCGTCAGGACGCCGAGGCGGTCGCCTCCTCGTAGCGCGGCCGCAGCTCGTCCCAGCGGCTCTGCCAGTCCACCTCGCGCCCGGACATCAAGCCCTCCAGCATGTCGAGGTGCGGGTGCCAGCCGGCACCGAAGCCGGCGAGGGCGTCGATCCCGGTGTGGGTCAGCACGAGCAGCGTCCCCGCGCCGTCCGGCGCCAGCTCGAAGCGGACGAGCGACTCCGGGCCGCGCAGCGTCACGATCGCTGGCCCAGCCCTCGCCTCGCCTGACCATCACCCTCATCGGGGGCCCGGTACGGGGTCTGGCACGGTGCCGGGCCCCAATCACGACGAATCCGGCATTCCGTGACGAAGAGGCACCGAAGACGTGACGCAACCGTCAGGAGCCCAACCTGCGAAACCGAGGGTCAGGCTCCGTGCCTGGCTCCGGTTCGACCACCAGCCGAGCACACACCACGATCCCGGGTCGGTGCCAGGAATCGGTGCCTGACCCTCCAGGGTGGTCCACCGGCACCACCGTCAGGAGGCCAACCCTCCGGTCACTCGACCAGGCCGGCCGAGGGGCACCGTCCGGCGAGAACGCAGTCCTGGCAGCGCGGGCGAAGCGCGCGGCAGGTGCGGCGGCCATGCTCGATCAGCAGCAGGTGGGCGTCCAGCATCAGCTCGGGCGGGGTCATCGCGGTGATCAGCTCGTGCGCGGCGTTCGCCGAGACACGCTTGCCGATCAGCCCCAGCCGGCCGCAGACCCGGTACACGTGGGTGTCCACCGGCATCACCGGCACGTCCATCGCGAACAGCAGCACGCACGCCGCCGTCTTCGGCCCGACGCCGGGCAGCGCCGTCAGGAACCCCAGCGCCGCCTCGGGCTCGAGCCGCGCCAGCGGCCGCAGGTCGAGCCCGTACGGACCGGCCAGCAGCTCGCGCAGCACCGCCTGGATCCGCGGCGCCTTCTGGTCGGCCAGCCCGCCCGGGCGCAGCGCGTCCGCCAGGTCGGCCGTCGGTGCCGCGAGCACGTCGTCCCAGGTCGGGAAGCGCTCGCGCATCGACGTCCACGCCCGCTCCGTGTTGATGTCGCTGGTGTTCTGGGAGAGGATCGTGAACACCAGCTCGTCGACCGGCTCCATCCGCCGCGGCCGCCCCGGCGTGCCGTACGTCGAGCGCAGCTCCTCGACCACCACGGCTACCCTGTCATCAGCGATGGACGCCATCCGCGACACTCTCGCACGACCGCTCCACGACCTGCGGATCTCCGTCACCGACCGCTGCAACTTCCGCTGCACGTACTGCATGCCGCGCGAGGTGTTCGGCAAGGACTTCCAGTTCCTCGCGCGCGAGCAGCTGCTGACGTTCGAGGAGCTGGCCCGGCTCGCCCGGCTGTTCGTGGGGGCCGGCGTCGAGAAGCTCCGCATCACGGGCGGCGAGCCGCTGCTGCGCCGCGACCTTCCGCGGCTGGTCGCGATGCTGCGCGAGCTGCGCGGCGACGGCCTGCGCGACCTGACCCTGACCACGAACGGCTCCCTCCTGCCCCGCCACGCCGAGGCGCTGCGCGAAGCGGGGCTCGACCGCGTCACCGTCAGCCTCGACTCGCTCGACGACGAGATCTTCCAGGCGATGAACGACGTCCGCTTCCCGGTCGAGCGCGTCCTGGCGGGCATCGACGCCGCCGCGGCCGCCGGGCTGCCGGTCAAGGTCAACATGGTCGTCCAGCGCGGCGTGAACGACTCGTCGATCGAGCAGATGGCCGAGCACTTCCGCGGCAGCGGGCACATCCTGCGGCTGATCGAGTACATGGACGTGGGCACGACCAACGGCTGGCGGCTCGATGACGTCGTCCCGGCGGCCGAGATCCTCGAGCGGATCGGCGCACGCTGGCCGCTCCAGCCCGCGCCCCCGAACTACCCGGGTGAGGTGGCGACGCGGCACCGCTACCTGGACGGCGGCGGCGAGATCGGCGTGATCGCCTCGGTCACGCAGCCCTTCTGCGGCGGCTGCACGCGCGCCCGGCTCTCGGCCGAGGGCTCGCTCTACACCTGCCTGTTCGCGGCCCGCGGACGCGACCTGCGCGAGCCGCTGCGCGCAGGGGCGGACGACGACGAGCTGCGCGCACTGATCGGCCGCACGTGGGCACGGCGCGGCGACCGCTACTCGGAGCTGCGGAGCGCGGCCACGACCGCACGGCCGCGGGTCGAGATGTCACACATCGGCGGCTGACCGGGCCTCTGACCGGGCGAGCAGCGCCGCGCCCCCGGCGCAGGCCAGCAGCGAGAGCAGCGCCGCGGCGATGATCGCCGCACCCTGGCTGGCGGTGATGGCGTGCTGCTCGAGCGCGACCGCGACGACCGCTGCGGGGACGCCGAGTTGCGCCGAGGCGACCAACCCGGCGCCCGGCGGCAGCCGTACGGCCCGGGCCGCCAGGCTGTGCAGCAGCACGACGCAGGCGGCCAGCCCTCCCGCCAGGGCGAGGTCGCCGGGCGAGCCGGCCAGGCCGCGCACGTCGAGCTGTGCGCCCAGCACCACGAAGAACAAGGGCACGAAGAATCCCTCCGCCAGGCCGACCAGCTGCTGGTTCAGCCGCTTCGGCGACTCCTCCATCGCGACCAGGGCACCCGCCGCGAAGCCGGCAACCAGGATGCTCGTCCCCAGCCGCGTCGCCAACGCGGTCAACACGAACAGCGCTGCCAGCGAGAGCCGCAGGTCGAGCGCCCAGCGCCGGTGCTTGGAGAGCTTGCGCGCCGCATGCACCACCGGCCGGTCGCGCACGGCCCGCACCACCGCCCACATCCCCAGCGCCGCGGCGGTGACGGCGAACGCACCGCCGATCACGCGCACCTCCGACCCGGCCGCCAGCACCACGGGCACGGCGACGATGGTGACGACGTCCGCGACCACGATCCACCCCACCATCGGCAGCACGTGGGGGCCGTCCAGCCCCCGCTCCTGAACGATCGGCAGGGCCACGGCCGCCGACCCGGTGGAGAGCAGGACGGCGAACATCGCCGGGTGGCCGATGCCCGTCGCATGGGAGAACACCAGCCCGGCGGGCACGGCCAGGACGGCCGTCACGACGGTCGCCACGGCGCCGATCCGCAGAGCGCCGACGACGCCGGGCTCGCGCAGCGGCAGCCGCGTCCCGACCACGAACATGAGCATTGCGAAGCCGATCTGGCCGAGGAACGCGGTCGTCGGCTGCGTCGGGTCGAGCCAGCCGGTGCCGCTCACGCCGACCGCCACGCCGGCGGCGATCTCCCCCACCACCACCGGCAGCAGGCGCCCCCGCAGGGCGCCCAGAGCCGGGCCGGCCAGGCCGCACAGGACGATCAGCGCCAGATCGGAGAACGTCATCCGCGCAGAGACTAGATGGTTGATTCCATGGGATCCGTGGCTCTGGGAGAGGATCCAGGGTCGCTCAGACGACGCGGGCGTCCGCAGGGCAGGCACCATCTTCGGGGTACGGTCGCCCAGCGTCACCGTTCGGTACCATTTGGAGGACATGACCACGATGGCTGCCGCCGCACGGTCCCGCACCCGGGGACGCGTCCTGCCCAAGGGCTGGCCCGACTTCCTGCTCCAGCTCTTCCTGTTCGCGCTGGTGGATCTCGGCTACGAGCTGTCGCGGACGTTCGCCAAGGGCAACGTCGTGCCGGCCTTCGAGCACGCCTACGACGTCGTGCACATCGAGCGGACACTGGGGATCTTCAACGAGATCTCGATCCAGCGCTGGACGCTCGACCATCCGCACGTGCTGGACATCGCGAACACGACGTACTTCCACGCCCACTTCGGCGTCACCACCGTGTTCATGTTCTGGCTCTACCTGCGGCGGAACAGCCACTACTACTTCATCCGCAACATCGTCTTCGCGTCGATGGCGATCGCGCTGGCCGGCTACATCGTCTTCCCCACGGCGCCGCCGCGGATGCTGACCGACCTCGGCTTCATCGACACGCTGGAGAAGTTCAGCGGGGTGAACCACGACTCGACCGCGGTGCTCGCTCTGTCGAACCCGTTCGCGGCGGTGCCCAGCGTCCACACCTGCTTCTCGCTGATCATCGGCACGTCGTGCTTCCTGCTGGTGCGCAACCGCTACGTGCGGGTGGCCTGGCTGTTCTACCCGTGCCTGATCGTCTTCTCGATCGTCGCGACCGCCAACCACTTCTGGCTCGACGCGATCCTGGGTGCCTGCGTGGCGCTGCTCGCGTTCGGCCTGGCCTGGCTGCTGGAGCGGTCGCGGCCGACGCTGCCGGAGTCCGCGCGGCGGCGGCTGCACATGGGCCCGGCGCCCCCCGCACGTGTCTGAGCACACCCCAGTCGCACAACTCGTTCACTGCGGGATAGCGTGCATGGTATAGTGGGTTCGATGACCACCTCACTCGAGCGTCTCAAGACCGGCTACACCAACGGCGGGCGCAGCGTCGCGCAGGGGCTGATGGGCCGGTTCCGGACGATGCCGATCACGCCCAACCAGCTGACCGTGACCGGCTTCCTGCTGAACGTCGTCGCCGGCGTGCTGCTGGTCGAGCAGCACTTCGTCTGGGCGACCGTGGCCTTCGTCACCGGCAGCGTGATCGACGCGCTGGACGGCGCCGTGGCCCGCGCCCACGGCAAGATGACGCCGTTCGGCGGCTTCCTCGACTCGACGCTCGACCGCATGTCCGAGGGCGTCGTGCTGGGCGCGATCGCGCTCGTCTTCGCCGACCGCGGCGAGACCGTCGCCCTGGCCTGCGTCTTCGTCGCGCTGGTCGGCTCGTTCCTGATCTCCTACACCCGGGCCAAGGCGGAGGCCCTGGGGCTGCGCGGCGACGTCGGCCTGATGGCCCGGCTGGAGCGGATCGTGCTGCTCGCCCTGGTCATGCCGTTCGGCGGCTACGACTGGCCGCTGGTGGCCGTCATCTACCTGCTCGCCGCGCTGACGGCCGTCACGGTGGTGCAGCGCATGCTGTTCGTCAAGAAGCAACTCGACATGAAAGCGGAGGGATAGGCATGGCCGAAGCGGCCTCGCAGAACGGACACCACTCGAGCTCGGGCAAGCTGCGCGTCGCCGTCATCGGCGTCGGCAACTGCGCCTCGGCCCTCGTCCAGGGCGTCCACTACTACCGGGACGCGATCGCAGGCGATGACGTCCCCGGCCTGATGCACGTCGACCTGGGCGGCTACCACATCAGCGACATCGAGTTCAGCGCCGCGTTCGACGTGGACACCGAGAAGGTCGGGCGCGACCTGGGCGAGGCGATCTTCCGCGGCCAGAACAACACCGTCCGTTTCTCCGAGGTGCCCAAGCTGAACATCCCCGTGCAGCGCGGGATGACCCACGACGGCATCGGCAAGTACCTGTCGCAGGTCATCACCAAGGCGCCGGGCGAGACCGCCGACGTCGTCCGCATCCTCCAGGAGACCAAGACCGACGTCGTCGTCAGCTACCTCCCGGTCGGTTCGGAAGAGGCGACCAAGTGGTACGTCGAGCAGGTGCTGGCCGCGGGCTGCGGCTTCGTCAACTGCGTGCCGGTCTTCATCGCCCGCGAGGCCTACTGGCGGCGCCGGTTCGAGGAGAAGGGCCTGCCCATCGTCGGCGACGACATCAAGTCGCAGGTGGGCGCGACCATCGTCCACCGCCAGCTGACCCGGCTGTTCGAGGACCGCGGCGTCAAGCTCGAGCGCACCCACCAGCTGAACGTCGGCGGCAACACCGACTTCATGAACATGCTGGAGCGCGAGCGGCTCGAGTCGAAGAAGATCTCCAAGACCAACGCGGTGACGTCGCAGCTCAGCTACGACATCGGCGCGCGCAACGTCCACATCGGGCCGAGCGACTACGTGCAGTGGCTGGACGACCGCAAGTGGGCGTACATCCGCATGGAGGGCCGCTCCTTCGGCGACGTGCCCCTCAACATCGAGCTCAAGCTCGAGGTCGTGGACTCGCCCAACTCCGCCGGCATCGTGATCGACGCGGTGCGGTGCGCCAAGCTCGCCATCGACAACGGTGTCTCGGGCGCCCTGGAGTGGCCGTCGGCGTACTTCATGAAGTCGCCGCCGGTGCAGCACCACGACGACAAGTGCCGTGACGAGGTCGAGCGCTTCATCTCCAAGCACGCCCGCAAGCCGGCCAAGAAGCAGAAGGCGGCCGCCGCGCGGTCGTGAGCAACACCGCGGCCGATCCGCTTTCGATCTGCCTCGTCTGCCCATACGCACTGACGGGCACCCATCCCGTCGCGGCGCACGTGCGCGACGTGGCGACGGCACTGGCTGGGCGCGGGCACCGGGTGACGGTGCTCGCGCCCAGCCCGTCCACGCAGGCGCTGCGGAGCGGCCGCCGCCGGCTGCGGGCACTGGCCGGCGGCGACGTTGATGCCATCACCGCGCTGCCGGGCGAGACGCTGGCGGTGGCCGTGGGGCCGGCCGTGCCCCTCGTCCAGCGCCGCCGCGCGAAGGGTGCCGGCATCCCCGTTGCCGCCAACGCCAACGTCGCCCTGGCGGTGACCGAGGGCGGCTTCGACGTGGTGGACGCGCACGAGCCGCACGTGCCCGGCATCGCCGCGGCCGCCGTCAAGCACGCCCGCGGGCTGACGGTGGGCACGTTTCACTCCGAGGTCGAGCGGACGCTGGTCGCGCCCATGCGCGGCTCCCGCCGCGAGCGCTACCGCTCGCGGATCGACGCCCTGGTCGCCACCGGCCCGCGCTCGGCGGAGCGCGCGGCGGCGCTCTACCGGGGCGAGTACACACTGATCCCGGAGGCCATCGACACGGCCTACGCGCCGGGGCCCAAGCGCGGCGCGGCGATCGCCGCGGCCTGGTCGGCCGACTCCCGCACCGTGGTGCGGGGGCTGGTGCGGCTGGTGGCGCGGACGCCCGGCCTCGAGCTCAGCCTGGTCTGGGACCGGCAGGGCCGCCGGCCGCTGCGGCCCTACATCCCGCCCGAGGCCCGCGGCCGCGTCAGCGCGATCAGCCCGCGCGACGTCCCGCAGCGGGCCGCGATCCTGGCCGCTGCCGACGTCGTGGTGTGCGACGACGGCGACTCCCGCTTCGCCTGGGAGGCGCGTGCAGCCGGCTGCGCGGTCGTCTCGCAGGACGGCCTTGCCGGCCTCGCCTTTGCGCCCGACCAGCCCGCACTGGCCGCCGCCGCGGCCGCGCGGCTGCTGGACGATGCGCCCCTGCGCGCGCGCCTCGTCGCCGAGGGAACCGCGGCTGCGGCCGAGCGGAGCCCCGCTCGGATCGCAGAGCGGCTGGAGCAGCTCTACCGCGGGCTGGGCACGCGGCGACGGCCCGACCGGCGGTCGCGGCCGCGCCGCACCGAGCTGATCGACGTCGACCTGCACATGCACACCAACCACTCGCACGACTGCGCGACCGAGGTCGAAGCGCTGATCGACCACTGCATCGCCGAGGGCTTCGGCGCGATCGCGATCACCGACCACAACGAGCTGGAGGGTGCGCTGGAGGGGCAGCGGATCGTGGCGGAGAAGGGCAAGCCGATCGTCGTCATCGCCGGCGAGGAGGTCAAGACCAGCGAGGGTGAGGTGATCGGCCTGTTCCTGACCGAGCGGATCGAACGGGGCATGCCGATGGACGAGACGATCGCCGAGATCCAGCGGCAGGAGGGCCTGGTGCTGGTGCCGCACCCGTTCGACCGGCTCCACACCATCCCCAGCGCCGCGACGCTGCACCGACTGCTGGACGAGATCGACATCTTCGAGGTCTACAACTCGCGGCTGATGTTCGACTCCTTCAACGACGATGCCCTGCGCTTCGCGACCAAGTACAACCTCGTCCAGTCCGCCGGCTCGGACGCCCACGTCCTCCCCGGGATCGGCACGGTCATCAACCGCATCCCCGCGTTCGACGGCGCGGAGGAGTTCCTCGTCTCGATGCGCCACAACCAGATCATCCGGCGGCCGAAGAACCTGCTCTACCTCCAGGGCCTGAAGTGGGTCGCCCAGGTGTCCAAGTCGGGCGGCTGATGTCGGTAGTCCTCGTCATCCGGTATTCTCTACCAAACCGATCGACAAAAGAGAGAATGCGGATGACCGAGCCCCACATCAGCTACCTGATCTGCTCCACCCCGCGCAGCGGCAGCACGCTGCTGTGTGAGGCGCTGCGCAACACCGGCCTCGCCGGATGTCCGGAGGAGTACTTCCAGCACCGCCGCAAGACCGGCGTGCCCCGACGTCCGCGCGAGTACTTCGAGGGCGTCGAGAGCCCGCCGATCGACCGCATCCTCGGCGACTACACGCGGGTGGACGACGAGCCGATCCCGTTCGACCCTCGCGGCTTCGAGAGCTACGACGCGTTCCTGGACTGGGTCTTCGAGCAGGCCACGACCGCCAACGGCGTCCTCGGGGCCAAGGTCATGTGGGGCTACTTCAACGGCTTCGTCAGCCGGCTTCGCGACGTGCTCGGCGACGCGGTGATCGGCACGCCGGAGGCGCTCGACCGCGTCTTCCCCGACCTGCACTACGTCTGGGTTACCCGCGAGGACAAGGTCGCGCAGGCGGTGTCGCTGTGGAAGGCGATCCAGACCTGGACGTGGCGCCGCGACGAGGGTGAGGACGCGAGCCGGCGGCACGCCCTGCGGTACAGCTACGAGGCCATCGACCACCTGGCGAAGTCCATCGTGCGCGACGAGGGTGAGTGGCACCGGTACTTCGAGCGGGCCGGCGTGCGCCCGCACACGGTGGTGTACGAGCGGTTCGCGGACAGCTACGAGCAGACGGCGCTGGAGATCCTCGAGCACATCGGCGTTGCCGTCCCCGCGAGCCACGCGTTCGGTGAACGGCAGATGACCCGCCAGGCGGACGCGGTCTCGCAGGAGTGGACGCGCCGATACTGGGACGAGGCCGCGCGCCGGCGCGGGCACACGGAGCGGACGGGCCTGAGCGACGCATCCCTCGGATAGCATCGCCGGGTGCCGCTGCCCAACATCGTCTACCTGCACTCGCACGACACGGGCAGGTACGTCCAGCCGTACGGGCTCGGCATCCCCACCCCGCGCATCCAGGGGCTGGCCGAGGAGGGCATCCTTTTCCGCCAGGCCTTCTGCGCCGCATCGACCTGCTCGGCCAGCCGCTCCTGCTTCCTCACCGGCCAGTACGCCCACAGCAACGGCATGCTGGGGCTGGCGCACCGCGGCTGGTCGCTGAACGACTACAGCCACCACATCGTCCACTCGCTGCGCTCGGCCGGCTACTACTCGGCGCTGATCGGCGAGCAGCACATCTCCAAGCGCCCGGACGTGATCGGCTACGATCGCGTTGTCAAGATCGACACCAGCCGGGTGGACGACGTGGCGCCGGTGACGATCGACATCCTCCGCGACCCGCCGCGGCGCCCGTTCTTCCTCTCGGTCGGGTTCTTCGAGACACATCGCGAGTTCTTCGAGCCGCTGCCGGGCGAGGAGTTCTACGTCAAGGCCCCGCCGAACCTGCCGGACACGCCCGACACGCGCCGGGACATGGCCTCGTTCGTCGCCAGCGCGCGGTCGCTCGACCGCGGGGTCGGCGCCGTGCTCGATGCGCTGGAGCGCTACGGCCACGCCGCCAACACGCTCGTCATCTGCACCACCGATCACGGCATCGCGTTTCCCGGCGCCAAGGCGACGATGACCGACCGCGGGATCGGGGTGATGCTGATCATGCGCGGCCCCGGCGGGTTCGCCGGCGGCAAGGCCTCCGACGCGCTGGTCTCGCACATCGACGTCTACCCGACGATCTGCGACCTGCTGGGGATCCCCCAGCCGGACTGGCTCCAGGGCCGCTCGATGATGCCGATCATCACCGGCGAGCAGCCCGAGATCCGCGACGCCGTGTTCGCCGAGGGCACCTACCACGCGGCCTACGAGCCCCAGCGGGCGATCCGCACCCCGCGCTGGAAGTATGTCCGCCGCTTCGATCCGCGCACCTCGCCCGTCCTCCCCAACACCGACGACAGCCCCTCCAAGGACGTCTGGCTGCAGGCGGGCTGGCCGCCGAACCTGCTCGAGAGCGAGCAGCTCTACGATCTGACGCTCGATCCCAACGAGGGCTGGAACCGGATCGGCGACCCCGCCCTGTCGCCGGTCGCCGACGAGCTCCGCGCCCGGCTCGAGCGATGGATGCGCGGCACCGGCGATCCGCTGCTCCTCGGCCCGGTCGCTCCGCCCCCCGGCGCCCAGTTCAACGACCCCGACCAGCGCTCCGCGCTCGACCCCGTGGAGACCGCATGACGCCCCGGTCTGCCAGAATCCGCGGATGCACACCTCCTTCGCCGTCGGCTTCGGCCTCGGGTTCTTCGTCGCCGCCCAGCTCGGGCCGATCTCGCTCTTCCTGATCCGGTCGGTGCTGCGCGGCGCGCTGGTGACGGGGCTGGCGATCGGCCTGGGGGCGGCCGTCGTGGATACGCTGTACGCCTGCCTGGGCGTTGCCGGGGCCGCACCGCTGGTCTCGATCGAGCCGCTGCGGATCGTGCTGGGCGGCGTCGGCGCGGCCGTGCTGGTCGCCCTCGGCGTGCGGACGCTGTGGAGCGCGTTCCGCGTCCGCCTGGGCGGCGAGACGGACGATGAGGTGGCGACGCCGCGCCGCGCCTTCCTGACATCGCTGGGCGCGACCGCGTCGAACCCGTTCACGATCGCCTCGTGGGCCGCGATCTTCGCGGCGGCGAGCACCGCGCACGCGGCCTCCACCGCCGGGGGCACGGCCGCGCTGCTGGCCGGCATCGCCATCGGCAGCGCGTCCTGGTTCACGATCCTCTCCTGCGGCGTCGCGGCGGGGCGGAACCGCGTGGGGACGCGCATGCTGCGGGTCGTGGACGTCGTTGCCGGGGCCGGTCTGCTGCTGTTCGGCTGCCTGCTCGGGGTGCGCACCTTGGACGAGCGGTAGGAGAACCCGGTCCCCGCGGGGAATACTGACGGGGTGAGCGTGGCCGACGATCAGATCTACGAGAAGTACCAGGCGCGGGCGATCGAGGAGACCAACGCGCTCGGCCACGAGATCTCGCAGTGGGTGAGCGAGCACCACCCGGCCCACGCGCCCGTGATCGGCACCGGGCACCCCCTGGCCGACATCATGCTGCTCAAGTACGCGCCCGAACCGGCGGAGGTGCAGGAGGGCGTCGCCTTCTTCGGCCGCTCCGGCCAGGCGATCCTGAAGAGCATCGAGCGGCTGCGGGTCGATCCGATGAAGCTCTACGGGACGCTCTGCCTGAAGGTCAGCGACGAGCCCGGCGAGGACGACCTGGAGCACGCCCGCGGCTGGCTCACCCGCGAGGTGCACATCGTCCAGCCCGCCATCGTCGTGGTGATGGGCGCACCCGCGCTCGAGTTCCTGAACAGCCTCGCGTTCCCGCTGTCGAAGCCGGTGGCCGCACGGTTGGGCGAGGTCCAGCAGTGGACGCCCAGCATCGCCGCGCTGCACGTGCCCGACATCGACGCCTCGCTGAACGAGGCGGACGCCAAGCAGGCCTTCTGGACGGCGTTCAAGGTGCTCGGCGAGTGGTACGAGAACCTGCCGCCGTACTGACCGCGCTGCGGAGAGCCGGCCTGGCCGCCGCCGCCCTGGCCGTCGTCGACATCGTCTTCCCGCACCTGCCGTCGGTCCCGCCCTGGGTCGAGGTGGCCGGGCTCGCCCTGGTCTCGATCCCGCTGGCGACCGCGTGCGTACGCGAGCTGCTGCCCGTCGCCCAGCTGCCCACGCGGCACCTGCTGGTCGGCGCGGCCGGCGCGGTGCTCGTCGCCGCACTGCTGATCGCGGTCGGGCTCGACGACCTGCCCGCGACGCTGGCCAAGCTGGTCGCGGCGGCGCTGATCGGGATCGCCCTGGCCTCGCTGCTCGAGTCGCCGGTCGAGGTGGTTGCGATCGCGCTCCTGATCGCCGCGGTGGACGTCTACAGCGTGGCCGCCGGGCCGACCCGGGTGATCGTCGAGAAGCACGCCGACGTGTTGAACGCCTTCACGCTCGCGTTCCACCCGATCGGCTCGGAGGGCGTCGCCCAGATCGGCTCCAGCGACATCGTCTTCTTCTCGCTCTTCCTGGCCGCCGCCGCCCGCCTGGGGCTGCGGGTCGCGTTCACGTGGACGGCGATGACGCTCTCCTTCGGCCTGACCCTCGCGCTCTCCTACGCGTTCGACGCGGCCCTGCCGGCGCTGCCGCTGCTGTCGCTCGGCTTCCTGTTCGCGAACGGCGACCTTCTGGCTGCACGCATCCGGGTGAGGCCCGGTTCACCCGAAGGTAGGTAGGCCGTGCGGGCAACACCGCCGATGCATCATCGATGGCTTCCTCCGGCAGTCTCCGCTGCCTGCTCGCGCTGGCTGCATGCTCCGTGATCCTGCTCGGATCCGGCACGGCCGCGTCCGCGGGCGGGACGGCCACGGTGCCGGGCACCCAGCCGGACTGGGCGAACCCGGCCAACGGCGCCGGCGAGGAGCCGGGCACGACGCCCATGGCGTTCTCGGTGTGGCTGCAGTGGCGTGACCAGAGCGGCCTCGACGCGCTGCTGGCGGCCCAGCAGGACCCGGCCAACGGGCAGTACCGGCACTGGCTCTCGCCCGCCGACTTCCGCGCCCGCTACGCGCCCGCCCAGGCGGACGTGGACGCGGTGCGGTCGTGGCTCGGTGGGCAGGGATTCACCGTGCTGGCGGTGCCGCACAACCGCCTGTTCGTGACCGCCTCGGGCACCGTCGCCCAGGTCGAGCGCGCGTTCGGGGTGGACGAGAGCCTCTACTCGCTGAACGGCACACTGGTCGCGGCCCCGTCCGCCGATCCCCACATCCCGGCCGACCTTGCCGCCTCGGTGCGCGCGATCACCGGGCTGGACGGCGCGATGAGCCTGGCCCGGCCGCGCTCGGCGCAGCCGCCGGGCCCGCCGCCGATCGGCCACTCGGTCGGCCCCTGCTCGCGCTGGTGGGGTGAGCAGCAGAGCACGCACTACCCGAACCCGGTGCAGCCGGGACGTCCGCTGCCGTGGCTGATCTGCGGCTACACGCCGCGCCAGATCGACGCCGCCTACCGGATCGACCAGCTGCACCGCTTCCGGCTGACCGGGCGCGGTCAGCGGATCGCGATCGTGGGGGCGTTCAACTCGCCGACGATCCGCGCCGACGCCGAGACGTTCTCCCGCCGCTACGGGCTGCCGCGGCTGGGCGGCCACTACCACGAGGTGGTCGCGCCCGGCACGCAGCGGTTCCCGCACGACGCGGGCGAGACGCAGAGCTGGTACATCGAGCAGGCGCTCGATGTCGAGTGGTCACACGCGATCGCGCCGGACGCCGACATCACCTACGTGTCTGCTGCGAACGACGCCCGCGGCCTCGACCAGGCGCTGGCCTACGCGGTGGACGAGCACCTCGGCGACGTCATCTCCAACAGCTGGGGCGAGCCGGAGAACTGGGCATCGGCAGGCGAGGTGCGGGCGCTGAACGCCGTCTTCGAGCAGGCGGCCGCCCAGGGGATCACCGTCACCGTCGCCTCGGGTGACGACGGCGACAACCTCGCCGCGTGGGGCAAGATGGCCGCAGGGTTTCCCGACTCGAGCCCGCTGGTCACGTCCGTCGGCGGCACCAGCCTGGCGATCGACCGCTTCGGCCGCCGCCAGTGGGAGACCGGCTGGGGCACGGCCGAGCTGACCTGGCGCACGGACCGCTGGGCCGGCACGCTGCCGTTCGGCGACTTCCTCTACGGCGGCGGGGGCGGCGTCAGCCGCCTGTTCGCGCAGCCCGCCTACCAGCGCGGCGTCGTCCCGGAGACGCTGGCGGACTGGCGGGGCACCGCGCACCGGGCGGAGCCGGACGTCGCCCTCGACGCCGATCCCCAGACCGGCGTCATCTTCACACAGACGTACGCGAAGCCCGGGGGCGGCACCCGCCAGGTGGACTCCTGGATCGGCGGCACCAGCCTGGGCGCGCCGATCATGGCCGGCATCACCGCCCTCGCCGACCAGGCCTGGCACGGCCCGCGCGGGCCGCTCAACCCGGCGCTCTACCGCAGCTCGGCCCGTTTCGCCTTCCACGACATCCAGGCGGTCCGGCGGCACCATCGCCGTGCTGCGCAACGGCATCGGCCCGAGCGGCGCCGTGATCACCCGGCTTCGCTCGCTCGACCACGACAGCTCGCTGACGACCGCCCCCGGCTGGGACGACGCCACCGGCCTCGGCTCGCCGGACGCCGTGCGGCTGCTCTGGGCGCTTCGCTGATGGTTGGTTCCACGGGAGCGTGGCTCTGGGGGCGGCAGTCGCACAGAGACGCGCAGCTCGTGCGACCAACCATCCATTAGCCTCCACGGGATGAGGATCGTGTCGCTGCTGCCCAGCGCGACCGAGATCGTTGCCGCGCTGGGACTCGCCGACCGGCTGGTGGGACGCTCGGCCGAGTGCGACTGGCCGCCGCAGGTCGCCGCGCTGCCGGTGGTGACGGCCGCCCGGATCGACTCCGAGCAGCTGTCCGGTGCCCAGATCGACGCCGCGGTGCGCGACGCCGTCCTGGACGGCAGCTCGCTCTACTCGGTCGACGGCGACCTGGTGCGTGAGCTGGCGCCCGACCTCGTCGTGACGCAGGACCTGTGCCGGGTGTGCGCGGTCAGCAGCGACGAGGTGCGCCGGATCGAGGCGCTCGACTGCGAGGTGGTGGCGCTCGACCCGCACACGCTGGCGGAGGTCGAGGAGTCGGTGCGAAGCCTCGCGGCCCGGCTCGGCGCCGTCGCAGCCGCGGACGGCGTGGTGGCGGGGATGCGGCGGACGATCGCCTCCGCCGCCGCGGCCGTCGAGGGCCGCACGCCGCGCCGCGTGTTCCTGGCGGAGTGGCACGACCCGCCCTTCGCCGCCGGCCACTGGCTGCCGGAGATGGTCGAGCTGGCGGGCGGCACCGATGTGCTGGGCGCGGCCGGGATGCCGTCGCGGCCCGTTACCTGGCACGACGTGCGCGAGGCCGGCCCCGAGCTGGTCGTGCTCGCGCCGTGCGGGTTCGACGCCGAGCGAGCGCTTCGGGAGTCGGCCGCCGTCGAGGTCGGGTGTGACGTCGTCTGCGTGGATGCGAACGCGTACTACTCGCGCCCGGCGCCGCGGCTGGCGCAGGGCGTCGCCCAGCTCGCCCACCTGCTGCACCCGGACGCCGCGCCGGATCCCGGGCTGCCCGCCCTCACCCTCGGGTGAAGCGCGCGACGCACTCGATGTGGTGCGTGTGCGGGAACATGTCCACCGGCCGCACGCGCTCCAGCCGGTAGCCGGCGTCCACCAGCTGCCGGGCGTCCGGCGCCAGGGTGGTCGGGTTGCAGCTGACGTAGGCGATCCGCTCGGGGCCGAGCTCGATCAGCCGGCGCACCGCCTTGGGGGCGAGCCCCGCCCGGGGCGGATCGACGAAGCAGACGGTGGGCCGCTCGGCCAGCTCGAGCAGCCGCTTCAGCTCGCGGGAGACGTCGCCGCACAGGAACTCCGCGTTGCCGATGCCGTTTCGCTCGGCGTTCACCCGCGCCGACGCGACCGACTCCTCGCTGATCTCGATGCCGAACATCCGGCGCACGTGCGGGGCGGCCAGCAGGCCGATCGCGCCGGCGCCGCAGTAGAGATCCCAGACGACGTCGTCGGGGCGCAGGCTCGCGTAGTCCAGCGCGTGGCCGTAGAGGACGTCGCACATCTCGCTGTTGGTCTGCATGAAGGCGCCGGCGGAGAGCTCGAGCTCGATGCCGCCGATCCGCTCGTGGAAGCGGTCCGACCCCGCCACCACCGTCGCCGGCAGCCCCGATGCGACCTCGGCGACGCCGTCGTTGACCGCGTGGAGCAGCCCGGTGACGGGGCCCGCGCAGGCGATCAGCCGCTCTGGATCGGGCAGCGGGCCGGGCGCGGTCACCACCGTGGCCAGCAGCTCGCCGGTGCGCCGGCCCTCGCGGGTGACGAGGTGCCGAAGGTAGCCCTCGCCGCTGCGCGAGTCGCGCACGGAGACCCCGGCCTCGCGGGCCCAGCGCTCGCAGCCTTCGCGCACCCGGTTGCTGGCGTCCGAGGCGATCAGGCAGCGGCTGATCGGCAGCAGCTGATCCCAGCGGCCGGCGACGTGGAAGCCGAGCGACGGGCCGTCGGGTGACTGCGACCAGGAGTACTCGAGCTTGTTGCGGTAGCCGAACAGCTCGACGGCGGGCACGATCGGCTCCAGCTCGAAGCCCTCCAGGCGGCCCAGCCGCTCGAGCGCGTCCACCACCTGCGCCTGCTTGTGCTCGAGCTGGCGGTCGTAGCCGAGGTCCTGCCACGCGCAGCCGCCGCACACGCCGAAGTGCGGGCAGGGCGCCTCCACGCGGCCCGGTCCCGGCACGAGCACCTCCACGGCGCGCGCCTCGGCGTAGCGGCGCTTGAACTTCGTCACCCGGGCGCGCACCCGGTCGCCGGGCAGCCCGCGGGCCACGAACACGACCAGGTCGCCGTGGCGCGCGACGCCGCGCCCGCCGTAGGCGAGGCTGTCGATCGTGAGCTCGAGCTCCTCGCCACGTGCGACCGCAGGCATCGACGGGCAGGGTACCCTGCGCCGCGTGGGCATCACGGTGGACGCGTACCGGGCACGGCTGGAGGCGATGAGCGCGGACTCCGTCGAGGAGGAGTACCGCCACTTCGCCGGGCACAAGCCGACGCTGGAGCTGGCGGCCGTGGACGAGCGCTACGCCGAGCTGTTCACACTCGACGCCTGCCGCGACCTGGCCGCGCAGGACGCGCCGGCCGAGCTGCGGCGGGCCGCCTGCGAGGGCTACCTGGGCACCGCGTCGCGGGAGCTCACCGACCGCGCGGCGGGCCTCGAGGCCGAGCTGGTGCTGTCGGTCGGCGAGGAGCAGATCCCCTTCCGGGAGATCCCGCCCCGGATCGCCAACGAGCCCGACGCCGGCCGCCGGCGGGCCCTCCACCGAGCGCGCTGCGAGGCGACCGAGCGCGACCTGAACCCACTGCTCGCCCGGGCCGACGAGGCGATCACCGAGCGGGTCGGCGACCTCGGCGTGCCCGACGTGCGCACGCTGCTGGAGGCCCTCGGACCCGACCTGGGCCGGCTGCAGGAGCAGACCGAGCGGGTGCTGGCCGACACCGACCGCCTCCACGAGGACGCGCTCGACCGGGTGCTGCGCTCCCGCTTGGGCATGTCGCTGGAGGACGCCGGGCCACAGGACACGGCTCGGCTGTGGCGTGCGCCCGAGTTCGACTCCGCGTTCGCCGCCGACCGCGCGGTGCCCGCGCTCCGCGACACGCTGTCAGGCATGGGCATCCAGCTCGACCGGCAGGACAACCTGCACCTCGACCTGGAGGAGCGGCCCGGGAAGCTGCCTCGCGCGTTCTGCGCGCCGATCCTCGTACCCGACCGGGTGATGCTGGTGATCCTGCCGCAGGGCGGCCACGACGACTGGCTGGCCCTCTTCCACGAGGCGGGGCATGCCGAGCACTTCTGCCACATGTCCCGCACGCTGCCCGCAGAGGCCCGCGTGCGCGGCGACAACGCCGTCACGGAGGGGTGGGCCTTCCTCTTCGACCATCTCCCCCGCTCGCCCGCCTGGCTGGCGACGCGCGTGGCCGGTGCCCCCAGCGACTACGTCCGCTTCACCGCGCTCCAGGACCTGTACCTGCTGCGGCGGTACTGCGGCAAGCTCGCCTACGAGCTGGAGCTGCACGGCGGCGCCGACCGGGCGACGCTGGGCGAGCGCTACGCCCACCACGCGGCGCGCGCCACCGGCATCGCGTACCCGCAGTCGGACCGTCTGGCCGACGTCGACCCGTGGCTCTACTGCGCCAGCTACCTGCGGGCCTGGGCGCTGGAGGCGCAGGTCGCCCGCCACCTCGAGGATCGGTTCGGGCGGGAGTGGTTCCGCCGCCGCCCGGCGGGCGCGCTGCTCCGTGAGCTGTGGGAGCTGGGCCAGTCGCTGGACGCCGACCGGCTGTTGCATGAGCTGACCGGCGAGCCGCTCTCGTTCCAGCCGCTGATCGAGCGGCTCCGCGAACAGCTGAGCTAGTTGCAGAGCCCGGCGGCCGCCAGCGCCCGCGCCAGCCGGTAGTAGCGGGCGACCACCCCGAAGTCGGCCACCTTCGGCTCGCTGGCCGTGTCCGCCGCGTGGTAGCCGCGGGCGCCGGCGCGCAGCGCTCCCTCGACGTTCTGGGCGTGGTCGGTCAGGCGAGCGATCACGAACGTGCCGTGCCGCTCGACCTGGTCGGCCCCGGCGCGGGTCAGCGCGTCAGCGGTCGCCTGCGGGTCGGGTGGGCGCAGCAGCAGCCAGACGGCGCCCGGGTGCGGCCGCTGGCCCCCCAGGCGGTTGACCAGCGTGCAGCCGGTGGCGTCGCCCAGGTGACGCCAGCTGGACAGCGGCGACGACTTGCCCGCCTCGAGCACCGCGTACGCGCCGTAGAGGCGGGCCGGCACGGCCGAGTCGGAGCGGCCGGCCGTGGTCAGCAGCGCGTCGTTCGGGCCGAACCGTGAGGCCAGGTCAAGGCTCGCGTCGCGCAGGTCGGGGGTGAAGTTGCCGACGTCGTTGACGATCGCGACCAGCCCGGGCAGCAGCAGCGCGGAGCAGGCGGCCGCGGCCGCCCACTGGCCGTGCGGCACCCTGCGGCCCAGCTCGGCGACGCCGAAGGCGAGCGCGGCGACGAAGGCCGGCAAGAGGAACGAGAGGTGCCGCTGCGGTGCGAAGTCGCTCGACCCCGCGCTCAGGATCGAGAGCGTGACCAGCGGCTGGGCGATCCAGACGCCGATCACCAGCGCCGCCCGGCGGTCGTGCCGGGCCAGCGCCACCAGCCCGGCCAGCGCCGCGAGGGCGACGACGAACCACCAGACCACGACCTCGGTGCCGAACCACGCCTCGCCCAGGTCGCGCCAGACCCCGCTCGAGAACGGGTCGATCACCGCACCGCCGCTGCCCACCTTGTACTTGTCCTGGAGCGGGCTGTACACGTGGCGCAGCGCCAGCGCCGCGGCGGCGCCCAGCACGAGCGCCACGGCGGTCGCGATCAGCGCGGGACGGTTCTCACGGCGGCGGCGGACGAGCGGGACGAAGCCGAGCACGAACAGCAGGATCAGCTCGGAAAACAGCGCGAACAGGCCGAACGGGTGCGAGGCGGCGAGCAGCGCGGCCGCCACCCCCCAGCCGGCTGCGTAGCGCAGCCGCCGGGTGCGCAGCAGCAGGAGCAGCAGCCACAGGCTGCCGAAGCACGCGGCGAGCATGGCCGTGTAGCCGCGCGCGAACTGGCCAAGGTGCACCACCAGCGGCGACGCGGCGACGAACAGCGCCATCAGCGCGCCCTCGGTGCGGCCCAGCAGTTCGCGGCCGCAGCCGTACGCCAGCGGCACCGCCAGGATGCCGAGCAGCGCCGAGGGCAGCCGCAGCCCCAGCATGTCGTCGTGCCACTGCAGCGAGAGGTGCGCCAGCAGGTAGTGCAGCGGCGGGCCGTGCCGCGAGTTGATCGCGATGTCGAGCACGCCGCGCACCGAGTTGGCGGACGCGACCTGCAGCGTCACGCCCTCGTCGTTCTCGAGCGGCCGGTACACGAGCCCGAACCCGAGAACGCAGGCCGCATACCCGAGCGTCGCGAGCCCCGCCAGCAGCGGTTGCCAGCGGGCGGCGAGGAAGGCGCGCATGGCGTCGGAGTATGACGGTACCCTTCCACGTTGGTGGAGATCGAAACGGCCGCCACATCCCCGTCCGCCGATGTGCGGGCACCGCGCGTCAGCATCGTCATCCCCGTGCTGGACGAGCAGCGGACCATCGAGCCGCTCTACGACGGCATCGTCGAGGCGGCTGCGGCGGCGTCGTTGTCAATCGAGATCATCTTCGTCGACGACGGCTCGACCGACGACACGTTCGACATCCTCTCCCGCCTGCACGACCGCGACGACCGCGTCCGGGTCGTCTCGTTCAAGCGCAACTTCGGGCAGCATCCGGCCATGCACGCCGGCATCGCACGGGCCCGCGGAGAGGTCGTTGTGACGATGGACGGCGACCTCCAGAACCAGCCGTCGGACATCCCCAAGCTGGTCGCCGCGATCGACGCGGGCGCGGGCGTGGCCAGCGGCAAGCGGCGCGCGCGGCGCGACCCGTTCTTCGTGCGGCGGATCCCCTCGCGGCTGATCAACGGCATGCTGGCACGGCTCACGCACACGCCGATCTCGGACTTCGGCTGCGCCTTCAACGCGTACTCGCGGGACGCGATCGACCCGGTGCTGCACCGCATCGGCCGCCAGAAGTTCACCAAGGCGCTGGTCTGCACGACCGGTGCGAGCGTCGTCGAGGTCGAGCTCCAGCACCAGGCGCGCGAGGGCTCGAGCCGCTACAGCGGCACCAAGCTGGTGAAGCTGGCGCTCTCCGTCCTGACCGGGTTCTGGCCGCAGATGGTGCAGTGGGTGGGGGCCGCGCTGGCGATTGGCGGTATCCTGACGGCGTCGGTGGTGGGCCTCTGGGGCATGGTCTACTGGGTCCGCCACGACAACTTCCCGGGCCCGTTGTTCCTGGGAGGGCTGGTGCTGTTCGTGCTCGGGCTCCAGGGATTCCTGATGGCCGTGCTGGGCGAGTACCTGCAGCGCATCCAGCGCGACGTGGAGCGCAGACCGATCTACTACATCGACCGAGAGCTGGGATAGGCACGGTGCAGAGCAAGCGAATTCTCGTCACCGGCGGCGCCGGGTTCATCTCGTCCAACATGATCCGGTACCTGCTGGACCACACCGCCCACGAGGTGGTGACGATGGACGCCCTGACGTACGCCGGCAACCTGGCGAACCTCGACGACGTGATCGATCACAAGCGGCTGCGGTTCATCAAGGGCGACATCCGCGACGTGCACGACGTCTCCGAGGCGCTGGCGGGCGTCGACGTGATCGTCAACGCCGCGGCCGAGTCGCACGTGTCGAAGTCGATCGAGGAGGGCGGCGCCGAGTTCGTGACGACCAACGTCGTCGGCACCCAGGTGCTGCTGGACGCGATGCGGCAGCAGCGGATCGAGCGGTTCATCCTGATCTCCTCGTCGGAGGTGTACGGCACCGCCGAGACCGAGCCGATGACCGAGGACCACCCGCTCAACCCGCGCTCGCCCTACGCGGGGACGAAGGCGGGCGGCGACCGGCTGGCCTACTCGTACCACTGCACCTACGACATGCCGGTGGCGGTGATCCGGCCGTTCAACAACTACGGGCCGTACCAGCACCCCGAGAAGGTGATCCCGCGCTTCATCATCCAGGCGCTGACCGACCAGCCGCTGACGATCCACGGCGGCGGCCAGGCCTCCCGCGACTGGCTGCACGTGTTCGACACGGCCGAGGCGATCACCAGAGCGTGCGAGGTGCCGGTCGAGCAGATCTCCGGCCGCACGATCAACGTGGCCACGGGCGTGGACGAGTCCGTCGAGCAGATCGCGGACATGATCCTGGACATGCTCGACAAGCCGGCCTCGCTGAAGCTGCACGTGGCCGACCGGCCCGGACAGGTCGACCGCCATATCGGGTCGACCGACCTGGCGGCGGAGCTCCTGGGCTGGCGGTCGAGCATCTCCTTCGAGGACGGGCTGGAGCGGACGATCGCCTGGTACCGCGACAACCCCGAGTGGTGGCAAGCAGTCCTGGCCGGCGACACGGCCGCCCAGACGGTCTGACGCTGATCGTCCTCGGCGGTGGTCCCGCGCAGCGCCACGCGATCGACGCGGCGGAGCGGCTGGGCGAGCGTGCCGTGGTCTGCGACGTCGATCCCGCACGCGCCGACGTGGCCGTCTCCACCGAGGACGCGGCCGGCGTGCTGGCCGCCGCGCGGGACGCCGGCGCGGACGGCCTGATCGCCCCCGGCACCGACTGGCCGGTGCGGATCGCCGCGGAGGTCGCCCACGAGCTGGGGCTGCCGCATCCGCTCGCCCCGGCCACCGCCCGGCTGGTCACCGACAAGGTCGCCCAGCGGGCGAGGCTGGACGACGCGGGCGTGCCCCAGCCGGCATGGTCGCTGGAGGGGCCGCCCAGCTTTCCCGCGGTGGTGAAGGCCGCCGACCGCCAGGGGCAGCGGGCGATGAGCGTCGTCGCCCACGGCGACGAGCTGGCCGGCGCGGCGGAGCGGGCGCGGCACGGCTCGCGCAGCGGCCGCGCCCTGTTCGAGAGCTTCGTCCCCGGCCCCGAGGTGACCGTCAACGGCTTCGCCTGCGGCGGCCGCCACCACGTCCTGGCGGTGGCCGACCGCCACCACTTCGAGGGCGCTCCCGGCGTCGCCCGCCGCCACGTGTACCCGTCCCGCCAGGACACCGGGGCGGCGGCACGGGTCGCCACCGCCGCGGTGGCCGCACTGGGCATCGCCGACGGGCCGACCTACACGCAGGTCGTGCTGGGCCCCGACGGCCCGGCCGTGATGGAGGTGGCGGCGCGGCTGGGCGGCGGCCACGACTCGGAGCTCGTGCGGCTGGCGACGGGGGTCGACCTGGCCGCGGCGGCGGTGCTCGCCGCACTCGGCCTGGAGGTGGAGGAGGACGCCCTCCGCCCAGTTGAGCTGGGCGCCTGTGTGATCGAGTTCCTGCGCGCCCCCGAGGGCGAGCTGGTGTCGGTGTCGGGGCCGGACGAGGCGACCTTCTATCATCCGCCCGGGCACCTGTACGGGCCGCTGCGGGTCGCGACCGACCGTGCCGGCTGCGTGATCTGTCCGGCGCCCACCGGGGAGGAGGCGCTGCGGCGATCCCGAACGGCGTCCGAAGCGGTGAACTTCGAGGTGAGATGAGCAGCGTCTCAACACGGCCTGCGATCGACGGCGGCACGCCCGTCCGCAGCGCGCTGCTCGAGTTCTCGCCGCCCGTGATCGGCGACGAGGAGCTGGCGTCGGTGGCCGAGACGCTGCGCTCCGGCTGGCTCACGTCCGGCCCCAAGGTGCGCGAGCTCGAGACCCGGTTCGCCGAGTACACGGGCGCGCCGCACGCCGTCGCCACCTCGTCCTGCACCGAGGCGCTGCACCTCTCGCTGCTGGCGGCCGGGATCGGGCCGGGCGACGAAGTGGTCACCACCTCGTTCACGTGGCCCGCGACCGTCAACGCGATCATCCACGCCGGCGCGACGCCGGTGTTCGCCGACATCGAGCCGGGCTCGCTGAACCTCGACCCGGATGCCGTGGCAGCGGCGGTGGGCGAGCGGACGCGGGCCGTGATCCCGGTGCACATCGCGGGCGCCCCCTGCCGGATGGAGGAGATCGAGGCGATCGCGCAGGCGCAAGGCCTGGCGGTGGTCGAGGACGCCGCCCACGCGGTCGAGACGACGGTGGGCGACCGCAAGGTCGGCGCGATCGGCGACTTCACCTGCTTCTCGTTGTACGCGACCAAGAGCCTGGCCGGCGGCGAGGGCGGGATCGCGACCGCCATCAGCGAGGACGGCGCGGCGGCCATCCGCCTGCTGCGTGCGCAGGGCATCACCCGCGACCCGTGGCAGCGGCGGCAGACGCGCACCCTGGGGCACTACGACGTCGTCCGGCCCGGGTTCAAGGCGAACCTGAACGACCTCCAGGCCGCGGTCGCGCTGCCCCGGTTCGAGCGGATCGGCGAGTTCCACGAGCGGCGCCGGCTGCTGGTCGAGCGCTACGACGCGGGGCTGGCCGGGCTGGACGGGATCACGCCGATCGAGCGGCCGCCGACCGGCGTGCACGCGAACCACCTCTACGTCGTGCGGATCGATCCCGGCCGCGCCGGCGGCGACCGCGACCGCTACGCGGCGGCGCTGATGGCCGAGAACATCTCGACGGGGCTGCACTTCCTGCCCGTCCACACGCTGTCCTGGTACCGGGACAACCTGGCGCCGCGGCCGCTCCCCGAGACGGAGCTGGCGGGCGCGCAGGTGCTGTCGCTGCCGCTCTCGGCCGCGCACCGCAACGCGGACGTGGACGACGTGCTGGCCGCGCTGACCAAGCTGCACGCCGCCTTCACACGATGAGCCGCCGGGCCCGCGTCGGCCTGGAGGGCGCGCTCTCGCTGATCCTGCTGGTCATCCTGCTCTGGATCAGCGACCCGTCCAGCATCTGGAACACGCTGGCGGACGCGCAGGGCGGTTGGGTGGTGGCCGCGATCGTCGTCAACATCGCCACGGTGCCGCTGATGGCGTTCCGCTGGCAGCTGCTGCTGGCCGCGAAGCGGATCCCGATGTCGCTGGGCTGGCTGACCCGCACCTATTTCGTCTCGCTGTTCGCCGGACAGTTCCTACCCGCCGCGATCGGCGGCGACGCGGTGCGCGCGATCGAGCTCGGCCGGCGCACCGAGGACGCCCCCGAGGCGGTGGCGTCGGTGCTGATCGACCGGCTGGTGGGCGTCGTTTCGCTGGTCGCCCTGGCGCTGATCGCGTTCGCGCTGGGCGGCCACGCGGCCGGCGGGCCCGAGGTCGTCATCGCCGAGGCCGCGTTCGGGCTGGCGGCGGCCGCGATCCTGGGGCTGCTCTTCTCCCCCGGCCTGCGCGGCTTCGCGGCCCGCCACCTGGAGCCGCGCGTGGAGGGCCGGCAGCTCGCCGCGGGCGAGAGGTTCTACGACGCCCTGCACACGTACCGCGGCCACCGGGCGGTGCTGGCGGCGGTGTTCGGCCTCGCACTGCTGGTGCAGTTCGCACGGATGGGGACGATCGCGATGCTGGTGCAGGCCCTGCATCTGGGCGGGCCGGGCGGCGTCCAGCTCTCCGAGGTGTTCGCGGTCGGGCCGGTGCTGTTCGCCGCGCTGATCCTGCCCGTCTCGCTGAACGGGATCGGCGTGCGCGAGGCGGTGTTCGTCTACCTGCTGCGCGACTCGACGACGACGTCCGAGGCGTTCGCGCTGGGCGTGGCGTTCTTCGCCGTGGGGGCGGCCACCGCGCTGGTCGGTGCGCTGATCGTCGGGCTGCGGCTGCTCCGCCACGGGATGTCGGCCGTCCGGCCGCGCACGCGCATCGAGGAGTGAGGTAGGCAGGATCTGCCGCAAAACGGGGATTCAAAGCCTCCCCGGCGCGGCCGATGACCGGGCATCACCCCAGGAGCCCAAGGAGGCCCCGATGTCCGAGTCGAACGAGATCGTGCTGCGACAGGTGCCCGGCAGGGAGGCCACCGCCTCCGAGATCGCGCGCTCCCGGGGAGAGTTCCGCCGCCACCCGCACGTCACCGACGCGCCCGTTGCCGAGGCCCCCGAGACGCAGGTGGCCGCCAAGGCCAAGCCGGCCGTGAAGACGATCAGCGTCCCGGCCGACGAGACGAGCGACTTCGGTCGCGGCCGCCTGCACCACTAGCGATCAAGCTCCAGGAACGACGAAGGGCGCCGCGACATCTGCACGATGCCGCGGCGCCCTTGGCCATCAGGTGCCTACGTGACGCAGGCGGTGTTGGTCGCGCCGTTCGTGCCCGGCGTCCAGGCCGAGACGTTGCCGGCGTTGTCCACTGAGCGGTACTGGATCACCGACGTCACGCCGTGTGCGCTGAACGTGAGCGTCGAGCCCGAGGTCACCGAGCCCCACGTCGTGCCGTTGTTCGTGGAGACCTGGTACTCGTAGCGGAGGAAGCCCGAGTTGGCGTCCGTCGAACCGCTTGCCGAGATGGTCTTCGAGCTGGTCGAGCAGGTGAGCGAGCCACCGCTGACCGTCGGGGCGGTCGGAAGGACGTTGTCGAACTTCACGGTCACCGAGGTGGCGTAGCTGCCGACGTTGCCGGCCGTGTCCACCGCGGCGAACCGCACGTACGTGGTGCCGACGGTCGAGATGCTGACCGAGGGGCCGGCGGTTGCCGACGACCAGGTCGAGTTGTCGGGCGAGGTCTGGTACTGGTAGCTCGCCACACCCGACGTTGCATCCGTCGAGGCGCTGGCCGAGACGGTCTGCGCCGTCTTGAACCAGCTGCTGCCGCCGCCGGTCAGGGTCGGCGCGGTCGGAGCGACCGAGTCGAGCTTGACCATCACCGAGGCGGAGTAGGTGCCGGTGTTCCCGGCGCCGTCCACCGCGGCGAACCGCACGTACGTGGTGCCCTGGGTGCTGATGCTCACCGAGGAGCCGGCGAGCGCGCCCGCCCAGGTCGAGTTGTCCGGCGAGGTCTGGTACTTGTAGCTCGCCACACCCGACGTCGCGTCGGTGCCGCCGCTGGCGGAGACGCTCTGCGGGCTCGACGTGAACCAGCCGGCGCCGCCACCGGTCACGGTCGGCGCGGTCGGGACGACCGTGTCGATCTTGACGGTGGTCTGCGTGTAGCTGCCGGCGTTCCCAGCCGCATCCAACGCGTGGAACCGGACGTACGTGGTTCCCTGCGCGGAGACGCTGAGCGAGCTGCCGGTCGTCCACGAGCCGTAGGTGACGTTGTCGGTCGAGGTCTGGTACTGGTAGCTCGCCACGCCCGACGTCGCGTCGGTCGAAGCGCTCGCCGACACCGACTGCGGGCTCGTCGTGAACCACGAGCCGCCACCGCCGGTCAGGGCCGGCGCGGTCGGTGCGACCGAGTCCAGCTTGACCGTGGCCGGCGTCCAGGTGCTGACGTTGCCGACGTTGTCGATCGAGCGGAACTGGACGTAGCTGGTTCCCTCGGTCGACACGGCGGCCGAGGCGCCCGACGTCGGGGAGGACCAGGTCGTCCCGTCGGTCGAGGTCTCGTACTCGTATCCGGCGATGCCGGAACCGTTGCTGTCGGTCGCGCTGGCGGACACCGTCCACGGGGACGAGGTGCGCCAGGTCGTGCCGCCGCCGGTGACGGTCGGCGCGTTCGGCGGCGTCGTGTCGACGCGTGCCGTGTTCTCCGGTGCCTGCACAGACGGGGCCCAGGCCGAGAAGTGGCCGTAGACGTCCACCGAGCGGAACTGGACGATCGTCTCACCGTCCGCGGTGACCACGTCGGACGCGCCGGTCTGGGCCGTCGTCCACGTGGTCCCGCCGTTGGTCGACACGCGATACTGGTAGCCCGCCACGCCGCTGCCCGGCGAGTCCGTCGAGCCGCCGCCGTCGATCTCGACCGAGCCGCTCGTCACCCAGGTGTACGAGCCGCCGGTGACGGTCGGAGGGGTCGGAAGACTGCGGTCGATGGAGATCTGAGCCTGCGTGAGGCCGGAGCGGTTGCCCGCGCCGTCCACGGCCTGGAAGCGCACCAGGGTGGTGCCCTCGGCGGTGACCGCCAGGGACGCGCCGCTGGCGAGCGCCGACCAGGTCGAGCCGCCATCGGTCGAGGCCTGGTACTCGTAGTGGTTGAAGGCCGAGCCGCCCGCGTCGGTCGCGCCGGACGCGGTGGCCGTCGCCGAGGCGACGTCACGCCAGTCGGTCGAGCTGCCGGAGACGACCGGTGCGGTCGGCGCCGTGCGCTCGATCTTCACCGTGCTGGCCGCGGTCGCCGAGACCGGAGCCCAGTCGCTGTGGCGACCGGCGTAGTCCGTCGAGCGGAACTGCACGAGGGTCTGGCCGACGGTGGTGACGACGGCCGTGGTGCCGTTGTACGCGCTCGACCAGGTGCCGCCGCCGTCCGTGGACTTGCGGTACTGGTAGCCGAACATGCCGGCGCCCGTGTCCGTGCCGCCCGAGGCCGTGAGCGTGACGTTGGCCGCGTTCGACCAGCCCGACGAGCCGCCGGTGACGGCGGGCGAGGTCGGATTGCCGGTGTCGAGCTTGACGGTCGTGTTCGTCCATGCCGAGGTGAAGCCGGACTTGTCCACCGAGCGGAACTGCACCTCGGTGACGCCCTCCTGCGTGATGACGGCCTTGCTGCCGGCGATCGGTGCCGACCACGTGGTGCCGCCGTCCGTCGAGGTCTCGTACTGGTAGCCGAAGAGGCCCGAGCCCGGCACGTCGGTCGAGCCGGAGGCCGACACGGTCCAGGTTGTTGCGCCGTGCCACGTGTTCCCGCCGCCGATCATGGTCGGCAGGGTCGGCGTGGTGCGGTCGATGCGGGAGTAGCCGGTGGTGCCCAGTGAGGGGTTGCCGGCCGCGTCCATGGCGCGGAACTGCACCTGCGTCTCACCCTCGTTGCTGATGGTGACGCCGGTCGAGTCGGCCCATGCCGTCCAGGTCGCGCCCGCGTTGATCGAGGTGCGCACCTGGTACTGGCCGGCGAAGCCGGACTGGGTGCCCGGATCGGTCGACCCGGACGGGGTCAGCGTCAGCGAGGCGACGTTCTGCCACGCGGTCGAGCCGCCCGAGACGGTCGGGGCGGTCGGCACCGTCTTGTCGATGCGAACGGTGTTGGTGGCGTCGGCGACTGCCGGCACCCATGCCGAGACGTTGCCGGCGTTGTCGATCGACCGGAACTGCGTGATCGTCTCGCCGACGGTGCTGACCGTGGCCGGATTGCCCGTCACCAGCGTGGCCCAGCTCGTCCCGCCGTTGCTGGACGTCCGGTGCTGGTAGCCCTTGAGGCCGCTGCCGCCCGTATCGGTGGCGCCCGACCCGGTCAGCGTCGCGCTCGTGTTCCGCCACGTCAGCGAACCACCGGTGATGGTGGTCGGATCGGCGGGTGCGGTCAGGTCGATGTGCCAGGCGTACGACTTCGTGGTCGTCCCGCCGGGGCCGGTGACCTTGGCCCAGAACGTGTGGTCGCCTGCGCTGAGGCCGGTATAGGACTTCGTCGATCCGCAGGTCACGTACGCCGCGCCGTCCAGCTTGCACTGGGTCGACGTGATCGTTCCCGACTTCGCCAGACCGAAGTTGGCCGAGGTCGAGTTGGTATCGGCGGCCGGATGCGTCGAGATCGTGACGCCGGGCGCCGCGGTGCGCGGCATGTAGGGCATGCCGAATGCGGTCGCGGCACCTGAGAGGAGCACGACCAGCACGAGCGGAGTTCGGAGCAGACGCTTAGACACGGGTACAGATCCTTATGAGGACACGGGGTCATACTCAGGATGTGAGCATTTTGTGAGGAAGTCCCCCCCAAACCGGGTGGAATGTCCTCCCCCGTTCGGGACGGGATGGTTGATTCCACGCGATTCATGGCTCTGGGGTGGTCCAGCGTCGCTCAGGCGTCGCGGGCGTCCGTAGGGCAGGCTGGATGAAGCCTGTTCAAGGACGATCGCGGCGCCTGAGCCTCGCTAGGCCCCTCACAGAGCCACGTAGCTCGTGGAATCACTCATCTAGAGCCTCTGCACCCAGAGCTCGCGCGTCCGCGGCCCGTCGTACTCGCAGAGGAAGATCCGCTGCCAGCGGCCCAGGGCCGGACGGCCCGATTCGACCGGCACCAGTTGTGAGCAGCCTGTGAGGATCGCCTTGACGTGGCTATCCGAGTTGCCCTCGGCGTGGTCGTACGCGCCCTCGTACGGCACCAGGCCGCGCAGCACCCCCAGCACGTCGCTCGCCACCGCAGGGTCGTAGCCCTCGTTGACGGTGACGCCGGCGGTGGTGTGGGGCACGTGGAGCAGCACGGCGCCGTCGGCCACGCCGATCTCGGACACGGCGGCCGCGACGGCGTCGGTGACGTCGAGCAGCTGCTCCCGGCGGTCGGTGCGCAGGGTCAGGCGGTGCACGGCCGCGATTCTCGCACATGCATAGTTTTCCGCCTTTGTGGTATACTCATACAGTGACCATGCTGGCCCCCACCGAGCCCACCCTCATCGGACGCGACTTCCTGCGCGTGGACGACCTCTCCGCAGAGGAGATGGTCGCCGTGCTCGATCTCGCCGACGAGCTGAAGGCGATGCAGCGCGAGCGGGTCGCCCACCCGCTGCTGCCGGGCCGCACCCTGGGCATGGTGTTCCAGAAGGCCTCCACGCGCACGCGCGTCTCCTTCGAGGTGGGCATGTACCAGCTGGGCGGCGCGGCCGTCCACCTCTCGGCCGCCGAGATGCAGCTGGGCCGGGGCGAGCCGATCCGGGACACGGGCATCGTGCTCGGCCGCTACCTGGACGCGCTGATGATCCGCGCCAACAGCCACGCCGACGTCGAGGAGCTAGCGGCCGCGTGCGAGGTGCCGGTGATCAACGGGCTGACCGATCTGCACCATCCCTGCCAGGCGCTGGCCGACGTGCTCACGCTGCGCGAGTGGCTGGGCGACCTCGAAGGCCGGCGGCTGGCCTGGGTGGGCGACGGCCACAACAACGTCTGCCACTCCCTGCTGACCGCCGCCGGGCGGATGGGGATGCGCATCGCCGTCGCTGCGCCGACGGGGTACGAGCCCGACCCCGACGTTGTTGCCGACGCAGGCGACGTGCTCGTCACGGACGACCCGTTGGAGGCGGTGGACGGCGCCGATGCCGTCGTCACCGACGTCTGGACGAGCATGGGCCAGGAGCACGAGCGAGAGCGGAGGCTGGTCGAGCTTGCGCCCTACCAGGTCAATGCAGAGCTGCTCGCCCACGCCGGCGACGAGCACCTCGTCCTCCACTGCCTGCCGGCGCACTGCGGCGAGGAGATCACGATGGACGTGCTGCACGGCGAGCGGTCGGCGGCCTGGGACGAGGCCGAGAACCGGCTGCACGCCCAGAAGGCCCTGCTCGCACTGCTGGTCGGCTGACGCCGACGCCGTCGGGGCCGAAACCTCGCCCTCAGCTCAGCGAGTGCCCCAGGCGAACGTCTGCTTGTGGAGGTCGAGGTACATGAAGGTCTCCGTCGCGCGGACGCCGGTCACCGCACGCAGCCGTTCGACCACACGCAGCAGGTGCTTGTTGTCAGCGCAGACGACCTCGACCAGCAGGTCGAACGACCCCGAGATGATGACCACGTAGCTGGTCTCGTCCCAGGCCGACACCTCGTCGGCGATGCGCTGGAGGTCGTCGCCGGCCTGCACGCCGATCATCGCCATCACGTCGAAGCCGACCATCAGCGGGTTCGTTACCGCGACCATCTCGATCACGCCCGCCCCGGTCAGCTTCTGCACGCGGGCGCGCACCGCCGTCTCGGAGATCCCCAGGTCGCGCGCCAGTGCCGTAAACGAGCGGCGGCCGTCGCGTTGTAGACTCTCGATGATCCGCCGGTTGGTCGTATCGAGCTTCATTGGTGGATCCCCCCATTTCGCACCGCAAAATCTTCGAACTTCGAAGTTGACTCGGTGCAAACTCACGATATACGCTAGCGCATCACTCGGGACAGCTCTCCTGGGGAGGGATCGTTGGAGCAGCCAGATGTCCGCCTGGAGCGGGTAACCAAGAGTTTCGGCGAGGTCGTGGCCGTTGACGACCTTTCGCTCTCGTTCGAGCACGGCGGGTTCGTCGCCCTGCTCGGTCCCTCCGGCTGCGGCAAGACCACCACGCTGCGCATGATCGGCGGCTTCGAGGAGCCGACCAAGGGCACCGTGTACCTGGGCGAGCAGAACGTCACCGGCCTGCCGCCCAACAAGCGCGAGGTCAACACGGTCTTCCAGAACTACGCGCTGTTCCCGCACATGTCGATCTACGACAATGTCGCGTTCGGGCTGCGCGAGCGCCGGGTCTCCAAGCACGACATCGCCAAGCGCGTCCCCGAGATGCTCGAGCTGGTCGAGCTGCGCGGCTTCGAGAAGCGCAAGCCGACCCAGCTCTCCGGCGGCCAGGCCCAGCGCGTCGCGCTCGCCCGCGCCCTGATCAACCACCCGCGCGTGCTGCTGCTGGACGAGCCGCTGGGCGCGCTCGACCTGAAGCTGCGCAAGCAGATGCAGCTCGAGCTGAAGCGGATCCAGACCGAGGTGAACATCACGTTCATCCACGTCACCCACGATCAGGAGGAGGCCATGACCATGGCCGACCGGATCGCGGTGATGAACCAGGGGCGGATCGAGCAGATCGGCCCGCCGACCGAGCTGTACGAGCACCCCGACACGGCCTTCGTCGCCGGATTCCTGGGCGTCAGCAACCTGCTGGCCGGCACGATCTCGGGCGACGACGCGGTGCGGCTGTCCGACGGCGGCGAGGCGCGGGTCGCAGCGGGGGCGCTCAAGGATGCGCCGTCCGAGGTGCGGATCGGCGTCCGGCCGGAGAAGGTGCGGCTGGAGGTCGGCTCGGAGGCCACGTCCCCGAATGGCGTGAACCAGCTTACGGGCACCGTGCGCGACGTCAGCTACATCGGTGTCAGCACGCAGTACATCGTCGACACGAAGGTCGGCGGCGAGATCGTCGTCTTCGCCCAGAACGCCGGGCGCGGCATACCGTTGCGCAGCGGCGACGGCGTGCGAGTCATGTGGGATCCGGAGGACACGTTCGTGATCACGGATTCCGGCGAAGTCCCCAGCGCGGAGGAGCTTGTATGAGTGACAACCGGCCGATCAACGACCCCGTCTCCCTCGCGTTCATGCGTGGGCTGACGCGGCGAGACCTGCTGCGCCGCGCGGGCATCGCCGGCGGCACCCTGGCCGGGGCGAGCCTGATCGCCGCCTGCGGCGGAGGCAGCGCGAGCACGGGCGGGGGCGGCGGGTCGAGCGCGTCGGGCCCGGTTGCCATGGACAAGACCGTTGCGCCGAACTGGACGTTCTCGAACTGGCCGCTCTACATCGACATCAAGAACAAGACCGACCACCCCTCCCTCGACCTCTTCGACAAGAAGTACAAGACGAAGACGAACTACCAGGAGGACATCGAGGACAACGACTCCTTCTTCGGGAAGGTGCAGGCCCAGCTCAAGGCCAACCAGGACATCGGCCGCGACATCGTCACGCTGACCGACTGGATGGCGGCCAAGTGGGTCGCTCTCGGCTACTGCGAGCAGCTCGACCTGAGCCTCCTGCCCAACGTCGAGGCGAACCTCGTGGACGCCCTCAAGGGGCGCTCGATCGACCCGCAGAACAACCATCTGGTGCCGTGGCAGTCGGGCTTCACCGGCCTCGCCTACAACCCCGAGCTGACGGGGTTCGAGGTCAAGAACGTCGACGACCTGTGGCACCCGAACCTGAAGGGCAAGGTCACGCTGCTGACCGAGATGCGCGACACGCTGGGCCTGACCATGCTCCAGCTCGGCATCGACCCCACCAAGTGCACGGTGGACGACGCGCAGAAGGCCTGCGACTACCTCCAGACCTACGTCAACAACGGCCAGGTCAGGCGCTTCACCGGCAACGACTATGCCAGCGACCTGGCCAAGGGCAACGTCTACGCGTGCATGGCGTGGTCGGGCGACATCGTCCAGCTCCAGCTCGACAACCCCAAGCTCAAGTTCGTCTTCCCGGAGAAGGGCTCGATGCTCTGGACGGACAACATGATGATCCCCAAGAACGCGTCGCACCCGTACAACGCGCACCTGTGGATGAACTTCTACTACCAGCCCGAGATCGCGGCCATGGTCGAGGACTACGTCAACTACGTCTGCCCCGTCAACGGCGCGAAGGACGTGCTGCTGAAGAAGGATCCCAGCGTCGCCAACAACCCGCTGATCTTCCCCGGCCAGGACGTGCTCGGGAACTCGTTCGTGTTCAAGGCGCTGACGCCGGAGGACGAGCTCCAGTTCAACCAGGCCTTCCAGCAGCTGCAGGGCGGATGACCGGAGACGGGGACCGGCTGAGATGAACACCACCAAGCGATCGTTCACCGCCTATCCGCTGCTGACGCCGGGCCTCGGCTGGCTGGTGCTGTTCTTCTTCATCCCGATGGCGGCGATGTTCAAGAAGTCGCTGGAGACGCTCACCGTCAACGCGGATTACAGCCAGACGTACACGTTCAACTGGAACTGGAGCAACTACACCGACGCGTTCTCGAACTACCACGAGCAGTTCATCCGCGCGTTCGAGTACGCGGCGATCGCGACGCTGCTGGCGTTCATCATCGCCTTCCCGCTGGCCTACGTGATCGCCTTCCGCGGGGGCCGCTGGAAGAACCTGCTCCTGCTGCTGGTGATCGCCCCGTTCTTCACCAACTACCTGATCCGCACGCTGGCGTGGCAGACGATCCTCGCTGACAACTCGATCGTCACGCGTGCGCTCGACAAGATCGGGTTCCTCTCGCTCACCGACGCGCTCGGGCTGACCACCGGCGGCCATCTGCTGGCGACGCCACTGGCCGTGGTCACGGCGATCACCTACAACTACCTGGCGTTCATGATCCTGCCGCTCTACGTCAGCCTGGAGAAGATCGACGGCCGGCTGCTGGAGGCGTCGCTCGACCTCTACGCCAACCGCGCGCGCGCCTTCCTCAAGGTGACGCTGCCGCTGGCGCTGCCCGGCGTCTTCGCCGGCACGCTGCTGACATTCATCCCGGCCACCGGTGACTACATCAACGCCGAACTGCTGGGCAGCACGCAGACGAAGATGATCGGCAACGTCATCCAGAGCCAGTTCCTGACGTTCAACAACTACGCCACCGCCTCCGCCCTCTCGTTCTCGCTGATGGCGATCGTGCTGGTGCTGATCGTGATCTACGCCCGCGTGCTCGGCACCGAGGAGGTCAGCACGGTCTGATGGCTGAGGTGGCGACCACCGACCGCGCCGACATGACCCCACCGGAATCGGCGGCTCCGGCCGACCCGCCGTCGGCGTTCTGGCGCAAGGTGCGCTGGCAGGCGCTGAACGTCTTCGCCGGCGCGGTGCTGCTCTACCTGTTCCTGCCCATCACGGTCATCATCCTGTTCTCGTTCAACGACCCGGTCGGCCGGTTCAACATCACCTGGAACAAGTTCTCGCTGGCCGCGTGGAAGCACCCGTTCGGCGTTCCCGGGCTCCAGGAGGCGGTCACCCGGTCGATCGAGATCGCGCTGATCGCGACGATCGTGGCGACGGCTCTGGGCACGCTGATGGCGCTGGCCCTCGTCCGCTACAACTTCCGCGGCCGCTCGACCACGAACTTCCTCGTCTTCACGCCGATGGCGACGCCCGAGATCGTGATGGGCTCCTCGCTGCTGACGCTCTTCATCGGCTGGAGCGTGATCGACCTCGGGTTCGGCACGATCCTGATCGCGCACATCATGTTCTGCGTCAGCTACGTGGTGGTGACCGTCAAGGCGCGCCTGTTCGGCTTCGACCGCAGGCTGGAAGAGGCGGCCGCCGACCTCTATGCGAACGCCTGGCGGGTGTTCTGGCGGGTCACGTTCCCGCTGATCATGCCCGGCATCGGTGCGGCGGCGGCGCTGTGCTTCGCCCTCTCCATCGACGACTTCGTCGTCACCCAGTTCAACAGCGGCAACACGATCACGTTCCCGCTGTTCATCTACGGCGCGTCGCGCAACGGCGTGCCGGTCGAGGTGAACGTGATCGGGTCGATGATCTTCCTGATCGCGGTCGGCGGCATGTTCCTGAACCTGACGATCCAGAACCGCCGCGCCAAGCGCGACCAGCGGGTCGAGCGCGAGATGGTGGCCAGGGCTCAGACGGCCGAAGCCGTCTGAGTCAGGCGATCCTCAGCACCGTGCTGTGCTCCCCTGCCACGACCGTGTAGCGGCCGGGCGCGAGCTGCCCGAGGTCGATCCGCGCCGCCTTGAGCATGGCCATGTCGGGGCACGCCGTACCTGGCGGGGCCGTGGTGCCCTCGGCCAGGCGAAGCCGGATCATGCTGCCACGGTGCACGACCACTGCCGGCCGCAGCGCGTAACAGGACGGCACGCCGCCCCACCAGCGGACGACCGCGAACGGCCCGGCCGCGCCACTTCCGGCGCGCAGGCCGATCGGCGCCACCGGCGTTGCGGCGCCGACGCCGGGGTGCGGCAGCACCCAGGTCGGGCGGCCGGCGAGCGGCTGGTCGGGTTGAATCCCGGCCGGGGTGTGAGGAACGGGGTCGCCCGTTGCCGCGTCGGGCGGCGTCGAGCTCGGCGCGCCGCCGGTCCCAGCCGCAGCGGAGCCGCAGCCTGCGACGGTGAACGTCGCTGCGAGGAGTGCGATGAGGATTCTCATGCCCCTTCGACCGGCCGGGGGCCGCAGCGGTTCCCCGCTCCCGGCGCCGCTGGTAGCCTCCCCCCTCGTGCGTCTGTTCCACGACCACGAGCAGGTGGCGATCTGCCACGACCGCGAATCGGGCCTGCGGGCGATCATCGCCGTCCACGACACCACGCTCGGGCCCGGCCTGGGCGGGATCCGGATGTGGACGTACCCGACCGACGACGCGGCGCTGCTGGACGTGCTGCGGCTGTCCGAGGGCATGACCTACAAGAACGCGCTGGCGGGGCTCGACCTGGGCGGCGGCAAGACCGTCGTGGTGGGCGATCCCCGCACCGACAAGACGCCGGAGAAGTTCCGCGCCCTGGGCCGGTTCATCGAGCGGCTGAACGGCTCCTACCTCGCCGCCGAGGACGTCGGCACGACCATCGAGGACGCCGAGCAGGTCGCCTCCCAGACGGCCCACATCACCGGCCGCGCCCTCGAGTTCGGCGGCTCCGGCGACCCGTCGCCGATGACCGCGTGGGGCGTCGTCTGCGGCATCCGTGCCGCCCTCGACGAGGCGGGGATCGGCGAGGGCACCCTGGAGGGCGTCCACGTCGCCGTGCAGGGCGCCGGCCACGTCGGCGGCGACGTCGCCCGCCACCTGCTGACGGCGGGCGCGCGCGTCACCGTCGCCGACATCTACCAGGACCGGATCGACCCCCTGCTCGAGCTGGGCGCCGAGCAGGCGCCGGCCGAGGAGGTGCACACGGTCGCGTGCGACGTCTACTCTCCGTGCGCGCTGGGCGCCGTCGTCCGGCCGGAGACGGTCGGGCGGATGCGCTGCCGGATCGTCGCCGGCGCGGCCAACAACCAGCTCGCCGACGACGCGATGGGCGACGAGCTGAAGCGGCGCGGCGTGCTCTACGCCCCCGACTTCGCGATCAACGCGGGCGGCGTGATCAACATCGGCGAGGAGCTCAAGGGCGCCTACGACGCCGAGCGCGCGCGGACGAGCGTCGAGCGGATCGGCGACACGCTGCGGCAGGTGTTCGAGCGCGCCCGCTCGGGTGGCGTGGCGCCGCACCACGCGGCGGTGCAGATGGCGCGGGAGCGGATCGACCGCGCCCGCCGCGATCGCTGACCGTCAGGCGGTGGCCGCCCCGACCCCGTAGGCCTGCATGGTGAGCACGATCCGGTCGGAGCGGAGCACCGCGTTCGGCCGCAGCCGCTCGGGCGGCAGCACGCGCGGATCGTCGCCGCGGCGCGCCTCCTCGACGACGACGGTCTGCTCGTGCAGGTCGAGCCGGATCACGTACTCGTACCAGGAGATGTCCCAGGCGACGGTGATCCGCACCGGCCGGGGCAGGTCGCATCCGGCGTCGCTGACGTTGACCACCGGGTCGCCCAGGCTGCGCGAGATCGCGACGACGCGCTCGGCGTGCTCCGAGCGGTTGAAGGCATCCAGCGCGAGCTTGCGGACGTACCGCGAGTCGCCCTCCTGCCGGCGGGCCTCGGCCAGGTCGGCGTAGCGCCGGCGCTCGCTCTCGAGCTCCTGCTCGAGCAGCGAGAGGCGGCTCTCGAGCTGGGCCGACCTGGGCGACGCGCTGGTCGAGCTGCGACGCGGCCTCGTGGTGGCGCTGGATGGCGGCGCGGCTGCCGGACTCGGCCTGCACGGCCGCCTCCTCGCTGCGCTTCTGCGCCTCCACCACCTGCCGCAGCTCGCGCTCGCGGCGGCGCAGCTCGTTGGTCAGCTCCTTCATCTCGCGCTTGGTCGTGCGCAGCTCGCCCGCCTGCTGCTCGGCCTTGGCCAGGGCGCTGCGCACCTGGTCGAGGTCGAACTCCACCGACTGGAGCTGGCCGCGCAGGCGGTCGATCAGGTTCTCGCGCTCGCGCAGCAGGTGATCGCGCGGCGGGTTCGCGTGCACGGCGACGATCGGCGTGCCATCGGCGCGCCAGCCGCGGCGCTCGGCCTGGTCGTAGCAGAGCGGACAGACCTTGAGGAACCGCTTCGAGCTGGGATCCTGGTACAGCCGCGCGGGCTCCCCCACCAGTAGGTGGCGGCGGCAGAGCGCGCAGCTCGCGGTGTGTTCGACCGTCTTCGCCATCTCCGTCCTCTCGAAGAGCCCAGCGATTCTACCCGCTCGCGCAAGGACTCTGCCGGGGGGTGGCGAAGTTGGCTTGTTCGCGGCGCTCAGCAGGCGGCGGGGCCGCTGCCGACGGCGTCGGCGAGCCCGTCCACCCCGGCCTGCACGCCCAGCCGGTACACGCCCGCGCGCGGCGTGGTCACCTGCACCATGCCGTCACCGGTGCGGCGCCACGCAGCCGGCGCCGAACGTGAGCCGCCAGAACGGGCTGTAGCGCACGCGCACGGTGTAGGTGCCCGGGCCGGAGACCTCGAACAGCACCTGCTCCGAGCTCATCTGGATCAGCTGGGCCTGCGTGCCGACGCGGGGCGCTGACGATCGGCGTCGCGTCGCGCAGCTCGTAGAACCGCCAGTGGGCGGTGCGGCCGACCAGCTGCAGCCCGGAGCGGCCCGAGGTCAGCAGCCGCTGCTCGGCGAGCGAGCTGTAGTCCAGGGCGGTGTCGGGCAGCAGCACGTAGCGGACGCCCAGCGAGCGCAGCCACGCCTGGTAGGTGGCCGCCGTCAGGTCGTCGCCGTAGAGCACGGTGTTCTGCGGGAAGTCGTCCTGGCGGTACCAGCCGCGGGCCAGCGGGAAGGTGCGGGCCAGGTAGTAGGCGTCCCAGTGCCCCCAGGTGGAGACCGCCTCGACCCGGTAGCCCGTCGAGGGGTGGGTGTCGAGGAACCGGATCGCCGGCCGCCAGTAGGCGGGCGAGCCGGCCTCGCTGCTCCACGCCGAGTAGGCGTTGCGGACGGCCGGGCCGAGCTGGATCGCCATCGCCGCGGCCAGCAGCGGCATCACCACCAGCTTCGAGCGGCGGCGGCTGACGTTCGCGGCCAGCCACAGCAGCGGCATGCCGCCGATCAGGAACAGCCGGTTGGCGTTCGAGCCGATCGGGCTCTTCAGCAGGAATGCGATCAGGTTGAGGCCGAGGTAGGCCGCGAACAGCATCCGCAGCGACCGGGCGCGAGGGCTGGATGCCGCAGACGTAGAGGCCGGCGATGCCGAAGCCGAGCACCAGCGCGGCGTCCTGGAGGTCGTACGGGTACCAGGCGTCGGTCGAGAACACCCGCTGCATGACGACGCCGACCCCGAAGACGCCGACCACCGCGAGGAACGAGACGCGGTTGGCCCGCACGGCCGCCAGCGGCCGGGCCTGGCCGAGGACGACGCCCGCCAGCAGGGCGACGAGCAGCGCGAAGGCCAGCGGCGAGAAGCCGAACGTCGCGAACACGGCCAGGGCGAACGCCAGCCGGCTGCGGCGGTACTGGAGCAGCAGCAGCGCAATGGCGCAGGTGGCCGCGCCGGCCAGGAACGGGTAGATCCCCGACGTCATGGCGATGAACGGCGCCATCGCGGCGAACGCGAGCGCCGGGCCGCGCGCGGCCGGCCGGCCCCACTCGCGCTGGCAGATCAGCGCGAAGCTGCCGCACAGCGCCGCGGCGGCGGGCACCAGCACGGCCAGCTGGCCGAAGGCCGCGGCAAGCGGGTAGTAGAAGACGCTGTAGGTGACGAACTCGTAGCGGCCCGCGTACCAGTAGTTGTTCCACAGCTCGTAGCCGCTGTGCCGGAAGAGCCAGGTCTGGAACAGGTGCGACGGCGCGTCACCGCTGGGCCGGATCGCCAGGCCCACGGCCAGCGTGACGAGGGCCGCGAGCAAGGCGCAGACGATAGGGAGCGCCAATCGGCGCAGGCGGACGCGAGCCGTCGGGGACACGGGGCACCCCGCACCATACCCATCCCGGGCGACGCGCACCCACGAGAACCGCCGCCCAGGCCGCTAGACTTCGACGTTCCCGGGGCGTTAGCTCAGCTGGGAGAGCACCAGCTTTGCAAGCTGGGGGTCACCGGTTCGATCCCGGTACGCTCCATGGACTGCGGCCGTCGGTCGGACGATGTTCAGGCGGACGTTGTCGACGACCGACGCGACGGTGACCGCTGAGTGGCCGCCGGGCGCCTGGGTCTGGATCTGGACCTGGATCAGCGTCTCGTCCGCGGCCGTTGCCACCGGGAGCTTCAGCGTCCTCCAGCCGACCGCCGACGGATCGCCGGTGGACTTCGCGACCACGTTCTGCAGGTAGCCATCGGGGCACCACACAGGGGACTGGGTACAGACGGAGACGATCGCGACGAGCGGCGCCTTCGATCCGGCGGGCGTGGATGGATCGGCGGCATAGGCCAGTCGGAGCTCGAACTCGGTGCCGGCGGGCACGGCGTCGGACTGGCGGATCACACCCTGCGTGTTCGCGCCGCGCCGCGAGGGTGCGAGCATGACCATCTGGGCTCCGGCAAACGGGGCCCAGGAGACGCCGCCGGTCTGGAAGTCGTCGTGGATCAGGTCGACTCTGCCGTTGACGACGAGCCAGCAGCGGGCGGCACCGCCGGCATCCGGGGGTTCGTCACGGCAGGAGCCGAGCACCGACCCGGCCGGCTCGACGACGTCTCCGCCGACGAGGGGCTTCTCGAAGCCGCCGTTGCCGAGCAGGCTCGGCCCGGAGGCTGCTGCAGACGCCGGCGCGAGGAGGGCCGCACCGAGCACCGCCGCCAACTGCAGGAATCGCACGCGCACGAAGCGCACTCCCTTGCGTCGTCCGAACTGCGACGATTCTCGCACCGCGCACGCCGCGCCGTCAACGCCGCCCCGGACCAGCGGAAGCTCGTCAGACCGCGGCGGCACGGTGCCACCGCCATCGGGCGCGCTGCGAGGTCTTAGTTCTCGACCGCCCGAGCGATCAGCGAGTGGGCGAGCAGGCGGGCGTCGGTCGCCGGCTTCGGCGAGCGCTCCACCAGCGCCTGGGACTGCGCGCCGGCGAACACCAGCATCAGGTCGCGGGACAGCGTCTGCGCGTCGGCGGCGCCGGCCTCGCGCGCGCGACGCAGCATCCAGCGGCGGATCCGCTCCTTGTGGCGGCGGACGACGGCGTGCGCCGGGTGGTCGAGGTCGGCCAGCTCGGCGGCCGCGTTCGTGAACGGGCAGCCTCGGAACTCGGGCAGCCGCACCATCGCCTCGAGCTGGACGAAGAACGCCTCGAGCTGGCCGCGCGGCGTCTCGGACGCGGCCTCGGCCGGCCTTGTGAACATCTCGAAGACGGGGAGGTCGAGCGACTCGTAGGCCGCGACGATCAGCCCGTCCTTGCTGCCGAACCGCTCGTACAGCGTGCGCTTGGAGATGCCGGCGGCGCGGCTCAGGGCATCGACGCCGGTGGACGTGATCCCGTGCTCGTGGAACTGGCGCGCGGCGAGCGACGCGATCCGGTCGTCGTTGGTTTCCATGTACGGCATGGTACCGATCGGTTTCCATCCGAGCCGAAATGCTGTACAGTCCGCACTGAAAACCGATCGGTCTACAGGATTCGACGAAGGAGCAGCGATGCGAAGGGTGATGGTGCGCTACAGGGTGAAGCCGGAGCACGTCGAGGAGAACGAGCGGCTCGTCCGCGAGGTCTACGCCGAGCTGGGCGAGCTCGATCCCGAGGGCTTCCGCTACGGCACGTTCACGCTCGACGACGGCGTCACGTTCGTCCACCTGGCGACGCACGAGGACGGCGCCAACCCCCTCGGCGAAGTCGCCGCCTTCCGCCGGTTCCAGGAGGGCATCGGCGAGCGCTGCGACGAGCCGCCGGTCGTGAGCGAGCTGCGCGAGGTCGGGTCGTATCGCCTGGCCGGGGTTCCGTCGTGAGCGGCACGGGCACGAAGGACGACCCTTGGCAGCTGAAGACGCCGCCGCTTACTTCGGACTACGAGATGTACCGCGACGAGCGCGACGGGACGCCCGTGATCGTGTGCGTGGTCGGCAAGACCACGCTGCTCTACGACGCGAGGGCGGTCGACGACCTCCACGCGATGCTGACGAAGCACGGCGACTGGATGGAGCTGGGCAGCGCCGACGAGCAGAAGCCGGCGAAGGACGGCACGGTGGAGGCGTGGGGACGGTCGGAGTCGAACCCGGTGGGCGGCTGGTACGGCCTCAAGAAGGGGCTGCGCGGCCGGTTCGGGATGTACATGCCGCCGCTGCTCGAGCAACTGGGGCTGGCCGAGGTCGAGCACAACCCGCGGAACAACCGGATGCGCGCGACGTAACCGGCCACCGGGGAGGGATTGCCGAGCGGCCCGCGAAGCGTGTAGCGTGCCTTCGGAGGGGAGCCGATGGGGTGCGCCTCTGCAGACACATGAAGCCATGTGTCCCGGTCACGACATCGAGACGTCGCATACGGCGGTCGAGCGGAGGGTGCTCGAGCGGGCCGTGCACGACCACGCGACGGTCCTCGAGGTCGGCTGCGGCCGCACCACCCGGCTGATCGACCTGCGTGAGCGGATCGACCGGCTGGTCGGCCTCGACACCGACGCCGAGGCCGGCCACGAGAACCCCTACCTGGACGAGTTCGTCGAGGCCGACGCGCACCGGCTGCCGTTCGAGGACGGGAGCTTCGACCTCGTCTACGCGAACTTCGTGGTCGAGCACCTGGCGGAGCCGGTCCGTGCGTTCGGTGAGTGGCGCCGCGTGCTGCACGTCAACGGCGAGCTCGTGCTGCTGACGACCAACATCGCGAACCCGCTGCTGGGCGCCGCCCGGCACCTGCCCCAGTCCGTCCGCGTGCTGACCAAGAAGCGGGTGACGGGCGCCGCCGAGCGCGACGTCTTCCCCACCGTCTACCGGGCCAACACCACCGACCGGCTGCGCACCGCGCTCGAGGTCGCGGGCTTCGAGCAGCGCGAGCTGACGACGGTGGCGACCCTCTACCGCTACGCCGGCGCCCACCGGCACGTCGCCGCGGCGCTCGCCCGGGCCGAGCGGGCGCTGCCCTCCCGCCGGCTGGCCACGATCGTCGGCGAGTTCCAGGCGGTCTGAGCCGTCAGGCAGCGCCGAGCGACAGCCTCGCCCAGCGGCCCGGCGTGAGGCCGTAGGCCCGGGTGAACTGGCGTGTCATGTGGCTCTGATCGGCGAACCCGCAGCCGGCCGCGGCCTCCGCCAGCGGAGTGCCGACGCCGATCGCGTCGCGCGCCAGCGCGAGCCGCCGCATCGTCCGGTAGCGATCCGGGCTGGTGCCGTACGCGCGGCGGAACTGGCGGACGAGCACGGAGCGGTCGATGCCGGCGATCCGCTCCAGCTCGGCGGCGGTCGTCTGCTCGCGGGCATGCGCGGCGAGGTGCTCCCGCACCCGTTCGACGGCCGCGACGTCGATCGGCCCGCCGCCCGGCTCCGGCGTGCCGGCCAGCGCACGGAGCGCCTCGCACACGGCGAGCGCGGCCTCGTGCCGGCCCAGGTCGCCGACCGGCTCGTGCATCTCGGCCAGCAGCCGCACCAGCGCGCGGGTCGCCGGCAGCGGCCGCTGGACGGGATCGGCGACGAACGGCAGCGCGTCGCCGCCCAGCGGCCCGCGCAGCAGCTCTGGCTCGACGTAGAGGATGCGGTAGGCGAACCCGGCCTCGGTCGCCGGACCGCCGTCGTGCACCTCGTCGGGATGGAGCACGTGCAGCTCGCCCGGCAGGCAGATCCGGCGGGCCCCGCGGTAGGCGAATGCCTGGACGCCCGCCGTCGTCATGCCGATCGCGTACGTGTCGTGGCGGTGCGGCGCGAACGCGCAGCTCGCGAGCCGCACCTCGACCCGCTCGAGACCGGGGGCGCCCTCGCCCCAGCGGATCCCGTCGCCCACCCCGGATCGTTCTAGACCGGTGCCCTGGAGGCCACGTAGCGTCTCGCGCATGGACGGACGGTACCGCGCCGATGGCTGAGCAGGTGGTCGCGGCGCTGCCCTGGGGCGCGCTGGCATCGCTGGTGGTGACCGCCCTGGCGATCATGGGCAGCCCGGGGCCGGCCACGATCAGCCTGACCGCGGCCGGCTCTGCCTTCGGTTTGCGCCGCTCGGCGCCCTACCTGGCCGGGATCGTCGTCGGCACCGCCGCCGTGCTGCTCGCCGTGGCGACCGGCATCACCGCCGCGCTGCTCGCGGTGCCGGCCGTGCAGCCCGCCGTGATCGCGGTCGGCGTCGCGTACATCCTGTGGCTCGCCTACCACATCGCCACGGCGCCGCCGCTCACAGGCGGAAGGCCGCGCCGACGCCCCCACCCTCGCCGGCGGCGCGCTGCTCGGCGTCGCCAACCCGAAGGCGTGGGTCGCGATCGCCGCGGTGTTCGCCGGAACGCGGCTGGCCACCGACACGACGATCGACGCGGCCGGGAAGGTCGCGGTGCTGACGGTGCTGATCATCGTCATCAACAGCTCCTGGCTGATCGCCGGCGCGTCGCTCGCGCCGCTGCTGCGCGATCCGCGGCGCGCCCGTGCGATCAACGTCGCGCTGGCCGTGCTGCTGGTCGCCGCGGCCGTGCTGACCGTGGTCGAGTAGGCGGGCTACCCTTCGTTCAGGATGGCGGACGAAGCGACGCCCAGCAGCCGGATCATCGAGGAGGTCACCTCGTGGCCCGGCGTCGAATCGGGCATGGGCAGCCGGGGCGAACTGGCGTTCACGGTCGGCCGCCGGCAGATCGGCCACCTGCACGGCGATCGCGTCGCCCACTTCAGCTTTCCCAAGTCGGTGTGGGATGACCTCCAGGCGCAGGGGCGGATCACCGAGCACCCCGTCTTCCCCGGCCAGCGCGGTCCCGCCGCGCGGTCGCTGGCGAGCGACGACGACGTGCAGGACGTGATCGCGCTGCTGCGGCTGAACTACGACCGCATCGTCGAGCGGCACGGCATCCCCGCCCCCGCGGGCTGAACCGCTGCCCGAATCGGTGCCAGGCCGTGCGCGACGCGGTCAGTGCCGGGCCGAGCGGGAGCGGAGGCCCGCTGCGCGCAGGGCGGCAGCGGGCAGCTCGAGCGAGGTCGGGCCGATGCCGGCCACCGGCCACTCGCAGACCAGCTCCACGCCATCGCGGGCGGGCACCGGCCCGACCCAGTAGCGGCCGTCCCACCAGAGGCGGCCGCCCGAGCCCTCGCGCTCGCGGATCGTCGGCCCCTCCGGCCGGAAGCTGCCGGACTCCTCCAGGCTCGTCGCCCGGCGGCCGTCGTCGAACACCACGGCGATCCGGAACAGCTCGTCCGGCAGCCGGCCCAGGATCGGCATCCAGTCGGTGCCGTCGTGCCGGCCCCAGTGCAAGGTGTGCAGCCGGCGCCGGCTGCGGTACCCGAGCGTGAACTCGAAGCCGTTCGAGTGCGCGACCAGGTGCCGCACCGCCAGCGCGTCCTCGCCGGTGTCGGCGAGCACCGCCTGGAACGGCACCGCGACGCCCAGCTCCCCGGGCAGAGGATCGAGCCACGCGGGAGCGATCCCATGGTGCGGCTCCGGCGGCAGGAACAGATCCGTCATGCCGCGCCCCATAGCCGCGTCGCCCGGGCCGCCCCATCGAGCAGCACCGCCGCGTCGAGCGTCCCGGTGACCTCCTCCTCGCCGCCGGGCGGCAGGCACACCCGCCAGGTGACGGCGCCCTCGCCCGGCAGCGGCCAGAGGAACCAGCGGCTGCGCACGCGCGAGCGCCACATCGCCCAGCCGCAGTCCGACAGCACCAGCTCCGCCGGCGGCGAGGACCCGCCCTCGATCCACGGGTCGTCCGACGCCGCCCGCCGGCCATCCGGGTACTCGACCTCGACGCGCAGGGCGCCGGCGATGCTCGCGTCCACGTCGTGCAGCCGCTCGCCCGCTGCGACGACGTCGAACGCCAGGCCCGTCGAGTATGCGTCCAGGTGCGAGACGACCACCCGCAGGCCGGGCCGGTCGCACAGGTCGACCATCGCCGCGATGTCGCCCGGCAGCTCGTCCACGGGCGGCCGTTCCCACCACGCGCGGTCGTCGTCGAACACCCTGTCCGCGGGCGGAGCCAGCCCGGGCACGCGATCACCTCGTCTCGCCGCACCTCTCACGGCGCGGAACATCTCGGAGCCTTCGCCGGTATTCTCTCGCATCCGGCGGCCTCGCGGCAATCCGACCGCACGCCGAGCGCGTACGCACGGTGACAGGCCGTTGGTGACCGGGGAGGGGACGTGATGGCCAGGTGGATTCGACGGGGATCGATCGTTGTCGTGACGCTGCTCGCATGCATCGCCGGGAGCACGGCCGGCGCGGCCGCCGCGCCGCAGCCGTCGGTGCTCAACTACCCGCTCGAGTGGCCGCAGTTCGGCAAGGCGGCGACCCACCGCGGGTACAACCCCTTCGACACCGCATTCACGCGGGACAACATCGCGACGCTGTCCCAGGCCTGGACCGGCACGTACGGCCCCAGCTCGGCCGACGAGGCGTCGCCGGTGATCGCCGGCGGGATCGCCTTCATCACCGGCTTCGACGGCCGGCTCTCGGCGTTCAACCTGGCCGGCTGCTTCGGCTCCCGCTGCGATCCACTCTGGACCGGCCAGACCCGCAACGACATCACCGCGGCGCCCGCCGTCTGGCGCAACGAGGTGTTCGTGGCCTCCGCCGACCACTACCTGTACGCCTTCCCCGCGGGCGGCTGCAACTTCGCGCCGACCTGCGCACCGCTCTGGAAGGGTCACATGGGAGCCGGGGTCGTCGACTCGTCCCCGGCCATCGCCAACGGCGTCGTCTACGTCGGCACCTACCAGCGCGGGCAGCTCGAGGCATTCGCCGCCGCCGGCTGCGGCGCCGCAGTGTGCGAGCCGCTCTGGATCGGCAAGGCGGGCGGGCACCTGGTTGCGCCCCCGGCGGTCGGCAACGGCACCGTCTACATCGGCTCCAGCAACGGGCGGATGTACGCCTTCCCGGCCGGCGGCTGCGGTGCGGCGACGTGCACGCCCAGCTGGACGGCCAGGCTCGGCGGCCCGGCCTTCAGCGCAGGCCCGACGGTGTTCGGCGACGCGGTCTACATCGAGACGACCCGGCTGGACACGTTCGCCGCCGGCGGCTGCGGCGCCGCGGTGTGCACGCCGCTGTGGTCGGGCGATCTCGGCGACGACGGCGGCCAGGGGACACCCGCCGTCTGGCACGGCATGGTGTTCACGTCGAGCCAGTTCACGCCGACACCGGGGCAGAACATCGGCGTGCTCTCGGCCTTCCCGGCCCAGGGCTGCGGCAAGCGGTTCTGCAAGGCAACCTGGACCGGCGTCAACTTCGCGTCCGGGTTCGAGTCCTCCCCCGCCATCGCCAACGGCATCATCTTCGTGGGCAAGGGCCCAGCCTCGGGCTTCCCGGTGGACGTCGGCATGTACGCCTACGACGCGCGGGGCTGCGGCAAGAGCGTCTGCAACCCGATCTCGTTCGTGCAGGCGAACATCGACGGCAACTACCTGGGCTCGACCCCCGCCATCGCCGACGGCATGATCGTCTTCGGCGCCAACGACAACGTCACCGGGCAGGGCACGCTCTACGCGTTCTCTCCCTAGAGCACGGCGTACGCGCGCACCGGGAACGTGCCCATCCCGCGCATCCGCACCGGGACGGCGCTGAACCGGAAGCCGCCCGCCGGCAGCGGCGAGAGGTCGGCCAGGTGCTCGCAGATGGGGATCCCTGCGGCCAGCAGCGTCGAGTGGACGGGCCGCTCGCCGCCGCGGGTGTCGTCGATGTTGAGCGAGTCGATGCCGACCAGCAGCGCGCCCGCCGCGGTCAGGTGCTCGGCGGCGTCGGCGGTCAGGAACGGGTGCCCGGTCGCGTACTGCGGCGTGCGCCAGTGGCGGTGCCAGCCCGTCCGCACGAGCACGGCTCGCCCGCCCACCTCCACGCCGGCGAACGCGTCGGGGCCGACCGCGGGATCGGGCTCGGCATCGATCACGACCGCGTCCAGGTCGGCCAGCCGGTCGAGCGGCAGCTCCGCCAGGTCGATCCCGTCCGCGTAGCGGTGGAACGGGCTGTCCAAGTACGTGCCGGTGTTCGAGCAGAGCGTGACGGCACCGATCTGGAACTCCGTCCCCGGCGCGTACACAGTTCGGCTGCGCTCGCGGCTGAGGTAGTCGCAGACGATCGGCACGGGCAGGCCGGGGTACGTCGTCATGCCGTCCTCGACGACATGGCTGACGTCGATGCGGGTCCGGCCATCCGCGCTCACGGCTGACCTCCGCGGTCGGGGTCGTACAGGTGGCAGGCAACGCGCACGCCGCCACGGTCGCGCAGCCCCGGGTCGAACCGCTCGCGGAACAGGATGCGCACCGCCGAGGCCTCCGGCTCGAGCGCCTCCACCCCGCTCCAGAACGGCTCGTCGGGGTCGTCCTCGCGCATCGCCGCCAGCACCGCGGCGACCTCGGCGCCCGAGTGGCCGCCGGCGGCGGGCACTCGCACCTCCCGGTCGAGCCCCTCCAGCGCCGCCAGGTCACCGACGACCTCGCGCTCGCGCTCGAACCGCGTCTCCCCGGTCTGCGACCAGCGCGCCTCCAGCAGGTCGCCGAGGTCGCGCGCCTCCCAGCCGCAGGGCGCGAACGCCCGCGGGCAGCGGGGGTGGAAGCGGCAGCCCAGCGGCGGCGCGGCCGCGTCCGGCACCTCGCCGCGCGGCAGGTCGCGGGGGATCCGCCGCTCCGGGTCGGGGTCGGGGATCGCCTTCAGCAGCGAGACCGTGTACGGGTGCTGCGGGTTGGCAAAGATGTCGGCGGTCGGCCCGATCTCGACGATGCGGCCCAGGTACATGATCGCCACCCGGTCGCAGAAGAACTTCGCCGTCGCCAGGTCGTGGGTGATGTAGACGTAGGTCAGGTCGAGGTCGCGCTTGAGCGCAAGCATCAGCTCGAGGATCTTCGCCCGCACGCTCATGTCGAGCATCGAGACCGGCTCGTCGGCCACCAGCAGGCTGGGGCCGAGGATGATCGAGCGAGCCAGCACAGCGCGCTGCTTCTGGCCGCCGGAGAGGTCGCTGGGGTACTTGCCCATGTACTGCTCGGGCGGCGTCAGCCCGACCCGGGCCAAGGCGGCGGCGACCTGGCTGCTGATCTCCTCGCGGTTGCGGGTGACGTGGTGGATCTGGAGCGGGTGCCCGACCGCCCGCTCGATCGTCATCGCCGGATTGAGCGACGCATGCGGGTCCTGGAACACCATCTGCATCCGCCGCCGCAGCGCGCGCACGTCCCGCTCGCGCAACGCCGCGATGTCCTGCCCCTCGAAGCGGATCGACCCGGCAGTCGGGTCGACCAGCCGCAGCAGCGCCCGTCCCAGGGTCGTCTTGCCGCTGCCCGACTCGCCGACCACGCCCAGCACCTCGCCCTTGCGGAGGCTGAACGAGACGCCGTCCACCGCTCTGACGGCGTCCGTCCCCCGGCCCAGCAGGCGTGCGCCGAAGCTGCCGCGCAGGGCGAAGTGCACCTCCAGCTGCTCGACGTCGAGCATCGCCTCGGCCGGCATCAGGCCTCCTCCGCCACGGCGATCTCCCCCATCTCCAGCGGCTCGCGGCCGCCGGGCGGAATGTCGCGCTCGGGGCCGTGCAGCCAGCAGCGGACGCGGCCGCCGCCGGGACGGCGCTGCTCGACAGGCGCGATCGCCGCGCACACCCGCATCGCGTCCGGACAGCGCGGGTGGAACCGGCACGCCACCGGCGGGTCGATCAGGCTGGGCGGCGCGCCCGGGATGTAGTGCAGGCCGGTGGTGTTGAGCGAGATCACCGAGCGCAGCAGCTCGCGCGTGTACGGGTGCGCGGGCTGCGAGAAGACCGCGGTCGCGTCGCCCTCCTCGACCACCTGGCCGGCGTACATCACCGCGACCCGGTCGCAGGCCTCCGCGACGATGCCGAGGTTGTGGGTGATCAGCAGCAGGGCCGTGTCGTAGTTGCGCTTGAGGTCGGCGAGGATGGCGAGGATCTGGGCCTCGACCAGCACGTCCAGCGCCGTGGTCGGCTCGTCTGCGATCAGCAGCTTGGGGTTCAGCACCAGCGCCAGCGCGATCATGATGCGCTGGCGCATGCCGCCGGAGAACTCGTGCGGGTAGCTGCGGAACCGGGTCGGCGGGATCCCCATCCCACCCAGCGCCTCAAGCGACCGTGCCCGCACCTCGCGCTTGGAGAGGTTGGGCTCGTGGACGTTCAGCACCTCGCTGAAGTGATCCTCGATCCGCATCAGCGGGTTCAGGCGCGTCATCGGCTCCTGGAAGATCAGCCCGATCTCGGGGCCGCGCAGGCGCCGCAGGTCGCGGCCCGAGAGCCCGACGATGTCCTCGCCCATGAACCGCACCTCGCCGTCGCGCGCCGAGCCGTCCGGGAGCAGGCCGATGATGCCGCGGCCTAGCGTGGACTTGCCCGAGCCGGACTCTCCCACCAGGCCCAGCACCTCGCCCCGCCCGATCGAGATCGAGCAGCCGTCCACCGCGCGGACGGCGCCGCGGGCGCTGGCGTACCAAACGCGCAGGTCACGCAGCTCCAGCACGACATCGTCCCCCATCAGCCCTCCTCCGTCTCACGCGGCGGCAGCACGACCGGATCCATCCGGCGGCGGCGCAGCACGGGGTTGAGCACGTCGTTCAGGCCCTCGCCGAGCAGCGTCAGCGCCGTCACCAGCAGCACGATGGCGAGCCCCGGGTAGAGCCCGGTCCACCAGATGCCGGCGCCGGCGTCGGAGATGGCTCGAGAGCTGTCGTACCCCCACTCCGACGCCTCCGTCGGCTGGATGCCGTAGCCCAGGAAGCCGAGTGCGGCCAGCGTCAGGATCGCATCGGCGGCGTTCAACGTTGCCAGCACGGGCACGCTCTGGATCACGTTCTGGAACACGTAGCGCGAGATCACCGTGAACGGCCGCGCGCCCAGCGCACGCGCGGCCTCGACGTAGGACTCCTCGCGCAGGCTGATGACGTGGTTTCGGACCACGCGGAAGTATTGCGGCGTGTAGACGACGGCGATCGCGAACGCGGCCGTGGCGACGCCCTGGCCGAACCGGTCGGCCAGCAGGAACGCGACGACGATCGCCAGCAGCAGGTAGGGGAACGCGAACAGGGCGTCCATGATCAGCACCAGCACGCGATCCATCGGCCCGCCGAAGTACCCCGACATCAGGCCGAGCGGCAGGCCGATCGCGAGCGACAGGACGACGGACAGCAGGACCACCTTGAGCTCGGTCTGGGCGCCGTAGATGACGCGAGAGAGGACGTCCGTGGATTGGACGTTGGTGCCGAACCAGTGGGCAGACGAGGGGTGCCCCTGCTTGGGGAAGCGGTGGCCGGCCGCGTCCTTGTACTGGTCGAAGCCGTACGGCGCGATCCAGGGCGCGGTCAGCGCCATCACCACGAACACGAGCGTGATGATGATCCCCGTCCAGAGGATCCAGCGGGGCACGCCGCGGGCCTCGCGGATCGGCGCGGACGTCCTGCTCCACGCCGACCGCAGCCGTCCCACTCCTCCGCCGACGACCGCCATCAGTACCGCACCCTCGGGTCGATCCAGGCGGTGGCGAAGTCGATCAGCAGGCTGACGATGACGACCACCAGCGCGAAGAAGGTGATGATGCCCTGCACGGCGATGTAGTCGCGGTTGTTGAGGTACCGGACGAGCTCGAAGCCGATGCCCGGCCAGTTGAACGTGGTCTCGGTCAGCACGGCGCCCGACAGCAGCAGCGCGACCTGGAGGCCGAGCACGGTGACCACCGGCACCAGCGCGTTCTTGAACGCGTGGTTGTAGACGACGCCGCGCTCGCTGACGCCGCGCGCCCGCGCCGCCTCGACGTAGTCGCCGCGCAGCGTCTGCACGACGTTCACCCGCACCAGCCGGATCAGCACGCCGCTGATGATCAACCCCAGCGTCACCGCGGGCAGGATCAGGTGCTTGACCACGTCCACGAACGAGCTCCAGTCACCGGCGATCAGCGCATCGATCAGGAAGAGGTGGGTGTGCACCGGCAGCAGGAACTGGACCTCGGGGCTGGCGCGCCCCGAGGTGGGCAGCCAGCCCAGGTACTGGCCGAACACGAGCTGGGCGAGGAAGCCCAGGAAGAAGGCGGGGAAGGCGTAGATGACGATCCCGAACATGCGGATGCCGACGTCGCCGCCGCTGTCCCGGAACCGGCCGGCCACCAGGCCGAGCCCGACGCCAACCGTGATCGCCACGGCCATCGCCCAGAACGTCAGCTCGAGCGTGGCGCTGCCGTTCTCGACGATCACGTCGGTGACCGGCCGGTTGTCCGTGATCGTGTTGCCGAAGTCGAGATGGGCGACGTCGCCCAGGTACTCCACGTACTGGCGCAGGATCGGCTTGTCGTAGCCGCCGGCAGCTCGCCGCTCCTGCAGCTCCTTCGGCGACAGGCGGCCGCCCAGTGCGGCGCTGACCGGGTCGCCCGGCGCGACGCGCATGAGGAAGAACACGAGCGTCAGCAGGATCAGGATCATCGGCACCACCAGGACGAGCCTGGTCAGCGCATATGTCCGCAGCGAGGTGGTCTGTCGGGCCATGGAGGCGCCCGGGGAGCCCCGCGTGGGGGCTCCCCGGAGTGCGGTGGTTCAGCTCTTGCTGATCAGCCAGAAGCGGAAGATGTAGGCCGGGTCGAACGTCTCCTGCACGCCCGAGACCCCGTCCCGGACGACGGCGATCTGCTTGCCCTGCCAGACCGGGATCGTCGGGGCGTCCTTCGCCGCCAGCTTCTGGATGGTCGCGAAAGCGGCCGTCCTGGTGGCGGTGTCGGTGGAGGCCTTCTCCTTGTCGATGGCTGCGTCGATCTGCGGGTTGTCATAGTGCCCGTTCCAGAACCCGCCGTCAGGATAGAAGTACGCGCTGTAGTCGTCGGCGTCCGGGTAGTCCGGGAACCAGCCCAGCTCGAAGGCGGGGAAGATGTCCTTCGCCTTGTCCACCGTGTACTGGTCCCACTCCTCGGACTTGAGCGTGACGGTGTACAGGCCGCTGCCTTCCAGCTCGCGCTTGATCTCCGTGTACTCGTCCGCCGAACTGTCGCCGTAGTGCGTCGGCGTCCACCAGATCGTGATCGGTACCGGCGTCTGGATGCCCGCGTCCGTCAGCTCCTTCTTGGCGGCGTCGGGATTGGGCGTGGCCCCGTACTCGTCCTTGTACGCGTCGGTGTGGCCGACCAGGCCGGCCGGGATCATCGAGTACAGCGGTGTGACGGTGCCGTTGTAGACGTTCTTCGCGATCGAGTCACGATCGATCAGGTACGCGACCGACCGCCGCACCGCGAGCTGCTTGCCGGGGTCGAGCTTGGTGTTGAACACCAGGTAGCGCGTCTCGATGCCCTGGCCCTCGACCACGCTCAGGCCGCTGGCGCCGCGCAGGCTGTCGATGTCCGTCGGCGTCAGGTTGCGGAACGCGATGTCCACGTCGCCGCCCTGGATCGCCAGCTTCAGCGACGAGCTGTCCTTGTAGTACTGGATCAGGACGCGCGCGTTCTTGGGCGGGTCGCCCCAGTAGTCGGGGTTCCGCTCGAGCACCGTCTGGACGCCCGGCTGGTACTTGACCAGCTTGTACGGGCCCGTGCCGATCGCCTGGTCGTCGGGCTGGAGCTTCTTCTCCGGGTAGACGCCGGACGGCACGATCGCCGCGCCGCCGGTGGCCAGGATGAACGGCCACGTGGCGTCGGGCTGCCGCAGGTGGAAGGTGACGGTCATCGGATCCGGCGTCGTGATCTCGTTGCCGGTCCACTTGCCGCAGTCGGCCAGGGACGAGAAGAGGCTGCACACGCCCTGGTCGCCGTTGATCTCGATGCTGCGCTGGAACGACCAGGCAACGTCCTTGGACGTCAGCGGGTCGCCGTTCTGGAACTTGACCCCCGACCGCAGCTTGCAGGTGTAGGTCTTGGGATCGTCCCAGTTGCAGCTGGTCGCCAGCGACGGCTGCGGCGTGTTGCCGCCCGGCGGCACCACCAGCAGCTCGTCGTACACGTTGTAGATCACGTTCCACGAGTGCAGGTCGTAGGCGTCGGCCGGGTCGAAGTGCACCGCCGTATCGGTGGTGCCCATGATCACCGTGGCGTCGGAGTTGCCCCCGCCGCCTGCCGCCGATCCGCCATTGGATCCGCTCCCCGAGCTCGATCCGCAGCCCGCCACCAGCACGAGGCCGGCGAGCAGCGCTGTCACACGTATCCCCAGTCGCACGCGTTCCCTCCTTGGTTCTCCTTCCGGACCGATCCTCCACATCGTTCGACGACCGCGGCGGCCGGATGATTGTCGGCGCCGCACTCGGGGCCAGGCCGCGTCCGCAGACGACGCGGCGGTGACCCGCTCGATCGGTGGAGGCCCCATGACGCCTCGGCCCACGCGGCCCAACTCTACCCGCAGACGCGGCCAACCTCCCGGAACCGCCCATTCCTCCATCTGTAATGGTTTTGCAAACTCTCCAGTAAACGCCTCTACCGTTGTCACGCTGTGGCGATAACCCGGTGTGACGGATCGCTCTCGGGGTCGAGCGGTCACTTATCAGGGGGTCAACAATGACGACGGCAATCGCACTGGATCCGGCAACTGAGCTGAGGCACACGGTCGAGGAGCGGGACGGGGTCGAGCCCATCCTCACCATCGCGGGTGACACCGCGCTCGCCTCCTACCGGCTCACTGGCGAGGTGCGCACCGACGTGTGGCTGTGGCGCGGCGAGCGGTGGCAGCTCTCCGCCGTGCATCACTCCACGTTCTAGGGTCAGAGCGCGCGACGAGGGGCTCCGCCGGCCTGGGCGGGGCCCCTCGTCGCGTTTCTGCCGCCGATGTGAGATGCTCAGAGTCGTGCGCCGACGACACCTGATCGCCGTCCTGCTGCTGACAGCCCTGGCGGCGCTTGCGTTCGCGCCCGCGGCCTCGGCGATGATCCGCACGGGGAATCAGAACCCGGACGTCCTGGTGGTCGCCAGCATCTCGCCGAATCACGCCGACGTAGGCGAGCGGGTGACCTGGTCGATCGTCGTGACCAACACCAGCGACAGCGCCCGATCGATCAGGTTCGAGGGCGATCTGTCCACGCCGTTCGGGGGCGCCGGGGTGGCCGGCCAGGGACGGTTCGGGCCGCACGAGAGCTTCACCTTCAGCCGGACGCTGCGCGCCCGGGAGGGCGGCGAGTACCAGCTGCACGTCTGGGCCCGGACGACCGCGGGCAGCCTGCGCTCGCACGCCTCCGCCCGTACCTTCGCCTAGCCTCAGGCAGCCGCGGCCAGCAGGGCCTCGAGTGCCCGCGCCTGGCCGGCGATCTCGTCGCCCGAGACCAGCGCCGGCCGGCCGTCGCGCACCGCCGAGGCGACGTCCTCGAGCTGCAGCCAGTAGCTGTCGGCCGGCGCGACGGGCAGGAGCTCACCGTTCAGCTGGATCCCCGGCCGCTCGCACGTCCACGGGTCGGCCACGCGCAGCTCCCCTCGCTCGCCCCGCACCTCGAGCGAGCCGCCGTGCGGGCGATCGAACCAGCTCTCCACGCGGGCGGTGACGCCGCCGGCGAAGACCAGCTCGCCCTCGAAGCCGACGTCCACGCCGGTGGGGCCGAGCCGGGCGGCGCCCTTGAATCCGACCGGCTCCCCGCACAGCAGCCGCGCGGCGCTGACCGGATAGCAGCCGACGTCCAGCAGCGACCCGCCGTCAAGCGACGGGTCGAGCAGCGCGTCGTCGCCGGGGATCTCGACGGCGAAGCCGAAGGACGCGGCGATCTCGAGCGGCCGGCCGATCGCGCCGGAGGAGACCAGCTCGGCGACGCTGCGCGTCTGCGGGTGGTGGCGATACATGTAGCCCTCCGCCAGCACCAGCCCGGCACGCGCGGCCGACTCGACGCAGCGGACGGCGTCCTGGTGCCGGCGGCTGAGGGGCTTCTCGCAGAGCACGTGCTTGCCGGCGTCCAGCGCCCGCAGCACCCACTCGGCGTGCAGGGCGTTCGGCACCGAGACGTAGACCAGCTCCACACCGGGATCTGCCAGCAGCTCGTCGTAGGAGCCGTGCGCCGACGGGATCCCGTGCTCACGGGCATACGCCCGCGCCCGGTCGCCGTCTCTGCTGGCAACGGCGACCACGCGCGCCGCCTCACCGCCCGCGGCGGCGCCGATCAGCGAGGCGTTGATGCGGGCGGTCGACAGCAGGCCGACCCGCACCGGGCCGCTCACCGCAGCGATCGCTCCACCAGGCGCTGGAAGTGCTGGATCAGGTGCTCGCTGGAGAGCATCAGCCGGCCGTGGTCGAGGCCGCCCGAGCGCGCCGCACGCTGGATCGACTCGACCAGCGCCTGGTCCTCCGTGCCCACCTGCGTGCCGAACTCGGTCAGCTCGGCGATCTGCTCCTCGGTGGCCTCCTCGCCGAAGAAGGTGTCGGTGATCGTCAGCGTGCGGTCGGCGTCGATCGGGAAGAAGGAGAACGCGGCGAGGTTGGCCGGGCCGGGCAGCACATTGATCGTGAAGGTCGGCCACAGCCAGTGGAAGTGCGCCTCGGACACCGCCCCGTTCGGCCGGTACGCGGCCATCCCGCCGCCGGCGGCCACGTCGCGGCGGATCGGCGCCACCTGGCTCGAGAACCACTCGTCGGACGTCAGCCGGTAGGCATCGGGATCGACGTCGATCAGCTTGGAGAAGCCGGGGTGCGCGGTCGGGCAGTGGTAGCACTCGAGGTAGTTCTCGACGACGGCCTTCCAGTTCGCGTTCAGCTCCCACTCGACCCGGTCGCGGTAGCGCAGCTCGCCGAAGTGGACGCCGGCCGCCTCGACGATCTGCGGGAGGCCGCCCAGGAAGTGCGCCAGCGGCGGCGCGTCCAGGTCACGGTTGACGAACACCAGCGGGCCCCAGGTGTCCACGGAGACCGGCAGCAGGCCGAGCTGCGAGCGGTCGAAGCCGGGCTCGCGGTCGGACCGCGGCGCGGCGCGCAGGCAGCCGTCCAGCCCGTAGGTCCAGGCGTGGTAGGGGCACTGGAGCGTCTCGCGGCGGCCGCGGCCCTGCGCCACCTCGGTCGCCCGGTGGCGGCAGATGTTGACGAAGCCGTTGAGCGAGCCGTCGTGGTCGCGGACGACGACGACCGGCACCAGCCCCGCGCGGCAGGTGAAGTACTGGCCCGGCTCGGCGACCCAGTCGGCGACGCCCGCGTACTGCCAGGAGGTGCCGAAGATGCGCTCCTGCTCGAGCCGGAACACCGCCGGATCGGCGAACCAGGAGAAGGGCAGCGTCACGCCCTGGTCGAGGCGGGATCCGAGGTCGATGCTCATCGGTGCGACATTACCGCAGGCGCCGCCGGCAGATCCACCCGGTGGGCCCGCCAGAAGTGCGCCAGGTTGACGGTGGTCGCGGCCTGCGCGGCGCGCGCGAACGACGTCGTCGTCGACCAGCCGTAGCGGTGCGCGCCGATGTAGGCGCGCAGCATCGACAGCATCGCGTCCGATCCCAGCACCCGCTCCAGGTCGTGCAGCGTGCAGGCGCCCGCGACGTAGACGACCGGCGAGTAGCGGGTCGGATGCGCATCCCACCAGCCCATGCCGTCGGTGACCGCCTCGCGCGGATCCTTCCACGTGAACGGGCCGGCGCAGAGATCGTCGAGCCAGCCCGCGTGGCGGCCGTCGGTATAGGTGGCGAACGCCTCGTCCAGCCAGGGCGAGCGGTACTGGTCGTCGCCGACCATGCCGTACCACCACTGGTGGGCGATCTCGTGCGCCAGGGCTCCGGAGCGCGCCATGATCAGGTTCGGGTACTCCATGCCGCCGAAGGCGATCTGGGGCGTCATCACGACGTCCAGCTCCGGGTACGGATAGCGGCCGTACCACTGCTCGTAGGTGGTCAGGGCGCCGACGGCCCGGCGGGTGAGGTTGGCAACCTTGTCGGTCGTGTCGTCGTCGGGGATCCACACGCGGATGCGGACGCCGTCGGCGGTGGCGACGTCGGTCTCGGCCATCGGGCCGACGACCCAGGCCACGTCGCGCACGCGCGGCGCGTCGAACACCTCGAGCCTGCGGCCGCCGGCGACGTCGTCACGCACCGGCGCGCCGGTCGCGGCGACGCCCATCGCCGCCGGCGTGTCCAGCGTCAGGCTGAACGTCCCGATGTCGGACACGAAGCTGTCGCCCAGGATCGAGTACGGATCGAGGTCCCAGCGGCCGTCACGGCGGACGGCGAGCAGCGGCACGGCGTTGCCGACCAGCACCTGCGCCCCCAGGTGACCGAACCGGTCGGCCCGGTCGGGGACGTCAACCGCGAGCGGGAAGCCGAGGGTCGCCCGGCGGCCGGGCGCAAGCGGATGGTCGAGATCGACGGCGAGGGCGGAGCATCCCGCCGCCATCGGGCCGGCGGCGCCGCCGGCGATCGGCCCGACGCGCTCCGGCAGCGGGTCGGTGCAGCCGGCGATCCCGTTGTCCCACAGCCGCAGCCAGACGCGACTGAGCGGCCTGTTCGACGCGTTCGCGAAGGAGAGCGTCTCGGTGCCGCGCCAGCTCCGGCCGTCCGCCGAGGCGCGCAGGACGATCCGGTAGGCGGGGGCGACGCCGGGCGGCGGCACGGCGGCGTGCGCTGCCGGCGCGCCCAGCAGGAGCGCCGCAGCGAAGGCGACGGCGAGGCGCCTCATCGCCGCGCGGCCGGGTCCGCCGCTCCGACCTGCAGCCTCGCGCACGGATCGATCGCCGATCCCGGCCTGCGCGGCGTCGTCAGCCATTCCGCGAACAGCGGGCCCAGCCGGCGGCCCGAGATGCGCTCGGCCAGCCGCTCGAACTGCGCGGTGGTGCCGTTGCCGTAGCGGTGAATGCGCGCCCAGGCCGGCAGCAGCCGGAAGAAGGCATCGTCGCCGATCCGCCGCCGCAGCGCCTCCAGCGTCGCCGCCCCGCGGACATAGACCGGTCCCGAGAACAGCCACTCCGGCCCGGGCAGGGCGTTGGGCGCGACACACCAGAACGACGAGCGGGCGGGGATCTGCTGCACCTGGCGGAAGTCCTCGGCCACCGACTGCCCGCCGTCCTGGGCGTCCCACAGCCACTCGACGTAGGTCGCGAACCCCTCGTTCAGCCAGATGTCGGGCCAGTGCCGCAACGACACGGAGTCGCCGAACCACTGGTGTGCCAGCTCGTGGGCGAGCGTGGAGGCGTCCGGCGCGCCGTCGAACACCGGCCGCGTCTGGGTCTCGAGGGCATAGCCGGCGCCGGCGTGGTGATCGACGATGGCCCCGACCTGTCCGAACGGGTACGGCCCCAGCAGGTGCTGCTCGAACGCGAGGATCGCCGGCAGCTTCGCCAGCGCGGGCGCCGCCGCGGCCGCCTCGCGAGGATCGACGGCGACGTACGACGGGATGCCTGCCGCGGAGCCCCTGGCGACGGCGAACCGGCCGACCGTGATCGTCGCCAGGTAGGTCGCCATCGGCCGCGCCTCGCTCCAGCGGAATGTGCTCCAGCCGTGTGCCGTCGTCGACGACACCAGCCGGCCGTTGCCCACGGCCGTGAGGCCCTCGGGCACGCTCATGGCGACGGTGAAGCGGGCCTTGTCGAGCGGAGTGTCGTTGGCCGGGAACCAGCTGGGCGCGCCCTGCGGCTCGTTGGCGACGAAGGCGCCGTCGTCCGTGGGGATGAAGCCGTCGGGCGAGCCGTCCGGGTCGGTGACCGGATGCGGGACGCCCGCGTAGAGCACCCGCACGTGGAACCGGGCGCCCGCGACGACCGGCGTCGCCGGTGTCACCACCAGCTCCTGTCCGCGCCGCCGGAACGCCGCCCGCTGCCCATCGACCGCGACCCGGTCGGGTCGCATGCGGAAGTCGAGGTGAAACGACGCCAGCCGCTGGGTGGCGGTGGCCGCGATGTCAGCGTCGCCGCGCAGGACGCCCGTGGCGGGCGTGTACCGCATGCGCAGGTGGTAGGCGCCGACGTCGTAGCCGCGGTTCCCGGCGTCCGGGAAGAAGGGGTCGGCCGCCGCCGTCCCCGCGGTCAGTGCCAGCACGGCGCACGCTGCGCCGGCCGCCGTCACACGCAACGCCCACACACCCCGACGGTACCACGGCGTGCGGCCGCGGAACAGGTAAAGAGGGTCCGAGAGGCTCTAGGCCGCGCGGCGGACGGGCTCCTCGGGCGCCGCGGCGGGGAGCCGGACGACCGGGGCGGCGCGCTCGATGTCGCGCATACCGGGCAGGAACAGCGCGGCCAGGGTGACCGAGCCGCCCACCAGCCCGGCCACGATCAGCGTCGTCTGGGCGCCGATCAGCGCGGAGACGGGACCGGTCAGGGCGAACGAGATGGGCAGCAGGCCGATCGAGATCAGCCAGTCCAGGCTGGAGACACGGCCCAGCAGCGCGGCCGGGACGTGCCGCTGCTTCATCGTCGCCCAGACGATGGTGCCCACCGTCTCCAGCGAGTTGAAGACGAAGCTGACGACCATCAGCTGCCACCAGGCCGTGGCCAGCCCGTAGCCGGCGACGGCAACGGTGGCCAGCGTCCAGACGACGTAGATCACGGTGATGCTGCGCCGCGGGTACCCCACGCCGCCCATGGCGACGGCCGCCAGCACGGAGCCCAGGCCTCCGGCGGCGAACACCAGGCCGAGCTGGCCGGCGGTGCCGCCCAGGTCGTTCTTGACCACGTAGGGCAGGAGCACCTCGGTCGGCCCCAGGAAGCAGAGGTAGGCGACCGCGGCCGAGATCAGGGTTCCCCAGATCCAGACGTTGGCGCGGACGAAGCGGTAGCCCTGGCGCATCTCGGCGGCGACCGAGCCGGTCGCGGCGGCCGCCCGGGAGGCGACCGGCCGCATCGCAAGTACGGCCACCACGGACGCGGCGAACGAGACCGCGTCCAGCGCGATCGCCGTGCCGACTCCCAGCGCGGCGATCAGCCAGCCGCCCAGCGCGGGGCCGATCAGGCGGAACGCGATCGGCCGCACCAGCTGGTCGAGCGAGTTGGCCTGCGCCAGCTCGTCCTCGGGCAGCAGGTCGGGCACGATCGCGTCGAAGGCCGGGCCGAAGAAGGCCTGGCCGGCGCCGTAGACGGCGACCAGCACCATCACGTGCCACAGCTGGAGGGCGCCTGTCAGCGACAGCACGGCCAGCCCGGCGACCGCGATGCCACGTACCACGTCTGCGGCGATCAGCACCCGCCGGCGGTCGATCCGGTCGGTGACCACTCCGCCGAACAGGAGCAGCAGGATGGTCGGCAGCGTCATCGCGATGCCGGCCATGGACAGGGCGCTGGGCGCATTCGAGATCGCGTAGACCTGCCAGGTCATCGCCACCAGGAAGGCGCCGTCGCCGATCAGCGAGATCGTCATCCCGCCCCACAGCACCCGGAAGTCGCGGCGCCGCAGCGGCGCCAGCAGGCTCACCCGGTCGAACCCCCCCGGGCGGTCGTGGCCGTCGTAACTATGCTGCATCGGCGCGGGGCTCGTCGGCGGCCGGCGGAAGGCCCGCGAGCGACGAACGCCGACGGGCGTCCTGCAGATACGTGCGGATCGCGGCGACGTCCATCGGCCGCGCGAACAGGAAGCCCTGGCCCAGCTCGCAGCCGAGCTCGCGCAGCGCGTCCATCTGGTTGTCGAGCTCGATGCCCTCCGCCACCACCTGGAGGCTGAGCGTGCCGCCCAGCGCGATCACCGCCGCCGCCAGGCCGTTGTCCGGGTTGGCCTGCGGCTCGAGGAACGAGCGGTCCATCTTGAGGATGTCCACCGGGAACCGCGACAGGTAGCTGAGCGAGGAGTAGCCGGTGCCGAAGTCGTCCATCGCGACCCGGACACCCAGCGCCTTCATCTCCTCCAGGCAGCGGATCGCCATCTCGGTGTCCTGCATCATCAGGCTCTCGGTGATCTCGATGACGAGCGTGCGCGGATCGATACCGCTGTCGTCGATCGCCGTCCGCACGTCGGTGACGATGTCGCCCTGGTTGAGCTGGCGGGGCGAGATGTTGACGGCCATCGTCAGCGGCGGATCGCTCGGGAACGTCGCCTGGATCTCGACCGCGCGCTGGCAGGCCTCGCGCAGCACCCGCTGGCCGATCGGCACGATCAGGCCCATCTCCTCGGCGATGCCGATGAAGTCGGTCGGCGCGATCACGCCGCGGGTGGGATGGTTCCAGCGGATCAGGGCCTCGACGCCGGAGACGGTCATGTCCTCCAGGCGCACGACCGGCTGGAAGTGCAGCTCGAACTGGTCGGCGTCCACCGCGCGCTGGAGGTCGGCGCGCATCTCCAGCCGCTCCAGCGCCTCGGCGTGCATCGAATCCTGGAACACGCGGAACCCGCCCTTGCCGTCCCGCTTGGCGATGTACATGGCGACGTCCGCGTTGCGCAGCAGGTCGGCGGGCGTGGCGACCTGCGCGGCCGCGGTCAGCGCGATGCCGATGCTGCAGCGGACGAACACCTCGTTCTCGGCCAGCTGCACCGGCAGGTGCAGCGACTCGAGGATCCGCTCGGCCACCTCGGTCGCCTCGTACGGATCGGTGATGCCTTCGAGCAGCACGGCGAACTCGTCGCCGCCGAAGCGGGCCGCGGTGTCGGTCGGGCGCACCGTCGCCGCGAGCCGCCGCGCGACCTCGATCAGCACCTCGTCGCCCGCGCCGTGGCCCAGGCTGTCGTTGATCGTCTTGAAGTCGTCCAGGTCGACGAACACGACCGCCAGCTCGGTGCCGTCCGTCGAGCAGCGGGCGAGGCCGTGCTCGACGCGGTCGGCGAACAGGGCGCGGTTGGCGAGCTTGGTCAGCGCGTCGTGGAAGGCCTGGTGGGCGAGCTGCTCCTCGAACGCGCGCCGCTCGCTGACGTCGCGGCTGTTCAGCACGATGCCGCGCACGTGCTCGTCGTCGAGCAGGTTGGTGTGCAGCACCTCGAACTGGAGCCAGCGGCCGTCGCGGTGGCGCAGCGAGCACTCGATCGCCTCGGGGCCGGACGTGCTCCCGGCGATGCCGCGCGACAGCACGGTCAGCAGGGCGCCGCGCTCGCTCTCGGGCAGCAGGTCGTCGAACCGCGAGCCGACCACGTCCTCGGCCCGGTAGCCCAGCACCCGCTCGATCGAGGGGCTCTGGTAGAGCACGGCGCCGTCGGCCGCGACGACGGTGATGAGGTCGCTCGAGCGCGCCACCAGCGAGCTGAACCGGGCCTCGCTCTCGCGCCGGTGCACCTCCTCGGACAGGGTCGCGCTCTCCAGGGCCAGCGAGACGCTGGCGGCGAGCGACTGGAGTGCGCTCTTCTGGGGCACCGGCACCTGATCCTCGCCGTCCACCACGAGGATGCCGCCCAGCTCGTTGCGCACGGTCAGGGGGAATCCCTCCCGGGGGCGTCCGCCACTCGAGGGCGCCGCGGACTCCTCGCCGGCCAGCTCGAGCCGCACCTCGTAGCCCGGCCCGGTCAGCGACCCGGCGGCATCGAGCGCCGCCTCACGGATCTCCTCGCGGCCGGTCGCCTTGACCAGCGCCAGGCCGGCCTTGCGCAGCGCACGCTCGCGCGTGGTCGAGCGCTCCTCCTGGCGGACGAGGCCCGCCATCCGCGCGACCACCAGCAGGAACAGCGCCGCCGAGGCGCCGATCAGGACGAAGTTGTCGATGTCGGCGTTGCGCGCCTGGAGGTACGACTCGAACAACGGGGCGATCAGGCACGCCAGCGTCAGCACGATCAGCCGCGACGTCGAGAGGCGCGATTCCCGTTCGGGGGCCGCCTCCTCCAGCTGCCGCATCGAGGGGTGCAGCGCCGCCGCACCCCACAGCAGGTAGTAGCCGATCCAGCCGAAGTCGAGCATGATCTGGCCGTTGTACGTGCCGTTCAGCGTCGTCAGCCCGTAGACGAAGTCGGTCAGCAGCAGGCAGAGGATGCTGCCCGACAGCAGGTAGAACGAGAACGCACGCTTGCCGGTGTCGACGGCCAGCAGCATCGCGCCGGCCAGCAGCATCGTGTCCATCGTCGGGTAGCCGATCGACACCAGCCGCGGCAGCAGCGGCGTCGAGTGGTCCTGCACGTAGGGCGAGATCAGCAGGATCCACTGGACGACCCCGAGGCCGACGGTGAGAATGAACGCATCGATCAGCGTCGCCCGCTCCATGTGCGGGTTGCGGCGGCGGATCAGCAGCACGAGTCCGGCCAGCTGCGCCGGGTACACCATCAGGTAGATCGCGTCGCCGGGCGACGGGAAGGGCACGTCGCCGCCGAACAGGCGCGGATAGCTGTAGGTGTAGATGTCGCCGCAGGCGAACAGGAACTGGCCCAGCGCCATCAACAGCCATGCCGTGGAGGCGCCCGGCCGGTAGATGCGGACGCCGAGCGCGATGGCGATCGCCGACGACATGCTGAGGATCGGCATCATCCAGCCGTTACCGGCGAACGGCGGAACCTGCCAGTAGCAGAAGGCGATCAGGGCGCCGACGCCGATGTAGACCTGCCACACATCGACGCTGCGTCCGGCGAACGAGAGCCGGCCGCCGGCCAGGGTCATGCCGCCCGCCAGTCGCGCCGGTCGACGCGACGAAGCTGATCCGCGTCGATCAGCGTTGCCAGCACCTCCAGCAGACGCTCGATCTCCTCGTCGGTGTTGGCCGCGGTGACCTGGATCCGGAAGCCGACCTCGTCGCGCGGCACCAGCGGGTAGGCGGCCAGCGTCACATAGACGCCCTTGTCGAACAGGTAGCGGCCGACGTCGCCGATCCGCTCGTGGTCGGTCAGCGGGATCTCGATGACCGGGAACCCGGAGCGGTTGGGCGTCGCGATGTCCGCGTCCCACAGCAGGTCGAGCACGCGCTTGGTCTTCTCGCACATCGAGCGCCGCAGCTCGTCGCCGCGCTTCTCGTTGACGTCGAAGCCGGCCAGCACCGTCGCCAGCGAGGCGACCGGCGAGGGGCCGGAGTAGAGGTACGGCGGCGCCGCGACCTTGAGCATGTTCTTGACCTGCGTCGGGCAGGCGATGAAGGCCAGCAGCGAGGAGTAGGCCTTGGAGAATCCGCCGATCAGCATCAGGTTGTCGTATGTCTCGCCCAGGTGCCGCACCAGGCTGTTGCCGCGCTTGCCGTAGGAGCACAGCTCGTCGTCGCCGCGCTCGCCGATCACGCCGAACCCGTGGGCGTCGTCCACGTAGAGCAGCGCGTCGTGCTCGCGGGCGAGGCGGGCGAAGGCGTGAAGGTCGGGCGCGTTGCCCGTCATGCTGTTGACGCCGTCCATGCAGATGATGCGCGGCTCGGTCGTGCAGCGGCGCAGCAGCCGCTCCAGGTCGTCCGGGTCCTCGAAGCGGAAGCGCTCGATCGTCGCCCCGTGGGAGCGCGCAATCTGGCAGCCGTCGTAGATCGTCTTGTGGGCGCGCCCGTCGAGGAAGATCGTCCCCGAGCCGGCCAGGATCGGGATCACCGACGTGTGGATGTGCGTGATCGTCGGCAGCACCAGCGAGTCCTCGCTGCCCAGCAGTTCGGTCAGGCGGCTCTCGATCTCCTCGTAGAGGATCGGGCTGCCCAGCAGCCGCGACCACGAGGGATGCGTGCCCCAGGCGTCCAGGTACGCCGGAACGGCCTCGATGATCTCGCGATCGAGATCGAAGCCGAGATAGTTGCACGAGGCGAAATCGGCAAGCCAGCGATCGCCGATCCGGATCATCCTGCCGTCGATCTCGTCGATGACGGCATCAAGCATCGGGTGGGAGTCCTTCAGCTTGGCCAGATCAGCACACGTCGCCAGCCAGCGATCGACCCAGCGCGAGTTCGGTGCGCCGGGACGTGCGCCGTCGGGCATGCGGGAGGGGTGGAGCCCGTCCATACCTACACCATGCATCGGCCGGTTGCCCTCCCAGCTTGAGCCATTATTGTCAAGCTGCGACATCGAGCGCTCCTGTCAGATCGAGGCGGCCGGCCACGAGACGGGCCCGATCGTCGCCCAGCGCCCGGCGATCGAGCAGCTCCGCCGCGGGGGCGAGCACGAACAGCGCGGCGAACAGCGCGGCGCGGGCGGCGGCGTCGGCCGGCTCCCAGCGGCCGCTCAGCCGCATCCCGCCCGGGCGGGCCGAGGACGAGACGTCGGACAGCACGAACGTGCGCCAGCCCAGTGCGCCCAGGTCGACCTCGACCTCCAGCGCGTCGGTCGAGAACACGCCGGCCGCGGTGACCAGGGCGCAGCCGCCGGTGCTGAGGTCGATCAGGGTCGCCGCCTGGCGCGACGGGCCGACCCGGGCCGGCAGGTGCGCCGGGAACCGGTGCGTCAGCCGCTGCTGGCGGTGTCGGGTCAGCGCATAGGCGGCGACCAGCAGCCGGGCGAGCTCGAACAGGGCCGCGAAGCAGACGACGGCGACCACCGCGCGGGACAGGTGGCGGCCGGGCGCCGCGCCCAGCTCGACCCCGGCACGCCAGGCCAGGGAGCCGGCCAGCATCCCGATCAGCACGGCCAGCGGCAGGTTGCTGCGCACCCAGCGCAGGCCGCCGTCGTCCACACCGTCCTTGGGCGTCACCTTGAAGCGGGTGTCGGGGCGCAGCAGCGAGACGACCGCCCGCAGGTGCGCCGGCAGCGTGTAGTACTCGAACCGCACCGCGTTCAGGATCCGCAGGCGCCCGCGGGACAGCAGGGTGGCGGCCAGCGTCGAGGCGACGGCCCAGGGCACGAACTCGGACAGGAACTGCCCGACCGGCGCGTGGATCGGGAGGCGCCCCCACGAGACGGTGGCCGCGAGCACGCCGATCAGCAGCACGCGCTGCAGCGCGGTCAGCACCTCGAACAGCCCGATCAGGTAGCACAGCCGCTGCCGCATCGTCAGGCCGCGGGCCGTCAGCGGGCTCTCCGCCGTCCTCAGCGCGGCCAGGTTGCCGGCGGCCCAGCGGTGCCGCTGGAGCAGGAACTGGTCGAGGTTGTGCGGGGCGATGCCGTAGACCAGCCGCTCGTCGTGGAAGCGGGTGCGCCAGCCGCGCTGGTGGATGCGCAGGGACGTGTGGAAGTCCTCGGTGATGGTCTCGGTGGCGAGGCCGCCCACGCCCTCCAGCGCGGTGCGCCGGATGATCGCGCCCGAGCCGCACCAGAACGCCGCGCCGTGCGCGTCGCGCCCCGGCTGGACGACGTGGAAGAACAGCGACTGGTCGTGGTCGTCGCGGCTGACGTGCTGGATCGAGTCGCGGTTGTAGAACTCGTGCGGCGTCTGCACGTAGGCCAGGCCGTCGTCCGCGAAGTGGCCGACCAGCGCGGTCAGCAGGTCCGGCTGGGGCACGTGGTCGGCATCGAGGATGAGGATCAGCTGGCCGCTCGTGCGGGGCAGGGCCGCGTTGATGTTGCCGGCCTTGGCGTGGGTGTTCTGCTCACGGGTCAGGTAGCCGGCGCCGAACTCAACCGCGAGCTCCGCCACCCAGGGCCGGCGGCCGTCGTCGAGCAGCCACAGCGTGCGGGCCGGGTAGTCGAGCGCGGCACAGCCGGTGAGGGTCGAGCGCAGCACCTCCTCCGACTCGTCGTAGGTGGGAACGAAGACGTCCACGGAGGGCGTGGCGGCCAGCGGCGGCCGGGCGACCGGCCGCAGCCGCCAGGTCGTGTACGTGAAGCCGGCCAGGCTGAGCAGCGCGTACAGCTCGCCGGCGAACAGCGCCAGCGTCAGCGGCAGCGGGGCGCCGGCCATCGTCGACTCGACCCGCCACACCAGGTAGCGGATGCCGAGCACGATGGCCACCAGGCTGGCGGCATGGATGAACAGCAGGCGGCGAGCGCGCATGCCCTCGTAATCGTCGGCCGGAGGGCATGGTTCAGGCAGCGCGCCGGCGGTCGACAGTCGCCGGAGCACGGGTACACTGGTGGCATGGTCGGCGAAGAGCGCACCATGGGCGATGGCGAGCCCCTCGTGCCGCGCTGGATCGCACCCGCCTTCGCGGTGCTCACGATCGCGATGGCGCCGTGGATCGCGTGGCTCGCCTACGAGCTGCCCGAGCGGGCGGAGGCGAACCACTGGGCTCTGGCCTGGGCCGGGTTCGACGCCGCGCTCGCGGTCGCGCTGGGCGCCACCGGCTACGCCATCATCAGGCGCAAGACGTGGACCGAGATCTCGGCCACCGTGGCCGGGACGCTGCTGGTCTGCGACGCGTGGTTCGACGTGATGACCGCGCGCGCCAGCACCGACCTGGCGATCGCGGTCGCAGAGGCCGCCCTGGTCGAGCTGCCGCTGGCCGCGCTCTGCTTCTGGATCTCCTGGAGCGTCGATCGCGTCCTGGCCGATGCCCGGCCGCACCTGGAGCGAGCCGGCTTCCGCATCCGCAACCGCCGCCTCGCGCCGCCCGAGATGTAGGCTCGTCGCGCTGTGAGCAGCGCCGACGACCGTGACCCGCTCGCCCTCGACGCCGACACCATGCGTGCCCTCGGCTACCGCGCCGTGGACATGCTGGTCGACCGCCTGTCGGCCGAGCCCGGGCCGGTGGTGAGCCGGATCGACCCGGCGGAGATGCTGGCGCGGGTCGCGATCCCGGCGCCCGAGCAGCCGGCCGGGTTCGACGAGATCCTGGACGGCCTCGAGCACGACGTGCTGCCTCACGTCGCCCGGCTCGGCCACCCGGCCTACATGGCGTTCATCCCCGGCGAGCCGACCTGGCCGGGGGCGCTCGGCGACCTGATCGCCAGCGCGCTCAACCTCGACACCTGCTGGTGGCTGGGCGCGGCGGGGCCGACGGCGCTCGAGCTGGCGGTGCTGGGCTGGTTCCGGGACTGGATCGGCCTCCCCGCCGAGACGGCAGGCGTGCTGGTCTCGGGCGGGTCGGCGGCGAACATGACCGCGCTGGCATGCGCCCGCGAGACGCTGATCGGCGCGATGAGCGACGAGGCGGTGATCTACCTCTCCGACCAGACCCACTCCTCCCTGGCCCGCGCGGCGCGGGTGCTCGGCTTCCGGCCCGAGCAGGTGCGCGTGCTGCCGACGGACGACGCGATGCGCCTGCGGCCCGACGCGCTGCGCGGCGCGATGGAGTCCGACCGCGCGGCCGGGCTGATGCCGCTGGCCGTGGTCGGCAACGCCGGGACGACCAACTCCGGCGCCGTCGATCCGCTACCCGAGCTGGCGCGGATCTGCCGCGAGCAGGGCGTGTGGCTGCACGTGGACGCCGCCTACGGCGGCTTCGCCTGCCTGACCGAGCGAGGAGGTGCCGCGCTGGCCGGCCTCGAGCTGGCCGACTCGATCACGCTCGACCCGCACAAGTGGCTCTACCAGCCGGTCGAGCTCGGCGCGCTCCTGATCCGCGACGGCGACGCCCTGCGGCGGGCGTTCGAGATCACGCCCGACTACCTGAAGGACGTCGAGGCCGTCGCCCGCGAGGTCAACTTCTCGGACTACGGCGTGCAGCTGACCCGCACCTGCCGGGCGCTCAAGCTGTGGATCTCGCTGCGCTACTTCGGCGTGCCCGCGTTCCGCGCGACGATCGACCGCTGCCTCGACCTGGTCGCGGAGGCACGCACCCGGATCGACGCCGCGGAGCAGCTCGAGCTGGTCACGGAACCCTCGCTGGGCATCCTCACCTTCCGCCGCCGCCCGCCCGGCGTGGACGACGAGGACGAGCTGGAGCGCATCAACGCGGAGCTGATCGACCGCTGCGAGCGGGAGGGCGCCGGGTTCGTGTCGTCCACCCGCCTGCGCGGCCGCTACGCGATCCGGCTCTGCATCCTCAACCACTCGACCGGCCGCCGCGAGGTGGAGCGACTGCTCGACTTCCTGGAGCACGCGCCGGTCGAGGTCGCCCCGGCGCGCGCCGAGACGCCGGCCGCGCCGCGCGACCGCAACCCGGGCATCGAGGCCGGATGGCTGCGCCGGCCGCGGCTCGACCGCGCCGGGCTGCGCGCGCTGCCGCTGTTTGCCGCGCTCGACGACGCCACCGCCGACCGCGTCCTGCACGCGGCCCGCGAGCGGCACGTGCGGGCCGGCGAGCGCGTGGTCGAGCAGTGGGCGCCAACCCGCGACGTCTACGTGATCCTCAGCGGCGCCGTGCGCATCGAGGCGGACGGCCGCACGGTCGCCGATCTCGGCCCGGGCGAGTTCTTCGGCGAGCTGGCCGCCGTGGACTGGGGCGCGAGCTTCGGCCGGCCGCGGCTCGCGGACGCGACCAGCCACGGCACCGGCGCGGCTGCTGACGATCGACTGGCGGCTGCTGAACGACCTGATGGCGACGGTGCCCGAGCTGGGCCGCCTGGTCGAGCGGCAGGCACGGGCGCGGCTCGCGGAGCTCTGAGAGCCGGGGCCCGGCTCAGCCGCCGCCGGCGGCGGCGACCTTGAGCACGGCGTTCGCGATGCCCTGGTAGCCGGTGCAGCGGCAGAGGTTGCCGGACAGCGCGATCCGCACCTCCTCCTCGGTCGGGCTCGCGTTCTCGCTGAGCAGCGCCGTCGCCGAGATCAGCATGCCGGGGGTGCAGAACCCGCACTGCACCCCGCCCTCCTCCAGGAAGGCGCGCTGGAGCGGATGCAGCTCGCCGTCGGCGGCCAGGCCCTCGACCGTGGTCACCTCGCGGCCCTCTGCCTGGAGCGCCAGGAAGGAGCAGGAGTTGACCGGCCGGCCGTCCAGCAGCACCATGCAGGCGCCGCACTCGGAGTCGTCGCAGCCCTCCTTGCTGCCGGTCAGGCCGACCTCGGAGCGGAGCACCGAGAGCAGGCTGCGGCCCGCCTCGATCTCGACCGGGTAGTGGGTGCCGTTCACGCGCAACGTCGTCTCGTATCGCATCGTGGTCGTCCTCTCTACTCGGTCGCGCCGTGCAGGGCGGGACTGGCCGGGATGGGTACGGAGCCGCCGGCGGCGCGTGCGACCGCGGCGGTGATCGCGCGCCGGGCGATGACCGCCGCCATCGCCCGCCGGTAGCGGTCGGAGCCGCGCACGTCCGAGATCGGCTGCGACGCCGCGGCGACGGCATCGGCCGCCGCCCGGGCGCCCTCGCTGCCGCCGTCGGTGCCGATCAGCGCCGCCTCGGCCTCCGGCACGCGCCGGATGGTGGGCGCCAGCGCCGTGATCGCGATCCGCGCGTCCGTCACCCGGCCGCCCTCCAGCGTCACCGCGCAGGTGGCGCCGACGATCGCGATCTCCATCTGCCTGCGGTACTCGAGCCGCACGTAGCAGCTGCCGGTGCCGGGCGCCGGAGCGGGCAGCGTGATCGCGGTCAGCAGCTCGCCCGGCTCCGCGCCGGTGCGGCCCGGGGCGGTGAACAGCTCCTCGACCGCGACCTGCCGCTCACCGGACGACGAGGCGAGGTGGGCGACGGCTCCCAGGCACATCAGCGGCCCGCCCGTCTCCATCGCCGGCGATGCGTTCATCACGTTGCCGCCGATGGTGCCGACGTGGCGCGTGGCGTGGGAGCCGACGATCGCCGACGCGTCCGCGATGGCGGTGTAGCGCTCCCGCACGGCCGGGTGCTCGACCAGCTCGTTGTGCGTGACCAGCGCGCCCAGCCGCAGGCCGCCGCCCTCGTCCGCGATCCCGCGCAGCGAATCGATGCCATGGATGGCAACGAGGCTCTCCGGGCAGCGGCGCCTTGCCCTGGCGGGCGCCGACGACGAGGTCGGTGCCCCCGGCCACGGCGCGCGCGCCGCCGGCCAGCGCATCCAGCGCCTCGTCCAGCGTGCTCGGTGCGGTGTAGGTCGCGCTCATCCCTGCACCGCCTCCCAGACGCGCTCCGGCGTCATCGGCAGCCGCTCCACCGGCCTGCCCACGACCTTGCGGATGGCGTTGGCCACGGCGCCCGGAGTGGGCACGCAGGGCGGCTCGCCGATGCCCTTCGAGCCCAGCGGGCCGGCGTTGGGCGTGTCGATCTCGATCCAGCGGATCTGGATCGGCGGCGCGTCGGACATCGTCTGGAGCTTGTAGTCGAGCAGGTGCGGGTTGCGCTGGCGACCGTCGTCGGTCACCAGCGATCCCTCGCTGAGCGCCATCCCGATGCCCATCACGACGCCGCCCTCGACCTGGCCGTTGGCCCCGATCGGGTTGATCACGCGCCCCGAATCGTGCGACGCGGCGACCTCGAGCACCCGGACGACGCCGGTCTCCCGGTCGACCTTGCAGCGCACGGCGTGCGTGATGAACGTGGGCGCCAGGAACGACTCCATCCCCATCCGGCCCATGCAGCCGGACGCGTCGGACTCGGGCATGGCCGGCACCGCGTCGGCGCCGCGGCCCAGCAGCAGCCGGTCGCCGTGGGCCTTCTCGGCCAGGTCGGGGATGGACACGCTCTTGGTCGGCGAGCCCTTCACCCGCACCATGCCGTCCACCAGTTCGAGGTCGTCGCGCGACGCCTCCAGCTCCTCCTCGGCCAGGTCGAGCAGCTGCTCGCGGACGTCCTCGGCGGCCCGCAGCACGGCCCGGCCGTTGTTGAACGTCGTCTGCGATCCCGACGCGCCCGAGTCGAACGGGCCGGAGTCGGTGTCCTGGTAGAGCACGGAGAAGTCATCGGGCTGCATGCCCAGCACCTCGGCCGCCAGCATCGGCAGCGCCATCACGGCGCCCGTCCCGCACTCCTGCGCACCGGTGATGATCGTGCCGGAGCCGTCGCCGTTCAGCTTCAGGTATGCGCCCGACGCGATGCCGAACGACGGCCACCAGCCGCAGCCGACGCCGATCGCCTCGTCCTCGGGCAGCTCACGGCCGTACCCGATCATCTCCAGCGCCGCCTCCAGCGTGTCGGCCGCGCCGATCGGCTCGAACACCTGCCGGGTCGGGCTCTCGTCGCCGGTGCGGACGATCGCGCGGCGCCGCAGCTCGGCCGGGTCGAGACCCAGGCGCTCGGCGATGCTGTCCATGTGCTGCTCGACCGCCCAGCAGGCCTGCGGCGCCGTCGGCGCGCGTACGGAGCCGGAGGGCGTCGTGTTCGAGTAGGCCATGATCGCGTCGACGCTGACGTTCTCGACCTTGTAGGGGCCGACGGCCATCATCGCCGCGAGCTGCGGGAAGAAGGGGTTGTCCGTGGTGTAGCCGCCGCTGTCCAGGATGACGCGCGCGCGGCGCGCGACCAGGGTGCCGTCGCTGCGGGCGGCCGTCTCGATCTCGATCACCTGGCTCTCACGCCGGTGGTCGGGCGCAAGGAACTCCTCCTCGCGGGTGAGGACGAGCTTGACCGGCCGGCCGGCGGCGCGGGCCAGCGCGGCGACATGCGCCTCGAAGTGGAACTCGCACTTGCCGCCAAACCCGCCGCCCAGGTAGGGCACGATCACGCGCACCCTGGCCTCGGGCATGTCCAGCGTGGTGGCGACGCCCGCCCGGGCGGGGAACGGCACCTGGGTTGACGACCAGATCGTCACCCCGCCGTTCTGCCACTGGGCGACGACCGCATGCGGCTCGATCGGCACCGCGTGCGACATGTCGGCCTCGTACCGCTCCTTGACGACGATGTCCGCCTCGGCCATCGCGGCGTCCGCGTCGCCCTTGACGATCGTCGAGCGCGAGCAGATGTTGCCGTCACGGACGACATCATCCGACCCCTCGTATGACGCCCATTCGGGGTGGATCAGCGGCGCTCCCGGCTCCAGCGCGGCCTCGGCGCTGCCGATCGCGGGGAGCGGCTCGTAGTCCACCTCGATCATGGCGGCGGCCTGGGCCGCGATCTCGGGGGTGGCTGCGGCGACCGCGGCGACGACCTCGCCCTCGAACCGCACCACGTCGCGCGCGAACAGCGTCCGGTCCTGGACGAACGCGCCGTGACGGATGTCGGGGACGTCGTCCTGCGTGATCACCGCGAAGACGCCGGGCAGCGCTCGGGCAACCGTCGTGTCGATCCGCAGGATGCGTGCGTGTGAATGGTCGGCGTAGCGGAACTTCGCGTGCACCATCCCGGTCAGCGTCAGATCGGCGGCATAGCGGCCGGCGCCCGTGACCTTGTCCATCCCGTCGGCCCGGATCTGCCGAGTCCCGATCACCGTTGCCATCTGCGCTCCTTCTGCGGTTCGCCCGTTCGATTCGTGGTCGGGCGAGGATACAACGCCCGCCGCCGCGGACGCCACGTCCGTCGCCGTCCCGCAGGGCGGCGAAGCAGCGGCTGCAGGTGGCTGCCTAGGTGATGCTAAGGCGGCGGGCGCGTCCAGCGCTGCTGGCTGTGCCAGCGCAGAAAGGTACGGATGCTGGGCGGGTGGGCCGGGCAGCCCTCGGGTGCGCGCGGAGCCGCCGCGCCACGGTGACCGGCTCGTGCCCGGCGGCATAGGCACGCTCGGCGCGCCGGCGCAGCTCGGGCCACGCGTAGCTGCCCGGCAGCGCCCGCGGCGGCGGCGTGCGCAGCCGCGCCTCATGGGCGTCGAGCGCGCGGTGCCGGTTCGCCGTCATGCACCCGCCATGGCGCCGCTCCCAGGTCAGCACCCGATCGGTGGCGGATCTGCACGTCATATGCGCCCGAGCCACGGTTCGTCACGGAACTGCACGCTTCGCATCGTCCCTCTCCCGAAAGCCAAATGGCATTGACCGAAACGACAAGTGGCGCACCGCAGCGGTGTGAACGAACGCCGTCCCGGCGGCGGCCCGATACCGCCTCCATCCGGGTCCGCTCACCCTCAGCCCCCTACCCACACCCATCTCGCCCCGGCAGTCCGCGCCGACCGCGGAGCTGCGTCTCTCCGAACGGCTCGGTCCGTCGCGAGCTACGAAGTCGACCCGGCCGCGGGCTGGTCAGCCGGCAGGCCGCTCGCGCAGCAGCCGGTTCCCCACCTCGCAGGCCACCTCGACCAGCGCGCGGACGTCGTCGTCGGTGGTGCGGTAGTTGACGAAGCACGGCCGCAGGTAGATCCGCCCGTCCACCTGCGCGGGCGCGACGTACACGCGGCCGTCGTGCTGGAGCGCGAGGGCCAGGCGGGCGTTGTGCGCGTCCGCGTCGCCCACCCCGTCGGGGACGTGGCGGAACGGCACGATCGAGAGCTGCGGCTCGCCCAGCCGCTCGAGCTCGGGGCGGGCGTCCACCTCGTCGCACAGCAGGCGGGCCTGTGCGAGATTCCGCGCGATCGCCTGGCGGAAGGCCGCTGCCCCGTGCGCGCGGAACGCGAGCCACAGCTTGAGCGCCCGGAACGGCCGCGAGTACTCGAGCGTCACGTCCACGGCATGCTCCTCCGACCGCTCATGCGGCATGTAGCTCTCGTCGTGCGAGAACGCGGCCCGCAGGTGCTCGCGCCGCCGCACCAGCACGACACCGCAGGCCTTCGGCAGGTACAGCCACTTGTGCGCGTCCAGCGAGACCGAGTCGGCCCGCTCCAGCCCGGCGAAGCGCGGCCGCATCGACTCGACGGCGGCGGCCGGCAGCCCGTACGCGCCGTCCACGTGGAGCCAGACGCCCAGCCGCTCGCACACGTCGGCGAGCTCGCCGATCGGGTCGACGGCGCCCGTCAGCGTCGTCCCGGCCGTCGCCACCACCGCCACCGGCGTCACGCCCGCGGCGCGGTCGCGCTCGATGGCCGCGGCCGCGTCGGCCGCCCGCAGCCGGCGGTGCTCGTCCACCGGCAGGGAGCGCGCACCCGTCGAACCGATGCCGAGCAGCTCGGCCGCGCGCTGGACGGAGTAGTGGGCCTCATCCGAGCAGTAGATGGCGGTGCGCCGGCCGGCGAGGCCGTCACGGCGGGCGCCGGGCAGCGCCTGCTCCCGCGCCGCCGCCAGCGCCGTCAGGTTGCTGATCGTCCCGCCGCTGGTGAAGGCCCCCCCGCCCGTCGGGTAGCCGATCAGCTCGCCCACCCAGCGCACGGCCTGCTCCTCGATCTCGGTCGCCGCCCCGGCCCAGACGGCCAGGTTGGCGTCGAAGCAGGACGCCAGCGCGTCGCCCAGCACGCCGATCTCGAGGCCGGACGACCCGACGAACGCGAAGTAGCGGGGTCGCGGCTGGGCGATCGTCTCGTCCAGGATCCGCGCCGCGTCCGCCATCACCTCGGCCGCGGACGACGGCCCGTCCGGCAGCCCCGCTCGCAGCAGCCCCTCGACCAGCTGATCGACCGGCGGCTGGTCGGGGCGGGCGTGATCGAAGCCGCGCCAGGCCTGCGCGATCAGATCGGCCGTGAGCGCGAGCACCTCCTCGCGGGGAGCGTCCAGCCGCAGCAGCGGCCCCGGATCGGTCACGCGATCCGCTCCATCGGTGTCAACCGGCCGCCGGCCGGAACACGCGGGCGCCGACGATCGCGAGCGCACCGTCGTGCTCGCGCCACAGGTACTCGATGGTCTGCTCGCCGCCCTCCAGCTCGACCCGCACCAGGGTGCGCGGCCCCACGCTGCCGAGCAGTTCGGCCGAGCGCAGGAAGGGCAGGCGCTCGTGCAGGTCGAGATCGGCTCGCGCGGCGAACGCGGGCTCGTAGAAGGCCCCGGCGGCGATCTCGTCGCGCGCCAGCAGCGCATCCAGGTAGCGGTACGCCGCATCCTCGGAGCGCAGCTTGGTCTGCGTCCGGGCGATCCGCTCGTCGTCGCCGGACGCCAGCAGCCCGGCACGGTCGAGCAGCGTGAACAGACGCTGGTCGTCGACCAGCAGGACGCCCTCGCGGTCGGCCCAGAGCACCTCGACGACGGAGCCCGGCAGCAGCCGCAGCAGGCTCCGGCGCCCGAGCACGCCCAGCTCGATCGCGCCCTGCGTCTCGGCCAGCAGCTCTGTCCAGTCCTCGCGACCGGCGCGCTCCCAGAACCCTGCGCCGGCGAGCCGCTGGACGGCGTCCAGGTCGCCGCCGCGGGCGGCGGCAGCGAGCTCCGCAGACCGCGCAGCGGTGGCCTCCTCGGTGCCGGCCTCCATGGCCCGCAGGATGCCATAGCGCCGGGTCGTGTGCGCAGCACGCCGGGATGTCGAGTTCGGCGTTTCCCGTTCGTCGTAGGATCGACAGGCGGCGAGGGGCCGCACCACGAGTGAAGGAGACCGCAGTGCAGTATGTGGCGCTGATCTATTCGGAGCCGTCCGCGCTCGAGTCGATGCCGGCGGAGGAGCGCGACGGGATCATGGGCGAGTACCTCGCCTACAGCGAGAGCCTGCGCCAGGCCGGCGTGTACGTGGACGCCGCGCCGCTGGAGGGCGTGGACACGGCGACCACCGTGCGCGTCCGCGACGGCAAGCGGCTGACGACGGACGGCCCGTTCGCGGAGACCCGCGAGGTGCTGGGCGGGTACTACGTGCTCGAATGCGAGAGCCTGGACGAGGCGCTCGACCACGCCGCGCGCTGCCCCGGAGCCCGGTACGGGACGATGGAGGTGCGCCCCGTGATGGCCATCCCGGCCCGGAGTTGACGACCGGCGCCGCGGCCGACGCCGTCGCGGCCGTCTTCCGGGCCGAGTCCGGACGAACGGTCGCGCTGCTGGCCCGCGTCCTCGGCGACATCCCCGACGCCGAGGACGCGGTGGCCGACGCGCACCTGGAGGCGCTGCGGCGGTGGCCGATCGACGGCATCCCGGCCAACCCCGCGGCCTGGATCGTGACCGTCGCCCGCAACCGGGCGATCGACCGCCTGCGCCGCGCGAGCGCGCTGGACGAGCGGCACGCCCGCCTCGCCCGCGAGCAGGAGCACACGCTGAGGAGCGACCCCGTGTTCGACGACCCGGAGCAGATCCCCGACGAGCGGCTGCGGCTGATCTTCACCTGCTGCCACCCCGCGCTGGCGACCGAGACGCAGGTGGCGCTCACGCTCCGGCTGGTGGCCGGGCTGACCGTGCCCGAGATCGCGCGGGCGCTGCTTGCAGCCGACGAGGCAGTGGCCCAGCGGCTGGTGCGGGCGCGCCGCAAGCTGCGGCTGGCGCGCGTGCCGATCCGCGTGCCCGAGGGCGATCAGCTGCCCGAGCGGCTGAACGCCGTGCTGGCCGTCGTCTACCTCGTGTTCAACGAGGGCTACGCCGCCACCACCGGCGCGGAGCTTCGCCGTGACGACATCGCCGACGAGGCGGTGCGGCTGGGCCGGCTGCTCGTCGCGCTGCTCCCGGGGCAGCCCGAGACCGACGGCCTGCTGGCGCTGATGCTGCTGCACCACGCCCGCCGCAACGCCCGCACCGATGCCGCAGGACGGCCGGTGCTGCTCGAGCACCAGCGGCGGTCGCTGTGGGAGACGGCGACGATCCGCGAGGGCCTGGAGCTGACCGAGCGGGCCTGGGCGGCCGGGCCGCCCGGCCCCTACGCGGTGCAGGCGGCGATCGCCGCGGTCCACGCCGCCGCGCCGACGTGGCAGGACACCGAGTGGCCGCAGCTGGTCGTCCTCTACGGGCGGCTGGCTGCGATCGCGCCGTCACCGGTGGTGGAGCTGAACCGCGCCGTCGCGGTGGCGATGGCGGACGGGCCGGCGGCGGGCCTGACGCTGATGGACGGCCTGGAGGGGGAGCCGGCCCTGCGCCGCAGCCACCTGCTGCACGCCGCCAGGGCCGACATGCTGCGCCGTCTCGACCGCCACGACGAGGCCGCGGACGCCTACCGGCTCGCGATCGACCTGGCCGGCAACGATGCCGAGCGCGGCTTCCTCACGCGCCGGCTGGCGGAACTGCGGCCGGCCTAAGCGCCCTGAGCAGCCCCTCGGCGCAGGCGCGGGTGAGCGCCTCCTGCGCATCCACCGTGGCATCGGCGACGTGCGGGGTCACCACCACGCGGGGATGGGCCAGCAGCCGGGCGGGTACGTCCGGCTCGCCCGCGAACACATCCAGCCCGGCACCCAGCAGCGACCCGGCGTCCAGCGCGTCGGCCAGCGCCTCCTGGTCGCAGATCGCCCCGCGGGCGGTGTTCACGAGCACCGCGCCGGGCCGCATCCGGGCCAGCTCGCTCGCGGCCGATCAGCCCCCGCGTGGCGTCGTTCAGCGGGCAGTGCAGGGTGACCGCATCGCTCTCAGCGAGCAGCCGGTCGAGCGGTACCCCGCCGCTGCGCGAATGCACCAGCACGCGCATCCCGAAGCCCGCGGCCATCCGCTCGACCTCGCGGCCGATCGCCCCGCGGCCGACGATGCCCAGCGTCGTCCCGCTGACGTCCTCGCCCAGCGGCAGCAGGTCGTTGTAGGCCGCGAAGCCGCCGGCGCGGATCGCCCGGTCGCCCTCCAGGATCCGGTGGCGCACGGCCAGCAGCAGCGCGAAGGCGTGCTCCGCCACCGAGCGGGCGTTCGCACCGGCGGGCACGATCAGCGCGACGCCCCGGCGGCGCAGCTCGTCACGGTCGATCGTGTCGGTACCGACCCCGTGGTTGACGACCGCGCGCAGCCCGGGGGCGCCGTCGAGCAGCTCGGCGTCGATCCGCTCGCCCGACGTCCAGATCGCATCGGCCGGGTTGCCGGCCATCAGCCACGGCCGCACCCGCGCGTCCAGGATCCGCACGTCCAGCCGCCGCTCCACCTCCTCGAACGCGACGCCCGCGGGCCGCCACCCGCAGGCCAGCACCGGCCGTGCCACTACCAGCCCGGTGAGGTGTGGATCCCGATCACGCGCCCCTGCGGCACCAGCGCGTCCTCGTCCAGGCCGCCGAAGGCGCCCCGGTGGAAGATCAGCGGCTCGCCGCCGGAGCCCTCGAAGTCCACCACCTCGCCCACCACCAGGTCGTGGTCGCCCTGCGTGACGATGTCGTAGACGTCGCAGCGCAGGATCGCCAGCGCGTGCATCACCGCGACGTGCCCGTGGGGGTCGATCACGGTGTGCCCCTCGGGGAACTCCGACCCGGGCTTGGCGAAGGCCAGCGCGACGTCCCGCTGGCGGCGATGCAGGATGTTGATCGCGTAGCGGCGGCTGGACTTGACCGCGTCCAGCGTCCGCGTGTGGTGCGCGAGCGACACCAGCACCAACAGCGGGTCGAGCGACACGGACGTGAACGAGTTCAGCGTCATGCCCTGCGGCTTGCCCCCCGCCTGGGTCGTCACGACCGTGACACCGGTGGCGAACGCGCCCACGACGTCCCGGAAATCGAGCCGCCATTCCTGTGCATTGCTCATCGCCCGTACAGTATGTCCCACGCGGAGGCTCCGGCGTCCGCGCGAGACGACCACTCGGACCGGAGGGGACCATCCACCTGCTGGGGCTGTCAGGTGTCGGCAAGACATTCGGGGCGCGCACCGTGCTCGACGACCTCGACCTGGAGGTGGCCGAGCATGCCCGGATCGGCTGCGTCGGCGCGAACGGCAGCGGCAAGTCCACGCTGCTGCGGATCGTGCACGGCACGGAGGACGCCGACACGGGCACGGTGGCGCGCCGGCGCGGCATGGTCACGGCGATGCTGCCGCAGCAGGTGCCGCCCGACCCGCGCACGCCGCACCAGATCGTGCTGGCCGCCCGCCCCGATCTGGAGCGGATCGAGCGCGAGCTGAACGAGGCCGGCGCCCGGCTGGCCGACCCGGCGCTGGCCGGCGACCTCGACCGGATGGAGCGCGTGCTGCGCCGCCAGGCGGTGCTGCTGGAGGAGTTCGAGCAGGCCGGCGGGCACGCCTTCGAGGGACGGGCCCGGGCGCTGCTGGCCGACCTCGGCCTGGAGGGCGACGCGATCGACCATCCGGCGGACGTCCGCAGCGGCGGCCAGCGCAAGCTGATCGCCCTGGCCGCGTGCCTCGCGCAGGAGCCCGACCTGCTGCTGCTGGACGAGCCCGAGACCCACCTCGACGCCGAGGCCCGCAGCCAGCTGGAGACCCTCGTCCGGGGCTTCGACGGGGCCGTGGTGATGGTCTCCCACGACCGGTACCTGCTGGACGAGACCGTCTCCTCGATCGCCGAGCTCGACCGCGGCCGCGTGCGCGTCTGGCCCGGCAACTACTCGGCCTACGTCGCCGCCCGCGAGCTCGAGCTGGAGCGCCAGCAGCAGGTCTACACCACGCAGCAGAAGGAGATCGCGCGGCTGGAGGAGGCGATTCGCCGCTTCCAGCTGTGGGCCAGCCTGGTGGTGAACGAGCGCCACATCAAGCAGGCGCGCAACAAGCAGCGCCAGATCGACCGGATGGACAAGGTCGACCGGCCGGTGCTGGAGCGCCGCAAGATGGGGCTGCGGCTGCGCAGCACGCGCCGCGGCGGCCAGCGCGTGGTCGAGCTGCGGGACGTCTCGGTCGAGCTGGGCGGCCGCACGATCCTGGCCGGCGTCGACCTGGCGGTGATGCGCGGCGAGCGGATCGGCGTGATCGGCCGCAACGGCGAGGGCAAGAGCGTGCTGACCAACCTGCTGGCCGGCACGCTGGAGCCGACTTCCGGCGAGCGCTGGATCGGGCCGTCGATCGAGCTCGGCATGCTCGCCCAGGACCACGACACCCTGCCGTCGCAGATCACGCCGCTGGACGCGGTGCGCCGGGCCAGCCCGTGCACCGAGGGCGAGGCGGTGCACCTGCTGACCCGGTTCCTGTTCGCCTACGAGCAGGTGCGCACCCCCGTCTCGCGCCTCTCCGGCGGCGAGCGCACGCGCCTCCAGCTGCTGCTGCTGATGCGTGGCGGCGGCAACTGCCTGCTGCTCGACGAGCCGACGAACCACCTCGACATCGACGCGGTGGAGGTGCTGGAGGATGCGATCGAGCGCTACGACGGCACCGTCATCGCCGTCTCCCACGACCGCTACTTCCTCGACCGCACCTGCGACCGGATCGTCGAGGTCGCCGGCGGCACGGCCGTCGCGTACGAGGGCGGCTACAGCGACTGGTACGCCCGGCACCGGTCGGTGAGGGCGGCCTGATGCGCGAGCGGCAGCGGCTGCCGGACGTCTCCTCGCACGAGCGCCGCCTGCTGGCGCGCGAGGCCGCGCGGCAGCGGACGCGCCGCCAACGGCGGATCGCGCTGGCCGGCACCGGCGGCGTTCTCGTGCTGGTCGTCGGCGGCTACCTGCTGCTTTCCGGCGGCGGGTCCGCGCCGGGCCGGGAGGGCGCCGCCGCGTCGACGCCGGCCACCACGGCGGCGCCGCCGCCCCAGCTGCCGCGCGGTGGGCGCGTGCTGCTGCCCGCCTACCGCGTCGTCGCGCTATACGGCGCGCCCAACGATGCCCAGCTCGGCGAGCTGGGGATCGGCAGCCCGGACGAGGCCGGCCAGAAGCTGCTGCGCCAGGCCAGGCGCTACGTCACGCCGGGCCGGCCGGTGATGCCGGCGATGGAGCTGATCGCGACGCTGGCCACGGCGGCGCCCGGCGACGACGGCCGCTACCGGCTGCGGCAGAGCGCGGCGACGATCGACGCGTACCTGGCCGCGGCCCGCCGCATCCGCGCGATGCTGATCCTCGACATCCAGCCAGGGCGGGCCAGCTTCCTGACCGAGGCCCGCGCCTACCGGCGCTGGCTGCTGCAGCCCGACGTCGCGCTCGCCATCGACCCCGAGTGGAGCATGGCGCCGGGCGAGCTGCCCGGCAAGGTGATCGGCCACACCGACGCCTCGGTGGTAAACGACGTTGCGACGTACCTGTCGTCCCTGGTGGCATCGCGCGATCTCCCGCAGAAGCCGCTGATCGTGCACCAGTTCACGACCGGCGAGATTCGCCACCGCCGGCAGCTCCACGGTGCGCCCGGCGTTCCCCTCGTTGTCAACATCGACGGCTTTGGCAGCAGAGACAACAAGGTGTCGAAGTACGACCTGTTCGCCAGCGCGACCGGGCGCTGGTTCAACGGCTTCAAGCTCTTCTACCACGAGGACAGCGGTCTGATGAGCCCGGGCGCGGTGCTGAACCTGCTCCCGCAGCCGGACGTCGTCGTCTACGAGTAGCGCGTCAGCGGATCAGCGCCGGCAGCCGCGGATAGCGGTGGAGCAGCATCACCCGCAGGGCGCGGACGTCGGCCGGCTGCCAGTCGGTGTGATCGTTGCGCCAGCCCTCGCGGTCGCGGAAGAACGGCGAGTCGTTGACCATCGCGTGGCCGATCACATCGGCCACGGGGATCCGGTAGCGGTCCTCCAGCCAGGCGACCAGCGCCAGCACGCTGCGGATCTGCGCGGGGCGATGCAGGATCTGCTGGTCGGCCCATGAGGACGAGACGCCCGCGACCTGCACCATCTCGATGCCGATCGCGCGGTCGTTGACGCCGATCGCATGCCGGCACATGATGCTCAGCGGCACCTGCTGGTAGATCGTGCCGTCCTGGTCGACGACGAAGTGCGCGCACGTTCCGGGCAACTCGCCGAGGTTGGCGACGTCGTTGGCGAACGTGGCGTGGACGCCCGCATAGCTCGACGACGCGGTGAAGTGCAGCACGATCAGCCGGGGCCGGGCCAGCCGCCAGCTGTCGACGCCGTAGTGCCGCAGCGCGTAGGCCGCCATCTCCCGCCGCCGCGAGGCGGGATAGGGGATCGGGTCCTGCGTGATCGCCGGACGGGGGATCGGCCTCGGCGGTGCGGGCGGCGGCGTCGCGGTGCTCGGCGGTGGTATCGGCCGCAGGCGGCGCGGACGACGTTGCCGGGACAGACACCGAGATGCTGGGCGCAGGGCCGGCCGGTCCCGAGCTGCCCGCCGAGCCGGAGGCCCCGCAGCCCGCCGCCACGAGCATCGCGGCTGCGATGGCGACCGTGCGCCTCACAGCCGGCCGGCCTCGATGATCCGCTGGAGGAACTGGCGGGTGCGCTCGTGCGACGGCTCGCTGAAGATGCGCGCGGGCGGTCCCTGCTCGAGGATGACGCCGTTGTCGAGAAAGCAGACGCGGTCGGCGATGTCGCGGGCAAAGCCCATCTCGTGTGTGGCGATCAGCATCGTCATCCCCTCATCGGCAAGTTCGCGGATCACGTTCAGCACCTCGGCCACCAGCTCGGGGTCGAGGGCGCTCGTCACCTCGTCCAGCAGCAGCAGCCGCGGCCGCATCGCCAGGGCTCGGACGATGGCGACGCGCTGCTGCTGGCCGCCCGAGAGCCGATCGGGATAGTCGTCGCGGCGATCGTCCAGTCCGAACCGCGCCAGCAGGTCACGGGCCTCCCGCTCGGCGTCCTGCCGGCGCGTGCCCAGCACCCGCCGCGGCGCCAGCGTGACGTTGTCCAGTACGCGCATGTGCGGGAACAGGTTGAACGACTGGAACACGATGCCGATGCCGCGGCGCATCTGGTTCACGTCCACGTTGCGGCCCGTGATCGGCCGCCCGTGGACGACGATGGTGCCCTCGCTCACCGCCTCGAGCCGGTTGATGCAGCGCAGCAGCGTGCTCTTGCCCGAGCCCGACGCACCGATCAGGCAGATCACCTCGTGCTCGGCGACCGTCAGGTCGATGCCGCGCAGCACCTCGTTGTCGCCGAAGCGCTTGTGCACGCCCTGCACGACCAGCGCCTCGGTCACATCGCACCCCCGGCCCGGAAGCGCCGGCGGTCGCGCTCGACCAGCCAGTCGGTGAAGCGCGCGAGCGGGACCGTGATCGCCACGAACAGCACCGCCGCGCACAGGTACGGCGTGAAGTTGAAGTCGCCCTGGGCGTAGATGTTCGACCGCTGGAATGCCTCCACGGGGCCGACCAGGCCGAGCAGCGCCGTGTCCTTCTGGAGGCCGATGAAGTCGTTCAGAAGCGGCGGGATCACGCGCCGCACCGCCTGCGGGATGATCACGGCGCGCATCGTCTGCCACCGGTTCAGGCCGAGGGATCGGGCGGCGGCCTCCTGGCTGGGGTGCACCGACTCGATGCCCGCCCGGTAGACCTCGGTGACGTAGGCCGTGTAGACCAGGATCAGCCCCACCGTGCCCCAGACGACGGCGCTGTTGGAGACGCCGGAGAGCTGGAGCGCGGGGATGCCGAAGGCGAGCAGGTAGACGACCAGGATGGTGGGGATGCCGCGGAACAGGTCGGTGTACATGATCGCCATCGCCCGCAGCGGGAAGCAGACCGGGCCGGGCAGGCCGCGCACCACCGCGAGTGCAAGCGCCAGCACCAGGATCGCCGCCTCGGCGACGAGGAAGATCTTGACGTCGAGCAGGAAGTGACGGGCGACGTCCGGGAACGCGGTCCGGAACTCCTCCCCGTTGAAGAACGTCTCCTTGACCCGTGGCCAGCCGGACGAGTTGACGACGATCAGCGTGATGCTGCCGAACACGACGACCGTGCTGGCAAGCGCGATCGCAACGTAGGCGACGGGGCTCGACGGCCGGGTCAGGATCCTCGAGCGGCGGTCACCGGCGGGATCGGGCCCGGACACCTACTGGAACACGGGCGCCTTGGCCACGTCCGACAGCCACTTCGTCTGGATCTCCTGCAGGGTGCCGTCGCTGTGGAGCGTCGCCAGCGCGCTGTTGACGCAGGCGGTGAGCGGGCTGCCCTTGGTCAGCACCAGGCTGAAGTGCTCGGGGTCGCTGCCGGTGACCGGGAACTGCCCGACCAGGAAGCCGTTGGAGAGCTGGATGTTGGCCATGTACCAGGCCGTCGGGAAGTCCACCACCAGGCCGTCGATCTGGCCGTTCTTGAGGGCGGTCAGCGCGTCGTTCTCGGTCGTGTAGACCTGCGGCTCGCTGTCCGGCTTGATCTGCTGGGTGATGTAGTCGTAGTTCGTCGTGCCGACCTGCGCCCCCAGCTTGAAGTGCTTCAGGTCGTCGATGCTTCTGGCCCCGACGATCGGCGTGCCCCTGAGGCCGACGACGGCCTGGTTCACGTCGTAGTAGGAGTCGGACAGGTCGGCGTTCTCCGCGCGCTTGGGGCTGTAGGACACCTGCGCCAGGTAGAAGTCGAAGTTCTTCGGCCCCGGCTTGAAGGAGTTGTTGAACGGGGTGGCGGTCCACTTGACCTTGTCGGCGGGATAGCCGAGCTGCTTCGCGACCGCGTAGGCAACGGCGGCTTCGAACCCCTTGCCTGTGTACGGGTCGTTGTTGAACTGGCCCTGCCACTCGTGGCCGATACCGCCGGTGAAGTACGGCGAGTAGGCCGGGTTGTCGGTGCCGATCGTGAGCGTGCCCGGCGTCAGCGTGGGCAGCGCGCCGGACGGGCAGGCACCCGCGCCGGAGGAGCCGCCGGAGCCGGACGGGGAGGACGATCCGGAGCTCGCGGAGCCGCACGCCGACGCTGCCCCGGCGAGGGCGAGCGCGAGCAGGATGACCAGGGGCCGGCGCACGAGCCGACGGTACCATACGCCGCTCGCGCGACCGGGCGATTCAGCCTGCCAGGGCGGCGGGCGTCGTGTCGTGCAGCTCCGCGCAGACCGACGCCGCGAGCTCGACGAACCGGTCGGCGGCGGGCAGCCTGACCCGGTCGCGGTGCCAGGCGATGCCGATGATCCGGGGCGGCAGCTTGCCGTCCAGCGGCACCGTCGCGGTGCGCGTGTCGGCGAGGTCAACGGCCAGCAGCGGCATCAGCGCGGCGCCCACTCCGGCGGCGACCATCGCCTGCATCGTGCCGTTGTCGTCCGAGCGGAAGACGACGTTGGCCCGGTGTCCGCGCAGGCCGAAGTGGTTCTCGATGTGCTGGATGCTGGCGCACGTCCGGTAGCCGATCAGCGGCAGCGCCGCGATCTCGCGGAGCGCCGGCGGGTGCGTTGTGCGGGCCAGCGGTGAGCCGGCGGCGACGACCAGCACCCACGGGTCCTGGAGCAGCTCGACCATCTCGAACGGGCCCTCCGGCAGCGGCGGCTGGACGAACGTGAGGTCGATCTCCCCGGCCTCGACCCCGTCCAGCAGGCGGTCGTCCTCCGCCTCCGTCACCTGGATGGACACCGCCGGGTGCTCCTGGGCGAAGCGGCTGATCACCTCGGGCAGCACGCGCGAGCCGACGCTCTGGTACGTGCCGACGCGCAGGGTGCCGGCGTCGCCGGCGGCGAGCGCGGCGAGGTCGGCCTGTGCGGCCCGCAGCCTGGCGAGGATGCCCTCGGCGTGGCGCAGCAGCACGGTCCCGGCCTCGGTGATCGAGATCGGCCGGGGCCCGCCCGGCCGCTCGACCAGACGGGAGCCGACGGCCCGCTCGAGAGCGGCGACCTGCTGGCTCACGGCCGACTGGGTGTAGCCCAGCTGCTCGGCCGCGCGGCCGAAGCTGCCGGTGTCGGCAACGGCCCGAAGGGCTGCCAGATGGCGGATCTCGACGCCAAGCCAACGATCAGGTTCCATAATCAAGTTGAAGCGTAGCTTGATTTGAACTAATGAACAAGGCTGCCGATACTTCGAGGTATGGAACTCCTCATCATCATCTTGCTGGTGCTGGCCGGGCCGCTCGCGCTCGTGGCCGGTGCCGACTCCCGGGTGACCGACACGCGCGACACGCGTGGCTGGTTCCCCTCCTCGCGCCGCCGCTGACACCGGACGCGCGCCGCCGCCCCGAACGGGCGTGTGGACGTGAGCGCTGCCGCCGCCGGACGTAAGCTTTGGCGGTGGACCAGCCCGAACGGCGACAGTTCCTGCGCGTCGAGGCCGATCTCGGTGCCACCTGCTCGGCGATCGACGAGGAGGGGCGCCGGGAGGCGCCGTTCGCGGCGCGGACGATCGACATCTCCGCCGGCGGAGCGTTGCTCGCAGCGCCCGAGCTCGTGCGCCGTGGCGACCGGCTGTGGATCGAGCTGACCTTCGCCCGGCCCCGGTTCCTGGTCTTCTGCGAGGCGGAGGTCGTCCGTCACCGCGACGCGGGCGCGTTCGCGGTGCAGTTCCTGGAGCTGGACGAATACACGCAGCAACGCGTTGTCCGCTGGGTATACGCCGAGGACCGGCGCCTCTTCGACCGCCATGCACAGGCCCGGATCCCGATCACGATCCGGGTGGTCTGCCGCAGGCTGCTGGACGGCGTGCCCGTCGAGGAGTTCGCCGCGCCGTCGCTCGAGCTGTCCGGCGACGAGCTGACGATCGTCTCCGAGCGGGTGGTGCCACCGGAGACGACGCTCGAGGTCGAGCTCGACCTCGGGGAGCACGAACAGCCATTCTCCGCCCAGGCGACGGTGACGGCAGCACGACCGTCAGCCGACGCGCGCATCATCTACACGCTGCGGCTCGCCGAGCTCGGCGTTGCCGAGGAACGTCGCCTGGTGGAGCGCGCGGTTCGTATCGAGCGGGAACAACGCCAGTAGAATGGGAACACGGTGACGCATTCCCTCGACGGCGACATCCGGCTCAGGGCCGAGGCGGGATTCCGGCTCCCGCGGCTGCGGGGAACGCCGATCGAGCCACGGCGGCTGACGTCGACCTACCACGACACGGCCGACCACCGGCTGGCCGCCGCCGGGCTCACCCTGCGCTATCGCACCGAGGACGGCAACGGCGCCTGGCAGCTGGAGCTGCCCAGCAACGGCCACCGCCGCGAGCTACGGCTGCCGGGGAGCCCGGACGCCGTGCCGCCGCGCTTCCACGACCTCGTCGCAGCGGCGCTGCGAAGCCGGCCGATCGCCGAGGTGGCAACGCTCGACACCGTCCGCCGCGGCGTCCGCGTCGAGCGCGACGGGCGCCCGATCGCCGATGTCACCGTCGACCAGGTCGTCGTCCGTGCAGGCGAAGCCGCCGTGCGCGCCTTCGACGAGCTCGAGGTGGAGCTGGTTGACGGCAGCGAGCGCGACCTGCGCAAGCTCACCGGCAAGCTGCATCGCGCCGGCGCCCGGCCCGGCGACCAGCGGCCGCGGCTGCTGCGCGCGCTCGGCCTCGACCACCCCGAACCCCCCAGGGTCGATCCCGGCGCGCGGCCGCGCGAGCAGCTGTCCGCGATGCTCCACATCCAGTATCTGGCGATCCTCGCCCACGACCCCGGCACCCGGCTCGGGAACGATCCGGAGGAGCTCCACCAGCACCGTGTGGCCGTCCGCCGGCTGCGCGCCCTGCTGCGGGCGGCGCGGCCGATGCTCGACCGCCGCTGGGTGGACGGCCTCAGCGGCGAGCTGCGCTGGCTGGGGGCGGTGCTGGGCGAGGTGCGAGACCTGGACGTGCTGCTCGAGCACCTGGAGACCGAGGCGGCCGCGCTCCCTGCGGACGACGCCCGCGCATTCGCCCGCATCCTCGGCGTGCTCGCCAACCGCCGCGAGGCGGCGCGGGCGCTGATGCTGGCCGAGCTGCGCGAGCCGCGGTACGCGCAGCTGCTCGACCGGCTCGAGCACGAGCTGGACGATCCGCCGCCGGCGGGCAAGGCGATCGCACCGCGCCGCATCGCCGCCGCGGAGTTCAAGCTGATGCGCAAGGCGCAGCGGCGGCTGGGCGAGCACCCGCCCGACGGCGAGCTGCACGAGCTGCGGATCCTGGTCAAGCGCGCCCGCTACGCGGCCGAGCTCGCCGCACCGGCGGGCGGCAAGCATGCGCGGCGGTTCGTGGATGCGACCAAGCGGGTGCAGGACGTGCTGGGCGACCACCAGGACGCCAGCGTCGCGGCCGAGCAGCTGCGGACGCTCGCGGCCGCGGTCGCCGACCCGCGGGCCGCGCTGGCGGCCGGCATCGTCGTCGAGCGCCAGCACGCCCGCAAGCTGCGCGCCCGCGGCGAGTTCCCCGCCACCTGGTCCGCCCTCGAGAAGCGCGGCCGCAAGGCCTGGGGATGACGACGGGGGTCAGACTCCAATCATCGTCGTGGCGCGGTGCGGCGTGGCGCCGGGCGCGGATCGGGACAGATCCGCGGCACGTCCCGACAGACGTGTGACGGGGCGCCGGCGTACGGTGAATCCCGATGGATCGAGCGCAGTGGCACGTCCCGTCAGCTGACGGCTGTGCAGGCAATCCCGAACCGGCTCTGACCCACATGTCGGCTTGCCGGAGGGATCTGCGCGCCCGGGGCTAGGCGGCAAGCCGCTCGGCGAGCGCCTCGGCGGCGATCCCCTCGCGCAGCCCGGCCCGGCCCACCTCGAACGGCGTGCCCACCCGGCGGGCGGCCTCGGCCAGGATCACCGCGCCGGCCAGCAGCGTGGTCGCCCGGCGCTCACCGATCCCGCGGGCCGCCGCCATCTTCACGGCCGAGCGCCGCGCCAGCACGTCGCCCAGCTCGTCCAGCGCGCGCGGCCGCAGGGGGCCGTCGAGCATGCGGCGCAGCGCGCGGGCGCTGCCGCCGACCGCGATGGCCAGCTCGACCGGCGGCGGATCGACGGCCGCGAACTGCTCGGCCACGTCGAGCCGCGCGGCTCGCAGCCGGCGCCGGCCCGGCGCCGACCGGTCGAGGTGGCGCTGGGCCAGCCGCAGCGAGCCGATGTCGAGCGACGCGAGCCACTCCGGCGGCCCGTCCGCGGGCCCGACGGCGATCTCGGTCGAGCCGCCGCCGACGTCGCAGACGGCGATCGGGAACGAACCGGCCGCGAGCGTCGCCGCGGCACCCAGGTAGGCATAGCGTCCCTCCTCGTGCGCGGTCAGCACGCGCGGCACGACGCCGGTGCAGCGCTGGAGCTCGACCAGCAGGTCGTCGGCGTTCACGCTCTGGCGGCCCGGCGCGGTCACGATCACACGCAGGTCGCCGCAGCGCAGCGCCCGGGCCTGCGCGGCGAACGCCTTCGCGCACGCGCCCGCCTCGGCCAGCTTGGGCGACGGGATCCAGCCGTGCTCCTCGATCGCGGCGCCCAGTCCGACCTGCGCCCGGTCCTGATGCACCGGCTCCAGCGCCCCGGCGTCCGACCGCTCGGAGACGAGCAGGCGCATCGTGTTCGACCCGACGTCGACGATCCCGATCCGCATCACCTCCGTAGTGTGGCGACGACACCGGCCGTCATCGCCCGCCCACGGTGACCGTTCGGTGAAGAAGTGGTTGGGATCCGTCAGGAAGCGGCGGGCGCCGAGCCGCTGCGGCGTCGCTGGCGCAGCTTCGCCCGCCGCATCAGCACCGCGTGGCTGCCGCGCGCCCGCTCGCCGGCCTGCGGCGCGAGCTTGCTCCACGCGCCGTCCGGGCCGAGGTGCCAGGCCTGCGAGGTGTCGGCGAGCAGCGCCTCGAAGGCCGTATCCAGCTCGTCCCGCGCCCGGTGGTCCTCGACCGGCACCACGACCTCGATCCGGTGGTCGAGGTTGCGCGGCATCAGGTCGGCGCTGCCGAACAGGTAGGTCGTCTCGTCGCCGGCCTGGAAGTGGAAGACGCGGCTGTGCTCGAGGAACCGGCCGACGACCGACCGCACGCTGATCGTCTCCGACAGGCCCGGCACGCCCGGCCGCAGCATGCAGATGCTGCGCGCGATCACGTCGATCCGCGCGCCCGCCTGCGACGCCCGGTAGAGCTCGTCGATCATGGCCGGGTCGGTGAGCGCGTTCACCTTCAGGCGGATGCGCGCCGGCTCCCCGGCCGCCGCCGCCCGCGCGACCGCGCGGATCCGCTCGACCAGCGAGCCGCGCAGGTTGAACGGCGCGGCCAGAATCTTGCGGAACCGCTGGGGCCTGCCGAACCCGGTCAGGTGGTTGAACAGGTCGGCGATGTCGGCGGTGATCGCCTCGTCGGCCGTGAACAGGCCGAAGTCCTCGTAGGTGCGAGCGGTGGCGCCGTTGTAGTTGCCGGTGCCGATGTGCGCGTAGCGGCGCAGCGCATCGCCCTCGCGGCGCACGATCAGCGTCGTCTTGGCGTGGATCTTGAGGTTGGCGAACCCGTACACGACGTGGACGCCGGCGCGCTCCATCGAGCGCGACCAGGCGATGTTGCGGCGCTCGTCGAACCGCGCCTTCAGCTCGACCAGGCACACCGACTGTTTGCCGTCCTCGGCCGCCTCGATCAGCGCCGGCAGCAGCGCCGAGTCGTCGCTCGTGCGGTAGACGGTGGTCTTCAGCCCGACCACGTCACGATCCTTCGCGCCGGCCCGGACGAAGGTCTCGACGCTGGTCGCGAAGGAGTCGTAGGGCATGTGCACCAGCAGGTCGCCGCGGTCGATCTCGTCGAACAGGTCGCGGCCGTCGCCCGGCCGGAACCGCGACCGCGTGACCGGCAGCCACGGGTCGTAGCGCAGCTCGGGGCGGTCGAGGTCGGCGATCTGCTTGAGGTCGGCGAGGTCGAGCCGGCCGTCCACCGGGAACATCTGGGCGGCGCTGACGCCGAGCCCGTCCTTGAGCCGCCCCAGCATCGCCTCCGACATCTCGTCCGCGACCTCGACCCGGACGACGTCGCCGAAGCGGCGCCGGCGCAGCTCCGACTCGACGGCCTCGAGCAGATCGTCGGCGTCATCCGACACCTCGAAGTCGGCGTCGCGCGTGACCCGGAAGGCGGCGGCCTCGACGATCTCCATGCCGGGGAACAGCGAGGGCAGGTTGTGCGCGATCACGTCCTCCAGCGGCACCAGCCGCCCGGCGGCGCCGACGCGGACGAACCGCGGCAGCACCTCGGGCACCTTCACCCGCGCGAACCGCTCCTCGTTGCCCTCGGGATCGCGGACGAACACGCCCAGGCTGAGCGAGAGGCCCGAGATGTAGGGGAACGGCTGCCCCGGCCCGACACCGAGCGGCGTCAGCACCGGGAAGACCTCGCGCTCGTAGAGCTCAGCGACCTCGCGCAGCTCGTCCGCATTCAGCTCGGCGATCGGGCTGATCAGGATGCCCTCCGCCGCCAGTGCGTCGCCCAGCTCGCCGTTCAGCAGCCCGGACTGGCGCAGCACCAGCTCGATCACGCGCTCGCGGATGTCCGACAGGGCCGACTGCGGCGTGCGCCCGTCGGCCGAGCGGACGGCGACGCCCGCGGCGGCCTGGCGCAGCAAGCCGGCCACCCGCACCATGAAGAACTCGTCCAGGTTGGTCGAGAAGATCGACGAGAAGCGGACCCGCTCGAGCAGGGGCACCGCCGGGTCGGCCGCCAGCTCGAGCACGCGCGCGTTGAAGTCGAGCCACGAGAGCTCGCGATTGATCAACCGGTCGGCGGCGGACACCTGGGTCCGCTCGTCGACTACGCGTCGAGTGGCCATCCTGCAGACAATGGTACCGCCGTGACGCGCCTCCGGGCGGCGCTGGGCCACCGGACGGCGCGGCCGGGGCTCACTCCCAGGTGAACTCCTGGCTGGCGGTCGTCTCCATCCACCCCTGCTGGCGCTCCACCGGCGCGGGCTCCTCCTCGATCACGGGGATCTCGAGGGTGTCCTCCGGGATCTCGAGGGCGACGGCGGGGTGCTCCCCCGTCTCCTGCTCCTCACGCCGCGCGTCGTCCTCGGTCTTGAACAGCGGGTGGTTGTCGAACGGGTCGTTGACGGCGAACTCGTCCAGGGGCTGGTCGGGATCCAGCCTGGCGTTGCGCCGCTTCAGCTCGAGGTGATCCTCGATCACCGAGGAGAAAAGCGAGCTACCGGTGTTCGTCATGTACGCGCCCTCCGGTCGGTTTCCTGGGAGCACAAGAGGCGCGAAGAGCATAGCAAGGTCAGGGTCACAGGTTCTCCGACACGGCCGAGCTCACTCGGTTCTTTCCGCCACGCTTGCTCTGGTAGAGCGCCGTGTCGGCCGCCGCGATCAGGTCGAGCTGCGACATCTCGTCCGACGGGCCGGCCGCGACCCCGAAGCTGGCGGTGACGTGCTCGATCCGAGCCCCGGCGTACTCGATCGTGCGCTCGGCCAGCGCCACCCGCAGACGCTCGGCCAGGTTGACCGCGCCCTCCATGCCGGTCTGGGGCAGCAGCACGGCGAACTCCTCGCCGCCGTAGCGCGCCGCCAGATCGATCTCGCGGATCATCGCCTGGACGGTCGCCGCCACGCTGCGCAGCACCGCGTCGCCGGCCAGGTGGCCCAGGTCGGGCGAGTCGTTGACCCGCTTGAAGTCGTCGATGTCGAGCATGATCAGCGAGAGCGGCTGGTCGAAGCGCTGTGCCCGCTCGAACTCGCGGCCCAGCACCTCGAAGAACTGCCTGCGATTGGCGATGCCGGTCAGCTCGTCGGTGACGGCCTGCTGCTCGACGCGGCGGTGCAGGCGCGCGTTCTCGATCGCGATGCCCGCCTGGACGGCCAGGCCGGAAAGCGTCTCGACGTCACCGTCGCCGAACACCCCCTCCTCCGGGTCGACCACGGTGACCAGCCCCAGCAGCTGCTTCTCGCGCAGGATGGGGACGGCCAGCATCGGCCGCGGGCGACGGGCGATCCGCGGCTCCAGCGTGGCGGCCGTCTCGCCCTCCATGCCGAGGCCGACGGGCACCACCATCGGCAGGTCGGTGCGCGAGCCGCGGGCGGTGCCAATCCGGGCCTGCTCGGTCGCCTCGCCCCGCTCTGCGTCGTACAGCAGCAGCCGGCCGCCGCGGGCCCGCGTGGCCTGCACGGCCGTGTCCAGCACCGCGCCGATCAGCGCCCGCAGGTCGTGGGTCGCCGCCAGCGTCTCCCCGTAGCGGGCCAGCGTCTCCTTGAGCCGCGCCCGCTCGCCGGCCAGCTCGGCCATGCGGGTGGACAGCTCGCTCGACATCGTGTCCAGCGCCGCCCCCAGCTCCACCATCTCGTCCCCGTCCTCCGGCACCTCCTCGCCGCTCTGGCGGAGGATGTTCTTGGCGCGGCCGGCGAGATCGCTGAGCGCCTTGGAGATGCGGTCGGCGGTGAGCAGGCATGCCCCCACCAGCAGCAGCCCGAGCAGCGAGAGGGCGATCAGCAGGCGCAGCCGCGCGCTCTCGATGCTGTCGTTCAGCGCCGACTGCGGGTAGGTCGCGGCCAGCTGGGTGGGCTGGTTGTCAGGCCCGGGCACCCGCGCACCCTGCGCGCGCACCTGCGAGCCTCCCACCACCGCGTCGCTGGAGCTGCCCGAGACGAGCCCCGTGACCTTGCCGGTGCGGCCGTTGGTCGCGGCGATGATCGACCCGCCCACCTCGAGCACGAGGTCGACGCCGTCCGACCGGGGGCTGGCCGACGCGACGTCCACCAGCAGCTTCTCGTTCAGCGGGACGTAGACGCTGACCGTGCCCTGCGGGACCGGGGTGCCGACGTCCACCGAGGTCTTCCAGAACGGCGGTTCGGGTGGGATGCCCAGCCGCACCGCCCCGCTGGTGATGACGACGTCGCGCCCGTCCGCGATCGTCGGCAGGTCGAGCTGCCCGACGGTACCGTTGGCGATGGCGGTCTGCACCGCGGGCTCGCCGGCGATCGTGACGGCCGCCTGGTGGGCGGCATCCAGCCGCGCCTGGTAGGCGACCGACGCACCCGACACGGTCGAGCCGACGCGGCCGTCCACCGTCGACGTCTGGTTCCGCGCCACCAGCTCCTGCACCAGCAGCCCCGTGGCGACCAGCGGCAGCACGACCAGCGCGATCAGGACGAACGACAGCTTGTGACGAAATCGCACGGTTGGGACCCCCCACCGACGCGCGAGCCCGTCCCCCGACCGGACCGCTGATCTTCTACCTACGAACGATCAGTGATGCAGAACCTCAGTATGCCGCCAGGTCTCGGACGGCGGCAACGATGTCATCCTCCAGAGGGAGGTACTCCCGCTCGAGCGGCGGCGCGAACGGGATCGGCGTGTCCAGCGCGGCGACCCGCCGCACCGGGGCGTCCAGGTACTCGAACGCCTCCTCGGCCACGATCGCCGCGACCTCGCCGCCGAAGCCGCCGGTGAGGTTGTCCTCGTGGGCGATCAGCACCTTGCCGGTGCGGCGAACCGAGGACAGCACGGTCTCGCGGTCGAACGGGATCAGCGTGCGCAGGTCGATCACCTCGACCGACACGCCCTCCTCGGCCAGCCGGTCGGCGGCCGCCAGCGCGAGCTGGACGGTCGCGGCGTACGTGACCACCGTGATGTCGTCGCCCGGGCGGGCGATGCGCGCCTGGCCCAGCGGCACCAGCTCGCCCTCGGTCACGCCGACGGCGACGTCCTGCTTGACCCGCCGGTAAAGGAACTTGTGCTCGCAGAACACGACCGGGTTGGGGTCACGGATCGCGGAGCGCATCAGCCCGTAGGCGTCCGTCGCCGTCGCCGGGCAGACGATCTTCAGGCCCGCGTGGTGATGGAACCATGCCTCGACGTTCTCGGAGTGGTACGGCCCGCCGCCCACGCCGCCGCCGTTGGGGCAACGCACGACCAGCGGCACCGACCAGCCGATGCGGTAGTGCATCTTGGCCGCGCAGGTGACGAGCTGGTCGAACGCGCAGGACACGAAGTCCGCGAACTGCATCTCGGCGACGGGCCGCTGGCCCGCCATCGCTGCGCCGACGGCGACGCCGACGATGCCCGACTCGGCCACCGGCGTGTCGATCGAGCGCATCTCGCCGAACCGCTGCTGGAGCTCCTTGGTGGCGCCGAACGCGCCGCCCTGGCGGCCGACGTCCTCGCCCAGCATGAAGACGCGGTCGTCGTGCTCCATCTCGTCGGCCAGCGCGTGGCGCACGGCCTCCAGGTACGTCATCTCAGGCATCGGCGAACACGCCCAGATGGGCCTCCTCCGCCGGGGCGTAGCCGTCGTCCTCGGCGCGCTCGACGGCCTCGCGGACCTCGTCCCGCACCCGCTCGCGGATGCCCTCGAGGTGGTCGTCGCCATGCCGCGGTGCTCGCGCAGGTCCTGCTCCAGCCGCTTCAGCGGATCCTTGTCCGTCCACTCGGCCAGCAGCTCCATCGGCATGTAGCCCTCGTAGCGGTCGTGCGCCGCGTGGCCGGCCATCCGGTACGTCTTGCACTCGATGAACCGGGGCCCGTTGCCCGCCCGGCAGGCGGCGACCGCATCGCTCATCGCGGCGTGCACCGCGAACACGTCGTTGCCGTCCACCTCGACCGCCGGGATGCCGTAGCTCGCGGCCTTGACGTAGAGGTCGGTGACGCGCGTCTGCTTGCTGATCGGCGTCGTGTAGGCCCAGCGGTTGTTCTCGGCCACGAAGACGGCCGGCACGTTCAGCACCGCCGCGATGTTCAGGCCCTCGTGGAAGTCGCCGCGCGAGGTGGCGCCGTCGCCGAACGAGGTGGCCGCGACGCGGTCCTCGCCGCGCTGGCGGTACGCCAGGGCCGCGCCGACCGTGAGCGGGATCATGTCCGCCATGTGCGAGACCTGGCAGGGGATGTTCCACTCCTCGCCGCCGATGTGCAGGTTGCCGTCCTTGCCCCGCGTCGTCGAGCCGGCCTTGCCCATGAACTGGGCGAAGATCCGCCAGACCGGGACGCCGTGGACGAGGTAGGAGCCGAGGTCGCGGATCCACGGCGACAGCCAGTCGCCGGAGGCGCCGCGCCGCAGCGGCAGCGCCATCCCCACCGAGATGGCCTCCTGGCCGCGTCCCGTGTAGTAGGAGCCGGGGAGCTTGCCCTGGCGGTAGAGGTTCAGCGCGCGCTCCTCGACGCCGCGCGTCAGGGTCATCCAGTAGAAGAGATCGAGCGCGACCTCGTCGGAGACGGCGGGTCGCGGCGTGGGCGGCGGGACGGCGGAGATCTTTCGCGCGGGACTGCTCATGAGACGGCCAGCAGGCTCCTGTATCGGGGACGGGTGGGTACTGCGTCGTGCTTCATGGGCGCGTTATCGGCCGGAGGGGCCGGTGGCCTGAGCGGTGAGTGGGGGCAGCGTTGAACGCGCCAGAACACGACGGGTAGGAGCATACCCCCGGCCGCGGCCGGGAGGCGCCGCCCGTCAGAGCTTCTCCAGGCTAAAGCTCCGCCGCCGGAGGCCGATGACGGACCCGATGCAGCCGTCCCCCGTCCCGTCGTCCGCTGCCGACGTCGCCGCCGCACAGGCCGGTTGGCGCATGCGCGTGGACGGCATCACGACGCGGGCTGCCGCCGCCGTCACCGCCGGCGACGCGCGCGAGCTGGAGCGGCTGTTCAACGAGATCTGCGGCTGGGACGACGCCCAGCGCGCCTACCAGGCCCGCTGCCGGCTGACCGAGGTCGTCCTCGCCCATCGCCCCGAGCGCCCGGACGGCTGGATCGTGCCGTTCGCATCCGCGGCGTCGTGCCTGCTGGACGCGCTCGAGCGGGAACCGGCCGAGCCCGTCCTGCTGAACATGTGCGGCGTCCTGCTCTACGAGCTGATCGAGCTGGGCGGCGCCGAGGCGCTGTTCCGTGCGGCGCAGCGGCTCGACCCCGACCTGCCCCACGTCGAGCGGAACCTCGACCACGTCCGCGCCCGCAAGCGGATGTCCGCCGAGCCGCTCCGCGGCCCCGTCGGCACGATGCTCCGCGGCCTGGGCCGGCGCGCCCGCTCGGTCGCCGGCCGCGCCCGGCCCGCCACCGGTCTGACCCTGTCGCTGTGCATGATCGTCAAGGACGAGGAGGAGATGCTCCCCGGCTGCCTCGAGGCCGTCCGCGATGCCGTGGACGAGATGATCGTGGTGGACACCGGCTCCACCGACCGCACCGCCGAGATCGCGCGGTCGATGGGCGCGAAGGTCGTGGACTTCCCCTGGAACGGCTCCTTCGCCGACGCGCGCAACGTCTCGATCGACCACGCCACCGGCGACTGGGTCATGTACCTGGACGCGGACGAGCACATGATCCCGGAGGACGCCGCCGCGCTGCGCGAGCTGCTCAGCCGCACCTGGCGCGAGGCCTTCTACCTGGTCGAGACCAACTACACCGGCGGTGACGACTCCGGCGCCGCGGTCGCCCACCACGCCCTGCGCGTGTGGCGGCGGCGCCCGCAGTACCGGTTCGAGGGACGCATCCACGAGCAGAAGACGCACACGATGCCGACCTACCTGCCGGAGCGGTTCGAGACCAGCAACGTGCGCCTCCGCCACTACGGCTACCTGCGCAGCCGGATCGCGGCCAAGGACAAGTCGCGCCGCAACATCGAGCTGCTCGAGGTCGAGGCCGGCGAGAACCCGAGCCCGTTCAACGACTACAACCTCGGCTCCGAGTACCTGTCGCTGGGCGACGCCGAGCGCGCCCGCGAGCACTTCGACCGCTCGTGGGAGTCGCTGCGCACCGAGAACCGCTGGCAGGCCGCCGGGTACGCGCCGCTGCTGGTCGCCCGTGTCGCCACCGCACGCCGCGGGGCGCACGACCTGCCCGGCGCCCGCCGGGCGATCGCCGAGGGCCTTGCCGTCTTCCCCGACCACACCGACCTGGTGCTGGAGCAGGCGCTCTGCGCGAAGTCGGAGGGCGACCTGCGTGAGGCCGCCGACCTGGCCCGGCGCTGCATCGAGATGGGCGACGCGCCGACCCGCTACGCCGCCACCGTCGGCGCCGGCAGCTTCCTGGCGATGGGCGTGCTGGCCGAGGTCGAGGAGCTCCAGCGCCGCCCGGCCGAGGCCGAGAAGATCTACCGGCGGATGCTGGCCGAGCACGCCGACTACGTCGCGCCGGTGCTGCCGCTGGTGTCGCTGATGCTGCACCGCAACGCCACGTCCGCCGAGCTGCAGAAGCTCGTGCCGGCCAAGCCCAGCGCGCGCCTGCTGGCCGCGACCGCCTGCTACGAGGCGAGCCGCATCGAGCTCGCCGAGCTGTGGTTCCGCGACGTGCTCGAGGTGCAGCCGGCCAACGGCGCCGCGCGCGTCGGGCTGATCGAGACGCTGCTGTCCGGCCGCCGGTTCGACGAGGCCGCGGCCGAGGCCGCCCGCGAGCCGGAGGGATCGCCGGTGTCGGCGATCACCGCCGGTGCCCGCCTCTTCGCCCTCGCCGCCGGCGGTCACCCCTCCGACCTCGAGGCCGCCCTGCCCGAGGCCGAGACCGCGGGCGTGCTCCCGCACGACCTCGACCTCTACCGCGCGTGGGCCGCGGCGCTCGCCGGCCGCCCGCTGCCGGCGTTTGTGCCCGCGGCGGCGACGGCCACCGCCGCCACCGCGCTCGAGGCGCTGCTCCGGGTCGGTGAGATCGACGCGTTCGCCCAGCTGATCGCCGTCTGGAACCTGATCGACGGCAGCGCCAGGACGCGCACCGAGCTGCTCGCGCAGATGTACCTCCGCCGCGGCTTCCTCGAGTCGGCCGCCGACGAGTGGATCGAGATCGTCGAGACCGGTCCGGACGTCTCCGCGCTGCGGGGCCTGGCCACCGTGGCCCTGGCGCGCGGCCTCCACGACGAGGCCCAGGTGTTCGCCGACGAGGCGGTCGCCCTCGATCCCGGCGACCCTGACGCCCGCGTCCTCCGTGACTCCATCAAGAAGCTCAACTTGCAAGCGTCCTAAAGTGTCCACCACGGGAGCCGATTACCAAGGCAACACGTCGATCCACGGACGGATCGGAGGCACCCCTCGTGATGGAACACGGACTTACGCCTATTGGCGGCAGCGCGGCACCCAACCGTTTCACCCCGGTTCGGCGTCCCGCATCCACGGAGTCGCAGAAGAGCGACCAGCCGCCCAGTGCGTTGCAGGCCGAGTACCAGGCAGCGGCGAAGGTGCTCGAGGATCTCGCAGCGCAGCATGTGAACCTGCACTTCGAGATCGACGACGCCAATCGTGTGCATGTCCAGGTCCTCGACGGCGACGGCAAGGTGATCCGCGAGATCCCGGCCAGGAGCCTGCTCGACATGCTGTCAGGCGGTGGCCTGATGGTCGACGAGCGCGGCTGAGAAAGGCAACGACAACATGAGCACTTCATCGTCGACCTCCGCGTCGCCGCTCTTCAACATCAGCGGCATCGCCTCGGGCCTCGATACGAACTCGATCATCAGCCAGCTGATGTCGATCGAGCGTCAGCCCCAGGTCCGGATCCAGCAGCAGCAGACGGTGGAGGCCGCGCGCAAGCAGGCGCTCCAGGACGTGAACACGCGGCTGCTCAACCTGCAGACCACGATCCGGGCGCTCCGCGACCCGGGCCTGTGGGCGGACAGCCAGGAGGTCGACTCCTCGGACACGAGCCGGATCACCGCGATCCAGACCGGCGGCGCGGCCGCGGGCGGCTACTCGATCGGCGTCAGCCGGTTGGCCCGCGCCCAGCAGCTGACGCAGGGCACGGCGGCGACGAACGCCTCGGCCGACGAGACGCTGACCATCCAGGTCGGCGCCGGCACGGCGGTCGACGTCAACGTCAGCGCAGGCGACGACCTGGCGACCGTTGCCAGCAGGATCAACGGCACCAGCGGCGCCGGCGTCTACGCCAGCGTGGTCAACTCGAAGCTGGTGCTCTCCGGCAAGTCGACGGGCGCGGTCAACTCGATCTCCGTCACCGGCACCGGCGCCGCGGACTTCGGCTTCGCCCAGTCGCAGTCGGCGCTGGATGCGCAGTACACGGTGGACGGCGTCGCCAAGACGAGCAGCTCCAACATCGTCACCGACGCGCTGGCCGGCGTCTCCCTGACCCTCAAGGCCACGACCTCGAGCGACGTCAGCATCTCGATCTCGGCGCCCGGCCCGAACGCCTCGACGATCCAGAACTCGGTGCAGTCGTTCATCGACCAGTACAACTCCACGGTCGACTTCATCCAGAGCAAGCTGACCGAGAAGGTCGTGCCCAACGCGACCACCGACGCCGACCGGATCAAGGGCGTGCTGCACAGCGACCCCGGGCTGGAGTCGCTGCTGTCGAGCCTCCGCGAGGCGGTCGCAAACCCGGTCAGCGGGATGCCGGCGAACCTGACGACGCTGTCGCAGGTCGGCGTCTCGACGGGCGCCACGACCGGCAGCGGGACGCTCAACCAGGACTCGATCGACGGCAAGCTGACGCTCGACGCGAACGCGCTGACGTCGGCGCTGGCGGGAGATTTCGCCAACGTCAAGAAGCTGTTCACCAACGTCACGGGCAGCACGGACAGCGAGGGTCTCTCGCAGCGACTGGACGACCTGGTCACGCCGATGGTGAGCGCCAGCGGCGTCATCGCCGGGCGGATCACCTCCGAGCAGTCCACGATCGACGACCTGATCCAGCAGTCGGCCGACATGGACACGCGGCTCGCGACCAAGGAAGCGTCGCTGCGCGCCCAGTTCACCGCGATGGAGACGGCACTCGCGCAGGCACAGTCGCAGGGCGCCTACCTGTCGAGCCAGATCGCCGGCCTCTCCGCCGGCTGATCGACAACGCCGGCGGTCAAGAGGCGGCCTCGCATGCCGATCACCCGGAGCGAGACCCATCGTTCTCCCGAGCCGAGGTGACGAGCTTCAGATGAGCAACTACGCGAGCGCCAACCAGGCCTACACGGCCTCCGCGATCATGACGGCGCCTCCCGGCCAGCTGGTCGTGATGCTGTACGACGGCGCCATCCGCTTTCTGCGCCAGGGCTCCGTGGCGATGCGCAACGGCAACCGCGAGGTGTCGCTGAACCGCCTCCAGCGGGCCGGCGCGATCATCAACGAGCTGAACCTGTCGCTGGACATGTCGTACGGCGACGTGCCGGCCGGCCTGCGCTCGATCTACGCCTTCTCGCGCCGCCAGCTGAACGATGCCCTGGTCAGCCAGGACGCCGACAAGATCGACAACGTCGTCAAGCTGCTCACCGACCTGCGCGAGGCCTGGGTCGAGATCTCCAACCGGCCCGAAGCGCAGCCGAGCGCTGCCGCCGCGAGCTGACGAGACCGTGGCGTCATCCGCCCCTGACGGCTACGACGAGTTGCTCGCCCTCGCGCGCCGCGAGCGCGACCTGATCGCCGCGGCGGACTGGGACGGCCTCGCCGAGGTCACCCGGCGCCGCCACCTTGTGATGGAGTCGCTGCCCGTCCGCGCATCCGACCCGGCCGCCAAGCCGGTGCTGGACGAGGCGCTGAAGCTGGTCACCCAGAACGTCGAGGCGATCCTCGGCGCGATCGAGCGCACCCGCGACGAGATCATCAACCTCGCCCGCGGCCGGCAGGCGGTCAGCCTCTACGCCGTCTCACAGCCCGCCGTCTCGCGCTTCGTCGACCGGCTCGAGTAGCCCGCACGGCGCGGTCGCGGTCGCGCCACTTGGCCGTCACGCGAGTGCCACTTGGCCGAACGCGCACGCCACTTGGCCGAACGGCGCACGCCACTTGGCCGTCACGCGAGTGCCACTTGGCCAGAGACCGCCGGGTCATGTGCCATCCCGCGCTGTGCGGCTCGTCACCGCCGCCCCCGGCTCTCAGCGCGCACGCCATCTCGAACGAATCCCCGCGAACCTCAACACCGCTCCACCGCGGACGATAACCGGGGATGCCCGAATGGATCTCGGGCCCACGAGAGTGCCCACGGATGGGGACTGCCGATACCAGATCGGACGGCACGTGGATCTCTTCGATACATCGATGGTGGGGCTGCAGCGGGCCATGTCGGGCTCGCTCCTGCGACAGCAGGTGCTCGCCAACAACCTCGCCAATGCGAACACGCCGGGCTTCAAGCGCTCCGACGTGGACTTCCACTCCGCGCTGGACGCCGTCATGAACGGCCCCGCCGCGACGCCCGCCGCCGTGCAGGCCACCGGCTTCAGCGTGCAGACGGACAGCAGCTCGACGATGCGCGCCGACGGCAACAACGTCGACGTGGATGCGGAGATGTCGTCGCTGTCGGAGAACACGCTCGACTACCAGTCGCTGACGTCCGTGCTGACGTCGCGGATCAAGATCCTCGAGACCGTGATCGGGCAGACGCGCTGATGGGCATGTTCGATGCTCTCAACGTGTCCGCGACCGGCATGAGCGCCGAGCGCCTGCGGATGGACGTGATCGCCGAGAACCTGGCGAACGCCGAGACCACGCGCGGCGCCAACGGCCAGCCGTACCGCCGGCAGGAGGTCGTCCTCCAGGAGAAGTCGCCCAGCTTCGGCGAGATCCTGGGTGGCGTCCAGGTCGCCGGCATCGTCAGCGATCCCACGCCGCCGCGCAAGGTCTACGACCCGGGCCACCCGGACGCCGACAAGAACGGCTACGTCTCGCTGCCCAACGTCAACCCGGTGACCGAGATGGTCGACCTGATCACCGCCAGCCGCGGCTACGAGGCCAACGTGACAGCGATGAACGCGGCCAAGCAGATGTTCACCAAGACCTTCGACGTGCTGCGCTGATGCAGGTGCCCTCGATCGGATCGCTCGGCGCAGCCGCGCCGATCTCCACCGCCGCGCCGGCCGCTCCCACCACGCCGGGCGTTCCCGCGCCGGGCGACGCCGCCCAGAGCGGCTCGTTCAGCGGCATCCTGATGCAGCAGCTGGGCAACCTCAACGACCTTCAGCTGAACGCGCAGGCGCAGTCCACCGCGCTCGCGACCGGCAAGGCGACGGACGTCTCCGCCGTCGTCAGCTCGATCGAGCAGGCCTCCCTGGCGATGCAGCTCGCCGTGCAGGTGCGCAACAAGGCCGTGGACGCCTACACGGAGATCATGCACATGCAGATCTAGCCCGCACGCCCACCCCCGCCCTCACCACAACCCTCCCCCTCACACATGCCCTCACTCTCATCCATTCGCGACTTCTGGCGCTCGCTCGAGTCGCGCTCGCAGATCACGCTGGTGCTCTCGCTGCTGGCCGTGGTCGCGACGATGTACGGCATCTACCACTTCGCCTCGCAGCCGAGCTACACGACGGTCGAGGCGGGGCTCTCGACGAGCAGCACCTCCAGCGTCACCTCGGCGCTGTCATCGGCCGGCATCCCCTACAAGATCGGCAACGGCGGCACCAGCGTCTCGGTGCCGGCCAGCCAGCACGACCAGGCGATGGTCGCGCTCAGCAAGGCGGGCGTCACGCCGGGCGGCCACTCCAACTTCTCGCTGTTCGACCACACCAGCCTCTCGCAGACCGACTTCCAGCAGCAGGTCAACTACCAGCGCGCGCTGGAGGGCACGATCGCGACCAACATCGAGAGCATCGACGGCGTGGACGCCGCGCAGGTGCAGCTGGTGCTGCCCAAGGACCAGCTGTTCCAGGACCAGTCCTCCGCCGCCTCCGCGTCGGTGATGGTGACCGCCCCGCTCGGGCTCGACCAGAGCAGCGTGCGCGGCATCGCCTACATGGTCTCGTCCAGCGTGCAGAGCCTCGATCCCAGCAAGGTGACGGTCACCGACCAGACCGGCGCGCTGCTGTGGCCGTCCAGCGACGGCGGCAACGGCGGGGCGCCCAGCAAGCTCCAGGCGGAGCAGGCGTACGCCTCGCAGCTCTCCAGCCAGGTGGACGCGATGCTGACCCAGACGCTCGGCCCGGGCAAGGCCGAGGCGCGCGTCAACGTCGACCTGAACGTCGACCAGACGACGCAGGACTCGATGACCTACGGCGACAAGCACGTCCCGCTCAGCCAGACGCAGAACAACGAGACGCTCAACTCGAACGGCTCGACGTCCGGCGGCGCGGCCGGCACGCCCTCCAACCTGCCCCCCGGCTACACCGGCGGCACCGCGGCGGGCGGCGGGCAGACCTACAAGAACACCCAGAGCTCCGTGCAGAACGGCGTGGACTGGACGAAGTCGCACACCGAGGTCGCACCCGGCACCGTCAACAAGATGGACGTCGCTCTGCTGGTGGACAAGTCGGTCAGCGCGACCGACCTGGCCGCGGCCAAGAGCGCCGTCCAGAGCATGGTCGGCCTCACGCCCAGCCGCGGCGACACGATGAACGTCTCGACCATGGCCTTCGCCAAGCAGCCGACCGCCTCGTCGGGCGCGGCCGGGCTGCTGGGCGACCCGTTCGCCCTGGCCAAGCAGGCCGGGATCGTGATCGGCGCCCTCGTCTTCCTCTTCCTGCTGCGCCGCAACCTGCGCCGACGGGAGAGCGACCCGGTGGCGCCCGAGCCCAAGTGGCTGCGCGAGATCCAGCACACGACGCCGATCGCCGAGCTCTCGCCGGCCGTGGGCCAGGGGAACGACATCGTCGCGCTGCGCCGCCAGGAGATGCAGCGCACCGCCGAGGACCTCGTCCGCAAGAACCCTGACCAGGTCGCGACCCAGGTTGCCCAGTGGATGAGCGAGTAGCAACGGCGCCGCGGCTGACCGGCCGCAAGAAGGCGGCGATCCTGCTCGTCTCGCTGGGCAAGGAGGGGGCCGCGGAGGTCTTCAAGCACCTCTCCAACGACATGATCGAGCAGCTCACGGTGGAGATGGCGAAGACGGCGTCCGTCGAGCCGGAGCAGAGCGAGTTCGTGATGGAGGAGTTCATCGAGTCCTCCGCCGCGCGCGGCTACATGGCCGAGGGCGGGATGCGCTATGCGCGGGAGGTGCTCGAGCGGGCCGTCGGCATCCAGCGGGCGGGCGAGATCATGAACCGGCTGTCGGCCGTGATCGAGACCAGCCCGTTCGACTACCTGCGCTCGACGCCGCCCGACCAGATCGCGGCGTTCCTCCGCAACGAGCATCCGCAGACGATCGCCCTGGTCGTCGCGCAGCTTCCCACCACCGCCCTGGCGGCGAAGGTGATGGAGCTGTTCGCGCCCGAGATCCAGGCCGACGTCGCCACCCGCATCGCGATGATGGGCCAGACCTCGCCGGAGGTCGTCCGCGAGGTCGCCCAGGTGATGGAGACCAAGCTCGAGACCGTGCTCCAGCGCGAGTACGCGGCCGCCGGCGGCGTCCGCTCGCTGGCGTCGATCCTGAACTCGTCCAACCGCGCCACCGAGCGCAACATCCTCGACCACCTGACCGACGCCGACTCCGACCTGGCCGAGGAGGTGCGGCGGCTGCTGTTCGTCTTCGAGGACATCCTCAAGCTGGACGACCGCGCCATCCAGATGGTGCTGCGCGAGGTCGACTCCAAGGACCTGGCGCTGGCGATGCGCGGATCGACGCCCGATGTGCAGGGCAAGATCCTGAACAACATGTCCAGCCGCGGCGCCGAGATGCTCCGCGAGGAGATGGAGTTCATGCCGCCGCAGCGGCGCCGCGTCGTCGAGGAGGCGCAGACCAAGATCGTGGCCGTCGTCCGCAAGCTCGAGGACGCCGGCGAGATCGTGATCGCGCGCGGCGGCGGGGAGGACGAGGACGATGAGCTCATCGGCTGAGTTCGAGTTCGGCACCCTCCAGCCGCAGGGCGCGGTCGGCACGACCGAACGGTCGCTGGAGCAGATCATCGACGAGGCCCGCGACCGCGGCCACGCCGAGGGCTTCGCCGCGGGCCGCGCGGACGCGCTGGCGCAGCTCGCCCCGGCCGCCGACGCGATGGCCGAGGCGCTGGTCGAGGCGCAGCGCCAGACCGACGTGTTCGTCGAGGACGCCGAGCGGGCCGCGGTCGAGCTGGCGCTCGCGCTGGCCGGCAAGATCGTCGGGGCGGCGGTCGAGGTGCAGCCCGAGCTGGTGCTCGAGGTCGTCGCCGGCGCGCTGCGCCGCACGACGGTGCGCGACCAGCTCGTGCTGGAGCTGAACCCCGAGGACTTCGACCTGGTGCGCGACGCGGCCGAGGCGGTCGCCGGCCGCATCGGCGGCGTTCGCCGGATGGACATCGTCGCCGAGCGGCGGGTGGGACGCGGCGGCTGCGTGATCCGCACCGGCGAGGGCGAGATCGACGCCCGCGTCGACCAGCAGCTGGTGCGCGCGGCCGAGATCGCCGCCGATGTGCTGCGGACGACGCCCGACGATGCGTGACGCCACCCTGGAACGCCACCGCCGGGCCCTGCTCGGCGCCGACCTGCACCGCGCCCGCGGCCGCGTCACCAACCTGATCGGGCTGGTCATCGAGTGCACCGGGCTGCCCGCCGAGGTGGGAGAGCTGTGCACGATCACCGCCGGGCGCAACCGCGACGCCGTGCCCGCCGAGGTGGTCGGCTTCCGCGAGGGCCGCACCCTGCTGATGCCGCTGGGCGAGATGTCGGGGATCGGCCCCGGCACACCGGTGACCGCCACCGGCGGCTCGTTCCGCGTGCCCGTCGGGCCGGCACTGCTGGGCCGGGTGCTGGACGGGCTGGGCCGGCCGATCGACGACGGCCCCGAGCTGGGCGCGACCGAGATGCGGCCCGCCGCGGGCTCGCCGCCCTCCCCCATGCAGCGCCAGCGAATCGACCGCCGGCTGCCGCTGGGCGTGCGGGCGCTCGACACGCTGGTTCCGTGCGGGCGCGGGCAGCGGCTGGGGATCTTCGCCGGCTCCGGCGTCGGCAAGTCGAGCCTGCTCGGCATGATCGCGCGCTCGACCACGGCAGGGGTCAACGTGATCTGCCTGGTCGGCGAGCGCGGCCGCGAGCTGCTCGAGTTCATCGAGCGCGACCTGGGCGACGCGCTCGCGCGCTCGGTGGTGGTGGTCGCGACGTCCGACCAGCCGGCGCTGGTGCGCATCACGGCGGCGCAGGTCGCGACCACGATCGCCGAGCACTTCCGCGACCAGGGCGAGGACGTGCTGCTGATGATGGACTCCCTCACGCGCCTGGCCATGGCCCAGCGCGAGATCGGCCTGGCCATCGGCGAGCCGCCGGCGACGCGCGGCTACACGCCCAGCGTGTTCGCGCTGCTGCCGCGGCTGCTGGAGCGGGCCGGCACGAGCGACCGCGGCTCGATCACGGGCCTCTACACCGTGCTGGTCGAGGGCGACGACATGAACGAGCCGGTGGCCGACGCGGCCCGCTCGATCCTGGACGGCCACTGCGTGCTCACCCGTGAGCTGGCGCACCGCAACCACTACCCGGCGATCGACGTGCTCCAGTCCATCTCGCGCCTGGCCGACGAGATCACCTCGGACGAGGTGCGGACGGCGGCGGGGGCGCTGCGCGAGACGCTGGCGGCGCACCGCTCCAAGGAGGACCTGATCTCGATCGGGGCCTACACGCAGGGCGCCGACCCGAAGGTGGACTACGCGATCGCGAAGCTGGCGGGGATCGAGGCGTTCCTCCGCCAGGGACGCGGCCGCGACGAGCCGGGGGCATCGTCGGCGGAGGTCTCCGATCAGCTGCTGATGGAGCTGATGGCCGATCACCGGGAGGCGCTTCATTCCCTGCTTCCTGCGCCGATTACGCGGGCAGACTGACCCACCTGGAGGCCTGAATGTCAACCAGCGAGACGACTCGCCAGCTTGTCATCTTCTCGCTCGGCGCGGAGGAGTACGCACTCCCGATCACGCGAGTGCAGGAGATCATCCGCTACACGGAGCCCCGCTCCGTGGCTTCCCAGACCCCCTGGATCCGCGGCGTCATCAACCTGCGCGGCAAGATCGTGCCGGTCTGCGACCTCGCCCAGCGGCTCGGCCTCGAGGTCGAGATGCCCCCGACCGCCAAGATCGTGATCGTCGAGACCGAGATCGGCACCGCGGGTGTGATCGTGGACGACGTCGAGGAGGTGCTGACCGTCGAGCAGAGCCAGCTCGAGGACGTGCCCGGCGCCGACGCCGACTACGTCGAGGCGATCGCCAAGGTCGGCGACCGGCTCGCCATCCTGCTCAACCCGGACGGCCTGTTCGCGGGCGTCCAGGTCGCCGCGGCCTGACCGGCCAGGCTCCCGGCCGCGACACCCCCGTCCGGCCCGTCCCCCACATGTCCCAGCACCCCTCACCCTCCACGTCCCCCATTCGCGTTGTCGTCGCCGACGACAGCGCCTTCATGCGCCGGATGCTCTCCGATGCGCTGGCGGCCGGTGGCTTCGACGTCGTCGGCACCGCGGCCAACGGCGACGAGGCGCTGGGCGTCTGCACGCGCCTGCGGCCCGACGTGCTGACGCTCGACCTGGCCATGCCCGGCCTGGACGGGATCGGCGTGCTGCGCGCGCTGCGCGACGCGTCCTCGCCGATCCCGGTGGTCGTCGTCTCGGCGTTCTCGCCGGCGCACGGCGCGCGGGCCGTGGACGCGCTGGCGGAGGGTGCGGTCGACCTCGTCGTCAAGCCCTCTGCGACCGACCCGCCGGGCCGCTTCGCCGGCGAGCTTGCCGCGAAGGTGCTGGCCGCCGCCGCGGCCCCGCCCCGCTCAGCGGCGCCCCGCCGTCCTGCCGCCGCCACGCCGGCGCCGCCGTCGGTCGTCTCGCGCCGTCCCGCCGGCGCGACCCGCCGCACCGTTGTGATCGCTTGCTCGACCGGCGGCCCCCGCGCCCTGGCCGAGCTGCTGCCGCTGCTGCCCGAGCGGGTCGGCGACGGCATCCTGATCGTCCAGCACATGCCACCCGGCTTCACCGAGTCGCTGGCGGCCCGGCTCGACCGCACCTCGCGGATGACGGTGGCCGAGGCGACCGGCGGCGAGCGGCTCCGGCCCGACCTGGCCCTGCTCGCGCCCGGCGGCCGGCACCTGCGGCTGGCCGACAACGGCACCGTGCGGCTGACCGAGGAGCCCGAGATCGGAGGCCTGCGGCCCCGCGCCGACCTGACCATCGCCGACGCCGCCCGCGTCCACGGCAGCCGGATGCTGCTGGTGGTGCTGACCGGCATGGGCAAGGACGGCCTCGAGGGAGCTCAGGCCGTGCGCGCCGCCGGCGGCCGGATCGCCGTCGAGGCGGAGGAGACCTGCACGGTGTACGGGATGCCCCGCGCCGTGTCGGAGGCCCACCTGGCCGACGCCGAGCTGCCGCTCGGGAAGCTGGCCGCGACGATCGTGGCGGAGGCCGGATGAGCGCCCTGTCCACAGCCCGCCGTGACGACTACCTCGACTTCTGCGAGGCGATCCGCCGCATCACCGGCATCGACCTGACGCAGTACAAGCGCTCGCAGATGGAGCGCCGGATCCGCACCTTCGCCGAGCGGCAGGGCGCCGTCGCGCTGGCCGACTACGCGCGCACCCTGGCCGCGGACGCCGATCAGCTCGAGCGGTTCCTCGACCGGGTGACGATCAACGTCTCCCAGCTCTGGCGCAACCCCGAGCAGTTCGACCGGCTGGCCCGCACCGTCATCCCCGAGCTCGCCATCGCCGGCCGGATCCGCTGCTGGAGCGCCGGCTGCTCGTACGGCGCCGAGGCGTACACGCTGGCGGCCCTGTGCCGCTCCGGCGCGCCGTCCGCGCGGGTCGAGGTGCACGGCACCGACATCGACGCCCGCATGGTCGACCGCGCCCGGGCCGGGCGCTTCTCCGCCGAGGACGTGCGCAGCGCACCGCCCGCGGCTCTGGCCCGCTGGTTCACGCGCACGCCTGACGGCGGCTACGAGGCGCTGCCGGAGCTGAAGCTGCTGACGCGGTTCGAGACCGGCGACCTGCTGCGCGACGCCTTCCCGCGCGGCCGCTACGACCTCGTGCTGTGCCGCAACGTCGTCATCTACTTCACCGAGGACGTCCGCAACGCGCTCCACGAGCGGCTCGCGGCGTCGCTGCGCCCGGGCGGCCACCTGATGGTCGGCGCCACGGAGCGCGTCTCGTCCCCTGCGGCGATCGGCGTCGAGCCCGTGTACCCCTTCGTCTTCCGGAAGGTCTGAGTGGACACCTCCGAGTACCTGAGCATGTTCCTCGCCGAGAGCCGCGAGCACCTGGAGGCCCTGAACCTTGCCGTCATCCGGATCGAGGAGGCGCCCGACGACCGCGACACGCTGGACGAGATCTTCCGCGCCGCGCACTCGCTGAAGGGGATGAGCGCCACCATGGGCTTCGCCCAGATCGCCGCCCTCACGCACAAGATGGAGGATGTCTTCGAGGTGCTGCGCGGCCGCCCCGAGGGGCTCGAGCGCGCGGCCGTGGACGTGCTCCTCGAGTGTCTCGACGTGCTGTCCGCCGCGCTCGACTCGATCGACGCGGGCGACGGCGAGGCGCTCGACCCGGCGCCGCTGATCGCCCGCCTGGCCGCCCTGGTCGACGCCGGCGCCGCGAACGCGGCCCGTGACGCCCCGGCGGCGGCCCCACTCCGGCCTGACGGTCTCGGCGACCGCATCCTCCACGCCCGCATCGAGCTGGCGGCCGACGTGATCATGCCCTCCGTGCGCGCCTACATGGTGCTGGCGGCGGCCGGCGACTTCGGCGAGCTGGCCGGCTCCGCGCCCCACCCGGATCGGGTCGAGGGGTTCGACGGACGCATCGTCGAGATCTGGATCGCCACAGAGCACGCGATCGAGTCGGTGCGCGCCGGTATCGCCACCGTGCCCGACGTCGCCGCCGTGGACGTCGAGGAGCACCTCCCCGCGGCCTGCCGAGCCCTCCTCCGGCGCGCGGCCGCAGGCCGCCCGCAGCGACGCACCGCGCCGCACCTCGAGCACCGTCCGCGTCGATGCCGAGCGCCTCGATCAGCTGATGCACCTGATGGGCGAGCTGGTCGTCAACCGCACCGCGGTCGAGGGCCTGGCCGCGCACGCCGACGTCCCCGGGCTGTCCGAGGCCGTGCAGGATCTGACCCGCAGCTCGCAGGCGCTCCAGGCGCTGGTCATGCAGGTGCGGATGATCCCCGTGGACGCCGTCTTCATGCGCTTCCCGCGGCTCGTCCGCGACCTCTCCGGCACGCTCGGCAAGCGCGTCGAGCTGGTGCTCACCGGCCGCGAGACGGAGCTCGACCGCACCGTGGTGGACATGCTGGGCGACCCGCTCGTCCACCTCGTCCGAAACGCGCTCGACCACGCCCTGGAGACGCCGCAGGAGCGCGCCGCCGCGGGCAAGCCGGAGACCGGCACGATCGAGATCGGAGCCCGCCACGCCGGCGGCAACGTCGTCATCACCGTCTCCGACGACGGCCGTGGCGTGGACGCCGCGCGCGTCGCCCGCAAGGCGGTCGAGCGGGGCCTGCTGGCCGCCGACGCGGCGGACACCGTGGACACCGCGCGTGCGATCGAGCTGCTGTTCGCGCCCGGGTTCTCGACCGCCGAGCAGACCAGCGACATCTCCGGCCGCGGCGTCGGCATGGACGCCGTGCGCGCCGCCATCCGGGCGCTGGGCGGCGCCGTCAACATGCAGTCGGAGCCGGGCGCCGGCACCACCGTGCAGATCCGCCTGCCGCTGACGCTGGCGATCATGCCGGCGCTGCTGGTCGAGTCGGGCTCGACGCCCTTCGCCATCCCGCTGGAGCGGGTCGAGCGGACGCTCAACCTGCGCGAGCAGGTGGTTCGCTCGGTCACCGGCCGGCGGATGCTGGTGCTGACGGACGGCGTGCTGCCGATCCTCGAGATGTCGCGCTCGCTGGGCTATCCCGCGGCCGAGGACGCGAGCTACGTGATCATCGTCCGCGGCGGCGAGCAGCGGCTCGCGATCGCCGTGGACGGGCTGATCGGCCAGCACGAGCTGGTCACCCGCCCGCTGCCGTCCCACATCGGCGGCGTGCCGGCCCTGTCCGGCGGCGCCGTGCTGGCCGACGGGTCGATCGCGCTGATCGTGGACTGCGACGCGCTCGCCGCGAGCACCACCGCTACGAGGACGCCGGCCGCCCCGGCGCACACCACCCACCTTGCCAAGGCCGCGTAGGAGGAACCGGAGATGGAACTGACCGAGATGCAGCTGGACGCGCTGCGAGAGATGGCGAACATCGGGTCGGGCAACGCCGCCACCGCGCTGGCCGGCATGCTCGGGCGCCCGGTCGACCTCGCCGTGCCCTCGGCGAGCGCCCTCCCGCTGGCCGACGCCGTCGACGCCGTGGGCCCGGCCGAGAACCTGATCACGGCCGTCGCGCTGCCCATCTTCGGCGACCTCGACGCGATGGTGCTGCTCACGTTCGAGCCCCGGCACGCCGCGACGCTGTGCGGATTCCTCGGCGTCTCCTACGACGAGGACCCGGACATGGCGCTGTCGGCGCTGAGTGAGATCGGCAACATCCTCGGCTCGGCCTACACCGTCGCGCTCGGCGCGATGTGCGGCATGGAGATGGAGCCGCGGCCGCCGATGGCGGTGACCGACATGCTCGGCGCGATCGTCTCGACCGTCCTGGCCGAGTCGGCCTCCTCCACCGACCTCGCGCTGCTGCTCGACTCCGAGCTGAGCGTCGACGGCACCGAGTGCCAGTTCGGCTTCGTGTTCGTCCCCGGCGAGCAGGGCGTCGCGCAGGTGCTGTCCCGCCTCGGCCTCTGGCAGGAAGACGCGGCCTGACGTGCCCGAGCTGATGGTCAGGATGGCGGAGTTCGCCGCCTCGCAGACGCAGGGTGACGTGCTGGTGTCGCTCGGGCTCGGCTCGTGCGTCGGCGTCGCGCTGCTCGACGAGTCGTACGCCGTCGCGGCACTGGCGCACGTGGTGCTGCCGTCCGCCGGCGAGGCGACCGGCGCCGCCACCCACGGCAACCCGGCGAAGTTCGCCGACACCGCCGTGCCCTTCCTGATCGACGAGATGCTGAGCATGGGCGCGCAGCGGCGCCGGCTCAACGCGGTGCTGGTGGGCGGCGCGCAGATGTTCGCGCTGGGAGCCACCAGCCTCGACATCGGCCGCCGCAACGAGGCGGCCGTCCGCGAGGCGCTGGCCGCCACGGGCGTCCCCGTGCGGGCAGCGGTCACCGGCGGCGGCGTGGGCCGCACGATCCGGGTGTACGTCGGCCAGAGCCGCGTCACCTGCAAGGAGGCGGGTGGCACCGAGTTCGACGTGTTCGCCCGCGAGACCGGAGGGGTGGTGGCGGCAGCATGAGTGGCGACGTCCTGTCCAACGATCAGGTGGCCGCGCTGGTGGAGGCCGCCAAGCAGGGCCAGACGGTGCCCAAGGAGGCCGCTCCCCGCAGCCGCCGCACGCGCCGCGTCCGCGAGATCGACTTCTCGCGCCCAAGCAAGTTCGCGCAGGACCAGCAGCGCCGGCTCGAGCGCGGGCACGAGGCGTTCTGCCGCGCCGCGTCCACGCAGCTCTCCGCGGAGCTGCTGGCCGAGGTCGAGATGGAAGTGTTGGGGGTCGATCAGCTGACCTGGTCGACGGCGATTGCCCAGATCCCGCAGCCCTCGATCAACGCGATCGTCTCCACCTCGCCGCTGAACACGCAGATCCTGATGAGCACCGAGCTGTCGCTCGTGCTGCGGCTGGTCGAGCGCCTGCTGGGTGGGCCCGGCATCGGCAAGGTGCGGCCGCGCGAGCTGACCGAGATCGAGATGGCCGTCGTCCGCCGCGTCTTCAACACGCTGCTGGAGCAGCTCACGATCACGTGGGACGAGCTGGTCGGCGTGCGCCTCTCGCTGCTCGAGCTGGAGTCCCAGATCTCGACGATCCACCTGGCGCCGCCCAGCGAGCCGACGCTCGTGCTGACGATGGAGGTCAAGCTCGAGGGCGCGTCGTCCACCGTGTCGCTGGTCTGCCCGCACCGCTCGATCGAGGCCGTGCTGCCACGGCTGTCGGCCAGCCAGTACGGCGAGGTCGCCGTCGATGCCTCGAGCAGCGACGCCGTCCGCCGTGGGCTGGCGGGCGTCGACGTGGAGGTGCGGGCCGAGGTCGCGTCCACCCAGATCTCGCTGGACGAGGTGATGGCGCTGCAGCCCGGCGACATCCTGCGCTTCCACGCGCCCGCGGCGGACGGCGTCCGCCTCTACGCGGGCCACGTGCCGGCGCACCGGGCGCGGCCGGGCCGCAACGGCAACAAGCGCGCGATCCAGGTCGTGGAGAAGCTGAGGGGTGATGAGCGATGACGCCGGAAGAGGCGCTGGTCAGGCTGGGAGAGTCCACCGGTGAGGCGGTGCTCGACGTGCTGCGCACGTTCTGCGGCGACGCCGTCGAGCGCAGCCAGCCGGGAGTGATCCCGCAGGGCACGCAGCCGCTGAAGGGGATCGCGGTGCCCGCCGTGGCCTCGTCGGTCTCCTACGTCGACGGCGTCACCGGGGGCAACATCTTCGCGATGACGCGCCGCGGCGTGCAGCGCCTGGCGGCGGCGATGATGGGCCTGAGCCCCGACGACGCCCCCGAGAGCGACGAGCTGTCCGAGCTCGAACTGTCCGCCGCCGGCGAGGCGATGAACCAGATGATGGCCGCGGCCGCCGGCGCGACGTCGAACCTGCTCGGCGAGCCGGTCGAGATCGGCCCTCCGGAGACCCGCCACTACGCGACGCCGGACGAGGCGGACGACGTCTACGACGCGACGCCGCACATGGTCAGCGTCACGTTCACCGTGCTCGACGAGCCCTCACGTCTGGTGCTGCTCGTCCCCAACGCCTTCATCGTCCGCATCGCGCGTGCGCTGGAGGAGCTGGAGGCGGAGGCCGCCGGAGGGGCGAGCGCGCGGGGAGCCGGCGAGGGCGTTCCCGGGGACGCGCTCCGGCAGGTGCCGGTGCGGGTGTGGGCCGAGCTGGGCCGCACCACCATGCCGGTCGGCCAGGCGGTGTCGCTCCCGTCCGGGGCGGTCGTCGACCTCGACGCGGCGCCGGACGACCCGGTGCAGCTGTACGTCAACGGGCGCCGCTTCGGCAGCGGCCGGCTGTTGCTGATCGACAACGAGTGGGCCGTGCGGGTGGACGAGGTGCTGTCCGTCACGACCACGGAGACACGAGGAGGAACCGACTGATGGCACGCGTGCTCGTCATCGATGACGCCGCCTTCATGCGGAAGATGCTTGGCGACGTCCTGAACAAGGCAGGCCACGAGGTCGTGGGCGAGGGAGCGAACGGCAACGAGGCCGTCGAGCGCTACCAGGAGCTCCGCCCCGACATCATGACCCTGGACATCACCATGCCCGAGAAGGACGGCCTGACGGCGCTCAAGGAGATCCTGTCGGTCGAGCCCGGGGCGCGCATCGTCATGTGCTCCGCGCTGGGGCAGGAATCCAAGGTGCTCGAGGCGATCAAGGCCGGCGCCCGGGACTTCGTCGTCAAGCCGTTTCAGGCTGACCGTGTCGTCGATGCCATCGGCAAGGCGCTGGCGTAGGCGATTAGAGCGTTCTGCTCAATCGGCAAACCGATCAGACGATAACCAGGAACGTATGTCGACCCGCTTTCGCTTCCGCCTGGAGGCCGTTCGCGCCCTTCGCGAGCAGACCGAGCAGCAGGCCCAGCACCATCTGGCCCGCGAGCTGGCTGCTCGGGACGAGCACGCCCGGGCCCTCGACGACGCCACCCGCGACGCCGACCGGGCCCGTACTGCGGGCACGCCGGAGCCGGGCGCGACGCTGACCGGCGACCAGCTCCAGCAGCGGCAGGCCTTCGTCGAGCGGACCGAGCGGCAGCGCCAGGTGGCGCAGGCCGGCCTGGTGGCGCAGGAGCGCCAGGTCGAGACCAGCCGCGGGCACCTGCAGGAGGCGGCGCGCGACCGCGAGGCGCTCGAGCGCCTCAAGCGCAACCGTCTCGCCGACCACCAGCGCGAGCAGGCGCGGGCGGAGTCGGCGCGCCTCGACGAGGTCGCCCTCACCCGGTTCGCGCGCCGCGCGGCGGAGGCGGCATGAGCTTCTCGGCGACCATCGCCCGCGTGGACGAGCTGCTCGCGCAGATCGATCCGCCTGCGGCCACGCCGGTGACCGCGAGCACGGCGGCGTCCGCCGATGCAACGGCGGCGGCGACCGGCGCGGGCACCTCCGCCGGCGCGTTCGCCGACCAGCTGGCGCGCTCCACGGCCGGCTCGGCGTCGCTGCCCGAGAATGCGCAGCGCTTCCAGCCGATGGTGGCCAGGGCCGCCCGCTACTGGGGCGTCGATCCCGACGTGATCAACGCGGTGATCGAGCACGAGTCGCGCTTCGAGCCGGGCGCCACCAACCCGACGTCCGGTGCCGCCGGCCTGATGCAGCTGATGCCCGCCACCGCCAAGGGCCTGGGTGTGACCAACCCCTATGACCCGGCGCAGAACATCTGGGGCGGAGCCCACCTGCTGAGCACGCAGCTCCAGCACTTCCACGGTGACCTTCGCCTCGCGCTCGCGGCCTACAGCGCCGGAGCCGGCGCGGTGGAGCACTACGGCGGCGTCCCGCCGTACGCCGAGACCACCCAGTTCGTGAACTGGATGATGACCCGCGTCGCACAGCTGAAGGGGGAGAGCACATGAGCGAACCTGTGCCCGCGGTGCACGCACCACCGCAGAAACCACGGCCGGAGGGCCGGCGGGACGAACCCGCCGACGGGCCCCCCGACCTCTTCGCCGCTGTACTGGCGGCCTCGGCACCACCGAGGCCGGCCCCGAAGGCGGAGAAGCCCACAGCCCGGACCGCACATGCGGAGGGCGATCAGGCAGGTCGCGACTCGACCAGCCGGACGGAGAAGCCTGCAGGCGACGCTGCGCAGGCGCAGCCCACCGCCGCCCCGGCACCCGACGCCGCGGCCGGCACCAAGCCGGCCCAGGCGGCGACCGCTGCCGGGACCGTCGAGCCGGTCGCAGGGCAGGCATCCGCCACCGTCGCCGCCACCGCGGCCACGGCGGGCGCGCCGACCACCGGCACCGCTGCGGCCACCCCGGCGGCCGTGCCCGCAACCACGACTGCGCCCGCCCCGGCGGGCAAGGGAACCGGCCGGCGGCCGGCCGCGCATCCGATCGTCGCTCCCGCGCAGCGGGGCACCGGGCGGACGCCCGCAGCACCGGCGACACCCGCCGCGACGGCCGCGGCCACCGCAACGGCAGCGACCGCCGAGACGGCGGCGTCCGGCGAGGCAACCGCCGCGCAGGCGCCGGCCCAGGCGCCGGGCACCGCATCGCCGCAGACGGCGCAGCAGCTCGCGAACACCGCTGCACACCATGTCGGGCAGACGCCCGCGGGCGGCACGGGCGGCCAGGGCCGTCACGGCCGCGCGAAGCAGGAATGGACGGCGCAGGGAGGTGCCACGGCTGCGGCCGCGGCGCCGGCCTCGCGCCGCGCCCGCCCGGCCGCCCAGGCAGCCGCGGCGCAGCCGTCCGCGACCACGCGGACGGATCGAGTCGTGTCTCCGGCACCGGCGCAGTCAGAGGGGGCTGCGCCATCGCCGGAGACCGGGGCTGCACCCACCGCAGCGTCCACCGGGACGCGGCTGCGGGTGCACGAGCTGGCCGAGTCGATGCGGGCCGTCGTCGCCGTCGCCCAACGGCGCGGCACGGCGACTGCGCGCATCACGCTGCGGCCCGCTGAGCTGGGGGGCATCCAGGTGAGGCTGCGCGGCGGCGACGGAGGGGTCTCGGCAGAGCTGACCGCCGAGAGCCCCGTCGCCGCGCAGGCCCTGATCCAGGCCGGCGACGACCTTCGCAGGTCGCTGCAGGCCCAGGGCATCACCTTGCTCGGCCTCGACGTCCGCACCGCGGGCGACGGCGCCGAGGCGCACGGCCAGGCGGCCGGGCGCGGAACGGACGGTCGCACGACCGGTGGCCACGAGGGCACCGCGAACGGCGACGAGCAGGAGATCACGATCGAGACGTCGAGGCTCCCCGATCCGGGGTCGCAGATCGACGTACTGGCATGAGGAGGAGGGCATGAGCACCGTCCCACCCACAGGTTCGAGCTCGTCCCTGGCCGGAGCGGCCGCGGGCGTGACGTCGGGCCAGACGCTCGGCAAGGACGACTTCCTGAAGCTGCTGGTCACACAGCTGCAGCATCAGGATCCGATGAACCCCATGGACGACAAGGACTTCATGGGACAGATGGCGCAGTTCTCGACGCTGGAGCAGATCACGAACATGGCCCAGAGCACGTCGCAGATGGGCGCCGAGACCCAGGTGTCGCAGAGCATTGCGCTGATCGGCCACCAGGTCACGTTCGCTCGCGAGGACGGCACCACGGGCTCGGGCATCGCGTCCAGCGTCACGCTGAACGACGGCTCGATCCTGATCACCGTCGGCAACGAGCAGATCAGCCCCGGGAGCATCGAGACCGTCTCGTAATCCGATGGCCGATCCGATCCGACACAATCCCGCGCTGCAGCCTCCCGGCGTCAGCGGTCCCGCCGCCCGCCCCGCGCGGCCGGCCGACCGGCCGACGACGGGGCCCGGCTTCGACCAGGTGCTGCGCGGCCAGCTCGAGCAGGGCCAGCCGGTGCGGTTCTCCGGCCACGCGCTGCAGCGGCTGGAGCGGCGCGGCATCACCGTCGACCCCGCGGCCCAGGCACGGCTCAGCGCCGGCGTGGACGCGGCGGCGGCGAAGGGCTCGAAGGACGCCCTGGTGCTGCTGGACGGGACGGCCTTCGTCGTCTCCGTCGCGAACCGCACCGTCATCACCGCAGTCGACCCCGGCTCCATGAAGGAGCGGGTCTTCACCAACATCGACAGCGCCGTCATCGGCTGAGGCGCGACCACCCGACACCCGACCATCGCCGTCCGGCCGGACCTCGCTCAATGGGGAAGCCGGTGGCGGGAAGAACACGAAAGCGAGGAACCCCACCATGATGCGTGCAATGTTCGCCGCCATCAGCGGCCTGAAGGTGCACCAGGTGATGCTCGACGTCACGGCGAACGACATCGCCAACGTCAACACCGTCGGCTACAAGTCCGAGCGGACGTCGTTCAAGGACGCGCTCTCCCAGCTGCAGCGCGGCGCCAGCGCCCCCAGCGGCACGCTGGGCGGCACCGACGCGGCCCAGGTCGGCCTCGGTGTGCAGCTGAACGGCATCGACAACCTGATGGCGTCCGGCGCCATCCAGTCCACGGGCAACGCCCTCGACTGCGCGATCCAGGGTGACGGCTTCTTCCGCATCACCGACGATCCGACCGGCTTCGGCAACATCCTCTACACCCGCGGCGGCAACTTCAGCAAGGACGCCAACGGCGACCTGGTCACGGACGAGGGCTACTACGTGGTCGGCTACACGCTCGACTCGACCGGCGCCCCGACCACGACCCAGACGGTGATCAACATCCCGGCCACGACCAAGTCGGTCACGATCGGCCAGGACGGCATCGTCACGACCACCGACTCGGCCGGCGTGGTGACCAAGGTCGCCGACATCTCGCTCGCCAAGTTCCCGAACGACGCGGGCCTCGAGCGGGTCAGCGGCAACAAGTTCGCGGCCTCGAACAACTCGGGCCCCGAGACCGCCGCGACCGCCAACACGAACGGCCTCGGCTTCATCACGCCGGGCGCGCTCGAGATGTCGAACGTCGACCTGGCCCAGGAGTTCACGACCATGATCACGGCGCAGCGCGGCTTCCAGGCCAACAGCCGGATCATCTCCACGGCCGACGACATGCTTCAGGAGCTGGTGAACCTGAAGCGGTAGATGGCGTAAGGCCATCTGAGCACCGGCAGTGGTGGCGGCGGGCGATTCTGAGGGGGACCGCCCGCCGCCGCCCCCGGTCGCTCGCCGAACCCCGAAAGGCGGACCCCCGAAATGATCGCACTGCACCGGATCACCCAGCCGGACCACGAACTCTTCGTCAGCCCCGACCTGATCCAGCTGGTCGAGGCCAACCCGGACACCGTCATCACGCTCACGAACGGCTCCAAGTACGTCGTGGCGGAGGCGCCCGGCGAGGTCGCGCGGCTGGTCGCGGAGTGGCGCGCAAGCGTCATCGCCGCCGCCCTGACGACCCCGGTGGTGGTCAACCACCCGCGCGTCGGCGAGGCCGTCGGCCAGATCCTGCAGTTCCCCATGCGGCAGCAGTAATCACCGCAACCGGCTCCCTCCCACGCTCCAATCTGCCACCCCTACCACAGTGAATAAGACGCAGTCACTGTCGATTACCCAGGAAGACTCACGCGGCCAAGGACGGTCGCGTCCGCGACGACTCCGGAATGGATTCTGATGAAGGCGATCACGGCAATCGGTATCGGCGTAGCCATCGGCGGCATCATGATGGGCGCCCTGATGGAAGGCACCAATCCGGCGTCTCTCATCAACATCCCCGCGCTGCTCATCATCGGCGGCGGTACGGCGGGTGTGACGATGGCGTCCACCAGCTTCGGCGGCTTCATGACCATGCCCAAGCTCGCCATCAAGGCGTTCAAGGGTGAGGATCATGACCCCGCCCACACCATCAGCTCGATGGTCGAGCTCGCCGAGAAGGCGCGGCGCAACGGCCTGCTGGCGCTGGAGGAGGACGTCAACAAGATCGACGACGCCTTCACCAAGAAGGGCTTGCAGCTGGTCGTGGACGGCACCGACTCCGATCTCGTCCGCTCGATCCTCGAGGCCGAGATCGACGGCATGGCCGAGCGCCATCACCACGGCGCGCTCAACTACCAGTCGGCGTCCGGCTTCGCCCCGACCATCGGCATCCTCGGCACCGTCATGGGCCTGGTCGTCGTGCTCTCGCACCTGAACGAGCCGGCCAAGCTCGGTCCCCACATCGCCGGCGCCTTCCTGGCCACCCTGTACGGCGTGGGCAGCGCGAACATCATCTTCCTGCCGATCGCCAACAAGCTCAAGGCGATGTCCTCGGAGGAGATCAACCACCGCACCATGGTGCTGGAGGCGATCCTCTCGATCCAGGCCGGCGACAACCCGCGCGTCCTGGCCGAGAAGCTGGAGAGCTTCGTCCCGCCCGGCGAGCGCGGCGGCAAGGGCAAGAAGGGTGACGGCGGCGCCGACGCGGCCGAGCCCGAGCCCCTGCGGGAGGCGGCATGAGCCGTCGCAAGCAGGCCGGAGGAGGCGGGCACGACGGCGCCGACGAGCGCTGGCTGCTGACCTACGCCGACATGATCACGCTGCTGATGTGCCTGTTCATGGTGCTGTGGTCGATCTCCTCGGTGAACATCAGCAAGCTCCAGGAGCTGCAGCGCTCGCTGCAGGACGCCTTCGTCGGCAAGGTGATGGACAGCGGCTCGTCCGTGTTGTCGGGCACCCCGACCAGCATCCAGGGCGTCCAGACCGCCCAGGCCAGCCAGCCCACGTTCTCCGAGCAGAACATCGTCCCGAACGTCAGCCACCCGATCACCCAGGCGACGCAGGCGGCGGAGAACAAGGCGGCGCAGCACGAGCAGGAGAGCCTCCGGCACGTGCAGCAGCAGGTCCAGGCGTACGCCCGCGCACACGGCATCGGCAGCCAGATCCGCACCACCATCGACGAGCGCGGCCTGGTCATCCGGCTGCTGACCGACAAGGTGCTGTTCGACAGCGGCGAGGCCGTTGTCAAATCGGGAGCCGAGCCGCTGCTGGACAAGATCGCGCAGCTCGTCGCCGCCACCCACATCACCAACCCGATCCGGGTGGAGGGCAACACCGACAACGTCCCCATCTCGGGCGGCCCCTTCCATGACAACTGGGAGCTGTCCGCGGCCCGCGCCACCGCCGTGCTCGAGCAGTTCCTGTCCGACGGCGTCTCCCCCGCCCAGCTCTCCATGGCCGGCTACGCCGACCAGCACCCGATCGCTCCCAACACGACCGCCTCCGGCCGCGCGCTCAACCGCCGCGTCGAGGTGGTCATCACCCGAAAGCACCCCGCACCCTCAGGAGTCACCCCGTGAAGATCAAGTTGATCGCCCCCATCCTGGTCGTCGTGCTCGCCGCGGCCGCCGGCGGGTACTGGTTCATGTTCATGGGCGCCGCGCCCGCCAAGAAGGCGCCGAAGCCACACGTCGAGGGCGATCTCTTCTCGCTGACGCCCGAGTTCGTCGTCAACCTGACCGACGGCCACTACGGCAAGGTCTCCGCGGCGCTGCTGCTGAAGGTCCCGCCCACGGCCGCACAGCTGAACGCGACCGCCGAGACGCCCACGCTGGTGCAGGACCCGGTCGTCCGGGCCACGATCACCGACGATCTCACCGGCCTGACCTCCTCCGACCTGATCAACCGCGGCCGCCGGGCCGCCATCCAGAAGAAGATCCTCAAAGACCTCAAGCAGAAGACCGATGTAGAGGTGACGGGGTTCATGTTCACGGACGTCGTCGTCCAGTAGACAGGCTGATCAGATGACCGACGAACAGCACAACACCGAGATCGACCCGGGCGCCGAGAGCGCCGAGCTGGTCGTGCCCGGCGCCGGCGAGGTCAGCTACGAGCCGCTCCCGGCCGTCCCCGCCCAGCCCACCGGCAACGACGACCTGGACATGGTGCTCGACGTGCCGGTCGAGCTGACCGTGGAGGTCGGGCGGACGACGATGACGATCCGCGAGACGCTCGAGATCGGGCCCGGCGCGATCATCACGCTGAACAAGCTGACCGGCGAGCCGGTCGACCTGCTCGTCAACGGCCGCCGCATCGCTCGCGGCGAGGTCGTCGCGATCGACGAGGAGTTCGGGCTGCGGGTGACGCAGATCATCCCGCCCGGCCAGCGCATCGACAACGCTGCCTGACCGAACCGGCCCCACGGTCGGCAGCCCAACCTCGCGCAATCGCCACCGTCGGGAGCCCAACCTGGCGCCACGGAGTGTCCGGCACGTCGAGCGGCGACCAAGAGACACGAACGGGTTGGGCCGGTGCCGGACACGGAATGGTGGCCCACCGGCGCCACGGTCAGTGGCCCAACCCTCGCCGACCCAACCTCCGGCGCCACGGTCAGTGGCCCAACCCCAACCGCCGCCCATCCGCGGCGGTCAGGAGCGCCGGACTACGCGGCCCGGCGGAAGCCGCCCGAGCCGTGGTCGTACGCGTCCATCCGCTCCTTGAGGGAGCGGCGGATGCCCGACAGCAGCTGGGAGACGCGGGACTCGCTCACGCCCAGGATGCGGCCGATCTCGGCGCCCTGGAGGTGGTGGACGTAGAGCAGGACGAGGATCTGCTGCTCGCGCTCGGACAGCGACGAGATCGCCGACTTGAGGACGGCCGCCCGCTCGCTGGCCAGCGCGGCCAGCTCGGGGTCGTGCTCGCCCGGGGGCGCCTCGATCGTGTCGCCGACCTCGACCGGCATGGCCTCCTCGTTGCCGCGCGCCGGCGTGTTCAGCGAGAGCAGGTCGGCGCGGGAGAGGCCCTCGAGCTGGTCGTGCAGCTCGGAGACGGTCATCTCGAGCTCGGAGGACAGCTCCTCGTCGCTGGGCGCACGGCCCTTGCGCGACTGCCACTCCTCGCGGGCCCGCTCGATGGCACGGCCCGACCGGCGCAGGGAGCGCGGCGCCCAGTCCTGGCGGCGCAGCTCGTCCATGATCGCGCCGGACACGCGCGTCCAGGCGTACTGCTCGAAGGTGGCGCCCTTCGCCGGGTCGAACCGGTCGACCGCGGCGATCAGCGCCAGCAGGCCGCACGAGACCAGGTCATCCAGCTCGCAGTGAGCGGGGAGCTCGCGCACCTTGCGGCAGGCGAGGTACTTCACCATCGGGGCGTAGGACAGGACAAGGCGATCGCGAGCGGCGACATCGCCGCTCTCGTGCCAGCACCGCCACAGCGCCTCGGCGCTCTCTGCGGTTGGGCGACTACTGGTCGCGAAGGCTGCTTCCACTGGGGGACCTCCAGCGTGCTCGGGAAGGGGGCGCTCGGTCATGGTTGCTGCCGGTCGTGGGTCGCGGGACTCTGGTGTCGTCCCGGCCTTCGACCCTCGGGCACCGGCGGACTGCAGCACGTATCGGCCTGACGGCGGAGGGGTACCTCACCCCTTCGGGTGAACCGGTGTACCCGAAATCCGACCGGATTGTCACGGAGGTGTTGCGCCGCTCCCTCAACCGCGTGACGGGTGGGCCGATAACCGGAGCGCCTTGCGACCTTGTCGCCTCCCCCTCATCAAGGCATGCACCGCCGTGGCCACCCTTCTGGCCTGTCTGACGGTGCCGCTGCTGCTTGCCCCCGCCGCGCTCGCCGACGGCTTCACGCCCGACTCGACACCGCTTCCCTCCGACGTCTCCGGCGGCGGGTCGACCGCCCACGCGACGACGGGCGGCGCGACCGGCGCCGGGACGATCGTCCGCGGCATCGTCGGCCTGGCCATCGTGCTCGGCGTCATCTACGGGCTGCACTGGCTGCTGAAGACGACGCAGCGCGGCCGCCGCAGCGACGGCAACTCGCTGGTCGAGGTGGTCGCCACCACGCCGCTCGCCCAGAACCGCGCGCTGCACCTGGTGCGCGCCGGCGGCGAGCTGCTCCTGATCGGCTCCTCCGAGAGCACCGTCACGCCGATCCGCGTCTACACGGCGAGCGAGGCGGTCGCGCTCGGCCTCGAGCCGGGCTCGGTGCCGATCGAGCTGGAGGCGGCCTTGACGACGGAGACTCCGGCGCTCGAACGCGCCTCGGAGCCGCGCGGCGTGGTCGGCATGATCCGATCCTGGACGGTGCGCGTATGACCGGCCTCGCGCTGCTGGTCACCCAGACCGGCCCCACCATCCAGCTCGGCGACAAGGGCACCTCCACGTCGGTGCAGATCCTGCTGCTGCTGACGCTGATGTCCGTGCTGCCCGGCGCGCTGCTGATGCTGACCGGGTTCACCCGCATCCTGATCGTGCTCGGCTTCCTGCGAAACGCCCTGGGCACGCCGACGACGCCGCCGAACCAGGTGCTGATCGGCATCTCGCTCTTCCTGTCGCTGTTCGTGATGATGCCGACGATCAAGGCCGCCAACGACGTCGCCGTCCAGCCGTACATGCACAAGCAGATCTCGCTGTCGACGGCGATCGACCGCGGCCAGCAGCCGTTCCGCACGTTCATGTTCAAGCAGACGCGGGACTCCGACCTGGCGCTGTTCGTGCGGATGGCAGACATGCCGCAGCCCAAGACGCGGGCCGACATCCCCACCTACGTACTGGTGCCGGCGTTCCTCATCTCCGAGCTGAAGACCGCGTTCCAGATCGGCTTCCTGATCTACCTGCCCTTCCTGATCATCGACATGGTGATCGCATCAACCCTCATGTCCATGGGCATGATGATGCTGCCGCCGGTGCTGATCTCGCTGCCGTTCAAGATCCTGCTGTTCGTGCTGGTTGACGGCTGGAGCCTGGTCATCGCCGGGCTCGTGCAGTCGTTCCACACCTGACGAGGGACGAGCCCGTGACCCAGAGCACCGCAATCCATCTCGCGACCCAGGCGCTGATCGTCACCCTCAAGGTGTCGGCGCCGTTCCTGATGGCCGGCCTCGCCGTCGGCCTGCTGGTCTCCGTCTTCCAGGCGGTCACCCAGATCCAGGAGCAGACGCTGACGTTCATCCCCAAGATGATCGTCACCGGGCTCGTCATCGCCCTGGCCGGCCCCTGGATGATGGCCCAGATGGTGTCGTACACGCACGAGCTGTACGCCTCCATCCCCGCGATGGTCGGGCCGTAGGGCCACCGTGGAGGTCCACGGCGACGCGATCCAGCTGACCGGGCTGGCGGGCTCGGGGCTGATCGGCTTCCTGCTGGTGCTGGCCCGGGTCGGCGGCCTCTTCCTGCTCGCCCCCGGCTTCAGCTCGCGGATGATCCCGGTGCGGGTCAAGATCGCCATCGCCTTCGCGATCTCGCTCGCCCTGACGCCGGTGGCGATGCACGGCCACCATGTCGGCGCGGACACGGCCGACCTGCCGCTGCTGGTGCTGAAGGAGATCACGGTGGGCATCGCCTTCGCCATGCCCCTGGCGTTCGTCGCCGCCGGCATCCAGGCCGGGGCCACCCTGCTGGACACGCTGATCGGCTTCTCGTTCGCCGCCACCATCGATCCCATCAACAACGGCCAGAACGCAGTGCTCGCGCAGCTCTACTCGCTGTTCGCGGTGATGATCTTCTTCGTGGCGGGCGGCGACGCCATCATGCTCCAGGGGCTGGCCGCCAGCTACCGCGTCGTGCCGATCGACGTCATGCCCGACATGGCGAAGCTGTCCGCGAACCTGGTGCCGCTGGCCGGCCAGGTGTTCGTGATCGGCATCGAGATCGCGGCGCCCGTGATCATCGCCCTGATCGTCACCGACGCGGCGTTCGGCCTGATCGCCCGTGCCGTGCCGCAGCTGAACGTCTTCTTCGTCGGCCTGCCCGCCAAGATCATGCTCGGCTTCGCCGTCATCAGTGCGTCGCTGCCCTTCGTCGCCGCGCGCATCAGCGACCAGCTCGAGGCCTCGGTGTTCACCGCGCTGCGGGTGCTGCACGCGGCATGAGCGACAACAAGACCGAAAAGGCAACCCCTAAGCGACGGGACGAGGCCCGCAAGAAGGGGCAGGTGAGCCGTTCGACCGACGTCAACTCGGCGGTCGTGCTGCTGGCCGGCTTCGCCACGATCGCGATCACCGGGCCGGCCATTTGGACGCGCACCTCCGACATGATGCGGGACAGCCTGGCGCGGACGGCCGACCCCAACCTGGTGTCCAAGCAGGGGATGGGCGCGCTGACCTCGTGGGCGATCAACTCGATGATCCCGATCATCGCCCCGATCGCCGCCGCCGTCGTCATCGCGGGCGTGACGGCGAGCGTGCTCCAGGTGCGGCCCAAGATCACCGGCGGCGTCCTCAAGCCGCAGTTCTCGCGGATCGACCCTCGCGCCGGCATCAAGCGCCTGTTCGGCCCGCAGTCCCTGTTCGAGGCGGGCAAGGCGATCGCCAAGACGGCGGTCGTCGCGCTGGCCGCGTGGATCGCGATCTGGCCGAAGATGTCGACGCTGGCCGGCCTCACCGGGATGCAGCCCGAGCTGATGCTGACGACGCTGGCCGGGATGGTGATCCGGCTCGCGTTCGGCGTGTGCATCGCCTTCGCCCTGCTCGCGGGGCTCGACTTCGCCTGGCAGCGCCACCGCTTCGAGAAGCAGCTGCGGATGTCCAAGGACGAGGTCAAGCAGGAGGTGCGCCAGCAGGACGTCGCCCCCGAGGTGAAGGGCGCGATCCGCCGCCGCCAGTTCCAGCAGGCCCGCAAGCGGATGCTGGCCGAGGTGGCGACCGCCGACGTCGTCATCACGAACCCGACCCACTTCGCGGTCGCGCTCCGCTACGACGGCACCAAGCCCGCGCCCGAGCTGATCGCGAAGGGGCAGGACCTGGTGGCCAAGGCGATCCGCGACGAGGCCGAGAAGCACGGCGTGCCGGTGCTGACCAATCCGCCGCTGGCCCGGGCGCTGCACCGCGAGGTCGAGATCGGCCAGCTCATCCCCGAGGCGTTCTTCGCGGCCGTCGCCGAGGTGCTCGCGTACGTGTACCGCACCGCCAGCCGCACGCGGCTCGCGCGGCGGGCGATCCGAGCCGCGGCATGACGTCCCGCCTCAAGCCACGGCACCGTTCCGCCGATTACCCGACCGCAGTGTCAAGCTGTCGCCCCCCTCTCCACCTCCGGAGCCGCTGAGCCGTGCCCGGAGGACTGAAGACCCTGCTCAAGCACGCCGACCTGCTCGCAGCGCTGGCCGTGGTTGTCGTGGTCGTGATGATGATGGTCCCGATCCCGGGGCCGATCCTCGACCTGCTGATCACCATCAACATCGCGTCGGCGCTCGTGATCCTGATCACGACGATGTACATCCGCCGCGCGCTCGACTTCGCCTCGTTCCCCTCACTGCTGCTGCTGACGACGCTGCTGCGGCTGGCCATCAACGTCAGCGTCACCCGCCTCGTGCTGCTGCACGGCGACGCGGGCGGCGTCATCCACGCGTTCGGCTCGTTCGTCGTGGGCGGCAACGTCCTGGTCGGGCTGGTCGTCTTCCTGATCCTGGTCGTGATCCAGTTCGTGGTCATCACGAACGGCTCGGGGCGCGTCGCCGAGGTGGCCGCGCGTTTCACCCTGGACGCGATGCCCGGCAAGCAGATGGCGATCGATGCCGACCTGAACGCCGGCCAGATCACGGACGAGGAGGCGCGGAACCGCCGCGACCAGATCGCCCGCGAGGCGGACTTCTACGGCGCGATGGACGGTGCGTCGAAGTTCGTCAAGGGCGACGCCATGGCGGGTGTCATGATCGTGGCGATCAACCTGCTGGGCGGCTTCGGGGTGGGCGTGATCCAGCGCGGCATGAGCTTCGGCGACGCGATGCACACCTTCCCGCTGCTGACGGTCGGCGACGGCCTGGCCGCCCAGATCCCTGCGCTCCTGATCTCGACCGCGATGGGCATCATCGTCACGCGATCCGGCTCCGACGCCGACCTCGGCACCGACATCACCGGCCAGATCCTCCGCCAGCCGCGGTCGCTGCAGATCGCGGGCGGCTTCATTCTCGGCATGGCGCTGGTGCCGGGCCTGCCCAAGCTGCCCTTCTTCGTGATCGGCGGCGGCTTCTTCCTGCTGGGCCGGTCGATGGGCGCGCACCACCGCGCCGAGGCCGAGGCCGGGCTCGAGGCGGCGCGGACGCAGCGCCCCGCCGCGCCCGCCGGCGACGCGGCCGAGACCGCCCTGGCCATCGATCCGCTGGAGCTGACGATCGGGTTCGGACTGGTGCCGCTGGTCGACCAGCAGTCGGGCGGCCACCTGCTCGCCCGCGTCCGCGTCATCCGCCGCCAGATCGCGGCAGACCTGGGCATGGTCGTCGCGCCCGTGCGGATCCACGACGACGTCACGCTCGACTCGCACGAGTACGCGATCAAGGTGCGCGGCACCGAGGTCGCCCGCGACCGCATCGTGCCGGGGCACAAGCTGGCGATGAACCCGGGCGACGCCGCGCCGGGCATGGCCGGCATTCCCACCATCGAGCCCGCCTTCGGCCTGCCCGCCGTCTGGATCGAGGAGGGCGCCCAGGCCGAGGCCGAGGCGCTCGGCTACACCGTCGTCGATCCCGAGTCGGTGATCGTCACGCACCTGACCGAGACGATCCGGCGCAACGTGGCCGACATCCTGACGCGCCAGGAGACGCGCAAGCTGCTGGACACGCTGAAGGAGTCCAACGCTGCCGCCGTCGAGGAGGTCGTCCCCGACAAGCTTGGCGTCGGCGAGGTGCAGCGCGTGCTGCAGGCGCTGCTGCGCGAGGGCGTCTCGATCCGCGACCTGGGCACGATCCTGGAGGCGATCGGCGACCGCGCCGCCTTCACCCGCGACCCGTCGATCCTGGCCGAGTACGCCCGCCAGGCGCTGGCCCGCACCATCACCGGCGGCTACCTGGACACGGCCGACCAGACGCTGCGCGCGCTCTCGCTCGAGCCGGGGCTGGAGCAGGAGATCGCCGAGGCCGTCACGCAGACCCAGGAGGGCGAGTACCTGGCGATGGACCCCGATCGCGCCCAGGCGCTGGTGGGGTCGCTGGCCAACCACGTCGAGCGGGCGACCCTCTCCGGCACGCGGCCGGTACTGCTCTGCTCGAGCCGCATCCGCCGGCACATCCGGCGGTTGATCGAGCAGACCCTGCCCGGCCTCCCGGTCGTGTCGTACAACGAGATCCTTCCCGGCATCCGGGTTGAGAACACAGGAGTGGTGAGCGCATGACAACCGAGACCCGTACCTACCGCGGCGCCACCCTCGAGGAGCTGCTGCCCACCATCCGCACCGAGCTGGGCGACGACGCGATCATCATCCGTCAGCGCGAGGGCCTGGTCGGCGGCATCGCCGGCTTCTTCGCGAAGCGCTGCGTCGAGGTCGAGGCACAGGCCTCCGCAGCGGCCCGGATCACGCCGACGGTGCCCGCCAAGAACGTGTTCGACGCCTATGACGATGCGGCCACGACGCCCACGGTCGCGGCGTTCGAGGATGAGCTCGACCGCGCCGAGGCCGAGTTCCAGCCGATGGTCGAGACGCTGGCCGGCATCCCCGCGGAACAGGCCGCCGAGGAGCCGGCGGCCGCCGCCGAACCGGAGGCCGCCGCGATCGAGGAGCCCGAGCCGGCCGCGGACGAGGCGGCGACAGCCGCGAGCGGCGAGCCCGACCCCGTGTTCGACGCCATCGCCGAGCGGCTGGTCACCGCCGGCATCCCCCGAGGCTCCGCGCAGGCGATCGCCCGCGACGCCGAGCGGGGCATGGCGCCGTTCGACCAGATGGCGACGCCGGAGTCGCTCGTCCGCCGCGCGCTCGCCCGCGGGATGCGGATCGAGCACGGCTGGAAGACGAAGCGGCGGACGATCGCGCTGATCGGCCCCTCGGGCGCCGGCAAGACGCTGGCCGTGGCGAGGCTGTGCCACGCCTATGCGATCGGCTCGAAGCTCGAGGTGCGGACGCTCTCGCTGGAGCCGTCGTCGGGCGCCTACCGGCTGGGCCAGCTGACCGAGCACCTCGACATCGGCGTGCGCATCGCCGAGACGCCCGAGGCCGCCGCGCGGGCGGCGACCCGGCTGGCCGGCGAGAGCCTGACGGTGGTGGACACGCCTCCCGTCTCCCCCGCCGATCCTGAGTCGATCGCCGCGCTGGCCGAGCTGCTGGCCGAGGTCAAGCCGGACGAGACGCACCTGGTCGTGCCGGCCACGATGGGCGCCGAGGCGGCCCGCGCACTGTACGCCGCGGTGGCACCGCACGTGACCGTGTCGCGCATCCTCGTCTCGAAGATCGACGAGGCGCCCTCGCCCGGCGCCGCGGTCGGCCTCTCATTCGAGCTGAAGAAGCCGCTCTCCTACGTGTCGGAGGGCCGCCGGCCCGCGTCGGGCCTGCGCCCGGCCGACGGCGCCGAGCTGGCCGCGATGGTGCTGCGGAGCGATGACGGAGGCAACGGCCACTGATGGCGCAGGTCAAGCCCCCGCTGATCCCGCTCACGGAGCACCCCCGCGCGGCCTACGCGATCCGCCGCACCAAGAGCCTGGTCGGGCTGGGCGGCTTCGCCGTCGCCACGCTCGGCAGCTGGTGGCACGGCGTACCGCTGACGGATGCCCTGTTCCGCGGCGTCATCGGCGGCGTCGCCGGCTACTTCGTCGGTGGGTTCGCCGGGGTGATCGTCTGGCGCAACCTGCTCCAGTCCGAGGCGCGGCTCGCCGTCGCGCGTGCGGCCGAGCTGCGGCGCAGGGAACTGGAGCGGCTGCGGAGCGCTGACTGATGATCGACCCGCTGCGTCCCCACTCTCCGCTCGATCCGGTGCGCCCGGCAGTCCCGCCGGTGCGGCCGTCGCGCGAGGAGCAGGGTGAGGAGCAGCGGAAGGGCCAGCGCAGCCGGGATGAGGACGTCCCGGACGACGACGATGAGCTGGGCGAGGACGGCCTGCCGCACATCGACGTCCGCGCCTAGTTCCCGCCCGACGCTTGCAGATCGTTCCGTACGCTCAACCCGAGTGTGCGCCGGCCGATAACAGGGATGCACGACCGAGGCCCGCATGGACGCGATGCCTCGTGGGACCCCCGTCTTCAAGGAGGAAGCAATGTCCCTTCGTATCCAGACCAACGTCGAGGCGGCGAACGCTCACCGCTATCTGACCCACACTTCGGACATGCTGTCGAAGTCGATGGAGAAGCTGTCGTCGGGCTACCGCATCAACCGCGCGGCGGACGACGCTGCCGGCCTGGCCATCAGCCAGAAGCTGCAGGCCCAGATCGGTGGCCTCGACCAGGCCCAGCGCAACGCGCAGGACGGCGTCAGCCTGGTGCAGACCGCGGAAGGCGCAATGGCCGAGGTGCACTCGATGCTGCAGCGCGTCCGTGACCTGGCCGTGCAGTACAACAACGGCACCCTGAGCACCAGCGACAAGGCCAGCATCACCGCCGAGGTCGCCCAGCTCTGCTCGGAGATCAGCGCGATCGGCAGCAACACGACGTTCAACGGCATCGCCCTGCTGACCGGCTCCGGCTCGATCACCTTCCAGGTCGGCGCCGAGGACGGCGAGACCCTCAGCGTCAGCGCCGTCGCCCTGTTCGGCAGCGGTTCCAGCTACGCCGTGGACTCCTCGATCTTCAACTTCGGCACCACCGTCACGCTGGCGTCGATCGACGGCGCGATCCAGAACGTCTCCACCGACCGCTCCACCTTCGGCTCGGTGCAGAACCGGATCGAGCACACGCTCAACAACCTCGCCAACTACGAGGAGAACCTGACCAGCGCCAACAGCCGCATCCAGGATGTGGACATGGCATCGGAGATGGTCAACTTCACCAAGCTCCAGGTCCTCCAGCAGGCCGGCACCGCGATGCTCGCACAGGCCAACCAGGCCCCCCAGAGCGTCCTCCAGCTCCTGCGCTAGTACCACCGCGAGACAATCACATAGGGACGACAGCGGAGAGGCCGCCCTTCGGGGCGGCCTCTCTCGTTAACGATCAGAAGCCCAACCGGCGCCAAGGAGTGTCGGGCTCCGTGCCTGGCACGTCCCTCCACCATGTGGGGCAGCAACGGCAGGGCCGGTGCCAGGCTCGGTACCGGACACGCCAAGGTGGTCCACCGGCGCCACGGTCAGGAGCCCAACCCTCGCGTTCGAGGAACCGCGAAGGCTACAGGCGGACGAAGCCGGTGGCTTCGGACACGCTGTGCGTGCGGCGGTGGACGCCGTCCGTCGTGTTGCCCTCGACGGTGGTCAGCGTGCCGTCGGGGTTGACCGACTCGACGATGCCGACGTGGCGCGTGCCGAACAGGATCAGCTCGCCAGGGGCGGGCTGCGTCGTGAAGCGGCCGGTGCGCTGCGCCCACGAGGTGATGCCCGCGACGGAGCCGAGGCCTGCGCCGCCGTCGCCGATCGGCGTGCCCGCCTGAGCGGCGCACCAGGAGACGAAGTAGGCGCACCAGGGCGCGCCGGCGTAGGAGCCGGAGACGGCGCTGCGGTACTTGGCGATGTCCGGGCCGTCGTTCGATCCGGGCGGCTGCTCCGTGACGCCGAGCTGCGTCTCGGCCACCGAGAGCGTGCGCATGCCCGCGTCACCCTCACCGCTTCCGGTCACGGCGGATTGGGTGGCCGCGGCGCGCTGGAGCGCAGTGCCGAAGGTCGATCCGGAAGCCCCGGCGGCGGCGGTGCTCGCGGCCGCCGTCTGCGGCTGGTCGATCTGCTGGATCATGCTCTGGATCTGGTCGACCCGCGAGACCGCGTCGGAGAAACTCATCAGTCACGTAATCGACGCCGAACGGGCGCGCTTGATCCGCTCCCCGTCGGTCGCCTTTGACATGCAGCCGTTTGGCTGCCTATACTCCCACCCATGCGCAAGGCAGACGAGACAGTTGACGTCTTCCGGGCACTGGCCGACCCGGGCCGGCGCCGGCTGCTCGACAGCCTGAACGCCCGCAACGGGCAGAACCTGGGCGAGCTCTGTTCGGAGCTCGACATGGCCCGGCAGTCGGTCAGCAAGCACCTGGCGGTACTCGAGGCCGCCAACCTGGTGACGACGATGCGGCGCGGCCGCGAGAAGCTCCACTACCTCAACGCCGAGCCGATCAACGCCATCGCCGACCGCTGGATCACCCAGTACGACCGCGGGCGCGTCCGCGCGCTTGCCGACCTGAAAACCGCACTGGAGGTACCCACGATGCGTCCTGAGTTCGTCTACACGACCTACATCACCACGACCCCCGAGCAGCTGTGGAAGGCCCTCACCGAACCGGCCTTCACCCGCCGCTACTGGGGCATGCACTTCGATACCGACTGGGAGGCCGGCTCCGGGATGACCTGGCACTGGGAGGACGACGTCACCGTCGCCGACCCCGACCAGGTCGTGGTCGAGTCGGATCCGTACCGCCGGCTGAGCTACACCTGGCACACGTTCACCCCCGAGCTGGGCCGCAAGTTCGACTTCAGCGACGAGTTCATCGCGGCCGCGGCGGCGGAGCAGCGGTCGCGTGTCGCGTTCGAACTGGAGCCGCACGGCGACACGGTCAAGCTGACCGTCGTGCACGGCGACTTCGGTGAGGGCAGCGTGATCCAGACCAGCATCAGCGGCGGCTGGCCGATCGTGCTCTCGAACCTGAAGACGCTGCTGGAGACGGGCGACGTGCGCCGAACGCGTCGCGAGGGCCAGGAGGTCACCGCGTAGCCCACCCACGACCGGACGGGCCGGTGGCGCACCGGCGCCGGCCCGTCCGCAACTTTCACACACGAAGATACGCTCAACTTTGATTGCTTCCCGACGATTACAGGGACTGCCGGCAGAAGGATCTGCCGCACCCGGCTCGCAGGACGCGAGCCGGAGGGACCCCGTCTTCAAGGAGGAAGCAATGTCCCTTCGTATCCAGACCAACGTCGAGGCGGCGAACGCTCACCGCTATCTGACGAACACGTCGAACCAGCTCTCCAAGTCGATGGAGAAGCTGTCGTCGGGCTACCGCATCAACCGCGCGGCGGACGACGCTGCCGGCCTGGCCATCAGCCAGAAGCTGCAGGCCCAGATCGGTGGCCTCGACCAGGCCCAGCGCAACGCGCAGGACGGCGTCAGCCTGGTGCAGACCGCGGAAGGCGCAATGGCCGAGGTGCACTCGATGCTGCAGCGCGTCCGTGACCTGGCCGTGCAGTACAACAACGGCACCCTGAGCACCAGCGACAAGGCCAGCATCACCGCCGAGGTCGCCCAGCTCTGCTCGGAGATCAGCGCGATCGGCAGCAACACGACGTTCAACGGCATCGCCCTGCTGACCGGCTCCGGCTCGATCACCTTCCAGGTCGGCGCCGAGGACGGCGAGACCCTCAGCGTCAGCGCCGTCGCCCTGTTCGGCAGCGGTTCCAGCTACGCCGTGGACTCCTCGATCTTCAACTTCGGCACCACCGTCACGCTGGCGTCGATCGACGGCGCGATCCAGAACGTCTCCACCGACCGCTCCACCTTCGGCTCGGTGCAGAACCGGATCGAGCACACGCTCAACAACCTCGCCAACTACGAGGAGAACCTGACCAGCGCCAACAGCCGCATCCAGGATGTGGACATGGCATCGGAGATGGTCAACTTCACCAAGCTCCAGGTCCTCCAGCAGGCCGGCACCGCGATGCTCGCACAGGCCAACCAGGCCCCCCAGAGCGTCCTCCAGCTCCTGCGCTAGTAGCGACAAGACGCGCGCCTGGAAACGGGGGCCGGACCTGCTCGGGCCGGCCCCCGTGGCTCCCAGACCACCAAAGCCCAGGCCGCATCAGGGGCCCGATCTCCCTCCTCGGGGGATCGGGCCCCGAACACGTTAAGGGGCGGGTCAGGCGAGGTCGGGCGACTGACCGGGGGGCGTGGGCGGGGTTGGGTCGGCGAGGGTTGGGCTCCTGAGCGTGGCGCCGGTGGACCACCCTGGAGGGTCAGGCACCGATTCCTGGCACCGACACGGTTCGCTGTGGGCGCTCGGCAGGTGGTCGAACCGGAGCCAGGCACGGAGCCTGACCCTCGGGTTCGCAGGTTGGGCTCCTGACGGTGGCGCATGAGCGGGGGGTTGGGTCGGCCACGGTCGGGGCACTGACCGTGGCGCCGGTGGACCACCACGCCGTGTCCGGCACCGACCTGACCCGTTCGTGTCTCTTGGTCGCCTCTCGACGTGCCGGACACTCGGTGGCGCCAGGTTGGGCTCCTGACGGTATCGTCACGCCTTCGTCAACCGACCGTCAGGGAACGCCGGATCGGCCGCGCTCGGGGCCCGCGGCGCTTAACGAGAACGGCCCCGCCTCCGCCGAAGCGGAGACGAGGCCGTGAGACCACCCCCAGGTGGGTTGAGCTATCCGCGCAGGAGCGAGAGCACCGACTGCGGCAGCTGGTTGGCCTGCGAGAGCATCGCGGTACCGGCCTGCTGCAGGATGTTCAACTTGGTGAAGTTGACCATCTCCGACGCCATGTCCACATCCTCGATGCGGCTGTTGGCGGCGGTCAGGTTCTCCTCGTAGTTGGAGAGGTTGTTCAGCGTGTGCTCGATCCGGTTCTGCACCGAGCCGAACGTGCCACGCGCGTTGGCCACGTTCTGGATGGCCGTGTCGATCGACGCCAGCGTCACCATGCCGGAGAAGTTGAAGATCGACGAGTCGACCTGGAAGCCCGAGCCCGAGCCGAACAGCTGCGTGTTGCTGATCGTCAGGGTCTCGCCGTCCTCGGCGCCGACCTGGAACGTGATCGAGGTCGTGCCGGTCAGCAGCGCGATGCCGTTGAACGTGGTGTTCGCACCGATGGTCGAGATCTCGGCGCAAAGCTGCGCGACCTCGGCCGTGATGCTGGCCTTGTCCGTGCTGGACAGCGTGCCGTTGTTGAACTGCACTGCCAGGTCGCGGACGCGCTGCAGCATCGAGTGCACCTCGGCCATCGCGCCTTCCGCGGTCTGCACCAGGCTGACCGCGTCCTGCGCGTTGCGCTGCGCCTGGTCGAGGCCACCGATCTGCGCCTTCAGCTTCTCGCTGATGGCCAGGCCGGCGGCGTCGTCAGCGGCCCGGTTGATCCGGTAGCCCGACGACAGCTTCTCCATCGACTTCGAGAGCATGTCCGAAGTCTGGGTGAGGTAGCGGTGAGCGTTCGCTGCCTCGACGTTGGTCTGAATGCGAAGTGACATTTAACGTGACCTCCTTGTCTTTACTCAGTCGTCCTGCGTGCGTTCGGGCAGGCGGGTGATGCTCGCACTCGCAGCTGCCTGGTTCTCTTGCTTCACGGCCAGCCAGATCTCCTGGCGGTAGACCGGGATCTCAGCGGGAGCCTCGATCCCGAGCCTGACGGTGGATCCGGAGATGTCGAGCACCGTGATGGTGACGTCGTCTCCGAGGCAGATCCGCTCGCCGTTTCGTCGTGTGATGACCAGCATCCTCAGACTCCCGTCGCGGCAACTGGCGCGGCGGGTGACGTCGGACGCACCTGGCCCAGAGCAACCTCCGAGAACAGCGGCTGGCGGACGTCGTAGTCCGCAGCCGAGTTGATGATCTGACAACCGGTCTTCTGCGTGGCGTGCACGACCAGCGGGCCGCGCAGGTTGACGGTGAAGTCCTCCAGCCGCTCCGCGGCGCGCACGACGCAGAAGATGTCGGCCTGCTCCGAGCTGGCCAGCTCGAGCCGCTCGGCGTCGTCGTCCGACACCAGCACCTCGTAGTCGCCGAAGAACATCCAGGGGTTTGTCACGGGCAGGGCGATCGCGGGATCCTCGACCGAGTGCAGCCAGTAGAAGGCTGTGTCGGGCGACTGCGCGATCAGCGCGTAGCGCGTGCCGGGAAGGCCGATCAGGCCGTCCGGGAAGGTGATGACGGCAGCATCGTCGATCTCGATGGTGCCGAAGCGAGTGCTTTCGATCTGCATGAGGGGGTCGCCTCCTACGAGCTCAGGAAGTCCATGAGGGACGGTTGGATCAGGTTCGCGCCGGACTTCAAGGCGGCCTGATACACGGCCTGCTGGGTCGAGTAGTCGATGATCGTCTGGGACATATCGGCGTCTTCCGTCTGGGACAAGAGCTTTGATGACGTGTCCTGAAGCTCTTGCAGCCGACTGAGCGCCGTGGTGAGCCGATTCGAGCGTGCACCGACGGTTGCCTGGAAACTGACAAGCTGGTCGTGCGCGGAGTCCAGAGCCGCGATGTCGGAGTTCTGGAGGTTCGTGGAGTTGTTGCTCGTCAGGTCGTTCGAGATGTCGCGCAGCACCTTGATGATCCCGGACGAGCCGTCCCCGATCACGCTCGAGCCGGGGATGTTGAGGTCGACCTGGACGCCCGGCCCGATCTCGCGCTTGACGACTTCGGAGTTGCCCGCGTACGTGTCCACCGCGCCCATCTGGTACGGCTGCGTCGTCGTCTTGGAGCCGGCGAAGACGTAGCGGCCGGCGTACTCCGTGTTGCCCTCGCTCTTGACCTCGTCGATCAGCTGGTTGATCTCGGCGGCGATCGAGGCGCGTGCGCTGGGATCGGCGGTGCCGTTGGCGCCCTGGATCAGCAGGTCGCGGGCGCGCAGCACGGCGTCGCTGATCTTGGACAGCGCGGTGTCGGACGCGTCCTGCCAGGACGACGCCTCGTTGACGTTGCGCTGGTACTGCGTGTTGGCGGCGACCTCACCGCGCAGGAGCAGCGCCTGGCTGGTGCCGAACGGGTCGTCCGACGGCTGCAGGATCTGCTTGCCGGAGGACAGCCGCTGCTGTGTCTGCGACAGCCGGTCGGTGACGCCCTGCAGGTCGGTGAGGACCGTCCTGGTCATCATGTTCTGGGTGATTCGCATCCCTGCATCCCCTCCTGTTCCTACAGTCCGACCCTGCCGGTGCGGCTGATCAGGGTGTCGAGCATGTCGTCCATCGCCGACATGGCGCGCGACGAGGCCTGGTAGCCACGCTGGTAGCGGACGAGATTCGTCATCTCCTCGTCCAGCGACACGCCGGAGACGGAGTCACGCTTGTCCTGCAGCGAGTTCGTGAGCAGCTCGGCGGTGGCCAGCGAGGTGTGCGCCTGCTGCGTGTCCGAGCCGACCTTGGTCACCAGCTGCGAGTACGCGGTGTCGATCGTCGCGGCGCCGATCAGCGCCTGGTTGCGGAGGCCCGCCAGGGCCAGCGCGTTGTCCGAGTTGCCCGGCGTGCCGTTGCCGGACGCGGCGAAGAGCGCCGGGTTGGCGGAGATCGCGGCGCTGACGCCGATCGTCGCCGCGGTGGTGCCGGTGAAGAAGGCGCCGCCCGGGTTGCCGTTCAGGTCGAAGCCGGCCGCGTGCTGGGTGTTGGTGGACGTGATCAGCGTCGAGGCCAGCGTGTCGAGCTGCGCCTGGTAGCTCGGGATCGTCGTGTCGCGGAGCTGGATCAGCCCCGACAGCTTGCCGCTGGTCAGGCTGGTCATGTCGGTCTCCGCCAGCGTGGCCGACGTCGCGCCGCTGACGAGCGCCGCGCCGCCGATCGAGACGTCCACCTGGCCGAGCGTCGTGTCGGTCAGGGTGACGTTGCCGAGTTGCGAGAGCTGGTCGATCAGCACGTCGCGCTTGTCCAGCAGGTCATTGGGCGTGTCGCCGGTGGCGGTCGCCTTGGCGATCGCGTCGTTCAGCTGCGCGATCTGGCCGCCGATCGAGTTGACCTGGTTGATCGTGTCGGTCACGTTCAGCCCGGTCTGCGACTGCACCGTCGCGAGCTGGCTCGAGACCTGGTTGAAGCCGGTGGCGAGGCTCGAGGCGGCGCTGCACCAGCGCCTGCCGCGTCGCCATGTTCTCGGGCGAGTTCGACACGTCCTGGAGCGCCGACCAGTAGCCCTGGAGCAGGGAGTTGAGGCCCGAGTCGGACGGCTCGTTGAACGCCGCCTGCACCTGGTCGAGGCCGTCGGAGGTCGCCTGGCTGGCGCCCTGCCGCATCATCTGCGCGCGCAGCTGGATGTCCACGAAGCTGTCGCGGATGCGCTGGTAGTCCTGCACCGTGACGCCGGTGCCGAGCGTGCCGGCGGCGGCGCCCTGGAAGGAGAAGCCGTCGGTGGCCGTCAGGTCGGCGCGGGTGCGGGTGTAGCCCGCCGTCTGCGCGTTGCTGATGTTGTGGCCGGTGACGTCGATCGCGAGCTGCTGCGCGAGCAGTCCGCGCAGCGAGGTCTCGAGGCCCATGAACGTGGAGATCGTCATCCGCTCACACCCTCATGTCGATCAGGTTGGCGGGCTGGGTCGTGACCGCGGTCGGCCCGATCGGCGAGTAGCCGGCCTGCGGAGCGCCGGACATCAGCCGCATCAGGTGGTCGAGGAACGCGAGCTCCTGGCGCACCAGGATCCGGTTCTGGGTGTGCACCCGCTGGATCTCGGCGAGCAGGCCCTTCAGCTCGGCGGACAGCTGCCGGGCACGGTCGGCCTCAGCCTGGGGCACCAGCACCAGCACGTTGTCCAGCGTCAGCGAGTCGACGGGCACGCCCAGCGCTCCGGCTGCCTCGGCCAGCAGCGAGTCGCGCTCGCGCTCGAGCTGGACGCGCTTGACCATCTCGGCCTGCACGTCGGCCAGCCGCGCCAGCACCCCCTCGACGTCCTGGGCGCGGATCGCGTCCGCCTGGGCGAGCACGATGCCGAGCAGGCGCCGCGACGAGGCGGTCTGGCGCTCGAGGTGGTCGATCAGCTCCATCATGCGTCCCCACTCCCGCCGCTCGCGGCCGCGCCGGTGTCACCGGCGCCGGTGCCCGAGCTTGACGTGTCGATGCCGAAGCGCAGCGCCATGCTGCGGTAGAGCTCGTCCGCCAGGCCGAGGCCGCCGCTCTGGGTGATGGCGTCGGCCATCGTGCCGGGCAGCAGCGACTGGTAGTCGCCGCCCATGGTCGAGCTGGACGAGGTCGAGCTGCCGTCGTCGGAGCTGTCCGAGCTGTCGTCGCTGGAGCCGTCGTTGACGCTCTGGAACATCTGGTCGGTGATCTGCTGGACGAGCATGCCCTCGAACTGGAGGGCGGCGCCGTACAGCTTCTGCGCCTCGGGCCCGGCCTTGCGGACGTCGGGCGGCAGCTGGGTGGGATCGATCGGGGGCAGCATCAGCGGCGGATCCCGTTCGCGATCTCCATCAGCTGGTCCTGGGTGGTGATCACCCGCGCGTCCATCTGGAACGAGCGCTGAGCGTCGATCACGTCCACCATGGCGTCGGCCAGGTTGACGTTCGACTGCTCGAGGTAGCCCTGCTGAAAGGTCGATCCCTTGACGGCCTGGAGGCCGCCGGTGGCGGCGTTCGGCAGGTACAGGTTGTCGCCGGCCGGCGTCAGCTTCGAGGTGGCCGGGACGGTCACCAGCTGGAGCCGGCCGATCGTCGCGCCCTTCGCAGTGACCGTGCCGTTGGCCGCGATCGAGACGTCGTCCGGGCTGGTGCCCTTGGGCAGCCTGATCGGCGGGACGAGCCGCTCGCCGCCTGCCAGCACCAGCTCGCCGTTGGCGTCCGGGTGCAGGTCGCCGTTGCGGGTGAGCGCGGTGGAGCCGTCGTCGCGCTTGACCTGGAGGAAGCCCGGGCCGGCGATCGCGACCGCCAGCGGGCTGTCGCTCTGCAGGAACGCGCCGGTGGTGAACTCGCGGCCCCCGTCGACCAGCGCGGCGCCGGCGCCGACCCGCATCCCGCTCTCCTGGTTGTAGAGGAGGTCGCGGAAGCCGAGGCGGAGCTGCTTGTAGCCGACGGTGTTCACGTTCGCGATGTCGTTCGCGAGCGAGTCCATCCGCGTCTGCTGTGCAAGCATCCCGGCGGCAGCCGAGTAGAGACCGTTCAGCATGTCGTTGGGTTCCTTCCCTGTCGGGAGGGGGGTGCGATGCACGACGTCTGCGTGCTCCGCCGGCCTCTGCATGCTGCAGTCCAGCCGATTCCCCGGTGATTCCTGTAGGCCCCGTTATCGGCTGGGCAGCCGCGGGGTTTAGCTGCCGGTCGCCGAGCCAACCGAGTTGACCGACCTGCCGAGGTCATCGTCGATGGCGTGCAGCACCCGCTGCGACGCCTCGTAGGCCCGCATGGAGACGATCATGTCGACCATCGCCCGGGCAGGCTCGACGCCGGAACCTTCCAGATAGCCCTGCTCCAGGGTGGTGCCGGCCGGCTTCGCACCGGCGGCGCCCGAGAACAGGTTGTCGCCCTGCTTGACCGCGTTCGTCAGCGAGACGATGGCGATCGTGCCCACCAGGCGCTTGCCGTCGTGGACGGTGCCGTCGCGGGCGATCGAGAGGTTGTCCGCGCTGCCCGCGGTGATCGGCTTGCCGTCGGTGCCGAGCACGAGGTCGCCGGTCGTGTTGACGAGGCGGCCCTGCGCGTCCAGCGCCAGCTGGCCGTTGCGGGTGTAGGCGACGCCGTTGGCCGTCTGCACGGCGAGGAAGCCGGGGCCCTGGAGCGCGACGTCGAGGTTGTCGCCGGTCTGGGCGATCGGCCCCTGCGTGAGGTCGGTGCGGAGCTCCGCGATCCGCGTGCCCAGCGTCAGCGAGCCGATGGTCTGGCCCGTCTGGCGGTTGTGGAGCAGGAGCGACCCGAAGATGCTCTGCGCTGCCCGATCCGGCTTGTAGCCGGGCGTGGAGGCGTTGGCGAGGTCGTTGGCGATCTGATCCTGCCGGACCTGCTCGGCCATCATCCCCGAGGCGGCGATGTAGAGACCGCGTTCCACCTGGAGTGCACCTCCGGTCGGTCGATTACACGGGAGAACGACAGACAGCTGTCAGACCGGTGATCGTCCGCCGGCGCAGGGAGTTGAGGAATGCAGCTCGGAGGGATCACAGCCCAGCGACTCGTCGCCGCGCTCGGCGCGGAGGCGCGCACGCTCGTCCTGGAGCCGGGCTCAGAGCTGTCGGCGCGCGTCGTGGCCGGCCCCAACGCGGGCGGTACCGGCGTCATCAGCCTGGCCGGCCTGCGGCTGGAGGCGCGCATGCCCGCGACGCTGCAGGCCGGCGACGAGGTGCGCCTCGTGGTCGTCCGCGCCGGCGAGGGCGAACTGGTCGCCAAGATCGCTCGGCCCGAGGACGCGGCCGCCGGTGCGCGCGCCGACCTGGCCGGCCGCCTGGCCGTCTCCGGCGACGGCGACATGCTGCGCGGGGCGCTCGCGCTCGCCGAGGGCGGCCCGCTGTGGCTGCCCGAGGGACGGGCGGCGGAGGTCGCGGTGGACGCCGACGGCGGCGAAGGTCCCGGCTCCGCCGGCGGCGCCCGGGCGTCGTTCGTGCTGCACTGCCCGCGCGCCGGCGCGATCGAGGTGCACCTGTCGATGGACGCCGGCTCCGTGCGGGCGGGCGTCGTCGCACCCCCCGCGCTGGCCGGCGCCGCCGACGCCTCGCTGGCCGAGCTGGTCTCCGCACTCGGTGCCGCCGCCGGACGGCCCGCGACGGCCGCCGTCCGCACGCGGCCGGAGGCCCAGCCGCCGCCGCGCCCACCCGCCGGGAGGATCGATGAGCGCGCCTGACCGTCCGCGCAAGGCGGCGGCCCTGCGCTACGAGGGCAAGGACGCCCCGAAGGTCGTCGCCACCGGTCGCGACCTGGTCGCCGACCGCATCCTCGAGGCCGCCCGCGAGGCGGGGATCCCGGTGCGCGAGGACCCCGTGCTGGCGCAGGCGCTGGAGACGCTCGAGCTCGACACCGAGATCCCGCCCGAGCTGTACCGGGCCGTCGCCGAGGCGCTCGCCTGGGCGTACAGGCTGAGCGGCCGCATGCCGGGTGCCCGCGCGGCCCGCTGAACCGGCGCGCGACGGCCGCCGGATAGGCTCCCCGGCATGACTGAGCACACCAACGTCGTCACGCTGATCCCCGGCGACGGCATCGGCCCCGAGGTCTCCTCGGCGGCCCGCCGCATCGTCGACGCAACCGGCGCGCCGATCACGTGGGACGTCCACGAGGCCGGCGCCGAGGTGTTCAAGCGAGGGCTGCCGTCCGGCGTCCCTCAGGACACGATCGACTCGATCGCACGCTCCCGTGTCGCCCTCAAGGGCCCGCTGGAGACACCGGTCGGCTTCGGCGAGAAGAGCGCCAACGTCACCCTGCGCAAGCTGTTCGAGACCTACGCCAACATCCGGCCGGCGCGGGAGCTGCCCGGCGTCGTCACGCCCTACACCGGGCGCAACATCGACCTGGTGGTGGTACGGGAGAACATCGAGGACGTCTACGCCGGCATCGAGCACATGCAGACGCCGGGCGTCGCCCAGTGCCTCAAGCTGATCTCACGCAAGGGCTGCGAGAAGATCGTCCGCCTCGCCTTCGAGTTCGCCCGCGCCGAGGGCCGCACCAACGTCGCCTGCGCGACCAAGTCCAACATCATGAAGCTGACCGAGGGGCTGCTCAAGCGCACGTTCGAGGAGATCGCGCCCGAGTACCCCGAGATCGAGGCGTGGCACGTGATCGTGGACAACTGCGCCCACCAGCTGGTCAAGCGGCCGGAGCAGTTCGACGTGATCGTGACGACGAACATGAACGGCGACATCCTCAGCGATCTCACCTCGGGGCTGATCGGCGGGCTCGGGTTCGCCTCGTCTGCCAACCTCGGTGCGGACGTCGCGATCTTCGAGGCCGTGCACGGCTCCGCGCCCAAGTACGCCGGCAAGGACACGATCAACCCGATGGCGATGATCGGCGCGGCCGTGATGATGCTGCGCCACCTGGGCCTGTTCGAGCAGGCAGCCGCGATCGAGAACGCCCTGCTGGCGACGCTCGAGGACGGCATCTTCACCCGCGACGTCAAGGGCGACGAGGGCTCGGTCGGCACCACGGCGTTCACCGACGCGGTGATCGAGCGGCTCGACCGCAAGAGCCCGTCCTACCACGACCGCGAGTTCCGGCCGCTGAACGTGCCGGCGATGTCCACCGACCCGGTCACCGTCGTCGCGACCACGCGGCGGGTGGTCGGGGCCGACGTGTTCGTCGAGTGGGACGGCACCGCGCAGGGGCTGGGGTCGCACGTCGAGGGGCTGGTCGGCGACGGCCCGCTGTCGCTGAAGATGATCGACAACCGGGGGACGCGGGTCTACCCGCCGACGGGGACGCCGACGGACAGCGTGGACGCATGGCGCTGCCGGTTCGTCACCCGCAACGGCGCCGACATGACCGACGCCGACCTGCTCGCGCTGCTGGGCCGGATGACCGAGCCCGCCGCCTTCACGCACGTCGAGAAGCTGCACGTCTTCGACGGCGAGGACGGCTTCACGCGCGCCCAGGGCGAGGACTAGCGCGATCTGAACTGGTGGGAGTGGCGGGGCGGACCCGGCGTCCGCCCCGCCCGCCTCCCGTCAGCCCGCGAGGCCCGGCACGGATGGACGGCCGGGCTTGCCGGACTGGGTCTCCGCTGTCGGCGTGGAGCCATTGCCCGTGAGCGGCACGCCGGCGCCGTCCCGGCCCAGAAGGCCGGTGCGGTGCGGAGCGTGGGAGACACCGATGCGCCGTGGAGCAAACGAGAGCATCGCCACAACCGTACGGGCAAAATCACAGAACGCAAAGCGTTCTGAAGGATCAGCTGCCTGCGAGCTGCTGCCGGACGGCGGCGTTCAGGCCCGGGTGCGGCTCGAATCCCGCACCGCGCAGCGCCTGTTCGAGATCGGCGGTGAGCTCGGCCCGGAAGGCCGCGTCCGTCTCCGCCAGCGCCAGCACCTGATCGATCGTCCTGCGCAGCCGCGGCAGCTCGATCGCCGCCTGCTCCCACGCCTCGGGGGCGGGAGGCAGCGCCGCGATCAGGTCGCCCAGCCGTCGTTCGTTGAAGTCTGTGTGTGTCATCCTGACCCACCTGACGCCGCCGCGGGATCCGATCTTCCCTCCATCGCCTCGCGCAGCTTGCCCAGGCAGCGGGAGATGCGGCTGGCGATCGTCCCCGAGGGGATGCCGAGCGCCCGGCCGATCACGTCGTAGCTCTCGTCGCGGCGGAAGAACCGGTCGAGGATCTCGTTGCAGGCCTCGGGCAGCAGCCGCATCGCCGCGTCCACGTCGAGCGCCGTCTCGATCCGCTCGAGGGAGCCGTCCACCTCGGCCTGCTCCACCGCCTCGGCGCCCTCCGGGCGGCGCTTGAGGGCGCGCAGACGGTCGATGCACAGCCGCCGCGTGACCTGGGCGATCCAGGGCCGCACGCTGTCGTCGTCGCGGATCTCGTCCAGGTGCAGGTAGAGCCGGGCGTAGACCTCCTGGAAGACGTCCTCGGCGTCCTGCTCGCCGAGCCGGTACGCCTGCTGGGCGATCGAGTAGACGTAGCGCGAGTAGAGCCGCACCAACTCGGCCCAGGCCGGCTCGTCGCCGGCCCTGCACCGGGTCAGCAGATCATGCGTCTCGCTGTCCACCGCCATGGCCGGAATCTAGTGGAAGAACGCCTCCGGTGGGACAAAGCGGCCGCGCGGCGGCCTCACCTCGACGCCCGGCGGGCGGCGGCCGTCGCCTGGTCGACCAGCAGCGAGGACCGCCCCAGCGCGTCGCTCTGTGCCGTCGTGGTCAGGTTGACCGCGACCAGATGGGCGCAGGCCCGGGTCGCGGCCTCGCACAGCAGGGCGGCCGCGACCGCGTCGGCGCGATGGGCCGGGTTGCAACGTCCCGCCGTCGCGGCGGCGAGCTCGGTCGCGGCTGCACAGGCCTCCTCCTCGGCGAGCGCGGCGTCCACCGCGGCGGCCAGGGCGCGCTCGATCGACTCGTCCCCGCCCTGCTCGATCGCCTCCAGGGCGGTGGCGTAGGAGAGCTCCACCCCCTCGGCACGGGCGGTCACGCGGAGCACCATCGCGTCCACCTGCGCCGCCACTCCTCCGGCCTCGGGCCAGTCTGCGGCCGATCGGGCGGCGACCTTGGCGACCAGCGCCATCGCGATCTCGACGACGCCGGCGACGGCCGTTCCGGCCGCGGGCGTGGGCGTCGCTCCGCTGAGTCGTTCTGCCAGCTCGAGCACCGTTCCTCACCTCCAGGGGGGTCATGACGACGGGCGGCTGTGCAACCCTATCGGAGGATCAGTGTCGACCCCGCTCTCACCTTCCCAGCCGCCGCGCCGTCGGCGGCTGCGGCGCATCCTGGTCGTCATGCTCGCGCTGGGCGCGTGCGCGGCGGGCGCCGCCGTGGCGGTGTTCGCAGCCGAGCGCCAGGCTCGGGCCAGCGCCGTGCCGACCACCTCCGCCCCGTCGACGCTGGCCGCGCCCGACTCCATGCCCTTCACCCAGGTCGCACCGACCGCCGCGGCCCCCCGCACCGGCCGCCACCGCGCCGCCGACCCGCTGAACGCGCGGCATGCCTCCAGCCGCACGCTGCCCGGCGTCCGCGTCCGCGCCGGCATCCTGATCGACGCCGGGTCGGGCCGCGTGCTGTGGATGCGGCGGGCGCACCTGGGCCTGCCGATCGCGAGCCTGACCAAGATGATGACGGCGCTGGTCGCGGTGCGGCCGGTCGAGCTGCACCGGATCGTCAAGGTGCGCGCGTCGTGGCTGGGGATCGGCGAGTCCAGCATCGATCTCGAGGCCGGGCAGCGGATCCAGATCGGCACGCTCCTGCGCGGGCTGCTGATGGTGTCCGGCAACGACGCCGCCAACGTCCTGGCGGACGTCCGCGCCGGCTCGCTGAGCGCCTTCGTCGCCCGCATGAACGCCCGCGCCCGCACGATGGGGCTGCGCAGCACCCACTTCTCGAACCCGTCGGGGCTGGTTGATCGCGGCAACCGCTCATCGGCCTGGGACCTGGCGAAGATCGGCCGCCAGCTGCTGCGCGAGCCGGTGCTGGCCGCGATCGTGCGACGCCGCACCGCCCCCGCTCCCCACAACGTCACCTGGGTCAACCACAACAAGCTGCTGTGGCAGCTCCCGGGTGCGATCGGCCTCAAGACCGGCTACACGAACCTCGCCGGCTCGTGCCTCGCCTCGGCCGCCCGGCACGGCGGCCGGACGCTGATCGCGATCGTCCTGCACGCCTCCGGCGACGAGTTCGGCGCATCGGCGAAGCTGCTGCGCTGGGGCTTCCGCCACCCCCGCGCCTGAGCCACCCGCGCGCGCGAACTGGACCTACGCCAGCACGGTGGCGGCCAGTTCGGGCGAGATGTTCCCGCCGGAGATGACGAGCGCAACGCCGCGGCGACCGCGGGCGTCGATCAGGCCCGCCAGCAGCCCCGCGACCCCCACCGCCGCGGCGCCCTCGCAGGCAAGCTTTGCCCGCTCGTAGAGGAAGCGCATGCCCACGCGGATCTGCGCCTCGTCCACCAGCACCAGCTCGTCCAGCAGCGCGGGCAGCATCGCCAGCGGCACGTCACCCGCCACGGGCGTGCGCAGCGCGTCGGCCAGCGTTTCGACGGGCGACAGCATCACCGGCTTGCCCGCCTCCAGCGCGAGCCGCATCGAATCGGAGCCGACCGGCTCGACGCCGATCACCCGTGCGCGGGGTAGCGCCGAGCGCACCGCCAGAGCAACGCCCGAGATCAATCCGCCGCCGCCGATCGGCACGATCACCGTGTCCAGGTCGGGCACCTGCTCCAGCAGCTCCAGGCCGACGGTGCCCTGCCCGGCGATCACGACCGGGTCGTCGTAGGGGTGCACGAGCACGCGGCCGGTCTCGGCCTGCAGCTCGCGCATGCGCGTCAGCGCCTCCAGGCTGCCGTTCGTCTCGAGATCGACCGTGGCGCCGTAGCCGCGGGTCGCCGCGATCTTCGTCTCGCTCGCACCCTGCCACATCACGATCAGCGCGTCCACGCCCTCGTCGCGGGCGGCCAGCGCCAGCGCCTGGGCGTGGTTGCCCGCGGAGATCGTGATCACGCCCCGCTCCCGCTCCTCCGGCGTCAGCGCCGCCACCCGCGCGAACGCCCCCCGGGCCTTGAACGCTCCCACGCGCTGGAACAGCTCCGCCTTCAGCCAGACCGGTGCCCCCACCAGCTCCGCCAGTGTGGTCGAGCGCAGCACAGGTGTGTGGTGCACGCGGCCCTCGATCGCCCGCCGGGCCGCATGGACGTCCTCGATCGACGGGACGGTGATGGTCGCCATCGTGCGATGGTACCGGCAGCCGCCCATGGCCGGACACCGACCCGCTCCCATCGACCAGCTGCGCCGGATCGTGTCGGACGAGCACGTGCTGGTCGACCGCGACCTGCTGGCGGGCCACGAGGTGGACTGGACCGGCCGGTTCCGGGGGCGCGCGGCGTGCGTCGTGCGGCCCGCCGACACCGCGCAGACGGCCGCGGTCGTCGAGCTGCTGGCCGGGCTGGGAGTGCCGATCGTGCCCCAGGGAGGCAACACCGGGCTGGTCGGCGGCGGCGTGCCGCGCGACGGCGAGGTGGTGCTCTCCACCACACGCCTGCGCACGATCGAGGCACCCGACCCGGGGGCGGGCCAGGTCACCGCGGGCGCCGGCGCCACGCTGGCCGAGGTGCAGGCCGTGGCCGCCGCGCACGGGCTGCGGCTGGCCGTCGACCTGGGCGCGAGGGACACGGCCACGGTCGGCGGCATGGCGGCGACCAATGCGGGCGGGGTCAGCGCGGTGCGGTTCGGCTCGATGCGCGCGCAGGTCGCCGGGCTGGAGGCGGTGACGGCCTCGGGCGCAGTCGTCTCACGGCTGGGCGGGCTGCTCAAGGACAACGCCGGCTATGACCTCACCGACCTGCTGGTCGGGAGCGAGGGCACGCTGGGCGTGATCACGCGCCTCCGCCTGCGGCTGCGCCCTGCGGCCGGCCGGCGGGCGGCTGCGCTGCTGGGGCTGGATGGGATCCCGGCGGCCATCGCCGCAGCGGCGGAGCTGCTGGCTCGGCTGCCGGCGGTGGAGGCGGCCGAGCTGATGCTGGCGGACGGCATGCGGCTCGCCTGCGACCACCTGGGCCGTGCGCTCCCCCTGCCGGCGGAGCACCGCGCCTACCTGCTGGTCGAGGCCGCCGGGACCGAGCCGCAGGAGGACGTGCTGGCGGACGCGGTGGCCGGGCTGGCCGGCGTCGAGGACGCCGTGGTTGCGGAGGACGCCGCCGGCCGCGAGCGCCTCTGGGCGCTGCGTGAGGGCCACTCGGTCGCCGTCGCTGCGACCGGCGTTCCGCCCCACAAGCTGGACGTGACGCTGCCCCAGGCGCGCCTCGCCGAGTTCGTCGAACGCTGCGACGCGGCCGTGGCCCGGCTCGATCCCCACGCGCGCGTCATCACCTACGGCCACGTCGGCGACGGCAACCTGCACGTGAACGTGCTGGGGCCGGCGCCCGACGACGCTCGGGTGGACGACACGGTGCTCGAGCTGGTCGCCGAGATGGGCGGCTCGATCAGCGCCGAGCACGGCATCGGCATCGCCAAGGCGCGCTACCTGCACCTGGGCCGGTCGGCGGCGGAGATCGACGCGATGTGGGCGATCAAGCGGGCGCTCGACCCGGCCGGCCTGCTCAACCCGGGCGTTGTCTTGCAGGCGTGACGCCTGGGCACATGACCTGACCGTGGTGGGGCCGGCATGCGCCGGCCCCACCATGGGTCGGCCTACGGCTGGAGCTCGAACACGAAGTCGAAGTTGCCGTCGGCGCGGACGTGCAGGATCATCTGGCCGCGCGCGTTGCGGTACTGGCCGGTGCCGCCGGTGACGGCGAGCAGCGTCGTGGCGCGCGCGTCGAGGAACGGGCCCTCGACCGTGACCTGGCCACCCGGCAGGAACGTCGTCCACATGCACTCCCAGCGGCCCTGGGAGGCGCTTGCGCGCACGCAGTTGCCCTGGTCGGAGCCGACCCTCTGCGTGTTACCGGCGTTGAAGATGGGGTTGGCGAACGGCAGCTGATCGCCGGGCGAGTCGCCCCGCTTGCCGATGTCGATGACCTGGTCGGTGATCGGCCGCTCGACCACGTGGATGACGCGCGGCCCGGTCAGCTGGCTGCCGCCGCGGGCGACGGCGACCGCCGCGCCCGCGGTGACCGCGACGGCGACGACCGCCGCAGCGATGATCGTGCGCTTCATGGTTGACCCCCTGTCGATGGCTGGAACTCGGGCGAATTTAGATGATTGATCCCACGAACTCCACGGCTCCGGAAGGGGCCCAGCGAGGCCCAGACGCCACGCGCGTCCTTGAACAGGCTTGATTCAGCCTGCCCTGCGGACGCCCGCGTGGTCTGAGCGACGCTGGATCCGCCCCCGGAGCCACGGATCCCATGGGATCAACCATCACCACGCCGTGCCCCGCCGGGGCGAGCTCAGTGGGGTGGCATGAACGGCGCGACCAGGCGCGTGCGGGCGGCCGGGCGGCCGGTGGCGTCCTCGCGGCGGTCGGCGGCGCCCAGCACCGCGACGATCGCACGGGAGGCCGCGAATCGCAGCGGCTCGGGCTCCCAGCGCGGGCTGCGGTGGTTGACCCAGGGCAGGGCCGTGAGATCGGTGTCCCGGCCCAGCGCGAGGTCGGCGAGCGTCCGGCCGGCGACGTTGGCCGCGACGACGCCGTGCCCCGAGTAGCCGCCCGCCCAGCCGGTGCGGGAGGCGGGGTCGAAGCTGATGCTCATGCTCCAGTCGCGGGGGACGCCCAGCGGGCCGCCCCAGTGGTGGGTGACGGCGGCGTCCTGCGTCCCCGGGAAGCGCCGTCGCAGGGTGCCGACCAGGCGGCGGCGGACGTCGGCGTTGCGCTCGTGCTGCTGGTCGATGGGCGACCCCAGCCGGTAGGGCGCGCCGCGCCCGCCGATTGCGATCCGGTCGTCGACCGTGCGCTGTGCGTAGAAGAAGAGGTGGTGGACGTCGGCGACCAGCTCGCGGCCGGCCCATCCCAGCTGATCCCAGGTCTCCGCCGGCAGCGGCTCGGTCGCGACCATCAGCGAGTACAGGGGCAGGAACCGGCGGCGCTCGCCGGCCAGCTCGGTCGTGTACGCCTCGGTTGCGCGCAGCACCGTCCCGGCCGTGACCGTGCCCTGCGTGCAGCGCACGCGGCCGGCCCCCAGCTCGAGCGCCTCGGTGCGCTCGTGGATGACGACGCCCAGCCGGTCACAGGCCGTCGCCAGCCCGCGCACCAGCCGCCCCGGGTCGATCCGGGCGCCGTGCGGGGAGAAGGTCGCCGCCACGGCGCCCTCGACGCGGACGCGCCCGGCCAGCTCGTCCGGCTCCAGCAGGCGCGTGTCGTCCTCCCCCAGGCCGAGCTGCCGGGCGCTCTCCAGCCGCTCCAGCAGCCGCCGCCGCTGCGGCTCGCTGGTGGCGACGAACAGCATGCCGCCGTGGACGTATCCGCAGTCGATCCCCTCCGCGTCCGCGACCCTGCCGATCTCGGCCACCGCCGCGTGCGTCTGCCGCTCCGCCCGCAGCACCGCCTCCATGCCGCCGCGGCGGGCGTAGAGCCGCGCGCTGCCGGAGACGCCGCCGGAAGCCCAGCCGCCGTTTCGCCCGGACGGCCCGAAGCCGGCGATCTCGCGCTCCAGCACCGTCACCCGCAGGTCGGGCGCGTGCTGCTTCAGGTAGTAGGCCGTCCATAGCCCGGTGAAGCCGGCGCCGACGATCGCGACGTCGCAGTCCGCGTCGCCGGCCAGCGCCGGGCGCGGCTGGAGGTCCTCGCCGAGCCCATCCAGCCAGAGGCTGCGCTCGCGGTAGCGGGCCTGAAGCGTGCGGTCGGCCATGGCCCGGCAACGTAGCCCGGCCCATGGCCGCGACGCGCAGTCAGAGCAGGGTCTCGCCCACGTGACCGCCGGCACGCGCGCCCGGCGGCACCGCCCAGATCCCGCTGCCGGTGTGCTCGAGGTACTCGCGCAGCTGGTCATGCGAGGCCAGCCGGGTCTGGATCGTGACGAACTGGCGGCGGGGATCGCGCTGGTAGGCGAGGAACATCAGGCCGGCGTCGGACTGGGTCAGCCCCGGGGCGATCCCGTCGTCGAAGTTGTAGCCGCGGCGCAGGATCCGCTCGCGCTGGCTGACGGCGCCGGTGCGCGGATTGGCGGCGCGGATGTGCGCGCCCTTCGGGATCGCCGAGGGGTCCACCGGGTCGTGCTCGGCCTGGCCGCCGAACGGCGCGCCGCTCGTCCGGCGCCGTCCCACGAACGACTCCTGCTCGCCGATCGGCGTGCGGTCCCAGGCCTCGACGCGGATGCGGACGCGGCGGCTGACCAGGTAGCTGCCGCCGTGCATCCAGTCCGTGCCGTCCGCGCGGTCGGCCCAGACGTTGGCGGCCATCAGCCCGGCGTCGGCGCTGTCCAGGTTCGCGGTGCCGTCCTTGAACCCCATCAGGTTGCGCGGCGTGCCGTTCCCCGGCCGGGAGAGGAACCCGGCCTGCGTCCAGCGCAGTCCGACCGTGCCCATCCCCAGCCGCGTCATGTTGCGCAGCGCGTGGAACGCGACCTGCGGGTCGTCGGCGCAGGCCTGCACGCAGAGGTCGCCGCCGGTGCGCTGCGGGTCGAGCGCGTCCCCGGGGAAAGCGGGCAGGTCGATCAGCGGCGCCGGGCGCCGGTGCTCGAGCCCCAGCCGCGAGAACAGCGACGGCCCGAAGCCGATGGTCAGCGTCAGCCGTGCGGGCGGCAGGCCGGCCGCCTCGCCGGTGTCCACCGGCGGCGTCCAGCTGCCGTGGGTGGCCCCCAGCTCGCGCCCGGCCGTGAGGATCCGCGCAGCGCGGCTCCAGGTGCGCAGGAGCTCCGCGAACTGCGAGCGGCCCGCGGACAGGTCGTAGGCCGCCATCCGCAGGTGCGCCTGCTGCGCCGTCACGATCCCGGCCTGGTGCTCGCCCTCGAAGGGGACCGTCGCCGCCGGCTCGGTGCTCGCGTCGAGGGCGAGCACGCCGCCTGCGGCGACGCCGCCGACGGCGCCGCCGGCCAGGGCCAGCAGGCCCCGCCGCGACAGCCGCGTGCTCACCCGGCCACCCGCGGGGCCACCTCGCTGATCGGCTGCGCGAGCGCGTCCACGGCCTCCGACAGCGCCTTGGTGTCGGCCGGCGTCAGCGTCGAGTAGAGCACCCAGCCGTTGCCCGACCGGTACGGGGCGAGCGCGTGCTGCACCGCCTGGAACCGCCGGTCGATGGTCGAGACGAGCTGCGGGTCACTGGCCGAGAGCATCGGCGCGACCGCGTCCACCGCCGCCCGGGCGCCGTCCACGTTGGCCTCGAAGTCCCACAGGTCGGTGTGGCTGTAGCGATCCTCCTCGCCCGTGATCTTGGAGGCCGCGACTTCGTCCAGCAGGCTCTTGGCGCCGTTTGCGACCTGGGCCGGCTGAAGCGGCACGCTCTGCACCAGCCCCTGGAGCCGCAGCGTGTTCGCGAGCAGCCCGGCCGCCAGCGGCGCAGCCCCGTCCGTCGTGTTCTTCGCCCACAGCAGGTGCTCGATCTTGTGGAAGCCCTGCCAGCCCTTCGCCGGGACGTCGCCCGCACGGGCGTCGATCAGCGGATCGAGGTTGCCGAAGCTCTCCGCGACCGGCTCGATCCGCTCGTAGGGCTCGCGCGCCGTCGGGTAGAGCCGCTTCGCCGCCGCCAGGTCACCGGCGTCCATCGCCTCCTTGAAGGCCGTCACGCGGTTGACCAGCAGGGCCGACTGGGCGACGAGGAAGGCGCGGTACTGCTTGACCGCCAGCGTCGCCTGCTCGGACGCCTGCACCTGGCCGGAGCTGCCCACCTTGAGCGTCCCGTGCTCGCGGTCGGCGCCGGGGCACTGGGTGGTGAACGTCCCCGGCTCGAGCGACAGCGTGAACGACCGGGTCAGCCCGTCGGCGACGTTCTCGACCTCGCCCAGGATGCGCTGGCCATCCACGATCTCGAACTCCGAGACCTTCTCCGCGCCGTCGTTCGTGACCTGGAACGTCGTCGGCCCGGCGCCCAGCGTCAGCGCCGCGGGCATGCAGCCGGCGTCGGTCAGCGCGACCTTGACGGTGCGGCCGCCGGAGGACCCCGCCGACCCGGTGCCCGAGCCGCAGCCCGCCGCGAGCAGCGCCAGCACGACCACCAGCATCGTCGCCGCGGGGGCGGAGAGCGCGGCCCGAGCCGGCCTCCGCGCCGGCCACAGGATGAACGCCAGCATCGGCACGGCGTAGAGCAGCCAGACGGCCGCCTCACCCACCGTCGGCTGGGCCTGGATGCCGAGCATGCCGGTCACCAGCGCCTGCATCACCGAGCCCGGGGCGATCGCCCAGGACAGGTCGACCGCCTCGGTCTGCAGCGAGTTGAGCCATCCGGCGTCGTGGGCGCTGTGCATCGCCGAGGACAGCAGGCCGGCGGCGACCAGCACCAGCACCACCCCCGTGATCCGGAAGAACCGCGCCAGGTTGAGCCGCAGGCCGCCCCGGTAGAGCAGCACGCCCAGCACGCACGCGGCGGCGACGCCGAGCACGGCGCCGGTGCCCGTGGCGGCCGGCTTGCTCGACTCCTGGAACGCCGCGACCAGGAACACGGCCGTCTCCAGCCCCTCGCGGAGCACGGCGAAGAACGCCATGCCGACCAGCGCGATCGTCGAGCCGGCCGCCAGTGCCTGTGCCGCCTCGCTCTGGATCATGCTGCGCATCTGCGGGCCGCGGCGGCGGCACCAGACCGCCATGTACGTCACGGCGCCGGCGGCGATCACCGCGATCACGGTCTCGAACCGCTCCTGCTTGACCTGCGGCAACGCCTGGTCGGCGGCCTGCAGCCCGAGGCCGACGGCCAGGCACAACGCGACCGCCCCGGCCACGCCCAGCCACATCGAGCGCAGCGCGCCCGGCCGCCCCGAGCCGGCCAGGAACGCGGCGATGATGCCGACGATGAGGGAGGCCTCGACTCCCTCCCGGAGCCCGATCACGAACGCCGGGAGCATCCGTCACCTCCTCGGGCCCGCCCGGTCGTTGTCGGCTGCCGCCGTGGCGAGCGGGCCACGGCGACAGCCGGCAGCGACCCGGCGGGGTTGGGCTGACGCTTGGGAGAACGGCCTGTCGGCAATGCAACCTCCGGTGACCAAGGACGCATCGCGGCCGCTCCCACGAGGGCTTAGGGTGCCCTAAGACTTAGGGGAGCCTAAGACGGCTGCGCTCGGCTGTCAAGCGGGTACCGTCGATCACACGTGGGTCTACAGGCCGGCGGCCTGGCGGGCGAAGGCGAGCGGGCTGGTCGCTGTCAGGTCGATCGCCGGCTCGACGGTCGAGTACGACTGCACGTCGTCCTTGTAGACCGCCGTCGAGTTGAACTGCGCGAACCGGTCGACGCCGTCGGCCGGGCAGGTGCGCATGTACTGCAGCCTGCCCCGCGCCGGGCGCCGGTTCGGCCCCTCGACGGCGGCGCCGACCAGCGCGGGCGGCGAGCCGTCCAGCGAGCCGATGATGTTCGCGACCTGGTGCTGCGGGCAGTTCGGGTAGGTGGTGCCGTCACCGATGATGAATGACGAGCCCCACGCGTTGGCGCCGAGGATGTTGCCCAGCCAGCGGGCGCCGTCGGAGGCGTACCGGCTGCCGTGGGTGAGCTGGTCGTACTCGCTCGCCATCACCGCCAGGCCGGCGCCGTGGCTGGTCGTGTCGTACTGCGCCCAGCCGAACCCGAATCCGAAGGGATCGTTCGCGCTCTGGGCGACCGCGCCGTCGAGCTGCTTGCCCATGTCCGCGATCAGGTCGCCCCGGCTGACGGCGAGGCCGGCCGGGTTGCCGCCGCGGTCGAGGGCGCGCACCAGCTCGTAGTGGGCGAAGCCGCTGACGTCGTAGAGGTTGAGCGTGTCCCGCGCGTCGTTGAGGCCGTCGATGTACGCACGGGCCCAGCGGGCCGCGGTGCGCAGGTAGACCGCGGCCGAGCGGTGGGGCAGGCCGGCCGGCGCCGGTCCGGCCTGGAGCGCGCGGGCCAGCTCGGTGGCGCCCAGCTCGAGGTCGTCGCGCCACTCGGTCTCGGGATAGAAGTCGTAGGGGATCGCCGTCAGCAGCTGCCCGGGATGCGTGTCGGCGAGGTCGAAGACGTGCTCGGCCGAGACCAGGCAGCGGTGGGCGAACGCGGGCCGGCTGGTGCGGAACACCTGGTAGCAGAGCGCCAGCGCGGCGCTCTCGCGGCCCGCCAGGTTGGGGCTGATCAGCGAGCCCGGGGGCCCGGCCCGGAACACCGGGCGGTTGCGCACGTAGCGGAACTGCGGATCGCTGCCGCCGTAGGTGTCGTCGTCCTGCGGGAGCCGCCAGATGTCGTGGTCGCCCAGGATGGCGTCGTTGCCGGTGCCGATGCCGACCTGGTAGTAGAGCGTCCGGCTGTGGTCGTCCCACATGCGCAGCAGCCACTGGGCGCCGAAGCGCGCCTCCGCCGTGAAGTCGGCGGGGCCGGCGGTCCGCCCCATCTGCGCTGGGAAGTCGCGCACGCCGGCCAGCAGCAGGGCGTCGGTGTACGTCGTCGTGTGGAGGAACTTGAGGTAGTCGCCCGCGTCCCACCAGCCGCCGGAGGCGTCGATCGTGCGGCCGAGCGGCTTCAGGTCGCCGGCGAACACGCCGTCGCCGTCCACCTTGGGCGTGCGGTACGTCATGGCCGTGCGGTCGTTGAGGTGGCCCGGCGCGGTGCGGAGGGGGGACGGGATGTAGTCCGGGCCGTCCCGCTGCACCTGGTAGAACGCGAGGGCGTTGGCCAGCGGGCGGCTGTCGATGGCGGCCCCCGAGCCGATCCGCACCGGCACCGCCGCCGCGGCGGCAGGACCGGCCACCGAGATCGTATAGTCGCCGGGCGACGTCACGGCCGAGAGGTCGATCGGGTAGACGTCCGGGTAGGCGTCGCTCCACGCGCCCGAGGAGGCGCCGACGTCACCGCGCAGCACGGCATGCCCGGAGGCGTCGCGCAGGACGAAGCGCGCACCGTTCTCGGCCACGGGGGACATGAGGAACGCGGTCTTGGCCCCGGCCGGGGTGTAGCCGACCTGGTTCACCCGCAGGAAGGCATCGGCCCCGGCCGCGTTCGCACCGCCGGCCGCTCCGCCGCTGCAGGCGATCGCGAGCAGCGCGACCGCCGCCACCGCACCCCCTCGACCACGCATCAGCAACCCCCGCACTCGACGACTACTGGAAGGAAACCTTCCTATTGAGCCTGGAGATGAGAGTACTGCGCGCGCCACGCAGCGTCAACTCATGACGAAGCGGGCGACGGCCTCCTGGAGGACGTCGGCGGAGCGCGCCAGCTCCTGGGCGGAGACCGCGATCTGCTGCGTGCCGGCGCTGGTGCGCTCGGTGGAGGCCGAGACCTCCTCGGCGCTCGCCGACGACTCCTCGGCCACCGCGGCGACGTCGGCGGTCGCATCGGCGATCTGCTTGATCCGGGATGCGACGTCGTCGACCACCTCACCGATGCGGACGAACGAGCGGCGCGTGTCGGCCACCGCCTCGACACCGCGCTCGATGCGGACGTTGCCCACCTCCACGGCCTCCACGGTGACGCGGGTCTCCGCCTGGATGCGCTCGATCAGCTGGGCGATGGAGGCGGCGGCGGCCTGGCTCTCCTCCGCCAGCTTCCGCACTTCCTCGGCGACGACGGCGAAGCCGCGGCCCTGGGCGCCTGCGCGCGCGGCCTCGATCGCCGCGTTCAGCGCGAGCAGGTTGGTCTGGCCGGCGATTGCCGTGATGGTGGCGACGATGCCGCCGATCTGCCCGCTCTTGGCGGACAGCTCCTGCATCGCGGCGGCGACGGACGCCGACGACTCCTGCACCTCCGAGATCGCCTGGGTGGCGACCTCCGCCGCGGTCACACCGTCGGCGGCCACCGCGCTCATCTGCGCGGCTGCCTCGGCCGACTCCTCCGCGGTCGTGCGCACCTCGGAGACCGTCTCCGCCTGGCGCTGCGCCCCGGCGGCGACGGCGGCGATCGACTCGGCGATCTCGGCCACCGCCGACCCGGCCTCTTGCGACGTCGCGGCCATCTCCTGCGACGCGCCGGCCATGGCCACGCTGGACGAGCGCACGTCGCCGATCAGCACGCGAAGGTTCACCACCATGTCGTGGAAGGCATGGCCGAGCACGTCGCGCTCGGACTTCGGCACGATGTCGGTCGTCAGGTCGCCGGCGGCGATGCTCCGGGCCGAGGCCGCCATCCGCTGGAGGTAGGCGATCATGCGCTGGAAGGCCTCGGCGGTCTGGCCCAGCTCGTCGGCGGAGCGCGCCTCGAGCCGCTGGTCGATGTCGCCCTCGGCGATGCCCTCGGCGGCCTCCAGCATCTCACGGGCCGAACCGGTCAGCCGCCGCGCCAGCCAGAACGCGAGCGCCGTCGAGACCAGCAGGGCGGCGACGCCGAGCGCCACCAGGAGCGCGAGGCTGGCCGATGCGTCCGAGCTGGACTGTGCCGCCGTCTCCGACTCCCGCACGCGCAGCGAGTGCTGGAGCGCCGACAGGGACGTGACCAGGGCGTCCGTCGCCTCGTCCTCGGGACCGCCGGCGAGGGCGGCCGCGTCGGCGCCCCGATCCGACTCCACCAGCTGCCAGATCCGGCCGTCCAGCGCGTCGAAGGCACGCGCCCTCGCGGCGACGGCCGCGACCGCGCGGCGGTCGGCGGGCTCGGTCGCCCGCGCGCGGAGCACGCTCACGGCATCGGCGAACGCACGGCGGTCGGCCGCGAAGTCGCGGCGTGCCGCCGGAGTGCCCTGGAGCACGTACAGCGTCTGGCTGAAGTGCATGTCGGCAGCGGCGGTACGGACGTCGTCGGCGGCGATCAGCGTGGGCGTCACCACGCGATCGACGTGGCTCGCAGCCGAGTCCTGACGCGACACCGACCACACCGCGGCGGCCACCGAGACGGCGAACAGGACGAGCACGCAGGCAAAGCTCGCGCCCAGCTTCCAGCCGAGCGAACGGGGCATCTGGTGCATCAACGGCCTCTCTCGCGGGGACCACACGACCTGCCGGTAGTCGGCTCGGCTGCCGATGGATTGAGTACGAAAGTCCCGAAACGGGGGTGTACTTCCCGCCGGTTATCGCCGATCTTTCGATCAGAGCGTCTCTCCCCCGCTCGAGTCCTCGATGACACCCCGCTCCCGCCTCCTGCTCGCGACAGCGATCATCTGCGCGACCGCCCTCGGCGTCGTGGTGGGCACCCATGGCCCGGGGCAGGGCCGCGATCCCGGCCGGACGGCGTCCGATCTGGCCGCCAGGCTGGCCGCCGCGCCGCCGGCCAAGCGGCCCCGGGTGCTTCGCAACCAGCGCGCGGCGCTGGCCAGGCAGGGCGTCGATCTGGCGGTGATCGACGGCGGCGGACGCGTCCTGACGGGCACCTCGGTGCCGCTGGTCGCGGCGGCGCGTGGCAGCGCGAAGGGCGGAGAGCGGTGGACCGCCGTGCGCACGGTGCCGGGCAGCCGCACCCGCGTCGCCGTGGCCGTCACCCCGAAGGCGTCGGGTGGGCTGCCCTGGTGGCTGATCGCCGCCGCAGGCGCAGCGGTGCTGATGGTCTTCGGCTGGGCCGTCGGCCCGCCCGCCCGGCGGGCGCCCCGCGCTGCCCGGGTGCCGCGCGAGCGCCGCGCGCAACGGCGCCGGCGGACGGCCGAGAGCTCCATCGCACGCTTCGACTCGCTCACCGACCTGCCGAACCGGATGCTGCTCCGGGAGACCGCAGAGACGGCCATCATCCGCCGCGGCGTCGATGACCCCGTCTCGCTGCTGCTGTTCGACCTGGACGAGTTCAAGGAGGTCAACGACACGCTCGGCCACTTCAGCGGCGACTCGCTGCTGCGGGCGGTGGCCACGCGGCTGGCCGGCGCGGTGCCCAAGGACGGGCTGCTGGCGCGGCTGGGCGGCGACGAGTTCGCGGTGCTGCTGCCGGACGGGCGGACGGCGGCCGAGCAGGTCGCGGCCGACGTCGGCCGGCTGCTCGAGCGGCCCTTCGTGATCGAGGGCATGCTGCTCCAGCTCGACGCCAGCATCGGCATCGCGGTCTGCCCCGACCACGCCGAGGATTACGAGACGCTGCTCAAGCACGCCGACGCGGCGATGTACCGGGCCAAGCGCGGCCGCACGCGGATGGAGGTGTACGACGCGGGCAGCGAGCAGCACCACTCCTCGCGGCTGGCGCTCGCGGCCGACCTGCGCCGCGCCATCGATGCCGGCGAGTTGGTGCTCGAGTACCAGCCGAAGGCGCGGATCGACACCGCCGAGGTGTGTGGCGTCGAGGCGCTGGTGCGCTGGGACCACCCCGAGCGCGGACGCATCTCCCCCGACCAGTTCATCCCGCTGGCCGAGCGCAGCGGCCTGATCCGGCTGCTCACCGTGTGGGTGCTGGAGCACGCGGTCGGCCAGTGCCGAGCCTGGCTGGACGACGGCATCCGGCTGCCGGTGTCGGTCAACCTCTCCACCCGCGACCTGATCGACGCCGAGCTTCCCGGGCAGATCGCCCGCACCATCGACCGGGTCGGCCTCGACCCTTCGCTGCTCGAGGTGGAGATCACCGAGAGCGTCCTGATGGCCGATCCCACCCGCTCGCGGGAGATCGTTGCCCGCATCGGCGACCTCGGCGTGGCGGCCGCCATCGACGACTTCGGCAGCGGCTACTCGTCGCTCGCGTACCTCACCCGCCTGCCCGTGCAGGCGCTGAAGATCGACAAGAGCTTCGTGCTCAACATGGCCAGCGACGAGGGCGACGCGAAGATCGTGCAGGCCGTCGTCGACCTGGCGCACAACCTCGGCCTCCAGGTGATCGCCGAGGGGGTCGAGACCGAGGAGTCGTGGCGCCGCCTCCAGGCGCTCGGCTGCGACCTGGTGCAGGGCTTCGTCCTCTCCCAGGCGCGCACGCCCGCCGATCTCGTCTCCTGGCTCGCGCACCGCGAGCGCACCGCCGCGTAACTTCACCTCGCGCGGCGGCGCCTGGTCCGAGACACTGTTCGGCGTGACGCACGCCGACGCAGCACCACCCCGCTGGCGCCCGGAGCCGCCGCGGCTGCGGCCGGCCGCGATGATCTTCTCGTGGCTGGTGTCGGCGGTGGCGCTGCTGATCGCCGCCAACATCGTGCCCCGCTCGGATGTCCGCGGGTTCTGGTCGGCGCTGGTCGCAGCCCTCGTCATCGCCGTGCTGAACGCGGTCCTCCCGCCCCTGGTCGCAGCCCTGCGGCTGCCGTTCACGCTCGTCAGCGGGTTCCTGCTGGTGCTCGTGCTGGACGCCCTGATGCTCGTCATCGCGGACAAGATCACCGACGGCCGGCTCCACGTCGCCTCATTCGGCAACGCGCTGGTGGTGGCGCTGGTCGCCTCGGCGCTGAGTCTCGCGATCCAGATCGCGGCCGGCGTGGACGACGACAGCGAGTACTCCTACCGCGTCATCCGCCGAATAGCGGCCCGCACGGGGACACCCGTGCACACCGACGAGCCGGGCATCGTCTTCCTCGAGATCGACGGGCTGGCGCTGCCGGTGCTGCGGCGGGCGATGCGCGACGGCAACGCCCCCAACATGGCCCGGTGGCTGTCGCGGGGCAGCCACCAGCTGACCGGGTGGGAGACCGACCTCTCGTCCCAGACGGGGGCGAGCCAGGCCGGCATCCTGCTCGGCTCGAACGAGGACATCCCCGCCTTCCGGTGGGTGGAGAAGGAGACCGGCAGGATGATGACCTGCTCGAAGCCGGAGGACTGCGAGGAGATCGAGCGGCGCCACACCAGCGGGATCGGCCTGCTGCGTGACGGCGGCGCCAGCCGCGGCAACCTGCTCTCGGGCGAGGCCGCGGAGGTGATCCTGACGGTGAGCAGGATCTCGGCCGAGAAGGGGGTCAACCCCGGCTACCGCGCCTTCTTCGCGAACGGCTTCAACGTCACCCGCGTGCTGGTGCTGTTCGGCTGGGAGCTGTTCCTGGAGTGGACGGCCTCGCTGCGGGCGATCCGCCGCGACGTCCGGCCCCGCGGCCACCGCGGCGGCGCCTATCCGTTCATCCGCGCCGGCATGTGCGTGGTCGTCCGCGACCTGATCGTCTACGGCGTGCTGACCGACATCATGGCCGGCCGGCCCGCCGTCTACGCGACGTTCTCGAGCTATGACGAGGTGGCGCACCACTCCGGGCTGGAGCGGGCGGACACGCTGGAGGCGCTGCGCAAGCTGGACGCGCAGTTCGGTCGGCTCGAGCGCGCGCTCAGCCGCGCCCCCCGGCCGTACCACCTGGTCGTGCTCTCCGACCACGGCCAGACCCAGGGCGCGACGTTCAAGCAGCGCAACGGCCAGGGGCTGGACGACCTCGTCGAGGGGGCGCTGCGCGCGGGCGAGGTCGGGGGTGTCGAGGGCGGCGACGAGCAGAGCGCGATGGTCGGCCTGGCCATGAGCGAGGCCACCGGCGGGGGCGACAAGGCGCGCACCGGCGAGGACACGGCCGAGCAGAAGGCCGCGATCGTGATGGGCTCGGGCAACCTCGGCCTGATCTACCTGATGGAGCACCCGCGGCGGCTGACGATGGAGGAGATCGACGAGCTCCACCCCGACCTGATCCCGACCCTGCGCGCGCACCCGCACGTGGGCTGGCTGCTGGTGCGATCCTCGGAGCACGGCGCGCTCGCCCTGGGAGGCAGCGGCGTGCGGCACCTGGAGAGCGGGAAGGTCGAGGGCGAGGATCCGCTTGCGAGCTTCCCGCCCAACGCGGGCCGCCATCTGCTGCGCACGGACGGCTTCGCCCATGTCGCCGACATCATGGTCGGGAGCTTCTACGACCCCGATCTCGAGGAGGGCTGCGCGTTCGAGGAGCTGATCAGCTTCCACGGCGGCCTCGGCGGCCCCCAGACCGAGGCGTTCATCCTGCACCCCGCCGACCTCCCGGCGCCGGCCGAGCCGATCGTCGGGGCGGCGGAGGTCAACGCCCTGCTGCGCTCATGGCGGAGCGCCACGAGCACGGCCCCCGGCGAGCCCGCGGTCGGCGCCTCAGCAGAGAACTGACTCGACCGCGCGCAGCGTGTCGAGGCCGCAGTCGATCGTCGCCGCATCGGTGCCGGCGTCGCCGCGGAGGTGGTCGACGCCGCCGTCGATCGCGTCGAGCAGGTCGTCGCCCGGCCCGCCGGCGAGCTGGTCGATGCCGCCCAGGCCGATCAGGTGGTCATCGCCGCCGCCGCCCTTGAGCACGTTCGCCGCGGCGCTGCCGACGAACGTGTCGTCGCCCTTGCCGCCGACCAGGTTCTCGATGTCGGCGCGGACGTTGTTCGCGGTGCCGTCGGCGCCATCGTTCGCGATCCCGTCCAGCGTGATCGTGTCGGAGACGCGCCAGCCCCCCGCCTCGAGCGTGTCCACGCCCGGGCCTCCGGACAGCACGGCGCCGTCGTCGGTCGGGCTGAACGAGAGCACGTCGTCGCCCCCGCCTCCGGAGACGTGGTCCGGCGCCAGCCCGGGTGGCTGCTGGAAGCGATCGATCCGGTCGTTGCCGTTGCCGCCGCGCAGCACGTCGCCCCCGCCGAACGTGAGGATCGAGAGCGGCGCCGAGGTTGGGCCGCCGGTGCCGTGCCCACCCTGGCCGCTGATCCGGTCGCTGCCGCCTTCGCTGAACACGTGGATCGCGGGCCACGCGCCGGTGACCGTTCCGCGCTCCCCGCCGGCGCCGTCCAGCGCGATCCCGTCGCTTCCGAACGTGATCACGTCGTCGCCGTTCCCGCGTTCGATGGTCAGGTAGCTGGGCGCGCTCAGCTGCAGCTCGAAGTGGACGCCACGGAACCGGCCAGACGTCTCCAGCAGCACCAGCTCGCCGGCGCCGTCAACGGAGACGATCTCGGTGTCGGCGATCGACGCTGCTCCGCATGGCTGCCCGGCGGCCAGGATCTGTCCGCCGTGGTGCTCGAGCACCGTACTGGTGTTGTCCAGCGTCAGGTGCATCGTGTGGGTCGCCAGGTCGAACGTGCACGTGGTGCTCGCGTCGGCGCTGCCCGCGCCGGCGGAAGCGACGCAGGCACACGCGACCAGCGCGAGCACAACACGGAGCGGCGTGCGTGACCCCCTCATCGGGCCGGGACCCTAGCGCACCACCCGCGCATCCGCTGGGGACGATCCGGTGAAACGGCGGCGGTCACGGCTTCGCCCCGGTTCCGGGCTACGGCCGCTCGAACAAGGCGGCCTGCCCCTGTCCGACGCCGACGCACAGCGTCGCCAGGCCGCGGCGGGCGCCTCGGCGGCGCAGCTCGTGCACCAGCGAGACGACCAGCCGGGCGCCGCTCATGCCCAGTGGGTGGCCGATCGCGATCGCCCCGCCGTTGACGTTGACCCGGTCGGGATCGAGCCCCAGCTCGCGGACGACCGCGACGCTCTGCGACGCGAACGCCTCGTTCAGCTCGACCAGATCGACGTCTCCGGCCTCGAGCCCGGTGCGGGCCAGCAGCTTGCGGACGGCGGGCACGGGGCCGATGCCCATCACCCGCGGATCGACGCCCGCCACCGCGCTGCCGGCGAATCGCGCCAACGGTTCGACGCCCAGCTCCCGCGCCCGCTCGGCGCTGGCCACGACCACGGCGGCCGCACCGTCGTTGATGCCGCTCGAGTTGCCCGCGGTGACGCTGCCGCCCTCGCGGAACGCGGCGCGCAGCGACCCGAGCTTCGCCTCATCGGTCTCCGGGCGCGGGTGCTCGTCCGCGGCCACGTCGCCGACCGCGACCAGTTCGTCGGCGAAGCGGCCGGCCGCCTGCGCCTCGGTCCAGCGCCGCTGCGAGCGCAGCGCGAACGCATCCTGCTCCTCGCGCGACACCGACCACCGCTCCGCCACGTTCTCGCCGGTCTCGCCCATCGACTCGAGCGGGAACATCGCCTCCATCCGCGGGTTGGGGAAGCGCCAGCCCAGCGTCGTGTCGAAGAGCGTGCGGTCGCCGCGGGGAAACGCCCGGTCGGGCTTCCCGGTGACGAGCGGCGCGCGGCTCATCGACTCGACCCCGCCGGCGACGAACAGGTCGCCGTCACCCGCGGCGACGGCGTGGCAGGCGGCGACCACCGCGGAGAGGCCGGAGGCGCAGAGCCGGTTCAGCGTGACGCCGGCGACGGTCTGCGGCAGCCCGGCCAGCAGCACCGCCATCCGGGCAACGTCCCGGTTGTCCTCGCCCGCCTGGTTGGCGCAGCCCAGGTAGACGTCCTCGATCTCCCCTGCCGGCACCCCTGCGCGCTCGACCGCGGCGGCGAGCGCGATCGCGGCCAGGTCGTCCGGCCGCACCCCGGACAGGCCGCCGCCGTAGCGGCCCACCGGCGTGCGCACCGCCGACAGGATGACGGCGTCGCTCACGGCGCCCCCGCCATGGTCTCGAGCGCGCGCAGCGCCGCCAGCTCCTCGGCGGTCGGCGCGTCACCCGTGCGGACATCGGTGGCGACGCGCAGATCCCAGCCGGTGGCCTGGCACGCCTGCTCGGCCTCGACGCCGGGGTGCAGCACCGTCAGCTGCAGCTCGGCCGTTGCCGGATCGGGCTCGAGGATCCCCAGGTCGGTGACGACGGCCGTCACGCCGGCGCCGCGGAGGCCCAGCCGCCCACGGCCGCCGGGGCCGTCGCCGCCGCCGACGGTGGTGCGAAAGTCGAGGCGCTCGACGAACGCCCGCGGCGAGTGGCGCAACATCACGAACGTCTCCCGGCAGCTCGCGGCGATCTCGGGAGCCCCGCCCGCGCCCGGCAGCCGCACGCGGGGGTGCTCGTAGCCGCCGATCACGGTGCTGTTGAGGTTGCCGAAGCGGTCGATCTGCGCCGCTCCCAGGAAGCCGACGTCGATCCGCCCACCCTGCAGCCAGTAGCTGAAGATCTCCGGCACCGAGACGACGGCGTCGGCAGTCTCGGCCAGCTCGCCGTCACCGATCGAGAGCGGCAGCCGGCGCGGCTTCGCGCCGATCGTCCCGCTCTCGTAGACAAGGACGCAGCGGGGCGCATGCGTCGCCCGGGCCAGGTTGGCGGCGAGGCTGGGCAGACCGATGCCGACGAAGCAGACCGTGCCGTCGGCCAGCCGCCGGGCGGCGGCGACCGCCATCATCTCTGAGCTGCTGTAGGAGCTCACGCGACCGCGGCCTCACCCAGACGGCGGTGGTAACCGGCGACGTCTGCGGTCTCCAGCACGTGCCGGGTCATCCATTCGGTGAAGGTCTCGCGATCGCGGCTGACCTCGTCCCAGCGCACGTAGAACGCGTTGTCCCGCTCGGAGTAGCCGTGCGCGTACGAGGGGTGCGCGCCGTCCGCCGCCTCGCACACCGCGGTCACCGCCCACCCGGGGAGCACGACCGCGCCCGGCAGCGGCGCCAGCTCGTCCACGACCTCTTCGACCGTGACGATCGACCGCGCGGCTGCCAGCACCGCCTCCTTCTGCACGCCGGTGATGCCCCACAGCTGGACGTTGCCTTCACGGTCGGCCCGCTGCGCGTGGACGATGCCGACGTCGGGGCGGATCGCACGCACCGCGGCCAGCCGCTCGCCGGTGAACGGGCACTCGATCCACGCAGACGAGTCGTGCTCCGCCAGGTCGGTGCCGGCGGAGCCGCGGAGCACGCCGAACGGCAGGTTGGCGGCGCCGGCCGCGTAGGCCGCGGCCATCTCCGCGTGCGAGTGCTCCTCCAGCTCGAGCGGACGCGGCCAGCCGTGTTCGACCGCGTCGCGGAAGCGGTGCAGGGAGCCGACGCCCGGGTTGCCTCCCCAGGAGAAGACCATCCGGCGCGCACATCCCATCCCGATCAGCTGGTCGTAGACGACGTCGGGCGTCATCCGCACCAGCGTCAGGTCGCGCCGCCCCTGGCGGATCAACTCATGCCCGGCGGCATGCGGGATGAGGTGCGTGAACCCCTCCAGCGCGACCGTGTCGCCGTCGGAGACGAGTGACGAGACGGCATCGGCGAGCGGCAGGATCTCGGCCATACCGGCGCATCGTAGGGCGGCCGCCCGCGGTTCGCGGACGGATGCACCGGGTACGCCACCCGCCGACCATTCCCGAGAGGAGGCGGCGATGCCGACGCAGTGGACGGACAAGCAGGAGCGCAAGTACGAGCACATCGTCGAGTCCGAGAAGGACAGCGGCAAGGGCACGAAGGTGGCGAAGGAGATCGCCGCCCGCACCGTCAACAAGGAGCGCGCGCAGAAGGGCCAGACGCAGACGGCCTCGCGCAGCAGCACCGAGGACATCAGCTCCTCGCGCCGCGGCGGGCTCCGCTCCGGCACCAACCGGCCCAAGGGGCGGACGCGCGACCAGCTCTACAACGAGGCCCGCCAGAAGGGCATCGACGGCCGCTCGAAGATGACCAAGGCGCAGCTGCAGCGGGCGGTGGACGCCAAGTAGGAACTCCGCGCCGGGGCTATCGTCCCGCGATGGCCGGATCCGGCGCGACCTCTCCCCCCACCACGGATCGCCCGGCGGCCGAGCCGGGCGAGCAGCGGGTGACGCCGCTGGAGTTGTTCTTCGACCTGGTGTTCGTGTTCGCGATCACCCAGGTGTCGGCGTTCGTGTCCGCCGATCCGACCTGGGGCCGCCTGCTCCAGGGCCTCGCGATCCTGGCCGCGCTCTGGTGGGCGTGGGTCGCGTACGCCTGGCTGGGCAACACCGCGGCGGCCGACGATGGGCCGATCCGGGTCGTCCTGTTCGCCGCGATGGGCGCGATGCTGATCGCCTCCATCGCCGTGCCCGACGCCTTCGGCGAGGACGCGCTGCTGTTCGGCCTCGCGTACCTGGTCGTGCGCGTGCTGCACCTGGTCGCCTACACCATCGTCTCCGCCGGCAACCCGGAGCTGCGCGGTGCGGTGGGCCGGCTGGCGAGCACGATCCTGCCCGCGGCCCTGCTGCTCGTCCTGGCAGGCGTGCTGGAAGGCACGGCCCGCGACCTGTGCTGGATCGCGGCGCTGACGGTGGACTACGGCGGCCTCGCTGTCCGTGGCGTGCGCGGCTGGCACGTCGAGCCGGGGCACTTCGCCGAGCGGCACGGCCTGATCATCATCATCGCCCTGGGCGAGTCGATCGTCTCGGTCGGTGTCGGCGCCGATCACGTCGGGCTGGGATCGGGCGTCGTCACCGGGGCGCTGCTGGGCGGTGCCGTGGCCGCGGCGATGTGGTGGGCCTACTTCGACGTGGTCGCGATCGTCGCCGAGCGCGTGCTGCGCTCGGCCGACCCGGTTCGCCAGACGCTGATCGCCCGCGACTCCTACAGCTACCTGCACCTGCCGATGGTGGCCGGCATCGTCGTCTTCGCGATCGGCGTCAAGCGGACGCTGGAGCACGTCAGCGCGAGCCTCGACATCGTCCCGGCGACCGCCCTGTGCGGCGGCGTCGCGGCGTTCCTGGTGGCGCTGAGCGTGTTCCGCCGGCGCAACGTGGGCACGTGGAACCGCCCGCGCCTGGTCGCCTCGGCCGTGCTGGTGGTGCTGATCGCGCCGCTGACGGCGATCCCTGCGCTGGCCGGCCTGGCGCTGGTCGCCGCCGTCAGCTGCGGGCTGATCGCGTACGAGAGCACGCGCTACGCCGCCGCCCGCGACCGCATCCGCCACGGCGCCTGAGCCTTCCAATGGGGTCAGAGCCCTGTCGTGTCGGCGCGGCGTTCCGGCACGTAGCCGGCACATCCCGGCACGATTCCGTGACGGCTCCGCGTCTCGCCGACCCCGGCCGCCCGTCTGAGTTAGAGTCGACTGTTACGAATCTCTCGAGGGTGAGGAGCCCGCGATGTCGACCGCTGCTGTGCAGGATCAGATCGTCGAGGCGCTGGCCGGACTCTCGGGCGCCGTCGTTCGTCGAGGAGACCCGGGCTACGACGAGGCTCGCGGGGTGTACAACGGCATGATCGATCGACGCCCCACGGTGATCGCACGTTGTCGGGGCACGGCTGACGTTGTCGCATCGGTTAACGCGGGTCGCGATCATGGCCTGGAGCTCGCGGTGCGCGGGGGTGGCCACGGCGTCGCCGGGCATGCTGTCTGTGACGACGGGCTGATGATCGACCTCTCCGAGATGCGGGGCATCCACATCGATCCGGAGGCTCGGAGGGCGCGTGTGGCGCCGGGAGTGACGTGGGCCGAACTGAACCGCGAGACCCAGCTTCACGGTCTGGCCGTCACCGGTGGCACGGTCTCCACGACCGGCATCGCAGGACTCACCCTCGGCGGCGGGTTCGGGTGGCTGATGGCACAGCACGGTCTGGCCTGCGACAACCTGGTGTCGGCCGAGGTGGTTGCCGCCGACGGGCGGGTGCTGAGGGCAGATGCCGATGAGCATGCTGATCTGTTCTGGGCGCTCCGGGGCGGCGGCGGCAACTTCGGCGTCGTGACGTCGTTCGAGTACCAGCTGCATCCGGTGGGGCCGCTGGTCACCGGAGGGTTGATCGCCCACCCCCTCGATGCCGCCGGCGACCTGGCGCGGTTCTACCGCGAGTACACGGCCGATCTGCCGGACGAGCTCGGGGTGCTGTTCGGCCTCGTCCATGCACCCGACGGATCGGGAACGAAGCTTGCCGCACTGGTCGTGTGCCACTGCGGGAGCGAGGAGCAGGCGCAGCGCGACCTGGCGCCGGCGCTTGGGTTCGGCGCGCCGGTGATGGCCGAGGTCGGACCCGTGCCGTACGAGGCGATGAACCAGCTGCTGGACGCCGCGTACCCGAAGGGCTCGCTGAACTACTGGAAGTCAAGCTTCCTGGACGCGCTCACAGACGGCTTCATCGACACGACCATTGCGCAGTTCGAGACGTGCCCGTCACCCACCTCGGCGCTGGCGCTCGAGCACTTCCACGGCGCCGCGACCCGGGTTCCCGTGCAGGCCACCGCCTGTCCGCACCGCCTCCCGGGGTACAACCTGCTGATCACCTCCGTCTGGTCGGATCCAGCCACGACCGACGCCAACGTCCGCTGGACGCGCGCGACCATGGAGGCGCTCGCGCCGAGCCTGGCGTCCCGCCGCTATACGAACTACATGTCCCAGGACGACGACGGCGACGAACATCGCTCGCAGCAGGCCTTCGGACCGAACTACGAACGGCTGGCACGCGTCAAACACGCGTACGACCCCGCCAACCTCTTCCACCTCAACCAGAACATCCCGCCGAAGGCCTAGGACGCCCGGCCGTTCGATGAGTGATTCGACGGCATCCTCCTCCGTGCTACACATCGGAGGATGTTCGGCGATGAGCACGTCAGGCGGTATCGGGAGACGGACGGCGCCGTTGGGCACGACTGGAACGGCGTCCACGTGCTGATCCTGACCACGCGCGGCAGGCGCAGCGGCGAGGCCCGCGACGCGCCGCTGATCTACGGCCGCCACGGCGACGACTACCTGGTCGTCGCGTCCAAGGGCGGCTCGGACACCCCGCCGGCGTGGTATCTCAACCTGCGCGACGACCCGAACGTGGAGGTGCAGGTGCTGGGCGAGCGGTTCGCCGCGACGGCCCGCACCGCCACCGCGGAGGAGAAGCCCGAGCTGTGGGCCACGATGACGGCCGAGTTCCCGAACTACGACCAGTACCAGGCCGGCACCGATCGGGTCATCCCGGTCGTCGTGCTCGAGCGCCGGTGAGCTGAGTCAGCTCGCGGCCGGCGACGCCGCCCGCTCCCGGCGCAGCGCCGAGAGCACCGCCTCCGCCGTCCGCTCGACGTCGGCGGGATCGGTGCGGTGGCTGGAGACCGAGACGCGCATCGCCGCCGTTCCCTGCCACACGGTCGCCCCGAACCAGGCCACACCGTCCGCCTGGATGCGCGAGACGACGCGCCGGGTGAGGTCGTCCCCGTCCTCGGCGCGCTCGCCTTCGAACCGCACCAGCGCCTGGTTCAGCACCACCTCGTTCAGGATCCGGACGCCGGGCTCCGCCGCGAGGCGCTCGGCCAGCGCCCGCGCCCGGAGCGCGCACCCCTCCACCATGGCCGCGATGCCGTCGCGGCCGAGCTGCTGGACGGCCGCCCAGACCGGGAAGGCGCGGGCTCGGCGGGACGCCTCGGGCACGTGCGCGAAGGGATCGCCGGCGTCGTCGCGGGGGATGTACGCGGCGTCCCAGGTCATCGCCGTACGGTGCGCCTCGGGGTGGGCGACGGCCACGATCCCGCAGTCGTAGGGCACGTTCAGGTACTTGTGGGCGTCGGTCGCCCAGGAGTCGCAGTCCGCCGCTCCGGCGACCAGCTGCGCCAGAGCCGGACTGGCCGCCGCCCACAGGCCGAAGGCGCCGTCCAGGTGCACCCACGCGCCCTGCGCGTGCGCCGCAGCGACGATCTCGGGCAGCGGGTCGAACGCACCCGTGTTGACGTTGCCGGCCTGGGCGCAGACGATGGTGGGGCCGTCGGGGCCGGCCGCCAGGGCATCCGCCAGCGCGTCCGCCCGCATCCTGCCCTGCCCGTCCACGGCGATCTGCTCCGCGCGGCCGCGGCCCAGGCCCAGGTAGGCCAGTGCCAGCGTCAGCGTCGGGTGGGCCTCCGCGCCGATCAGTACGCGCACCGGCGGCGCGCCCTGGAGACCGTCGTCCTCGACGTTCCACCCGGCCCGGCGGAGCACCTCGTGCCGTGCCGCCGCCAGCCCGGTGAAGTTCGCCATCTGACAGCCCGTGGTGAGGCCGACGGACGCGGTCGATGGCAGGCCGAGCAGCTCGCGCAGCCACTCCCCGACCACCGTCTCGGCAACCGCGGCGGCGGGCGAGGAGATGTACAGGCCGGCCATCTGATCCCACGCCGAGGTCAGCCAGTCTGCGCCGACCGCGGCGTCCACGGAGCCGCCGACGACGAACCCGAAGTAGCGCGAGCCGGCGGTGGCGACCAGGCCCGGCTGCGCCGCGGCGGCGAGCCGCTCGACCACCTCGGCGGGGTCGCTGCCGGTCTGGGGCAGCGGCCCGCCCAGCGCCGCCAGCAGCTCGTCCGCGCCGGCGGCGGGCCACACGCGCGCCTCGTCCACCCCGGCCAGGTACTCGCGGGCCAGCTCGTGCGCGCGGTCGAGCGCGTCGCCGCTCACGTCGCCGCACTCGCCCATCCGGCACCCATGGGCGCCAGTCTATGCTCAACCGCATGGCGGCCACCACCCACGGTTCCGCTCGGACGGGAGTCACCGCGCAGCTCTCGGTGCGCCGTGGCCGCGAGGCGGTCGAGTTCTACCAGGCCGCGTTCGGCGCCCGCGAGGTGTACCGCGTGGGCGGCACCGAAGAGCACCCCTCCGTGGTCTCGCAGCTTGCGGTCGGCGACACGACGTTCTGGGTGTCGGACGAGTCTCCCGAGCACGGCCACCACAGCCCGGAGTCGCTGGGAGGCGCCACCGTCCGGCTGCTGCTGATCGCCGACGACCCAGCGGCGGTGATCGAGCGCGCCGCCGGACTGGGTGCGGCCGTGGTCGCACCCGCCGAGGAGACGCACGGCTGGCTGCTGGGCCGGATCGACGATCCGTTCGGCCATCCCTGGGAGATCGGCCGCCCGCTGGGCGCGTGGCCGCCTACCTGATCAGGCGAGCGCCGCGGCCGCGGGTGACGAAGCTGACGAACCAGCGCAGCAGCACCAGCAGCCGGTTCTGGAAGCCGATCAGGTAGAAGAGATGGATCGTCAGCCAGGCGATCCACGCCACCAGGCCGCTGAGGTGGACGCCCTTCACGTCGGCGACGGCGCTGGAGCGCCCGATCGTCGCCAGGTTGCCCTTGTCGCGGTAGTGGAACTGCGGCGTCGGGCCGCCGTCCAGCCGGGCGCGGATCGCTCGTGCGACGTGCCGGCCCTGCTGCATCGCCACCGGCGCCAGGCCGGGCAGCGGTCGCTCGCCCGCGACCGCGACCATGTCGCCCAGCGCGAACAGCTCGGGGTGGCCGGCGACCGTGAGGTCGGCGGCGACCGGGATCCGCCCCGCGCGGTCGACCTCGGCGCCGGCCGCCCGGGCCATCGTCGCGGCCAGGCCCTCGGCCTCGACGCCGGCGGCCCAGATCACCGTCCGGGCCGGGATCTGGCGGTCGCCGGAGGCCGTCCGCACGGACACCGTCTCGTCGGTGACGTCGATCACGGTGGTGCCGAGCATCGGCGTCACGCCCAGCCGTTCGAGCGACCGCACCGCCTTGGCCGCCAGCGACGGCGGAAAGCCGGCCAGCGGGCGATCCGCCGTCTCCACCAGGAGCACGCGGGCCGACCGCGTGTCGGCGGCGCGGTAGTCGGCGCGCAGCGTGTCGCGTGCGAGCTCGGCGATCTGGCCGGCCATCTCGACGCCGGTCGGCCCACCGCCGACCACCACGAACGTGAGCCAGGCTGCGCGGCGGTCGGGGTCGAGCTCCACCTCGGCCGCCTCGAACGCCGTCAGCAGCCTGCTGCGGATCGTCAGCGCGCCCTCCAGCGACTTCAGCTCGAGCGCCCGCTCGGCCCAGTCGTCGTGGCCGAAGTACGAGTACCTGGATCCGCCGGCGGCGACCAGCGTGTCGTAGGGCAGCCTGCGGCCGGTCTCGCCGTTGGGCAGCCGGCCCAGCACAACCGCGCGGGCCGCGACGTCCACCTCGACCACCTCGGCCATCATCACGCGGACGTTCTCCTGCCCGCGGACGATGCGGCGGAGGGGGACGGCGATCTCGGGTGCGGCGAGGGCGCCCGTCGCGACCTGGTAGGCGAGCGGCTGGAAGAGCGTGAAGTTCTGCCGGTCGACCAGGGTGACCTCGACCGGCGCCCGGCGCAGGCCCCGGACGACCTGAACGCCGCCGAACCCGCCGCCGACCACCACCACCCGGTGTGCTCCACCCCCGTTCGCCATCGCACCGGCACCGTACCCCGGTGCCCCGACCGGTATGCCGGCCGCCGCGCCTCGATTACGCTGGCTCTCGATTTCGCGCCTCGCCGTTCGTCCTGACACGACAGCGCACACCGGGTCGACCCGACCCTGACGCCGAGGAGGCACCATGACCGAAACGTCAACCCAGGGCATCAAGACCGTCCTGCACCCCGTCTCCGACCTGGACGCGGCCAAGCGGGTGTACACCGCCCTGCTCGGCTTTCCACCGCAGCACGACGCCCCGTACTACGTCGGCTACGACGTCGCGGGCCAGCACGTCGGCCTGGTGCCCGGCGGCGATGGCGCTCCCGTGGCCTACTGGGAGGTGGCCGACATCGAGGCGAAGCTGGCCGAGGTCACCGCAGCCGGCGCCACCGTGAAGGATCCCGCGCGCGACGTCGGCGGCGGCCGCCTGGTGGCCACCTTCACCGACCCCGACGGCAACGTCCTCGGAGTGCTGCAGGATCCGTGATGCACCGCCGCTCCGCCGGCGGGTGACGGCCGATCAGGTGGTGACGCGGAAGGGCCAGTAGCCCCACGTCACCGCGGCCCAGTCGGTGCTGCCGCGGTACTGCGCGACCACCCGGAACTGGTGGCCGATCACGCCCCGGTTGGCGTAGCGGATCTTGAGGGTGGCGTGGGACATCGTGCCCAGGTTCGCGTGGAACGTGGCGGCGGTCTTCCACGTGCCGCCGACCAGCTCCTGCACGACCGCGAAGACGGTGCGACCCGACATGTTCGGGAACGCCGTGATCACGAACAGCGGGCAGTTCGCCGCGCGGGCCGGGCAGTTCGGGTTGTAGTGGTAGTAGTGGTAGCCGCCGAGCGTCTTGTAGCCGTGCGAGATGGTTGCGGTCAGATGCGGCTGCACGGTCACCGTGCGGCCCTCCGCGGTCGACGGCTTGTGGTTCGCGTCTCCGGCGTAGACCGCGGTGTACAGCGTCCGCCGGCCCGGCTTGAGCGGGAAGGAGGCGTCCCCGTCGCCGTCCGTCGCATGCGTGCCGACCAGGTACTTGACCCCGCCCACCGTGCGGTAGACCGTCACGTTGCCACCTGGGGCACCGGTCAGGTGGGCCGTCACCGTGACCGTCTGTCCGGCGACGATCTGCGCCGCCGACGTCGTTACCGACAGCGAGGTCGGAAACGGCGTGACGGTCAGCATGCCGCTCGCCGACGAGGCCCCGTGACCGGCGTCGCCGGGATAGGTCGCCGTGAACGTCCATGTGCCGGCGAGGTCGAGCTCGCCCGAGTCGATGGCGAATCCGCCGGCCGCGTTCACGGTCGCGCTGCCCACCACCACCTGGGTGGCATCCGGGCGCGTCGCAATGACGGCCACGTGGTCGCCGTCCACCGCCGCGCCGTCCTCCAACGACAGCCGGCCGCTGAGCGCGACATGGCTGCCCGCGGGGGCGGTGCCCAGCGCGTTCAGCGCCACCTGTGACGCAGGGATGGTCGGGCTCTCGATCACGTGCAGGTACGGCGTGCCGGCGCCGTCCGAGGACTGGTCGACGACGAACAGCCGCGACGCGTCGTGCGTGAAGGCGAGGCCGACCACGTCCGCCCCGGTCTCGTCGAACGTCTCCGAGTGCACCGGCGACTGCGCCGCCCCGAACACGTCGATGCCGGGATGGCTGCTGACCAGCACGCCGGCGGCGATGTGGGTGCCGTCCGCAGTGATCGCCAGGGCCTCCGCCGAGCCGCGGTTGGTGCGCTGGTCGACGATCTTGCGGTGGTCGATCCTGGCCACCTTGTAGGCGGCGAGGCCGCCGCCGTGCAGTGCCCACAGCAGCCTGCCGTCGGGGGTGATCGCGGACGAGTCGTTGCCGAGCCCGGTGCCGAGGTCGGACGCCGAGCCGATCGGGGACGGCGGGTCGGTCCTCGTGTCCCACAGGTCGAACGTGTTCGGCGAGCCGTTCATGGAGGTCATCAGCAGCCGAGTGGCCTTGGCCGGGTCGGTCGTGAAGATCGGGTCGGCCGTGCCCGCGAACGACGTCTCGGTGTGCGGCGCTGCGATGGTCACGGACGCCGGCAGGGCGTCGGAGCTGCCCGCGTCCGTCGCCGGCTCGTCGAACCAGAGCTTGCCCGCGGCCGCGTCCAGGTCGCAGGGGAAGCGCAGCGTGCGGCCCGTCGTGATCGTGTCGGTCACCGCCAGCGTGGTGAGGTCGTAGCCGACGATCTGCTTCGTGTTGCACCCGGCCACCCACAGCGTGCCGCCCGCGACCGCCATGCCCGCAGCGCCCTGCTGGGTGATGGTGCCGGTGCGGGAGCCGTCCAGGCCGAGCACCGCCACCTGCGTGTTCGCCGAGGTCGGCGACCCGGTGACGAAGACCTGGCCGTGGGCGTCGTCGGCGACGATCCAGCCGGCGCCGTGGAGGCCGTCGAGCGGCGCGGCCGCCGCTCCCGAGGTCGCCGCGGCCGACCCGGTCAGCGCGGCCAGCAGCACGAGCACAAGCGCGATGCGCACCCTCACGGCACCCTCACCTCGTCCGAAGCATCTTGCGGAGCGACCACCGATGCGGTCGATTGATGGTACGAGCATTCCCCGCCCTGGGCAAAGCACCTGCCCCCCGCTGCGCGCCTCAGCCGGCCAATCGCCCGATCAGCGACCGCTCGTCGGGCCCCAGCCAGGGCGGCTCGCCGGCCTCGGCGTTCTCGGCCGCCCGGGCGGGTTTCGACGTCGCCGGGATGGCGACGTGGCAGCGCGGGTCGGACAGCCCCCACTTGAGCAGCGCCTGCGGCCAGGTGCGGATGCCGAACGGGCGCAGCGGCTCGAGATCGCGCTCGGGCGGCGTGCGGCGGAGCAGGCCGCCCTCGCCGAACGGCCGCATCACCAGGACACCCAGGCCGAGCTCCTCGGCCAGCGGCAGGATCCGCCGCTCGACGTCGCGCTGGCCCGGGTTGTACGGGATCTGGATGGCGGCGATCCGGCCGGTGCGCATCACCTGCTCGAGCTCGCCGAACTCGGCGGCACTGTGGTGCGTCGCACCGATCATCCCCACGGCGCCGTCGGCGCGCAGCCGCTCCAGCACGGGCAGGTGCTCGCGCCACGCGACCAGGTTGTGGATCTGGTAGAGGTCGATCCGGCCGCCGAACCAGCCCATCGCATCGGCGATCTGGCGCTCGGCCGGCGCCGGGTCGGGCGTCCACACCTTGGTGGCCACCAGCACCCCGGAGCGATGCGCCGCCAGCGCGCCGCCCAGCACGCGCTCGGCCTCGCCGTACATCGGCGAGCTGTCGAACAGCGTCGTCCCCGCGCCGATCGCCGACTCGACCACGGCCGCAGCGTTGGCCTGGGCCGCGTCGCCCCGCACGTCGAACGTGCGCCACGTGCCCATCCCCACCACCGGCACCTCTGGCCCCGCGGCTCCCAGCCTCCGCAGCTCCATCAGTCGGCGATCGCATACGCGGGCTGGCGGGGATCCGCCCCGGCGCGGAGGAAGCCGGTCGCGGCGTCCAGGTGGATCGCCTCCACGGCTGCCGCCCAGCGCGTGAACTCGGGCCACCGCTCGACGCGGTGCCCGCGCCCGGCGAGGTCGGCCAGCACCGCGTCGGAGTGGCGGCCCTCGGCCGCGAACAGCCCCGCCCGGTACTCGAACGGCGCGAAGGAGTCGGGGAAGCTCCAGGTCGAGAATCGGGGCGCGTTGATCGCCTCCTGCACGTCCATGCCGAAGTGGAACGTGTTCAGGAAGACCTGGAGCATCGCCTGCACCTGCATGTCGCCGCCGGGGCAGCCGAAGGCGAACACCGAGCCGTCGTCGCGCACCGCCAGCGCCGGGTTCGGGGTCAGCCGCGGGCGCTTGCCCGGGGCGACGCCGGACGGGTGGCGCGGGTCGGGCCGCGACTGGTCGCCGCGGGTGGACGGCACGATGCCCAGCCCGGGGACGACAGGCGCATCGAAGGCGCCGTCCGACGGCGTGGCCGAGAAGGCGTTGCCCCATCGGTCAACCACGCAGACGTACGAGGTGTCCTGCGGCCGCTCCATCAGGCCGTCCGTCGTCGGATCCGGCAACGGCACGGCCGCCGGCCGGCCCAGCGGCGCCGGCATCCCCGGCTCGGCCCGGTCCATCGCGATCGCCGCCAGCCTCGCGTCGAGGTGCGACGGCGCCAGCAGCTCGTCCATGCCCACGTCCACCATGGCCGGATCGCCGTAGCGGTACTCGCGGTCGGCGAACGCCGCCTTGAGGATCTCGCCGACCAGGTGCAGGTAGTCGGCGGAATCGGGGCGCAGGCCGTCCAGCCCGGCCCGCTCGGCCATCAGCAGGGCCTGCGCCAGCACCGGCCCCTGGCACCACGGCCCGCAGGTGAACACCTCGAAGTCACGCCAGCGGACGCGCACCGGCGGCTCGTAGCGCGAGCGGAACGAGGCCAGGTCGTCGCGGGTGAGCAGCCCGCCCTGCTCCGCGTGGAAGGCGACGATCCGCGCCGCGATGTCGCCCTCGTAGAACGCTGCGCGGGCCGCCGCCAGCCCGGCCGCGCGGTCACCCGGCGCGTCGGCCTCGGCGTCGGCCATGTGCTGGATCGTGTCCGCCAGGTCGCGCTGGACGAACCGCTCCCCCACGCCGGGCGCCCTGCCGCCGGGCATGAACACCGCCGCCGTGGACGGCCAGCGCTCGCACGCATCGGCCGAGGCCGCGATCTCGTCGGCGAGGTAGGTGAAGACCGCGAAGCCGTCGCGGGCCAGCCGGATCGGCCCGGCGGCGACGTCGCCGAACGTCATCGTGCCGTGGTCGCGGAGCGCGGTGATCCACGCGTCGGGTGCGGCGGGCACCACGGTGCGCAGCACGCCGCGCGGCAGCGTGCCGCCGTGCTCGCGCATGAACAGGTCCGGGTCGAGCGCCGCCGGCCAGTGCCCCAGGCCGGCGATCGTCACCACCTCGCCGCCGGCGGGGCGGTACATGATCGGGGCCACGCCGGCGAAGTTCACCTCGTCCGCGTGCAGGACGGCCAGCGCCATCCCGGCGCAGCAGCCGGCGTCGACCGCGTTGCCGCCCGCCTCGAGCACGGCGTACCCGGCCGCAGCCGCCAGGTAGTGCCCGGCTGAGATCGCCTGCCGGGAGCCGTACAGCGTCGGGCGTCGGGACTCGGTGCCGAACTGCGTGAGGGGCTGCTCCACCGAGGAGCGATGCTACCGGCCGCGGCCCGGCGGCCGCCGCATCAGGCGCGCGCCGCGGCGGCGACGGCCGTCTCGCTCTCGGGGTCGAACAGGTGGATCCGGTCCGGCTCGATGCCAAACCGCAGCGTCTCTCCCAGGGTGTGGTGCGACGTCCCCTCGAAGCGGACGGTGAAGGCGAGGTCGGGCGCGCACCGCACGCCGACGAACGTCTCCCGGCCGAGCGCCTCGATCGACTCGACCTCCCCCTCGAACGGCCCGGCCAGCCCGGCGCCTGCGCTCCAGGGCCGCACGTGCTCGGGCCGGACGCCGGCGACCACCGTGGCCGGGAGGCCGTCGGGGCCGTCCACCGGGAGCCGGACGGCCCCGTGGACGAGCTCGGCGCCACCCTCGCCGCCGCGGTCGAACCGCCCGAACGTCATCGCCGGGCTGCCGATGAACCCCGCGACGAAGACGTTGGCGGGGTGGTTGTAGATCGTGTCCGGATCGCCCACCTGCTCCAGCACGCCGCCGCGCATGACCGCGATGCGGTCGCCCATCGTCATCGCCTCGACCTGGTCGTGGGTGACGAAGACCGTGGTGACCCCGGTCTCGCGCTGGAGCGCCTTGATCTCGGCCCGCATCTCGACGCGCAGCTTGGCGTCGAGGTTCGAGAGCGGCTCGTCCATCAGGAACGCCTGCGGGTGGCGCACCAGCGCCCGCCCCAGGGCGACGCGCTGGCGCTGGCCGCCGGAGAGCTGCCGTGGCTTGCGGTCGAGCAGCTCGTCCAGGCCCAGGCGCGAGGCGGCGTCGCGCACCAGCCGCTGTACCTCCGCCTTCGGCATCTTGCGGCTCTGGAGGCCGAACGCGAGGTTCTTGTAGACGCTCATCTGGGGATACAGCGCGTAGTCCTGGAACACCATCGCCACGTCGCGGCTGCGTGGCGGCAGGTCGTCCACCACGCGGTCGCCGATGCTGATGTGCCCGGCGCTGAGCGCCTCCAGGCCGGCGAGCATCCGCAGCGCGGTGGTCTTGCCGCAGCCGGACGGGCCGACCAGCACGACGAACTCGGAGCTCCCGATCTCGAGGGTGAGGTCGTCCACCGCAGTGACCGGCCCGAACCGCTTGACGACGTGATCGAAGACGATGCCCGCCACGTCAGCCCTTGATCGACCCGGCCAGCATGCCGCGCAGGAACTGCCGCTGGAGCAGCACGTAGAGGATGACGACCGGGGCGGCGACGAACACCGCGGCGGCGGACACGCCGGGCACGTCCACGCCGTAACGGCTCTGGAACGCCGACAGCCCGAGCGGCGCGGTGCGGTGCGTCTCGTCCGAGATCATCACCAGCGCCAGCAGGAACTCGTTCCACGTCCACATGAACACGAGCAGCACCATCGTCAGGATGGCCGGCCGGCCGATCGGCACCAGCACGCGCCACAGGATCCGCCACGACGAGGCCCCGTCCACCCGGGCGGCATCCGACAGCTCCGGCGGCACCGAGCGGAAGAACGCGCGCATCCAGAACGTGCCGAACGAGATCGAGAGCGCGGTCTGGGGCAGGATCAGGCCCCAGTAGCTGTCGGTCAGCCCGACGTCGCGGAAGTTGTAGTAAAGCGGCACGATCAGCGCCTCGAACGGCACGACGATGCCGGTCAGCATCACGTAGAAGAGCAGGTTGGCCGCCGGGAACCGCATCGTCCCGAATGCATACCCCGCCGGGATCGAGAGCAGCGAGGTGAAGGCCACGACGGCGACGGCGACGATCGCGCTGGAGCGCATCAGCTGGTCGAACTGGCCCTGCCTCCAGGCGTCGCCGAAGGTCGCGAAGCTGAGCGAGCTGGGCAGGCTGACGCCCGAGATGAGCGAGCCGGACGGGTGCATCGCGGCCAGCACGACCCCGGCCAGCGGCGCCATGGCGAGCACCACGAACAGCAGCAGCACGCAGTAGGTGACCGTCCGCTCGACCCGGCCGCTGGTCACCGCCGCTCCTCCACGAATCGCGTGATCAGCACCGCCAGGACGAGGATGATCGCGGCCATGATCGCCCCGATGGCGGCCGCCGAGCCGACCTGGCCGGTGACGAACGCCCGCTGGTAGATGAGCAGCGACGGCACCGTCGTCTGCGAGCCCGGCCCGCCCTTGGTGGTGACGAAGATGATGTCGAACGCGCGCAGCGCTGTGATCACGGTCAGCGAGATGGCGACGGCGAGCTCGTTGCGCAGCCCGGGCAGGGTGACGGCGAAGAACTCGCGCACCGGGCCGGCGCCGTCCACCCGCGCCGCCTCGAAGCGCGACAGGGGGATCCGCTGCACCCCGGCCATGAACAGCACCAGGCAGAGGCCCGTCGTGACCCACGCGCCGATCACCCCGACGGCGGGCAGCGCGGTCGAGAAGTCGCCCAGCCAGGGGCGGGTGAGGCTGTCCAGCCCGACCGCGGAGAGCAGGCTGTTGATCGGGCCCTGCGGGTCGTACAGCCACTTCCAGGCAACGCCCACCACCACCGCAGCCAGCACCTGCGGCAGGAAGACGATGGTGCGGACGGCGGCCGTGCCGCGGACGCGCATGTGCGAGAGCGCGCCGGTCAGGAGCAGCCCGACCGAGATCGGCAGCACCGAGTAGAACAGCACCAGCACCAGGGAGTGCTCGAACGCGCTGCGCACCGCCGGGTCGGACAGGGCGTCGCGGTAGTTCTGAAGCCCGACCCAGTGCCCGACGGTGACGCCGTCCCAGTTGAACAGCGAGATCCAGGCGCCGTCCGCCATCGGCGCGACCACGAACACGGCGAACACGACGAGGGCCGGCAGCACGTACAGGTAGCCGATCAGCCGCGGCTCGCCCGGGCCGCCCCGCGCCGCTCCCTTCAGCCGCCTGCCGCTGCCCTCGAGCGCACCGCCCTCACGAATGTGACTTCTCCCAGTCCGCCTGCACCGCCGCCGTGAACTGCGCCGGGGTCATTCTGCCCGACGTCAGCTGCTGGAGCGCGCCGAAGAGCGTGTCGCCCATCGTCGCCGTCGCCCAGTCCAGGTAGGGCGTCAGCGTGCCCGCCTTGGATTTCTCCAGCCAGGCCGCGGAGATCGCCGCAAGCGAGGAGTTGGGGTCGATCGCGCCGCTGCCCGGGTCGGCGGCCGGAAGGTCGCCATTGTGGATGATCACCTTGGCCGCAGCCGAGTTCGTGATGAAGTCGATGAAGGCGGCCGCCACGTCCGGGTGCTTGGACTTCGCGCTGACGTGGAACGGCAGCGAGATCGAGCCGGTGGCCGGCGCCCCCGGGGCGCCGTCCAGCGACGGCAGCGGGAAGAAGCCGACGCCGTCGCCCAGCGGCCCGGCGAACGTCTGGTTCTCCCAGGGGCCGGTGATGAAGTAGAGGCCCTCGCCCTTGCCGAACCGGGCGGCGGCGTTCTCCTGGCTGACACCGTTGAAGCCGTCCTCGAAGTAGCCCTTCTGCCCCCACTGCTGTACCACCGTCGCGGCCTTGCGCGTGCCGGGGGTGTCGAAGGTCGCGCCGCTGCGCCCGTACGTCCAGTCCGCGATCGCCTTGGGGTCTGCGAAGCGGGCCTGGAGCACCATGAAGACGTGGCCCATCGGCCACCGGTCGAGGTTGCCCACCATGATGCCGGGCACGCCCTGGCTCTTGGCCCTGGCAAGGCTGGCCTCGAAGTCGGCAAAGGTCTTGGGCACGCCTAGGCCCAGCCGGTGCAGCGTCTTCTTGTTGTAGAAGACCCCCACGACCTCGGCCTTCTGGGCGACGCCCCACAGCGTTCCCGAGCCCCAGGTGGTGCCGTCGTTCGACCAGCGCAGCGGGTTGAGGGTCTCCGGGCTGCCGAACCGGGTGTTCCAGCCGTACGCCTTCGCGGCCGCGTCGAGCGGCACGATCAGATGCGCCTTGACCAGCGGCTGGTCGGTCGCGTAGCCCTCGTTGCCCTGGAAGACGTCGGGGGCGTTGGGCGACGACGCGGCCAGCTTGATCGTGGCCACGTAGTCGTCGAAGTTCTTGACCACGCGCTTGACCGTGACGTTCGGGTATTTCGCCTCGAACTGGTTGATCAGGGTGTCCTCGGCCTTCGACGGGCCCGGCGAGGTCTCCGTGTCCCACATCGTCAGCGTGACCTTCTGCGAGGTGTCGAACCCGGCCGACAGCGCGGCGCCGGCCTGCGAGCCGCCCCCGCCGTTGTCCGACCCCGGGCTGCCGCAGCCCGCCGCGAGGACCGCGGCGACCGCCAGCAGGACGAAGGGCATCCGGGATGAGCGCCTGATCGTCATGGTGAGACTCCGTTCTCTCGGGTCGGGCCGGCCAGGCGCAGGAACTCGTCCAGCGGGAGCGCTCCGGACCTGGTGGTGGGGACGCGGACGGACAGCGACGCGTAGGCGGTCGCCAGCCGCAGCCGCTCGGGAAGGGGGTGGCCGCAGAGGTCGGCCCAGACGTAGGCCGCGGTGAACAGGTCGCCGGCGCCGTTGGTGTCCACGGCCGGGACGTCCGGTGCGCCGGCCCGCTCGACCCGCCCGCCGGCGACGGCAAGCGAGCCGGCGGCGCCGAGGGTGACGACGACGGTCGGGCATCGCTCGCCCAGCGCGAGCGCGGCGGCCTCGACGTCGTCGATGCCGGCCAGGAGCGCCGCCTCCGGGGCGTTCACGAGCAGGGCGCGCGCCCCGGCCAGCGCGGGCGGCAGGGCGGCCAGCGCCCGGGCGTCCACGTCGCCGACGACGGCGTAGGCGGCGGCGCCTGCCGGCGCCCGATCGACCACGGGGAGGTCGATCACCACCGCGCGCGGGCGCATCGCGGCCACGGCGTCGGCATCGATCGCCGCACGCGGGTCGAACGTCGCGAAGGCACGGTCGCCGTCCAGCGTCAGCACGGCCGACACCGCGGTCTCGGCGGACGGCGGCCCCTCCCACGCGATGCCCTCCTCGCGCAGCAGCTCGGCCAGCATCCTGCCCGCCACGTCGCCGCCGACCGGAGAGCAGATCGCCGCCTCCAGGCCGAGCCGGGTGAGTCCCAGCGCGACGTTGGCCAGGCCGCCCGGCGTGATCTCGAGCCGGTCGGCGAGCAGCTCGCGACCGGGCGAGGGCATCGACGGCAGGCCCAGGAACGTGATGTCGAGGAACGGCATCCCGGCGCAGACGACGTCCACGCTCATGCGAACCGGCCCCGCAGCGAGGGATGCGCGGCCGCGTACGCGTCGAGCAGCCGTCCCGCCACCTCGACCGACGGCACCAGCGGGTGCAACGCGAAGGCGCGCAGCGCCTCCTGCCGCGAGCCGCTCAGCGCCGCGTTGATCGCCGCCCGCTCGGCCGCCCGCACCTGCTCGATCAGGCCGCGGCAGGCCATCGGCACCTCGCCCACCGCGAGCGGGAAGATGCCGCCCGGGCCGACTGCGCAGGGCACCTCGACCACGGCCTCGGCGTCGAGGAAGGGCATGCTCGAGCGGTTCGCCGTGTTCAGGATCATGGTGCTCGGGTTGCCGCCCAGCACCGCGTCGATGATCTCCAGCGCGACGCCGCCGTAGCCGCCGGGCTCGCGCGCCGCCGCGATCTCGGCCATGTCCACGCCGCGGGCGGCCCACGCCTCGGCCATGTACGACGCCTCGCGCTCGGCGGTGGTCGCCCGCCACTCGGCCAGCGCGTCGCCGTTGCCCTCGTAGAAGGCGCGCTGGCGGTCGAGCAGGTAGGCCGCCCGCAGCTCGCCCGAGCGCATCGAGGCCAGGGCCTCGCGTTCGGCGTCGTAGTAGTAGAGGTACTCGTTGGGCACCATCCCCACGGCCCGCAGCCACTCGCCGCCGAACAGCCGCCCCTCCTCGAACGAGGCCAGCCGCTCGTCGTCCACGAGCAGGTCGGGCAGCAGGTCGCGCCCGCGGTGGCGGACGCTGCGCAGCCAGCCCAGGTGGTTGATGCCGAAGTAGTCGAACCAGAGCTCGCCGGCCGGCCGGCCGATCGCCGCGGCGACGCGGCGGCAGAGGTCGGGCGGCGCGTCGCAGATGCCGACGACGCGGTCGCCCAGCACGCGGCCAATCGCCTCGGTGACGAGGCCGGCGGGATTGGTGAAGTTGATGAAGAGCGCGGTGGGCGCGACGTCCGCCACGGTCTCCGCGATCGTTGTCACCACGGGCACGGTGCGCAACGCGAACGCGATCCCCCCGGCCCCGGTCGTCTCCTGGCCGATCACGCCGGCGTCCACCGCAATCCGCTCGTCCTCCAGGCGGCCCTCGATGCCGCCCACGCGCACCGCGCAGTACACGACGTCGGCGCCCTCCAGGGCGTCGCGCAGGTCGCCGGTGGACCGGGTCGGAACGCTGCTGCCCGCCTCGGCCTCGATGCCGCGCAGCACCGCGCCGATCCGCTCCAGCCGGTCGGCCGCGGGGTCATGGAGCACCAGCTCGTCGACCGCCACGCCCGCGGGCGCGGCGAGCAGCGCCCGGTAGATTGCGGGCGTCCGGAACCCGCCTGCGCCGACCACGGTAAGCTTCACCGGACCAGTAGTACCAAAGAGGTACCAGAACTGTCAACTATTCCCACCGACCGGCGGAGCGACGCCAGCGGCGACGAGCCGCTGTTCATGCGGGTCGGCCGCAGGCTGCGGGACGAGATCGCAGACGGCACGCTTCCCGCCGGCCAGCGGCTGGCCCCGGAGCGCGAGCTGTGCCTGCGGCTGGGCGTCTCCCGCAACACGCTGCGCCGCTCGCTGCTGGCCCTGGCGGGCGACGGGCTGCTGGTGGCCGCGGGGCGCCACGGCTGGTACGTCGCCGGCCTGCCGGTCGTCGAGTCCGCGCACGGCCCGGTCAGCCTCACCGTCTGGGCCCGCGACGCGGGGCTGTCGCTGAGCTCGCGGGTGCTGCACGCCGGGACGCGCCCGGCTGCGGGCGCCGAGGCGGCGGCGCTGGGCCTGCCGGCCGGCGGAGCGGTGTTCGAGCTGGAGCGCGTCCGGTCGGTCGGCGGCGTCGCGCTGTCGCTCGACCGGGCCTGCCTGCCCGCCTCCTACGCCCCGGCCCTGGACGGCGTCGACTTCTCGACCGCCTCCCTCTACGACGTGCTGCGGACGCGGGCGGGCGTCGAGCCGGGTCGCCGCGAGTGCGTGCTGCGGGCCGCAACGGCGGACGCCCGCACGGCGCGGCTGCTCGAGATCCCGTCCGGCGCGCCGCTGCTGATCGTGACGGAGACGGTGCTCGACCGCGGTGGATCGCCGCTCGAGTTCTCCCGGCTCGCCAACCGCGGCGACCGCTGGGGATACCGCACCACGCATATCTCACCTGAGATGGGCGAGCACGACAGGTAGACTCGCCGTTCGATGGGCTTCGATCTGGCAGTTGCGACCCCGGCCTTCCTCGACCTGACGGTCGTCGGACTCGAGAGCATGCCCGCGCTCGGCGACGAGCGGTACGCCAGCGACCTGCTGCGGTCGCCCGGCGGCGGCGCGATCACCGCGATCGGCGCGGCCCGGCTGGGCCTGCGAGTGGGGATGGCGGCACCGCTGGCCGAGGATCTGGCCGGCGACCTGGTCACGGACGTCCTCAGCTCCGAGGGCGTCGCGATCGTCGACCGCCGCGGCCGCCGCTCGCCGACCACCATCGTGCTGCCCACGGCGGGCGACCGGGCGATGGTGACGATCGACCCCGGCGTCCGGGCGAACCGCGAGGACGTGGAGGCCTTCGAGCCGCGGGCGGTGTCGACGAACCTGGGGATGCTGTACCTCGTCCCCGAGGGGGCATCGGCCTACGTCACCTGCGGCGATGACGACGCGCGGGCCTACGCCGGCCGGCCGCCCGACGAGGTCGCAGGCGTCCATGCGCTGTTCGTGAGCGAGCCGGAGGCGCTGGCGCTGACCGGCGAGACGACCGTCGAGGCCGCGGCCGACCGGCTCGGCGCCCGGGTGACGACGGTCGTGGTCACGCTCGGCTCGCAGGGCGCGATCGCCGTCAGCGGCGGCGAGCGGTGCTCCGCGCCCGGGTTCGACTGCGGCCCGGTCGTGGACGCGACCGGCGCCGGCGACCTGCTGGTCGCCGCCTACATCTGGGCCGACCTGGCGGGCATGCCGCTCGAGGATCGGCTACGCTGGGCCGTTGTCTACGCAGGACTCTCCGTCACCACGCCGACCGCGGTCGCGGGCGCGGTTGACGAGGCCCGGCTGCTGGCCGAGGGCGCGCGGCTCGGCCTCGCGGCCGCGTCGTCCTAGGTCTACGCCGCGCCGAAGCGGGCCAGAGATCGCTCGCGGGCGCGCTCGATCTCGCGGGCGCGATCGCGCCGCGGCGCCGTCGTCACCAGCTCGTCGAGCAGCGTTGCGGTGGCCTCGGCGACGGCCTCGACCGCACGGTCGAACGCCGCCTGGTTGGCCTGCGAGGGCTTCGTCATGCCGCTCACCTTGCGCACGTACTGGAGCGCGGCGGAGCTGACGTCCTCGGCGGTCGTCGGAGGGTCGTAGTTATGGAGGGGTCGGATGTTCCGGCACATGCCGTCACTCTAGCGAGCCACCGATGAGTTCCGGCCGCCGGGCCGGTCAGCACCTCGCACACCGACCGAAAGGCAGGCGCACGACATGGCGCTGAAGCTCGACATCACGATGTCCCTGGACGGCTACATCGCCGGCCCCAACCAGACGCTCGAACACCCGCTCGGTGAGGGCGCGGACGGGCTGCACGCGTGGCTCTTCAACCTCGCCGCCTTCCGCGAGGCGCACGGCATGGAGGGCGGTGAGGACACGCCCGACTCGGCGGTGCTGGAGGAGGCGATGGGCGCCGGCGCCGTGATCATGGGCCGGCGGATGTTCAGCGGCGGCTCCGGCGGCTGGGAGGACGATCCCCGCGCGGACGGCTGGTGGGGCGACGAGCCGCCGTTCCACGCGCCCGTGTTCGTGCTCACCCACCACGCCCGCGAGCCGCGGGTGATGGAGGGCGGCACCACCTTCCACTTCGTCACCGACGGCATCGAGTCTGCGCTGGAGCAGGCCCGGGCGGCCGCGGGCGATGCGGACATCTCGCTGGCCGGCGGCGCCGACGTGGTGCAGCAGGCGCTGCGCGCCGGGCTGGTGGACGACATCCACGTCCACGTGGCGCCACTGCTCCTGGGAGGCGGCGTCCGCCTGTTCGACACGCTGGACACGCGGCCGGTCGAGCTCGTCCGCGTCCGGGTGATCGACTCGCCGGCGGTGACGCACCTGCGCTTTCAGCCGGCCTGACCGCCCGCCCGCATCGCACGAACGGGCGGCGCGGCTCGTCCCCGGCCTGCGGTATCTGCACTACCGCGAAGCGCCGGGGCCGTTCGGCGAATCTGGCTCCAGCACGGGGATCGCGGCCCTACCGGGGCGCGCGGACACGGTCGCCTGGCATTCAACCGACCCCCTCGCCCGGACGAGTAGAGGAGTGCTCCGCCGTCATTCAGCCAGGAGGATCCACGTGTTCGACCGCCGCGCAGGCGACCCTGCAATCACCGAGCTTCGCGACCGGCTCAAGAGCCTCGACCAGAACTGCCTGACCAATCTCGAGCGCGGCCTCGACGCCGTGGCCGCCGGCGACCTGACCGTCGCCGTCCACCCGGTAACGACGCCGATCGAGACCAGGTCGAGCAGCCCCGAGATCCAGGAGCTGATCGAGATCTTCAACTCGATGCTGACCCGTGCGCAGGCCGCGCTGGAGGGCTACGAGGCGGCGCGCGAGGACCTGCGGCGGGGGCTCGGCGACCGGTCGTGCCTGGTCGACCTGGAGGCACGCCTGACCAGCCTCGACGAGAACTGCCTGACCGCGCTCGGGCGCGGGCTGGAGGCGATGACGCAGGGCGACCTGACGGTGGACGCCCAGCCGGTGACCGCGTTCCTGCAGTCGGACTCGGGGCGCGAGCTGGGCACGCTGGGGACGATCTTCAACTCGATGCTGGCGAAGGCGCAGGGTGGGCTCGGGCTCTACAACACGACCCGGCACCAGGTGGCCGCGATGATCGGTGAGATCTCCGCCACGGCCTCGACCGTCTCGACCGCGTCCGAGCAGATGTCGACCACCGCCGCCGAGACCAGGCGCGCGATCGAGGAGATCGCCTCGGCCGTCGCCGGGGTGGCCGAGGGCGCCGAGCACCAGACCGGCCTCGTCGCCGACGCGCAGCGCGTCACCCAGGAGGCCGTTGCCCTGGGCGGCGAGGCGCAGACGATGGCCGACCGCGGCGTGCGCCTGACCGAGCAGATCTCGTCGATCGCCGACCAGACCAATCTGCTGGCGCTGAACGCCGCGATCGAGGCCGCCCGCGCCGGGGAGCAGGGCCGCGGGTTTGCGGTCGTCGCCGAGGAGGTGCGCAAGCTCGCGGAGTCCGCCTCGGTCACCGTGGTCGAGACGCGAGAGGCGTTCCACGGCCTGGCATCGAGCGTCGAGAACGTGACCGGCCGCATGGCCCAGGCGTCGGCGGCGACCGACCAGATCGCCAGCGTCGCCGAGGAGGCCTCGGCCGCCACCGAGCAGGTCTCGGCGTCGTCCCAGCAGACCTCCGCGGCGACCCAGGAGGTGGCCGCTTCCAGCGAGGAGCTGTCCCGTACGGCCGCCCACCTCAGCGGCCTCGTCGACCGGTTCCGCATCTAGCGGCGGGGTTGGGCCACTGACCGTGGCGCCGGTGGACCACCCTGGAGGGTCAGGCACCGGTTCCTGGCACCGACACGGACCGCGCTGTGTGCTCGGTTGGGGGTCGAACCGGAGCCAGGCACGGAGCCTGACCCTCGGTATCGCAGGTTGGGCTCCTGACCTGAGTTGGTGGCAGAGTGTGCGCATGGCGAACCGCCGGGGGAGCGTGCCCGAGGCCGTGGAGACGGTCGTGATCGGTGCCGGCCATGCGGGGCTGGCGGCGAGCACGGCGCTGGCGGCGCGCGACCTCGAGCACGTCGTGCTCGAGCGCGGCAGCATCGGGCAGACGTGGCGCGACCAGCGCTGGGACTCGTTCCGGCTGAACACGCCGCGCTGGATGTCGCGCCTTCCCGGCGACCGCTGCCGGCGGGAGACGCGGGACGGCTACGACACGGCCGGGGAGTTCCTGACGGCTCTCGAACGCCACGCCCGCCGGCTGCGGCTGCCCGTGCGGGAGCACGCAGGTGAGGCGCGGGTGCGGCGGGGGCCGCGGGGGACGTTCGACGTGACCGCCGGCGGCACCACGCTGCGGACGCGCAACGTGGTCGCGGCGGCCGGCTTCCTGAACCGGCCGCGGATTCCCCCCGCGGCGACACGGCTGTCACCCCGCGTGCTGCAGCTCGACCTGACGAGCTACCGCTCGCCCGGCGACCTCCCCGACGGCGGCGTGCTGGTTGCCGGGGGCGGCCAATCCGGCTGCCAGATCGCCGAGGACCTGCTCGACGCCGGCCGCGACGTGGTGCTCGCCACCTGCCGGGCCGGTCGCGTCCCGCGCACCTATCGCGGCCGCGACGTCCTGCACTGGTGGACGGTGACCGGCTTCTACGAGGTGCGCCGGGCCGACCTCGCGGATCCATCGGTCGCCCGGCAGCCGCAGCCGCTGCTCTCGGGCACGATGGGCGGCCACACGATCTCGCTGCAGTCGCTCGCCCGCCGTGGCGCGCGTCTGACCGGCCGCCTGGAAGGGGCGGACGGCGAGCGCGTCGCCTTCGGCGGCGGCCTCGCCGAGTACCTCCGCTCCGCCGACGAGACCGCGGCCGCCGTCCGCCGCGACATCGATGCCCACATCGCCCGCCGGGGCTTCGCCGCCAGTGCCGCCGAGCCCGATCCGGCCGAGCACGCGCCGCTGCCGGCTCCACGCGGGCCTCGCGAGCTGCGCCTCGACCGGCGACGGATCGGGACGGTGATCTGGTGCACCGGGATGACCGCCGACCTGCGCTGGCTGGCGATCCCGGGGCTGCGCAGCGCCGGCGCCGTGCCGCACACGGACGGGATGACGGCGGTGCCCGGCCTCCACCTGATCGGCGCGCCCTGGCTGTGCACCCGCAAGTCGGGGATCATCTACGGCGCGGCCGAGGACGCCGAGCGTCTGGCCGACAGGATCGCCGCGCGCCGGTGATCGCCGGGGTCAGTGGCCCGCCGCAGGCACGGTGCTTGCGTTGTCCCCGCGGGCGCGCATCACGCCGACGGCGGCGATCACCAGGTAGCCGATGGCCGCCGCCCGCGGCGCCAGCACCGCCAGCACGATCACGGTGACGTAGAACCCGAGGTTGGGCGTCACGGCCCGCAGGAGCGCGCGCACCTCGTCGTCGCCGACGCGCTCGTGCAGCAGTGTGCGGTCGCGGGCGATGGCGAGGCCGAGCGCCGCGAAGGTGATGGAGATGACGAGCAGCGACGCGCCGTAGAAGATGACGGCGGCCCGCTCGGCGTCCTCGTTCTGGATCGCCTCGGCCACCAGTCGCGTCGGGAACGGCAGGAACGCGACGACCATCAGCAGCAGCAGGTTGATGCGCATCACCTGGGCGTTGGCGTAGCGCAGCCGCCGGAAGATGCCGTGGTGGGCGAGCCAGATCCCGCCGATCGTGGTGAAGCTGGTGACGTACCCCAGGTAGGAGGGCCACTCGTCCACGATCGCGCGCCACAGATCCTGGAACGCCGTCGGCGGGATCCGGATGTCGAGCACCAGCAGCGTGATCGCGATGGCAAACACGCCATCGCTGAACGCCTCGGTACGGCCGGTGTCCCAGCGATCCTCCACACGACAGGAATTCTCCGGGGGCGGGCGACCCCTGCCCCCCACGGCGGTCGCTCAGAACGCGTCCCAGGGCACGGCGGCGTAGACACCGGCGAGCGCCGCCATCATGTCCTCGTCCACGGCGTAGGCAACCTCGTCGATGCGGCCGACCGGCGCAATGCCCCGCGAGTTCGTGACGAACGCGGCGTCGAACGAGGGCAGGTCGGCCAACCGGACCGGCTCCCGGTGCGACGCGACGCCGGCGGCGGGCAGGCGCGGCTCGACCAGCTGCATCGTGATGCCGCGCAGGGCCGGCGCGTCGGGCCAGACCACCTCGCCCCCGCGAACGATGCCGATGTTGGCGATGCTGGTCTCCGCGATCGTGCCGTCCGCCGCCGCCAGCAGCACGTCGTCGAAGCCCTCGTGCCGCGCCATCCGCGCCCGGTGGGCCTGGCCGAACCCATCGATGTGCTTGACGTGCGCCAGGGTGCGCTGGTACTCGACGGCATGCAGGGCCAGGGGCCCCTCGGGCATCGAGCCCGGCGACCGGAGCGTCACCATCACAGACAACGATCCCGGTTGCGCCGCCTCGAAGACGATCACCCGCAGCGACGCGTCGCGGACGTCGTCGGCCAGCGCGTGGCGCGCCAGGTCACGGATGCGCCGTCCCTCCAGGCCCACCCCGAACAGTTCCAGCGAGCCCTCGTCCAGCCGGGCGAGGTGGTTGTCCAATCCGCGAACGCGTGCGTCGCGCACCTGCATCGCCGTGAAGTGCCCGTCGTGGTCGAGCGCGAGGCGCTGCAGGTCTGCCACCTCGGGCGGCAGCCCGTCGATCTCGATCCTGAAGACGCCCGCTGCAGACACCGCCGGGAGGGTACCGCGGGCTCGGATACCCTCGGCGGCATGGACGCGTGGACCCTGGTGTGCCTGCACGGCGTCGGCGGCTCGCCCGAGGAGTGGGCGCCGGCCGCACAGGCGCTGGACGGGCTCGCGCGGATCGTCACCGAGATGCCGGCGGAGGGCGGCGTGATCGTGGTCGGCCACTCCCAGGGCGCGGTGGGCGCGCTCGAGCTGTCGCGGACGCACCCGGGCCGGGTCGACGCGCTGGTGGTGACGAGCGGGTTCTTCCCGCCGGCGCGCGGCAACCGGACGATGGCCGGCGCCGCCTGGGACTACGGCCGGCATCGCGTCCAGTACGTGCGCGAGGTGGCGGGCCGCGGCCGGGCGCCGCACCCGACCGGCGCCGGGGCGCGACAGCTGGCGTCGCTCGCCCGGCTGGGACTGCGCCCGGGGAGGTTCCACGCCCTGGCGGCGTCAGTGCGCTGTCCCGTACTGGTGGTGCACGGCGACCAGGATCACGTCGTGCCGGTCGCCTTCGCCCGGGCGGCCGTGGCGGCGCACCCCACCTGGCAGTACCGCGAGATCCGCGGCGGTGGGCACTTCCCCCACCGCGACCGCGCGGCGGAGTGGGCCGCGATCGTCGAGCGCTGGCTCGCCGGCGCCGTGTGAGCCGCCCGGCGGCGCGTTCGGCTTGAATGGCCCGAGCGTGTCTCTGCTGACGAAGATCCCCGGCCGTCCTCCGCTGGGCCCGTCGTGAGCCGGCCCCGCATGCGGACGGCGCCGTCGACCGACGCCGCGGCCCTGATCGCCGGCCTGGTGACGGTCACGGCGTGGGGCTCGGCCTTCGTCGCCATCCGCGCTGCCGGCGACGGCCTCTCGCCAGGCGCGATCGCGCTGGGTCGGCTGCTGGTCAGCTGCGCCATCCTCGGCACCGTCGCGCTCGTCCGCCGCGAGCCGCTGCCGTCCCGCCGCGACCTGGCGCAGATCGCCGTGTACGGCGTGCTCTGGCTGTGCATCTACAGCATCGCGCTGAACGCGGCGGAGCGGCGGATCGATGCGGGCACGGCTGCGATGCTCGTCAACACCGGCCCGATCCTGATCGCGATCCTGGCCGGGATCTTCCTCGGCGAGGGGTTCCCACGCGGGCTGTTCGGCGGCTGCATCATCGCGTTCGGCGGATGCGTGCTGATCGGCGTCGCCACCAGCCGCTCGGGCGCGCACGGCGGCGCCGGCATCCTGCTCTGCCTCGTCGCCGCGGTCGCGTATGCGTCGGCCGTGGTCGTGCAGAAGCCGGTGACGGCGCGGGTCTCCGCGCTCCAGATCACCTGGCTCGGCTGCGCCGCCGCCACCATCGCCTGCCTGCCCTTCGCCCCCACGCTCGTGCACCAGACGGCCCATGCCGACGCGGGCACCATCGCCTGGGTTGTCTACCTGGGCGCCGTGCCGACGGCGCTCGGTTTCGCCGCCTGGTCGTTCGCCCTCCGCCGCACCAGCGCCGGCCGCCTTGGCTCGCTCACCTACCTCGCCCCGGTGGTCGCGATCGTGCTGGGCTGGGCCGTGCTGAGCGAAACGCCTCCCGGCCTCGCGCTGGCGGGCGGCGCCCTCTGCCTGGCCGGGGTCGCCCTGGCCCGCCGGCGCTGACCTTCAGCGCTCGCGCGCGTTCTGTGCATACGTCAGCGTCGTGCCCAGCCCGAGCTCGCGCGCCCGTGCCACGGCCAGGGCGCCGACCGCGATGTCGCTGACCGCGAACCCCCGGTGCCAGAACACGATGGTCTCGTCCTCGCGCTCGCGCCCGGGCGCGAGGCCGGCGACGATCTGCCCGATCTCGGCGTGGACGTGCTCGCGCCGCAGGCTGCCGTCGGCGATCAGCCGGTAGTAGTGCCCGAACTCGGAGGCGGCCGCCTGCTCCCAGTCGTCCACGACGAACTTGTCGGCGACCAGCGGCAGGTCGGGGTCGGTCGAGCGCACGGCGCCGTAGGGCATCACCAGCGCGCCGGGCCGGATCCACTCGGTGCGGACGAGCGTCTGCTCCTCGCTCAGGCGGGTCGCATCCACCACGATGTCGGCGCCCTCGACCGCCTCCTGCACGGTGTCCACCGCGACGACCGGCTTGCCCAGCGCCTCCGTCATCTCCTCCGCGAACCGCTCGCGCGACTCCGGCCGGCGGCTCGTCACCCGGATCGTCTCCAGGTCGTAGAGGTGGTCGAGGTAGCGGAGGTTGTAGCGCGCCGTCCCCCTCGCACCGATGTGACCCAGCGTCCGCGAGGCCGGCCGGGCCAGGTGCCTCGCCCCGATGGCGGAGACCGCCCCGGTGCGCATCCACGTCAGCTCGGTGGCGTCGAGAATGGCGAGCGGCGCGCCCGTCTCGGCCCGGTAGAGCGTCAGCAGCGCCAGCTCCGACGGCAGGTCGTGGCGGTGGTTGTCCACGTAGTCACCGATCACCTTGACGCCCGCCAGGTCGAGCTCCTCGACGTATCCCTTGAGGATGTTGAAGTGGCCGCGATAGCGCTGCTCGAGCGACAGATGATCCTTGGGCGGCATCACGACCGACCCCTCGCCGTGCGCCCGCAGGCCCCGCTCGACCGCGTCCAGAACCTCGCCGGCGCCGAGGTCGAGCCCAGCGACGTCCTCGGCTGAGAGGAAGAGGATCTCGAGCGTGGTCACGACGCGTCGGCGCCGGCCGGTCAGACGGCCGGGACGACCCCGGCCGGCGCATCCTCGTAGGCCGACTCGCCGTGCATGGCCTCGTCGAGGCCGCGCTCCGCCTCCTCGCCGACCCGCACCACGGTGATCCGGTCGATCACCTTGAGCATCACCCAGGTGAACAGGAACGCGTAGAGCGAGCAGGCGAACGCGGCCGTGAGCTGCTTGCCGAAGAACGTGCCGCTGCCGTGGATCAGACCGACGCCGCCGGCCGAGTTGATGCTGGTGCTGGCGAAGACGCCGAGCAGCAGGATGCCCAGCGTTCCGCCGACGCCGTGGACGCCCCACACGTCGAGCGCGTCGTCCCACCGCAGCCGGTTCTTGAGCTGCACCGCGAAGTAGCAGACGCCGCCGGCGGCGATCCCGATCACCACCGACGCGTAGATGGGCACGAACCCCGCCGCGGGGGTGATCGTCGCCAGCCCGGCCACCGCGCCGGTCAGGAGCCCGACGAAGTGCGGCTTGCGGGCATGCCGCCACTCGATGAAGAGCCACGTGACCGCGGCGAACGACGCCGCCAGGTCGGTGTTCAGGAAGGCCAGCGCGGTGATGTCGTCCACCTTCAGCTCGCTGCCCGCGTTGAAGCCGTACCACCCGAACCAGAGCAGCCCCGTGCCGAGGGCGATGAACGGGATGTTGTGCGGCGAGTCGACGAACTTGCGCTTGCCGACGTACAGCACGGACGCCAGCGCCGCCCAGCCGGCCGAGGCATGCACCACGATGCCGCCCGCGAAGTCGCGCACGCCCCACTGGGCGAGCAGGCCGTTGCCCCAGATCATGTGGACGAACGGGTAGTAGACGAACAGCTGCCAGACCACCAGGAAGATCAGGAACGCCTTGAACGTGACGCGGTTGGTGAACGCGCCCGTGATCAGCGCCGGCGTGATGATCGCGAACATCATCTGGTAGGCAATCAGCACCACCAGCGGGATGTGCGCCGGCGTGTACATGGACGCCGGCGTGACATTGCGCAGGAAGGCGAGGTCGAAGTTGCCGTAGATGCCGTTCGAGCCGCCGCTGAAGCAGAGCGAGTAGCCGACCAGCCACCACATCACGGTGGTGATGCCCATCGAGGCGAAGCTCTGGATCATGATCGTCAGCGTGTTCGAGCGGCCGACGAGGCCGCCGTAGAAGAACGCGAGCCCCGGCGTCATCACCATCACGAGGCTCGCGGCGAGCAGCATGAAACCGGTATTGGCACCGTTGATCATGGACGCGTTCCTTTCCGGCGAACGGGCAGTTTGCGGTGTCCAGTTCGACACCGCCCCGCGCCGCCCCTGCACCTACAGGTTGGCCGCCGCGTACTCCTCGTCCGTGACGTGGTCGCCCCAGGTCGCCGGGTTGCCGCCGTCGTCCACCTCGAGCATCGCCAGATGCGTCATGAAGCGCGCGGCCGTCGCGCCGTGCCAGTGCTCCTCACCGGGATCGAAGAAGACGCGGTCGCCCGGGCGGATCAGCTCGGCCGGGCCGCCGCGGCGCTGCGCGAGGCCGACGCCCTCGACCACCCAGATCGTCTGGCCGTTGGGGTGCGTGTGCCAGGCGGTGCGCGCTCCCGGCGTGAAGTGGACGCTGCTGGCGCTCAGCCGCGACGACCCCGACGGCGCGGCGACCGCGTCGACGAACACGGCCCCGGTGAACCATTCGCCGGGGCCGGTCGCGGTGTCGATGGAGCTCCGGGTGACCTGCATGTCGCGCCTCCTGCTGGTTGGCGATCCGGCGACGCAGGCTACCGGGTACGGTCAGCCCAGCACCATGCCCTCGATCGCAGCGGACGGCTCGGCGTCGGGGATGCGCACCATGCGGAACGAGGTGATCAGTCCGGCCAGGCCGGCCAGGATCGGGATCAGCAGCGCGACCTGGAGCGCCCGGTGCCGCGCATCGGTGTTGATCCGGATGATCTCGTCCTGCACCTGCTGGGGCTCGCCGGACAGCTGGTGCTGGAGGGCCGTGTTGCTCATCACCTCGGCGTCGTGCTCCAGCCGGTCCGCGACCTGCTGCTGCTGAGCTGGCGCGAGCACGGTGCTCGACTTCGCCATGTCGGTGAACGTGAACGACAGCGTCGCCAGCATGATCGCGCCGGCGAACGCGAGCCCGAACGAGAGCCCGAACGAGCCCGCGGCCGAGTTCACGCCGGCGGCCTCGCTGACCCGCTCCTCCGTGATCGGCGCCAGCGTGTAGTTGTTCAGCTGGGAGACGAGCAGTCCCAGCCCGGCGCCGGCGATCATCAGCGGGATCACGAGGTACCAGCCCGAGTCGGCCCGCGGCACGATCGGGATCAGCACCGCCAACCCGACCGTCAGCAGCGCGAACCCGACCCGGATGACGCCGCTCGCCGGGCGCCCGCCGGCCCGCCGCTCGGCCAGCAGCGCCACCGCGAACATCGTCAGCGAGAGCGGCGCCAGCGACAGGCCGGCCTCCATCGCGGTGTACTCGAACACCATCTGGAGGTAGATCGGCAGCACGATCATGGTGCCGCCGAGCGCGATCTGCTGGAGCATCTGACCGGAGATGCCGAGCCGGAACACCTTCGACGCGAACAGGCCCGGGTCGATCAGGGTCGCCTTGCCCTCGCGCTTGCGCCGCACCAGCCACCACCCCAGCGCCGCCATCGCGACCGCACCCAGGACGAGCAGTGCACCGACCGCCTCGCCGCCCTCCTGCCAGACCAGGATGCCCAGGACGATCCCGCCCATGCCGACAACCGAGAGAACGGCGCCGACCGGATCGACGGCACGCGGCCCTGTGTAGGGCACGTCGCGCACGAGCCTGATGTTGAGCAGGACGATGAGGATGATCACGTCCTCGAGCAGGAACGCAATGCGCCATGACAGGTAGGTCGTGATGAAGCCGCCCAGCAGCGGACCGACGGCCGCGGCGATCGCGGCGGCCGCGCCGACCATCGCGTAGGCCTTCTTCTGCGCGGCGCCCTGGAAGTTGCCGTGGATCAGCGACTGCATGGCGGGTAGCAGCAGGGAGGCGCCGAGCCCGCCGACGATGGCCCAGAAGACGATGATCGCCGTCAGGTTCTGGGCCAGCGCCATCGCCAGCGCGCCGGTCGCGTAGGCCAGCAGGCCCACGACGTACGCCCGCTTGCGGCCGACCAGGTCGCCGACCTTGCTGCCGATCAGGATGAACGCCGCCGAGACCAGCGCCTCCAGCGCGATCGCCGACTGGACGCCGCTGACGGTGGTGTCCAGATCCTTGACCACCGCGGAGATCGACACGTTCATCAGCGACGTGTCGACGACCAGTACGAACATCGCCATCGCCAGCAGCACGGAGAGCCGCCGGCTGCCCGCTGCCTCGTCATCCTCCGTCGATGTCGCCACCTCGGTCACCCGGCGTTCACCATCTCATACTCGGCGAGCGCCGAGCCCGGCTGCGAACATGCTGACGCCGTCGATCACGCTCTCCAGGCGGAGCGAGTCGAAGAGGTCGAAGCCGTGCTGTCCGCCATGGAGCTCGGCGTAGACGACCGCCGCCTGCGAGCGGGCGCGCAGCACCTCCGCGAAGCGCCGGGCGTCCTCGACGGGGACGTAGGAGTCGAGGTCGCCGTGGGCGATGAAGAACGGCGGCGCGTGGGCGCCCGCGTGCTCGACAGGCGACCAGCTGTCCGTGCCGACCGGCCCGTAGTAGCCGTGGAGGCAGATCGCCGCCTGGACAGCGGTGTCGGCCGGCTCGAAGCCCGGCTGCAGCGCCGGGTCGTTCGCGGTCAGCGCCGCGGTGGCGGCCAGGTGCGCTCCGGCGGAGCTGCCCGCGACCAGCACCACGGGGCCGGCGCCGTGCCGGCGCCCCTCGCTGCGGAGCCAGGCGATCGCGCGCTTGACGTCGGCCAGCTGGCCGACGTACGCGTCCGGCCCCAGCCGGTAGTCCGCGCTGGCGCAGACCCATCCGCGCTGCGCGAGCCGGTGGAGCAGCGGCAGCGCCTCACGGCTCTTGCGGCCACCGACGAAGCGGCCGCCGTGCAGGTGGAGCAGCGTCGGCCCGTCCGCGGCGCCCGAGCGGCGGCGGTAGACGTCGAGCAGCTGCCGCGCTCCCGCGTCGCCGTAGGGGATGTCCGCGATCCGCTCGACGCCGCCGCGGCCGACGGGAAGCGGTGCGAGCAGGACGGCGGGTGCCACGCGCCGCCGGCGAGCCGGCGCAGGAAGTTCCGCCGCGGACTGACGGACGGCGACGGCGACGGTCTCGCTCGTACTCGCCATCCTCCGCAGGATCAGGCCGAGCCCGACCGCCGAAGCGGCGGCCAGGGCGAGTCCTGCCAGTCCCACCGGCGTGCCGGCACCGCCCTGGACGAGCACCAGCGCGGTCGAGGCCAGGAGGTACGCGCCGACGGCGAACGGAAGCTCGGCCGCCGGCAGGCCGCCCCGGAAGCACAGCGTGCGCAACGATCGCACCGACCGCGGAGCGACGGCGAGGAGCGTGCAGGCCGCCACCCCGGCGGTCGTGATCAGGTACCCGATTGGCATCCGCAGGAGCTGGTACCCGCATCAGCTCCGGGGAAGACCGCCTCGGCTCAGCGCGCGGGCGAGCGCGGCGGCCCGGCGAGCGGCCTCCGCCTCCGACCGGGCCCGGTGGCGTTCGAGCGAGCGCTCCAGCCAGGCGCCGACCGGCCGGCTGCCGGTGTCGCCGCGGAGGCTGCCGATCTCCGCCCAGAGGTCGGGGGAGGCGGTCTGGTGGCTCTTCGCGCTCCACGAGCCCGCCCCGCGCAGGCGGCGCCGCTCCGCCGCGCGCCACGCATCGTGCGACAGCCACGCCTGCCCCGCGTTCGCGCCGACGGCGGCCGCGGCACGCGCGGCGCCGGCCCGGTCACCCTTGCCGAGCCGTTCCAGCGCGGTCGCGAGCCGCCGGGCGTCCGCCGCGGCCTGCTCGTGGAGATAGCCGATCGAGCCGTGGTCGTCCAGCGCGAACCCGGAGCGGGCCAGCCGCGCGAACCCGGTGCGGGACGCTTCGCGGGCGTACCTGGCCGCGGCCGCGTCCAGGCCGGACGCGCCGGTCCGGGCGGCGACGCTGCGGACGTGCCGTTCCCGGGCGGCGAAGTCGAGCATGGCGCCGGGATCGTTGTCGGCCTCGAGGACGAGGGCGGCGTGGAGCTGCGTGAGCCCGGCGAGGTACCCGTAGTCGAGCCGGTCAGCCGTGTCGTTGGTGGTGTGGTAGTCGGTGCGCTCGAACCGCGTGTGCCAGTTGAAGATGCTCATGCCGGGCACGCCGCGCAGCTGGAACGGCCACTGGTGCGTGCCGGTGACGGGATCGGTGAACCGCCAGCCGGTCGGCAGCAGGCCGTCCCGCTCCGCCCGCCGGCACCAACGCGACGCGAAGCGGCGGAGCTCGCGGGGAGCGATCACCAGCAGCGGGAACTCCGGGCGCCCGGACGCCTCGATGTCGAGATAGAAGGGGACGGTCGAGCCCCACCCCGGATGCTCGGCGGACACCTGGTGCCACGCGCCGAAGCACCAGGGGCTGTCGTGGTCGAGCACCGCGTACTCCTCGCCCGTGTGCGAGACGAACCACACCGGCCGGCTCGGCTCCCACCCTGCGCCGGTCAGCGCGCGGGCGAGCGCCAGCATCGACGCGACACCGCTGGCGTTGTCGAACGCGCCGGAGAACCAGCCGTCGTGGTGGGCCCCCACCACGATCGGCGCACCGGGACGGTCCGCGCCGAGGACGCCGACGACGTTGCGGCCGCGCGCCCGCCGGTCGATCTCGGCGGTGACGGTGACGGTCGCGCGGACCTCGCCCGACCGGCAGCGCTCGATCAGCGCCGCGCCGTCCCGCGTGCGGGGAATCGCGATCGGCGGCGCGCCGTCGTACCAGCGTCCGGCTCCCGTGCCGAGGGCATCCGGCCCCTGAAATCGCTGCGCACCGTCGAGGCAGACGGCGACGATGGCCCGCGCGCCGCGCCGGCCCAGCTCGAGCCCCATCTCGGCGATGTCCGCGGCCCGCGGCCGCCAGTCGAGCAGCGCGATCCTCCCGCGCAGGTCGAGCCGGTCGAGCCGGGCCCTGCGGCCGTCGCCGACGAAGACGACCTCGGCCCTGATGCCGGTGCGGCGCGTGCCCCGGGCGCCGGCCAGCGAGGAGCACTCGACCGGCGCGCCGCCCTCGAGCGCGACGGACGCGCCCCGGAAGCGCCAGGCGTGCACCGGCACGTGCTCGAAGCGGACGTCGGCGAGGCCGATGGCGCGCATCTCGCCGGCGACCAGCTCGGCCACCTGATGCTCCTCCGGCGTCCCGGTCGCGCGGAACCCGAGCGGGTGGGAGCCGACCGATGAGATCCCCTCGACGACCCGGCGCAGCGCCCTGGCATCGACGGCCAGGGGCAGAAGGTCGGGCGGCGGCGAGAGCCGGCGGCCACGCCGGCCGGGGGGTCGATCCTTGCTCGCAGGCACAGGTCGGCCACCCTACCAGAGGCCTCCCGCGCAGCCTCGGATCGCGGGAACCGGTTTGTATGATGCGCGTCCAGTCGGCCGCGGAGGCCGGGCCGGTCACGACAGGAGGAATCCATGAAGCATCCCCGCCCCGGCTGGAACGCCCTGATCGTTCTCGCGACCTCGCTGGCGTGCCTGCTCGCCGGCTGCGGCGGCGGCTCGAGCGCCTCCAGCGGCTCGTCCGCGGCCAGCGGCGACCACCGCGGCGGCACGCTGCGGGTGGTCTGGAACGGCATCGGCAGCTCGATCGACACGGCGGTCGACTACGACCAGAACTGGACGCTGCTCGCGCTCACCAACGACGGGCTGCTGACCTGGAAGAAGGTGTCGGGACCGGACGGCAACACGCTCGTCCCCGACCTGGCGACGTCGATCCCCGAGCCGACCGACGGCGGGCGCACCTACACCTTCACGCTCCGCAAGGGCATCACCTACTCGACCGGCGCACCCGTCAAGGCGAGCGACTTCGTGACGACGTTCCAGCGGCAGTACACGGTGCCCGGCCCGGTCGGCCAGTTCTACTCGGGCCTGATCGGCGGCGACACCTGCGAGACGCAGCCGAAGCACTGCGACCTGTCCAAGGGGATCGTGGCCGACGACGCCGCCGGCACGGTCACCTTCCACCTGACGTCGCCCGACCCGGACTTCACCCAGAAGCTGGCGCTGCCGTTCGGCTACGTGGTGCCCGCGAGCACGGGGAAGACCGAGGCCGGGCCGACCCATCCGCTGCCCGCGACCGGTCCGTACATGATCGATCACTACACCCCGAATCAGGAGATGCTGCTCGTCCGCAACCCGCACTTCCACCAGTGGTCGAAGGACGCGCAGCCCGCCGGCTACCCCGACAAGATCGACGTCAAGCTGTCGCTGACGACGGAGACCGAGGTGACGATGATCGAGCAGGGCCAGGCCGACTGGATGTACGACCAGCCGCCGGCCGACCGGCTCAACGAGATCGGCACGAAGTATCCGCACCAGGTCTTCCTCAACCCCGTGCCGCAGGTCTACCACATGGCGATCAACACCCGGGTGCCGCCGTTCGACAACGTCAAGGTGCGCCAGGCTGTCAACTACGCGACCGACCGCACCTCGCTGGTGAAGGTGTGGGGCGGCCCCCAGCTGGCGACGCCGACCTGCCAGACGCTGCCGCCCGACTTTCCCGGGTACGCCCCGTACTGCCCGTACACCACGGACGCCGGTGACGGCAAGTGGCACGGGCCGGACATGGCGAAGGCCCAGCAGCTGGTGGACGAGTCGGGCACCAAGGGCCAGAAGATCATCGTCACCTGCACCCCGGACGAGGCCAGCAAGAACATCTGCCTCTACTTCGTCGGGCTGTTCCGCCAGCTCGGATATACCGCCGACCTGCGGATCCTGGCCGCCGCCGTCGAGTACCCGTTCGTCCAGGACTCGCGCAACAAGGTGCAGATCAGCTTCAGCTACTGGTACGCCGACTATCCGTCGGCGTCGGACTTCTTCGACATCGTCGTCGGCTGCCACGGCTTCCACCCGAACAGCTCGGCCAGCGCGAACCTGTCCGAGTTCTGCGACCCCTCGATCCAGTCGATGACCGCGCACGCGATGCAGACGAGCGTCACCGACCGGAAGGCGGCGAACACCGAGTGGGAGGCCGTCGACCGCGCCACCACCGATGCGGCGCCCTGGATCGCGCTGTTCGTGCCGCGGCGCATCGACTTCATCTCGTCGCGGGTCGGGAACTACGTGTTCAACCCGTCGGTGATCGGCGGATTCCTGCTCGACCAAGCCTGGGTGAACTAGGAGGCCGCCGCGCGCGGTGTGAACCCGCGCACCTCGAGGTCTCCGCGGGTGAGGTGAACGGCGCTCGAGATCGGCACCTCGGTCCAGGCGCCCGGCAGCGTGCCCAGGGGCTCGCTCATCACGACGTGCGCGCCCAGCGGCACCAGGTGAAGATCCTCGAAGTCGGGATGCATCTTTCGCAGCGTCTCGATGTCGTTGCTGTGGTAGAGCGTGCGCGGCACCGAGCTGGTCGCATAGCGCACGGCCACCAGCGCGTCCTGCGTCAGCACCCCGACCGACATCTGCACCGGGTCGTCGACCCCGGCCCCGGCGGCCGCGTGCTCGATGAAGCCCACCATCCGCTCGAGCGCGGTGTGCGGGTCGTCCTGCAGCCCGAAGGTGAGCGCCAGGTAGAACAGGTGCTCCGAGTCGGTGCTGCCCACGATCTGCGGATACAGATCCGGATCGACGGCGAGCACGACGTCGCGCTTGATGCGGCCGAAGTCCCGGATGAACCCGTTGTGGACGAACAGGACGCCGTCGTGGCGGAAGGGATGGCAGTTGGACTGCTGCACCGGCGACCCGATCGCGGCACGGACGTGGGCGATGAACGCCGGCGACGCGAGGGTGTTCGTGATCTCGCGCAGGTTCTCATCGTTCCAGGCCGGCTCGGTCGAGCGGTAGCGGGAGGGCTCGGTGCTGTCCGGGACGAACCAGCCCACGCCGAAGCCGTCGCCGTTCACCGGCTCCGCGCCCTGGCTGGCGTCGAGGCTCTGATGAACGATCGTGTTGCGATCCTCCCGGAACAGCACCAGGCCGACGTTGATCGGCTCTCCGAGGTACCCCATCCACCTGCACATGGTTCCCTTTCTCGGTGAGATGACTGATAGGACAACGAGTGCGGTCAGCGTAGAGGATCGCGCCCGGCCACAAGCTGCGCCTCGACCGCGCGGTGGACGTTGCCGTGCACGCGGCCGGCGCCGATCCGGTCGATCACGCCGTCCCGGTGGAGCACCGCCAGCACCTGCGGCTTGACCCGGGCGAGGCGCAGGGTCGCCCCATTCGTCTCCACCAGCTCGTGGATCTGCGCGAGCTGCTCGGAGCCCTGCGAGTCGATGAACGGGACCGCCTCGAGGTCGAGCACCACCCCAGTCAGGGGGTCGGAGGCGCCGTCCGTGAAGGCGCGGATGCGGTCGTCGAGGGCCTGGGAGGTCGCGAAGAACACGCCACTGTCGATGCGCACGACGACGATCCCCGGAAAGGTCTCGTCGTCGGGGTGCTGGTCGAGGTCGCGGTACACCTGGGTGCCGGCCTCGCGGCCGAGCAGCGGGATCGGCGGATTGGTGGCGACGAAGACCAGCCAGCCGAGCGAGAGCACCACCCCGACGACGACGCCGGCCAGGACGCCCACCGACAGCACCCCGACGAAGGCGGCGATCGCGATCCAGAAGTCGAACGGGGTGACCCGGCGCAGCCGCCGCAGCTCGGGCACGTCGATCATGCCGAAGACGACGGCGTCGATGATCACCGCACCCAGCACGGCCTTGGGCAGATCCGAGAACAGCGGCGCCAGGACGATCAGCGTCAGCAGCACCAGTCCGCCGGTCACCAGCGAGGCCACGGGCGTACGGGCGCCGGCCGACTCGTTCAGCGAGCTGGCAGAGAGGCTGGTCGAGACCGGCATGCCCTGGAACACGCCCGAGCCGGCGTTCGCCATGCCCTGTGCCACCGACTCCTGGTCGATGTCGATCCGGTACCGGTGCCGGGTGGCGAAGGCGCGCGCGTCCCCGGCCGTCTGCGAGAACCCGATCAGCAGCAGGGCGCCGGCGGCGACGCCGATGGTGACGTACTCCCGGCGGAAGGTGTCGGCACTGGGCAGCTGCGGCGAGGGCAGGCCCCGCGGCACGTGCCCGACCAGCGCGACGCCATGCGCCCCGAGGTCGAAGCCGCGCGAGGCCAGGATCCCGCCGGCGACCAGCACCAGCGCCCCCGGCACGGCCGGCGCGCGGAACCGCAGGGCCAGAATCACGGCCAGCGAGACGGCGGCGACCAGGACGGTCGTCCAGTGGACATCGCCCAGCGATCCCACCCACGAGCCGAACTCGCGCCAGGCGTTCGAGCCGTCCGCGTCGGTCCCCGTCAGCTTGGGCAGCTCGCCGATCACCACGTCCACCGCCGCCCCCGCCAGGAAGCCCGTGATCACCGGCTTGGACAGGAACCGCGCGATCCATCCCAGCCGGAACACGGCGAGCAGCAGGAAGAGGGCTCCCGTGACGAGCGTGATCGCCGCCACCAGCTCCGCCGCGTCCTTTCCCGCCACCCCGGTCAGCAGCACCGCTCCGCCGGCGACCGCGGCCAGCGACGAGCTGGGCCCCGTCGAGATCTGCTGCGAGGTGCCGAACAGCGCGTAGAGGATGGCCCCGGCCGCCGCGGCGTAGAGCCCGTTCTGGAGGGGCACGCCGGCGATGCCCGCGTAGCCCAGGTTCTTGGGCACGATCAGCGCGGTCACGGCGATCCCGGCGGCGACGTCCCCGCGCAGGAATGCGCGGTCGTAGCGCGGCAGCCAGGTGAGGATGGGAAGGCGCCGGCGGAGGCCGCGGCGCTGCGTGTCGGCCGCCGTCACCGCGGCATCCTCTCACGCGGCCCGGCCCGCGCGACCCTGCATCGCGGAGCACTGCCAGGCAGGTAACCAGGCTGGTCCAGCGAAGGAGTCCTTACCCATCAAACGATGAAATGGAGGTGGGTGCATGTCGTCGATCGACACGCGCAGCAGTACCGGCTGGACGACGTTCGCCGCGATCTGGCTGGTGATCGCCGGATCGTTCAACGTCGTCGAAGGGATCACCGCGATCCACCGGGGGAACTACCTCGCGAACGAGTTCCTGTTCTCGAGCCAGGACACATGGGGATGGTTGCTGCTGCTCTTCGGGATCGTGCAGCTGGCTGCCGGATTCATGGTCTTCTCCGGCAACCCGACCGGGACCGTGCTCGGCGTCAGCGTCGCCTCGGTCGCGATCTTCATCTGGTTCTTCTTCCTGTTTGCAGCACCGTGGGGCGCGCTGATGGCGCTGATCATCAACAGCATCGTGATCTACGGCCTCACGATCGGGCGAGAGCCATAAGGGCCGCGTAGCGCGGCGAGGCGTGGGCGGTATCGGGGTCAAGCCGGCCGCCCACGCCGGGTTGCGGGGCGCCAGAATGCGCATACTCTTGCATGAACGATCCTGTTTGCGGGATAGTTCTCCTATGCTGGCGCGCGAAACCGACCCGTCCACGATCCCCGAGCCCGACCGCCGGGTGGTCGAGCATGTCCGGCGGCAGATGACGCGTCTCGGCTTCGAGCTCACGGCCGTGACACGCGAGCCCGGGGCCGTGGGCCGCTGGCAGGCACACTGGCGCGTGGACGACGGCGACGGCGGTTCCGTCTCCTACGGTGCGAGCGGTGAGACCGCCCGGGCCGCGGCGAGGACGGCGCTCGACAACGCCAGGTCGAGCCTCGCCGACCAGTGGCAGTGAGAGGATGATCGAGGCCGGAACGCCGGCGTCGGATCCGAAGGCGCAGATCCGCAGCCGGCAGTACCGCGCGTTGCTCGTGCTGGCGGCGGCGGTCGGGCTGCTGGTCTCGACGGCGGCGTGGCTCTTCCTGGAGGCCGTGCACGAGATCGAGATCTGGGTGTACCAGGATCTCCCGCACCATCTCGGGTACAGCACCGCGCCCGAGTGGTGGCCGCTCCCCTGGCTGGTGCTGGCGGGCCTCCTGACGGCGCTCGCCGTCGTGCGGCTGCCGGGACACGGCGGCCACGTGCCGGCGGAGGGAATGAAGGTCGGCGGCAAGCCGCTGGGCCCGGTCGACCTGCCCGGAGTGATGCTCGCCGCGCTCGCCACCCTCGGCCTGGGCCTGGTGCTCGGCCCCGAGGGCCCCCTGATCGCGCTGGGAACCGGCCTCGCCATCCTGGCGGTCTCCCTGGTGCGCCGCGATGCCCCGCCCCAGGTGGTCTCGGTGATGGCGGCGGCCGGCGCGTTCGCCGCCGTCTCGTCGATCTTCGGCTCGCCCGTGATCGGTGCGGTGCTGGTGATCGAGGCGGCCGGCATCGGCGGACCGACGATGGCGCTGATCGTGCTGCCCGGGCTCGTGTCCGCCGGCGTCGGGTCGCTGGTGTTCGTCGGGCTGGGGTCGTGGTCGGGGTTCAGCACCGCGGCCTGGGCGCTGAGCCCGTTCCCCCTGACCGCGTACGGCGGGCCCGGGTTGGGCGACTTCGGCTGGACGATCGCGCTGGCCGTGGGGGCGGCGATCGCGGTCTTCGCCGTGATGGAGCTCGCCCGCCTGGTGCTGCGCTTCGTGCAGACGCACACGTTCGTGCTGACGGTCTGCGCGGGCCTGGTCGTCGGCTGCCTGGCGATCGCCTTCGAGCAGGCGAGCGGCTACGGCGAGAACGCGGTGCTGTTCTCCGGCCAGCCCAGCTTCGACTCGCTGTTTGCGAATCAGGCGACGATCTCGCTGTCCACGCTGGCGCTGCTGTTGCTGTTCAAGGGAGTGGCGTGGAGCGTCTCGCTCAGCAGCTTCCGCGGCGGGCCGACGTTCCCGGCGATCTTCCTGGGCGTCGTTGCCGGGATGCTCGCCGGCCACCTGCCCGGCTACTCGGACTCGCCCGCCATCGCCGTGCTCGTCGGCGCCGCGTGCGTCTCGACGCTGCGGCTCCCGCTGTCATCGGTGATGATCGCGAGCCTGCTGTGCGCCAAGGCTGGGCTGACCGTCACCCCGCTGGTCGTGATCGGCGTCGTGGTCGCCTACCTCACCAGCGAGACGCTGACCGCCTACGTGGACGGGCGGATCAGGCCGGGCAGCCCGGTTCCTAGCCGGCCGTGACGGCCGCGGGCCGATGCTCGCCGAGGGCGGCCTCGCCCGTGCGGCGGTGCTTCGCCCGGTAGAGCAGGTCGTCGGCCTCGGCGATCGCGTCGTCGATGTCGAGCTCGCCGGTGGTGGCGAAGATGGTCGCGCCCAGCTGCGCGCCCTCGATCGTGTTGATCGAGGTCTGTACCCGCAGGGCGATCTCCGGGGTGGTGAGCGCCACGAACTCGTCGCCGCCGAACCGGCAGACGTAGGCGGTGGGGCCGAGCAGCTCGGCCAGCGCGGCAGCGGTGCGGGTGATGGCCTCGTCGCCGGCGGCGTGCCCGTCGCGGTCGTTGATCTGCTTGAGGCCGTCTACGTCGCACGACACGATGCCGATCTGCGCCGTCACGAGCGACCGCCGGCGCACCTCCTCGAAGAAGCTGCGCCGGTTCGGCAGGCCGGTGAGCGGGTCGGCGAACGCCACCCGCCGCAGCCGGCTCGCGAACTCGCCGACGATGACGCCGACGAACAGGTACGTGATCCCGCGGATCGCGACCGCGGCGATCCCGCCGCCGGCCGACATCGACGGCGCGACCGACAGGTACCAGGCGGCCTGGATCGCCATCACCGCGCCGACCACGCCGATCGCGGGCCGCAGCCCGAACCAGAGCGCGCACAGCACGATCGGCCACAGGTAGAGGGTCGCCAGCCCGTAGCGCTGCAGGTCGGGCACCGAGAACTGCACCGCGGCGATCAGACCGACGAGCACGCCGATCAGCGCCGCGCTGAGCGGTGTCGCGTTCGTGACCGCAGTCGATCGGTGCATGCCCGGTTAATCGACCGCGCAGCGCCGATGTTTCGGCGCGGACAGTTACCCGGCGGTCGATTCGGGCTCCTTCTGGCTCGGTTGTCGTGGGCGCCCTTGGAGCCGGCACCGCTGTCGGCAGCGACAACAGCGCCTGCGGGCCCCCGGCAAGCGACATCGGCCACGACCGCCTATGATCTGACCGTGGTTGTGCGCGTCGCACCGCTCGTCGAGCGCGAGCGCGAGTCAGAGGCGCTCGACCATCTGCTTGCGGACGCACGGGCCGGTAGTGGCGGCGCGCTCGTCATCGAAGGGCCGCCCGGCATCGGCAAGTCGCGACTGCTGATCGAGGCCCGCGAGTCCGCCGGCGACTTCCGCGTGCTGACCGCCCGCGGATCGGAGCTCGAGCAGTCGTTTCCGTTCGGGATCGTGCGGCAGCTGCTCGAGCCGCTGCTCGCCGCCGCCGACGCCGACGAGCGCGCGGCTCTGCTGGCCGGGGCCGGAGCGCTCGCCGGCCCGGTCCTGTCGCAGATCCAGACCGACGCGGCGTTCGAGCCGCCGCTGGCGGCGCTGCACGGGCTCTACTGGTTCACGGCCAACGCCGCCGCGCAGGGCCCGCTGCTGCTGCTGATCGACGACGCACACTGGTGCGACGCGCCGTCCCTGCGGTGGTTGCCCTACGTCGCTCGCCGCGCCGACGGCCTCCGATTGGCGATGGTGGTGACCTCGCGCTCGAATGAGCCCGGTCAGGTCCAGGAGGCGCTCGACGAGCTGTGCACCCTGGCCGGTGCGCATGCGGTGAGGCCGGCGCCGCTGTCCGATGCGGCGGTGGGGCGCATGGTGGCGCAGCGGCTGCACGGCGCAGACGACGAGTTTCTGGCCGCCTGCTACGGCGCGACCGGTGGCAACGGGTTCCTCGTCAACGAACTGGTCGGCGAGCTGGTCCGCCGGGGGATCGAGCCGACAGCGGCCAACGCGGTGCTTGCCGACGGGCTGCGATCGGTGAGCGTCGATCGCTCGGTGCGCGCGCGCCTGAGGAGCCTGCCCGACGAGTGCACGTGGCTGGCACGCGCCGTCGCGGTGCTGGGCGGCGCAGCCGATCCGCGGATTGCGGCCCGGCTCGCGGTGCTGGACGACGACGCCGCGGGGCGCGCATCCGACGACCTTGCCTCAGCGGCGATCCTGGAGTCGGGGCTTCCGCTCACGTTCGAGCACCCGCTGGTCCGGGCGGCGGTGTACGGGGAGCTGGGGCTGGGCGAGCGCATGCAGTGGCACGGTCGCGCGGCGGCGCTGCAGCTCGCCGCGGAGGCCGAGCCGGATCGGGTGGCCGTGCACCTGCTCGCGTCCGCGCCGCGAGGCGACCGCCAGACGGTGGAGGTGCTCAGGCTGGCCGCCCGCACGGCTCGCCAACGCGGTGCGGCGGATGTGGCCGCGACGTATCTCCGGCGTGCGCTGGCGGAGCCGCCGGACGTGGCCTTGACGCCCGAGCTGACGCTCGAGCTCGGCTCGAGCGCGCTCGCCGCCGGCGATATCGACACCGCCGTCGAGAACCTCTCCGGCGCCGGCAGGATGCCTGTGAGCGTGACGCTGCGGGCGGCGGCAGCGGCAGAGCTGGGCACGGCGCTCACCCTCACCGATCGCCCGGCCGACGCCGTGCAGGCCCTGACCGAGGCGATCCAGGCGCTCCCGGAGTCCGAGCGCGAACTCGGGCTGTTCCTGCAAGGGACGCGCTGTTTCACCGCGGCCAGCAGCCTCGAGGCCTGGCGCAGCCTCCCCACCCTCCCGACGCCGTTCGACCCGACCTCCGGCCCGCTCGACTCGCCGCGGGCGCGGATCGGACTCGCGCAGGCCGCGCTCGATGCGGCGCTGACCGGCACGCAGCAGGAAGTGCGGGCGATCGCGCTGCGCATCGTCGGAGACGGCGGCCTGATCGACGACCCCGGCCCCGACGCGGCCTCCTTCTGGATGGTGCCCACGGTGCTGATGCTGGGCGAGATGCTCGAGGAGGCCACCGGCATATTCACCGACGTGATCGCCTGGTCGCGCCGCCACGGCGCCGCTCCCGCATACTCCGTCGCGAGCCACATGCGGGCCATGACATGGTGGTTCCGCGGGTCGCTGGCCGAGGCCGAGGCCGATGCCGCGAACGCGCTGACAGAGATCACCCTCCGCGGGATTCCGTACGGCGCGCTGGCGCTCGTCGACGCCCAGATCGCGCGCGGCCAGATCGACGAGGCCAGCGATACCTGGCGCGGTGCAGGGCTGGATGCCGACCGCGGCATCACCATCGGCGCGATCAGCCACCACGAGACCAAGGGCCGGCTGAACGCGGCGCGTGGCCACCCCGGCCAGGCGCTCGAGGACTACGCCATGTGCGGCCGCCTCGAGCGTGAGTGGGGGATCCTCACGCCCGCCGTCTCGGACTGGCGGTCGGACGCGGTACCCCTGCTGCTCGCCGCCGGCCGCGAGGACGAGGCCGGGGGGCTGATCGACGAGCAGCTCGCGCGGTGCCGCGCATTCGGCGCGCCGCGGCCGCTGGGCGCCGCCCTCCGCGCAGCCAGCCTGCTGCACCGGGCTGACGACGCCATCCCGCTGCTGGAGGAGGCGGTCGGGCTGCTGGAGGGGTCGCCCGCCCGCCTGGAGCTCGCCTACGCGATGCTCGCGCTGGGAGGCGCGCAGCGGCGGGCCGGACGTCGGTCGGACGCGCGCCCGATGCTCGCCGACGCACTCGAACTGGCCCTTGCCTGCCAGGCCGATTCGGTGGCGCGTCACGCCCACGAGGAGCTGATCGCCGCCGGCGCCCGGCCCCGGCGCGATCCGATCGAGAGCCGCAGCACGCTCACGGCCAGCGAATCCCGGGTGGCGCGGATGGCCGCGGAGGGGATGACGAACCGCGAGGTCGCGCAGGCCCTCTTCGTCACCGAGAAGACGATCGAAAACCACCTGCGCAGCGTCTTCCGTAAGCTCGACATCGGATCGCGCACCCAGATCGCCCGGGCTCTCACCGTCGCGGCCCCGTAGCCGTCCACACGGATCTGGGTGGTACTTCGGGGGGTCGACCCCCATGCGGCCCGTCCGGGGCATCGCGACGATGCAGCGTGCAGAACCCGGACCTTTCATGACCACAAACCACAACACACACGGGGGACGATCGTGTACCGATTCAGACGACCACTGGTCGCGCTAGGCGCGATCCTGACCGCGCTGGTGCTGGCCTCCAGCGCGCTGGCCGCGTTCCAGTCGCTTCCTGCGGCAGGCGGCCAGGTCAACGACGACCCGGCCAACGGCATCGACCCGGCCCAGGATGCGGGCATCTCCGATGTCGTCGGGGGCAGCCTTGCCGTCGGCGGCCTGCGGGTGCCGTGGGCCACGTTCGAGCAGAAGACCGGAAGCTCACAGCAGATCTTCGTGCGCGCCTTCAAGAACGGCGCGTGGGTGACGCAGGGGTTCCCGGCGTCGCTGAACATCGACCCGACGAAGGAGGCCGAGGATCCGGCCATCGACTTCGCCGGCGCCGGCCGGAACGTGCCCTGGGTGTCCTGGTACGAGCCGAACGATCATCTGGCCGGCAACCGCACGAACATCTTCGCGAGCCGCTTCGACTCGACGTCGAACCTGTGGCTGCCGTCCGGCGCTGACCGGGCGGGCGGCGCACAGGTGCCGTCGCTCAACATCCATACCAACCGCACGGCCGAGGAGCCCTCGGTCGCCGGCGGCGCCGCGGTGGCCGGCAACAATCCGGTGCCGTGGGTGGTGTGGCGTGAGCGTGACGGCGCAACCACGGACGGAGCGGCGAAGTTCCAGATCTTCGTCTCACGGGGCATCGCGGGCGCTGCGAGCTGCGCCGGTGTCACCCCCGGCAACGGGACGCCCGTCAACAGCTTCTGCTTCCAGCAGACCGGCCTCAAGCGGCTCAGCGCAACCTCGCTCACGTCCGCTGCGGGCGATCCGACGCTGAACATCGATCCCACCCGCAACAGCGAGGTCCCGGACATCGCCTTCACCGGCCCCAGCGACACGGTGCCGTGGACGGTGTGGTACGAGGAGGACGCCAGCGGCATCGGACTGCGTGGCAACGACCTGGTGTTCGCAGCGAAGGCAGTGCCCGACGCGACCGCAGGCGCCGGTGGCTTCCACTGGCAGGCGGTCGGTAACGGCACCGCCGGCAAGACCCAGATCCTCAACCGCAGCGGCGCGAATCACTTCGGGGCATGCGCCGCATCGGCAGCCGCAGAGGGCGGTTGCTCGCTGAACAAGGTCGCGGGCGAGGACGCCGAGAACCCGCGCGTCGCGACGGGCACCCTCACCCCCGGCGGTACCACCGTGCCGTGGGTGACGTGGCAGGAGGAGATCGGAGGAGGCAGGCACGCGATCTTCGTTTCGCGGCTCGTGAACGGCGATCACTTCGAGCTGTTCAACAGTGGACAGCCCGTCTCGAACACGCTGAACGACGCAACCAACCCGGACATCACGTTCTCCGGCAACGAGCCGTACATCACGTGGCAGGAGGACGTCTCGGGGCACGAGCGGGTGTTCGCCGGGCACTTCGAGGGCGGCGCGATTGCGCCGGTCTTCCGCCTGGACACGCCGACCGGCATCGCGAAGTCCGCGTTCGGCGCTGTGGCGGACCTGATCCCGCCGATCTCGTCGGGATGCACCGCCGACCCGTTCACGACCGACGGCTCGAGCTGCCCGGGCACGGCAGCCGGGACGCCATTCTTCCTGTTCACCGACGGCGCGCCGGGCAGCCAGCGGCTGTTCGCCCGTGCGTACGAGCCGAGCGCCGTCAAGACCACCCCTGCCACGGCGGTGACCGCCACTGGGGCAACGCTGCACGGCAAGGTCAACCCGGGCGGAGCGGTGGTCAAGGTCAGCTTCCAGTTCGGCCTGACCACGGCCTACGGGAGCACGACACCGGTCGTCCGCGTCGGGCCTGCGGTGACGTCGCAGAGCGTCGCGGCAGCGGTGTCGGGCCTTCCCGGCGGCACGACGTTCCACTACCGCGTCAGCGTCCAGTCCGACTTCGGCACCTTCACCGGCGCCGACCGGACGTTCACGACCCACTGACGTAACTCACTGCTGCGGGCCTGGGGCACGCCTCCAGGCCCGCAGTGCGGGTCCGGCCGTCTTCACGCGCGAATACAATCGCCCGGTGAACGCCGCGCTCCTGCTTGGCCCCCTCCTGCGCTATGTCGGCCGCACCGAGGCGACCGTGTGGGTCGAGACGGACCGCGCGTGCGAGGTCGAGGTGCTCGGGCACCGAACCGGGACGTTCGCTGTCTGCGGCCACCACTACGCCGTCGTGGCGCTCGCCCGGCTCGAGGAGGGGGCTGTGATCGAGTACACGGTCAGCCTCGACGGGGAGACGGTCTGGCCGCCCGCCGGGGGGACGGGGCCGCCGAGCGCGATCCACACACGGCGCGGAGAACACGAGGCCCGGCTGGTGTTCGGCTCCTGCCGCGTCGGCGCGCCCGAGCGCCCGCCCTACTCGCTTGCACCCGAGGAGGATGCTCACGGCTTCGGCATCGACGCGCTGTGGGCCTACTCCCGGCGGCTTGCGGCCGGCATCGAGCCGTGGCCCGACGGACTCCTGCTGATCGGCGATCAGGTGTACGCGGATGAGGTGTCTCCGCAGACGGTCGAGTTCATCCGTTCCCGCCGCGACACCACCGAGGCGCCCGGGGAGGAGGTCGCGGACTTCGAGGAGTACACCAGGCTCTACCGCGAGGCGTGGAGCGATCCCGACATCCGGTGGCTCCTCTCCACCGTGCCCAGCGCGATGGTGTTCGACGACCATGACGTGATCGACGACTGGAACATCTCGTGGGAGTGGGTCGCCGATGCGCGGCGGCAGCCGTGGTGGGAGGACCGCATCACCGGCGCGTTCATGTCCTACTGGGTGTACCAGCACCTCGGCAACCTGGCACCCCCCGAGCTGGCCGCCGAGCCCCTGTTCGCCGCGGCCGTGAACGAGCGCGACATCGGCGAGCGCCTGCGGCGCTTCGCGCACGAGATCGACCGGGAGACGGCGGCCGCGCGCTGGGCGTACTTCCGCGACTTCGGCCGCTCGCGGGTGCTGGTGGTCGATTCCCGCGCCGCCCGCGTGCTCGCGGACGGACAGCGGGACATGGTGGACGACGACGAGTGGCGGTGGATCCGTCGAGCACAGCCGGGGCGAGTTCGACCACCTGATCATCGTCAGCTCGATGCCGGTGATCCTCTCGCCGGGGGTGCACCACCTGGAGGCGTGGAACGAGGCCGTCTGCGCCGGCGCGTGGGGCTCGGTCGCGGCACGCCTCGGGGAGCGCCTGCGGCGCCACCTCGATCTCGAGCACTGGCCGGCCTTCCAGCGCTCGTTCGAACGGATGATGACGCTCGTCCGCGACGTGGCGACCGGCGACAGGCCGCCGGCAACGGTGACGCTGGTCGGCGGGGATGTCCACAACGCGTACGTCGCGGAGGTGTCGCTGGGACGGTTCGACCCGGCCCAGAGCCGTGTTCACCAGGTGGTCTGCTCGCCCTTCCGCAACCCGCTCGGCCCGGCCGAGCGCCGGGTTGTCAACGCCACGAAGACCGCCGCCGCCGCCGCCTGCCTGCGCGGGCTGGCGAAGCTCGCCGGGGTGCCGATGCCGTCGGTGCGCTGGCGCTACCGGGCCGGGCCGACCTTCGACAACTCGATCGGCATCATCGAGCTGGACGGCCGCCGGGCCGACGTCACGATCTTCCGGGCCGAGCCCGGAGCGGAGGCGGACGCGCTCCAGCCGCTGCACCGGCGGGTGCTGGCCAACGGCCCCCGGGCCAGCGCTCAGGAGGGCACGGAGTCCCTCTCCGGCTGAGTCTCGATCACGGCGCGCTCCGCTGGCTCGCCGAACCGCAGCAGCCACCCGCCGAAGGCGATCGCACAGACGGCGAACCATCCCCACCCGAGGGCGAGCCCGGCGATGACGTCCGAGACCCAGTGCAGGTCGAGGAGGACGCGGCTGCAGGCCACGGCGACGGCCAGGCCGACCGCAACACCGATCAGCCGCGCTCGCGCACGGGGTGAGCGCGCTCTGCCCGCGAGCAGGGCGAGCGCGGCGAACAGCGCCGCAGCCGTCGAGGAGTGACCGCTCGGGAACGACGGGCCGAGCGCGGCCGCGGCAGGGTCGATCGTCGGCCGGGCCCGGTCGATCACCCCCTTCACCGTGTTGGTGACGAGCGAGTCACCCACCGTGACGACCAGCAGGAAGGCCGGGATCCACCGGCTGGGCAGCCGCACCCACTCGATGATGCCGACGGTCACCGCGATGACGACGACTCCAGGCGTCGAGGCCAGCGTGGAGACGTCGGAGAGCAGCCGGTGCACCAGGTCGCCGCTGTGGTGATGCGCCCAGCGGGCAGAGCCCGCATCGACGTCCGCCAGCGCCTCGCTGCGCCGCACGAGCAGCGCCAGCAACGAGACCGCGACGCCGGCGGCCGCCACGGTGACGAGCGCCACGGTCAGCGCCAGCCCGGTGAGCTGCTCGGCGTCGAGACGGCTCCGCACCAGCCGTCGCATCGCCGAGTGCTCGCGAACCTCCTCGGCCACGACCACGCCCGGCGAAGGGCCCGACCATCGCCGGAGGGCCCTCGCCGACACCTGCCATGCGCACAGGCCGGCTGTGACGGAAACCGCCAGGAGCACGACGATCAGCATCGAGATCCGCCCATGTCCCTGTGTTTGCCCCACGGGCTATGCGGGAAACCCTGACCCCATCATGGCGGTCGGCCAACAGACGCGATCTCGTCCCACCGGCGCCTCGCTCCACGGTGACGGCGCCCACTCCGGGGGTGCGGGGGTTCTCGCCCCGCGGCGGAGCGGCGTCAGCGCGCGCGTCGGCACACGGGCGGCGGGCCACCCGATCGTCGCGTGGCTCACGGTCGCGGTGATCGGGTTCGTGCTGCTCGCGACGGCGACGGTGATCGTCGGCTGGCTGCTCAAGACCTACGTCCTCCCCGAGCACGGCATCGGCCACGCGGACGAGCACGTCAACGTCTGGCTTGCCCATCACCGCACCGGCATGCGAAACGACGTCTCCTTCTGGCTCTCCGGCATCGGTGACGTGTACGCGATCCCGGCGCTTGTCGCGCTCACCGCGGTCGGCGCCATGGTGCTGCGCAGGTGGCGGATCGCCGCCTTCATCGTCACCGCCATCCTGATCGAGGCCGCGACGTACCGGGCGGCGACGCTGCTGATCCATCGCCAGCGTCCCCACGTGCCCCGGCTCGACGACCTCCCGGCCAATGCGAGCTACTACTCGGGCCATACGGCTGCCTCGGTCGCCGTGTACTGCGGTCTTGCCCTGCTGATCACCTCGCACGTGCGGAGTACCGGCCTGCGGGTGGCCTGCTGGGCGGTGGCGATCGCGATCCCGCTGCTGGTGGCGAGCTCGCGCATGTACCGCGGGATGCACCACCCCACCGACGTCGCGGCCGGCCTGCTGGTCGGCACGGCCACGCTGATCATCGCGATCTGCGCGGCGCGCGCTGCGAAGAGCGCCGAGCTCGCAGGTGAGGCCGCCAGGTGAAGAACGTCGCGGTCATCGCCCACGCGGGCAAGAGCATCGACGGCGGCCTGCCGGAGCTGCGCCGGAGCCTGGCCCGGCACGGGGTCACCGACCCCCGCTGGGTCGAGGTGCCGAAGAGCAAGAGGGCACCGAAGCAGGTCGCGCAGCTGCTCAAGGACGGCGCCGAGCACTTCATTCATCTGGGGTGGAGACGGGATGGCGCAGCGGTGTATCGACACTGCTTGCGGGAACCGAGGCGACCATGGCGATCATCCCCGCCGGCACCGCCAACCTGCTGGCCTCGAACCTCGGGATCCCGACGGACATCGAGGGCGCCGTGGTGACGGGCCTGCACGGTCGGCCACGGCGGCTGGACGTCGCACGGCTGAACGGCGAGCGCTTCGCCGTGATGGCCGGGGCGGGGTTCGACGCGGACATGATCAAGGCCGCGGACGGCGGCCTCAAGGACAAGCTGGGGCGGGCAGCCTACGTGTGGACCGGCGCCAAGAGCCTTCGGATTCCGCCGTTCAAGGCGAAGATCGAGGTCGACGGGAGCCCGTGGTACAAGGGCTCCGCGAGCTGCATCCTCGCCGGCAACGTCGGCGCCCTCTTCGGCGGCATGCAGGTCTTCGCGGACGCCGAGCCCGACGACGGCCTGCTCGATCTCGCCGTCGTCACCGCCGACGGCGTCGTGCAGCGGGCCCGCACCGTGGGCCGCACCATCGCCGGGCACCCCGACCGGTCACCGTTCGTGCGGGTCACGAAGGGCCGGAAGATCACGGTGAAGCTGGATCGCAAGGTGCTGTACGAGCTGGACGGCGGAGCACGCACGAAGGTGAAGGCCTACGAGCTCGAGATCGAGCCCGGGGCGATCACCGTGTGCGTCCCCACCGACCCGGACGCGAACTGAAGCGGAGGATCATGAGCAGCATGCAGGCAGAGGCCCGCTCCACCGGCCGCAGCGCCACCCACAGCACCGCCTTCGAGGCCCTGACGCGGATGGGGTTCGTCGCACGCGGCGTCATCTACGCGATCATCGGCCTGCTGGCGATCCAGGTTGCCATGCACTCGGCCAAGAACGCCACCGATCAGCGTGGCGCGATGGAGACGATCCAGAAGCAGCCGTTCGGCCACTGGCTCCTGATCGCCGTCGCCGTTGGCCTGGGAGGCTACGCGCTGTGGCGGTTCGTGCAGGCCGTGGTCGGCCAGGGGCCGGAGGGCGGCGGCGACCACTCGACGATGGGGCGCATAGTCGCCTTCTGCAGCGGTGTTGCCTACGCCGGGCTCTGTGCCCTGGCGGTCTCGATCCTGCTCGGCGCGTCCAGCGGGAGCTCGAACAATCCCCACAAGCAGACGGCCGGCGTTCTCGGCTGGCCCGGCGGCCAGTGGCTGGTCGGGGCCGCCGGCGCGCTGTTCATCATCGTCGCCCTCTACCAGGGGTACAAGGGCGTGTCGAAGAAGTTCCTCGAGGAGGACAAGACGGGCCAGATGAGCCCCGGGACGAAGCGCTCGATCACCGTGATCGGCGTGGTCGGCCACCTCGCTCGGATGGTCGCGTTCGGCCTGATCGGCATCTTCCTGGTCAAGGCCGCGATCGACTACGCCCCGTCTAAGGCCGTCGGCCTCGACGGGGCGCTGAACAGGCTCAACCATCAGGCCTACGGACCGTTCCTGCTCGGCGTCGTCGCGATCGGTCTGATCGCGTTCGGCGCCTACTCCATCGCCGACGCCCGCTACCGCCGGATCTGAGACCCCGACGCCGAATCGCTTCCCAGGCTGAGCGTCGTCTGGGTCGGCAGCGTATGCTTGCCGCCGCAAGCGAACCGAGGAGCGACACAGATGACTCAGCCGGCCGATCAGTCGTGGCGTCCCAGCGCGGTGCTGGAGGCGATGTGGCAGCGGGATGTCGTCGGCCCGATGCAGGATTTCCAGGACCCGTCGCAGGAGTGGCGGCGCTTGTTCTCGGAGCTGCTGGGGACGTTCTTCCTGGTGCTCGTCGCCTGTGGCGGCGGCGTGATGGGGCAGGCATTCCCCAACACGATCAGCCGCACGGCGGCGGTCACGGCGCCCGGGCTGATGGTGCTCGGCGTCATCCTCTTCATGGGCAAGGTCTCCGGTGCACACCTGAACCCGGCCGTCAGCGTGGCCTTCTCGCTGCGTGGGGACTTCCCGTGGCGGCGCGTGCCCGGCTACATCGTCGCGCAGCTGGTAGGCGCGGCGCTGGCCGCGTGGTTCGTCCAGAGCGTGATCAACGCCTCCGCGGTGTTCGGCTCCAACTACCCCGCATCGGGCTACACCGGCACCGACGCGCTCCTGATGGAAGCCGTGCTGACCTTCGGGCTGGTCAGCGTGATTCTCGGCACCGCCTCCGGCGCCCAGAACCTGGGCGTGATCGGCGCGCTCGGCGTGGGCGCCTACATCATCCTCGCCGGGCTCTGGGGCAGCCCCATCTCCGGCGCGTCGATGAACCCCGCCCGCACCTTCGGGCCCGACCTCGTCGGCGGTGACTTCACCAGCTATTGGGTCTACGTCGCCGGCCCGCTGATCGGGGCGTGCCTCGCCGTCGGAGCAGCGTTCGCGCTTCGCGGACCCGGCGGCGGCAGGGCCGGATCCGGCGCCGCCCAGGGCGACCTCCAGACCGAGGTCGAACACCCCGACAAGGCGTAGCCCCTCGCGGTGCGGCCGACGTAACCCGGTCGGCTCTATGCTGGCACGGTCGGCGATCGGGGGAGTTGTGCCGTGGTCGTGCTTGGGGGCGTGGTCGTGCTCGTGGAGCCGTTTGGGAGAGGCGGCGGCGTCGATGTGATCGCGCGACCGTTCGCCGCGGCGCTCGCGGTGGCGCTCGACGCGCAGGTGGTCGTCGACAACCGCCCGGGCCTGGGTGCCACGGCAGCACCGGCCTTCGTCGCCGGCGCGCCCGCGGACGGCCGAACGCTGCTCATGAATACGAGCGCGCAGGCGTACACGGCAGCGCTGTCCGAACGTCTCCCGTATGACCCGATCGCTGACTTCGTGCCTGTCGCGGCTGTGACAAGTCAGGCCTATGTGCTCGTGGCGAGCCCCAGCGCTGGGCTCCACAGCCCGGCCGACGTGGCGCGCGCCGGCCGGACACGTCCAGGCGGCCTGTCGTTCATCTCGCTCGGAGTGGGTACCGGCACGCACGTGTGCGCCGCCCAGCTCAACCATGATCTCGGTATCGATGCGCGCCACATCCCGGCTCGAGCGGAAGACGGGATCACCGAGACGATTGCGCGTGTCTGCGCAGGCGAAGCTGACTACGCCGTATCGCCCATTCCGATCGCTGCACCCCATATCGCGGCCGGTACGCTCGTCGCGATCGGTGTGACCGCGGGCCGCCGGTCGCCGCTGCTGCCAGCCGTGCCGACGCTCGCCGAGGCCGGCGCGGAGGGTTTCGACTTCCCCATCTGGTACGGACTGTGGGCGCCAGCCGAGACCCCGGCGTCGGTGATCGCAGAGCTTGCGGCAGCGGTTTCAGAAGCGCTGCGATCACCGGAGCTGGTAACGCGCTTTGAGGAGCACGGTTCAGAGATCTTGCGACTGACCGGGACCGAGTTCGCCGACTTCGTGACAAGCGAGGTCGCACGAGCGCGTCGCTTCGGGTACTCCAGCGGTTGAACACGAATCGCCGCCAGTCAGGAGGCGACCGGCGCAGGTGCCGACGCGACGGTGTCGGTGGGTGACTCGGTGCCGCCCATGTCAAGGCGGAACGGGGGATACGCGTCGGTCATCAACGACGAGTAGGCGGCAACGCGGAACACCCATCGGTTCATCCCCATCACGAAGTCGTAGAGCGACTTCGGATAGCGGCCGGTGAAGAGCAGTGCGACACCGGCGAAGACGACGAGCAGCCCGATCAGACCACCCGAGCTCCACGCCCAAGCGGTGCCGCTGCCAGTCCAGACAGACCATGCGCCGCCGGCGAAGATTGCGACGACGAGGTACTGCGGCAGCGCGAGCAGCCACCACTTGACGAGCACGAGGCCGCGTGAGAGCGACTCGGGATAGTCGACCTCGAGCCGGGCGGGGTAGCCGGGAACGTCCTTGAGCGTGAACGGCGGGTACCGGTCGGTGCCGAGCGCGCTGTAGCTGTAGAACCCGACGCGCCATGACCAGCGCATCACGCCGACATTGAACTTGAACAACCCTCGCGGATAGCGGCCGGTGAAGAGGACCGCAAAGAAGGCGATCACGGTCACACCGACGAAGGCGACTCCGAGGAAGAAGAGCACGACATAGTGAGGGATCGCGAGCAGCCATTTGACCAGCCAGACTCCGCGGCTGAGCTGCGGCTCGAGCTCCCCGCTCAATCGGAGTGGATAGTGGGATGCGCTGGGTTCCATTGCGGACCTCTCGTAGGACGGCTTCCCGGGCACCGAGCGGTGCCACAGTGCGCGTGTTCTCGAGGTCACTCGCGCCGAAGGCGGCAAAAGCAGCTGTCGAGCCGGCGCGGCGGTGATGGATCCGATGCTCCTCGTCGCCGAGAAACGCCACGCCCGGGTCAGCGGATACAGGAACCCTACCCCAGATCGCCGGTCGCACCCGGCTGCCCATCCAACCGACCGCGCTATCGGACGACGTCGATCAAGCCGCCGCCCGACCTTCGACGCCGGTCACCCACCCGGCTCCTCCCGTTGCCGGAGCAGCGCGGCGGCGTTGGCAAGCAGGACGACCGTAAGAACGATCATCACGACGAGAAACTCGTCGCTCGGCTCGCCGACGATGCTGTAGATCGCCCACCCCACGACAAGGACGGCGGGAACCACGGCCCACGCAGCTCGGTATCCCCTGGCGACCGACCCGAATCATGCTGCACACCCTTTGCTGAACGATCACCGTGACAGGACACGTCCGCGCCACGATCGCTGGGGCCCGTGGTGTGCTTCTGTGGGAACCCACACAAGGCAGTCGGGCTGAGCAGATCCGTGTCAGGATCTGCTCAGCCCGATGGAGCTAAGCGGGTTCGAACCGCTGACCTCCTGGGTGCGATCCAGGCGCTCTCCCAACTGAGCTATAGCCCCGCGAGGGCAGCAGTATAGCCCGCAGACGCTGGCCGGCAGACTCCGCCGGGCCCGTCGCCAAGGGCCTACGTGTCCAGGACGACGGCGTCCTTCTGGTTGGGGTTGCCGTCCTCGACGGTCACCCAGCAGCGGTCCCAACCCATGTCGGAGGGGATCGTCATCGTCGCCGTGACCGAGCCGTCCGAGGCGGTGTCGAAGGCGCCCACTGGCATCTGCTCGCTGCCGTCGGACATCCACATCTCGTAGTACTTGCCGTTGGGCGCCGGCGGGAGGCCGGTCACCTTCAGGACGACCGGCCGCAGCGGGCCGTCAACCTCACCGAAGTCCACGGAGGCCGAGGCACTCGAGGCGTTCGAGCCCGCCGTCGCGCTCAACGGGATGCTGCGCTCGACGACCATGTGGCTGCTGCCGCCGACGCCGATCACGAGCGCCGCGATCGTGGAGGCCGCGATCACGGCCACCGCCAACAGCGGCCGTTGCCAGCCACGCCGACGATGGCGCACCGAGTCGAGCCGGACGACATCCGGCTCGCTCAGCGCAGCCCGCCGAGCCGCCCGCGCGTAGTGCGCCGGCGGGTCGAGCGGCGGCCCCGCTGCACGCAGCGCCGCTTCGACGTGTTCCAGATCGTGCTCGTCCATCAGCCCATCACCCGTTCGTTCGACAACCGATCCGCGAGCCTTGCAAGCCCTGAGCGGGTTCGCGTCTTGACCGTGCCCAGCGGAATTCCCAGATTCTCGGCCACCTCGCTCTGCGAGAGGCCCTCGAAGTACGCCAGCGCGATCACTTCGCGCTCGCGCTCCGGCAGCGAGTCCACCGCTGCGTGCACGTTGAACGCCGCCATCTCGGCCGCCACCCGTTCGTCCGGCCCCGCCTCGGGATCGGCCTGGTCGGGGGGATCGGCGAGCGTGATGGCCGTCCGCCCGCGCAGAGCGTCGGAGGCGGCGTTGCGCGCGATGGCAAACAGCCACCCGGTCGCCGCCCCGCGCTCGCGCTTGTAGCCACTGGCCGCGCGCCAGACGTTGGTGAACGCCTCCTGGACGACGTCCTCGCTGCGCGCATGGTCGGACAGCATTCGGCGCACAACGCCGTACACCGCGCGCGAGTAGCGGCGGTACAGCTCCTCGAAGGCCTCACCGTCGCGCTCCCGGGCGACCAGCTCGAGCAGCTCCTCATCGCTGCGCGAGGAGAGATCCACCACGACCAGCGTAGTGGATCGTGGCATCGGCGACGTCCGCACGGCAAAGCGCAGACCGATTGCGTTCCCATCCATCACCCTCGGAATACGCGCCTGCGGCTCCGTTGGATTGTGGGTACCCGCACACGTGAGGTTCGACCTGGGCGGCGCCGCCGTTGGGCCGGGCTTACGCCCCCGACTCGCGGCTGCTGCACGGCGTCGTCCCAGTGCGCCGTGGAGAGCCTCGGGCGGGCGGCGCCGCCTCAGGTCGAACCGATGCGCCTCCGCCGGCAGCCCGGCGCTGCGCCTCCCGGCAACGGTGCCAGGTGCGAGCGAACGGATGCGGCCGAGCGGGGGAGCACGTAGCCAAACGATGCGACGGTGGGGGCCGGTTCGCCTCCCCCGTTCGGACGAGTCGCGCGGCGGCGGCTCAGGGGAAGTCGGAGCCGACGTGCGCGTCGTCCGACGGCATCTGCATCCCGGCGGACACCAGATCGCGGATCGAGACGATCCCGACCAGCTCGCCGTCATCCACAACGGGGATGTGCCGGAAGCGGCGCTCCGTCATGATCCGCGCCGCCTCGCTGGGCGGATGGTCGGACGGCAGGGTGATCGGATCGGCGGTCATGTACGACTGCACCTGGCCGTGGTCGGGGTGGCGGCTGTCCGCGATCGCCCGCAGCAGGTCGCGCTCGGTGAAGATGCCGACCACCCGCCCGTCCTCGACGACGACCGCCGCGCCCACGTTGCGCCCGCGCATCAGGCGGGCGGCGGAGCCGAGCGTCTCGGTCGCGGAGATCGTCAGCACGTCGTGCATCGTCATGAAGTCGCGCAGGGTCACGGCCATCAGGAAGCCTCCTCGCGTGGTCGGTCGCGGAGCCGCAGCTCGAGCACGAGGTCCGCCTCCAGGGCATCGGCGATCCGCAGCAGCGTATCGAGCTTCGGCGGCCGCGAGCCGCGCTCCAGGCGTGCGATCGCCGACTGCGTCGTGCCGCACAGCACGGCCAGCTCCTGCTGGGACATCCCTCGCTGCTTGCGCCGCTCGGCGACCATCCGCCCCACCTCGGCGAAGCGCCGCTCGTGGTCGCGGCCGATCGCCTCGGCGAGCTTGCGGATGCCCTCGCGGCGCAGCTTCAGGGTGTGGTCGCTGAGCCTGTGGCGCTGTGGTTGGGACTCGCTTGCCATGGTCGTAGTGTATCGCCTACGCGCTATCTGCCATTTATCCTTCCCGGATGGCACGACGCGCAATCGTGGTCAAGGTGGGGTCGAGCACCCTGGTGGACGCCCGCGGAAAGGCCCGGCGGGCCGTGTTCGATCGCGTCGCGGCCGACATCGCCGCGCTGGCCGGCGAGGGCGTGCCGGTCGTCCTGGTCAGCTCGGGGGCGATCGCACTCGGGCTGGGATCGGTCGGCCGCACATCGCGCAGCCGCCGCGTCTCCGACCTCCAGGCCGGGTCGGCCGTCGGCCAGACGCTGCTGGTGCGCCAGTGGGAGCGCGCCCTCGCCCGCCACGACCGCCGCACCGCCCAGGTGCTGCTGACCGCGGCGGACGTGCATCGCCGCGACGCCTACCTGAACGCACGGCGCACGCTGGAGACGCTGCTCCGCTGGGGTGTCGTCCCGGTGGTCAACGAGAACGACTCGACCGCCACCGACGAGATCACCTTCGGGGACAACGACGCGCTGGCGGCGCAGGTTGCGCTGATCCTCGGCGCCCGCCTCCTCGTCCTGCTGACCGACGCCGACGGGCTGTACGACCGTGACCCCCGCCGCGACGGCGCGACGCTGATCCCGGAGGTGCGCGACCACAGCCTGCTGGCCGAGCTCGACGTCGGCGAGAGCGGCGGCGCGTGGGGCTCGGGCGGCATGCGCTCGAAGGTGGTTGCGGCCGAGATGGCCAGCGCCGGCGGCGTCGCCAGCGTGATCGCCCACGGAGGGCGGGCCGGCGCCGTCGCCGACGCGGCCGCCGGACGGCCGGTGGGGACGCGATTCCGCCCCGACCCGCGCCCGCTGTCGGCCTACAAGCTGTGGCTGCGCTACGGCAAGCCGACCCGCGGCACGCTGGTGGTGGACGAGGGTGCCCGCCGGGCCGTCGTCGTCTCGGGCACCAGCCTGCTGCTGGTGGGGCTGCGTGAGGTCGAGGGCACGTTCGACGCGGGCGAGTGCGTCCGGCTCGCCGGGCCGGACGGCGCGCCCTTCGCGGTCGGCATCTGCGCCTACCCTGCCGACGAGCTGCGCCGCCTGGCGGGGACCAAGGGCATGGACGAGGCGGTGCACCGAGATAACCTTGTGCTGTTGTGACGATCGCACCGACAGCCACGATCAGCCAGGATGCCCGCCGCGCCGCCCGCGCGCTGGCGCCGCTGGACGGGGCCGCCAAGGACCGGGCGCTGGAGGCGGTCGCGCAGGCAATCGAGCGCAGCGCCGACGCGATCCTGACGTCCAACGCGCTGGACGTCGCGGCGGCGCAGGGCGAGCGCCCGTCGATCGTCGACCGGCTGACGCTGACGCCGGAGCGGGTGCGCGGCCTGGCGGACGCCGTGCGCGCCGTGGCGGCGCTGCCCGACCCGGCCGAGCGGCCGATCGCCGAGATGACGCTGCACAACGGGCTCGAGGTCGAGAAGCGGCGTGTCCCCCTGGGGGTGGTCCTGATCGTCTACGAGGCGCGCCCCAACGTGACCGTGGACGCCGCGGCGCTGTGCGTCAAGTCGGGCAACGCCTGCCTGCTGCGCGGCTCGCGGCTGGCGGTGCACTCGAACGCGGCGCTGCTCGACGTCGTCCGCGAGGGGCTGAGCGACGCCGGCCTGCCGGCGGACGCCGTGCAGGCGCTGCCCGAGAGCCGCGAAGGTCTCGCGGAGTTCATCGCCGACCCGACAGCGGCCGACGTGGTCATCCCGCGCGGCGGCGAGGAGCTCAAGCACTTCCTGCTCGAGCACTCGCGGATCCCGGTGCTGGCCGCCGCGGGCGGCAACAACCACGTCTTCCTGGACGCCTCCGCCGATCCGGCGATGGCCGTCGCGATCGCCGTCAACGCCAAGGTGCAGCGCCCCGGCGTGTGCAACGCGGCGGAGACGCTGCTGGTGCACGCCGACCGCGAGCATGACCTGCTGCCCGCCGTGACCGGCGCGCTGCGCGCCGAGGGCGTCGAGGTGCTGGAGGGCGAGGACGCCTGGGCGACGGAGTTCCTCGACATGCGGATGGCGGTGCGCGTCGTCGACTCGCTGGACGAGGCGCTCGACCACATCGCGCGCTACGGCACCGGCCACTCCGAGGCGATCGTGACGCAGGACGCGCGGTCGGCGGAGCGCTTCACCCGCGAGGTGGATGCGGCAGCGGTCTACGTCAACGCGTCCACCCGGTTCACCGACGGCGGGGAGTTCGGGATGGGCGCCGAGATCGGGATCTCCACCAGCCGCCTGCACGCGCGCGGCCCGCTCGGCCTGGAGGAACTGACCACCACGAAGTACGTGGTCGTCGGCACCGGCCAGGTCCGGTCCTAGCGTTACTGGTGCTGCTCGACCGAGGTGATATTCGGCGGTGCGCCGTCGTTGGTGCCCGGCATCCGCGGATCGTCCTCGAGCGGCACGCGGTTGCCCGGCGGCTGCAGCCGCCACAGCAGATGGCGGAACCACGAGATCAGCTTCACGCTCACACCGTACTCCCCTGACAACTCCCTGAACAGGCCGCCCAACGGGGTCTGGCACGGGGTCTGGCACCGTGCCAGACCCCAATCACAGCCCGATCCGGCGTTCCGAGACGTTTCAGGGTGGAAGGGTTGGCAGAGCCGCGACAGGCGGTTTCCGCTCAACCAGGCCGAATGCGGAGGGTGTCCGGTACGGTGTCTGGCACGGTACCGGACACCAAACACAACCGATCCGGAGTTCCGTGACGGCCTGTTGACGAAGGCGTGACGCCACCGTCAGGAGCCCAACCGGCGCCACGGAGTGTCCGGCACGTCGAACGGCAACCAAGAAACACGACCCGGTTGGGCCGGTGCCGGACACGGAATGGTGGTCCACCGGCGCCACCGTCAGGAGCCCAAACCCTCGCCCACTCGCCGGATCTTCACCACCCCGCAACCCTGAGAGGGGGTGCCCCGTCCCACCCCCGATGCGCCGCGCCGTGATCACTGGCCTGGGGGCTGTGACCCCGGTCGGCAACGACGTCCCCACGACCTGGACCAACCTCGTCGCGGGCACCAGCGGGGTCGACTTCATCCGTGCGTTCGACGCCACGTCCTACCCCGTATCGATCGCGGCCGAGGTGAAGGACTTCGACCCGCTGGCCGCGATGCCGCAGCGGGAGGCGCGCAAGGTCAACCGCGACGTCCACTTCGCGGTGGCCGCCGCGATGGAGGCCGTGCGCGACGCGGACTTCCAGGTGACCGACCCGATCCGCACCGGCGTCATCATCGGCAGCGCCGCCGGCGGCCTGCCCCGGATCATCGAGGAGCAGCACGTGCTCGAGGAGCGCGGCCCCGGCCGCGTCTCGCCGCACTGGCTGCCCAACATGCTGATCGACACCAGCACCAGTCACGTGGCGACGCTGCTCGGCGCCCGCGGCGTCAACTACTCGATCGTGTCGGCCTGTGCCAGCGGCACGCACGCGATCGGCGACGCCGCCGAGGTGATCAAGCGCGACCAGGCCGATGTCATCCTGGCGGGCGGCTCGGAGTCGTCGATGGTGCCGCTGATCCTGGCCGGCTTCTGCGCCATGCGCGCCCTGGTGGACGAGCGCGACGACCCGACCAAGGCGTCGCGGCCGTTCGACGTCAGCCGTGCCGGCTTCGTGATGGCCGAGGGCGCGGGCGTGATGGTGGTCGAGGAGCTCGAGCACGCCAGGGCCCGCGGCGCCGAGATCTACTGCGAGGTGATCGGCTCGGGCGCGTCCAACGACGCCTACCACGTCGCCACCCCCCACCCCGACTCGGTCGGCGTGATCGAGATGATGCGCTCTGCCATCACCCGCGCCGGTCTCGATCCCACCGACATCGACTACATCAACGCCCACGGCACCTCGACGCCGTACAACGACCCGGCCGAGACCAAGGCGATCAAGGCCGTGTTCGGCGACCACGCCTACAAGCTGCCGATCTCGTCCATCAAGTCGATGATCGGGCACCTGTTCGGCGCCGCCGGCGCGGTCGAGGGCATCGCCACGGCGATGACGCTCAAGACCGGCGTCATCCCGCCAACGATCAACCACCGCAACCCCGACCCCGAGTGCGACCTCGACTACGTCCCGCTCGAGGCGCGCGAGGCCGACATCCGCGTCGCCCTCTCCAACTCGATGGGGCTGGGCGGGCACAACGGCTGCGTGATCATGCGCCGCTACGACGGCGACTGACGGCGCTCAGCCGAGCCCGGTGTGGCGCCGCACGTCGGCCAGGTCGCGGGCGCTGACGACCCGGTCGACGAGGCCGTACTCGCGCGCCTGCTCGGCGCTCATGAAGTTGTCGCGCAGCGTGTCGAGGTGGATCCGCTCCATCGTCTGGCCGGTGTCCTCCGCCAGCAGCTCCTCCATCCGCCGCTGCAGGTCGAGGATCTCGCGGGCGCGGATCTCGACATCGGTCGCCTGCCCCTCGAAGCCGGGCGTGTGGCCCTGGTGGATCATCACCTTCGCGTTGGGCAGCGCGATCCGCTTGCCCTTGGCGCCGCCGGCCAGCAGGATCGCGCCCATCGACATCGCCATCCCGAAGCAGATCGTCTGCACGTCAGGGCGGATGAACCGCATCGTGTCGTAGATCGCCATGCCGGCGTAGACGTCGCCGCCCGGCGAGTTGACGTAGAGCGAGATGTCGCGGTCGGGGTCGTCCGATTCGAGGTGGATCAGCTGGGCCACGATCAGGTTGGCGACGTCGGACGTGACGGGCGTGCCGAGGAAGACGATCCGGTCGTTCAGCAGCCGCGAGTAGATGTCGAACGAGCGCTCGCCGCGTGAGGTCTGGTCGACGACCATGGGGATGATGGACACGGCGCCTCCTGGTGGGCTAGTGTGCAACCTACGAGTTGCGCATGGTAGCGCCGCGAGTCGAAATCCGCAACCCGAGGGTTGCACGTCTGAGGAGGACGCAGAGATGGCGGACGAGGTCGAACGCGAGGTCACCGTCCCGCTGCCCGCCGAGGAGGCGTGGACGCTGGTCACCGACAGCGAGGAGCTGGAGCGCTGGCTCGCCCCCGAGGTCGAGCTGGAGCCGCGCGAGGGCGGCGAGGTGCGGATCGTCGGCGACGACGGCCAGGAGCGCCACGGCACCGTCGAGCTGGTCGAGGCGCCGCGCCGGCTGCGCTTTGCCTGGACGGGCGACGACGAGGACGCGACGGTGGTCGAGATCACGGTCGATCCGGACGGCGAGGGCTCGCGCATCCGGGTGGCCGAGCGCCAGGTGACGCCGGTGGCGGCGGTCGGCGCGACCGTCACCCAGCTGCCGGTGGCGCTGCCGCAGGGCCCGCTCGCGCTGGCGGCGTGAGCCTGACCGGCGTCGACGCGACGTTCGCAGCGCTGGCCGATCCCACTCGCCGGCGCGTGCTCGGCCTGCTCGCGGAGCGGGCCGACGGCGCCACGGCGAGCGAGCTGTCCCGGGAGCTGCCGGTCACCCGCCAGGCGATCGCCAAGCACCTGGCGGCGCTCGACGCCGCCGGCCTGGTCACGCCGCTGCGCCGCGGCCGGGATGTGCGCTACACCGTCAGCCCGGCGCCGCTGGAGGACGCCGTGGCCTGGATGACGCGGGTCGGCGACCAGTGGGACACCCGGCTAGCCCGCCTCGCCCGCCACGCCGGGAGCCGCGTCCGCGCCTGACCAGCGGCGCCGGACGGTATCCTCCCCGCCCAATGTCGACCGCCGCCGTCCGCCTGGCCGAGCCGCTGATGTCCGCCGAAGAGGTGGCCGCGCTTGGCCTCGACCGCCCTCGCCTGCTGCAGATGTTCCGCGACATGCTGCTGACGCGCGGAATCGAGGAGCGCGGCAATCTGTTGTTCAAGGGCGGCAAGCTGCCCGGCAGCTACTACACCGGGCGCGGCAACGAGGCCGCGTCGGTCGGCGCGGCCAGCGCGATGGGCCCCGACGACATCGCCTCTCCCCTACACCGCAACATGGGTGTGCACGTCGCCCGCGGCGTCGATCCCGCGGCGATGTTCTGCCAGTACATGGGCCGCTCGGGCGGAGCCACCGGCGGCCGCGACTCGAACCTGCGCAGCAACGACTTCGGCACCGGCAAGGGCCTGCTGGCCGGGGTCAGCCACCTGCCGGCGATGATCCCGACCATCACCGGCATCGCCCTCGCGTTCCAGCTGCGCAGCGAGCCGCGCGTCGCGCTCGGCTGGTGCGGCGACGGCGCCGCCGCCCGCGGCGACATGCACGAGTCGATGAACCTGGCCGGCGTCCGCCGCCTGCCCATCGTCTTTATCATCGACAACAACCAGTACGCGTACTCGACGCCGAACCGGCTCTCGTTCGCGGGCCCGCACCTGGCCGACCGCGGCCCCGCCTACGGCTTCGAGGGCATCGTCGTGGACGGCACCGACGTGCTCACCGTGTACCGGGAGGTGAGCCGCGCGGTCGAGAAGGCGCGCGCCGGCGACGGCCCCACGCTGCTCGAGCTGATCACGCTGCGGATGGAGGGCCACGCCGTGCACGACGACGCCTCTTACGTGCCGCGCGACCTGATGGACGAGTTCCTGGCGAAGGACCCGGTCGACCGCTTCCGAACCTGGCTCCAGGTGCACCACGAGCTGACCGACGGCGAGCAGCGCGACCTGGACGCCGAGGTGCACGCCACGATCGAGCGTGCCGTGGCAGAGGCCGAGGCCAGCCCGCCGCCCGACCCCGCGTCGGTGCTCCACGGCGTCTACGCCGAGTAGCCGCCCGATGGCGCTACGCTTTTGGCATGAGTGAATTTCCGTTCGGCATGTTCGGAGGAGATCCCGAGGACATCCAGCGCAACCTCCAGGGCTTCATGGAGCAGGCGCAGCAGAGCCAGAAGGTCGCGTTCGCCGACCAGGCGATCAACCTGGCGGTCGGCATCACGGTCGCCGCGATCGGGCGGTTGGATCTGGCCGGCTCGCCCGACGCACAGGCGATGCAGGTGCGCGACGCGATCCGGATGATCTTCCCCGAGGCCGTCACCCTGGTGCGCGAGGCGCGCGAGGGCCTCGCCTAGCCCGAAGCCGGCTCGCCGCCTCCCACCAGGAGCGCCATGGTGGCGGTGAACCCGTGGATGAACGAGACGCCGCCGACGGGGCCGATCTCGCCGGCGCAGAGCATGCCCGCGCCGGGCACGCCGGCCAGCTCCTCGCCGATGGTGGCCGCGTCGTCGTTGCGCAGCGGCACCGGACCCTCGCGCCGCCCGGTGCACGAGAACAGCACCCCTGCCACGATCCGGTCGCCCAGCACCGCCCGCTCGGCGGCGAGGGCGAGCCGCAGGTCGCGGTCGGCGCCGCCCGGCTCGCGGACGTGGAAGCGCATCGTCTGGCCGACGCGGGGCAGGTCGCCGACGACGATCGCGCCCGACTCGACGTCCGCGCCGACCACCCCGCGGATCAGGTAGTCGCCGCGCCGGTGCTCGGAGCGGTTCTCGTCGATCACCGAGCCCATCGTCAGGCTGTGCGACACCAGCTCCCGGCGTTCCTCGGGGAGCCCTTCGACGATCTCGACCAGGCGCTCGTAGGCCGGGCGCCCGCCCAGCTCGTTGATGACGCGGCCGCCCGAGGCGGTGACGATCAGGTCGGGGCCGATCGGGTCGCAGCCCTGCGAGACCACGGCGTGCAGCGTCACCGCGCCGCTGAAGGTGAGCACGACGGCGCCGCGGCGCAGCACGTGGTCGTCGCAGATCAGGGCGTGCTCGCCCGGGCCTGCGCCTCCCGACGCCAGGCCGCCGACCGCGAGCGCGCCACCCCAGCGGTCGCCGAGCAGCCGCAGGAACGTCTTGACCGGGAAGGTGAACGGGTCGGCGAGCACCATCACGGCGCCGCCCGGCGCGGGCGGCGTGAAGTCGCCCGGGACGTTCATGACGGCGCCGTCGCCGCCGACGGCGGTCGAGATCGGGTGCACGCCGACGGTCGTGTCCGGCAGCGAGAGCGCGAGCACGCTGACGGCGGCCGTGCCGCCCTCCAGCAGCCGGCCGGCGCCGGCCACGCCGCTCGAGCTGACGCCGGCCAGCGCCGCCGGACGGAGCTCGCGGCGCACGGCGTCGGCGACCTGCTCGGCCGCAGCGGCGTGGTGCGTGGAGAAGAAGACGAGGGCGAGGTCGACCGGCGCGCCGTGCAACTCGGCGCCGGCGATCCGCGCCGCCTCGGTCGCGGCCGCCGCCGCATCGGGCAGCTCGGAGACCGCGCTTCCGGCCAGCGGCTCGCTCACTCCGAGATCCGCCAGGTGGTCGCGACGTCCGCCGTCGTCGAGGCGGAGATGAAGCAGTCCCGCTCGGCCTTGGGCGTCAGGCCCTGCGCCAGCGGCGCGTGGCCGCCGGCGACGGTCGCGGTCACGGTCACCGCGATCCGCTTGAAGGCGTAGCGGCGGTCACGCGCGCGCCGGCTGAGGTCACCGGTCGCCTCGGAGCGGTACGACACGACCTCGACGCCGTTGTGCGAGCAGTGCGCCAGGAAGGAGAGCATCGTGCAGGACTGGAGGGCGGCCACGAACAGGTGCTCAGGGCTCCAGCGGTTGCTCTCGGCCCCGGGGAACGCCTCCGGGGGCGTGACGACCAGCGGCTCCCGGCCGGGCGCCTGCACGGTGCAGGCGCGGCCGCCCGTCCACTCCAGCGACGTCTCGTATTGAAACTCCTTCGACTCCAAGGGCATCCAGGCCCACCGTCCCTTCCTGCCACCGTTTCACCCGATCGGGTCTGCGCCGTGCCACCGCATCTGACGATGGAGTAGTACCGCGTCCGACCCGACTTGTTCTCCGTCTTTTCATCCTTCGGGACGGGCGCGTCACGAAGGAGCATCGATGGATCACCATCTCGACCGCTTCGAGTCCGGTCAGACCACCGCAGAGTACGCGATCATGCTCACCGTCATCTCGGTCGGCATCATCACCGTGCTGGCGCTGCTGGACTCGGCGCTGGCCACGCTGCTCATGTCTGCGTCGGCCGCGCTCTAGCGAGCATCGCCGGGAGGGGCTGTGGTGCGGGCATCCGCGCCGGAGCCTCTCCCGTCGCTGCCTCCCAGCACGGCGACCACGGCAGGCGGCGTGACGTCGAGCCAGGGGCCGCCGTGCCAGCCACGGTCGGCGTAGCGCTCGGCCGCGAGCCGTTCGGCCAGCTCGACCTCCTCGCCGGTCAGCTCGCCCGGCTCGGCCTCGAAGGCGGCGCACAGGGCCTGCTCCAGCGCGCGGGCGCCGGTGTTGGCGACGTGGTCGGGACGGCTGGGCGAGGGCCGCGGCCGGCCCTCGAGGTCGCCACCGCGGGGGCCGGCGATGGTGGCGCGGAGCGCCGCCAGGTCGGCGTCGATCAGCACGGTGCCGTGCACCATCGCGCCGGCCCGGCCGCGGTGGGCGGCGATGCCGGTGACCTTGCGACCGGCGACGCGCACCGTGCGGTCGTCGCGCTCGGCGTCCACGTCGCATGCCCGCAGCGCGGCGGCCACGCCGTCCAGCAGGGGCGCGTACAGCTCCGGGATCCCGAGGCCCGCGTCGGGGTGGCCGGCCGGGGCGGACAGCGCGACGCACAGCGTCCCCGGGTCGAGGTAGACGGTGCCGCCGCCGGTGAACCGCCGCCACACGCGGACGCCGCGAGCGGCGCAGGCGGCCGCGTCCACCTCCCAGTCGGCGCGCTGGAACCGGCCCAGGATGACGGCCGGCTCGGTGCGCCACAGCAGCAGCGCCGGGCCGCCGCCCGCGCGCGCGACGGCCTCGTCCAGTGCGAGTGCCCGCTCCATCGGCAGCCGGCCCGCGGCCACCGCCCGCCGCGGCGTCACCGCGGCTGCTCGACCGCGATGCCCGCGCGCTCCAGGCGGATCGCCGCGGAGGGCGGCGCCGAGCCGGGCAGCGGCACGACCGCCGGCAGCTCACGCTCGATCGCGTCGATCCGGCTCTGGACGTCCACCGGGTCGCCCAGCTCCGCCAGCTCGGCCCGCGCGTCGGCCACGGTGCGGGCGGCGACCGCATGGGCTCGGGTCGCGGCCTCGTCCAGCTCCTGGGCGTAGCCGGCCAGCGCCAGCGCGTCGCGGCGGGCCGCCTCCGGGCGCCCGTCGTCGTGCACGGCCTCGCACAGCGGCAGCTCGAACGGGGCCGCCAGTGCGACGTCCACCAGCGCCTCGCGCTCGCCGGCGAGACGGTCGAGCACCTCCCGGGTCTCCAGCCGCGCGGCCTCGACCCGGTGGCGGGCCTCGTCCACATCGTCCTGGTAGGGCGCCGTGTCGGCGCCGGCGTACGCTGCCTGCTCGGCCAGGTCGACCGCGCGCTGCCAGATCGTCACCAGCGGGTTCTGCATCACCCACTGGTCCTCCAGCTCGCGCGCGATCTGCTCGATCTCGTCGCGGCGGCGGGACGCGGCGTGCACCACGTCCGGGGCGTGCCGCTCGACCTCGCCGGCGGCGGCAATCTCCTCCTCGAGGTGGCGGATCCTGCGCAGGCTCGCGCGCAGCTCGACCAGCTCGTCGGCGAGGGCGAGCGCTCGATCCAGCTCGCGTCCCTTCATGCCAGCAGCTTACCGAGCGCCGGAAGGGGAGTACCGTCCTGCGGATGGAGCGGGTGGACGTGGTGATCGCGGGCGGCGGGCCCGCCGGGCTGGCGCTGGCCGAGCCGCTGGCGCGGCGTGGCTTCGACGTGCTGGTCTGCGAGCGGAACGCCGAGATCGGCGTGCCGGTGCGCACGTCCGGCGGCTCGTGGCCGGACGACCTCCGCCGGCTGGGGCTCCCCGACCACCTGTGGCATCCGATCACGACGCTTTCGTTCCGGTCGCAGCACTCGCGGGCGGTCGTCGAGTGGGGCGGCCCGGTCGGCTGCTCGCTGGACGTGACCGGGACCTGGAAGCACCTGGCAGGCCGCGCCGAGGCCGCCGGTGCGCGCGTCGAGACCGGCACGCTGGTGCGGCCGGTCGAGACCGGCGTCCTCTCGCTGCGCAGAAACGGCGAGAGCAGGCAGGTCGCCTGCCGCCTGGCGGTGGATGCGAGCGGCACGCCGTCGCTGCTCGCCCGCCACGCCGGCGTGCACCCCGGCTTCGCCCGGGTCGGCGTCGGCTACGAGGAGGAGCTGAGCGCGCCGCGCTTTCCCCAGCACGAGGCGATGATCCTGGTCGGCGGCGTCGCCCCCGCGGGCTACGCCTGGGCGTTCCCCCGCGGGGACACCCGTGTCCGTGTCGGCGTCGGCGTCATCCAGCCGGACGTGCCGGACAACCCGCGCGCGCTCTACGGCCCGGTCGAGCACGCGCTGCGCGCGTCGCTCGAAGGCTCGCGCGTGCTCGAGCTGCACAGCGGGCGCATTCCCAGCGCCAGCCCGCCGCCCCACCTGACGGCCGACGGGCTGCTGGTGCTGGGCGACGCGGCGGCGCAGTCGAACCCGCTGCTGGGCGAGGGCATCCGCCACGTGATCGAGGCCGCCCGCCGGGCCGCCCCGATCGCCGCGGCCGGGCTGGGCCGCCCCGGCCTCGTCACCCGCGACCGGATCGGGGCGTGGGAGCGGACCGGGCGTCGCAGCCGCGGCCGCGCCTGGCCGCTCGCCCTGCGCGCCAATCACTACGTTGCCCGACTGGACGACGAGGGCTGGGACCGTGCGGTCGAGCTGATCAGCCGGCTGCCGGCCGAGGTGGTGACGCCGATCCTGCGCGCCGACCTGCTCGGCCTGCCCTTCCTGCTGGCCACCGCGCGGCGCGGCCCGCGCCTGGCCTGGCGCGTCGCCCGTCCCTTCCTGCTGGGCGGGTAGCCGGGAACCGCGGCCCTCCCCGGTGCGTCACAGAAGGGTGCGCACCTGGCGGCTCATCGGTGTTGCGGCTCTCGCAGCAATCATCGCCACTGCCGGCGCATCCTGCTCCGGGGGGAACGGCGGCGCGACGCTCCCCACCAGCGCCCAGCCTGGCGGCGCGACGGTCGCCGACGGAGCGGGCACCGAGCCGCGCGCGGTCGTCTGGATGGTGCGCTCCTCCGTCGGCTCCCCGGAGCGGGACCGATCGCGGCTGCCGGCGTGCCCGGCCGGCGAGCTGTGCGTCGTTCGTCGCCTCCGCAACGAGACGTTCGGCGACGGCAGCCATCCCTGGGGCCTGATCGCCGTCCGGCGGTTCTCCTGCGCAACCGGCGACGGCGGATCGACGGCTGACTGCCGCGCGATCGCCGACCTTCGCCGCGTGCTCGCGCACACGCCGATCGGCGCGTGCGCCTGTCCGCTGATCGCCGGGATCCGGGCGACCGCGACCACGCACATCGACGGCCGGCGCGTGACCGTCCCGCTGGACTCCTGCACCTACTGCGGCCGGGCGCCGGCCATCTCGGCGCACGCGCTGCACGTGCTCCTGCCGCGGCCGGCGTGACCGGGGGTGCGGCATACTCCCGACATGAGCAGCGAAGGGCAGATCGACGTCTACCGGCTGACGGTGCGGCACGCGCTGGCGCGGGCGTTCACCGGCATCGACCCGGGCGAGCACGCCTGGCGCGGCACGATGGGGCTCGGGGAGGCGGAGGTGACCGCCGACGTCGCCCTGCTGGACGACGGGCGGCCGTACGTCGCCGTCCACGCCGACATCGCCGCGGCCGAGACGCTGGACGGGCGGCTGGCGCGCACGCTGGTGATCGAGAACGCCAACACGACGATCGGCCGGCTCGCCCACCGCGACGGCGCGATCCGGATCGAGCACGCGATCCTGGCCGGCACCACGATGGCCGCGGTCGAGATCAAGGCCAGCGTCTGGACGGTGGGCTGGACCGCGCACGCATTCTCGCCGCGGATCCACGCGCTGACGTGTGAGGCGACGCCTGTGCCGCACGTGCCCGAGCTGCCCGCAGCGCTCCGCCGCGACGCGGCCGACCACGTCGCCATCACCACGACCCGCGTCCAGCGGTTCCTGGAGCAGCGCTACGGGCCTTTCCAGCACGACCCGGACTGGGGCTTCCACGGCGGCTTCGGCAGCGCCCGCGTGTTCGTGGACGTGCTGCCGGTGCTGGAGGACTCGACGGCCGTCCGCGCCTCCTCGCCGGTGCTGTCGGACGTCGATCTGACGGACGAGCTGGCGCTGCGCTTGCTCGAGCTGTCGGACGCCTCGCCGTTCGGCGCCTACTCGTACCTGCCCAGCCGGCGGGAGGCATGGTTCGAGCACGTCATCCTCGGCGACGACCTCGACCAGGTCGAGCTGGAGACGGCGATCGACATCGTTGCCACGACGGCAGACGGGGAGGACGACGAGCTGGCGGCGCGCTTCGGCGGCCGCCGCTACGCCGACCTCGGCTGACCCTGGTCGAGCGGGATCGAGAAGCGCACTGTGGTGCCGCCGCCCGGCACCGTCTCCAGGTCGAAGCTGCCGCCGGCGAGCCACAGCCGCTCGGAGACGGCGTCCAGCCCGAGGTGCAGGTAGGCGCGGGGCCGGTCGCGCACGGCGTCCGGGTCGAAGCCGCGGCCGTCGTCGGACACGCGGCCCGCCAGCATCCCGTCCACCTCCTCGAGCTCGACCTCGACGTGCGTCGCCTGGGCGTGCTTGCGCACGTTGGCGAGCGTCTCGCGGACGACGCGGTACGCCATGTCCTCGATCGGCGCCGGGAATCGCTTGTCGGGCGCGATCACCCGGTGCTCCGCCCGGGTGTCGCCCGCGGCCTCCTCGAGCAGCGCCTCCACCGCCACGCGCAGGCCGTGCGCCTCCAGCAGCTGCGGCCGCAGCTCGAACATCAGCCGCCGCGTCCGCTCGGTCGCCTCGTAGACGACCGCCCGCACGCGCTCGATGTCGGCCACGTCCACCGCGCCCTCGCCGCGGCGGATCGAGCCCATCAGCCGGTCGAGCGACACCAGCGTCGCCGTCAGCACCTGCACCGTGTCGTCGTGCAGCTCGCCGGCGATGCGTGAGCGCTCTGCGTCCTCGGCGCGCAGCACCATCCCCAGCACACGGCGGCGGCGCATCTCGCTCTGCCGCAGCGCCTCCTCCGACCGCCGGTACTCGGTGATGTCGAGGCCGATGCTGGCCGCGCCCCACACCCGGCCCTCCTCGTTGCGGAGCGGCGCCGTCCACCAGCCGTAGCGGCGGCGGCGGCCGTCGCGCGCGGCGATCTCGGACTCCGAGTACGGCATCACGGTGCCGTGGTGGAGCTGCTCGTAGTAGTTGCTCTCGAGCTCGCGGCGGTCGGCCGGCGAGACCGTGTCCAGCCAGCGCGCGCCGACGATGCTCTCCTCCGGCCGGCCGATCAGGTCGACCAGGTGCCGGTTGCAGTAGATGATCCGGCCGCGCGTGTCCTCGATCACCGCTGCAAGCGGGATCGCGCCCAGCATCTGGCGCAGGCGGCCGTCCGCCTGGCGCTCGGCGGCGTCGGCCCGGTGCCGGTCGGTGACGTCGGAGATCACGCCCTGGAAGATCTGCGCGTGGCCCTGCTCGTCGAACACCGGCATCGCGTGGTCGAGCACCCAGCGCAGGTCGCCGCCGGGCAGCAGGACGCGGTACTCGTCCTGGTACTCGAGCCCGTTGGCAAGCGCCTCCTGCCACTCGGAGATGACCCGCTCGCGGTCGTCGGGGTGGATGCGGTCCTCCCACTCCCCCAGCCGGTCCATCCAGCGCTCCTGGCTGCAACCGAACAGCTCCTCGATCTGGGGGCTGATGTAGAGCGGGGTGCCGTCCGGGGCGGTGGCATACGTCACCGCGGGGATCCGCTCGATCAGTCCTCGATACAGAGCTTCGGTCTGCGTCATCACGTGCTCCCCTGGGTGACAACGGTGGTCACCGCCAGTCAAACGATAACCCATCATCCTGCCGGAGCGTGGTGGCCGTGCCACGGACGCTGTTTGGTATCGTGGCGGCGTGGAGATCAGCGGCGGAAAGCTGGCGATGTGGGTGATCGGGAGCGGCATCCTGATCGGCCTGCTGGCGGGCCTCGTCGCCCGCGGACTGGACGCCTTCCCGTGGGGGATCTGGGGCGTGATCGTCGCCCTCGTGCTGGCCGCGATCGCCTTCGCGCTCGGCGAATACGAGTAGTCAGCCCAGCAGCTCGACCGGGTGGACGATCCGCAGGTCGCCGCGCCCCAGGTGGCGCAGCGAGGCCGCCAGCTGGAGCGCGCAGCCGGGGTTGGCCGTGGCGATGACGTCGGGGGCGGCGTCGAGGATCGCCCGCGCCTTCCGTTCGCCCAGTTCCCGCGCCGCCGCCGGCTGCGTCAGGTTGTAGATCCCGGCCGAACCGCAGCACGTGTCCGCCCCTTCGATCTCGACCAGCTCGATCCCGGGCACGCCCCGCAGCAGCTCACGCGGCTCGTCACGGACGCCCTGCGCGTGGCGCAGGTGGCACGCGTCCTGGTAGACGACGCGCAGCGGCGGCCGGCCGGTCGCGCGGCCCGCGTCGGGGGGCGGCCCCAGCTCGACCAGCAGCTCGGTGACGTCTCGGACGCGTTCGCTGAACGCCCGCGCGTCGTCGGTGCCCAGCAGCTCGCCATAGCCCTTCATGGCCGACCCGCAGCCGGCCGCCGTGACGACGACGCGGTCATAGCCGTCCAGCGCGGCGATCGTCTCGCGCGCCCGCCGCATCCCCTCCTGGTCGCGCCCGGCGTGGGTCGAGAGCGCCCCGCAGCAGCCCTGGCCCTCGGGCACGACCACCTCGCAGCCGCGCGCGGCGAGGGCGGCGGCGGCCGCGACGTTGACCCTGCCGAAGTAGACCCGCTGGACGCAGCCGGCAAGCAGCGCCACCCGCATCCGCTGCGGCGGCCGGGCGGCGGTGCGCGGCGGTGGCGCGGCCCGCAGGTCGGCGCGGGTCACGCGCGGCGCCAGCGCCAGCGGGCGGATGCCGAGGGCCAGCGGCCACGAGATCGCGCGCAGCCGGCGCGGGTGCGGGAAGAGCGCGAAGACGAGCCGGTCGATCAGTCGCGCCCGCAGGCTCGACGGGGCCTCCGCCCGGCGCACCACGCGGGCGTGCTCGATCAGGCGGTCGTAGCGCACGCCGCTGGGGCAGGCCGTGACGCAGGCCAGGCAGCCCAGGCAGCGGTCGAAGTGCTCGGCGGCCGTGGCGTCCATCGCCAGCTCGCCGTCCTCGATCAGCGACAGCAGGTGGATGCGGCCGCGCGGCGAGTCCATCTCCTCGCCCCACAGCTGGTAGGTCGGGCAGGAGGGCAGGCAGAAGCCGCAGTGGACGCAGGCGTCGATCAGCGTCCGCGGCTGCTCGCTCATGCTGCCGCGAACCGTTCGATCACACGCCGCTCGAGCGGCGTCGGCTCGACCGCCGGCGGCTCGATGTCGGCGAACAGCCAGCCGCGCGCCCAGCGGCCGACCACGCGGGTCGCGCCCTGCTCGGCGAGCCGCGCCGCATGCTCCGCGCAGGCCGCCGGCGGACACCGCCAGAGCGCCAGGCCGGCCTGCCGCTCGCGGTGCTCGGCCCACAGCGCCTCGTCGTCGTCCACCACCTCGCCGCCGACCGCGTCGGCGGCCGCGCGGGCCAGCGCGCCGGCCACCCGGCTCTCGAAGCGCACCCGCATCACGCCCTCCGGCGCCAGCCCCTCGACGCAGGCGGGATGCCATTGCTCGAACGCGGTCGCGTCGCCCAGCGGCGCCAGCACGGTCGCGGTGGCCGGCGGCAGCGGGTGCAGGCGCAGCGTCAGCTCGAGCAGCTCGCCCAGCGCGCCGCCGGCGCCGGTGAAGAGCTTGGGCAGGTCGTAGCCGGCGACGTTCTTGACCACCTTGCCGCCGCCCCGCACCTCGCTGCCGTCGGCCAGCCGGGCGCGGATGCCGAGCACGAGGTCGCGGGGCAGGCCGTAGCGGTGCGCCCGCGGACCGAACAGCGCGCGGTCGAAGACCTCGCCGACCGTCAGCTCCGCCGTGCCGGGCGGGTCGAGCGCGAGCATCTGGCCGTGCCGGGCCAGCGCCGTTGTCAGCTCCGGCATCGGCGTCGCCGCCTCGACGGTGCAGGTCAGGTCGCCGGCTTCGTGCTCGATCACCATCGCTCGGCCAGCCCCTCGCGCTCCAGCGGGTGCGCGCGGTACGGCCCCGGCACCTCGCCGCACAGCCGCGGCGTCGGGAACACCTTGCCGGGGTTGCAGAGGCCACCGGGATCGAAGCCGCAGCGGACGCGGTGCATCGCCAGCAGGTCGGCCTCCGAGAACATGCGCGGCATGTGGCGGGCCTTGTCCAGGCCGATGCCATGCTCGCCGGTGAGCGAGCCGCCCGCATCGACGCAGGCGGCGAGGATGTCGGAGGCGAGCTGCTCGGCCCGCTCGGGCTCGCCCGGCACCGACCCGTCGTAGAGCACCAGCGGATGCAGGTTGCCGTCGCCCGCGTGGAAGACGTTGGCCACCCGCAGGCCGTGCTCGCGGGAGAGGTCGGCGATCCGGCGGAGCGTCTCGGGCAGGCGGGTGCGGGGGACGACGCCGTCCTGCACGTAGTAGTCGCGGCTGAGCCGCCCCATCGCCGGGAAGGCGGCCTTGCGGCCGCGCCAGAAGCCGGCCCGCTCGGCCTCGTCGCGCGCGCGGCGCACGGTGCGGGCGCCGGCGGCGAGGCACAGCTCGTCCACGTCGTCCACCGTCGCCTCGACCTCGAGGTCGGGGCCGTCCAGCTCGACCAGCAGCACGGCACCGGCGTCCAGCGGCAGCCCGACGTGCATCGACTCCTCGGCGGCGCGGATGCTGAGCGCGTCCATCATCTCGATCGCCGCGGGGATCACGCCGGCCGCGATGATCGCCGACACGGCCTCGCCGGCGTGGTCGGTCGTCTCGAAGTCGGCCAGCAGCGTCTCCACCCGCTGCGGCACCGGCAGCACCCGCACCAGCGCCTCGGTGACGACCCCGAGCGTGCCCTCCGAGCCGACCACGGCGCCGAGCAGGTCGAGCGCGCCCCACGTGTCGAGCCGCACGACGTCGCCGTCGGCCAGCACCAGCTCGGCCTCGAGCACGTGGTTGGTGGTGAAGCCGTACTTGAGGCAGTGCGCGCCGCCGGAGTTCTCGGCCACGTTGCCGCCGATCGTGCAGACCTGCTGCGACGAGGGGTCGGGCGCGTAGTAGAGGCCGTGCGGCGCGACCGCCCGGGTCACGTCCAGGTTGGTCACGCCCGGCTGGAGCCGCACCCGGCGGTTGGGGACGTCGACGTCGAGGATGCGGTTCATCCGCGACAGGCCGATCACGATGCCGCTCGCCACCGGCACCGCCCCCCCGGACAGCCCGGTGCCCGCGCCGCGGGCGACGAACGGCGTCCCGGTCTGGTGGCAGATGCGCACCGCGGCGGCGACCTGCTCGGTGGTCTCGGGCAGCACGACGGCCAGCGGCACCGCGCGGTGGCTGGCCAGCCCGTCCGTCTCGTAGACGCGCAGCGCGGTGGGATCGGAGATCACGTTCTCCGAGCCCACCGCGCGTCGCAGATCGTCGGCCAGGCTCACCCGATGGAGCCTACCCGCGCCGGCCGCGACGCTCCCGGCATACCTCCGGCCACCTGTGACCGAACCGTTGCATGGCGTCAGAGTCCCGTCATTCCCCGGAACGGATCGCACGCCGGAAGCCAGTCGGTTGGACGACAGCTCAACCGCCCCGCGCGTCTTGCGGGCGCTATGCTCGCCACGATGCGTGAGCCTGTCACCGGAACGCGCCCGATGGGCGCCTACTCCCCCGGCATCGTCGCCGAGGGCCGGTTCCTCTACGTCGCCGGCCAGGGGCCGTTCCGCGACGGCGTGCCGGAGCTGGGATCGATCGAGGACGAGACGCGGCAGACGCTCGCCAACCTGCGGACGATCGTCGAGGGCGCGGGCGCGACGCTGGCGGACGTCGTCCGCTGCGGCGTCTACCTGGCGGACATCGAGCACTTCGACGCGATGAACGGCGTCTACGCCGAGATCTTCCCGGAGCCGCGGCCCGCGCGCACCACCATCGGCGCGGCGCTCGCCGGCGGCATCAAGGTCGAGATCGACTGCGTCGTCGTGCTGCCTGCCTAAGAGGCGGAGAGCTCGGCGACCATCTTCTGGAGCAGGCCGCCGGCGCGGAACACCGGCAGGTCGGCCTCGGCGTCGAACCGCACGAACGCCCGGAAGCGGCGCTCGCCGTCCACCTCGACGTCCACGTGGTCGCCCACGCCGAGCTCGCCCAGCCCACGGATCGTGTAGGTCTCGCGCCCGGTCAGGCCCAGTGACGCGGCCGACTCGCCCGCCTCGAACTGGAGCGGCAGCACACCCAGCGCGACCAGGTTCGACCGGTGGATGCGCTCGAAGCTCTCCGCGATCACCGCCCGGACGCCCAGCGCGGCGCTGCCCTTCGCGGCCCAGTCGCGGGACGACCCCGAGCCGTACTCCTTGCCCGCAATCACAACCAGCGGCACGCCCTCCTCGGCGTAGCGCAGCGAGGCGTCGTAGATCGAGAGCTGCTCGCCGTCGGGCAGATGCAGCGTCAGCCCGCCCTCGGCGGGATCGACCAGCTTGTTGCGCAGCCGGATGTTCGCGAACGTGCCGCGGATCATCACCTCGTGGTTGCCACGACGGGCACCGTAGGAGTTGAAGTCGCGCGGCTCGACGCCGTGCTCGATCAGGTACCTGCCGGCGGGCGTCGCCTGCGGGATCGACCCGGCCGGCGAGATGTGGTCGGTGGTGACCGAGTCGCCCAACAGCGCCAGCACCCGGGCGCCCTCGATGTCGGACAGGTCGGGGTCGTGCTCGAAGAACGTCGCCTCGCGCACGTACGTGGAGCCGGGATCCCAGGCGAACAGCTCGCCCTCGGGCACGGGCAGGTCGCGCCAGCGCTGGTCGCCGTCGAAGATGCGCCCGTACTGGTCGTCGTAGAGGTCGCTCCCGACCGAGCCCGCGAGCGCCTCCGCGACCTCGTCGCCGGTCGGCCAGATGTCGCGCAGGTAGACGGGCGCGCCGTCCGACCCGGTCCCCAGCGGCTCGGTGGTGAGGTCGGTGGTGACCGTCCCCGCCAGCGCGTAGGCGACCACCAGCGGCGGCGACGCCAGGTAGTTGGCCCGCACCTGGGGATGGATCCGCGCCTCGAAGTTGCGGTTGCCGGAGAGGACGGCGGCGACGGACAGGTCGCGGTCGGTGATCTCGCCGGCGACGTCGTCGGGCAGCGGCCCCGAGTTGCCGATGCACGTGGTGCAGCCGAAGCCGACCAGGTTGAACCGCAGCTCGTCCAGGTACCGCGTCAGGCCCGCCCGCTCCAGGTAGTCGCTGACCACCCGCGAACCGGGCGCCAGGCTGGTCTTGACCCACGGCTTGGTCTGGAGCCCGCGCTCGACCGCCTTCTTGGCCAGCAGGCCCGCGGCCAGCATCAGCGCCGGGTTGGACGTGTTCGTGCAGCTCGTGATCGCGGCGATCGCCACCGAGCCGTCGCCCAGCCGGGTGCCGTTGCCGTGCCGCAGCTCGAACGCGTCCGAGAAACTGCCGCCGACGGCCGGCAGCGAGACGCGGTCCTGCGGCCGCCGCGGCCCGGCGACGCTGGGCACGACGGCGGCGAGGTCGAAGTCGAAGACGTCCGAGAAGGCCGGCACGTGGTCGCCGCTGCGGAACAGGCCCTGCTCCTTGGTGTAGCGCTCGACCAGGTCGATCAGCTCGGCCGGCCGGCCGGTGCTGCGCAGGTAGCCGAGCGTCCGCTCGTCCACCGGGAACACGGCCGCCGTCGAACCGAACTCGGGCGACATGTTGGAGATGGTGGCGCGGTCGGCCACCGTCAGCGACGCCAGGCCCGGCCCGAAGAACTCGACGAACTGGCCGACGACGCCGCGCCGGCGCAGCGCCTCGGTCACCGTCAACACCAGGTCGGTGGCGGTCACGCCCGGCTGGAGCTCGCCGGTCAAGCGAACGCCCAGCACCACCGGCGGCGTCAGGTAGAGCGGCTGGCCCAGCATCGCGGCCTCGGCCTCGATGCCGCCGACGCCCCAGCCGAGCACGCCCAGCGCGTTGATCATCGTCGTGTGCGAGTCGGTGCCGACCAGGGTGTCCGGGAAGGCGACGCCGTCGCGCACCTGCACGACCTTGCCCAGGTACTCGAGGTTGACCTGGTGGACGATGCCCATGCCGGGCGGCACCACCCGGAAGTTGTCGAAGGCGCCCTGCGCCCAGCGCAGCAGCGCGTAGCGCTCCTCGTTGCGCTCGAACTCGCGGTCGATGTTGCGCTGGTAGGCGCGGTCGCTGCCGAACGCGTCCACCTGCACCGAGTGGTCGATGACGAGGTCCACCGGCACCAGCGGATCGACGCGGGACGGGTCGCCGCCGCGCCGGGCGACGGCGCCGCGCATCGCCGCCAGGTCGACCACGGCCGGCACGCCGGTCAGGTCCTGCATGATCACGCGGGCCGGCATGAACGCGAGGTTCGTGCCGGGCCGGCCGGCGGGCCACGCCGCCAGCGCGTCCACGTCGTCGGTCGTGACATGGTCGCCGCCCACCCGCCGCAGCAGGTTCTCGAGCAGCACGCAGACCGTGTAGGGCAGGGTGTGCGGGTCGCACACCCGGTCGAGACGGTGGATGACCTCGCCGCTCGAGAGCCGGTCGCGGGCAGAATACGGGTCGTTCTCCGCCATGCTCACACGGTATCAAGCCTTCCCGCCCTGTCACCCTCGCCCGCGCCTATGGCGCCATTGCCGATGACGGGCTCACGTGTGCGGCTGCCGGCCGACATCGCCCGCCCGTTCCAGGTGTTCGTGAACGGCGTCGAGCAGGTCGAAGGCCGCGACTTCGAGGTGGCCGGCACCGACCTCGTGTTCGCCGAGCGCCTGATCGAGCCGCGCCGCGACGACGTCAAGACCTACGCACGGCTGATGTTCTGGGGCCGGTACAAGACCGAGCACTCGGTGGACGTCGCCTACGAGGTGGACGGCAGACCGAAGGTGGCCGCCGCCCTGTCCATCGAGCCCGGCCTCGGCGCCTGACTCAGCCGCTCAGTTGCGCCCGAAGATGCGGAGCAGAAACAGGAACAGGTTGAGCGCATCCAGGTAGAGGCCGACCGCGCACATCATCGCCGCACCCTGGCTGGTGTTGCCGCTCTGCGCCTGCAGCTTGACCCGCTGCGCGTCGTACGCCGTCAGGCCCAGGAAGATGGCGACGCCGGCGTAGGTGATCAGCCACATCAGGCCGGTCGAGCCGACGAAGATGTTGGCGATGCTGGCGATGATCAGGCCCAGCAGGCCGGCGAAGAGCAGGCCGCCGAGGCTGGTCAGGTCGCGCTTGGTGACGGTGCCGAGCACGGCCATCGCCGTGAACAGGCCGGCGGTGGTGACGAACGCCAGCGTCACCGACTCCGAGGTGTAGTAGGAGACGATCACGCCCAGCGCGATGCCCTCCAGGGCGCAGAAGGCGCAGTAGACCAGCGTCGAGACCGGGCCGGACAGCCGCGCGGCACCGAACGAGAGCAGGAGCAGCGGCGCGAACGGCAGCAGCGCCCAGAGCAGGAAGTTGTTCTGCGCCGAGGTCAGCCACGACTGGTTGGAGTTCACGGCGTAGGCCGTGAAGGCGGACAGGAAGAGGCCGGCGGCGACCCAGCCGTAGACGCGGCCGGCGAACTCGGCGACGTCCGCACGGTCGGCGGCGGCCTCATGGGTGTAGGTGAGATCGTTCATGCCCGCATTGTCCCTCACGGGGCTGCCGCCGTCCACTCACGCAACGCGGCGGGGAACGAGGGGATCAGACCAGCGAGTAGTTGAACTGCCAGCGGATCAGCATCGCGACGATGCCGACGACGACGACCGCGATGATCGTCCCGCCGCGGGAGCGCGGGCTCAGGAAGAAGCCGATGAAGGCCACCGCGAGGGCGATCGGGCCGGTGAAGAGCGGCTTCGTCCACACGCCCGTCACCGCGATCATGATCGCGAGGCCGTTGATGATCGCGACCGCGTCGTCGCGATACGACTCGTATTCGGGCGTCGACTCTGCGCGCACCTACCGCTCCCTGGTCGGATTCCGGAAACCGCTGGGATACTACCGGCCGTGGCGGAGACCAGAGGAACAACGGCGCTGCGACGGGCCGGGATCGAGTTCCGGCTGCTCGAGTATGCCTACGACGGCGGCGGCGGGCAGACGGCCGAGCGCGCAGCCGAGGCGCTGGGGGTCGAGCCGGAGCGGATGTTCAAGAGCCTGGTCGCCGTCACCAGCGAGGGCCTGGTGTTCGCGCTGCTGCCGGCCACGTCGGAGCTCTCGCTGAAGAAGCTGGCCGCGGCGGCCGGCGCGAAGTCCGCCCGGATGGCCGACCCGCGGGACGCCGAGCGCGCCACCGGCTACCAGGTGGGCGGCATCAGCCCGCTGGGATCGCGCCGTCCGCTGCCCGTGTTCCTGGACGGCTCGGCGCAGCCGCACGAGCGGATCTGCCTGAACGCGGGCGGGCGCGGCAAGATCGTCGAGCTGCCCACGGCCGACCTGATCCGGGTCACGTCGGCGCGGGTCGCCGAGCTCTACGCGTAGCGGTCGCCGGCCAGCTCGGCCAGCTTGTCCATGCTGTGCGTCGCCTGGAGCGTGCGCACCGTGCCCGACTTCGACCGCATCACCAGCGAGTGCGTGCGCGCGCCGGCCCGGGTGTAGCGAACGCCCCGCAGCAGGTCGCCGTCGGTGACGCCGGTGGCGGCGAAGAACGTGTTGTCACCCTGGACGAGATCGTCCAGCGAGAGCACCTTGTCGACGTCGTACCCGGCATCGACCGCAGCCTTCCGCTCGTCGTCGTCGCGCGGCCACAGCTTGCCCTGGAACTGGCCGCCCAGGCACTTGAACGCGGCCGCCGAGAGCACGCCCTCGGGCGTGCCGCCGATGCCCCACAGCAGGTCGATGCCGGTGTCCGGGCTGGCCGCCATCAGCGCGCCCGAGACGTCGCCGTGGGGGATGAAGCGGATGCGGGTGCCGACGGCGCGGATGCGCTTGACCATCGCCTCGTGGCGGGGGCGGTCGAGGATCACCACCATCAGGTCGCGGGGCCGCACCCGCTTCGCCCGCGCGACCGTCTCCAGCGTCTCCTCGATCGGCGCGTTCAGGTCGAGCTCATCGTCCACGTCGGGCCCGCAGGCCAGCTTCTCCATATAGACGCACGGCCCCGGGTCGAACATCGTCTGGCGGCCGCTGCCCGCCACCACGGCCAGCGCGTTGGGCTGGCCCTTGGCGCACAGGTCGGTACCCTCCAGTGGATCAACGGCGACGTCCACCTCGACGCCCTGGCCGGAGCCGATCCGCTCGCCGTTGAACAGCATCGGCGCCTCGTCCTTCTCGCCCTCGCCGATCACGACCACGCCGTCCATCTCGACCGTCGCCAGCATGTGGCGCATCGCGTCCACCGCCGCCTGGTCGGCGGCGATCTTGTCGCCCGCCCCGACCCAGCGCGCGGCCGCCAGCGCCGCCGCCTCGGTCACGCGGACGAGCTCGAGCGCAAGGTTCCGGTCAGGTGCTTCGGGCACAGTGCCTCCCGTCGGTGATAGACAGCTACGACCGTACCAGCCGGCCGGCGGCCGCGGCGATCACCTCGCGCTGGTGCAGCGGCTCAAGCCAGCGCTGCGGGATCGCCCCGGCGCCGAACCGCGCGCCGGCCAGCGCCCCGGTGACGGCGGCATTGGTGTCGGCGTCGCCGCCCAGGTTGGCGGCGTAGACGACCGCGCTCTCGAAGGTCTCGCAGCCGAAGGCGGCGGCGAACGCCACCTCCAGCGTGGTCAGCACGAACCCGGACTTGCGCTGCACGCGGTCGAGCAGCGCCCGCTCGTCGCCCGGCAGCGACGGCTCGGCGGTGCGGCCGGCGACGGTGTCGATCCGCGGCGGCCGCTTGCCGGACACCAGCGCCGCGATCGTCAGGTTGAGCACGACGCAGGCATCCGCAGCCAGCGGATCGTGGTGCGTCAGCGAGGAGTCGGCCCGCGAGACGCGCTCCAGCTCGCGCCGGTCGCTGCGATAGCGCAGGGCGATCGGCGCCGTCCGCATCAGCGAGCCGTTGCCCGCGCTGTGGCCGCCCGACTCGTGGTGGTACGCCTCGGCCGCCGCCCGCGCCTCGTCCGCCGTGCGCGCGCGGGCGAGCGAGCCGCGCACGGTGGCGCCGATGTCCTTCGGCCCCGAGCGCACCCACAGCACGTAGCGGGCGAAGAGGTCGTCCTCGTCGTAGCCGTCGCGGTCGGTCAGGCTCTGGGCCAGCGCCAGCATCATCGCGGTGTCGTCCGTCCACTCGCCCATCCCCCACATCCCCGACGACACCATGTCGCGCAGCGGGCCGCCGTAGCGGCCCTGGATCTGCGCCGGGGAGAGCCACTCCAGCGCCGCGCCCAGCGCGTCGCCGGCGGCCAGCCCCAGCAGCACGCCGCGGGCGCGGTCGAGCAGCACCTCCTCGTCGACGCGCCGCAGCAGCGGCACTCAGGCCTCCGAGAGGGTCTGGCAGGACGGGCACCAGTACGTGCTGCGGGCGGTCTCGCCCTGCACGTCGCGGCGGATCGGCGTGCGGCAGCGCGGACACGGCCTGCCGCCGCGCTTGTAGACGTCGCGGGGCAGCCTGCCACCGGCCGCGACCCCGGCCCGGAGGATCGCCGCCGACACATCTGCCAGCTCGCCCAGCACCTCATCGGTGAGCGCCGACACCGGCGCGAAGGGGCTGACGCGGCAGCGCCACAGCGCCTCCGACTTGACCACGTTGCCGACGCCGGCAAGCACGCGCTGGTCGAGCAGCATCTCGCCGACGGGACGGTCAGCCAGCCGAGCGCGGCGCAGGTACTCGCCGCGGTCGAACGCGCCCAGCAGGTCGGGGCCGACCGGGATCCGCAGCATCCGCGTGCTGTGCACGGCGTAGCGGCTGGGGTGGTGCACGACGGCGTCGCCGGCCGGCGTGCGCAGCACGTGGCGGCCGGCGCCGCTGCCGCTGGGGCGGAGCCGCACGGCGCCGTGCATGCCCAGGTGGACGTGCAGCGTGCGGCCGTCATCGGAGCGGATCATCAGGTGCTTGCCGCGCACCTCGACCGCCTCGATCGCGGCCCCGGAGAGCACGCCCTCGGTCACCGGCTGGCCGACGATCGGCGCGAGCCGGCGCGCCGCCAGCACCAGCGAGTGGCCCTCAGGCACGCAGGACGACCCGGCGCGGAGCCTGCAGGAAGCCGTGGGCGACCAGCAGCCGCTCGGCATCGGTGCCACCGATCGGCTCGCCGTCGATCCGCTCCACCGCCAGGCGGCGGACGCGCCCATCGCGGACGAGGCCGGCGAGCTGCTCGATCGCCGGTTCCAGCAGCTCCGGCTCGAGCGTGACGATGCCGCGGCCGCCGCGCTCGACGAACAGCGCCGGCCGGCCCTCCACCAGCACGATCCGCGCGCCGGCCGCACGCGCGGGGCGGCGGGAGGTGTCGGGCCACGGCGCCACCGCGCCGAACGGGCTGGCCGGGTCGAGCGCGGCGAGCACGGCGGAGGCGCCTCCTGCCTCCGGCTCGCGCACGTCGCGCAGCCGCTCGACGGCCGCCGGCAGCGCGAACTGGGCGCCGCCCAGGCCCTCGACGAAGTAGCCGCGCTGGCACAGCCCGGCCTCCTCCATCATCCGCAGCTCGCCGTAGACGGCCGAGAAGCCGCCGGGGATGCCCTCGCCCAGGACGGCGGCGCGGGTGACCACGCCGTGGCGGTCGAGCAGCGCCTCGGCCAGCGCCCGGGCGCGCTCGCGTGGGCCGGCTGCCGGCCGCAGCAGCCCGGCCACGGGCGACCAGCGGCCCTGCGCGGCGGGGAGGACGGCGGTGGGGCGGGCGCGGCGGCGGACGAGCGGCTGCGGCACCGGCCGCGGACGGCCGCCCGCGCGCAGCGGCTGGAAGCTGTCGTTGGTCACCAGCCCGGCCCAGGCCAGCTCCCACAGGTCGGCCAGCAGCTCGCGCTCGGTGCCGCCCAGCGCCGCGTGCAGGTCGCGGAAGAAGAGCGCGCCGGACGACCCGAGCGCCTCCAGGATCGGGTGCTCGCGCGGCTCCGGTTCCCGAGCGAGCAGCGGGGCGTCGTCGCGCAGGTAGAGCGCGACCCGGTCCTTGCCGTCGCCGATCCAGACCAGCTCGCCGGCGGCGCACAGCGCGTCCAGGTCGGCCGGGCGGTAGTCCTCGACCCGCACCGGCAGGACGTCCTCCTCCCAGGCCGCGACCGGCAGGGCGACGCCGCCCAGCTGGGAGACGACCTCGCGGACGCGGTCGGGCCCGCGGCCGAGGCTGCGGCCGATGCCGTGCCACGCGGGCAGGAACCGGCCCAGCGAGCCGACCTCGACCGGCTCCACCTGCTTGCGCAGCGTGGCCAGGGTGCGCCGCCGCACGCGGCGCAGCACGTCGGGCGCGACCCACTCCTCGGAGCTGCCGCCGGGGCGGAAGGCGCCGCGCAGCAGCTCGCCGCTCGACGCCAGCTGCTCCAGCGTGGGCAGCGGGTCGACGCCCAGCCGCTCGCGCAGCTCGCCGGCGGTGAACGGCCCGCCGGTGCGGGCGTGGCGCAGCACCAGCCGCTTGAGCGCTCCCTCCACCGGCTCGACGAACGCGGCGGGTAGGCCGGGCGGCAGCGGCGCCCCGATCGCGTCGCGGTAGAGGCCGGCGTCCTCGGCGGCGATCAACCGCCCCCGGCCGCCGATCCGCACCTCGACCGCGCGGCGCTCGCGCAGCAGTTGCTCGCCGTGAGGCACCTCGGCCGGGTCGAGGTCGCCCAGCCGGCGCAGCCGGTCATGGTCGTCGTCCGCCGTGCGCCGGCGGGCGCCGCCGCGCAGCTCGGACTCGACCTCGGCGATCGCCCCCGCGTCCAGCAGCTCGCGCAGGTCGCCGGCGGAGAGCAGCTCCGAGAGCAGCGCCCGGTCGAGCTGCAGCGCCTGGGCGCGCCGCTCGGCCGCGGGCGCGTCGCCCTCGTACATGTAGGTGGCGATGTAGTCGAACAGCAGCGAGCCGGCGAAGGGTGACGGCCGCTGCGACTCGACCTCGACCACCCGCACCTCGCCGCGGGCGACCCGCTCCAGCAGCCCGCGCAGCGCCGGCACCTCGAACACGTCGGAGAGCAGCTCACGGTAGGTCTCGAGCACGATCGGGAAGGAGGCGTGCTTGACGGCGACCTGCTGGAGGTCGTGCGCCTTCAGCCGCTGCTGCCAGAGCGGCGTCCGCTGGCCCGGCCGGCGGCGCGGGATGAGCAGCGCGCGGGCGGCGTTCTCGCGGAAGCGGCCGGCGAACAGCGGGCTGGACGAGATCCGCTCCAGCAGCAGGTCGTCGAGCTCGTCCGGGGCGATCGCGATCAGCTCCAACGGCGGCGGCTCGTCCGCGTCGGGCAGCCGGATGGCGATGCCGTCGTCCGACCACATCGCCTCGACCTCGATCTCCAGCGCGGCGCTGAGCCGGGCCTCGATCGCCATCGCCCACGGCGCGTGGACGCGGCCGCCGAAGGGCGAGAGCACGCACACGCGCCAGTCACCGATCTCGTCGCGGAAGCGCTCGACCACGATCGTGCGGTCGTCCGGGACGACGCCGGTGGCCTCGCGCTGGTCGTCCAGGTAGGCGGTCAGGTTGCGGGCGGCCAGCTCGTCGAGGTCGCCGAAGCGGCGGGTGCGCACGGCCTCGCCCACCGCCTCGCCCAGCTCGAACGGCCGCCCGACGCCGTCGCCCTTCCAGAACGGCATCTTGCCGGGCACGCCGGGCGCGGGCGAGACCAGGACGCGGTCGCGGGTGATCTGCTCGATCCGCCAGGAGGTCGCGCCGAGCTGGAACACCTCGCCCTGCCGGGCCTCGTAGACCATCTCCTCGTCCAGCTCGCCGACGCGGGCGCCGGAGTCGGCCAGGAAGACGCCGTACAGGCCGCGGTCGGGAATGGTGCCGCCCGACATCACGGCGAGGCGGCGCGCGCTGTCGCGGCCGCGCACGGTGCCGGCGATGCGGTCCCAGACGATCCGCGGCCGCAGCTCGGCGAACTCGTCCGAGGGGTAGCGGCCGGCGAGCATCTCCAGCACGCCCTCCAGCTGCGCCCGGGAGAGGTCGCGGTAGGGGTGCGAGCGGCGCACCATCGCGTGCAGGTCGTCCACCGTCCACTCGTCCATCGCCAGCGCGGCGACCAGCTGCTGGGCCAACACGTCGAGCGGCTGGCGGGGGACGCGGGTGCGCTCGATCGCGCCCTCGCGCATGCGGCGGACGACGACCGCGGTCTCCAGCAGGTCGCCGCGCCACTTGGGGAAGAACCGGCCGACCGAGGGCTCGCCGACCGCGTGCCCGGCCCGGCCGACGCGCTGCAGGCCGGCGGCGACCGATTTGGGCGACTCGATCTGCACCACCAGATCGACCGCGCCCATGTCGATGCCGAGCTCGAGCGAGCTGGTCGCGACCAGCGCCGGCAGCTGCCCCGACTTGAGCAGGTCCTCGACCTCGAGCCGCTGCTCGCGGGCGATCGAGCCATGGTGGGAGCGCGCCACCGGCCGCTCCGCCAGCTCGTTCAGGCGGTTGGCGACGCGCTCGGCCGAGCGGCGGTTGTTGACGAAGACGATGGTCGAGCGGTGCGCGTCGATCAGCTCCAGCAGGCGCGGGTAGACCGCGGGCCAGATCGACTGGCGGGGCTCGCCCTCCGCCGTCGGCGCGGCGCCCAGCTCGCGCATGTCCTCGACCGGCATGACCACCTCGAGGTCGAGCTGCTTGCGGTCGCCGGCGTCCACAATCGTCACCGGGCGGTCGCCGCCCAGGAAGCGGGCGATCTCCTCCAGCGGACGCTGGGTCGCCGAGAGGCCGATCCGCTGCGGGTCGCGGCCGGTGAGCTGCGCCAGCCGCTCCAGCGAGAGCATCAGGTGCGAGCCGCGCTTGGTGCCGGCGACGGCGTGGATCTCGTCCACGATCACGGTCTCGACCGAGCCCAGCACCTCACGCGCGCCCGACGTCAGCATCAGGTAGAGCGACTCCGGCGTGGTGATCAGGATCTCGGGCGGGTGGCGGCGGATGGCGGCGCGGGCGGCCTGCGACGTGTCGCCGCTGCGCAGCGCCACGCTGATCGGCGGGTCGGCGGCGATGCCGCGGAGCGGTGTGCGCAGGTTCCGCTCGATGTCGTGGTTGAGCGCCTTCAGCGGCGAGACGTAGAGCACGCGGGTGGCGCCGCGTTCGCCGTCGGCGCAGAGCCGGTCGAGCGACCAGAGGAACGCGGCCAGCGTCTTGCCCGACCCGGTCGGGGCCAGGATCAGCGTGTGGTCGCCGGCGGCGATCGCCGGCCAGCCCTTGGCCTGCGCGGGCGTGGGCCGCTCGAAGGCGCCTTCGAACCAGGAGCGCACCGCGGGCGTGAAGTCTGCGAGAGGATCGGACGCCATCGGTCCTCCACTGTAGTCCGCCGCGTAACGAACCCGAAAGCTCCCCGTAACGAACCCCAGGTACGGTGGTCTGGACCACTGTGGCCCCCACCTCCCCACGCCGAGACTCCCTGCAATGAGTGAGATCCGCATCGGACGCCGCGCCTTTCTGGGCGTCGTCGGGCTGGGCGCGATCGGCATCCTCTTCGGCAACCGCGTGTCCGGGCCGCTCGAGGCCGTGCTGCCCGGGCAGGGCTGGCGGATCTACTCGATCAACCCGCCGTGGCCCGTGTTCAACCCCGCCAGATGGCGGCTGCAGGTGACCGGCGCCGTCGAGCGTCCGGTGAGCCTCAGCTACGACCAGCTGAAGGCGCTGCCCGAGCACCACCAGACGACGGACTTCCACTGCGTCACCGGCTGGACGGTGGACAACGTGCGCTGGGAGGGCGTGCCGCTGACCGCGCTGTGGCAGCACGTTCGGCCGACCGCGCAGGCGAAGTACGTGAACTTCATCTCGATGGAGCAGCCGTACGTGGACACGCTGACGATCGCGCAGACCCGCATGCAGGACGTGATCCTCGCCCACACGATGGACGGGCAGCCGCTGTCGCAGGCGCACGGTGCGCCGCTGCGGCTGGTGATCCCGCAGATGTACGGCTACAAGAACGTCAAGTGGCTGACCAGGATCGAGCTCTCCGACAAGCTCGTGCCGGGCTTCTGGGAGCAGAACGGGTACGACGTCGATGCGTGGGTCGGACGTTCCAACGGCTACTGAGCCGTCGGAGCTGGTGCCGCGGTTCAACGGCACCGAGCGGTCGCTGCACTGGCTGCTGGCCGCCACGTTCCTGACGATGCTGGCGACCGGGCTGATCCTCGAGCTGCCCGCGTTCGGCGAGCTGGCGGCCAACCGGCAGCTGTGGAAGAGCATCCACCTGGGCGCAGCGCTCGGCTTCTGGGCCGGGCTGTTCCTGCTGGTCGCCGGGGCCAGTCAGGAGATCGTGCCGACGTTCGACCAGCTCGACCGCTTCGACGACGACGACCGCCGGTGGCTGCGCTGGGCCGTTGTCCGCGACGGCAAGGAGCCGCCGCAGGGGCGGTTCAACGCCGGTCAGAAGCTGAACAGCGCGCTGATCGCCGGGCTGCTGGTGGTGCTGACGCTGTCCGGCACGGTGATGTTCCTGGGCGAGGTGAACGCCTCGTTCCGGGGGACGGCAGCGATCCTCGTGCACGACCTGGCGACGTGGATCTCGGTGCCGCTGATCGCCGGCCACCTCTACCTGGCGCTGCTCCACCCCTCCACGCGACCGTCGCTTCGTGGCATGGTTCGCGGGTCGGTGCGTCGCGACTGGGCGCGGCGTCACCACCCGAAGTGGGAGAAGACACTCTGAGGATCCGCGTCCTGGGCTCGGGCTCCGCCTGGCCCATCCCCCGGCTCGGCTGCGACTGCGCGCAGTGCACGTCGGACGACCCGCGCGACCGGCGGCTGCGCCCGTCCGTGCTGGTGGACGGCCACGCGCTGGTGGACGCGGGGCCGGACGTCTACCACCAGCTGCGCACCGCCGGCGCCGTCCCGGAGGTGGTGGTGCTGACCCATGCGCACCACGACCACATGCTGGGGCTGCACGAGCTGGCCAAGCTGCGGCGGCCGTGGCTGCACTGCACGAGGGAGAGCGAGACGGAGCTGCGGCGCGTCTTCCCGCGGATCGACATGCGGGTCGCGCACATGACGCCGGGCGTCGCGATCGAGCTCGGCGACGGCCTCGCGGTGCAGCCGTTCGACGTCGACCACAACCCGACCGTGCGGACGATGGGGCTGCGCTTCACGGCTCCCGGCCGCGCGTTCGTCTACATCCCCGACCTGTCCGGCCCGCCTTCCTCGAAGCTGGCCCGCGGCGCCGATCTGCTGATGCTGGACGGGACGACCTACGACGGCACGATGTCGGGGCACATCTCGATGGTGCGGGGCGTCGAGATCGCCGCGCAGGTGAAGGCCGCGCGGACGCTCTTCACGCACGTCGGCCACCGGGCAGGCCTCCACGCCGAGCTCGAGGCGCGGCTGCCGGAGGGCGTCGGCATCGCCTTCGACGGCCTCGAGATCGACCTCTGAGAGGACTCCGGCACGGAACCGGGAACGGAGTCCGGCACCTACTCCGGCTCGGTGCCAGAGTCGGTGCCGGAGGTCCTCCAATGGTTTGCGGTGTCGTGCGCCAGTCGCCACGGTTCTCGGCCGAATCGGCACGAACGGCCGCCTGGTTGCGAGCCACAGGCGACGTCACACATCCGTGACCATGACCACCGGACGTCACATCCGGTACCGGGCTCCGTGCCGGAGTCGGTACCGGAGTCCGTGCCGGAGTCACCGTGCCGGAGTCGGTACCGGAGGCCGTGCCGGAGTCAGATGGTCGGCGGGATCAGAACAGCCCGCCCTGCCCGGCGCCCTCCAGCGCCAGCAGGTACTTCTTGATCTCGATGCCGCCGCCGTAGCCGGTCAGCGAGCCGTTCGCCCCGATCACCCGGTGGCAGGGCACGACGACGGGGATCGGGTTCGAGCCGAGCGCACCGCCGGCCGCCCGCATCGCCCGGTCGTTGCCGGCCGCGGTCGCCACCTGCTTGTACGTCTCGATCACCCCGAACGGGATCGTCGCCGTGTGCTCCAGCACCGCCAGCTTGAACGGGCTGACCACCAGCGACCAGTCCAGCGGCAGGTCGAACTCCTGCCGCGCCCCCTCGAAGTACTCGTCCAGCTCGCGCCGCACCGTGTCCAGCCGGGCCGGCGCCTCCAGTACCCGAGGCGAGATCCGATCGGCGATCTCCTGCAGCGAGCGGTCGGCGTCCTCCTTCTCGAACATCACCCGCACCAGGCCCTTGCCCGTCGCGGCAACTGTCAGCCGCCCGATCGGCGAGTCCACCGGCGCGTACGCGACGTCCACCAGGCCCTCGGCCGACGCCCGCTCGATCAGCCTGTTCATGCGATCGCTCATCGCGACCACCCCTTCCGTATCGTGGCCAGTCCGGCCCTGACGTTCTGCCGTGCCGCCACCTCCGAGCACCCGATCTCGGCACCGATCGCCGCGTAGTCGAGGTCGCCCGCGAAACGCAGGAAGACCGCCGAGCGCTGCTTGTCGGGCAGGCCGCGCACGGCCCGCCACAGCGCCGGGTCGGGCGCCGGCGACGCATCGGGCGCCGCCCCCGCATCGACCTCCGCGACCGGCACCGGCCGCCGCGCCCGCGCCCGGTGGGCGTCGAGCGCCTTGCGGTGCGCGATCGTCAGCAGCCAGCCCCGCAGGTTGCGGGCGTCACGCAGCGAGGGATACGCCCGCAGCGCGGCGAGGAACGTCTCCTGGAAACAGTCCTCTGCCTCGACCGCCCCGACCGACGCCCGCAGGTAGCGGAGCACGTCGTCGGCGTGGTCGTCGAGCAGCGATTGGAACGGTGGCAGCTTCATGCCAGACAAACGCTCCGGCGCCTCCGCGCGTGAGATCAAACGCCGGCCAGCTCGGGCGCGTGCTGCCGCTCCCACTCCTCCGCGTCGCTCGAGAAGTAGACGAGCCGCGTCTTCTTCCACTCCTTGGTCGAGTAGAGCACGACCCGCTCGTCCAGCTGGTTCTCGGCGGCGATCGCGTCCAGCACCGCCTCGCACTCCTCGCGGGTGCGGCCGTGCGTCATCGAGAAGAGGTTGTACGGCCAGTCGGGATAGGTCGGGCGCTGGTAGCAGTGCGAGACGCCGCGGAACGCGGCCATCGCCCTGCCCACCTCGTCCACCCGGTCGTCGTCGACCTTCCACACGCCCATGCCGTTGTGGACGAACCCGGCGGAGCGGTGGTAGAGCACCGCCGCGAAGCGCCGCATCTGCCCGGTCGCCTGGAACCGCTCGGCCTGGGCCAGCAGCTCCGGCACGCTGCGGCCGGCGCGCTCGGCGGGCCCGGCGAAGGGCTCCGCCACGGTGCGCAGGTCGCCCTGCAGCGCTCGCACGGCGGCGATCTCGTCCTCGGTGATCGCGTCCGGCGCCGGTGCCGGGAGGCTCGGCTCGCGCTTCTCCCGCTTGGCGGCGGGGTCGCGCCCGCCCTTCATGTCCAGGTCGACGCCGATCTTGAAGAACCGCAGGGCCGGCAGCGGCCGGATCACGTCCACCTCGGCCAGCTCGCCCAGCAGCTCGATCGTGCGGTCGAGGCCGAGCTGCGACGTCGGCGGCACGCCCACCGTGAACCAGATGTTGAAGTCGTGCTCGCGCCGGTAGTTGTGCGTGACGCCGGGGTGCGTGTTGATCGCCTCGGCCGCGGCGTCGGCCCGCCCGGGCGCGGTGCGAGCGGCCACCAGCGAGGAGACGTAGCCCAGCCGGCGCGTGTCGAAGATCGCCGAGATCTGGCGGATGATGCGCTCGCCGCGGAGCCGTCCGACCCGCTCCAGCACCTCGTCCTCGGACATCTCCAGCCGCTCGCCCAGCGCGGCGTAGGGCCGCTCGACCAGCGGGAACTCGTTCTGGATCAGGTCACACAGACGCTTGTCGGCGCTCTCCACTCCCGTGAAGGATACGCTCGGGCCGTGAGATTGGCGCCACCGATCGCGATCGCCCTGCTCGCCGCCTCGGCCTGCGGCGGCGAGACGACGGCCCACCACCAGCGCTACCTGTACGAGCAGAAGTGCGCCAGCTGCCACGGCATCAGCGCGACGTCGCCGACGCCCGTGGCCGACGCCCCCAACCTGCTGGCCGGCACGTACACGATCGAGCAGGTGCGCCGGGCCGTGATCGACGGCCGCCCGGGGATGCCGAAGGGCCTGCTGGGCGGCTCCGACGTCGATCAGATCGCGGCCTACATCGTCGGCCAGGAGCGCGGCTCGTGATCCCCGCGTCGATCGACCCGGCCCGGGTGCGGGCGGTGGCGATGGATCTCGACCGCACCATCCTCGGCCCCAGCCTGGAGCTGACCGAGCGGCTGGTCGCGGGCGTGGCCGCCGTGCGCCGCACCGGCGTCGAGCCGATCGTGGCCACCGGCCGCATGCTCCGCTCCTCCCTCCCCTACGCCCGCCAGCTCGGCGTGACGGCGCCCGTGATCTGCTACCAGGGCGCCCTGATCGCCGACCCGGCGGACGCCTCGTGGATGCTGCACCGCCCCGTGCCGGTCGCCCTCGCGCACGAGGTGCTGCGCGAGCTGGAGAAGACCGACGAGCACGTCAACCTCTACGTCGACGACGAGCTCTACGTGTCGAAGGTGGACGAGGAGGCGCTGGCCTACGCCCGCCACGGCCGGCTCCAGCCGCAGGCGGTCGGCGACCTCGTTGCCTGGCTGGACGAGCCGACGACCAAGATCGTGATCGTCGGCGAGTCGGAGCGGATGGACCGGCTGGAGACGTCGCTGCGCGCGACCTTCGACGGGCGGCTGTTCATCGCCAAGTCGCTGCCGACGTTCCTGGAGGTGGCGGAGCCGGGCGTCAGCAAGGGCAGCGGCCTGCACTGGGTGTGCGAGCACCTGGGCATCGACCCGGCCGACGTTGTCGCGTTCGGCGACGGCCAGAACGACCTCGAGCTGCTGGAGGAGGCGGGTGCCGGCGGCGCGGTCGAGGACGCCGACCCCAAGCTGCTCGCGATCGCCGACTTCACCGTGCCAAGCGTTGTCCACGATGGCGTCGCCGACTTCCTGCATGCGCTGGCGGCCGCCCGCCGGGTAGACTCGGACGCCGGATGATCGACCCCAGGCTGATCCGAAACGACACCGATCGGGTGCGGGCGGCGCTGGCCCGGCGCGGCGCCGGCGAGGACGTGGACGCCTTCCTCCAGCTGGACGGCGAGCGGCGCCGGCTGCTCCAGGAGGTGGAGACGCGGCGGGCGGACGGCAACGCCGCGGCCAAGGAGATCGGCAAGGCCAAGCAGGAGGGCCGCGACACCTCGATCGCGATCGCCCGCCAGGCGCAGATCAAGCGCGAGATGGCCGCCGACGAGGTGCGCCTGGCCGAGGTCGAGGAGGGCCTGCGCGTGATCCACGTGCGCATGCCCAACATCCCCGACGACTCGGCGCCTGACGGCGAGACCGACGAGGACGCCGTCACCCTGCGCCACGAGGGCACGCGCCCCGAGTTCGCGTTCGCGCCGAAGGACCACCTGGCGCTGGCCGGCCCCGACGGGCTCGGCCTGATCGACATCGAGGACGCCGGCCGCGTCTCCGGCTCGGGCTTCCACTACCTGCTGGGCGACCTGGTGCGGCTCGAGTTCGCGCTGGTGCAGTGGGGCCTGGACAAGCTGGGCGCGCGCGGCTTCACGCCGGTGGTGCCGCCGGTGCTGGTGCGCGAGCCGGCGATGGAGGGCACCGGGTTCTTCCCCGAGGCGCGCGAGCAGGTCTACGCCGTGCCCCGCGACGAGCTGTTCCTGGTCGGCACCGCCGAGGTGCCGCTGGCCTCGCTGCACGGCGGGTCGAGCTTCGAGGAGGCCGACCTGCCCCGCCGCTACGTCGGGTTCTCCACCTGCTTCCGGCGCGAGGCGGGGGCGGCCGGGCGGGACACGCGCGGCATCTTCCGCGTGCACCAGTTCGACAAGCTGGAGATGTTCGTCTACACGACGCCCGACCGCTCGGTGGAGGAGCACGACGCGCTGCTCGCGATCGAGGAGGAGATCGCCTGCGACCTCGGCTTCCACTACCGCGTCCAGAACATCCCGGTGGGCGACCTGGGCGCGCCCGCCGCGAAGAAGTACGACATCGAGGTGTGGCTGCCCGGACAGGAGCGCTACCGCGAGCTGACCTCCTGCTCGAACTGCACCGACTACCAGGCGCGGCGGCTCAACACCCGCTACCGCTCCGACCAGGGAATGCGCCACGTCCACATGCTGAACGGCACGGCGGTCACGTCCAGCCGCACGCTGCTGGCGCTGATCGAGTACGGCCAGCAGGAGGACGGCTCGATCGTGACACCCGACTGCCTGCACCCGTTCGGGGCGCCGGCAACGATTTCAGCCCCAGCGAAAGCCTAGGTCGGCGAGGCGCGGCTCAAGCGGGCTGCGCACCAGTTCGGCGGGCGGCTCGGGCAGGTTGTACTCGACCGGGGCGATGTCGTTGGGCGCGTCGGCGTGGAAGAGCGAGGCCAGCGCCTGGATCTGGCCGCGGCCCGGCCCCAGCTCGAACTGGCCGCCGCCGTATGCGCCGATGCGGTGCTCGGCCAGGTGGTCGTAGCATGCGAACAGCGCCTCCAGCGGGCCGAAGCGGGAGGGCTTGACGTTGACCGTGAGCGGCGGGAAAGGCAGCCCCTCGACATCGGCGACGGAGTGGATCGGCGCGTCCCAGGTGATCCGGTCGCGGTGCGGGCGCAGCGCCTCGTCGGTCTCCGGGGTGAGGTTGGGGTCCTCCAACCATGCGTCGGGGAAGGTCTCGGCGCAGCGGCGGTAGAGCACCGGGTCGGGCGCCTGGTCGACGACGGTGCCGCGGTACGCGCCCTTGAAGTCGACCGAGTCCACGCAGCCCCGCTCGACCAGCTCGGCGTAGATCGCGTCGTCCCAGTCGGAGGTCGCGTCGAGCTTGAAGCGCAGCTCGGGGTTCGCGTCGAGCCGGCGGCGCAGGCCGTCCAGCGAGGGCGGGTGGCCGAGGTTGAGCGAGCAGACGAAGACGACCGGCCGCGGTGTGCGGCCGACGGCGGCGGCCAGCGACGTGCCGGCCTGGCGCAGCGCGAGGTCGAGCGCCCCGCTCTCCATCGCCCACCGCCGGTAGGCGACGAACGCGGCCTGCTCGGGCGGCGCATCGAACAGCTCAATACCGTCCAGCCGGGCGGAGAAGCTCTGGAGCGTCCACTCGCCGGCCAGGGGCAGCCCGGGCAGGAGCCGCTGGAACGGCTCGTGCAGCGTGCCGTCGTAGGTGACGTCCTCGCCGACGCCCTCGTGGCCGGCGCCCTGGAGGCGGACGACCGTGGTGCGGCGCAGGAAGTCGGTGGAGGCCTGCTGCTCGAGGCAGTCGGAGGTGACGGCGTCGATGCGCAGCGGCAGGTCGCGGAGGGCGTCGAAGGTGGGCATCCCGCGTATCCTACGGGGCACGGGTGCGACCCCGGCAGCGAGGAGGTCCAGTGGTCGGGTCGCGGGGTTCGGTCACGCTCATGTTCTGCGATGTCGAGGGCTCGACGCGGCTCGTGCGGCGGCTGGGCGAGCGTGAGTACGCAATCGCGATCGCCACCTTCCGCCGGCTGGTGCGGGCCGCGGTGCGGGCGAGCGACGGGTGGGAGGCCGGCTCCCGGGCCGACGAGCTGTATGTCGGGTTCGCCACCACAGGTGACGCCGTCGCCGCCGCGGCCGCGGCGCAGCGCGCGCTGACCGGGCGCTCGTGGCCGAGCCGCGGCGAGGTGCGCGCGCGGATCGGGCTGGATGCGGGCGACGCCCGCCACGCCTGGCGGATCTGCCGGGCCGGCCACGGCGGGCAGGTGCTGACCTCACCGGCGGTGCGCGATCTGGCCGGCGCGGACGGCGCGTTCCGCGACCTCGGGCCGGTGCCGCTGGCAGGCTTGGAGGAGCCGGAGCGCGTTCACCAGCTGCTGGTACCCGGCACGCGGGCGGACTATCCGCCGCCGCGACCGGCCGGCCGAGGCGGTAAGGAGGTGACCCGGCCGGCCGCGGCCGCCGAGCTGGCGCGACGCCGCCAGATCCTCGCCGCCGACGAGGTGCGCGCGCCGCTTGCCGAGCTGGACGCGGCGATCTTCACGGCCGAGCGCGCTGCGGAGCACGCCGATGGGTTTCTCGGCCGGATTGACCGCCCGCGGCTGGAGGCGCGGCTCGAGGCGCAGCTTCAGATGACGGAGCTCTCCGACCGGGCGAAGGAGGAGGCGGCGACCCTGACCGGCCGGATGGCCGCGCTTGGCCAGGCGACGCAGACCCGCCGGCGGCTGGACGCCACCGCCGACGAGACGGCGGAACTGCTCGCTTCACCGGTGCCGCTCGAACCGGCGGCCCTGGGCGCGCTGCGCGACCAGTTCGCGGTGACCACCGCGGCGCTCGACGATGCGGTGACCGCCGCCGCGGCGGCGATGGATCCGCTCAGCTTCCGGCTGACCCGCACGCGGCACCGCGGCATCCACCGGGTGGAGGGCTGCTACGTCGTTGCCTTCATGGACGAGCTCGGCGCGGATCGCGTCCGCGAGTTCGACTCGCTGGCGGACGCGCGCGACTTCCGCGACGCGCTGCGGATCGCCGAGAAGCCCCGGCCCGGCACCTACCCCTGGACGATCGTGCCGTAGAGCGCGAGGAGCGGCCGCGCCGGGCGCCACGAGACCTGGGCCCCGGCCTCCGCGTGCTCCTGCGTGCGGGTGCGCCAGGCGACGGCGAGCATCACGGCGAGCCCAGCGTGGAACAGCAGCAGGTAGCCGAGCTGGCCGTGCGGCTGTGCCTGCGGGAACATCCAGAAGGCGCAGGGCAGCGCCCAGAGCAGGACGTTGCGCGGGCGCAGCACCGCGACGACGACCATGACGCAGCCGGCGTAGTTCAGCCAGACGATCGGGCTGGACGTCAGCCCGGCGCAGACGCAGAGGGCGAAGCAGCCGGCGGCGTCGGCGCGCAGGCGCACCGCCGCGGCGAGCAGCAGGCCCGTGACCGCGAGGCTGAGCGCCTTGCCGGCGGTCTCGCTGCCTCCTGCGGCAACGACCAGCTGGCCGGTCGCGAACGTGAGGTGGCCCTCGACCTGCGCCAGCATGGCCAGTACCTGCGGGTAGGTGGCCATCCCAGCGAAGCCGAGGGCGGCCCACGAGCAGACGATGACGGCAGCGGAGCCGGTAGTCGCGATCAGGGCGGCGCGGTAGCTGCGGCGGCAGAGCAGGAAGAGCACCAGCGGCCAGAGGAAGAGCTTCAGCGCGATCAGCCCGCAGACGGCGAGGCCGCTCGCCCAGGGCCGGTCGCGGTAGCGCCAGGCGCAGGCGGTCAGCAGCATCAGGAACGGCATGATCGTGCCCACGTTGACCGCGTTCAGGATGACGGGCGAGAGGGCCGCGAAGGCCAGCGCGACGGCGCGCCGTTCGCCGACGATCCAGAGGCTCGCGAGCGAGGCGACGATCGCGCCGACCTCGAAGACGAAGGCGGCGACGGCCAGCGGGACGACGGCGAAGACCGCCGCCAGCAGCGCGGCGGGCGCCGGGTAGACGAACTGGTCCTGGCCGGCGAGCACGCGGGGATCGGCTGCCGGGTAGGGCGAGTGCCCGGCCAGCACCGCCTGCCCCGCCAGGTAGTACGTGTGGAAGTCGAACGGCCCGCCCGTGCGACCGAGCGCGCCGAATGCGACCAGCGAGGTCATGCCCGCGGCGACGAGGAACAGCAGCGTGCGCGCGGCGAGCCCGGCGAACTGGGCGCTGCGCAGGGCGTCGGCGGTGGTCGTCGCCGGGCGATCGTCACCGGCGGTGACCGGTAGAGCGGCTGGGGGCCTCGCCATCACTCATTCGAGTGTCCGGGCATCACCCGGCCGGGTCAACGCCCCGCCGGAGCCCGCGCGGCTGCGCCCGGGTCGGGCTGCTAACGTCGGCCCTCCGGCGGGGTGGCAGAGCGGTTGAATGCACCGGTCTTGAAAACCGGCAACGGGGGCAACCTCGTTCGGGGGTTCGAATCCCTCCCCCGCCGCTTGGTTCGGCCGGAAGTGGCGTGGTTGAGGCAATCTCGGCGTCGTTGCACAACGGCGACGGCATCGTCTCCCTGAGCCCGATCGGGGCGATTTCGCCTAGGTGGCCAACACCTGGACCATCGCCAAACGATCGCCAGCTGATCATTCCGGAAGACTTGCAAGGCGTGTCGCCCCGGTGGAGCGGGAGGCCGAAGGCCAGACCGATCCAGCGGCTTGGCGCAGATGGGGCAGGTCAGCGGCGCGTAGGTGAAACACAAAGCCCTCGGCCCCGACGGCGAACGGTGTCACTCGTGGACACGCGGCATCCTCCAGCCGTCCGCGGCCTCGGCGTGTCGTTCGACGAGGTCGTCGCTCAGGCTCACGCCTGCGCCGCCGCCGATGTCCGCTGATCGAGTCCCGGCTGGTAGGTTTGGAGGCGATGGACGACGAGGCGCGAACGCTTCTGGCCGAGCTGGTGTCGATCGACTCGGTCAACCCGCGGCTGGTGCCGGGCGGCGCGGGGGAGGCCGAGATCGCGCGGTTCGTCGGCCGCTGGCTCGAACAGCGCGGTCTGGAGGTTAACGTCGCCGACGTCGAGCCCGGCCGCCCGAATGTGATCGCGCGCGCCCGCGGCCGCGGCGGCGGCCGCACGCTGCTCCTGTATGCGCACATGGACGTCGTCGGCGTCGATGGGATGGCCGATCCATTTCGGCCTCGCGTCGACGGCGATCGCCTCTACGGCCGCGGGGCCTACGACATGAAGGCCGGCCTCGCCGCGATCATGGTGTCGGCCGCACGTGCGCTCGGCCGCGACCTGGCCGGCGACGTGGTGGTCGCCGCCGTCTGCGACGAGGAGTTCGCCTCGGCCGGCGCGCAGGCCGCCGCCGGGATGGTGTCTGCCGATGCGGCCATCGTGGCTGAGCCGACCGGCGAGGAGATCGCTGTCGCTGTCGCGCACAAGGGCTTCAGCTGGCACCGCATCGTCGTTCACGGCCGCGCCGCCCACGGCTCACTTCCGCAGGAAGGCATCGACGCGATCGCGCACATGGGTCATGTGCTGGTCGCGCTCGACCGCCTCTCGCAACGGCTGGCGGCCGGTGAGGGGCACCCGCTGCTCGGCCCGGGCTCGCTGCACGCCTCGATCATCGAAGGTGGTCGCGAGCTGTCCAGCTATCCCGGCAGCTGCAGCCTCCAGCTCGAGCGGCGCACGTTACCCGGCGAGACCGTCGAGACGGTCGAGGCCGAGCTGTACGCCCTGCTGGACGAGGTCTCCGCAGGCGGTACGCCGGTTGACGCCGAGCTGCACACGACGCTCGTCCGCGAGCCGTTCGCGGTCGACCGCGACCAGCCGATCGTGCGCGCCGCGCTGGACGCGCTCGGTGCCGAGACGCCGGTAATCGGCGTGCCGTACTGGGCCGAGAGCGCCATCTTCGCCGCCGCCGGCATCCCCACCGTCATCTTCGGCCCTGGAGGTGCAGGCGCCCACGCCGACGTGGAGTGGGTCGATCTCGGGCAGTTCGACCGGTGCGTCGCCGCGCTCGGCGAGGTCGTCGACGGCTTCTGCCGTTGACCGTCAGGCGCCGGCCGGGTCGGCCTCGTCGATCCACTCCCCATAGGGGTGCGGCGAGCCCGGCGCGTCCGCACCGAGCTTCAGCACTGCCGTTGGACGACGGTAATCCGCGTTCCACTCTGGAACGACGTCTCTGATCCGAGCGCTGCCGGTCTCGAAGACCGGCAACCAACGATCTCTAAACGGAGATCAGATCTTGAAAACCGGCAACGGGGGCAACCTCGTTCGGGGGTTCGAATCCCTCCCCCGCCGCTACGGGACGCCACGATCGGCATGGTTGCCCCGGTCCTGGCGGTTCATCCACGGATCAGTGACCGATCCCGCGTGCGGCTCAGGACTGGCAATTCGCCTAGCTGGCCAACACTCGGACCATCGCCCAATGATCGCCCAGCTTATCGTCAACGAATCTTTACAAGTGGTTTCAGGCACGAGGCGCGAGCAACCAAAACACACGGACGCGCACGATAAAACGCCGGCCAAATCCTGGTGCCGAGGCCCCGCGACCACCGCACTTCGACTGCTCTCCCGATGGGCGATCACCGACGGCGGCGTTGAGCGCCTCGGACTCTGGGCGGAACCAGAGAACACGGCCTCGCGGCGCGTCGCCGAACGCGCCGGCTACCAGTACGAAGGCATCGCCGGCTCCTACCGAGCCGGCCGCGAGCGCCGATGCGCGGTCCCGAGCGATACGCGGCTGCCGCGAGCGCCACGTAGACGTCCCACGCCCTGATGGAAGGCGCGCGTCGCGGTGTCCGTCTGCCACCCGCTTGATCCAAGGGGGTGGCAGACGGACGAGGCTAGTGCTGGGTCAGACGAGGTCCGCGCACTGACCGAGCGCTTTGTGGCCGACGTGGTTGACTTCGCCGGGGATGAACCCTCCGGACACGGCTGGAGCGAGTCCCGTGCATTTGAGGTTGTTCCCGACAGTGTTTTCCACGACCGCGATCGCAGGGTTCGGATCCGTATCGGTGATAACGATGTTGGTCAGCGTCGCGTTCCACCCGATCGCATTGAACTGGAGACCGAGCCACTCAGGCGTTATCCCGCTGATCGCGACGTTCCCGCCGACCGTGTTGCCCTTGATCGACCACGGGAGGGCGCCCCCTCCACCGGTCAGGATGATGTTGCCGCCGACCGTCAGCTGTCGCAGCAGCACGGTGTCCGCGGCGGTCGCGGTGACGTCCCCGTTCACGGTGATCACCGTGTGCTCTTTCGATGGGTCTGGGCACGGCACTCCAGCGAACATGCCGATCGAGTTCTTCGGCTGGCAGCCCATGCCCAGCAATGAACCCGCGCCGGCCGTGACGTTGCGTCCGACGGTGATCGTCGACGGAGCGCTTTGCGCGTCGAGCACGGCCCCGGCGGCGACGTTGATGCTGCCGGTGACGTTGATCACGGCAAGGGGCACGATGTTGCACGCACCCTCGATGGTGATGCTGGAGTAGGTCCCCGAGGGGATGCTGGTGAACTGCCCTTTGGCGAAATTCCCGCCTGTGCAGATGTAGCCGGGAGCGGCGCTGGCGGTACTGACTAGTCCGGTGCCGGCCGCCCCCAACGACGTCAGCAACGCGGCTACGCCAAACAGGATACGAACCCTCATACTTGCCCCCTTCATCTGGTGAGTCACGAACCAGTGCCCAGCAACCGCAAAGCAGGCTCAGCCGTGACGGAGCTGGCAGATTCTCCCACCGCACGCCGGAAAGTCAACAACCAGGCTGCCGCCTACATGCGTCCGCGAAGAGCTGGTCGCCGCGAGGCTCGCCGTCGAATACACCCACCCAGGGCGACGTCAGCAGGGTCTCGATCAGCGTGCAGGCGCCTCAGGGGCTCGACGAAACGGGGATCGCCGTGTTCAGCGGGGTTCCAGGCTCCGGCCCCAGCTGGAGCGAGCTCTACAAGGTGTACGAGATCGTGCGCTCCGACGTCACCGAGAAGGGGATCGTCTCCAACGGCTGGGCGACGATTCGGGAGCTGAGCCGGCTGACGGTCACAGAACCACCCGGCGATCGCGATCCGCTGCAAAGTGACGCCCGGCGAATGCGCGGTCTAGCCAGCGCTGCGGCGCGAGACCAGTCAGGCCCGTGGCGGGCGCCGCGCATAGGTTGCCCAGCGTGCCTGGTTGCCCAGCGCCGGTTGGGTCGGCACGGTAGCATTTCGCGCCCCTGTCGGCGACCTGGTGAGGTGTCATGAGGATCCTGCGGACGATGCTGCTTCTCGCTGCTCTACTGTGTGCTGGCGCATGCGGCGGCGGCGGCTCGAACGCGGGCCAGGCCAAGATCCTCCGGTTCGGCACCCTCTACTACGTCGACACCTTCAATCCGCTGGTCGGCATCGAGACGCAGGACACCACCGCGTACGAGATGGTCTATCCGCAGCTCGTGCAGTACGGGCCCGGCCTCAAGCTGGTCGGCGACTGGGCCTCGTCCTGGACGCACTCCCCCGACGGCACCGCCTGGACATTCCACCTGCGGCCGGGAAAGTGGTCGGACGGAGTGCCGCTGACCGCGGAGGATGCTGCCTGGACGATCAATCTGGTCGTGAAGTACGCCACCGGACCGGCCGCCTACGTCGCCGGAAGCCTCGATGGCGTCACCGGCGCGAAGACGACCGATGCGCACACCCTCGTGATCAGCTTCTCGCGTCCGATCGCACCGGTGCTCGCCAACCTCGAGCAGTTCTTCGTGCTGCCCAAGCACATCTGGGCGTCGCACGTCGGCCCGAACGGCAGCCTTCTCAAGCCGTTCCAGCCGCAGAGCCAGCTTCCGATCGTGGGCGGCGGGCCGTACTACGTGAGTCAGTGGGCCCAGAAAGGGACCACGGTGTTCAGGCCCAACCCGTACTTCTACGGCCCGAAGTCTCACGCCAAGGCGGTCACGCTGACGTACTACACGAACGACACGCTGATGATCTCCGACCTCAAGTCCGGCGTGATCGATGCGGTGGACGCGGTGCCCTACACGGCCGCCGACTCCGTGAAGAACCAGAAGGGCCTGGCGCTGACGATCAGTCCGGGCAGCGAGGTCACGAACCTCGGGTTCAACTCGAACCCGCTGAAGACCAAGAACCGCGAGCTGTTGAACCCGAGCGTGAAAGAGGCGCTCGAGTACGCAATCCCGCGCCAGCAGATCGTGAATGTCGTCTTCCGCGGCTACGCCAAACCGTGGGCGAACATCCTGTCCGCCTGGTCCGGCCCGTCCGGGTGGTTGAACCCCGCTGTCAAGCCTCTGCCCTACTCGCCCGACAAGGCGAACGAGAACCTCGACTCGCTCGGCTACAAACGAGGGTCCGATGGCACTCGGGTGGTGCCGGCGACCGGCGGGGCGTACGCGCAGCCGGCTCATGCCATGAGCTACGGCATCATCGTGCCGAACGACCTCGACTTCAACGGTTCACGCCAGTTCTCCATCTTGCAGACCGCATTCGACGCGGTGGGCGTCCACGTGCATGAAATCGATGGCGGGGACGGCAGCGCGGCCTACACGGCCATCACTGCGCCAGGCGGCAAGTACCTGTCGGCCGACATGTACACCTGGTACTGGCACCCCTACATCGACCCCGCCTTCAATCTCTCCGTCGTCACGCGTGCGCAGTGGAACAACAACAGCGACACCGGCTTCAACGACCCGACCTACGACGCCTGGTGGAAGCAGCAGGGGCGCCTGATCGACTTCAAGCAGCGACAGGCGCTGGTGTGGAAGATGGAGGCCTACCTCGCTCAGCAGCGCCCGTACGTCCAGCTCGTCGACGCCGATGCGCTCGCAGTCCACTCGACCGGGTGGACTGGCTTTCAGCCGGAACTGTGGGGTTACTGCAAGTGCTTCTTCACATCCCCCCAGCCCGTCGGCAGCGGCTGAAGCCGTTCCCGGCGGTGACGGCATCTGGCTGCGCTGCGAGCTCCACTGCAACACACGAACTCCGACAACGAGGGTTCGAAATTCCCCGCTCAGAGGGCAGACAGACGGTCTGCGGCACGGTTGTGACGTCCCGTGACGCGCTAGACACCGCCAACGGCAGCCTAGTCAGCCAACGGTCGGACGATCGCCCAACGATCGCCCAGCCGGGCATCCCGGCTTCGGTGCGATTCCGGCCTCGCTGGAGGTCGTGCCGCAGCGAGCCTCCGGGTCGTGCCGCGATGAGCGCCGACGACGATCGGGGTGAGACCCGCGTGGCGGGACGAGGCGTGGGTCAGTGGTGTGCGTAGCGGCCGGCGGATCGGTACGTTCGTACTGATTGCGTGTGCGTGGGACGGCAGCGTAGGCTCTGCCGGTTCGTGACTGGCCAGGGCTTCGGGGAGCGTCTGAGTGTCTGAATCGTCTGTGCGCCCGTGCACGCAGTGTGAGTGTCCCGCCCTGGTGGGCGGCGAGTCGGCGAAGTTCTGTGCGGAATGCGGGCACGCGGCGGCAGCGCATCTGGCGCCGGTGGTCGCGGCGGGCTGCGCGGAGTGCTCCTGTGCAGGGTTCCTCGGGCCAAGCGACGCGCGTTTCTGTTCTGAGTGCGGCCACGCGCAGAGTTCGCACGCGGGATCGCGGGTCGTGTCGAAGCCGGCGCCGCCGCCCCCAGTGGCCGTCTCCAGCGGCGCCGGGATGGCGAGCGGTGTGGCCTCGGGTGTCTCGGCGTGGTGGCGTGGCGCCTCGGATGGGCGGCGGGCGCTGGTGTTGATCGTCGCGGCCATTGCCGTGCTGCTGTTGGGCGCAGGCGTTGCCGGCGCGATGGGGGGATCCGGCCATGGCGCGGCAGCGCCCGTCGCGCCACCGGCCTCTGATCCGGCATCGACGCCGAGCGAGACCGAGCCCGCGAGCACGCCGCCCGCTGTCCCCGCCAATGCCGTGGTTGGCGTCGTCAACAGCGTGACCGTGAAGCTGGGTGATGGTTCCAAAGTGCACCTCGCCCAGATCGACGGGCCGCACGAGGCGACCGATTGCTACGGATCTGGCGCACGACGCGAGCTTTCGCGCCTGTTGCCGGTGGGAACGCTCGTCGGCGTGCGCGCTCAGCCCGGGCTGAAGCCGCTCGATCAGAACGGCCGCCGCGTCGCCTACCTGTTCCGCGGCCAAACCAACGTGGCGTTGGAGATGGTGCGCCGCGGCGCGGCAGCCCCCTACTTCCTGGACAACGTGAAAGGCCGCTACGCCTCGCAGCTGCTCAGCGCAGCCGAGTCCGCGAAAGCGAACCAGCGCGGGTTGTGGAAGGCGTGCTCCGCCACGCGGCTCTATCCCTACGGCCTGATCGACACGAAGCGGCCGCCGCCCGGCACCACCGTGACGGAAGTGATCGACGGCGACACGATCGTGGTCGCAAGCGGTCAGCACGTTCGCCTGGTGCAGATCGACACGCCGGAGCTGGCCTCCGACGAGTGCTACGCGACGCAAGCCACGCAGGCGACCGAGGGGCTGCTGCCGATCGGCACGCGGGTGATCCTCAAATCCGATCCCAGCCTCGACCAGACGGATCGGTATGGCCGCGCCCTCCGATACGTCTACCGGGGCACCGAGAACGTCAACCTCGCGCTGGTGCGGATGGGCGCGGCAGCGCCCTACTTCTACCAAGGCGATCGCGGCCAGTACGCCGGCCGGCTCTACCACCTCGCCGTGGCCGCCAAGAGCGCTCATCGCGGTCTGTGGGGCACCTGCTCCGCGACCGAGCTCGCCCCCACCTCCGCCCTCGCCACGCACGCGAGTGCTCCTCCAGCGACCACCGGTAGCGGTGGTAGTGGCGGGAGCAGCGGCGACAGCGGAGGCAGCAGCGGCGGTGGAGGAACATCGAGTTGCACGCCGGGCTACTCGCCGTGCCTGGTCTACCACGGCGGAGAGGACTACGACTGCTCTGGCGGCAGCGGCAACGGCCCGTACTACACCGCGCCCGGCGTCACCTATACCGTCTCGGGCTCCGACCCGTACGGCCTCGACGGCGACGGCGACGGCTACGGCTGCCAGTAGCCGGCGAGCGCCTACATCCGTTGCTGGATGGCTGCGTTGACGATCGCCGCCACCACCTGGCCGTTCGGCACCCTGAACAGCGGAACAGACTGGCGGTTGCTGAGATTGAAGCTGATCCCGTCGGTGAACACGTTCAGGTTCACCAGCTTGTCGTTCGGGAGCTCAAGCGTCTTTCGCTGACCCACAAACACCGTTCGCCGCGAGGTCACCACGAGCGTCCCCTGATCCGCCACCTGCAGCGACGTCCCCACCACGACGCTACGCCCCCGAAACGCCCCGGTGTGAAAGCGCACGCCCTTGACGACGCGGAAGCTGATGCCGGTACTCCCGCCGCGAAACTCGCGCTCAACGACCTCCTTCATCAGGCTCGCCGCCGCTGCGAAATGGACATGCTCCCCGCTCTTCACGATCATCGGCACCCGATCCGCCCGCACATCCGGCAGCCGCCCGTCATTCACACCGGCGATCAGCATCCGGTCCACAAGATCCCCGAACCGCTTCCGCCAGTCCTCCGGCCGGATCCCCTGCGCCTCTGCCCACGCAACCAGCGCCGACTCCTCATCTCGGGAGAGAAGATCATCCGCCAACGCACGCTCGACATGCGCACGGAAGTCGCGATCACGCCGTCGCCGTCCGAAGAACCCGGAGTAGTCCTCCGACGTCGGCTCGGTTGCCTCCGCCGCCGCGGGTGACGCCGCGGCGGTCGAAGCCCCCACTGCGGTACCCGCCGCTTCCGTGGCGACCGGCGCGCCACACGTCGAGCAGAACTTCGCCGCGTCGAGCAACCGGGCACCACACGCGGTACAGAAACTCACCCGCCGATCGTACAACCGCGTTGTTGTCCCGCAGCCCTGAAGGTCCAACCCGTCGAGTCAGCCCTCACGACCTTCGACCTCGATGAGTACGTCTTCGATGCGCTGCGCGCCGGCGCGAGCGGGTTCCTGCTCAAGGACGTCCGCGCAGATCAGCTCGCGTCCGGGGTGCGCATGATCACCGCCGGCGATTCACTCCTCGCGCCCAGCATCACCCGGCGCCTGATCGAGGAGTTCGCCGGCAGGCCCTCCCCCGACCAGTGCCCCGGCCTGAACGAGCTCACCCCGCGCGAGCTCGAGGTGCTGCGGCTGATGGCCGCGGGGAGGGCGAACGCCGAGATCGCCTCGGATCTCGTCATCGGCGACTCGACCGTCAAGACCCACGTCGCCCGCGTACTGATGAAGCTCGACGTACGCGACCGAGTGCAGGCCGTCGTGAAGGCGTACGAGACGGGCGTCGTCACACCCAGCTGGCGGAGAGCCGGCGGAGATCACTAGGGCCGCCGAGAACACACGCCGCAATGTCCGCGCGACCTCCATCGATCAGGCGGTCAGCGCCGCATCAATCGGCGCGAGGCAGGAACTCCCGTACCTCCTGTGCACAGCGGCAGGCGGCGGCGATCTTGGCAGCCCACTTCAGCGCTTCCTCACGTGAGGGCACATCGACGACCGCGAACCCGCCGATGACCTCCTTGGTCTCCGGGTACGGGCCGTCCGTGACCGTCCCGTCGGTCGCCACGATGCTCGCCCTCTGGCTTTCCAGTCCGTTGCTGTACACCCACACGCCGGCGGCCTTGGCCTCCTCTCTCACCACGCGCACGGCCCTGGCCACGTCGGGCAGATCCTCCTCGGGGAAGGTCATCCAACCGTCATCGAACGAGATCAGGTACTCCGTCATCCCATGCCTCCTTGTCCCGGCGGCTTCCATCGGTCGCCTCTCACCTGTCCTACGAACGCCTCGCTCCGGATCCGACAACTTCGCCAGAAGAACTCTCACGAGCCCGCGCCACGGTCAGTGAGGGTATCGATCGGGAGGACCCGCCGATCGGGCCATCTGCTTGAATCGGCCGCGCGAGAACCCGCACCTCGATCCAAGCGCAAGCTCACGACCGGCACGCGCACGGGTGGGGAGGGCGTCCCAAGCTTGGAGGAGCAATGCCAGTCAAAGCACTTCACCACGTCGACCTTGCGGTCAGCGACCTCGACCGGTCGCTCGCCTTCTACCTCGATCTTCTCGGCCCGCTCGGCTGGGAGGTCGCCGTCCGCTATCCGTCGTATCGCGGCACCGAGGAGGTCGTCTACCTCGGTACCGGGGGCGAGGGGCACTTCGGGCTACGAGCAGCCGACGGCGGCCGACACCAGTACTACGGAGTCGGCATCGAGCACTTCGCGTTCGAAGTCGATACCAACGCCGAGGTCGACCTCGCCTTCGCTCGCGCGCAGGCATCAAGCGGCACGATCCACCACCCGCCCGAGGAAGACCGAGACGAACCCGGCTACTACGCCTTCTTCGCCTTCGATCCAGACGGCATCCGCGTCGAGATCTTCGCCTGGACGCGCCAATCGCTCCACGAGTCGGCCCACAGCGACTGATCTACTCGCGACCGCCCGGACCGACTCGGCTCGCAACCTCGGTGAAGCTCGAGAGCGGTGCCCTCGTATCCTCTCGGCATGGGTGCGGACTTCACCGATGAACTCATCGCGCACGTGCCGTGGGTTGGGGGGCACGCCGACGTGTGGCGCGCATTCTCCGACGGGGCGTTCTTCCCACGGCTGGTCTCCGCCCTCGCAGATCCCTACCGCGAGGACCGCATCACCAAGGTCGCCGGCATCGAGGCGCGCGGGTTCATCCTCGGCGCCGCCGTCGCGGTCGAGCTCGGCGTGGGGTTCGTTGCGATCCGCAAGGAGGGGGGCCTGTTTCCTGGCGAGAAGGCGATCCGGGTCGCCGAGGCGGACTACCGGGGCAACCGAGCGGTGCTGCAGCTCCAGCGTGCATCGCTCTCGGAGTTCGACCGCGTCGTCCTGGTCGATGACTGGTCCGAGGTGGGCAGCCAGGCATACGCTGCGAGGTGTCTCGTCGAGGAGGCGGGAGCGGACTTCGTCGGCGCGTCGATCGTCGTGGATCAGCTGAGCGATGAAGCACGAGGGCGGATCGGCCGAGTCGCCGCACTGATCACAGCGGACCGGCTCGCGCACGATCCAGCCGGCAGTTAGGCACTCTCATTCGGCGGCATCCACGCCGTCGCGATCGAGTGCCGCGCGAATCTGCCTGAGCCCCTCGATTCCCAGGCGGCGCCCATCGGGAAGCTGGTCGTCTCGATCCCAGCGCCAGGCGGTGATCATCGCAAGCTTCAGGATCCGGCACTCGCGAAGCAGATCGCCATTCACGTCAGGGTAGTGGTCGCTGACGTCCTCGGGTGCATGGGCGAGGTCGAACTCGACGGGTCCCCGGCAACACGTCTCGAGGTCGATGAACACCGGCCCGTTCGTCGTGTTCAGCACGTTGCCCGGATGCGGCTCGCCGTGCAGCAGCTGCTCGGGCGCTCCCCGGTCGACGATCGTACGGGCCAGGCTTCGCAGCGTGTCGCCGAGAAGCGTCCGTCCGGCCTCATCGAGCGCCGGTGTCTGCGCGCGGTCGCCGACCAGCAACCGCGCTTCCGCGACTCGATCCGTGAAGTGCGGCGCCGTCAGATCGATCTGGCGCATGCAGGCATGCAGCCGCACGAGCGCCTGCGCGTACTCGGCTGGCGGGACGTCTCCAGCCGACACCGTCTCGTAGTACGTCCACAGCGTGATCGCGAAGCCGTCACGCACATGGACACGCGGCTCCACGCGGGGTGCAAGCGCTTCCACCGGGCCGCCGGCCTCGGCAAGCCGCCGACCGGCCTCGACCTCGAACTCAGCGCCGGCCTGATGGGCGACGGGCGCCACCCGGGCGAGAACGTCGCAAGGGATCAGGCGCACGGCGATGCGGTTCGAGTTGTGGACGACGATCGCATCGTCGACGCGAAGGCCCACGCCGGAGGCTGTCGACCTCGCCGTCTCGAGTGCTCGTTGAACGTCGGACGCTTCCATCGTCTCCCCCGTGCTCGCGCTCGGCCGCAGCATCATCCACCACTTCCCGGCCTGATCCCCAGTCACCGGTCGCCCAGGATCTCTGAGAAGGGCGTGCCCCACACCCGGTGGTAGCGTGGCCGGATGCGATCGGCCACGCTGGCACCGCTCAGGGAGCGGGAGTTTCGCCTGCTCTTCACGGCCCAGGCGATCTGGCTGCTGGGCTCGTGGATGACGCCCGTCGCGCTGGCGTTCGCCGTGCTGGAGCAGACCGACTCGCCGACGGCGCTCGGCATCGTGCTGGGCGCGGAGGCGGTGCCGATGGCGCTGCTGGTGCTGGTCGGCGGCGTCTGGGCCGACCGGCTGCCGCGCGCCCGGGTGATGATCGGCGCCGACCTCGTCAGCTTCGTCTCGCAGGGCACGCTGGCGACGCTGATCATCACGGGGCGGGCCGAGATCTGGCAGATGGCGGTGCTGGCCGCGGTGGGCGGCGCGGCCGACGCCTTCCACACCCCGGCCTGGTCGGGGCTGCTGCCGGAGACCGTTCCGCCGCCGATGCTGCAGCAGGCCAACGCGCTGCGCCACCTCGAGTCGAACGTGACGCGGGTGGCCGGACCGCTGCTGGCGGGTGCGATCGTTGCCTCAGCAGGCGCCGGATGGGCGATCGCGGCCGACGCGTGCTCGTTCCTGCTGGCCGCGGGCATCCTGCTCGGCGTCCGGATCGGTGGCTCGCCGCGCGAGGTGGCCTCGTTCCGCCACGAGCTGACCGACGGCTGGCGCGCGGTCCGATCCCGCACCTGGCTGATGGCGATGATGCTCGACACCGCGCTGTGGATGCTGGTCGTGTTCGGCCCCTACGCCGTGCTCGGGCCGCTGGTGTGCCAGCGCGACCTGGGCGGCGCCGGCGCCTGGGCGCTGATCTCGGCCGGATACGGGCTGGGCTCGGTGTGCGGCGGCCTGCTCGGCCTGCGGCTGACGCCTCAGCGCCCGCTGCTGATCGCGATCGGCATCAACGCCGTGTTCGTTCCCCTGTTGGCGCTGCTGGCGGTCGCCGCTCCTGCCGCCCTCATCGCGGCGGCGGCGGTGCCGGCGGGCGCGGCAACATCGCTCTACCTGGTGCTGTGGGACACCACCCTCCAGGAGCAGGTGCCGAGGGAGGCGCTGGCGCGGGTGGCCAGCTTCGAGCGGCTGGCCGTCTACGCGCCGCTGCCGCTGGGCATGGCGCTGGCCGGGCCGGTCGCCGCGGCGATCGGCGTCAGCACCACGCTGTGGGTCGCGGCCGGGTGGATGGGGGTGTCGACGGTGTTCCTGCTGTCGATGCCGAGCGTGCGCGGGATGCGACGACGCTCGCTCGCGCCGTCGCCCGCGTGACGCCCGATCCGCCCCGGGTCTCCGTACCGGCGGCCGTCAGTCGCCGGCCCTGACGCGCCCTGCGGCTGCCAGTTCCCGTTCCTTGGCGCTCGTGTCCCTGGACGCGTGGTCGACGTGCGCGGCGGCGTACGCCGCGTCCTCGTCGAGCGTCTCGTGCTCGAGCAGTGCGGTGGAGAGCCCGTCGAGCTTGTCGCGGTTCGCGCTGAGCAGCTTGACGACCCGCACGTGCGCCTCATCGACGATCCGCCGCACCTCGTCGTCGATCAGCTGCTGCGTGCGGTCGGACACGGCCGCGGCACCCGGCAGCAGCGGGCCGCTGCCGTCGCGTTGGATCACCGCCAGCGGGCCCACCGCCTCGCTCATGCCCCAGCGGCCGACCATGTGGCGGGCGATCTCGGTCAGCTGCTGGATGTCCGACTCCGCGCCCGTCGTCGGCGTGCCGAAGACGACCTCCTCGGCCGCGCGGCCACCCAGCGACACGTCGATCTTGGCCAGCAGCTCGCCGTACTCGTAGTTGTAGCGGTCGCCCTCCGGCGCCGAGAAGGTGACGCCGAGCGCGAGGCCGCGGGGGATGATCGAGATCTTGCGCACCGGGTCGGCGCCGGGCGTGAGCATGCCGACCACGGCGTGCCCGGCCTCGTGGTAGGCGGTCAGGCGTCGATCCTCGTCCGTCATCATCACCTGCCGTTCCGCGCCCAGCACGATCCGCTCGAGGGCGTCGGTGAAGTCCGCCAGCTCGACGCTGGCGTGCTCGCGCCGGGCGGCGAGCAGCGCGGCCTCGTTGACCAGGTTCGCGAGGTCGGCGCCGACCATGCCCGGCGTGGCCGACGCGATGCGGCCGAGGTCGACGTCGGCTGCCAGGGGCACGCTGCGGGCGTGCACCTCGAGGATCTTCTGCCGCCCGTTCCGGTCGGGCGGCTGCACGGCCACGCGCCGGTCGAAGCGGCCGGGCCGCAGCAGCGCGGCGTCGAGCACGTCCGGGCGGTTCGTCGCTGCGATCACGATCACGCTCGTGGACGGATCGAAGCCGTCCATCTCGGTCAGGATCTGGTTGAGGGTCTGCTCCCGCTCGTCGTTGCCACCGCTGAATCCGGCGACGCCCGAGGTGCGCGAGCGGCCGATCGCGTCGAGCTCGTCGATGAACACGATCGACGGCGCCGCCTCCTTCGCCTGCACGAACAGGTCGCGCACCCGCGCGGCGCCCACGCCGACGATCGCCTCCACGAACTCGGACGCCGCCATCGAGTAGAACGGCACCTCCGCCTCACCGGCGACCGCGCGGGCGAGCAGCGTCTTCCCGGTACCCGGCGGGCCGGACAGCAGCACGCCGTGCGGGATCCGCCCGCCCAGGCGCTGGTACTTATCGGGCTTCCGCAGGAAGTCGACGACCTCGCTCAGCTCCTGCTTCGCCTCGTCGATGCCGGCAACGTCGACGAAGGTCACGCGCTCGCCGCTCGGCTCGTAGCGCTTCGCCTTGGAGCGGCCGAAGCTGCCCAGCGCGTTCTGCGCGCTGCCCGCCCGGCGGAGTAACAGGAAGAGGAGCCCGACGAACAGCAGCGTCGGACCGAAGCCGACCAGCACGCTCTCCCACCACGGCGCACCGGTGTCGAGCGGTTCGGCGTTGACGACCACACGGTTTCGCTCGAGCAGCTGTGAGAGCGCGTCCGTGTCGGCGAAGGCGGGCACCTCGGTCTGAAACCGGGTCGTCGGCGGCGCGCCGCCGTAGCTCAGCTTCTCGGTGAACGTGCCCTGGATGTCGGTGCCCTTCGACGTGATCTCGGCCACCTTCCCGCCCTCCACCTGACCGACGAAGAACGGGCTGTAGGGAACGCGCACGCGCGCGGGCGCCTGCGTCGCCTGCTGTCCCACCCAGAAGTTGATGACCAGCAGGATCACGGTGGCGGCGAGCCACCACGGGCCGACGCGGAAGCGGCGATGCTTCGGGTCGGGCGCCTTCTGTGCCGGGGGTTTGGCGTCGCCGGTGGTCGGTGCCATGGATCGAGGCTTCTCTCAGCGAGCGTGCGGGAGTACCCCGGAGTCTTGCACGCCGGCGGTGGACGCCCCTGGCGGCATCCCCACTCCGGAGGCCCGCCACACCCTTCTGCGGGATTCGCGACCCGGTTCGGACAGTCGATGTCAGGTCGGGTCGTTTTCTTCTCGAAGTATCAGGGGGTTGGATGTTTCACTCTGGGTTCGCTCAGCGAAGCCTGCACGGCGTGCGCCGAAAGACGGCGCTGGCAGGGTTGTTCTCCATCGCAGCGCTCGCCGCGGTGCCGTTCGCCGGAACGTCGTCGGCGGCGACGACGTGCACCGGCGTCAGCGTCGCGCCCGGCCAGGATCTCGTCCAGGTGGTCTCCGGGCAGCCGGATCGCACGACGTTCTGCCTGCAGCCGGGGGTGTTCCACGTCGCCAGCGGCGTCAAGCCGCGCAGCGGCGACCGGCTGATCGGCCAGGCCGGAACCGTGATCGACGGCAGCCGGCCCGTCACCGGCTGGACGCAGCAGGGCTCGGTCTGGGTCACCACCGGGCAGACGTGGGGCCCGACCGAGAACATGGGCGGCTGGGGCGGCGTCAGGATGACGTACCCGCAGGCGGCGATCGCCGACGACCTGTTCCTGGACAACCAGGGCCTGTGGAAGACCGGCGTCAAGATCAACGGCAAGGTGCTGGGCTCTCCGGCGAGCGCCGTCGGACCCGGCGACTACTTCGTTGACTACGACGCGAACACGGTCACGCTCGGCTCGGACCCGACCGGCCACGAGGTCGACGTCACGTCGTCGCTGGCCGGCATCTCCAGCAACGCCACCGGCGTCACCGTGTCCGGCATCGAGGTGCGAAAGACCGCCGGCACCGGCATCGCCAGCCTCGGCCACGGCTGGGTCATCTCCGGGAACGACACGTGGGGCAACCACCTCGCCGGCGTCACCGGCAACTTCGGCGCGCAGGTGCTCGACAACCACATCCACGAAAACGGGCAGTTCGGCATCAACGGCCACGGTGACGGCATCGTCGTCGCAGGCAACGAGATCGACCACAACAACGTGGCCCAGTTCGGCTCGGGCGGCCTCTGCTCGGCAGCCGGCGGTTCGAAGTGGGTGCACGCGACGAACCTGCTGGTCGAGAACAACACCTTCCACGACAACCTCTGCACGGGCATCTGGCTCGACCTGCTGGACGACCACGTCGTCATCCGCAACAACGTCAGCGAGCGCAACCGCGGCGACGGCATCCGGGTCGAGGTCAGCTACAACATCCGCATCCACGGCAACACCTCTGTCGACAACAGCCGCGGCGGCATCGTGGTGTGGAACACGCCGAACGTCCGCGTCGGATACAACACCGTCGCCGGCAACATGAACGAGATCACGCTCGGAGACACCGGCCGCAAGCACCCCGTCACGTCGCTGGGCCTGCACGAGCTGCGAAACGCGTTCGTGCATCACAACCAGATCACGCTGGGCGTCGACGAGGTGAACGGCCTGCGCGAGGCGCAGTCACCGATGCAGATGGGCGTGTACACGAGCTGGGGCAACCGGTTCGCGAACAACCAGTACACGATCCCGTCGGCGACAGCGCGGATGTTCCTGTGGAACGGCACCAAGGTGAACTGGAACCAGTGGGTCGCTGCCGGCAACGACAGCAGCGGCGCGGCGCGAATCACCCCCTGACGACCCGGGGGGAATCCCGGGCGGAGCGCTCGTCGCCTCCGCCCGGGTGAATCCTCCTGACGTTCGGCCTAGCTCGGCCCTGCCGTCTCCCAGACGGTCCACTCCATCTCGCCGACGAGCGCTCCCGCCCGTATCAGCTCGAGCACGTCGTTGACCTCGCTCTGCGCGTCCTGGCGGTCCAGCGCGGCTCGGTCCTCGAAGACCTCGATGACGACGAACGTGTTCGGGTCGGTCAGGCTGCGGGTCGTGTCGAAGTGGACGACGCCGGGCAGCTTCCGGCTCGGCGCCTCCACCGCCGCGATGGCCGCGGCGATCGCTTCGGCGTGCTCGGGCCGGGATTGCACCTTGAAACGGCCGACGATCATCGAGTCCTCCTTCTCTCCGTGAGGGTTCTGGACCGCCTCATGTGGAGTCTGACCGCAGCCACAGCGTGACGTGCCGGGGCTGGACGGTCTGGTCGATCACCGCGATCAGCTCGTTGTCGAGCGCCTCGAGGTCGATCTGGGAACGCAGCCGGCCGGAGAAGGTCGCGGCCGCGGCCGCGGCGTCGTAGCGCCGACGATAGAAGCGCCGCTCGACAGCGGACTGGATCCGGTGCCGAAGCGGCTGGAAGCTGACCGCGACCAGCAGCGTGGAGAGCGTCACCGCCAGGGTGCCCGACTGTCCGGTGAGCTGCCGTCCGAGCCAGCCGAGCGTCGTGATCGCCAGCAGGTACACGGCCGCCAGCGACCCGGTCAGGGCCACGTACACGACGGTGCGCCGCACGATCACGTCGATCTCGAACAGGCGGTAGCGGAGCACCGCGGCCGCGATCGAGAGCGGGATCAGGCAGAAGCTGATCACCGTCAGGTCCTGCAGGACCACCAGCCACAACGGCGGGTTGTCGCCGCCGCTGATCGTGATCACCACGGCAAAGAACACGACGATGGCCGTCACCGCCGACACCAGCCACTTCAGCTGGAGGCGGGTGACGCCCGCCGATCGGTGATAGCGCAGGAGCAGCGTGGCCGCCGACACCGGGATGCACAGCAGCAGCGCCGTCAGCGCCATCGCCGCGACGTCCGAGAGCCACGTCCAGCCGGCGATCCCGAGGGGGTTGCTCTCCGGCACCGCGCTGTCGCTGAGGATGCCCGGCGCGAGCGCGGGCGCGACCACCGAGACGGCGAGTGCGATCGCCGAGATCCAGGTGAGCAGCCTCCAGCCCCGGGACAGCGGCCGGCCGTCCGGGAAGAGCTGAAAGAGGAACGTCCCCATGATTCCGATGCTGACCCTCCACAGCCAATCGTCGAGCGCGTCGGCATACTCGGCCCCCGGCAGCGAGCCGGGGTGGAGCGACAGCCCGTACATCGCGTATCCCTCGAGCGCCGAGTCGAGCGACCACGAGAGGCCGACCGCGATCAACAGCCATCCGATCGCGTTCTGCGGCTGACGCGACGCGATCAGCGCGCCCATCACGGCGAAGGTCGAGAGCGCGAGCGACGCGGCCAGCAGCCCGGCCGACCCGCCACCGCCCCAGCCCCCCGCGCTCTGCGGGTCGTGGGTGACATATCCGAGCACGTTGCCGATCGCGAACAGCACGATCACGGCGACCATCAACGCGGCTGGGAGCCTCGCCAGCTTCATCCCGCCAGTTTCCCACGCCAGCGTCCGGAAACCGTTACGGACAGTGCCCGAAGCCGTCACGACTGGACGGGCATCTGACAATCGCCGGATCGGGCGCCGATAGGATCGGCGGATGGCACGGCACCGGCGCGGGGCACCGCGATGAGATTCGGGGTCGCGGTGTGGCTCACCGACGCCGTCAACGCCTGCGACCTCGCTCGCGCCGTCGAGGAGGCGGGGTTCGAGTCGCTGTTCCTGACGGGCCACTCACACGTGCCGGTCAGCCGCCGCGACGTCTTCGAGGGTGACCGTCCGGGGGAGGACGCCCGGCTGCTCGACCAGTTCACGGCGCTGGGCGCGATCGCCGCCTGCACGCGCACGCTGCGGCTGGGCACGGGCGTGTGCGTCGTGCCGCAGCACGACCCCATCTTGCTGGCCAAGCAGGTGGCGACGATCGACCGCCTGTCCGACGGCCGGTTCCTGTTCGGCGTCGGGGCCGGCTGGCTGGTCGAGGAGCTGCGAAATCACGGCGTCGATCCGGACACCCGGTGGGAGCTGATGGACGAGCAGCTTGTGGCGATGAAGGCGATCTGGCGGGACGAGGAAGCGGAGTTCCACGGCCGGTTCGTGGACTTCGACCCGATCTGGTGCTGGCCGAAGCCCGTCCAGCAACCCCACCCGCCGCTCCTGGTCGGCGGGGACGCGCGGCGCAGCATCCGCCTCGCGGCGCGCCACGGTGACGAGTGGGCACCCGTCGTCGAGGATCCGGCTGAGTTCGGCCCGCGCCTCGCGCGCTTCGCAGCGGAACGCGAGTCCCTGGGCCTACCCTCCGCCGGCGTGTCGGTGTTCGTCGAGGCGCTGGAGCCCGACCACCTCGCCGCGTACGAGCGGCTCGGCGTGGGCCGGCTGGTCGTGAACGTCCCGCTCGACTCCGGCTGGCAGTCGCGGCTCGAACGGCTGGCCGCCCTACCCTGAGGCCGGACTCGGGCGTCAGGGCCGGCGGGTCCCACGTGTGAGCCGCGTCACCGTTCGCCGCCTGTTCTCATCATTCTCCAATCCACTTGAACCGGTACCGCCGTACGGGTCACCATGCGTCTTCGCCTTCTCGGCATCCTCGGACTCCTGGTCGCCTTCATGAGCGCGTCGTCGAGCGGCCAGGCCGCGGATCGGCTCGTGGCGACAGGCGCGGGCAGGCCCGCTCCCACAGCCGCAGCACCGGCCATGGACGCGCTCGCCCGAATGCCGCTCGCGTTCGTCGCCAACCGCGGCCAGACGGACACCCGCGTCCGCTTCTACGCCGTCGGCTCCCACTACGCCTTCTACCTGACGCGCACCGGCGTCGTGCTCTCGCTCGTCAAGCGATCGACCAGGCAGAGCGCGCGAGGCGTCGCGCTCGACTGGCGGTTCGTGGGGGCCAATCGGCACGTCAGGCTGGACGCGCAGCAGCGGCTGGCCGGACGGGTGAACAGCTTCCACGGGAGCGACACGGCGCGCTGGCGGACGGGCCTCGCCCGGCATGCGCAGGTGCGATACCGCAACCTCTGGCCCGGCATCGACCTGGTCATGAGCGGGCAGGCGGGCACGCTCAAGTACGAGTTCCGGGTGCGGCCGGGCGCCAGCGTCGGGGACATCCGCCTCGCCTACCGGGGAGCGACGGGTCTCGCCCTCGACCGCGACGGCGGCCTGCGGGTGAAGACGACGGACGGCGTCCTCAAGGACTCCGCGCCCGTCGCCTACCAGCTGATCGACGGCACGCGGGTGAACGTGGGGTCGCGCTTTGCGATCCGGCGCGCCGGCGGGGCGGGCAGGTACGGGTTCGCGGTCGGCAGCGGCTACCGGCCCGACCGGGCGCTGATCATCGACCCCGGGCTCGCCTACTCGACCTTCCTGGGCGGCGCCAGCGACGAGGACGGCAACGGCGTCGCGGTGGACGCGGCGGGCAACGCCTACGTGACCGGCGTCACCCAGTCGCCCGACTTCCCGACCACGGCCGGCGCGTTCGACCGGACCGGCGCACAGAGCAACAGCCTGGACGCCTTCGTCACCAAGCTCAACCCCTCCGGCACCGCGCTCGTCTACTCGACCTTCCTCGGCGGCAGCAACTTCGACCTGGGACGCGACATCACGATCGACGCGTCAGGCAACGCGTACGTCGCGGGCACGACCTACTCGCCGAGCTTCCCGACCACGGGCGGCGCGTTCGACCGGACGTTCAACGTCGACTCCTGTCCGCGCTGCGGCATCGACCAGACCGACGGCTTCGTCGCCAAGCTGAACCCCTCCGGCTCCGGCCTCCTGTACTCGACGTTCCTCGGTGGGACGCAGCCCGATGACGCGATGGACATCGCGCTCGACGGGGCGCGGAACGCCTACGTGACCGGCGAGACGCAGTCGCTCAACTTCCCGACCACCACCGGCGCGTTCGACCGCACGCCGAACGGCAGCACGAACACGTTCGTCACCAAGCTGAACGCGGCCGGCTCGGCGCTCGCCTACTCCACCCTGCTCGGCGGCTCCGAGAACGAGCTGCCCGGCGGCCTGGCGGTCGATGCCTCCGGCAACGCCTTCGTCTCGGGCTCGACCAGGTCGACCGACTTCCCGACCACGCCTGGCGCCTACGACACCACGCACAGCGGCGGAGCCGTCGACCAGCTGTTCGAGGTGTTCGTCACCAAGCTGAACCCCGCAGGGTCGGCGCTCGTCTACTCCACGTTCGTCGGCGGCACGAACACGGACTTCGGCGGCCAGATCGCGCTCGACGCATCGGGAGACGCGTACGTGGTCGGCTCGACGGCCTCGCCCGAGTTCCCGACGACGCCGGGAACGATCGATCCGGTGTTCGCCGGGGATCCGTTCGACGACTTCGTGCTGAAGTTCAACCCGGCGGGCTCGCGGCTCGTCTACTCGACCTTCACGAAGGGCGCCGGAGCTTCGACGATCGCCGTCGATGCGAGCGGCGATGCCTGGCTGGCCGGCGGTGCCGGCCCGGACGGCCCCGCCACCCCAGACGCCGTGGACGCGACCTACAACGGCGGCGCCTCGGACGCGCACATCGTGAAGCTCAACCCGACGGCCTCGGCGTTCCTGTTCGCCACGTTCCTGGGCGGGACGAACACCGACGGGGTCGTGGACATGGCGCTCGACCCCACCGGCGATGTCTACCTCGTCGGCAACACGTTCTCGGCGGACTTCCCCACGACGGCCGGTGCTCCCGACCGCACCTTCGGCGGCGACCTGTCCATCTTCTGGGGCGACGCCTTCGTCGCGAAGCTCGCGATGGGCGGCACCACCCCGCCGCCGCCGCCTCCGCCGCCCCCGCCCAATCCGCTTCCGGCGCCGTCCCTGATCGCTCCCGCCAACGACGTGCGGAGCGCCCCGGGACAGGCGCTCGCCTTCGACTGGAGCGACGTCACCGGGGCCGCCGGCTACACCATCCAGATCGACGATTCGAGCAGCTTCTCGGCGCCGTTCACGGTCACGCAGACCGTCGCCTCCTCAACCTTCACGACCAGCACGCTTCCGACGAAGAAGCTCTGGTGGCGCGTCCGCGCGAACGACAGCACGGGCAGTCCCGGCGCGTGGTCCGCGACCAGGCAGTTCGAGATCAAGAAGTAAGACCGGTCTCGTCGTCGCGGCCGCCGACCAGCGTCGGGAGTCGCAGCGAGGGCGCATGGTTGAGCCGGAGTCGCCGGGTGGCGTCTTGCCCACGGACACTCCGACCCGTATCATCGCGTGCGGCATGACCGATTCCCCGTTCCAGCCAGGCTCCGAGCTGCGAGGGAAGTCCGAACGCTCACGCGCCGGCATGACGCGCAGCGAGTTCGTGCGCGCCGCGGCGGTGGCGGGCCTGGCGGCGAGCGAGCTGGCCTGGCCGTTGCGGGCACGGGCCGCGGCGGGGCCCAGCGTGGTCATCATCGGCGCCGGCCTGGCCGGCCTGCGCTGCGCGGACATCCTCTGGCGCCAGCACGGGATCAGGCCCACCGTCTACGAGTGGGACGGTCGCGTCGGCGGACGCTGCGAGACGCTCCGCGGCTACTTCGCCGGCGGACAGACGGCCGAGATGCACGCCGAGTTCATCTCCAGCGAGCACACGATGATGCGCGGGCTCGCCGAGCGGTTCGGCCTGACGCTGTTCGACGAGAACGCCCTGCCGGCCGGCTTGCGCAGCACGTACTGGTTCGACGGCACGCGCTATACGCAGGCCGACCTCAACGCCGACTGGCGCGCGTGGGGTTGGAAGCTGTTCCACCACGCCGTCCACCAGGCGCCGTGGCCGACCCGGTCGGACACGCACAACTCGCCGACCGCCATCGCGTGGGACGCCATGTCCGTGCCCGAGTGGATCGAGGCGTACGTCCCGGGCGGGCTCTCCCACCCCTTCGGCAAGATGCTGATCCAGGACGTGATCGACGAGTACGGCGGCGACCCGGACGACCAGTCGGCGCTGAACGGTGTGTACCTGCTGGGGTACTACGACAGCATCGCCAGCGGCGTGCAGCCGACGGGGCATCCGATGCTGTCCGGCACCGACGAGCGGTACCACATCCAGGGTGGCAACGACCAGATCGTGTCCGGCCTGATGAACGGGTTGCCCGCCGGGACGGTGCAGCTGCAGCAGCGGCTGGTCGGGATCCGGCAGCGCTCCGGCGGCGGCTACCGGCTCAGCCTCGAGACCGACACCGCCACACACGACGTCACCGCCGACCACGTGGTGCTCGCGCTGCCGTTCGCCACGCTGCGGGACATCGACCTCTCGCACCTCGACCTGCCGCCGGCGAAGCGGCTCGCCATCGACACGATGGGCATGGGCTCCAACTGCAAGGTGCAGCTCCAGTTCACCCACGCGACGTGGGAGACGGAGCACTACGACGGCACCTTCTACACCGACACCGGCGCCCAGTCGGGCTGGCAGGCGGCACCCGACCCGGCCGGCGCACCGCCGATCCTGACCGAGTACCTGGGGGCCGCGCGGGGACGGAACCTCGGCCGTGCCTACAACCTCCGCGGCTACGAGGGAGAGGCGCCGAAGCGGCTGGTCGAGGACACGATCGCCCGCATCGAGCCGATCTTCCCCGGCATCCGCAGCGCCTGGAACGGTCGCTCGTGGTTCAAGTGGAGCGCCGGCGACCCGCACATCCGCGGCGGGTACTCCTTCTACCGGGTGGGCCAGTTCACCGGGATCTCCGGCGCCGAGGCGCCGCCGGTGGGTGCGCTGCACTTCGCCGGCGAGCACACCGAGCCCAACTACCAGGGCTACCTGGAGGGCGCGGTGCGAAGCGGCACCCGCTGCGCCACCGAGATCGCCGCCGCGCTCTAGCTCGCCTAGACTCGGGCGCCCATGGAGATCCGCCGCTGTCGCGACGACGAACGAGATGCGATCCTCGAGATCGTCAACGACGCCGCCGAGGCATACCGCGGGGTGATCCCCGCCGACCGCTGGCACGAGCCCTACATGAGCGGCGAGGAGCTCGACGCCGAGCGGGCGGCGGGCGTCGTGTTCTGGGGCGTCGAGCGGGACGGGATGCTGGTGGGCGTGATGGGCATCCAGCGCGTCGCCGACGTCGAGCTGATCCGCCACGCATACGTGCGCACCGCGCAGCAGGGCGAGGGGATCGGCGGCGCCCTGCTGTCGCATCTGCAGTCGCGAGCGACGCGCCGGCTGCTGGTCGGCACCTGGGCGGACGCGGACTGGGCGATCGCGCTTCTACGAGCGGCGCGGGTTCGTCCGCACCTCGCGCGAGCGGACGCGGGAGCTGCTGCACAACGTACTGGTCGATCCCCGATCGCCAGATCGAGACGTCGGTCGTGCTGGAGTCGGTCGGAGCGTGAGCCCTGCGCTGGAGGTCACGCTCCTGACGGTCTCCGCGCAGCCGACCGCGGTGATCGCGGAGACGACCAACTGGCAGGCGTTCCCCGAGACCTGGCCGCGCCTGCTCGACGAGGTGTGGTCGGCAGTCCGGCCGGAGCGCGGACGCGGATCCTGCCGGGCCGCAACGTCATGCTCTACCAGGACGCCGTGCCCAACGTCGAGGTCGGCGTCGAGGTCGCCGGATCGTTCGCGCCGCGCGGGCGGATAGTCGCCTGGACGCTGCCGGCGGGTCGCGTCGCGACGGCGACCCATCGGGGTAGCTGGGACGTCGGGCCGGCACATCGCGCGGTGGTCGATGAGTGGGATCGCCTCGGCCTCGAACGGCTCGGGCCGCGCTGGGAGATCTACGGCCACTTCAACGCGCCCGGCGACGAGGAGGTCGACATCTCCTACCTCGTGCGCTGATCCCGCACGCGGCCCGGCCTCGCCGCCGCCTTATGCTCTGCCATAATGCGAAAGATGTCTTTCGGATCGACTCCCAGCGACGAGCGGCGCCGCGAACTCACCGACCCGCGCGAGCTGCGCGCGCTCGCGCATCCCCTGCGCCTCGCGCTGCTCGACCACCTGATGTCGTTCGGGGAGCAGACCGCCGCCCGGTGCGCCGCGGCCGTCGGGTCGACGACGTCGAACTGCAGCTACCACCTGCGGGCGCTTGGCCGGGCCGGGTTCGTCGAGCGCACGCAGTCCGCCGACGGGCGGGAGCGGCCCTGGCGGGCGACGGCGACCGGACTGTCCTACGGGCAGGGCGACGCCGACCTCACGCCGGCGGCCGCGGGCGCCGCGCTCGCGCTCGACGAGCTGTCGCTCGCGCGGGCGGAGGAGCTCACCCGTCAGGCCCGCCGGCGAAACGACCAGCAGCCGGCGGAGTGGCGGGCCGCGGAGGCCTACCACGACTACGGGCTGAGCATCACGGCGGGCGAGCTGGCCGAGCTGACCGCCGGGATCGACTGCCTGGTGCGCCCGTTCATCGCCATGACGCGCCGCGACGCACCCAAGGACGCCCAGGTCGCCGTCCTGCGGCTGCTCGCGTTCCGCTACCCCGGGACGGAGTGACCGCATGCCGTCGGGTCGATACCTCGAGCCGCTGAAGCACCGCGACTTCGCGCTGCTCTGGTCGGGACAGGCCGTTTCCCAGCTCGGCGACGGCATCTTCACGGTGACCCTCGCGATCGAGACGCTGCGCCTCGGCCACAACGGCACCGGCCTCTCCTACGTGCTGGCTGCGCGTCTCCTGCCGGCCGTGCTGTTCGCGCTGGTGGGCGGCCTGCTGGTGGATCGCGTGCCGCGGCGGCTGGTGATGCTCGCCTCGGACGTCGCCCGCGGCGCGGCCGTCGCGGTGGTGACGGTGCTGGTCGCGACCGGCGAGGTCAACCTGACCGCCCTCGTCTGCATGGCGATCGTCTTCGGGCTCGGCGATGCCCTGTTCTTTCCGGCGGCAACAGCCATCACGCCCGAACTGGTGCCGGCGCACCTGCTCGTCGGCGCAAGCGCGCTGAACGGGACGAGCCTCCAGTTCGCGGGCGTCCTGCTCGGCCCGGCGATCGGCGGACTGCTGGTCGGATTTCTCGGCACCGCCTGGGGCTTCGGGATCGACGCCGCGTCGTTCGCCGCCGGCGCCGTGGCCGTCTACGCGATCCGCGGCCGCCCGGCACCGGCCGCACGCGCGCAGTCACCGCTGGCCGACGTCCGCGAAGGGCTGCGGTTCTGCGTCTCGCAGCCGTGGCTGTGGACATCGACCCTGGGCGCTGCGCTGGGGAACTTCGTGGCGTTCGCACCGCTCGGTGTGCTGATCCCGCTGCTCGTCAAGGACGCGCTGCACGGCGGAGGAATCGCCCTCGGCCTGGTGTTCGCGGCCGGCGGCCTGGGAGGGCTCGCGGCAACGGTGCTCGCCGGACGGCGCGCGCCGCCGCGCAGCCGACTCGTGCACGTCTGGATCGGGTGGGGCCTGTCGGGCGTGGGCGTGCTCGGGCTCGGCCTCGTCCCGGGTCTGTGGCTCGCAGCCGGCGTCGCATTCGTCACTTACGGGCTGGACGCGTACGGCTCGGTGATGTTCACCCCGCTGATCCAGGAGGGCGTGCCCGACGCGCTGCTGGGACGGGTGGCGTCGGTTGACTACCTGTTCGCGCTGGCGCTCGGCCCGCTCGGCATCGTGGCCGCAGGGGTTGCGGCCGACGCGATCGGCGTCCGCCCGACGCTGATCGCCGGAGGCGCGATCACCGCGCTGACGACCCTGATCCCGCTGCTGCCGGGCGTCGAAGATCCGACCGTCGGCGCGAGCCACGGCTGAGCGAAGGGCGCCAGGGCATGATCGGACGGCGCTCAGCCGGCAGGTGAGACGGCGACCGATTCGCCGTCCGCGACAACGTCGAACCTGCTCCCCATCGCCGACATCCCCCGCAGCTCGATCGGCTGCGGCAGCGGCGCCGGCCGTTCGGACAGCAGCCGACCGCTGTGGCGGTCCGGTCGGAGGCCGAGCAGCGCCGTGAGGATCAGGAGGGGGGCGCCGGCTGACCACGCCTGCGGCGAGCAGGCGGTCGGATACGCCACGGGAACCGGCGTCGTCTCCCGCGCGTAGCCCGCGAACACCTCCGGCATCCTGTGGTCGAAGTACTCCGCGGCCTCCAGCATCGCCGTGCCGATCCGCACGGCCTCCGCGTGGAAGCCGTAGCGCATCAGGCCGCCGACCGCGATCGCGGTGTCGTGCGGCCAGACGGTGCCGGTGTGGTACCCGATGGGATTGAACCCGCGATCGTCGCTCGACACCGTCCGCACGCCCCACCCGCTGAAGAGCGCGGGCGACATGAGCTGGTCGGCGCACTCGCGGGCCCGCTCGTCGGGCACGATGCCGCTCCACAGCAGGTGGCCGACCACCGAGCTGAGGCAGTCGATCTGGCGGCCATCGTGGTCGAGGCCCAGCGCATAGAAGCGGACGCCGTCGCGATGCACGGTGAACCGTTCCTCGAATCGCTGCCGCAGCTCCGCGGCCTCGAGCCGCAGCCGGCCGGCCAGGCGGTCGTCCTGCCACACCTCATCGGCGAGCTCGGCCATGCGCATGCGGGCGTCGAACGCGTAGCCCTGCACCTCGGCGGGCGCGATCGGCGACGTCGCGATCGTCCCATCGTGGAAGCGCATCGAGTCCCACGAGTCGCGCCACGTCTGGGTCTCGAGGCCGCGCGGAGACCGCCGGTGGTAGGCGATCAGCCCGTCCCCGTTCAGGTCGGCGTGGGTCTGCATCCACTCCAGCGCACGCATGCGCCGCCGGACGCAGCCGCTCGACGAGCGATCGGTCCGCGCCCCATCTGTACGCCTCGGACAACACGATCAGGAACAGCACCGTCGCGTCGACCGTCCCGTAGTAGGGGAAGAAGTTGTCCTTCAATGCGACACGGCCGACTCGCACCTCGTGGACGATCTTGCCCGGCTCGGCATCGCGGGCGTCGTCCCATGTGTCGGCCTGGAGAGCTGCCAGCGCATCGAGCGTCCCGGTGGCGAGATCGGTGCCGAGCATCATCGTCTCGTACGACGTGATCAGCGTGTCCCGACCGAACACGGTCATGAACCACGGCAGCCCGGCGGCCGGCAGATCGGTCGCGACCTGGGTGCCGCGCGGGGGCGACATCCGCAGGGCTGCGAGATCCGCCACCGAGCGCCGGAACGTGCGCTCGAGCGTGTCCCACGGGGTCACGATCTCCGGCACGTGCTGACGCCAGGCCGCCAGCGAGCCCTCCACGCGGGAACGCTCGTCGCCGAAGTACGCGTCGCCGTAGCGGTCGCGCCGGCGATCGTCATCTGCCAGGAGCACCATGTTCGTCCTGTTCTCCCACGTACCGCCTGGCGCGAGCTCGATGCCGAACCGCACGCGGTCGCAGCCGACCTCGCCGCGCTTCGACATCCACATCACGGTCTCCGCCTGGAACGGACCGTCGGCGGCGCGAAACGTCCACGAGTTCTCCGCGGCATCGTGGCCGCGGCTGACCTCGAGGTCGGATGCCGGCCGGGCGGCGAACACGAGATCCTCGCTGCGGTACTCGTCGGCCTTGACCTCGAACAGGTCGCGGAAGTCACAGTCGAACACGAGCTCGATCTCCACCTCGACCGGATCGACGAGATGGTTCTCGAGCACCACGGCCGTCTGGAAGCTGCCGCTGGAGATGAACAGGTCGCGGCGGATCGACAGGGACCCGGCCGGGAGGCTGTGCCGCTCGGCGTTCCGCAGATAGATCGCGGCCGAGTAGTAGTTCACATTGCGCGCGGTGAGCAGCTCCGGCGGCTGACCGTTCACGAGCAGCCGCCACGTCGAGAGGTAGCGAGTGTCCCTCCAGTAGAGCCCCTCATGGTGCCGGGTCGCGTCGCCGCGGTGATCGGCGACGAAGAAGCAGTTACCGTCGAGGACTGTCAGCACAGGGTTTGATCATCCAGCGGCAGCGGCGCGGTCGGAGGTGGATCGCTCAAGTGCCGCCACGAGGACTCTTTCATAGGCTGAGACCATCGCGTCGGCGGAGAACCGCTCCGCCTGGAGCCGGCAGGCCCGGCGGTCGATCGACGGAAGTCGCGCCGCCGCCGCCGCGAGCTCCAGCGGCGTGTCGCGCACGAAGCCGGTGACGCCGTCGACCACGACCTCCGGAACCGCCCCCAGCGGTGTCGCAAGGACCGGGGTGCCGGCGGCCATCGCCTCGATCAGGACGAGTCCGAACGGCTCCGGCCACGCGATCGGAAAGACCAGCGCCCGCGCCGTGCCCAGCAGGTCCGCCTTGCGATCCCTGTCGACTTCGCCGAGCCATGTGACGTGCTCACCCAGCCGAGGCTCGATCTCACGCTCGAGGTAGTCGAGCTCCCCGGGCTCGCGACACTTCGCGGCAAGCAGGATCGGCAGGTCGGCGGCCTCGGCGATGTCGATCGCCCGCGCCGCACCCTTCTCCTCTCCCAGCCGGCCGAGGAACAGCAGGTGTTCTCCCATCCGGTCGGAGAACGGCATCCCCCGGGGATCGAGGCCGTTGTGGCACACGGCCCCGAACCTCAACGGCGCCCACTGCCGTCGCTGGTCGTTCGACACCGCGATGAACTCGATGTCCGGCATCACGGCGGCCAGCCGCAGGTAGCCGGCAAGATGCTCCGGGTTGGGAGCGCCGTGAATGACGTGCAGCACCGGCACCGACAGCTCGGCGAGCTGGTGCAGGGCGTCCGGGGCAGGCGAGTGATCGACCACGATGTCGCAGCCGGCCAGCGCCGCTGCCGCGGCGGCCGCGTGGCGGCGTGCGTGCCGGACGCTCCCCATCACGGGAGGCAGCTCGGCGAGCGGTGCTTCGACCCGCACGCCGGGCAGATGCGAGCCCGGCGCAGCCACCAGCGTCACCTCGTACCCCCGGCGGGCGAGCCCCAGGGAGAGGTGCTCGACCACCTGTTCGGTGCCGCCGTACCCGTTGGTCGGGATCGACATCCAGGGCGGGGCCACGATGCCGATCCGCGTGGCCGGCGATCGGTCGTCGAAGGTGGCCGGTACTCGGGCCGCGCGTCTCGGCGGCGCGGCCTCACGGCCGCGGGTCACGGTGTCCATCTGTGCTCGCTTTCCTCGTCGATTCAGGCGCCGTCGCGCATCGGGCAGGTTCATCACGTGCCCCGAAACGAGGCACCGGAACCGCAAGCGCTCAGGCGGAGGGCGCGTCCACACCCAGCGCGTCGTGCATGCACTCACAGTCTTCTCGATTGACGTTGGCGTCTCGTAGGAGACCGTCAACGGTCGGCGCCGCGAAGGCCCGGGCGCGGCGGGGCGCCGCCCGGGATGCGCCTCCCCGCTACCGGCCAGGCGGCCGCGGGCGCACCGGCACCGGCTCGGTCGGCAGCTGCCGTGTGGTCGGCTGCTCGTCCAGCTCCTGCGTCACGAGCTCATCGGCGATCTGTTCGGCGCGGGAACGCAGAGGAGCGTGATCGCGACGGGGAGTGGGGGCGGCCTTCTCGGGCATTTGCAATTTGCACTGTAGCCGATTTGCTTTATCCGGCACCGTCTGAGAGGGTGGACCCGCACACTCCTGTCGGAGTGACGTTTCGTCGATGAATATCGGCGGCCGCTCCTTCGAGTGTCGCAGGTCGCGTTCTGTAACGGTATTCCAGAGCCGGTGCATGGACGAATCATGCGTGACCGACACCGTGGTTTCTACCGAGGAAGGGAGCCGATGACTGCGCTGTGGCAGACCTTCGCTCGGAAGATGCGGTGCCCCCACTGCAAGAAACGCCTGGGGTTCTTCCCGCCGCCGACCGCGTGCCCGCGGTGCGGGCGCCAGATCTACGATGCGGCTGACCGACGCCGCCGATACTGACCACGAGGCGGCTGGAGTGCCGGTGGACGAGCTGACCGTTGGGGTCGTGGCGACGTCGGGCAAAGAGGACGAACGCCGGCTGCCGATCCATCCCCGGCATCTGGAGCGGATCGACCCGGATCTCCGAAGCCGGATGTTCTTGGAGCGCGGCTACGGTGAGCGCCACGGGTTCGGCGACGACGAGATCGGTGCGGCCGTCGGCGGGCTCCGGCCGCGCGAGCAGCTGATCGCGGAGTGCGACATCGTGGTCATCCCCAAGCCGGTGCACAGCGACGTGGCGGCGATGCGCGCCGGCCAGGTGCTCTGGGGCTGGCCGCACTGCGTCCAGGACACCGAGCTGACCCAGCTCGCGATCGACCGCAGGCTGACCGTGATCGCCTGGGAGGCGATGAACCACTGGACGTCGGACGGCGCCTTCAGCCTGCACGTCTTTCACATGAACAACGAGCTGGCGGGCTACTCCTCGGTTCTCCACGCGCTCCAGCTGCGCGGCTCGTCGGGCCACTTCGGGCCTCGATTGCGGGCCGCTGTCATCAGCTTCGGCGCGACGGCGCGCGGCGCCGTGGCCGCGCTGCTTGCGCTCGGAGTCCATGACGTCGTCGTGCTGACACACCGAAACGTCCCGGCAGTCGCGTCGCCGATGCCGCCTGCGCGCCTGATGCGTTACGACCGCGACGATGCCCATCCGGCGCGCCTCCCGGTACTCACACATCCCCACCAGGGCTCGCTTGCCGCCCATCTGTCCCAACACGACGTCGTCGTCAACTGCACACTCCAGGACACCGATGACCCGCTGATCTTCGTGACGAACGACGATCTCGAACTGTTCCAGCGGGGGAGCCTGATCATCGACGTGTCATGCGACGAGGGGATGGGGTTCGAGTGGGCCCGACCCACCTCGTTCGATCAGCCGACGTTCACCGTCGGACCGGGCGTTCATTATTACGCCGTCGATCACAGTCCGTCGTATCTTTGGAACTCCGCCACATGGGAGATCAGCGAGGCCCTCATCCCCCACATACACACGGTGATGGCGGGACCGGAACACTGGGAGGCAAGCGACACGATACGCCGCGCGATCGAGATCCGAGACGGCGTCATCCAGAACCCCCGCATCGTGACGTTTCAGAACCGAGACACCGAGTACCCACACCGCCGGCACTGACGCCGCGGAGACTCCACCCTGCTACAGTGGGGTGACGCACTTCCTGTCGGGTGAGCAAACCGCCGAGCGTAAGCGGCCCCCGACCTTCGAGTGTGCTGGGTCGCAGTACTTCCGGTTTCCCCCAGGGCAACCGCTTGTAAGAATTATCGCGCGACCGACGCTCTGGATCTACCGAGGAAGGGAGCAGGACATGTATGCCCTGATCCGCCAGTACGACGGTCTCGACGCCACCATGCGCGAGTCCGCAACGCACAAGGCCAACACCGAGCTGCGGCCGATTCTGGCCAAGGCCCCCGGGTTTGTCTCCTACGAGCTGATCCAGCCCGATAGCAAGAGCGACGCGATCGCGTCGGTCAGTGTGTTCGACACGCGTGCGAACGCTGAGGCGTCCCACAAGACCGCCGGCGAGTGGGTTCGTTCGAACCTGCCGTCGCTCACCGAGCCCACGCAGGTCGCTGGGGAATTGGTCGCTCACTAGCCAATCGCTCGGGGGCGGCGCGGTTCGTCGCCCCCGAGTGCTCCACCGTGCCCGCGCTCAGCTCGCCGACGTCAGCGCTTCCCTGGCAGATCTGATCGACGCTAGCGTGCGCTGACCGAGGAGGGCATGAGCAGCGAGACCGTCGCGCCCCCCGCTGGACGGTTTCCCGCCTCCGCATGGCCGCCGTGTGCTTCAGCGATGGCGTTTGCCAGCGCCAGCCCCAGCCCGGCTCCGGATGGGTTGCTCGCCGCGCGGTTGAACGGCTGGAACGTCGCCGCAAGCGACTCGTCGCTGAACCCCGGCCCGTCGTCCTCGACGCAGATGGAGACCATGCCGCCCTGCGCCACCGCCCTGACCACGACGCGCCCTCCCTCGGGCGTGTGGCGAAGGGCGTTGTCGAGCAGGTTGTCGAGCGCCTGCCGGACGGCGGTCGAGTCGAGATCGCAGATCACGTCATCGGCCTCCTCCACGATTTCGATGCGGAGCCCGGCGGCGAGGGTGCGGAACGCCGCCGCGCGCTCCGCGACAAGCACGCGAAGCGCAGTGGCCGTTCGGTCGACCCGCAGGCCCGACTCCGAGCTCCGGGCCATCGCCAGCAGCCGCTCGGTGATCGCCACCAGGTGACGGATCTGCATGATCGCGGACTCCAGCGCCGCTCGCAGCTCGAGTTCAGTGCGCGGCGAGGAGAGGGCGGAGTCGACCTCAGCCTTGAGGATCGTCAGCGGCGTCCGCAGCTCGTGGCTTGCGTTCGCCGAGAAGGTGCGCTCACGGTGGATCGCCGCCCGCAGTCGATCGAACGTCTCGTTCAGCGTCGTCGCGAGCGACGTCAGCATCGGGTCGCCCCGCGGCACGGCCAGCCGCCCCTCCGGCTGCACGTCACCGATCGCCGCCGCTTCGAGGCTCATCCGGCGCAGGGGACGCAGCGCGGCTCCGGCGAGTAGCCATCCGCCGATCGAGGCAACCAGCAGCGCCACGGGCAGCGCGATAAGGAACACCTCCAGCAGCCTGGTCAGCGCCTCGCGGGTGTCGCTCAGGGTGGCTCCGACCACCAGATACGTCCGCCGCCCTCCCACCGTCGTTGGCACCTCGAGCAGGCGGGCCGGCTCCAGCCCAGCAGGCGTACCGTCGTGGAACCACGGGCGCGCGTGTCCCAGCTCGGACGGCGCCAACAGCGGGCGCGCGGAGACGGACCGCGTCGCGGCGATGACGCGACCGTCCGCGCTCAGGAGTTGCGCGAACGACTCGTCGTTGTCCGCCAGCCGGCCGCTGCTGCGCGGGAGGCGGTGGACGGTGTCCGCGGCCGCGATCAGCGCCTGAGCCCGCGCGCGAAGACCGAGGTCGACCTCCGACCGCAAGTCGTTCCGAACCTGGGAGTAGACGAAGCTCGCCACGCCCAGCGAGACAACGGTCATGCCGAGCGCGAACGCGAGGGTGAGCCGGGCCCTAAGCGAGATCCCGGACATCAGCGTCGTCCGTGAGGCGATACCCGACCCCGCGCACGGTGACCAGACTTCGGCGCCCGAACGGCCTGTCGATCTTCTCCCGCAGCCGGCCGACGTAGACATCGACGATGTTGGAGTCCCCGCGGTAGGACCCGTCCCACACCGCCTCGATCAGCCGGTCGCGGGAGACGGCGGCACACCGGTTCCGGATCAGGTACTCGAGCAATGCGAACTCCTTCGCGGTCACATCGAGCGGGACGCCGGCGCGCGTGACCGTATGGGTGGCCGGATCGAGCCGGAGGTCGCCGACCGCCATCGTCGCCGGCCGCTCGTTCCCGCCTCGCCGCACCAACGCTCGGAGCCGGGCGAAGAGCTCGGCGAACTCGAACGGTTTGGTCAGGTAGTCGTCCGCACCCTGGTCGAGACCGCGAACGCGGTCGTCCAGCCCGTCGCGTGCGGTCAGCACGAGGATCGGCGTCCAGCAGCCCCGCCGTCGCAGCTGCGCGCAGACGTCGAGACCGTCCATGTCGGGCAGCCGGAGATCGAGGACGATCGCGTCGTGGGAGGAGGCGGTGGCGATCCGAACCGCCTCCTGGCCGGTGGTCGCGGCATCGACCGCGTAGCCCTCCTCGCGCAGGCGCTGCGCGATGATCTCGCATAACCGCACGGCATCCTCGACGACCAGCACTCGCATGACCGACCTCCTCGACCAGTGTACGGCCCGGAGCGCGAACGGAGCAGAATCGGCCGGGCCGTTTTCATCTCCGGTTCAGATCACGCTGGCACCGTGGGTGTCCGGCCACCCACCGAACAAGGAGCTCGAACATGCGCAGGCCAACATTCACGCGCACCGCCGCCGCGGCAACCGGCCTGGCGGTCGTCGCCGCGGCCTCGGCTCTCCACTCGAGCCATCCCAGCGCCGCCCACGCCGCGGCGGCGCAGGGCCTCGACCCCGCGCACTTCGGGCACGAGATCACGAACCCCTACCTGCCCTACCGCCCCGGCTCGGTCTGGGTCTATTCCGGGATCAAGGACGGCGTGTCCCAGCGCGACGTCGTGCGGGCGACCGATCGCACCCGAACCATCCTCGGCATCCATGCCACCGTGGTCACCGACGTGGCCACCCACGACGGCAGGGTGCTCGAGCGGACGACGGACTGGTACGCGCAGGACGACCGCGGCAACGTCTGGTACCTCGGCGAGCAGACCGCCGACTACACCGGCGGGACGGTCGACACCTCGGGCTCGTGGCAGGCGGGAGTGAAAGGCGCGCGGGCGGGCATCGTCATGACGGCCCACCCGGCGATCGGCGACACGCATCGCCAGGAGTACTGGCGGGGGCATGCCGAGGATCAGTACTGGCTGGTCGATCTCGGCCAGCGGGTGACGGTGCCGGCTGGGACGTTCACGCACGCCGCCCTGACGCTGGAGTGGTCGCGACTCGAGCCGAACGTGATCGACCGCAAGGACTATGTCCGTGGCATCGGCGTCGTCAGGGAGCAGGCGGCGCAGGGCCCGGCGGAGGTCGCCGGCCTCGTCCGGTTCGTGCATCCGTAGAGGCCAGCCGAACACAGAGCCTCAGTTGTCTGCGCACCAGCCCATCGGGACGTCGTGTCCGTAGCCGACGACCAGTAGGGCAACGACGATCAGCGGGGCCAGCAGGCAGAACACGGGCAGCCAGACGCGGGCCGCGACGATGCCCGTGATCACCACGGCGACACTCGCCAGCGCCAGGCGGTTGGCGACATGGGTGACGCTTGCGATCGCGGCCAGCGATGAGTCGAACGCGGCCTGCTTCACCGGCGGCTGCGGGATCGTGCAGCCGAGCGGTGGTATCACGATCCGGGTGGCGGCATAGAGGACGACCAGGCTCGCCAGGCTGAGCCCGACCGACAGGACGGCCCACGACGGCCATGCCAAGATCGTCGTCCTGCTCGCCGACACCATCCGCTGGACGAGCACGCTGGTCGGCAGGTCGCTCACTCGGAGCTCCGGCGCACCGCCGGCGTTGCTCCCGGCGGCGCGGCCGCCTGATCGGCGTGGTGCCTGATTTCCATCTCGCGCAAGCTATATCGCATACAGGCTATTGTCAAGGTTGGCCGGCGTTTACGGATTTGGACACCCAGGGTACGGGCGGCACAGGCACGGCCCGGCGCCGTGTGGGGACAGGAGGTCCGAATGGCAGGCGTGAGCTTCGCGGCGGTGTCGAAGGTCTATCCGGACGGCACCGAGGCGGTATCGGCCCTCGATCTGGCGATCCAGGACGGCGAGTTCATGGTGCTGGTCGGTCCGTCGGGCTGCGGCAAGACGACGGCGCTGCGCATGGTCGCCGGCCTCGAGGAGATCAGCTCCGGATCGCTCTCAATCGGTGATCGCGTCGTCAACCATGTCGCCCCACGCGACCGCGACATCGCGATGGTGTTCCAGAGCTACGCGCTCTACCCGCACCTGTCGGTGTTCGAGAACATCGCCTTCTCGCTGCGCATGCGCGGGGCGCCGAAGGACGAGATCGACCGCCGCGTCCGCTCCACCGCGGAGACGCTCGGCCTCGACGAGCTGCTCGACCGCAAGCCGCGTGCGCTCTCCGGCGGGCAGCGACAGCGGGTGGCGATGGGCCGCGCGATCGTCCGCGAGCCGGCCGCCTTCCTGATGGACGAGCCGCTGTCCAACCTCGACGCCAAGCTGCGCGTCCAGACCCGCGCGGAGATCAGCGCCCTCCAGGACCGGCTGGGCACGACCACGATCTACGTCACCCACGACCAGGTCGAGGCGATGACGATGGGCGACCGCGTCGCCGTGATGCGCAAGGGCCGCCTCCAGCAGGTGGACGAGCCGCAGACGCTGTACGACCGGCCGGTCAACGTCTTCGTCGGCGGCTTCATCGGCAGCCCGGCCATGAACATGCTCGAGGTGACGCTGCGCGAGGCGGACGGCGGGCTCGCCGCCGAGCTGCCCGGCGGCGACCTCGACCTGGGCGAGGCGCTGGCCGCGCGGCCCGCGCTGCGGTCCCACCTGGGCGGCCCGGTCATCCTCGGCATCCGGCCGGAGGACATGGAGGATGCGGCGCTCGTCCCCGACGCGCCCGCCGGCCGGCGGATTCGCGGCGTCGTCAAGCTGCGCGAGTCGCTCGGCTCGCTGGTGATGGCGCACATCTCCGTCGAGGCCGCAGCGGCGGCCACCGACCTCAGCCGCGAGCTGGCAGGCGAGGGCGTCGCCACGGAGCGCGGCGCGCAGCTGATCGGCGGCGGTGAGGGCACCCTCGTCACCGCGTCCTTCGGCGCGCGGTCGCAGGTGCGGGAGGGATCGCAGGTCGAGGCCGTCGTGGACGTCCGCAACCTGCACTTCTTCGACCCCCAGACCGGGCTCGGGATCTACGGCGAGACGACCAACGGATCGGGAGGAACACCATGAGGGCACGACTGACAACGGCCACGGTCATCCTGCTGGTCGCGATCGCGGCGGGCTGCGGCGGTGGCAGCAGTGGAGGCAGTTCCGGCGGCTCCGGAGGGACGACCAGTAACATCTCGGGGTCGATCTCCGTGATGGGCGTCTGGGCCGGTCCCGAGCAGGCGGCCTTCCAGAAGGTGATCGACGGGTTCACCGCCCAGAACCCGAACGTCTCCGTCCACTACACCTCGGCCGGCGACCAGCTGCCGACGCAGCTCTCGACCGCCGTGGCCGGCGGGAAGCCGCCCAGCGTCGCCTTCGTCGCGCAGCCGGGGCTGATCAAGGACTTCGTCGGCAAGGGCGCGCTGAAGCCCATCCAGTTCGCCAAGGCCGACGTCGTCAAGAATCTGGGCGACTCGGCGGCGCAGATCGGCAGCGTCAACGGCACCCTCTACGGCGTCCTCTACAAGGCGGCCAACAAGTCGCTGGTCTGGTACAACGTCAAGGCCTACCAGGACGCCGGCGTCCAGCCCGCCAAGACATGGGCCGACTTCATCAAGAACGCCGGGACACTGAAGGCATCGGGCATTCCCGCGTACTCGATCGGCGCCGACGTCGGCTGGCCGATCACCGACTGGTTCGAGAACATCTACCTGAGCCAGGCCGGGCCGGACATGTACGACAAGCTCTCACAGCACCAGATCCCCTGGACCGACGCGTCGGTGAAGAAGGCGCTGCAGACCATGGCCCAGGTGCTGGGCGACACCAGCAACATCTACGGCGGCACGTCGGGCATGCTGCAGACGGACTTCCCGACCTCGGTCGGCAACGTCCTGGCCGACCCGGCCAAGGCCGCCCAGATCATGGAGGGCGACTTCGTCCCCGGTGCGGTGAAGACGACGCTGCAGCCGGGTACGGGCTACAACGTCTTCCCGTTCCCGCAGGTCGGCAGCACGCCGAACCTCGTCGTCGGCGGCGGTGACATCGCCGTCTCGTTCGACGACTCGCCGGCAGTGAAGGCGTTCATGACGTACCTGACGACCACCCAGGCGGCGGAGATCTGGGCGAAGCAGGGCGGCTTTGCCTCGCTCAACAAGGGCCTCGACCCGAGCGTCTACCCGAGCCAGATCGAGCAGACGACCGCGGGCGTGCTGTCCAGCGCGACCGCGTTCCGGTTCGACATGTCCGACCTCCAGCCGGCGGCGTTCGGCGCCACGGTCGGCCAGGGCGAGTGGAAGATCTTCACCGACTTCGCCAAGGAACCGAGCAACGTCAACGGCACCGCAGCCGCGCTCGAGAGCGCCGCGGCCAAGGCGTACGCGAACGGCTGATCGCGTGGCCGTCGCGGACACCACCGTCGACCGGGGAGGCGTGCGCCGCTACGCGATGGCCGGGGCGTTCCTCGCCCCGGCCATCCTCCTGCTCGGCGTCTGGGTCGTCTACCCGACGATCCGCACGATCATCCGCAGCTTCTTCGACCGGTCCGGCAGCAGCTTTGTCTGGTTCGACAACTACAAGTCGATCTTCACGACCGACATCCTGCTGACGGCGGTCAAGAACAACCTGCTCTGGGTCGCCGTCGTCCCGGCGCTGGTGACGTCCATCGGCCTCGTGTTCGCCGTGCTGATGGAGCGCGTCTCCTGGGCGGTCGCGTTCCGCACGGTCGTCTTCATGCCCATGGCGATCTCGGCGTTCGCCGCCGGGATCACCTGGCGGATCGTCTACCTCGATGACCCCAACCTGGGTGTGGCGAACGCGGCGATCCGGTCGGTGAACGACGTGTTCAACCCCTCCGGCGTGCTCCCCCAGGCGTCGCCGTCGACGCCGCAGCTCGTCAAGCAGGGCGGCGGGATGGTGTTGAAGACGCCGATCGCAGCGGGCAGCGTGGCCAAGCTCGGCCTGACCGCGATTCCGCCCGCCGACCTGCCCAAGGACGCGCACCAGGCCGTGGTGCCGCCGGCGCTGGCGAGCGGCATCAGCGGCGTTGTCTGGCGTGACTTCAAGCCGGGCGGCGGCACGCCGGGCAGGGTTGAGTCGCAGGAGGTCGGCCTGCCCGGCGTCTCGCTCGACCTCGTCAACGCGCGGGGCTCGACGGTCGCGTCGACGACCAGCGCGGCGGACGGCAGCTTCCGCTTCGCGAACGTCGGCTCGGGCAGCTACACCGTCGCGATCAACGCGTCTACGTTCGCGAAGCCGTTCGGCGGCGTCTCCTGGCTGGGGCCGCGGCTGGTGACGCCGGCGATCATGATCGCCTACCTGTGGATCTGGGCGGGGTTCGCGATGGTGGTGCTCGCGGCCGGTCTGGCCGCGATCCCGCGCGACGTGCTGGAGGCGGCGCGCACCGACGGCGCCACCGAGCTCCAGGTGTTCCGCCGCATCACGGCGCCGCTGCTCGCCCCCGTGCTCACCGTCGTCTTCGTGACGATGCTGATCAACGTACTCAAGGTGTTCGACATCATCGTCTCGATCGCGCCGGGCTCGAGCCAGGACGACGCGAACGTGCTCGCTCTGGCGATGTGGCGCACCGCTTTCGGCGGCGCCAACGACTTCGGCGTCGGCTCGGCGATCGCCGTGCTGATCTTCCTGCTCGTCATCCCCGTGCTCGCGCTGAACATCCGCCGCTTCCGGAGGGAGGCCTGATGGCCGCTGTGACCGAGGCGACGCCGCGCGAGGGGGCCCGGCCGGGGCGCGCCATGCTCGTCCGCCTGCGGCGGGTGCCGCTGCACCTCGCCCTGCTGTTGTTCGCAGCGCTCTGGCTGGTTCCGACCATCGGCCTGTTCGTCACCTCGCTGATGCAGCCGACGGACTTCCAGGAGAAGGGGTGGTGGACGGTCGCGCTCCACCCGGGCCAGCTCACGCTGGACAACTACCGGGCGGTGCTCAACAACAGCACGATCATGCACTCGCTGTGGACGACCGTGCTCGTCGCGGTCTTCGGGACACTGATCCCGGTGGTGGTCGGCGCGCTGGCAGGCTACGCCTTCGCCTGGCTCGAGTTCCCCCTGCGCGACGTGATCTTCGTCGTCGTCGTCGCCCTGCTCGTGGTGCCGCTGCAGATGGCCCTGATCCCGATGTTCCAGCTCTACAACAGCCTCAACCTGTTCGACACCGTGCTCGGCCTGGTGTTGTTCCACGCCGCGTTCGGCCTGCCGTTCGCGATCTTCCTGCTGCGCAACTTCTTCATCGGGATCCCGCGCGACCTTATGGAGGCCGCCCGCATCGACGGCGCCGGCGAGTTCAAGATCTTCTGGCGGCTGATCCTGCCGCTGGGCCGGCCGGCGATCGCGTCGCTCGCGATCTTCCAGTTCCTGTGGACGTGGAACGACCTGATCGTCGCGCTCACGTTCGGCCGCTCGACCGTGCCGATCACCGTGGCGATCTTCTCCCAGATGCGCGAGTTCAGCGGCAACATCGAATTGATCGCGCCGGCGACGTTCATCTCGCTGATCGTGCCACTCGTCGTGTTCTTCGCCTTCCAGCGCTCGTTCGTCCAGGGCCTGCTGGCCGGCTCGGTGAAGTAGCGCGGGCCACCCCCGGCTGTCAGGGGGGTGACGCCGCCCACGCCGCCACCGCGTCAGCCGGCGAGCGGCATGGCCGGGACGTCCACCTCGTCGGCGAGCACTCGGTGGACGAGCTGCACGGCGGCCGCACCCTCGCCGACCGCGCCGGCGACGCGCTTGACCGAGCCGTGCCGCACGTCCCCCGCAGCGAAGATGCGCGGGATGCTCGTCTCCTGTGGGAGGGGCGGACGCTCAAGCGGCCAGTCGGCGCCGACGGCGCTCCCCGTCAGCAGGAAGCCGTGCCGGTCGCGCGCGATGTCCTGCGGCAGCCACTCGGTGAACGGCCGCGCGCCGATCAGGACGAAGACGGCGTCGGCAGGCACGGTCGCGTCGTCCCCGGTCGCGGCGTCGTGCAGCACGAGCCGCTCGAGGCTGCCGTCGCCTCCGCCCCCGACGATCGTGGTGCCCGTGCGCACCTCCACCTTGGGCGCGGCCTCGACCGCGCGCACCAGGTAGTGCGACATGCCCGCGTCCAGGGAGTCGCCGCGGACGAGCAGCGTCACCCGTCGCGCGTAGCGGGCGAGGTGGAGCGCCGCCTGGCCCGCGGAGTTGCCGCCGCCGACAACGTAGACCTCCTTGCCGGCGAGCGTCGGTGCCTCGGACACCGGCCCGCCGTAGAAGACGCCCGCTCCGGTCAGCTCCTCGAGCGCCGGGATGCCGAGCCGCCGGTAGCTGGCGCCCGTCGCCAGGATCACCGCGCGCGCCCTCACGCATCGCCCGTCATCGAGCGTCAGGCAGTAGTCGTCGCCCGACGGGGCAATGCCGGCCGCCCGGTGCAGGAAGACGAAGCGCGCGCCGAACAGCGCCGCCTGCTCGTGGGCCTGCTGCGCGAGCCGGCTGCCGCTGACGCCCTTGGCGAACCCGAGGTAGTTGCGGATCAGCGAGCTCGACCGCGCCTGCCCGCCGATCCCTGCGGCATCGACGACAAGCACCTTCAGGCCCTCCGAGGCGCCGGACACGGCGGCGGAGAGGCCAGCGGGGCCGGCGCCGACGACGAGGAGGTCGTAGGTGCGCGCGTCCACCGCCTGCGGCGCACCGGCGGCCGCGGCGATCTCGGCGTTTGAGGGATCGCTCAGCGTGGTGCCGTCGGGTAGCAGCATCAGCGGCAGGCGGGCCTCGGTGCCCGCCACCGCGAGCAGCTCGCGCCCGCGGTCGGAGTCCGCCAGGCAGAACTCGTGAGGGACCGCGCAGTTCTCGAACACGGTGCGCAGCTCGAACGCCCGCCCCGCCCACTCCTCGCCGACGATCAGCACGGTGCCGGACACGCGCCGCAGTTCCCGCGCCCACTCCAGGAGGAAGTCGGAGACGGCCTCGTGGAACACCTCGTCCGGCGGCGCGCCCGGCTCGAGCACGAAGTGGTCGACGCGGCCGAGCACCATCGCCGCACGGATCATGTCGGCGCGCTCATCGTCGACCCATGCATCCGCGGACACCAGCAGCGCGCGCTTCGCGTGCGGGTGCAGCCGGCGCGCCTGATCCAGCACGTTGCCGTCCGGCGCCCGCAGCCCCGAGTCGCCCATCAGCACCAGCGCGACGTCCGCGCCGTCGGCGGCGAGCTGCCTCAGCAGCGCCCCCGCGGCGTCCATGCTGCGCGGGCGCTCGATCCGGTAGTGCCGGGCGTACCGCTCGACGAGCTCCGTCCCGACGCGGTCGAGCACGTCCCGGCTCCCCTCAACTGCCATGATCACGGGTAGCGACATACCTCGACGGTACCCGCCCGCGGTGCGCACCGCGGTACGGATAACCCGAGGGATTACAGACCTCACGCCCTCCAGGCCGAGATGCTGGCCTGCGGCCCTCGACGGTAGCGCGCACCGTCGGCCGGGTAGTCCGCAGGTGAACGCACCGAACCCGGCCCACGGAGGTGGAAGCCGATGGATGTCCAGTTCGTGACCAGCATCGCGCCGATCGTGCGAGACTCGGACGCCGCACAAGCCTTCTACGCAGGCGCTCTCGGGCTCTCGTTCGAGGGCGGGCAGGGCGACTACCGATACACGGCGCACCTCGACGGGACGAAGCACTTCGGGCTGTGGCCGCTGGCCGAGGCGGCGGACGCCTGCTTCGGGACGAGCACCTGGCCGGCCGACACGCCTGTCCCCCAGGCCAGCATCGAGTTCGAGGTCGCCGACGTCGCCGCAGCAGCAGCCGAACTCGAGGCGAAGGGCTACCGGCTGATCCACGACGCCCGAACCGAGCCGTGGGGTCAGGTCACCGCCCGGTTGCTGACCGCCGAGGGACTGCTGATCGCCGTCTGCCACACACCGTCGTTCCACGAGGACGAGCCGCGCTGATTCGACCAATACACTGACCGTCGGCGGGCGGTCGGGAGGACGACGCTGTGCGGCAGGCCGAAGCGAGCGTGACACGCACGCCGGTCCCGGCCCGCGGTCGTTCTGGCGCCCGGGTGCCAGCAGCCGCTCCGGTCGGAATCGGGGCGGCGGATTGTCCTCGCCGGCGGTTCATGGCACGATACGCGCGGAACCGCGACACATGGCCACACGCCGCCATGGCTCCCTGACCGGCGCTCTCGCAGACGCCAGGTTGGCGCGGACCGGGTTCCCGTGGGAGGCGCTGCTGGAGGGGATACCCGCAGCGTTCTACGTTGACCGCCCGGACGGCACCTCGCTCTGGTCGAGCAAGAACCTCAAGTCGGTCGTCGGCTGCACGAACGCCGAGTGGGCGCGAGGAGACAAGGCCTGGCTCGCGCGGATCCACCCCGACGACCGCGATCGCGTGGTCGAGTCGCTGCAGCAGTTCCTGGAGGCCGGCGCGCCCCAGAGCACGGAGTACCGGGTCGTGCTGGACGACGGCTCGGTGCGCTGGATCTATGACCGCGGCATCCTGGTGACCGACGCCGACACGGGCGAGACGCTCGTCCCCGGGATGCTGGTGGACATCACCGGTGAGCGCTCTGCGCTGGAGGTGAGCGAGCGCGTCACCGAGCTGCTGCAGACGCTGATGGAGCACTCGGACGAGGCCGTCACCATCGTCGACGCGACCGGCGTGGTCATCTACCAGAACGGAACCATGGGGCGCGTGGTGGGACGCCCACCGGAGTGGTTCACGGGCCGGACGCCGCTCGACCTGATGCCGCCGGAGGACGCCGCCCGGGCGCTCCGCATCCTCGGCGAGCTCCACGGCAAACCCGGCGCCCAGCTGCCCGGCGAGTTCCGGCTCCGTCACGCGGACGGCTCGTGGCGGGTGGTCGAGGGCGTCGCCACCAACCTGCTGCACGATCCCGCCGTGCGCGGCATCGTCCTCAACTACCGCGACGTCACCGAGCAGCGGGAACGGCAGGAGCAGCACCGGACGCTGATCGAGCGGGTGATGCACGCCGAGGCCGAGCAGCGGACGAGGATCGCCGAGGAGCTGCACGACGACACGATCCAGGTGATGACGGCCTCGCTGGTGCAGCTCGACCGCACCGAGCGGCACCTCCGCAGCGGCGACGTCGAGACCGCCCGGCTTGCGATCATGGACGCGCGCGACGCGCTCCGCGCGGCCACCGAGCGCACCCGCCGGCTGACCTTCGAGCTGCGGCCGCAGCTGCTCGAGGCGGCGGGCCTGCGGGCCGCGATCGACGATCTCGCCGAGGCGCTCGGCCGTGACACCGGCGCCGAGGTGACCGTCCGGATGCGGAAGTCCCGCTACCCGACGGTGATCGAGACACTCGCATTCCGGACGATCCGCGAGGCGCTGATCAACGTCCGCAAGCACGCGCGGGCCGACCACGTCAGCATCCGCGTGACCGAGCGCCAGGGCGCCCTGCACGCGGTCATCCGCGACGACGGCCGTGGCTTCCGCACGGCCAAGCGCTCGTCGTTGACCTCCACCCACATCGGCCTTCAGACCGCGCGGGAGCGCATCCTGGCAGCGGGCGGCACCTTCGACCTCAGCTCCGTCCCGGGCGAGGGGACGACCCTGCGCTTCGCGATCCCGCTAGTCTCAACGTGACGAGCACCGCCGCGAAACCGCGCCCCAGTCCGGGAGGACCATGATGACCACCGCCGTTGCCCCAACGCCGAACGCGATCGACCGCCTTGCCGCCGAGCTGCTCACCCGTGAGCACGGCCACCTGATCGGCGGCGAGTGGGTGCCCTCGCGGTCGGGCAAGACGTTCCCCGTCTACAACCCCGCGAACGGCGAGGTGATCGCCAACGTCGCCCACGGCGACCGGCACGACATCGACGCCGCGGTCACCGCCGCCCGCACGGCCCTCGACGGCCCCTGGTCGCGGATGCCGCACACGGAGCGCGCGCGCCTCCTGTTCGCCCTCGCCGACCTGGTCGAGGAGCGGGCCGATGAGCTGGCGCTGATCGACACGCTGGACAACGGCAAGCCCTTCCGCGCGGCCCGCGAGGTCGATCTGGAGAGCGCGATCGACGAGCTGCGCGAGTCGGCGGGCTGGGCCACCAAGATCCTGGGCGACTCGGTGCGCGTGCCCGAAGGCGACGTCCACGCCTACACCGTGCGCGAGCCGGTCGGCGTGTGCGGGCTGATCGTGCCCTGGAACTACCCGTTCATGATCGCGATCGAGAAGGTCGCACCGGCGCTGGCGGCCGGCTGCACCGCGGTGCTGAAGCCCGCCGAGCAGACGCCGCTGTCGGCGCTCGCGCTGGGGCAGCTGCTGCTCGAGGTCGGCTTCCCCGAGGGCGTGCTCAACATCGTCACCGGCGAGGGCGACGCCGGCGCCGCGCTGGCGGAGCACCCCGACGTGGACAAGATCTCGTTCACCGGCTCGACCGAGGTCGGCAAGTCGATCATCCGGGCCGCGAGCGGGAACCTGAAGCGCGTCACCCTGGAGCTGGGCGGCAAGTCGCCGGTCGTGATCTTCCCGGACGCCGATCTCGACAAGGCGATCCGCGGCGCGGCGAACGGGATCTTCGCCAACAGCGGCCAGGTCTGCGTGGCCAACTCCCGCCTGTACGCCCACCGCGACGTGTTCGACCAGGTGGTCGAGGGGATCGCCGACCGGGCCCGCAAGCTCCAGGTCGGCCCCGGAACCGATCCGGCCAGCGACATCGGGCCGCTGGTGTCGCAGGAGCAGTTCGACCGCGTGTCGGGCTACCTCGCGTCGGGCTCCGAGGAGGGGGCGACGACGATCGCGGGCGGCGGGCGGCTCGACCGCGAGGGCTACTTCGTCGAGCCGACCGTGCTGGTGAACGTGCAGCCGGACATGCGGATCATGCGCGAGGAGATCTTCGGCCCCGTACTGGCCGCCGACTCGTTCGACGACGACGACCTCCAGCGCATCGCCGACGACGCCAACGACACCACCTACGGCCTCGCTGCCTACGTGTGGACGCGCGACGTCGGCGTGGCACACAAGATGGCGAGCAAGATCAAGGCGGGCTCGGTGCGCATCAACGGCGGATTCGCGCCGGGAATGCCGTTCGGCGGCTACAAGCAGTCGGGGTGGGGCCGCGAGCAGGGGCGCGGCGGCATCGAGGCCTACACCGAGGTGAAGTCGGTCACGATCGGCCTCTGACGTCCGCTCGCGCGACGGCGGGGGTCGGAATAAGATGAACGTCGCCACCGACACAGAGAGGGACTAGATGAGCGACTACGCAGTGATCAACCCGGCGACGGGCGAGCAGATCAAGGAGTACCCGACGATCAGCGACGGCGACCTCGCCGCGGCGATCGACGCGGCCGACCGCGCGCACCGCGAGTGGTCGCGGAAGACGGGCGTGGAGGAGCGCGCCGCGCTCGTGCGCCGCGTCGGCGCGCTGCACACCGAGCGCCGCCAGGAGCTCGCCGAGATCATCTCGCGCGAGATGGGCAAGCCGGTGGAGCAGGCGCTGGGCGAGGTCGATTTCTGCGCGGCGATCTACGCGTACTACGCCGACAACGCGACGTCGCTGCTGGCGGACGAGCCGATCAACCTGTCCGAAGGCGACGGCTCCGCGTTCGTGCGCCGCAGCTCGATCGGCGTCATTCTCGGGATCATGCCGTGGAACTACCCGTACTACCAGGTCGCCCGCTTCGCCGGCCCGAACCTCGTGGTCGGCAACACGATCCTGCTCAAGCACGCGCCGCAGTGCCCCGAGTCCGCGGCGGCGATCCAGAAGATGTACGACGACGCCGGCTTCCCGGCGGGCGCGTACACCAACATCTACGCGACGAACGATCAGATCGCCGACGTGATCGCCGATCCGCGCGTGCAGGGCGTCTCGGTCACCGGCTCGGAGCGCGCAGGCGCGGCCGTCGCCGAGGTGGCCGGGCGCAACCTGAAGAAGGTCGTGCTCGAGTTGGGCGGCTCCGACCCGTTCATCCTGCTCAGCACCGACAACATCGACAGCGTCGTCGACTCCGCGGTGGCCGCGCGGCTCGAGAACGCCGGCCAGGCCTGCAACGCGGCCAAGCGCTTCATCGTCGCGGACAACCTCTACGACCCGTTCGTGCAGAAGCTGACCGCGGCGCTCGAGGCCGTCGAGCCGGGCGACCCGTCGTCGTCTGACACCGAGATGGGGCCGCTCTCGTCGACCCTCGCAGCCGACCGGCTGGAGGATCAGCTGAAGCGGGCGACGTCGCAGGGCGCGAAGCTCGAGGGCGGCAGCCGCAAGGGCAACTTCATCGCGCCGGGCGTGCTGACCGGTGTCGAGCCCGGCAACGACGCCTACCGCGAGGAGCTGTTCGGCCCGATCGCGATCGTGTTCAAGGTCGGCTCCGAGGAGGAGGCGGTCACGCTCGCCAACGACACGCCCTTCGGGCTCGGCTCGTACCTGTTCACCACCGACGACGACCAGGCGTTGCGCGTCGCCGACCGGATCGAGGCGGGCATGGTGTTCATCAACGTCGTCGGCGCCGACGCCGCAGAGCTGCCGTTCGGCGGGGTCAAGCGCTCCGGCTTCGGCCGCGAGCTCGGCCGCTACGCGACCGAGGAGTTCGTCAACCGCAAGATGGTGCGCGTCGGCGGCTGAGCGGCCGGTCGCGTCCGCGATCGCCCCGGCGGGCGAGGATCAGATGCCCTCGACGGCGTTGACCTCGCCCGCCGCGACCGCCTCCCGCAGGCGGGCGTGGTCGCGCTCGTTCTGGTCGGCGTAGAGCTCGGCGAACCGCCCCATCGCCCGGTCGAAGACCGGGCCCTTGCCCAGGTAGGCGGCGATCGCCAGGCGATCGCCGGAGCGGGCATGGGAGCGCGCCAGCGACCAGGCGCAGGCACGGGTGTAGGTGAGCAGGCCGTGCTCGGTCATCCGTGACAGGTCGGCCGACGCCTTCCAGTCCCACAGCTGCCGCACATAGAAGTCGCGCTCGGTGCCGTCCAGGTCGGGGCTGCGCTGCCAGCTGAGGAAGATGTCGGTCGCCGCCTGCATCATCCGCTGGCCGCGGACGACCCGCTCGCCGTGGCTGGGGAACTCGCTGCGCCCCAGGTACGGCTCCAGCACCGAGGCCTGCGCCTCCTTTGCCTGGAGCATGACCGCGTCCTCGCCTCCGCGGCCGACCAGCAGGATCACCCACGCCCGGGTGCCGACGCTGCCGATGCCGACGACCTTGCGGGCCATATCCGCCAGCTCGTAGGAGCGGACGAGGTGCTGGCGGTCGGCGTGCAGACCGGCGATGTACTGCTCGAGCAGCCCGGCCACGTACTCGCGGCGCTCATCGCGGTCGCCCTCGAACAGCTCCCGCAGCGGCGTCAGCAGCGGCGGCACGCTGACGAACCGGAGCCGCCCGTCCACCGTCTCGGTCAGCTTGCGCACGGCCCGGGCGCTGTCCTTGCGCCGTCCCTTGTCGAACGTGCGGGTGAACAGCTCGTGGCTGTCGGCGTCGAGCTTGGTGCCGAAGCGCGCCGTCAGCTCGTCGGCGTCCAGGCGCTCGTACCAGGCGTCGAGGTAGCTCTCCTTGGCGAACTCGCGCATGCCCTCGCGGTACTCGCGGACGGTGCGCTCGACGATGCCGCGGCGGCGCGCGGCCGGCAGGTCGATGTCGCGGCCGGCGATCTCGATGCTCGCCACCATCCGCTTGAGGTCCCACTCCCACGGGCCGGGCAGCGTCTCGTCGAAGTCGTTCGCGCCGAACACCAGGTGGCGGTCGGGCGCCGCGAACCCGCCGAAGTTGGAGATGTGGGCGTCACCGCACGCCTGCACGATCAGGCCGGAGACCGGGGTCGGGGCGAGGTCGGCCGCCATCACCGCCGCGGCGCCGCGGAAGAACGTGAACGGCGAGACCAGCATCCGGCCGTAGCGGATCGGCACCAGCTCGGGCAGGCGCGACGCGGCCTGCTGGTGCAGCGTCGCCACCGGATCGGGCCGGCCCGGACCCGGCGCCCACTCCGCGTGGCTCGACCGCGGCGCGAACTGCCGGGCCAGCCGCCCACGCTCCTCGTCCTCGCCATTCTCCAGGCGGGCGACGGCTGCGGTACTGGTGGACATCAGCCAAAACGGTACCCGCATCGCGCCCGGCGCGAGTCCGCGGTTGACGGATTCTGCGCGCGCCCCACCCGCACCCGCGGTACGATCGCACCAACTGGATGGGACAGCCGAGGGGTTGGTGTCAGCATGGCCAAGCGCGACTTCAAGGGTGTTGTCAACATTGATATCAAGGACTCGACGCCGGACTGGGAGCCGTTCACCCAGCCGATCGCCGAGCCCGACTCGCCGAACGTCGCTGTACATCGTCCTGGACGACGTCGGCTTCTCGGCGATGGCGCCGTTCGGCGGCCTGATCGAGACGCCGAACGTCCAGCGGATCGCCGACGCGGGCCTGACCTACACGAACTTCCACACCACGGCGCTGTGCTCGCCCACCCGCTCGTGCCTGCTCACCGGGCGCAACCACACCACCAACGGGATGGGCTGCATCACCGAGGCGACGTCCGGGTTCCCCAACGCGAACGGGCACATCCCGTTCGAGTGCGCGAACCTCGCCGAGGTGCTGGTCGAGCGCGGCTGGAACACGTACCACGTCGGCAAGTGGCACCTGTGCGCCGAGGACGAGATGAACCTGGCGTCGTCGAAGCGGCAGTGGCCGCTGGGCCGCGGGTTCGAGCGCTACTACGGCTTCCTCGGCGGCGAGACGAACCAGTGGTATCCCGACCTGGTCTACGACAACCACCCGGTGCGGCAGCCGGCCACGCCCGAGGAGGGCTACCACCTGAGCGTGGATCTGACCGACCGGGCGATCGAGTTCGTGCAGGACGCGAAGGCGATCGCCCCGGACAAGCCCTTCTTCCTCTACTACTGCCCGGGTGCCGCGCACGCGCCGCACCACGCCCCCAAGGAGTGGATCGACAAGTACAAGGGCACGTTCGACATGGGCTACGAGGCGTACCGCGAGGGCGTTTTCGACCGCCAGAAGGAGCTGGGGATCATCCCCGCCGACGCCGAGCTCTCGCCGATCGACCCGTACATCGACACCACCAGCCACGACGGCAAGCCGTGGTCGGCCGGCGACCGGGTGTTGCCCTGGGAGACGCTGTCCGAGGACGAGAAGCGCCTGTTCCGGCGGATGGCCGAGGTCTACGCCGGGTTCCTGGCCCACGCCGACCACCAGCTCGGCCGCCTGCTGGACTTCCTCGAGGAGTCGGGTGAGCTCGACAACACGATCATGGTGCTCGTCTCCGACAACGGCGCGTCCGGCGAGGGCGGGCCGAACGGGTCGGTGAACGAGAACAAGTTCTTCAACGGCATCCCGGACTCGATGGAGGAGAACCTCAAGCAGCTCGACGACCTGGGCAGCCCGCGCACCTACAACCACTACCCGACCGGTTGGGCCTGGGCCTTCAACACGCCGTTCAAGCTGTGGAAGCGCTACGCGAACTTCGAGGGCGGCACCGCCGACCCGCTGCTCGTCTCCTGGCCGAAGGGGATCGCCGCCCGGGGCGAGGTGCGCCGCCAGTACAACCACGCGGTGGACATCGTGCCGACGCTGCTGGACTGCCTCGAGATCGAGATGCCCGAGGTCGTCAAGGGGTACACGCAGCACCCGATCGAGGGCGTCAGCTTCGCCGGGACGTTCGCCGACGCGGATGCCGCGACGCCGAAGACGACGCAGTTCTACTCGATGCTGGGCACGCGGGCGATCTGGCACGACGGCTGGAAGGCGGCCACGGCCGTCCCCGCCGCGCCGGACTCGTGGGGCGACTTCGCCCAGCAGCGCTGGGAGCTGTACGACACGACGTCGGATCCGACCGAGTGCCACGACCTGGCGGACGCCGACCCGGTCAAGCTCCAGGAGCTGATCGGGCTGTGGTGGGCGGAGGCCGGCCGCTACCAGGCGCTGCCGCTGGAGTCCCGTGGAGCGATCGAGATCCTGGGCACGCAGCGGCCCGAGCTGTCGCGGCCGCGGACGCGCTACATCTACCGCCCCGGCGGCGCCGAGATCCCCGAGTCGGTCGCGCCGAACATGCGCAACCGCTCGTTCACGATCGCGGCGGAGCTGGACGTCGAGACGGCGGAGGCCGGCGGCGTGCTCTTCTCGCAGGGCTCGCGGTTCGGCGGGCAGGCCCTCGCGATCAGAGGCGGGAAGCTGGTCTTCATCTACAACTTCATCGGGCAGCGGATCCAGGAGGTCGAGTCCTCCGCGGCGGTGCCGACCGGCCACGTGGTCGTCTCGGCGTCGTTCGAGCGCGAGAACGCCGAGCTGCCGGCGACGGGGACGCTGACCCTCTACATCCGCGACGAGGCGGTCGGATCGGCGACGATCATGACCCAGCCGGGCAAGTTCGGGCTGGGCGGCGGCGGGCTGGTCGTGGGAGCGGCGGGCGCGGAGCCGGTCACGGACGACCTTCCCGGCGAGGCGCCACACGCGTTCGTCGGCGGCACGATCAAGCGGCTGGCGATCGACGTCAGCGGCGAGGCGTTCGTCGACCTGGCGGCCGAGGCACGGGCGGCGTTCGCCCGGCAGTGACCTGCGGGCTCAGTTCCGCGCCTCGGCTCGTGCGAGGAGCTGCTCGAAGAAGGGACGGAGGTCGGCCGGGAGCTCGTCAACGGCGAGCGCCCGGCGCAGGCCGTCGGCGTCGTCCCGGTCGCCGGCGATCAGCCGGGTCAGCTCGCTGACCGCGACACGGGCGGGGTGGCGCGCGAGCACCTCGACCGGGTCGCCGGCGCCGATGTCACCCTCGACCGCGATGCGCAGGTAGTAGCCGGTGCGGCCCGCCGCCAGGAAGCGCCGCACCATGCCGGCGTCCTGGAAGTGCACGCCCAGCTTGTAGCAGGGCAGCCGCGGCTGCGTCACGACCAGCTCGACCGAGCCGATTCGCAGGCGGTCGCCGATCGCGACATCGTCCTCGAGCGGCGCGCCCTCGATCGTGAGGTTCTCGCCAAAGGCGCCCCACCCCAGACTCCGGCCCAGCTGGTCCCGCCAGAACGGGTAGTGCTCTGCGGGATAGGCGTAGATCGCCTTGTCGGGGCCGCCATGCACCGTCAGGTCGGCCTGGCCGTCGCCCTCGAGGTTGACGCCGGCAGCACGGACACGCCCTTCGACCGGCCGCTTCAGGATCCCGGTCGTGACCGGCTCACCCCGCCACGTCGTCGTGCGAGGCAGGCCGACGTTCAGCGAGACGACGCGCGCGACGGTGCTCACCGGTCGATCGGCGTCGAGCCGTCCACGGCCGGCAGCGACATCGCCGCGCGGCGCATCGAGAACATCGCAGCGTCGTCGCGGGCGACGCCCAGGGCGACGTCCGCGACCAGCTCGCCCAGCGCCGGCCCGAACTTGAACGCGTGGCCCGAGCAGCCGCAGGCGACGACCAGCGGCCCGTCGGCGTCGATCACGAAGTCGGTGTCGGGCGTCATCGTCCACGGGTGGCGCTGGCTCTCCAGCACGGATGCGGGCGTGCTCGGGAAGCGGCGGTGCACCCACTCGGCCAGCTCGCCCTGTTCGCGCAGGTCGGGCGGCCACTCCGTGGCCGAGCCGCTCCACGGCTCGGGCCCACCGGCATCGAACGCAAACTTGTAGCCGACGCCGGGCACCGGGTGGCCGTAGACGCCGCGGCCGCTCTGCTCGATCCCCCAGTCCGCGATCCCCGGCCGGCCGACCAACGCGGGCAGATCGAAGTAGGTGACCTGGGCGACCGCCGGGGTGAGCGGCAGATCGATGCCGAGCGGCAGGAGCAGCTCGGACGCCCACGGGCCGGCGGCGATGACGACCATGGCGGCGCGGAGCGCTCGCGTCCCGGTCGTGATCTGCGCCTCACCGTGCCCCGGCACGAGCTCGGTGACGCGTTCGCGCACCAGCTGCGCGCCGAGTCGCTCGGCGGCCACGGCCATCGCATCCATGCCCTCGGAGGCACGCACGGTGCCGCCGGTCGCGTGGTGCAGGGCGTGCTCGCCGGGTGCGAGACGCAGCTCGGGGAAGGCGGATGCCAGCGCCGCGGCGTCGACCATGCGCGACTCGATCCCCTCAGCCGCCATGCCCTCGCCGAGATGGTCGAGCAGGTCGGCCGGCCCCAGATCGACCTGGCCCGTGAGGTGCAGGATCGTGTGGCCGGTCTCGGCCTCGAGCGCCCGCCACGCGTCGATCGCCTCGCGCGCGAGGCGGACGTACGCCGGCTCGGTGTACGCGGTGCGGATCGAGCGCGACGCGCCGGTGGACGACGTCAGCGGATGGCCGGAGCCGAGCGCGTCCAGCGCGACCACGCGGCGGCCGCGGCGCGCGAGCGCCAGCGTCGTCGCCAGGCCGATCAGGCCCTGGCCGACGACCACGACGTCGTGGTGATCCGCTCCGTCACGCATCGGCCGCACTATCCCGCACCCGCCACCCTCGAGGTTCCAATCGGGTCAGAGGGAGCTATCGGCCGGCGATGACCGCGACCACGGCGGCGAGCACCAGGCCGTACGCCGCCGCCCGGTGCATCGTGCGGCGGGCGTGGTAGCCGGCAGCGAGGCGGGCAACCCGGGCCGCGGAGCCGGCGTTGGCGAGCGCGTCCAGCGGCGCCCGCGGCACGTCGGACAGCGTCCGTGCCTGCCAGTAGCCGATCATCCGGCGCGTCTCGGACCGCGCCCGCATGCGGTGCACCGGCAGGCGCCGGTGCCGCTCCAGCCAGTAGGCGAGCGACTCGAGCGACTGCTCGACATCGGGTGCGAGCATCTCGCGGACGATCCGGTCGTCGTCGGCACCGGCCATGCCGACATCGTAGGCGCTAGCAGCCACGCCTGGGAATCCTCTCGCTCCACCTGCGGCTGTGGAACGGCTGTCCGTCGCGCGTCACGTCCAGCGTCAGCTCGACGGCGAACTCCTCGGCGGTGCAGGTGAAGCTGCCGCTCGCCTCGGCCATGCAGTCGAGGCCGGGCCGCGTCAGCCGGAACCGGGTCCGGCCCTCGACGTCGACCGACAGCGGGTCGTCCTCGCGCACCCGTGTCCGGTAGACGTGCCCCTCCTCGCACCGCACGCCCTCGCCGGGGAGCTCGAACGCCCACCAGTCCTCGGCGTCGATCCCGGCCCCGGCCGGATCCCGGACGACCTCCCACCGCGACGGCCGGTCGGCGACCTCGCCCTCCGTCCACGTCACCGGCACCATCTCGGTGCCCGGGGTGAAGGGCCTGGCGTCGTCGGGCAGACCGGGCAGCGTCAGCTCCACCGCGCCGGCCACCTCGATCGGCGCCAGCACAGGCAACGGCCACAGGCACGGCCAGTCGTTGACCGCCACGGCGACGCGGATGCGATGGCCCGGCCGGAACCGCCACCCGGTCGCCATCAGATCGACGTCGACGGTCGCGTCGCCCTCACAGACGACGTTGAGCGCTCCACGGGTGACCGGCTGGGACTCGCCGGCCGGAGAGACGTCGTTCAGCTTGACCGAGACGATCGCCCTCGGCCCCGGATGGCGGATCGCGAGCCGCACGCGAGGCGCGCCCAGCACCTCGACCGGCGCGTCCAGCGGTTCGGTCTCGAAGCACGCGCTGCTCGCCTCGTCCTCGCGCTGGTCGCCGAACAGGCCGCTGTCCGGCGGCGGCGGGCACCAGTTGCCGGTGGCGAGGCCGACCGACGCCGAGGCGGGCGCGGTGCCGCCGACGCCCAGGCTCAGCACCGTGTCGGCAGCCGACCTCGGCCACGCCTCGCTCGCGAGCCACTCGCCCGAGACGCGGGCCTGCTCCACCGCGGGGGAGTCGTGCTCCTCGACGAACACGACCGAGCGCGGCCGTGCCGGCTCGCCGCCGTCCGCGGCATCCGGGTCGAGGTGCCGCCGGAAGAAGCTGATCAGCTCGCCCATGAACGGGTAGCGCGGCTCGGGCACGCCGCGATCCGGCGCGACGTGCGTCCACGGGCCGGCCAGCAGCTGCCATGGGCAGCGCAGGCTCCGCGCCATCCGCAGCCCGGCCGTGCGGTAGCCGTCGTGCCAGCCCGAGACGATGAACACCGGGCACTCGATCCGCTCGAAGTCGGGCCGCAGCGAGCCGTTGCGCCAGTACGGCCCGTCGTGCTGCTCGGCCACCCAGCGCAGCACCCAGGGCGTCGTCGCGTCGATCCGCTCCCGCCAGCGGCGGTCGAACTCCGGCCCCTCCCCCTCGCCCGGCGGCAGCGCGTTCATGCCGATCATCCGGATCGGGTAGTTGCTGAGCTCGAACGCGGACAGCGCGCCGCCGTCGAAGTGCATGTCGTCGGTGTAGCGGTCGTCCGTCGCGTAGACCGGCGCGATCGCCCGCAGCGCCGGCGGGCGGCGGGCGGCGAGCTGGATGCAGGAGAAGCCGCCGTACGACTTGCCCCACGACCCGACGTTGCCGTTGCACCACTCCTGCCGCGCCATCCACTCGACCACCTCGACCCCGTCCAGCTGCTCGGCCTCGGTGTACTCATCCACAGCAACGCCCTCCGAGCTCCCCGTGCCGCGCACGTCCAGCCGGACGCAGACGAAGCCGGCCTCGACCAGCACCAGGTTCTGGCCGCGGTCCTGGAGCGCGCGGAGGTCGTCCTTGCGGTAGGGGATGTGCTCGAGGATCGCGCCGAAGCGCCCTGGCCGGTTGGGGCGGTAGACGTCCGCCGAGAGGTGGATGCCGTCCCGCATCGCGATGCGGACGTCGCGGTCGACGATCACGCGCCCGTCCGCCAGCAGCAGCTCGCTCACACGCCGTCCCGCGGGATCCGCTCGCTCCACGTCCGCTCGGCGAAGGGCTCGCCGTCGGCCTGGACCTCGAGATGCAGGTCGACCAGGAACTCGTCCGCGGTCGCCGCGAACCGTGCCTTCGACAGCACGTCGGCGACGAAGCCGTCACGGGTGAGGACGTAGTGGCAGCTGCCCCACGTGCTCGCCGTCAGCGGGTCGTCGTCCGCCGCCAGCGCCCAGCGCTGGTTGGCCTCCGTCACCGACCAGCCCTCATCAGGAGCCTCGTCGCGGTACGCGGTCGAGACGGTGATCCCCGAGCGGCCGGCGTGCACATCGGTGACCACCTTCCAGTCCGACTCGCCGGTCGCCTCGATGCCCGGCTGCGCGATCTCGACCAGCCGGCCCTCCGGCGGTGTGAACGGCACGGCATCCGCGGGCAGCCCGGGCAGTACCAGCTCGACCGGCGAGGTGATCGCGAGCGGCGCGACCTGCGGCAGCGGCCACAGGTTGGGCCAGTCGCTGACCGCGACCGCGACCCGGATCCGGTGGCCGGCCGCGAACCGCCAGCCGGTGGTCATCAGCGGCAGCTCGAGCTCGGCGTCGCCCGCCACCTCGAGGTTGACGGCCGCACTGGTCACGTGCTGGGACGAGCCGTCCGGTGCCAGGCTCTGGAGCTTGACCGAGACCAGGGTGCGGGGCCCGGGGTGGCGCAGCGAGAACCGCACCACCGGCTCGCCGAACACCGCCACCGGCTCGGCCAGCGGCTCGCCGTCGAAGGTCGCGCTGAGGGCGTCGTCGCGGCGCTGGTCGAGGAACTGGCCGGTGTGCGGCGGCGGCGGGCACCACTGGCCGGTCATGATCCCCGCGGTCACGCTGGGCGGTGCGACCGCGGGCGCTCCCAGGGTGACGGTGCGACGCTCGACGCCCTCCGGCCAGCGCTCCGACGCCAGCCACTCGCCCGACACCGTCTCGTGCGGCCGGGCCGGCGAGTCGGGGCTGCCGATGAAGAACACCGACCGCGGCCGGTGCGGCGCGTCGGTGGGCGGCGCGTCGTCCAGGTGGCGGTGGAAGAACCGCGCCATCTCGGCCAGGAACGGGTAGCGCGGCCCGGGCACGCCGCGGTCGGGCAGCGTGTGGCACCACGGCCCGGCGAGCAGCTCCCACGGCGCCTCCAGCCGCTCGCCCATGCGCAGCGCCGCCGTCCGGTAGCCATCCCGCCACCCGGCGCAGATCAGCACCGGGCAGGCGATGCGCCCGAAGTCGGGCCGCAGCGAGCCGTTCCGCCAGTAGGGCCCGTCGTGCTGGCGGCGGATCCATTCGACCACCCACGCCGGGGTCGTCTCGATCCGCTCCCGCCACGCCCGGTCGAACTCGGGGCCGCGTTCGCCCAGCGGCGGCAGCACGTTCATCGCGATCATCGAGGTCGGGTAGGCGGGCAGGCTGCTGGCGTTGAGCGCGCCGCCGTGAAAGTGCATGTCGTCGGTGTAGCGATCGTCGGTCGCGTAGACCGGCGCGATCGCCCGCAGCGCCGGCGGCCGCAGCGCCGCCAGCTGGATGCACGAGAACCCGCCGTAGGAGACGCCCCACGAGGCGACCGCCCCGGTGCACCACGGCTGGGCGGCCATCCACGCGACGACCTCGAGGCCGTCCTGCTGCTCCGCTCGCGTGTACTCGTCCACGGCGACGCCCTGCGAGCTGCCCGTGCCGCGCACGTCAAGGCGCACGCAGGCGAAGCCGGCCTCGACCAGGAAGCTGTTCTGGGAGCGGTCCTCGATCGCCCGCAGGTCGTCCTTGCGGTAGGGGATGTGCTCCAGGATCGCCGGGTAGCGGCCGGGCGCGCTGGGGCGGTAGACGTCAACCGAGAGCCGGACGCCGTCGCTCGCGACCACCCCCACGTCGCGCTCGAGGATCACGTCCCCACCGCCGAGCACGACCGTCACCGGGCCTCCATGCGCGGCGACACTAGCACCACGGGATCGGGCCGGAGGCGGTCGGTACACTCTCCGCGATGGAGGCGGTCGCGGCACTGTCGGGGCGGGGACTGATGCCCGGCGTGCTCGACGCGATCGCCCGGGATGACCTGCCGGTCGAGATCAGCGCGGACGCGCTCGACCGCATCCGCGACGCGCAGGCCTGCCTCGACCGCGCCGTCGAGGCAGGGACGGCGGTGTACGGCGTGACCACCGGGCTCGGCCACCGGGTGACCATGCGGATCGACCCGCCCGGCGGCGGCGAGCACGCGCTGCGCACGCTCCGCGGCAGGGCGGTCGCCGTCGGCCAGCCGCTGCCCCGCGAGGTCGTTCGCGCAGCCATGGCGGCCCGCCTGAACGGCCTCTGCGCCGGCCGCTCCGGCGCCGGCGAGGAGGCGGCGCAGGCGCTGGCCGCAATGCTGAACGCTGGCGTCCACCCGATCGTGCCGCGGCACGGCTCGATCGGCGCGGCCGACCTCTGCCTGCTCGCCCACATCGGCCTGGTGGTCGCAGGCGAGGGCGAGGCCGAGCTGGACGGCGAGCGGATGAGCGGCGCCGCGGCGCTGGCGGCCGCGGGCATCGCCGCGGCCCGGCTGGGGCCGCGGGACGGACTGGCGCTGTGCAGCGCCTCGTCGGTGTCGGCCGGCACGGCCGCGCTCGAGCTCGTCCGCGCGCGCCGCCTGCTGGAGTGGCTCCAGTCGGCCGCGGCGCTCTCGATGGAGGGATTCCGGGCGCAGCCTGACGCCGATCGACCCGCGGGTGGTCGCCGCACGGCCGGCACCCGGGCAGGAGTGGGCCGCCGCCGGGCTGCGGCAGCGGCTCGCCGGCGGAGCGCTGACCGAGCCGGGCGCGGCGCGGCGGCTCCAGGACCCGCTCAGCTTCCGTTGCGCCGCATCGATCCACGGCTCGCTCCATGCCGCGCTCGACCTGCTCGAGGCCGCGGTCGAGCCGGAGCTGAACGGCGCCGGCGACAATCCGCTCGTCCTGGCGGCTGACGATCTCGTCGTCTCCACAGGCAACTTCCACACCTCCGCACTCGCGCTGGCCGCCGACGCGACGGCGATCGCGATCGCCCAGGCAGCGGCGCCCGCAGCCGAGCGGCCCGGCCGGCTCTGCAACGCCGCACTCAGCGGGCTGCCCCCCAACCTCACCCGCGGGCCGGCCGGCTCGGCAGGCATGGCACCGCTCCAGAAGCCGGCGCACGCGCTGGTCAGCGCCATCCGCCAGCGCGCCGCCCCGCTCGCGATCGACCCCAGCGTGACCGCAGAGGGTGTCGAGGACGACGCCACCAACGCCACGCTCGCCGTCTTCCGCCTGACCGACCAGCTCGACCTCCTGGCCCAGCTGATCGCGGTCGAGTTGGTGTGCGCCGCGCAGGCGGTGGACCTGGCCGAGCCGGGCAGGTTGGGCGCCGCCACCGCCGAGACGCACGCCGCCGTACGGGCCCTCGTCCCGCCGCTCGCCGACGACCGCCCGCTGAGCGCCGACATCGCAGCCGTGCTCGCGATTGTGACGTGACGCCGCGAGACGGTTACGATGAGCAATCCGCCGCGTCCGGGGCTATTGTGCACCGTTCCGGTGGGGAATCCCGGCTACCACCCCGCCCTTGACCCTCGGCCCCAAACCAGCACCACCAGGGAGGCGAATCTCGTGACCACCACCAATCATCGAGCGCTGGGGGCGCTCACGCGCGGGTCGCTGCTGCGCCGTGCGGGCGCCGGCGCCCTCGGGCTCTCCGCCGCGCAGCTGCTGGCGGCGTGCGGCTCCAGCTCCTCCGGCTCGTCGGCATCCGCCGGCTCCGGCGGCGGCACCATCTCCGGCGAGGCGATCCTCAGCAACTACCCGGGCTGGATGGGCAAGGACAACCTCGCCGCCTTCCACGCCAAGTACCCGGACGCCTCGATCAAGATGATCTCCAACGCCACGTCCTCGAGCGCAGAGGTCGTGCTCCAGTTCAAGAGCAAGCAGTACGACTTCCTGCTGTCGGACACCACCGACTCGGGCCAGGCGGCGGCTGCCGACCTGATCACCGAGATCGACTGGTCGAAGGTGCCCAACATCAAGAACATCTCGCAGAAGTTCCGCACGGCGTATCCGTGGGGCCTGCCCACCGACTACGGCAAGGTCGGCATCGCCTACCGGCCCGACCTGATCGGGAACGCGACCATCACCAGCTGGCACGACCTCTGGGAGCTGATCCCCAAGCACCCCGGCCAGACCGTGTTCATCGACCTCGAGCGCGACTGCATGGGGTCGACCTGCAAGTACCTGGGGTTCTCGTCCAACACCACCAACCCGGACGACATGTCCAAGGTGCAGGACGCGATCACCAGCGTCAAGCCGCACCTCAAGGCGTTCCTCAACACCAACGTCGGCGCCGGCCTGATCAACGGATCGACGGCGATGGCGATGGACTGGGACTACGACGTCGCCCTGCTCCAGCAGAAGGAGCCGAAGATCAAGTGGGTGCTGCCCGACGAGGGCGTCCACGCCTACCTGGAGGGCTTCACCGCGGTGCAGGACACGAGCAAGATCGACGTGATCCAGGCCTTCCTCAACTTCCTGGCGGAGCCGGCGCAGTACGCGGACTTCGTGAACACCACCGGCACCGCCTACATGATGCCGGCGGCCACGCCGCTGGTGAAGAAGTCGATCTCGCAGAACCCGATCCTGGTGCCGACCGACGAGATCCTGGCCAAGACCGAGTTCGACAAGTACCTGGGCGCTGACGGCTCGACGCTCTGGACCAACACGTGGAACGCGATCAAGGCGGCGTAGCCGCAGGCCACGCCGTCGCGCCGCCTCCCCGGGCGACCCCGGGGAGGCGGCGCGTGCAGTCCGACCGCCTGGCGCGGCTGGCGCTGCTGCTGCCCACGCTGCTGATCACGGCGGTGTGCTTCCTGATCCCGCTGGGGCTGATCGCGCTCTACTCGTTCGGCACCGTCAACCAGGTCAACTTCGACGTCTACTTCGGCTGGACGGTCCACAACTACCGGGACTTCACGTCCGCCCTGTACGTCCACACGCTGGCCCGCAGCGTGTTCCTCTCGCTGTCCACCACGCTGGTCTGCGCCGTCCTCGGCTTCACCTTCGCCTACTACATCAGCCGCCAGCCGCCGCGGGTGCAGCGGCTGCTGCTGGTGGCGGTGATCGTCCCGTTCTGGACGAGCTTCATCGTCCGCACCTACGCCTGGGTGGATCTGCTCCAGAACCTGGGGCCGCTCGACCGCTTCGCCCGCGCCCTGGGGCTGCACGGCCACATCGACGTGCTCTACACGCCGTACTCGATCGGCATCGGCATCCTCTACTCGTACCTGCCGCTGATGATCCTGCCCATCTACGTCTCGCTGGAGCGGATCGACCCCGCGCTCTACGACGCGTCCGCCGACCTGGGCGCGACCCCGTGGCGCCAGTTCCGCCGCGTCGTGCTGCCGCAGGCCGTGCCCGGGCTGATCGCGGGCATCATCATCGTCGGCGTCCCCGCCCTGGGCGAGTACGTCATCCCCGAGATCCTGGGCGGCGGCAAGACGCTGATGGCCGGCAATCTGCTGGCCGACCAGTTCCTGGAGACGGGCAACTACCCATTCGGCTCGGCGCTGGCCGTGTCCGTGATGGTCGTGCTGATGCTGCTGCTGTTCCTGCTGCGTCGCGCGCAGCCGGCGGTGGAGACGCCGTGAACATCCGCCGCCACCCGGTCGCCGCGCCGCTCAGCCTGCTGATCCTGCTGTTCATGTGGCTGCCGCTGATCGTGGTCGCGATCAACTCGTTCAACCAGCAGGCGCTGATGGCCGGCTGGGGCGGGTTCACGACGCACTGGTACCGCATGGCGCTGCAGGACGAGAACGTCCGCACCGGCCTCAAGACGACGCTGATCATCGCGGTCGCGTCATCGATCCTGTCGCTGTTCGTCGCGGTCACCGGCGCGCTCTGGTGGCGGCGGGCCTCGCCCCGCGCGCGGGCCGTCTACGACGCGCTGATCTACGCCCGCATCATCCTGCCCGAGGTCGTCTTCGCCACGGCGCTCTTCTTCCTCTTCCTCAAGATCCATTTCAGCCTGGGCCTGACGGCGATGGTGATCGGCCACACCGTCTGGAACTCGGCGTACGTCGCGATCATCGTGCAGGCGCGGATGGCGGGCCTCGACCCGGCGCTGGAGGAGGCCGCGGCCGACCTGGGTGCGACGCCGTGGCGCACGTTCCGGCGGGTGACGCTCTCGGCGCTGATGCCGGCGATCGTCGCCTCGGGGCTGCTCGCCTTCACCTTCTCGTTCGACGACGTCGTCACGTCGGTGTTCCTCCAGGGCGCGTCGGACTCGCCGCTGCCGGTCGTGATCCTGGGCATGATCCGGTTCCGGATCACGCCGGAGATCAACGCGATCGGCCTGCTCGTGATGCTGTTCACGGTGACGCTGATGAGCTGCGCCGTGGTCGTCTACGCCACCGCCGGCGCGCGCAGCCGGTCGGGCCGGAAGGGAACGATGCTGGACATGTACCGATGAGCGAGACCGCGGTCGACATCGCGGGTGTCGAGAAGCGCTTCGGCGACATCGTCGCCGTGCGCCACCTCGACCTGGAGATCCTCCCCGGCGAGTTCTTCTCGATCATCGGGCCGTCCGGCTGCGGCAAGACGACGACGCTGCGCATGATCGCCGGCTTCGAGGACCCGACCGCCGGCCGGATCCGCGTCGGCGGCGAGGACATGACCGGCGTCCGCGCGTACCGCCGCCCGGTCAACACGGTGTTCCAGAGCTACGCGCTGTTCCCGCACCTGGACGTGTTCGAGAACGTCGCGTTCGGGCTGCGCGAGGCGCGGGTAAGCAAGGCCGAGGTACGCACCCGGGTGGCCGAGGCGATCAGCCTGGTGCAGCTGGAGGGGCGCGAGGACGCACGGCCGCGCAAGCTCTCGGGCGGCCAGCAGCAGCGCGTGGCGCTGGCCCGGGCGCTGGTCAACCGGCCGCAGGTGCTGCTGCTCGACGAGCCGCTGGGCGCGCTCGACCTCAAGCTCCGCACCGACATGCAGAGCCAGCTGAAGGACCTCCAGCGCACCGTCGGCGTCACCTTCTGCTACGTCACCCACGACCAGGGCGAGGCCTTCTCGATGTCCGACCGGGTGGCGGTGATGAACCACGGGCTACTGGAGCAGGTGGGCGTGCCGGAGGAGATCTACCACCGCCCGGCATCGCTGTTTGTCGCCGACTTCGTGGGCGCGGCGAACCGGTTCCGCGGCCGGATCGAGGGCGGCGGGCCGGCCGGCTACGCGGTCGCCGTGGACGGGGTGGGAACGCGCACAATTCCCGGCGCGGACGGGCTCGCGACCGGCGCCGCGGTGATCGTCGTCGTCCGGCCCGAGAACATGCGCATCGGCCCCGCGGGCGGCGACGGCGGCCTGTCGGCCACGGTGATCGACGCGGCCTTCCTGGGCGCTGCGCGGACGGTGCGGCTGAGCGCGGCGCCGCTGGGCGAGCTGACCGCGGCAGCGGGCGGCGCCGGACCGGCACCGGAGCGCGGCGCGACCGTCTCGCTCACCTGGGACGACGACCACGCCTGGGTGATCCCGGCGGGCGACGAGCCGGCTCAGGTCTCGGCGGGCTCGATCTCCTCGTAGCGCTCCCAGACCCGCTCCTCGAGCAGCGGCACGACGCCCTGCTCGATGAACATGCGGAAGTGCGGCGTGCGCCGGTGGGCCTGGAAGGCGTCCTCGTCCACATAGCGCTCGTAGAGGGCAAAGCGGTCGGGATCGTCCGCCGAGCGGTTGGCCGTGAACGTCAGACAGCCGGGCTCGGCCCGGGTCGGCCCGACGTGGCGGGCCAGGATCGCAGCGACCTCGTCGCCGGTGCCCGGGAGCGTGCGGTAGCGGGCGATGACGACGATCATCCGCGGCTCACCCGGCCATGCTACCGGCGCGAGCGGGACGTACACTGCCGCCGTGGCAGACTGGGTCACGATCTCGGCGCTGGCGACCGCCGGCGGGACGCTGGTGCTGGCCGGCGCGACGTTCGCGTCGGTGCGCTCCGCCAACCGGGCGTCGCGTGTGTCCGAGCGCGCGCTGCTCGCCACGCAGCGGCCGCTGCTGATGCCCTCGCGGCTCCAGGACCCGCCGCTCAAGGTCGGGTTCATCGACGGCAAGTGGTTCCATGTGCCCGGCGGGTGCGGCGTCGCCGAGGCCGAGGACGAAGCGGTGTATCTGATCATGTCGCTGCGCAACGTCGGCACGGGGATGGCGGTGCTCCATGGCTGGCAGTTCACGGCTGAACGCCAGTTGGGCGCATCGCCGATGCCGCCGCTCGACTCGTTCCACCGGCTGACGCGCGACCTCTACGTGCCGGCGTCGGACATGGGGTTCTGGCAGGGCGCGATGCGCGACACCGGGGACGACGAGTTCGACGCCGCCCAGGACGCGGTGCGGTCACGCCGGGCGTTCACGATCGACGTGCTCTACGGCGACCACGAGGGCGGCCAGCGCGTGATCAGCCGGTTCACGATGAACGCCCGCCAGGACGGCACGTGGGTGGCCTCCGTCGCCCGCCACTGGAACATCGACCGCCCCGATCCTCGTTAGCGCTGGGGCATCGCGCGCCGCAGCGACCATCCCAGCAGCACGACCACCAGCAGCGGCAGGACGAGGTAGGCTCCGTAGCCCGCCTCGGCCGCGAGAGCGGTCAGCCCCAGTCCCGCGACCACGCCGACCGCGACCCGCCAGTCGTCGCCGACGACGAACTCGTAGAGGAACCGGCAGAGGTCGGCCGCGCGGCTCACTCGCCACCGCCTCCGGCCAGGGCGGGCGCTGCCGTGCCGCGCAGAAGGCGCACCATGACGCGGCTGACCAGGACGTAGAAGACGATCAGCCCGAGCAGGGCGAGATCGGTACCCGGCCAGTCCACCCCCGCTCCCTCGGCGCCCCAGAACGTCCCGAACGAGGTCAGCATGATGCCGACCGAGTACTTCATCGTGTTCTCGGGGACGCGCGCGAGCGGCGCCCGCGCCATCACGCCCGCGCCGGCGACCAGGAGCACTGCGGCGACCGCGCCCGCGGCCGCCAGCGGCACGCTGCCCTGGTTGCTGCCGAACGTGACCACGATGAAGGCCACCTCCAGCCCCTCCAGCAGCACGCCCTTGAACGAGACCAGGAAGGCGTAGCCGTCGATGCCCTCGCGCCCGGTGGCGCCCGCGGCCGCCGCCAGCTCGGCCTCGTGGCGGAAGATCGCGTCCTCGTCGTGCAGCGCCTTGAGGCCGCTCGAGCGGAGGATCGCCTTGCGCAGCCACTGGAGGCCGAAGACGAGCAGCAGGCCACCGACCACGACCCGCAGTACCGAGAGCGGCAGGGCGGTCAGCGCCGGCCCCAGCGCCGCGACGATGACGGCGAGGCACAGCGAGGCCGCGCCGACGCCGATCAGCGCCGAGCGCCAGCTCCGCGTCATGCCGACGGCGAGCACGATCGTCAACGCCTCCACCGCCTCGACGGCGCTGGCCAGGAAGCTGGACAGCACCAGCAGAAGGGCGTTCACCGTGTGCCCACCGCGGCCGTCCACCGCACGTCGTGGGCCGCTCTCCTCACACGGCGATCGTACCCAAGGCCCGCAGCCGAGCGTGCACCGTGCCGCGCCGCCGCTCCGATCCGCTTACCGGGAACGGCGGCGCGCAGCCTGACTGCACTACGGTCCCCACTCCTTGCCGGCGGCGACCCAGGCCGAGGCCAGGGTGGCAATTGCGAGGACGACCGACGGGCGGATGTACCTGTACATGGAGCTCCCCTCCTTGTCGTTGCCTATTGGCAACATTCGCAGAACCGGTTGCCACGTGCAAGCGTCAGTTGCCAACGGGCAACGAGTCTCGTAGGATGCTGCGAGTGGGCCGGGTCAAGCCGCAGCACGTCGACGATCCCGCCGAATTCGGGCGCCGTATCCACCGTCTCCGCAAGGGGCGCGGCCTGTCGCTCCGCGAGGTCTGCTTCCCCGGCTGCTCGCCCTCGTTCCTGTCCCGGGTCGAGGCCGGCCGGCGCGTGCCGAGCGCCACGGTCGTGATCGAGCTGTCGCGGCGCCTGGCGGTGGATCCCGAGGAGCTGCTCGGAAGGCGGCTGGACGGCCGCCTCTCGGAGGCCGACCTGATGGCGGCGGAGGTCTCGGCGCGGCTGGGCGAGGAGGGCGCCGAGGAGCGTCTCGACGACCTGCTCGCGCTGGCCCGGCAGCTGCGCGACCGCAACGGCGAGAGCCGCGTGCTGGAGGCGCTCGGCCTGCTCGCGATCGACCAGCGCCACGACGCCCGGGCGGTCGAGCTGCTGGAGGCGGCGCGCGCCGCCGACGGCTCACGCGGGCCGCGCGAGCGGCCGGCGCTCTACCGCGCCCTGGGCCGAGCCTACGCCGGCGGCGGCGACCTCGGCCACGCCATCGCGGTGCTGCAGGAGGCGTTCGACGACGCCCGCGCCGACCCGCCCGATCCCGCCCTGATCGCCCAGTTCGGTACCTACCTGGCGAACGCGTACACCGACGCCGGGCGGTTCACCGACGCCGTCACCGTCCTGTCCGGCGTGATCAAGCACGAGCGGGAGCTCGCCCCGGGGAACGCCCTGCGGCTGGAGTGGGCGCTGGCCCGCACCTACGCCGAGGACGGCAGGCTCTCGATCGCCGAGACCTACACCCGGCGGGTGCTCGCCCGCCTGGACGCGGTCGAGGACGAGCGGCTGATCGGCCACGCCCACCTGCTGCTCGCCGGCGTGCTTCTCGACCAGCACCGGGTGGATGACGCCGTCCCCCACCTCGACCAGACCGAGACGCTGCTGAATGGCTCGGAGCCGGTCGGCGGGCTGCGGCTCTCGCTGGAGCGGGCGCGTGCAGCCCTCGAGCTGGGCGACACCGATGAGGCCGAGGAGCGCGCGCGCCAGGCGCTGCGCCGCACCGAGGCGACCGAGCCGGGCGAGGCCGGCATCGCCTACACCGTCCTCGCCCGCGTCGAGATGGAGCGGGGCGACCTCGACGATGCCCGGTTTCTGTGCCGACAGGCGATCGACCTCATGACCGGCACCACGCCCCCGCACTACCTCGCCTCCTGCTACGAGCTGCTCTCCACGATCGAGGAGCGCTCCGGCAACCTGCAGGCGGCGATCGAGGCCCTGCGGGCGCGGCCCGCCCGCGCCGCCAACGAGCGCGACTAGACGCCGCGCCCGGGCGGGACCTGGCAAGCTGCGCCGGTGACCGGGACGCGGATCGCACACGCCATCGCCCAGCACGGGGTCGCCGCGGGCGCGATGCTGTTCGAATTCGACACGCCGGGCGTGATGCGGATCCTGGCGGCCGCCGACGTCGACTTCGCGATCGTCGACCTCGAGCACACCGGCTGGGACGCCGGGTCGCTGCGGACGCTGTGCGCGACCGGCCGCTCCACCGGTGTGCATACGATCACCAGGGTGGTGCGGGCGCAGTACCCGCTGATCGCACCGGCGCTGGACGCCGGTTCGCGCGGCGTGATGGCCCCGATGGTCGAGTCGCGGATCGAGGCCGAGCTGCTGGTCGAGGCCGCGAAGTACCCGCCGATCGGCCGGCGCGGGTTCGGCATGCTGTTCGGCGACGAGCTGGCGGACGGCCCCGCGGCCTACGCCGAGCGCGCCAACCGTGACAACGTCGTCGTCGCCCAGATCGAGTCGCCGGCCGGCATCGAGAACGCCGACGCGATCGTCTCCGTGCCCGGCGTGGACATCGTCTGGCTGGGCCAGTTCGACCTCTCGCTGTCGCTCGGCATACCCGGGCAGTTCGACCATCCCCGGTTCACCGAGGCGGTGGATCACCTGCTGGCGGCCTGCAGGAACCACGGCCGGCCGCTGGGCCAGCTGGTCGGCTCCGCCGCCGAGGGCGCCGAGCTGCGGCGCCGCGGCTTCCAGGTGCTGGCCTACGCCGACGTCTGGGTGTTCGAGCAGGCGCTGCGGAACGGGCTGGACGCCCTCCGCCATCCGGCACCGTGAGGCCCGCCGCCGCCGGCCGACGTGCACCGGCGGCGACGGAAGGCGACGGTCTACGCGACCGCAGGCGCCGGGTCAGGCCGCACGATCACCGTGTCGGCCACGCGGATGATCTCGTCCACCGGCAGGTCGGCCAACTCGGCGTGCTTGCGGATCGCCTCCGGGCTGACCGCCTCGTAGATGCAGACGGTGCCGACGGTGCCCTCGCCCTCGTCCAGCACGTAGCTGCGGATCCATCGGACATCGTCGGGCATGTCCTCGTTGCCGACCTTCGTCGAGCGGCCGGCGGCCGCCTCAAGATCGGCGCCCGAGCGCCAGCCGCTTCGTCGCAGAATCACGTACAACTCCATCTCGTCCTCCTTGAGGTTCGCGTTTCGACGGGACCAGCGTAGATCCCGTCTCCCACCCAGACATCGGGAGGATCGCCCATCTTGCACCACCGCGCCGCCGATGTGAGCGCGGTGACGTCTACGAGGCGTCGAGGAAGTCGATCACGATCTCCTCGGTCAGCCTGCCGCCGCCCTCGTCCAGCGCCTCGCGCAGCTCGGCCACCGGCAGCGCGCCCTCCTCGTAGCCCTCGACCAGCGCCGGGTGGATGTAGGACGAACGCGCAACCGCGGCGGTGTTGCCCAGGTCGGCAGCGACGACCTTGACGGCGTCGTTGATCGTCCGCCGGATGTCGTCGCCCGCCTCCGGTTCGGCCAGCGCCAGCGCCTCGGCCGCCAGCACGGTGCCGCCGAACGTGCGGAAGTCCTTCGCGCTGAACCCTTCGCCCGCCGACTCGCGGAGGTAGTCGTTGACATCCTCCGACCCGACGTCGCGCACCTCGTCCTCGTCGTCCAGGTAGGCAAAGAGCTCCTGGCCGGGGAGCTCCTGGCAGCGCTGGACGACGCGGGCCAGCCGCCGGTCGACCACGCGCAGGTCGTGCACCTTGCCGGACTTGCCGGTGTAGTGGAACGTCACAGTCTGGCCGCGCACGCGGGCGTGCTCGTCACGGATCGTGGTCGCACCGAACGAGTCGTTCAGCCGTGCGTACTCCGTGTTGCCGACGCGCATCAGCGTCCGGTCGAGCAGCCGCAGCACCGCCGCCAGCACCTTGTCGTGCTGCATGCCCGGCAGGGAGAGGTCGGCGTCCACCCGCTTGCGGATGGCGGGCAGCGCGCGGCCGAACTCGGCCACCCGCGCGAACTTCAGCTCGTCCCGGGCCGCCAGCCAGTCCGGGTGGTAGCGGTACTGCTTGCGGTGGCGCGCGTCGCGGCCGGTCGCCTGGAGGTGGCCGTTGTGCAGCACGCAGATCCAGACGTCCTCCCACGCAGGCGGGACGGCGAGCGCGCGGATCCGCTCGAGCTCCGCCTCGTCGCCGATCCGCTTGCCCTTGACGTCGCGGTACGAGAACCCCGTGCCGGCACGGCGGCGCGTGATGCCGGGCACCGCGTCGGTGACGTAGCGGAGCCCGGCCTCCCTGGCGGCCGCTCGCGGCTCCTCCACCTCGGTCGTCATCGCCGCCTTGGGTACCCGCCGGCGGACGCGGTCAACCGCCCGACTCGGCGTGCTCCGCCAGCCACGTCTTGGCGACGCGCTTCTGCGCGCGGGTCAGCCACGCCTCGGCGACCAGGTCGAGCAGCTCCACGTCGTCGAGCTGCGCCAGCTGCGGGATCCGCACCAGCACCGCCGGGTAGCCGTCGAAGTGCGGCGTCGTGAAGTAGACGCCGCGGCCGTCGGAGAGCAGCAGCTCCTTCACGCCCTCGTCGGCAACCCGGAACATCAGCACGTCGTCCATCCGCTCGCCGGTGGCCGGGTCGAGCGCGTCGGGCCGCCGGCTCCGATGGAAGCAGAACATCTTCCCGTGCACCAGGTAGCTGGGCCGCCCGTCGCCGGACAACTCCTTCGTCGTCTGCGGCATCGCCATCGCGAGCCGGTCGAGGTCGGCCATCGTCGCCATGCGGATCTACGTGGCGAAGTTGGGCACGGCGCCGTGCGGGTCGGCGGCCCGGCCCTTCGGCTCCTCCCACTCCTCCTGCCGGCCCAGGGCCGTCATGTCGAGGTAGTAGTACGACCCGCCGGTCATCTCACCGCCGCGCGCGTAGACCGAGTACGTGTGGTAGATCGTGTCGCCGTCGCGCAGGAAGCAGCTCTCGCCGGGCTGCTCCATCGGCTCGTCGCCCTCCAGGTAATACCCGGTGCCGGCCGCCTCGTGCTGCGCGCGGTTGCGATAGTTGTATTCCACCGGAGCAACAGACGAGTCGAGGGTGACGTGGAAGTCGTAGTTGAAGTCGCTCCCGAACGACGAGTACACCGGGAACGACCAGCCGCGCTCGGCCCGGTAGCGCTCGAGCTTGGCCAGCGGCGCCCGCGCGATCACGACCATGTTCGTCTCGCGCACGCGCAGGTGCTCGAACAGCCCGTCGCACAGCTCGTCGGCGCCGGCCGTGCAGCTCTTGCAGCCGCTCTCCCAGCTCGGGTCGAACATGAAGTGGCGGACGATCAGCTGGCGCCGCCCGTCGAACAGGTCGAGCAGCGTCACCTGCCCGTCCGGCCCGTCGAACAGGTATTCCTTGTCGAGCCGCACCATCGGCAGCTCGCGGCGGTGGGTGTTGAGCACGTCGCGGGCGCGGGTCATCGCCTTCTCCTCGGCCAGCAGCGCCCTGCGGGCCTCCAGCCACTCGTCTCGTGATACGACCGTAGGCAGCGCCATGGTGCCTCCTCATCTCGATCGGGATCGTCAACGTATGAGACGCAGTTCACACCGCAAAGTCATCGGTGGCCGGACGGTTTCGGCGGCGCGTGACATCGGGGCGTCCTCCGGACGGTGGCCATGAAGCGCGTCGCCGGAACGATCCCGGGCGGCCACTCGAACCCCGTCGAGCTCCCAGAACTGGTCGGGGGAGGCCCCGACCTCGGCCCAGAAGTTCAACTTCGTGCACACCGAGTTCATCCAGCCGACGATCACCTGCAACGGCCCCAGGTTCAACTTGACATCGCACTGGGTCGGCCTGGACGGGTTCAACTCGAACACGGTCGAGCAGGACGGCACGTTCGCCTCGTGCGGCGGGCCCGACCACATGACGCCGCCGTACTTCGCCTGGCACGAGCTGTCCCCGGCTGCGGCGATCAACGTCTTCCCGGTCAAGCCCGGCGACGTGATCGACGCGACCGTCTCGTTCGCCCACAACAAGTTCACGCTGACAGTGAGCGACGTCAGCAGCGGCAAGAGCGCGACCACCGCCGCCTCCTGTGCCGAGTGCCAGCGCTCGTCGGCCGAGTGGATCGTCGAGCGCCCGGCGCTGCGCAACAGCGACGCCAGCCAGTGCTTCATCACCGAGATGGCCAACTTCCACATCGCGACCTTCACCAACGCGGTCGCCCGCGTGGACGGCGGCCAGGTGAAACCCGTCTCCGGCTTCACCAACATCCCGATCGACGCGATGCAGCGCCGCAACAACGGCCGCATCGCGATCCTCGCCCAGACCGACTCGCTCTCGCCCGACGGGACGACCTTCGACGTGGTCCGGCAGCGGCACGGACGGATCGTCCCGATCCAGCTCTAGCCGCTCGGAACGATCGACCAACGACGGAGGGCCGGCAGATTGCCGGCCCTCCGCGCGTCGTACGTGGTGTCGTCGGTGCTTACTGTCCCTGCGACATCCGGGCATGCGCCACGGTCGGGCTGCCTGCGCCGGGCAGGGAGCCGATCGAGGAGCACATCACGGTGACGTGCACGCTGGCGCCGTCGCCGATCCAGTCAGCGTTCGGGAAGCCGAAGTACCCACCGAACTGGACGGGGACGCCTGCGGTGACGTTCACGGCCGAGACGCGCGTGAGGTCATCGGAGTAGCCGGTGGCGTTGGGCGTGAAGTAGTGGCCGTAGAAGCCGTCGTTCACGGGGGCCGCCGCGCCCTGCTTGATGGCGATGCGGAAGAACGGGCCGAGGTCGGTGTTGGCGGAGCCGGCGATCTGCCCGCTGGCGGTGACCAGGCAGCGACCGGAGATGCCCGGGGTCCACGCGCTGGAGAGGAAGTAGTTGTCCCCGGCGGCGAGCGTGCCGTTCGCGTCCGACATCCGCAGCGCGATCAGGCGGCTGAGGTCGCTCCCATGCAGGCCGTCGACGAGGTCGGCGTTCAGGTTGTTGACCCGCGTGGCCGAGTTCACGGTCAGCGGTGACTTGCCGGACGGCACCGACAGGGTGAGCGCCGTCGCGGAGCCGCCGCCGCTGTTCTGCTGGAGCGCCAGAGCAGCTCCGTTGTTCGTCGACGTCAGCTTCGTCTGCGCCGTGGCGGAGTTGGGGAACCCGATTTTCAGCGCCTGGCCGTTGGCGGCGTAGGCAGCGCCGCCCAGCGACAGGAAGAGCGCGGCACCGGCGACGGCCATCGCCGGAGACGGAACTCGAAGGTGCTTGCGGAACATGGTGACTGACCCTCCTTGGCGGTTGCCCGGCCAGTCCGGGCAACATCGACCCGCATGACGGCGGGTGAGGAGGATTTCTTCCGCGTGACGTTCGGAACGAGGGTTAGTAGCCGAAGCGGCGGGCGGCGCGGCGCCCGACGGCGCGGCCGGCCAGCAGCGTGGCGCCGGCCGCGGCCATGCAGAACGCGAACGACCCGACCCCGACCACCGCGACCGTGCGGCGGCGCTGGGCGACCTGCTCCTTCAGCAGGGCCTTCGGGTCGCGCCCGTGCATCAGCTCCTGGACGTCACGTCCGAGGCGCTCGCGTCGCCGTTCGATGTCGGCGCGGATGTCGATGTCGCCTGGTGCTTGAGCCATTCCAGATCCTCCTTGGCCGAGGCCAGCGTCCGGTCGGGGACGGGCGGGACGGCGCTGTTGATGCTGCGCTTGCCGAGCAGCGCGAGCAGCGCGGCGATCAAGAGCGCGGCGAGCGCGACGATGGCCGCTGCCAGCCAGGCCGGCATCGTCTCGGACAGGCCGAGGATGATCGCCGCAACCACGCACGCCACGGTGATCAGGGCAAACAGCACCGCGCCGGCGATCATTCCGCCGCCGGTCGCAAACTGCTTGCCCTTCGCGGCCATCTCGCGCTTCGCCATCTCGATCTCGCCGCGCACCAGCGCTGAGGCGTCCTCGGCCATGCGCGTCACCAGCTGCGCGACCGAGAGCTTCGACGACGGGCGGCCGTCCTCGGTGGGCGGGATGTCTGGCTGGACGTCCATCAGGCGTAGCGTATCGTGCCCGCGGGGGCCTGCCCGCAAACTGCCCGGCGGCTCAGATCGCGGGCGCCGGCATCGGCGACGGCTCGGGGATCGGCAGGTCCGGGGACGGCGGCGCCGGATCGGGCTCGCTCGGCGGCGGCTCGGGCGTCGGCGGCGGCAGGTCGGGGTCGGCCGGCGTCGGTGTCTGGGGGAGTCGCAGTCGGATCATTCAGGGCGGCGTTCCCGCGCGGCCGCCGCGGCAAACACCGCGGTTCGGGCCGTTGGCCGGCGGGTAGATGGAGCGGATGAGCGAGATGCGCGAAGGCAACGCGGACACGCCGGAGCGGGACGGAGAGACCGCCGACGAGCGGCACAACCGCCAGCTGGTCGAACTGCTGAACGAGCTGCGGGTGGCGCTGCCCGGGGTGCAGATGCTGTTCGGGTTCCTGCTTGCCGTCCCGTTCTCGGCCCGGTTCGGCAGCGTCTCGCACGCGGAGCGGACGGTCTTCTTCGTCACGTTCATCGCCGCGGCGCTGGCGTCCGCGTGCCTGATCGCGCCTGCCAGCTTCCACCGCATCGTCTGGCGCCGGGGGCAGAAGCAGCGGCTGCTGCACATCTCCAGCGGCCTCGCCATCGCCGGCACGGGCTTTCTGGCGGTCGCGATCTGCGGCTCCGTCGCCCTCGTCACCTCGCTGCTGTTCGGCGGCGGCGCTGCGGTGTTCGTGGCCGCCGTCGCCGCCGGCGTCCTCGCCGCCGTCTGGTTCGCATTGCCCCTCGCCTACCGGATCACGCGCAGACCCGGCGCGGACCTCTGACATTCCGGCACAGACACTCGCGCCGGCCACTGGGATGGTGGATGGGTGGGTGCAACGCTCTACAAGGCGCGGGGTGTGCCCCCGAAGCGCGCGGTGTGCGCGATCTGCGTCGAGCGCACGCGCGGCCGCACCGAGCTGGTCGACCTCGGCCGCGGGGTCACGGTGTGGCTGTGCCCCGATCACGCCGGCGACGACTTCCGGAGGCGGCGGAGCGGTCGCGACTTCGCGCTCACGCTGCACCGCCTGTGGAGCGCGCACGGCTGCCTCACCCGCACGCGCAGCCGAGCGCTCACCGATCACCTCGACATGCTGCGCGGGAGCGGCCCGCCGGGCCGAGGGAGGCCGGGCTCCTACTCCTGGCGCTCCCTGCGAACGGAGGCCGAGGCCCGCTTCGCCGCGGGCGAGCCGACCACCCAGGTGATCGCCGAACTCCGCGCCCGACACCGGGGCGACTACGCCACCGTCCCCAGCATCCGCACCATGCGCCGCTGGTACACCCAACGCCGCTGGCTCCAGCTCCCTTCCGCTGAGCCGAAGAGCAGCGACAAGGGCACGAACGACGCCCCTCCATCGGCGTCCGGTGCTCCCACGGCTGTCCCACCACCCGCGGACGCACCGTCGGGGAGCTCGATCGTTCGTGCGGCGGGATTGTCACTTGACCGACCGCACCCCGGCCAAGTGGCAATCACCCCCTCGACCACCTCCGAGCCTCCAGGAGGGGATGTGCAGTCCGGAATCCCGTCCTCGAACACCAGACCGCCGCCCGACCAGCGATAGGACGAGGACACGAACCGGTTCGGCGCGTCGGGCCGGGCCCCCCGGGCCAGGCCCGGCCCGACGCACGAGAGCGCCCGGCGGAGATGTACCGTCAAACTATGGCCGACGATCCCGCGTCGAACGAGTCCGTCGGAGCGAGGATCGGTTCGAGTGCCAGGAGTGTCATGGGACGACTCACCCGCGCTACATGCAGCTGCTGCCGCTCGTCGCGGAGCAGACCGCTGCTGCCGGGAGGAGCAGGACGGCGTACCACACGCCGATCATGAGCAGCGACGCACCCGCGAGGGCAACCGCTCGAAGCACGCGATAGCCCGTCAGCAACCCGAGAACGAACGCCGCCAACGGTGGGATCGATATCACCGTCCACACCAAGAGGCGATCGCGCGATACGCCGGGGTTCGTGATGCCATCGGCGAATACCGCGAGCACAACCAGAGCAGGGATCAGGCCGAGCGACGCGGCCAGCACGGAACGGCGACCCAATCGTTCATCGAGCATCCACTCAGTGTCGGCATCTGCCGGGCGGATCGTGACTTGGCGACGAGCGCGGCACCGAAGGACACGAGACGCGAGCAATGCTCCAAGACGGACGACGCAGGTTTCCCCTCCCCACCTGTCGGGAATACTTGAGCGGTAAAGCAGTTTTGGATCCAGTCGGATCCGCCAGTCCCGGGAGGCACGAGATGCTGCGCACGATTCTGCGAGTGACGATAGGGGTGCTGTTCATCGGCCACGGCACCCAGAAGCTGTTCGGCTGGTTCGGCGGCAGCGGGCTGGACGCGACGGCCGACGGATTCGAGAACCTCGGCCTGCACCCCGGCCGCGAGAACGCGATCGCGGGCGGCACGGCGGAGGCAGTGGGTGGCGCGCTGCTGGCGGCCGGGCTTGCGACACCGCTCGCCGTCGGAGCGCTGATCAGCGTGATGGTCACGGCCATCCGCACGGTGCACCTGAAGAACGGCGTCTGGACCACGAACGGCGGCTACGAGTACAACCTCGTCATCATCGCCGCCCTGCTCACCCTGGCCGAGGCGGGCCCGGGACCGGTCTCGATCGATGCGCTGATCGGCCAGGACACGGGCTCGTCGCTGCGCGCGCTGGGCCTCGCCGCGCTGGGCGCGGGCGCGTCGGCGGCCGCCATCGAGCGCGCCCGCCGGGTCGAGCCGGCACTGGTCCACTCCGGATCGTGAGGGCCCTCACGCGGTATCCCCACCGCCGGTGAGGCGCATCACTCTGCCCCAAACTGCCGCCACCGACCCTGCGTAGTCGCTGCCCGAGGGACGCCGTGCGGTCCGCCCGAGCGGGGGTGGCACGGGTCCGAAACGGCAAGGCAGGGGGTACGGGATGACCGACCGACTCGCAACCGCAGGCTCGCAGACGAGCGCCGAGCTGCTGCAGGTGATGTCCCGCCGATCGCTGCTTCGCAGCGGCGCGCTGGCCGGCGGCCTGGCCGTGGCCGGCACGATGCTCGGCGAGAGCGTCGCCAAGGGCAGCACGGGCGTCACGCCGGCGGCGAAGATCTTCCAGATCACGCAGACCGCGGAGCAGCTGGCCGTGACGCTCTACAGCCACGGCGTGCAGAACGGCCTCGGCCTCGCGGACGACGATCTCGACTACTTCAAGGCCGCGGCGATCCACGAGCAGATCCACCAGCGCTTCTTCGCGACCCTGACCGGCGTCGAGGTGCAACCGGCCACGCACTTCAGCTTCCCGGCCGGCCCGTCCACGTTCACCGACCTGCGCACGTTCATCATCGCCCAGCAGCACCTCGAGGGCGTCTTCGACACGGCGTTCCTGGCGGCTGTCCGCGAACTGGCCGCACAGGGCCGGTCGCGAGACGCGCAGATCATGGCCCAGATCGCCTGCAACGAGGCTGAGCACCGGGTGCTCGCGCGCGAGATCGCGGCCTCCTCCGGGTTCGCCCAGCTGCCCAACATCAACCCGGGCGGCAGCGGCACCGTCCCCACCAGCCCGCCCGACAACTGGGGCTTCACCCCGGTGTTCTTCCACACGACGCCCCAGGTCGTGGACCTCGTCAAGGCGGACGGGTTCATGAGCCCACGGCCGGGCAACGACTTCGTCTACGCGCCGATCAACTTCCGTGGCGAGGTCTACGGCGACGTGTTCGAGCGCATCACCTTCAGGACGCCCTTCGCGGCCTGACGGCGAAGGCGGGGGTGCTGAAGCCAGTCTCAGCGCCCCCGCTCCGCCGGCACCTGGCGGCTCCAGCCGGGGCGGCCGGGCCAGCCGCTTAGCCCGCCCAGCACGGCGATCACGCCGGGGGCGAGCAGCGAGCGGACGACGTACGTCTCGATCACGATCCCGCTCACCATCGCGACGGCGAGCTCGAGGAACGAGCGGATCGGGATCACGGCGAGCAGGGCGAAGCTGGCTGCCAGCGACATGCCGGCGGCGCGGATCGCCCGCGACGTCCGCGGCGCCGAGATCGCAATCGCGTCGCGCAGCGGCCGGCGGCCGGCCTCCTGCCAGATCCGGCCGGTCACCAGCACGTTGTAGTCGGAGCTGAGCGAGACCAGCAGCACGGCCGCCGCGAACGGCACGTAGTAGGTGATGTCGGGGTAGCCGAGCACGGTCTGGAACAGCCAGGTCGTCAGACCCAGCGCGGCACCGACGCTGAGCACCGTCACCGCCAGCAGCAGCACCGGCGTGACCAGCGCCCGCATGAACGCGATCAGCAGCAGCAGGTTCACCAGCAGCACCGCGCCGATGACACGGACGGCGTCGCCGCGCACGGCGTCCACCGCGGCCCGTGCGAGCGGGGTCTGACCCGCGAACGCGACGTGATCGCCACCCATCCCGGCGTCGTCCAGGAGCCCCGGCATGCTGTCCTCGAGCCGTCGCAGGTCCTCGATGCCGGACGCCCCCAGCGGGTCGTGCTCGCCGATCATCAGGTAGCGGGCGGCTCGCCCGTCGGCCGTGACGAAGACGCGGGGCCCGCCCGGAGCCGGCTGGTCGGCCGGGCCGGCGACTCCGGCGTAGCCCGGCTGCGAGCCGAGCGCGTGCTGGAGCCGGGCCAGGCTGAGCGGGTCGAGCGGCGAGTCGTTGCCGCTCTGGACATCGACCTCGACCGGCCCCAGGATCCCCGGTGCGAACCCCCGGCCGGCGGCGTCGGCGGCCGAGCGCGCCTCGCTGCTCGCCGGCAGCCCGCTGATCGCGTCGATGCCGACCCGCATGTGGAACGCCTGGTAGGCGCCGACCGCGAGCACCGCGAGGCAGACGATGCTGATGGCGAGCGCTCCCGGCCGGCCGGCAGCGCCGTAGGCGAAGCGCTCGCGTAGGCGGCGGCCCTGGCCGGCGCCGGCCGCAGGGGTGTGCGAGGGCCACACCGCCGCGCGCCCCAGCAGCGCAAGCAGGGCGGGCACGAAGACGAGGCAGACAATCATCGCGATCAGGACGGTGATCGCGAGCACCGGCCCCAGGTTGCGGAAGAAATCGACCGAGGCGGTGCGCAGCGCGACCAGCGAGACCGACAGGATGACGCCGCCGGTGAACACGATCGGCGCCACGGCCGCGGCCGCCGCCTGGGCGCAGTCGGCGGGCGATCCACCGGCATGGAGGCGGTCGCGGAAGTCGCTCAGAAAGAAGACGGTGTAGTCGGTGACCACGCCGAGCAGCAGGGCCACCACCAGCGGCTCGATCGCCTGCGGCAGCGTCAGGTCGAGCCGGCTCGCGGCCTCGCCCAGCCCCCACAGCGCGATCGCGAAGGTGACGCCGACCGTCGCCAGCGTGGCCAGGGCGGCGCCGGGCGAGCGGAACGTGAGCAGGATGATGAGCCCGATCGCCGCCAGCGTGAGCGCCTCGATCAGGCCCAGCCGGTCGAGGATCAGCCGCCCCTGCTCGAGCTGGGCCGGCGTCACACCGGTGATGCCGTTGGTGCCGCCCGGCGGGTGCGGCAGCACCTGCGCATAGTCCTTCGCCAGCCGCTCGCGATCGACCTGGAGCACACTGGGGTCGAAGGCGAGGTACGTGATCGCCGTGGTGCCCGTCTCCCGCGATCCGGGGACGACGCCGCTGACGTTCAGGATCGGCAGGGCGAACCGCACGCCGGCCGGGTCCTGATGGCCGTCGGTCGTGCGCGCCTGGCCGGCGATCGCCTGCACCTGCGCCGCGCCGAGGCGGTTCGGGTCGCGGACGACGACGGCAGTGTCGGTGCCCGCTGGGAAGCCGAACAGGCGTGCCGAGTTCGCCTCGGCCTTCAGCGCCGGCGCGTCCTTCGGCACCAGGTCGAGCACCGGGCCGTCGGTCTGGAACTGCTGTGCGTGGAATCCGCACCAGACGGCGGCCGCGACCACCGCGGGCACGACCAGCCAGCGGCCACGCACGACGACGGCGGCAAGCACGCGCGCGAGCGACACCGGAGCGGTGGGCTGGCTGCTCGTCGCTCATCCGGCGCCTGTGCCCGTCGCGTCCACCGGGTAAACACCGGGGCGTTTGCCGCGAGGGCCGGAGGGGCACGGGCCGGGCATGGCACAGACAGACCGACACGACATCGTTCCCGGGACCAGCGGGGGCGCGCGGGCGCCCATCGTCGACGACCCGCCGCGCCGGCGCCACCGCCGGATGGCGACCATCCTCGGCGGCACGCTGACGGGCTTTCTGATCGGCGCCGTCGCGGTGCTGCTGATCGACCGCGCCCGCTACAGCGGCGACGCCGGCGACCCGAAGACGTGGATCTTCGGCCTGCCCATGCTGCTGGCGATCGCCGGCACCGTGATCGGCGCCGTGCTGGATGGCATGCGCAACGTCGAGGACGTGGACGCGCCGGTGCGGCTGCGGCGCTTCGAGCGCCAGGGCCGCGCCGCCACCAGCGTCGAGGGCCAGACGCCGGGCTCGTCGGTGCCGCCGGTGTACGAGGACGACGGGACCGGCTAGCGCCGCTACGCACATCCGCGTTACGCAATCTTGCGTTACGCCGAGCTGCGTGACATACTGCGACCGTGGCCGACCGCAACCCGTTCCGCTACGGCGACCTGGCGTTGGACGAGAGCTTCACCGACCGCGAGCTGGAGCTGGCGGAGCTCCGGGCCGACGCGCTGAACGGCCAGAACGTCGTCGTGTTCGCCCCGCGCCGGTACGGCAAGTCGTCGCTGGTCTGGCGGCTCTCACAGCAACTCGTCCGCAAGCGCGTACTGGTCGCCCAGGTCGACCTGATGCGCGCGCCCACCCGCGAGCGGCTGGCCGAGAAGCTGGCGCAGGCGATCCACGAGCAGATCGCGTCGCCGCTGTTCCGTGCGCGGGAGCGGCTGCGGGTGTTCCAGGGCCTGCGGATCTCGCCCACCATCACGGTCGATCCGGCCGACGGCAGCGTCGGGTTCGCGTTCCGCGCCGGGCACGCGCCGGAGGACCTGGACGCAACGCTGGAGCGGCTGCTCGAGCTGCCGGCCCAGCTCGCCGCCGAGCGCGGCCGCCGGGTGGTGATGGTGTTCGACGAGTTCCAGGAGGTCGTCGAGATCGACCCCGGCCTGCCGGCCCTGATGCGCGCAATCTTCCAGGCCCAGCCCGAGGTCGCGCACATCTACCTGGGCAGCAAGCGGCACATGATCGAGCGGCTGTTCAACGACCGCAACGAGCCGTTCTGGCGCAGCGCCAAGCAGCTCGAGCTGGGCGTGATCGAGCCGGCGGCGTTCCGGCCGTGGATCGACGACCGGCTGCGGCTGACGGATCGTTCGATCACCGAGGGCGCGATGGACGACCTGCTGGCGCTGACCGGCGGGCATCCCTACGCCACGCAGGAGCTCTGCTACTTCCTGTGGGAGGAGCTGGCGGGCGGCGCGGTCGCCGGCCCGGCCGACGTGGATGCGGCGCTGGCGCGCGTGCTCCAGTCCGAGAACGCGCACTTCAGCCGCGTGTGGGAGAAGGCGTCGCGGGTGCAGCGGGTGAGCCTCCAGGCGCTCGCCCGCGAGCCGGGCCGGCCGCTGGCGGCCGCGTACCGCGGGCGCCACGGGCTGCCGGCCGCCTCGTCGGTGCAGCGGGCGGTCGAGGCGCTGGAGACCGACGAGCTGATCGGCCGCGGCGCCGACGGGCTCTACCGCATCACCGAGCCGTTCCTGGCCGCCTGGGTGCGCCGCTTCGGCTCGTGAGGGTCAGCGTGCCGCCGGCTCCGGGCCGGGCACGTGCGCGAGCACCTCGAAGTGGTCGGCGTGACGGTCGCGCTCGACCAGGTAGTGGTCGTCCTCGGGGTAGAAGACCGCCACCTCCGGGTCGTCGCCGGCGAAGCCACGGACGGCGTCCATCGAGTCCCACAGCGTGAACATCAGGAAGCGCGTCAGCGATCCCTCGTCCTGCGCGAGCATCCAGACGCCGCGGTTGCCGGCCGTCGCCGCGTACTCGGCGACGCCGGTCTGCTCGAGGTAGCGGGCGTAGGCATCTCGGTCGTCGCGGCGCACGGCGCCTCGCCAGGTTCGGGCGATCATGGCGGCTCCAATCGTTCGAGGTCTCGGCACGGCGGAGTCTGCCACTTCGAGGGCCGCCGTCCGGTGTCCGGCACCAGGTCTGGCACCGTACCGGGCCCCAGTCGCAACGGATCCGGAGCTCCGTGACGGTCAGATGGGGAAGGTGTGACGGTCCAGGTCGGCGAGATTCCGCGTAACCATCGGGTGTCGAGAGGGTGTCCGGCACGGGGTCTGGCACCGTGCCAGACCCCCATCACAGCCGGCCCGGAACGCCGTGACGGTCCGGGGTGAAAGGCGCCACACACTCGGCGCGAGGCATGGATGAGAACGCCCGCCTCGAACGTCGGGTTAACCGCACCTCCGAACCCCGGGCACCTCCACCGCGAGCGGCCCCGGTCGCTGCGACGCTCCGTCTGTGATCTCTACCGCACACATCCCGTACCGGACGACGAACGTCGTCACCTGGATCGGCCGGCGCCTGCCCCGTGGTTGGGCGGATCTCGGCCTCCAGCTGGCGGTGTTCGCGCTGTTCGACGTGCTCTACGAGCTGAGCCGGATCCTTGCGACCGGCGACCGCGGCGCGGCCCTGAGCCACTCGCAGTCGATCGTCTCGGCAGAGCGCAGCCTCGGGATGTTTCACGAGCTGGACGTGCAGCACTGGGCGATGAACGCACCCGGGATCGTCCTGGACGTCGCGAACTGGACGTACTTCAACTGCCAGTTCACGATCAGCTTCGGGTTCCTGTTCTGGGTCTACCTGCGGCGGAACGAGGCATTCCCGCTCGTCCGCAACATCTTCATCGTCGCCAACGCGATCGGCCTGGTGGGCTACATGCTCTACCCGGCCGCACCGCCGCGGATGCTGACCGGCCTCGGCTTCGTGGACACGCTGCACAGCACGGGGGTCAATCACGACTCCGGGGCGATCCACGCCCTGGCGAACCCCTACGCGGCCATGCCCAGCCTGCACACCGCCTACGCGCTGATCGTCGGCACGTCGGCCGTGCTGCTGGTGCGCAACCGCATCCTCCGTGCGCTCTGGGTGTTCTACCCGGCGCTGGTCGTGTTCTCGATCGTCACCACGGCCAATCACTTCTTCCTCGACGCGGCCGGCGGCGCAGTCGTGGCGGGCACCGCCACGCTGGTCGTCATCGCGGCCCGCAGGCGCAGCCGCCGGATGGCTGCTGCGCTGGTGGCGGCGCCGGTCGCGTCGTTTCTGGTTTATCGCATGGCCGGCCAGGTGAGCGGGGTCGCCGACGCCCTTCGGGCCGTCGCCCTCGGCTCCCTGCTGCTGGCCGCCCTCGCCAACCTGGCCAGCGTGTGGCTGAAGACCGCCGTCTGGCAGCGCGCCCTTGGCGCCCTCCCCGGCGCGCCGCGGCTTGGCTACCGGGCGCTGCTGCCGGCCGTCTTCATCGGCTTTCTCTTCAACACGGTGCTCGCGGCCCGGCTGGGCGAGGTGGCACGCGGACTGGTGCTGCACCGCCGGGCCCGGGCCGAGGGCACCGAGATCGGCGCAGCGGCCATCGCCGGCACGCTCGTCGCCGAGCAGCTCGTGCTCGGCATCTCGCTCGCGCTGCTGGGCGGGCTGCTGACCGTGACGATTGTCGATCTGCCGGGCTGGGCGGCCACCAGCCTGGTGGGCCTCGGCGCCTTCCTGATGGGCGTCGTGGTCGCCGGATACCTGGCCAGGCGCGCGGGATTGCGACTCCCCTCCTCGCTCGCGCGCCTGGCCGGGCCGGCACGAGGCGCCATGGACGGCGCGTCGTCGCTCGCCCGCCACCCGCGGCAGGCGGCGATCGCGATCGTGCTCGGCATGCTCTCCTGGATCGCGCAGCTGGCCGGGATCTGGTGGACGCTGGCCGCGTTCGGGCTGCCCCACGGGGTCGAGGTCTCGGCCGCCGTGTTCCTCGTCTCGACGCTGGTCGGGATCTTCCCGCTCATGCCCGGCAACGTCGGCGTCTTCCAGTTCGCCGTCGCCGGCGTCCTGGCATCGTCCTACGGCGTGGCCGCGGCGCCCGGTGCGGCGTTCGCGATCGGCCTCCAGGGCACCGAGGTGCTGCTGGGCGCCGGCATCGGCATGCTGTTCCTGGCGGTCGAGGGCATCAGCTTCGCGGAGGTGCGCGACCGCGCGTCCCTCCCCGCCAGCATCAACCGCTAGCTCGAGCCGCTACCCGACCTTGTAGGAGCGCAGCGCCGTCACGGCGTGGATGCGCGCGATGGCGAACAGGTTGCCGCTCGTGTCCGACTTGACCATGCCGACGCCCGGCGCGAACCACGCGAGCGTGACGAACGTCGTGTTCGAGGGGAACGCCTCACCGGCCAGCACCGCACGCAGCCGGATGGTGGTGACGACGCGGACGACCTGCGCGCGGAAGGTTCCCGCCGGCACCGTCACCGGCCGCACCGCGAGCGCACGGTAGGCGAGGGTCGCCGTCCCCCGGGTCGTGGCCGCATCGCCCTCGAACCGCAGCTTGCCCGCCAGCTGGTAGGACTGCGTCCAGGTGTCGCCGGGCGACACGGTGCGGGGGAACGTGACGCCGCGAACCTTCCCCGTCGTGATCTTCACCAGCGCGCCGGACGCCGCGTTGATGCTGCCCGCGACGCCGCCGCCGAACTGGAGGCCGGTGACGCCGTCGGGGCCGCAGCGGTAGTGGGTCAGGCGGCTCAGCTCGGGAAAAGCGCTGGTGATGACGAAGCCGGATGGGCCGGCGGCGGAGATCGTGTCCCGGTAGCTCGACGCGCCGAAGGAGGCGGTGACGCCGTAGGACCAGGTGTCGCCCTTCCCGACCGGCTGGAGCGGTGTCGCGCAGGCGCCCGAGCCCGAGCCGTCGGAGGTGCCGCCGCCGGTCGTGCCCGTGGGCGGGTCGCTCGTCGCCGGCGTCGAGGAACTGCTGCTGCCGCCGTTGCAGCCGGCCGCCAGAGCGGCGGCGGCCAGGACCAGCACGGCGAGTCGGAGCGGAGCCATGGCATCCAGGGTACACGGGCGGGGGTGACACGCCAGACCCCCGGAAGGCGGACGCGCAGGCCGCTGAACCCGCCGATACTGACCGCGTGGAGCCCGCGTCCCAACGGCTGTTCGAGTATCCGCACTGCCCGCTTCGGCGGCGTGCGCACGCGCTCGCCGACCGGCTGCCGGTGATCCGGCCGCTGGCGGGGATGGTGTGGCCCGCGGCCCGCCGCGCCGACCGGGTCGAGCTGGCCGCCGACGGCGTCCGCGCCCGCGCGCTGGCCGGCTTCGTCCGCATCGGCTGGGACGAGGTGACCGTCGTCCGCCGCTCGCGCACCTTCACCGGCAGCGTCAGCGTGGCCGTCGAGGCGCGCTGGCCGCGGCGCCGGATCGAGGTCGTCGAGAGCCTGCCCGGCTTCGAGCAGCTCGTCCGGGCGCTGCGCGAGCACACGGGCGTCGGCGAGGTGGTCGATCTGGCCGCCCACCGCGCCGCCTGAGCCACCACCCCCACTTCACAGCGGCGCGCGGTACCCGTACGCTCGATGCGTGAGCACCCTCGACCGCATCGTCGTCACCGCCGATCCGCACGAGCTGCGCGCCGGCGAGGATGGGGTCGTGGACGTCTTCGCATCGCTCCAGCGCCAGTTCTTCTGGGCCGACACGGTTATCGTGTCCCCTGATGGCACGGACATCGACCGCGACGACGACGAGGTGCTCGAGGGCGAAATCGTCTCGTAGCGCGGGCGACCGCCCGGCCCGCAACCCCGGTGATGGGTTGACGGCGGCTCTGGCGGGCGTACCCTCGAAGTGGTAAACCTACCCAGCTGGGGGGCACGACTGAGAGGCGGGCGCGGGATGACGCGGGGCAGAGGGCTACTGACAGTGGTGCTGGCAGGACTGCTGCTGCTGTCGACGGCGGCTCCGGCACTCGCCGACAACGCCCCACCACCCCCACCACCGCCGCCCGGTGGTGGCGGCGGGAGCAGCGGCGGAGGCTCCTCCGGGGGCGGTTCCTCCGGCGGCGGCTCCAGCGGAGGATCGTCGACGACAACCACCACCAGCAGCTCCGGCTCCTCAGGCTCCAGCTCCACGACCAGCACAGGCTCCAGCTCCAGCAACACGACACCGCCTCCGGCCACGCACCACAAGAAGCCGAAGGCGCACAAGAAGACCGTCCACAAGGCGAAGCCCAAGCCGCCCGTTCCGCTCCCCAGCGGCCAGCCCGCCGACCACCACGCCGAAATCGCCAGCAGCCTTCCCACAGTGACAGCGATCTCCACCATCTCGAGCGCGACCGTCGCGACCCCGGCGACGCCGTCGTCGATGACCTCGAACGCCGTCTGGATCGTGGTGGGCGCAGCCGCCGTCCCGCTCGTCCTGATCGCCGCCTTCGCCGCGCTCCGGCCGTCATTCCGACGGCGGGCCGCCCAGCGCAGCAGGCCCGTCGCCCGTTAGATCGAGGAGCAGCATGAAATCTCGCCGCCGTATCGTCGCGCTCGTCGCCGTCCTCTCTGGGCTCGCCCTGGCCGCCCAGAGCGCCCAGGCGACCGTCGGGCCTGTCGGCTTCGACCCACCCACCGGGGTGGCGTTCGGCGCGCATGCGGCCGGCACGACGACGGCCCAGACGGTGACGCTGACGAACGAGGGCGACGAGGATCTCGTGTTCGACGCGGCCGGCGTCTCGCTGTCCGGCACCAACGCCGACCAGTTCGCGCTCGCGAACGACACCTGCTCCGGCGCGACGGTGCCCGCCGGACTGACCTGCACCTTCGACGTGCGGTTCTCGCCCACCACGCACGTGGACGCGACCGCGGCCGTCTCCTTCTCGGCCAACGTTGCCGTCGCCGACTACCCGCTGTCCGGCACCGGCCAGGCCGGCGAGATCACCGAGAGCGCGATCCCCGTGTTCCCCAAGCGCGACGTCGGCACCGTCAGCCCGCCTCGCAACGTCACCATCCGCAACGTGGGCAACATCCCGGTCACGGTGGGCACACCGTCCACGGGCAACGCCGCGTTCGTCATCCAGAGCACGACCTGCGCCGGCGCCGTGCTCGCCCCCAACGCCATCTGCCGCGTGATGCTGGCCTTCGCGCCGCTCAGCCCCGGCGTTTTCAACGACGCGCTGACCGTCCCCAGCGACGCCAACACGGCGATCGGGGCGCTCTCCGGCACCGGCATCCAGGGCGCGGTCACGATCACGCCCGCATCGCACGCGCTGACGTTCACCTCGCAGGTCGGCGTGGCCAGCGGTGAGCAGCAGATCAAGCTGAAGAACACCGGCAACTCGTCGGTGACGATCACCGCCCACACCACGCCGGGCGGCGATTTCACGGTCAGCTCCGACACGTGCACCGGCGTCACCCTGGCCGGCGCCGCGACCTGCGCGATCGGCGTCAAGTTCACGCCCAGCGGGCCCGGCGCGGCCACGGAGCAGTCGATCGACATCTCCTACACCGGCGCGGCCGACACCCACCAGACCGTCACCCTCGACGGCACCGGCACCCAGGGCACCGTCAACGTCTCGACCACCGCGATCACGTTCCCGGACACCCCGGTCGGGCAGACCAGCATGAGCATCCCGATCACGGTCACGAACAACGGCAGCGCCGACGTGACCATGGGCACGGCGAGCCTCCCCGCCGGCGACTTCCAGATCGCGACCGACAACTGCTCGGGGAACACGGTGCATGCGGGCGGCGACACCTGCGCGATCCGCGTCAGCTTCACGCCGTCGGCCGCAGGCGCCTCGGCGGAGCGCACCGTCACGATCGCCTACACCGGCGCCCCGGGTTCGCCCCAGGCCGTCACGCTGGACGGCAACGGCATCCAGGGCACCGTCGGCATCAACCCGGCCGACGGCAACATCGACTTCCCCGACACGGTGGTCGGGCAGAGCAGCAACGACGCGATCGTCGTCACCAACAACGGCAGCGCCACGGTGCACATCACCGGGCCGATCGCACAGCCCGGAGCGCCGTTCAGCATCGTCGCCACCGCCTGCGCCAACAAGGACCTCGCGCCGGGCGGCTCGTGCACGATCCCCGTCACCTTCACCCCCACCGCGCGCGGCGCGGCAGCGACCGGCACCGTCACGGTCGCCTACACCGGCGCGCCCGGCTCGCCTCAGAGCGTCACCCTGGACGGCAACGGCCTGCGCGGCGTGCTGGGCACCAACAAAACTGCGATCGCGTTCCCGCCGACCGCGCTCGGCACCACCTCGAACAGCAGCGTGACCGTCTCGAACACCGGTGACGCCGACATGCACGTGGCGGCGCCCGCCGCCCCGGGCGGCGACTTCTCGGTGGACGCCAGCAACTGCACCGCCGCCGTGCTGCACCCGGGCGACACCTGCTCGGTGGGCGTCACCTATGCGCCCTCGGCGATCGGGGCTTCGGCAGGCAAGACGCTGACGATCACCTCGGCCGACGCGGACGGCTCGCCCAAGACGGTCAACCTGACGGGCTCCGGCACCGCCGGCGGCACCGTCGGCGTCACGCCGGGCACGCTGCCCTTCGGCCAGGTGCCGGTGACCACCGACAGCGCCGGCCAGACCGTGACCGTCAAGAACTCCGGCACCGCGCCGGTGACGATGGGCGCCGTCAGCGCGTCGGGCAGCCAGTACCAGGTGACCAACGGCTGCGCCGGCAAGACGCTCGCAATCAGCGGCGCCGCCGCTTCCTGCACGATCACCGTCGCGTTCGCGCCGACCGCGACCGGCGCCGACCCCCAGACGCTGACGATCGCCTACGCCGGCGCCGACACGACGCAGTCCACGGTCGCACTGACCGGCACCGGCACCCAGGCCGTGATCGGCGTCTCGCCGGGGACCATCCCCTTTGACCCGCAGCCGGTCGGCACGACCAGCCCCGCGCAGACGATCACCGTCACCAACAGCGGCACCGCCGACACGACGATGGGCACCGTCTCGCTCCCGTCCGGGCCGTACGCGATCACCGCCGACAACTGCTCGGGCAACGTCGTCCATGCGGGCGGCGACACCTGCATCGTCAAGGTCGCGTTCACCCCGACCGTGAACGGCGCCGCGCCCAGCCGTCTGCTCTCGATCCCGTTCTCGGGCGGCGGCGCGGCCAACTCGCCGAAGACGGTGAACCTCTCCGGCAGCGGCACGCCGGGCGGCAGCATCGCCGTCACGCCGGGCACGCTCGCCTTCGGCCAGGTGCCGGTCGGGACGACCAGCGCCGGCCAGACGGTCACCGTCACGAACTCGGGCACCGACGTCGTCGTGATGGGCGCCGTCGCGCTCCCGGCCGGCTCCGACTACCAGCTGACGAACGGCTGCGCGGGCGTCACGCTGGCCACCAGCGGCGCAGCGGCCAAGTGCACGATCACCGTCGCGTTCAAGCCCACGGCGATCGGCACCGACCCCGACACGCTGACGGTCAAGTACACCGGCGCCGACACGACGCAGGCCACTGTCGCGCTGACCGGCACCGGGACGCAGGCCGTGATCGGCGTCGCGCCCGGCACGATCCCGTTCGGCCCCCAGGCGGTGGGCACCACCAGTGCGGCGCAGACCGTGACCGTGACCAACAGCGGCAGCGCCGACGCGACCATGGGCACCGTCTCGCTGCCCTCCGGGCCCTACAGCATCACGGCGGATACCTGCTCGGGCAACGTCGTCCACGCGGGCGGCGACACCTGCACCGTGAAGGTCGCGTTCACGCCGACGGTCAGCGGTGCGGCGCCCGGCCGCCTGCTCTCGATCCCGTTCTCCGGCGGCGGCTCGACCGGCTCGCCCAAGACGGTGAACCTCTCCGGCACCGGCACGCCCGGCGGCAGCATCGGTGTCGCGCCGACCTCGCTCGCATTCGGCCAGGTGCCGATCACGACCACCAGCGCCGGCCAGACAGTCACGGTCACCAACTCGGGCACCGACGTCGTCGTGATGGGCACCGTGACAGTTCCCACCGGCTCCGACTACGTGCTCACCAACGGCTGCGCCGGCAAGACGCTGGCGACCAGCGGGGCGGCGGCCAAGTGCACGATCACCGTCGCGTTCGCACCGACCGCGACCGGGGCCGACCCGGACGCGCTGACGATCCGCTACACCGGCGCCGACACCACGCAGAACACGGTGGCGCTGACCGGCACGGGCACCCAGGCCGTGATCGGATCCTCGCCGGCAGCGATCGCCTTCCCGGACACCGACCTTGGCACCACCAGCCCCGCCCAGACGATCACCGTCACCAACAGCGGCACGGCCGACGCCACCATCGGCACCGTCGCGCTGCCGACGGGCGCGTTCGGCGTCACAGCCGACACATGCACCGGCGCGGTCATCCACGCGAGCGGCGGCACCTGCACGGTCAAGGTCGCATTCACGCCGACCGCGGTCGGCGCGGCGCCCGGCCGCAGCGTCACGATCCCGTACTCGGGCGGCGGCGCCGCGGGCACCAACCGGACGGTCGCGCTGACCGGCAACGGCACGCCCGGCGGCACGGTCACGATCGACAAGACCGCGCTCGACTTCGGCAACGTCAAGGTGGGGACGACCAGCGTCGCCCAGACCGTGACGCTCAAGAACACCGGCACCTCGACCGTCGCCATCAGCTCGGGCGGCGCCGTGTTCCAGCCGCAGACCGCGCCGTACACGATGACGGACGGCTGCGCCGGCAAGACGCTGGCCGTCAGCGGCGCCGCGGCGTCCTGCACCATCACGGTCAGCTTCAAGCCGACCGACGCCGTCGACGACTCGAGCCGGCTCTCGATCGGCTACTCGGGCGCGGACGACGGCGGCAAGCTGGTCGACCTGAGCGGCACCGGCACCGTGCCGGCGCTGACGTTCTCACCGGCCACCGGGCTCACCTTCTCGACCCCCGTCGGCTCGACCAGCGCGGCCCAGACGCTGACCGTCAAGAACACCGGCAACGCCGTCATGAACCTCTCCGGCGTGACGCTGACCGGCACGAACAAGACGCTGTTCCACATCAGCGCGACCACCTGCGGCACCACCATCGCCGCGGCCGGCAGCTGCACGGTCGGCGTCACGTTCAGCCCGACGTCCTCGGCGCTGGCCACCGCCTCGATCCAGGTCGGGGACGACGCCGCCGGCGCGCCGCACCTTGCGAACCTGAGCGGCACCGGCACGGTGCCCGGCATCCAGACCGCGCCCACGTCGCTGACGTTCGACCCGCTCCAGGACGGCCTGGTCTCGGTCGCGAAGCCGGTGACGATCAAGAACACCGGCGCTGCGCCGCTCGTGATCGGCACGATCACCGTGACCGGCGCCAACAACCTCAGCTTCATCATCAAGAGCGGCGGCGACGCCTGCAGCGGCAAGACGATCGCGCCGGCCGGCACGTGCATCGTCCAGGTGCAGTTCCGGCCGCGCCTGATCTCGGCCAAGGTCGCCTCACTCTCGATCCCCAGCAACGCGGGCTCCACCGCGAACGTCGCGCTGGCGGGCAACTCGATCGCCCCGCCGCCGGTGACGGCGCTGAAGGGCGCGGTCGGCTGCACCACCGCACAGCTGACCTGGACGGCGCCGAGCGCCCCCCAGTTCAACCGGGTCGTCGTGGTGCGGAACCGCGACCACGAGCCGACGTCGCCCACCGACGGCACCGTGCTCCCCCACGGCACCGGCACGCTGAGCGACTCCAAGCTGGTGATGCTGAACACGTACCACTACGCCGTCTTCGCGGTGTACACGGCCTACGACGACGCGGAGCGGCTGATCAACGCCAAGCCGGCGGTGATCGGCCTGTTCACCAGCCGCGTGTGCTCCCCGATGAACGGCGCCAGCATCGCCGACCTGACGCCGCTGGTGGACTGGAACCCGTTCACGGCCGGCAGCACGTATGCGATCCGGCTGGTCAACTCGGGCGGGACGACGATCAACGTCAAGTACCCGACGATGACGCAGTTCCAGATCCTCGCGTCCTGGAGCTACGGCGGCGCGACGCGGAGGCTCGGCAGCGGGCAGACGTACACCTGCTACGTCTACGCCTACAACAGCCAGTACCCGGTGGGCCGGCTGATCGGCTTCACCAAGTTCACCGAGCGCTGACCGCCCGTCTACGGGACGAGGTAGCCGAGCGCGACGTACGCGAAGAGCAGGATCTGCGCCGTCGGCGCGAACACCGAGTAGAAGCGGTGCAGCGTCGGGTGGCGCAGGCCGAGGTCGGCGAGCGAGAAGAACACCGGGAAGGCGACCAGCCCGAAGCGTCCCGATGACTGGAGGATCCCGGCCACCAGCGGCATCGCGAAGATGCCGGCGACGTAGAGGATGTCCTCGACCCGGTGTCGGGCGAAGATCGGCCGCCGGACAACGGGGATCAGGAGCGACGCGTACACCAGCACCGCCAGCACGCTGAGCAGGTGCACGGGCCGCTGGTCGGTCGCGAAGTCGCTGAGCTCGGTGAACAGCGCCAGCGGCGGCACGCTGGGATGCCCGCCCCACTGCGACTGGACGTGCACCATCGCCAGCCAGTCGCCCGTGTCGCGGTGCAGCAGCGCCGAGAACATGCCGAAGCCGACCGCCGGGGCGACCGAGGCCAGCGCCCACGCCGGGCTGCGCCGGCGCCACGCGATCCACAGCAGCGGCGCGATCAGGGCCAGGCCTGTCACGCGCGTCAGCCCCGCCAGCAGGCCGAGGGCTGCCGCCTGCGCCGGGCGGTCGCGGTCGACGAACACGAACAGCCAGACGGCCAGGGCCAGGAAGATCCCCTCCGTGTACGCCAGCGAGAAGACGAAGGCGAACGGCGAGAGCAGGATGTAGAGGACGGCGCGCTGGGCGATCGCCTCGGACAGCCGCTCGCGGGCGAGCGTGTACATGCCGACCAGGGCCGCCAGCAGGGCGAGGCTCGAGATCGCCAGCGCGGCGACCGCGTCGCCGGCGCCCGGCACGTTGCGGGCGACGTCGATCAGCGCCGGGTAGAGCGGGAAGAACGCGACCGAGTTCGTCCCGGTCAGGTAGCCGATGTGGGAGATCTGGATGTAGTAGACCGAGTCCCAGCCGGTCAGGGCGATCCAGGGCTGGGTCTGCCACTCCTCGATGTGCCGGTGCCACGCCAGCTGCGACGTCACCAGCACTCCCAGGCTCAAGGTGACGACGCGGCTTGCCGACCACAGCAAGAGCACGCGGCGCCACATGGCGCGGTATCGTACTGACCACGAGCCGCCCGCGTCCGCGTGGTGCGGTACCAGGAGAGGTGGCCGAGTGGCTGAAGGCGCCCGCCTGCTAAGTGGGTCTGGGGGGTAAACCTCCAGCGAGGGTTCGAATCCCTCCCTCTCCGTTTCGGCACACGATGTTCCCGGACAAGGCGGCGGCTTGAGTCGAGAGCGGTGGATGGCGCTGGCGTTCGCCATCGGATCGATGTGCTTTCTGGTCGGCCCGTTCCCCGGCTACGCGAACCTGGTCGGCGCGCGCGCGGACGCGGCGACGTTCTTCGTCGGCTCGATCTTCTTCACCGTGGGAGGCGGCCTCCAGACGTCGATGGCGTTCGCGCGCCGTCACGACCACGGCGCCGGGCGGGCCGCATGGTGGAGCGCCACCGTGCAGTCGGCCGGGACGGTGTTCTTCAACATCTCGACGTTCGCGGCGCTCCACACGGCCTTCTCCAACGCGCACTACGACCGGCTGGTCTGGCGGCCGGACGCGCTGGGCTCGGTGTGCTTCCTGGTGTCGGGTGCGATCGCCTACCGCGCGGCGCCGCGGCGCGGATGGCTGCCGCTGCGGGGTGCGCACGGGTGGTGGGAGCCCGCCGTGAACCTGCTCGGCTGCATCTTCTTCGGCGTGTCGGCGATCGCCGGGTTCGTGGTGCCGTCGAGCGGATCGATCATCGATCTCGCGGCCGCCAACTGGAACACCTGCCTGGGCGCGGCGTGCTTCCTGGCCTGCGCCGTCGGCACGCTGCGCAGCGATCGGACCTCGAAGATCGTCCGGCGACACCACCGCCTCGGCCTCCGGGACGCCGCCCCGGATCACGTGGCTCAGCGCCCGGTGCCTCCGTCGGCGGCGTAGCGGACGATCATCTGATCGGTCATCCACTCGACGGGCGCCCGGTCGTCGGTCAGCGGGTCGCTGCTCGGCGCCACCGGCTTCGCGTGGTCGAGCGCGGACGCCGCGACTGCGACCAGCCGCGGCGGTGCGCCCTCCAGCCGTAGCCGCAGTTCGTCGGGCGAGACGTGGTCGCGGAAGCCGGCGACGATCATGTTGAAGGCGCCGGACGGCCACATGTAGACGGTCGCGAACTCGGTGGCCATGGTGCCCGCGATCGCATTCGGGAGCCGGTCGTCACCAGGCACCCGGCCGACGTTGGCCATCACCACGCCGCCGGGGTTGAGGCGGTCGTGGGCGAGCGACCAGAACTCCTGGGTCGTCAGGTAGAAGGGGATGTACGGCTGGCGGAACGCATCCAGGAAGATCGCGTCGTAGTCGGAGCGATGGGTCTCCAGGTAGACCCGGCCGTCGTCGGTGGCGACCCGCACGCGCGGGTTGTCGTCGAGGCCGAAGTAGCGGCGGCCGGCCGCCGTGACGTCGCCGTCCAGCTCGATGCCGAGCACGTTCACGTCGGGCCAGATCTTGCCGTAGGCACGGCCCACGGTGCCCCCCGCGTAGCCGACCATCGCCAGGTTCCGGAGCGGCCGGCCGTGGATCACCGGCGCGAGCAGGAACTGATCCCAGTAGCCGCCCGTCATCACCGTGTCCGCCTGCCAGATCGAGTGCTCGGCCCAACCCTCGTTGAGGTGGAGCACCCGTGAGCCGTCGCTGCGCTGGACGACCTGGATGAACTGGTACGGCGACTCGGTCTCGAAGATCACGCCGCTCCCGGGCTTGATCAGCCCGGGCGGCAGCAGCGCCAGGGCCGCGATGGCGGCGGGCACGAGCACGTAGCGGCGGCCCAGCGCCGGGGCCGCGACCAGCGCCAGCAGCGCGGCGGTCGCGAGCATCGTCCGCCGCGTGCCGATCAGCGGGATCAGGATGGCGACGGGGATGAACGTGCCGAGGATGCTGCCCGCCGTCGAGATCGCGTACATCTTGCCGGCCACCTCACCGGCCTTCTCGACCGTCTCCACGCCCAGGCGGACGGCGAACGGCGAGGCCATCCCGAGCAGCGTGATGGGCACGGAGAAGATCGCCATCGCGGCAAAGAACGAGCCGAGGAACGCGCCCACCGAGGCGTTCGCGAACGCGTCGACCGCGACGCTGAGGAGCGGCTCGGCGAGGAACGGTGTGATCGCGATCGCCGCGGCGGCCAGCAGCATCAGCCGGGCCAGGTAGGGCAGGTGCGGATGGCGGTCTGCCAGCCGGCCACCGAGGAAGTACCCCGCGGCCAGGTAGATCAGGATCAGGCCGATGATGTTCGCCCAGATCAGGATCGACGCACCGAAGAACGGCGCCAGCAACCGGGAGGCCGACATCTCCGTCGACATGGTCGTCGCGCCGGCGACGAACACCAGCGGCGCGAGCAGGCGTCTCGACGCGGTCACGGAGCCGAGTGTAGACCCGCCGGTCAGATCACAGCCGGGCCGGGATCACCGAGGCGCCCCGCGCCGGTCAGGCGCGCGGCTTGAGGGCGGGCATGTAGCTGTCCTGCTCGAGCCAGTGGCCGCCGTCGATGGTGAAGTTCATGCCGGTCACGTACGAGGCGAACGGCGAACAGAGGGCGGTCGTCCACCACCCGATCTCCTCGACGGTCGCCATCCGGCCCAGCGGGACCGTCGCCTCCACCCGCTCGCGGTCGGCCTGGTCGGGCCAGAGCGCCGCGCCCGCGCCCTCGGTGTCGGTCGGGCCGGGACAGATCGTGTTGACGCGGATGGCGTGCGGCGCCCACTCGACCGCGAGCGTCTTGGTCATCGCGATCAGGCCCGCCTTGGCGGCGGCCGAGTGCACCGTGCCGGGGCCGCCCGTCCACGCGTAGCTGGCGACCACCGACAGCACCGCGCCGCCGCGGCCCTGCGCGATCATCTGCCGGCCCGCCGCCCGGGTGCAGAGCCAGCCGCCGTCGAGCACGATCGAGACGACCGCGCGCCAGCCGTTGGGCGAGAGGTCCTCGGCCTTGACGACGAAGTTGCCCGCGGCGTTGTTGACCAGTACGTCCACGGCGCCGAACCGCTCCACCGCCGCCGCCACCATCGCGTCCACCTGCTCGGGATCGCGCACGTCGGCGGGGGCCGCCGCCGCGCGGCCGCCGGCCGCCTCGACCAGCGCCACCGTCTCCTCCAGCGGTTCGGGCCGGCGGCCGGACACGACCACGTCGGCGCCGAGGCGCGCGAACTCGAGCGCCATCGCCCGCCCCATCCCGCTGCCGCCGCCCGTGACGAGCGCGACCTTCCCCTCGTAGCAGCCGTCAGCCAGCATCCGAGCCTCCCTCCTGCGCGGGAATGATGCGCGCGTCCAGCGCCAGCGCGCCGTGCGGCGTCACCAGCAGCGGGTTGATCTCGATCTCGGCGATGTCGGGCCGCGCCGCGGCCAGCTGCGACAGCGCCGCCGCCGCCTTCGCCGCCGCCCGCAGGTCGACCGCCTGGCGGCCGCGGCTCGGCCCGAGCAGCGAGGCGTGGCGCAGCCGGTTCAGCAGCCGCTCCGCCTCCTCCACGTCGAGCGGCGCCAGACCGATCGCCACGTCCTTGAACACCTCGGCGTAGATGCCGCCCAGCCCGACCAGCGCAACCGGCCCGAACCGGGGGTCGCGGCGGACGCCGACGATCAGCTCGACGCCTTCGGACAGCGGCGCCATCCGCTCGACCGAGAACTCGGGCGGCGCCAGCCGCTCCTCGAGGTCGGCCGCCTCCCAGGCGAGCTGGTCCTCGTCGGCGATGCCGACCTTGACGCCGCCGGCGTCCGACTTGTGGAGGATGCCGAGCGCCTTGACCACGACCGGGAAGCCGAGCCGCCGTCCCGCCTTGTGGATGTCCTCCAGCGTGCGGCACCGGCGTGCCTCGACGAACGGCACGCCCGCCGCCTCCAGCAGTTCGCGCGCGCCGAAGTAGCTGTCGTCCAGCACCCCCGACTGCCGCGGCGGCAGCGGCGGCGCGCCGGTCGGCGCGTGCGTCTCCACCAGCGCGGCGGTCGCCGCGACGGCGGCCTCGATGGTCGGGTAGACGGGGATGCCGGCCTCGCGCTGCGCCTCGGCGGTCGCCGACGCGTGATACATCGTCTGCGCCACGACCGGCTTGCCTGTCTCGGCAACGGCACGGCCGATGTCGCGCGCAACCTCCACCTCGGCGTCCTTGAACTCGTCCGAGTACTGGCTGTAGCCGCCGAAGTAGCCGGTCATCAGCACCCCGTCCACCTCGTCGGAGGCGAGCAGCACGCGGGCGGTGCGCGAGAACGAGGTGAAGTCCTGCTCGCCGCCGCCGGCCAGGTCGACCGGGTTGCGGGTGGCCGCCGTCGGCGGCAGCTCGGCCGCGATCCGCGCCGACAGCTCGTCGGAGAAGCGCGGAAGCTCCAGTCCGGCGGCATCGGCCACGTCGCAGGCGATCGCGCCGTGCCCGCCGCCATCGCCGAGGACGGCAATCCGCGGGCCGGCCAGCCGCCGCTCGCCGATCAGCGCATGGGCCAGGTCGATCATCTGCGACGGCGTCTGCACCAGGTGCGCCCCGGCGCTGTGGCAGGCGGCTTCGACCACGTCTAGCGCCGACACCATCGCGCCGGTGTGCGAGGCGGCCGCCCGGGCGCTGGCCTCGCTGCGGCCGACGGTGATCACCAGCACCGGCTTGCCGGCGCCCGCGCAGGCGTCCACGAACGCGCGGCCGTCCCGGAAGTCCTCGGCGTAGACGGCGATCAGCCGGGTCTCCTCGTGCAGCCCGAAGGAGGTGACCAGCTCGGCCAGGTCGAGGTCGGACTGGTTGCCCACAGAGGCGAAGCGGGAGAAGCCGAGCCCGTACGGGCGCGACAGCAGCCCCAGCTCGAGGGCGAGGTTGCCGCTCTGGCTGATCAGCCCGATCGAGCCGGGCGGGAACTCGTTCGAGCAGATGCCCAGCTCCGAGGAGGCGTCGTAGACGCCCAGGCAGTTGGGGCCGAGCAGCATCGCGCCCGCGGCGCGCACCCGCGCCACCAGGGCGGCCTCGCGCTCGCGCGCCTCGTCGCCGGTCTCGCCCAGCCCCGCCGTGATCCCCACGATCGCCCGGGCGCCGCGCTCGAGCGAGGCGTCGACCGCCTCCTCGAAGCCCGCGGCGGGCACCGAGACGACGACCAGCTCGGGCGCCTCGGGCAGGTCGGCGACCGAGGCGTAGGCGGGCCGGCCCAGCACCTCGCCGCCGTTGCGGTTGACCAGGAAGACCGGGCGCCGGTGCTCGCCGCGCAGCGCCCCGCGCGCGAGCCAGTTGCCCCACTTGGCGGGGTCGTCGGACGCGCCAAGGATCGCGACGGAGGCGGGCGCAAACAGCGGTTGGAGGTCGCGGGCCATGGGCCGGAGGAGTCTGCCAGACCCGCCCCGGGCCGCGTCGCACGAACCGAAACCACGCTCCAATCGGCTGTGGCCACGATGCTTGACATCCCCGACCACTTCGTTACAGTCCTCAGCCACAAGGTATTGACTGGCTGATCAGTCAGGACAGGGAAGGACCCTCCGTGCGGCATCCAAAAGAACGGCCGAGCCTCGCGACGTTGGCCAGTAGACGCGAGTTCCTCCTGCGCTCCGGAGGCGCCGCGCTCGCCCTCTCCAGCGCCGGCAGCCTGCTGGCAGCGTGCAGCAACTCGACCACGCCCGCCGGCCAGACCGCCGGCAGCAACGGCGAGCCGGTGGGCCCCGGCGGGCTCCCGCTGGCGCGCCCCGACAAGCAGGTCAAGCTGCCGCTGTGGCGCCAGCCGATCGAGTCCGGCATGGAGCCCGAGTCCGGCGGCACCTTCACGGTCTACAACTATCCCGCCTACATCTACCCGAACCTGCTCAAGCAGTTCGGCCAGAAGTACGGCGTCACCGTCAAGGTGGCGCCCTTCGACGACATCAACTCCGGGATCGCGAAGCTCGCCTCGGGCGCCATCTCCCCCGACGTCACCAACATGACGCCGGACAACCTCGACCGCGTCGTCGCCGGCAAGCTGATCCAGCCGATCAACCACGACTACATCCCCAACCTGAAGAACGTGTGGCCCTCGCTGCAGAGCCCCTTCTACGACGTCGGCTCCCAGTACGGCGTGCCCTACACGACGTATGCGACGGGCATCGCCTGGCGCACCGACCGGGTCAGCGAGGACATCGCGGGGATGGCGAACCCGCTCGACATCTTCTGGCAGTCGCAGGCCTACAAGGGCAAGGTCGCCCTGCTCAGCGAGCCGCGCGAGACGATCGCGATGGCACTGCTGCGCAAGGGCCACACGGACGTCAACACCGAGGATCCGAAGCTGATCGACCAGGCCGTGTCCGACCTCCAGGAGCTGTACGGGATCTGCAACGTGCTCGTCAACGACCTCCAGTACGAGAACATCCCGGAGGACAAGACGTGGCTGAATCAGGCCTGGTCGGGCGACATGCTCTCCGGCTACTTCTACTTCCTGCCCAAGCCCAGCGTCGGCAAGCTGCTGCGCTTCTGGAACCCCGGCTACGGCAAGGGGCCGATCCAGAACGACATGTGGTCGGTGTGCGCGAACACGAAGAAGCCGGTGCTCGCCCACCTCTGGCTCAACTTCCTGATCGACAACGGCGTCGCCTACTCGAACTTCGTCAACTTCAACGGCTACCAGCCGCCGCTGACCGAGATCGACCCTGACGAGCTCGTCAGGAAGGGCGTGATCCCGGAGAACCTCAAGAACAGCATCCTCACCGCCGCCGACCTGGGACCGGACTCCCTCCAGGAGATGACGCTGACCGAGACCGGCCAGCAGCTCTGGCAGAACGGCTACTCGCAGTTCCTCGCGGGCGCGTAGTGATCGCCTGATGTACCCGCGCTGGCTCTGGCCCACCTTCGCAGCACCGGGCGTGATCTGGCTGGTGGTGCTGTTCCTGATCCCGTTCTACGCGGTGATGGGCGTGGCCTTCGGGACGATCGACCCGATCCTGCAGACGCCGGTGCCGATCTGGAACCCGCTGCAGTGGAACATGGGCTGGATCACGCAGGTGCTGCACGAGCTGGCGCCGGGGGGCATCTACTTCGACGTCGCCGTACGCACGATCCGGTACGTGGCCATCTCGCTGGCCGGCTGCATCCTGATCGGCTACCCCGTCGCCTACTACATCGCCCGGCACGCCGGCCGGACGAAGAATCTGCTCCTGATCCTGCTGATCCTGCCCTTCTGGATCAGCTACCTGATGCGGATGCTGGCGTGGGTCAACCTGCTGGCGCCGGACGGGCTCGTCAACCGGTTCCTGATCTGGGCGCACGTCCTCAGCACCCCGTACGGCTTCCTGGACGGCCAGTCCTCCACGGTGATCTGGGCGCTCATCTACGGCTACATCCCGTACTTCATCCTGCCCCTGTACGCGTCGCTCGACCGGATCGACCGGCGCTACCTGGAGGCGGCGCGTGACCTCGGCGCCAGCCCGTTCCGCGCGTTCCTGCACGTGACGCTGCCGCTCAGCAAGACGGGCCTGCTGGGCGGCGCCGTGCTGATCGTGCTGCCGATGTTCGGCGACTACTACACGCCCAACCTCGTCTCCGGCGCGCCGACCACGTCGATGATCGGCAACCAGATCGACCTCTACTTCCACGGCGGGCCGCAGCCGACCATCGGCGCAGCGCTGACCATCGTCCTGTCGGCCTTCCTGCTGGTGCTGATGGGCTACTACCTGTGGAGCGTGCACAAGGCGACCAAGGAGCTCCGGGCCTCGTGAGCGAGTCCGCCGTCAGCACGCGCCCTCAACAGGACTTCACCCTCTGGCAGCGGACCACCGGCTGGATCTCGAACCCGTGGGGCCGCCCCCGGTTCCTGGCGGTGTTCACGTGGATCTACATGCTGTGGGCGCTGGTGCCGGTCGCGATCGCGATCCAGTTCTCGTTCAACGACAGCCGCTCGCGCACAGTCTGGGCCGGTTTCTCGACCCGCTGGTACTGGGGCGACCCCATCAACTCGATCTGGAACGACGCCTCGCTGCACGACGCGCTGATCCACAGCCTGACCCTGGCCGCATGGGATGTGGTCATCGCCGTGCCGATCGGCGTTGCCCTGGCGCTGGGGCTGGCCCGCTGGCACGGCCACGGCTCGGGCCCCTCGAACTTCCTGATGCTGTTCCCGCTGGTCACGCCCGAGATCGTGATGGGCGTCGCGCTGCTGCTGCTGTTCACCCAGCTGCCGCCGTTCGACACCATCGTGCACACGGGCGGGCTGGCGCAGGTGCTGGGCCACGTCACGTTCTCGGTCAGCTACGTGGTGGTGATCGTCCGCGGCCGCCTGTTCTCGATCGGCAGGGAGTACGAGGAGGCGGCGGCCGACCTGGGGGCGACGCCGGCCGTGGCGCTGCGGAAGGTGCTGCTGCCGCTGCTCACGCCCGCCGTGGTCGCCAGCGCGGCGATCGTGTTCGCGATCTCGATCGACGACTTCGTGATCAGCCAGTACCTCTCCAATGGCCCCGACACGACGACGGTGCCGATGGTGATCTACGACGCCACCCGAGCGGCGCCGACCCCGGCCACCAACGCGATCGCCACCGTCCTGGTGCTGATCACGCTGAGCACGGTCGTGGCCGGATTCTTCGTCTGGCGATTCTTCACCCGGGGCGAGCGCGGCGCCGGCCAGTCCGCCATGCGCGACTTCGCAGCCTTCGACGTTTGACCCGTCTGGTACCTTTGTTCCCCCTGAATCGATCCGAGGAGACGTCCAGTGGCCGGTGGTGAAGTCAAGCTGATCAGCCTCGTCAAGATGTTCGGAGACTTCACGGCCGTGGACGGCATCGACCTGGAGATGCCCGCGGGCGAGTTCTTCTCGATGCTGGGCCCCTCCGGCTGCGGCAAGACGACGACGCTGCGGATGATCGCCGGCTTCGAGCAGCCGACCGACGGCGAGATCCTGCTCGACGGCGAGAACATGGCGTACACGCCACCCCATAAGCGGAACGTGAACACCGTGTTCCAGAGCTACGCCCTGTTCCCGCACATGTCGGTGTGGGACAACGTCGCGTTCGGGCTGCGCCGCCAGAAGACGAGCAAGTCCGACATCAAGTCGCGCACCAACGAGGCGCTGGACCTGGTGCAGATGGACCGGTTCGCCAAGCGCAAGCCATCGCAGCTCTCCGGCGGCCAGCAGCAGCGCGTCGCCCTGGCGCGCGCCCTGGTGCTGAAGCCCGCCGTGCTGCTGCTGGACGAGCCGCTGGGCGCCCTCGACGCGAAGCTGCGCAAGCAGCTCCAGCTCGAGCTGAAGGCGCTCCAGCAGCAGGTCGGGATCACGTTCATCTACGTGACGCACGACCAGGAGGAGGCGCTGACCATGAGCGACCGGATCGCCGTGATGAGCGACGGCCGGGTCGAGCAGGTGGCGCAGCCGCAGGAGGTCTACGAGGAGCCCGCGACCACGTTCGTGGCCGACTTCCTGGGCGTCTCCAACCTGATGTCGGCGACGGCGCAGGGCGAGTCGGGCGGTCGCTGCAAGGTCAAGGTCGGCGAGTTCGACCTGTTCGCCGGGCGCGGCGAGGTGACCACCAGCGGCGACACCAAGATCGTGATCCGGCCCGAGCGCGTCAAGCTCGACAACCACGAATCGACCGGCGAGAACTACCTGCCGGGCATGGTTGAGCGCGTCGTCTACCTCGGCAACGCGAACCAGGTGATCGTGCGGCTGGCGCACGGCGAGAACGTGCAGGCGCTCGTCCAGAACACGGGCGACGAGCTGCACTACCGCCAGGGCGACCCCGTCAAGGTGTGCCTGCCCGCGCAGGCCCTCCGCGTGCTGACCGACACCGGCACCGCGCCGGTGGACGAGAACGCGGCCGTCGCCGTCGGCTGAGCCGGTGGAGCAGCGCGTCAGCCTGGTCACGCTCGGCGTCGCCGACCTCGAGCGGGCGCGGCGCTTCTACACGGCGCTGGGCTGGCGGGACAACTCGCCTGAGGGCGCCGACGTCGTCTTCTTCCAGTCGGGCAGCATGGTGCTCGGCCTGTGGGGCCGCGACCAGCTGGCGGAGGACAGCGGCGTGCAGGACGGCGGCGGCTGGGGCGGCGTCACGCTGGCGCAGAACGTGCGCTCGCCGGCCGAGGTGGACGCCGTGCTGGCGACCGCCCGCGGCGCCGGCGCGTCCATCCCGCGCGAGGGCGCCGAGACGTTCTGGGGCGGCTACTCGGGCATGTTCGTCGACCCCGACGGGCATCCCTGGGAGGTCGCGCACAACCCCAGCTGGGAGATCACGGACGACGGCGCCACCCGGCTGCCCGACTACGGCAGCTAGCGCGTCAGCCGGCGGGCGATGATCAGCCGCTGGATGTCGGAGGTGCCCTCCTCGAGCTCCTCCAGGCGGGCGTCGCGCGACCACTTCTCGACCGGATACTCGCGGCTGTAGCCCCAGCCGCCAAGCGTCTGCAGCGCCGCCCAGGTCACCCAGGTCGCCGTCTCCGACGCGAACAGCTTGGCCTGCGCCGCCTCGACCGGCGCGTGCCTGCCCTCGTCCATCAGCGCCGCGGCGCGGTGGGTGAGCAGCCGGGCGGCGTCGATCCGGGTCGCCATGTCGGCCAGGCGGAAACCGACCGCCTGGTGCTCGGCGATCGGCTTGCCGAAGGCGGTGCGGTCGCGGGCGTACTCGACGGCGTACTCGAAGGCGGCGCGGGCGATGCCGACGGCGCTGGCCGCGAGATGGATCCGCGACTCGTCGAAGGTGTGCATGAGGCTGTAGAAGCCCTTGCCCTCCTCGCCCAGCAGGCGGTCGGCCGGGATCCGGCAGTCCTGCAGGAACAGCTCGGTGTTGATGATCGCCCGCTGGCCCATCTTGCGCATCGGCTCGCCGAAACTGATCCCGGGATCGGACTTCTCGACCACGAACGCCGTGACGCCCTTGGAGCCGGTGCCGGGCGCCACCGTCGCGAAGATCACGTAGTACTCGGCGATCCCGCCGTTCGAGATCCACGTCTTCTGGCCGTTCAGCACGTAGTGGTCGCCGTGGCGGACGGCGCTCGCCGCCATCGCCGCCGTGTCCGACCCGACGCCGGGCTCGGTCGATGCCAGCGCGGTCAACGGCGGCCGCTCGGTGCAGAGCGGAGCGATCCAGCGCTGCCGCTGCTCGGCGGTCCCCACCTCGAGCACCGGGCGGGCGAAGAACGCGCCGGAGCAGATCAGGTTGCCGATGCCGGCGCAGCCCCAGTTCAGCTCCTCCTGGACGATGCAGCCGGTGAGCACGTCGGTGATACCGCCGCCGCCGACGTCCTCGGGGAGCATGAACGACGTCAGCCCCACCTCGGCGGCCTTGTAGACGACGTCCACCGGGCAGTGCGTGTCCCGCTCGTCCACCTCGGCGGCGATCGGGCGGATCTCCCGGCGCGCGAACTCGCGCGCGAGCTCCTGGATCTCGCGCTGCTCGTCGGTCAGGCCGGGGGTGTAGGGCGCGAGCTCGGGCATCCGGGCGACGCTAGCAGACCCTCGATTTACCGCGTCGCACGAGGCTGCCGATAAACTGGCGACGCACCCTGGAGGGGTGGCAGAGTGGTTGAATGCGGCGGTCTCGAAAACCGTTATGGGCGGTTTACGTCCATCGAGGGTTCGAATCCCTCCCCCTCCGCTGATCTGAGTCGAGGAGCGCGGTTGCGTAGGGAGATCCCCGATGCGGGCCGCCGCCGGCCGGACGATGGTGAGGCCAACCGAACGGAGGCTTCACCATGCGCCGCACATCATCTCGAACCGCGACCGCCGCGCTCCTGGCCGTGGCCTGTGCCGTCGCTGCCGGATGCGGCGGCACCGGACAGGCGACTCCCGCGTCCACCGCCAGGACGGCCGCCATCACCGCATCGTCGTCCGACGCCGGCACCAGCCGGCTGGGCGGACAGCGCCGCCACCATCTGCGAGAACGCCCTGGCTGACGACACGCACCAGCTGGTCACCCACTTCGACGCCTCTCACATCAGACAACACGGGATGGCGATCGTTGACGCAGGGTCGAAGCTCGACGCCCTCGGCGCCCCGGCCGGCGGCGACGCCGCCGCGTACGCGCACATGATCGAGCTGTACAAGAGGAGCGCGGTCTACCACGGCCTCGCCCTGCGCGACCTGGCAAAGGGGCGCGCGGGCAACGCCGCCGGGGAGTACGCCGTCGCACTCGACCTCGCGGACAAGGCCGACCGCCTGGCCGTCGGGTACGGCGCGGCGTCCTGCAACCGGTTCGGGATGGAGGGCTAGCGTGAACGCCCGCAGGGCGCGGCGGGGAGGGCTGGAGCCCGAAGGCCCTCCCCGCCGACCCCTCCGTCTACGCCGCCGCCGGCGCCGCGGGGAGATTCAGCGCGGCCTTGCCGCGCATCGGCACGGCGAGCACCGGGCAGGGAGCGGTGTGCAGCAGCCGCTGGGTGATGCTGCCGTTGAGCAGGCCCAGCACCGGCGAGTGGCCGCGCGCGGCGACCACGATCAGGCCGGCCTCGTGGCGCTCGGCGACGTCCGCGATGATCTTGGCGGCGCGCCCACCGACGACCGAGTGCATCTCGAGGGTGGCGTCGACGCCGGCGTCGCGCAGCTCGTCCACGATCTCGTGGAGACGGGCGCGGATCCGCGCCTCGTCGCCGCGGTAAGGCAGATTGGCGCGTCCGGTGACCAGCTCGCTGACATGGACGATGACGATGCGCGAGAGGAACCGGTCGGCGAGCTCCTGGGCGGTCGGCAGGGCGGCCTCCGAGTCGGGGCCGTCCACCGCGAAGATGACTGTGTCGAACATGGTCTCAACTCCTCTGGAACAACAGGTCTGACGTCACGGTATGGCCGCTCTTCGGCACAGGCCAGCTGCGTTCAGCCACGGTTCATCCGAACCGGCGGTATGCTGTTGAGATCGCCTGATGCATGAAGCACTGCTTCACGGACCGAGCACCGGGTCGCCGGATCTCGACCGGGCCCTCGGCGGCCTCTACTGGGGCGACAACGTCGTCTGGGAGCACGACGCCGCGGATCCCGCCACCCCGTTCTACGCGGCGGTCGAGGCGGCCGCCGCGGCGTTCGACGACGCGTTCTGGGTGACCGTCGACCGGCCGCCGGCCACGGCGCTCGACGTGATCGACGCCCGGCCGGGCACGCCGCTGGCGCAGCCCGGGGCCCTGCTCGCGGCGATCGCCCGCCGCGGCGGCCGTCGCGGCCGCAGCCTGGTGCTGTTCGAGTCGATGGACGCGATGAGCGAGCGGTGGGGCATCGACACGGCGCGGCGCTTCTTCGTGCGCTGCTGCCCGATGCTGCTGGAGGTGGGCGCGATCGCCTACTGGTCGCTGTCGCTGCGCGGACCCGCCGCCGGTGTCCGGCGGGCCATCGCGGACGTCACCCAGTGCGTGCTGGTGCTGCGCGACGGGCGGCTGCGGGTGGCGAAGGCGGAGGGCCGCCCGCCCGGCGTTCAGGGCAGCGTCTACCGCTACACGCTGGAGGACGGTCTCCCGCACCTCGAGGCCGCGACCACCTCGGCGCGCCTGGGGGCCGCGCTTCGGGCGCTGCGCGCGCAGCGCGGGCTCAGCCAGCGCGACCTGGCGGCGATGGCGGGCGTCAGCCCGAGCGCGATCTCGCAGGCCGAACGCGGCATCCGCGGCCTGTCGCTCGACACGCTGCTCGACATGACGGCCGAGCTCGACATCACCGTCGACGAGCTGCTCCGCGGGCAGTCCGCGCCCGGCTACCGGCTGGGCCGCCGCGACGACCCGGCCGCCGAGCCGACGGGCCGGCCGACGCCGCTGCTGGACGACCCGGGAGCCGGGCTGCGCGCGTACCTGGTGCGGCTGCCGCCGGGCGGCGCCGGGAAGCCGCACATGCCGCACCAGGGCCTCGAGCTGATCGCCGGTGTGGGCGGCCTGGTGCAGATCGTGCTGTCCTCGGGGCGTCCGGTGCTGCGGCCGGGAGATGCCCTGATGGCCGATCGCGAGACGGTCGTGGGATGGCGCAACATCGGCCACCGGCCGGCGTCGCTGCTGTGGATCCTGCGCGACGGGTGAGGCTACGCGGCGCGGGCGGCGCTGCCGGCCGTCAGGCGGCTCTCGATGCCGACCAGCAGGTGCAGCGCGCGGAGCGGATGATCGCCGTAGAGCGGCGACTCGCCCGCACGGGTGAGGACGCGCTCGAGGTCGCGCAGCGCGGCCCCGTCGACCGGCCTCGCCGTGTCGCGCAGCAGGTCGGCGATGTCGCGCATCGTCCCGGCCGAGGCACGCAGCACGGGCGCCGGGATCGGGATGCGGGCGAGCGGCCGGCCGAACAGCATCGGCGGCTCCAGTGCGGAGTCGATGAAGTGCGCCAAACGTGTGCGTCGTGTTCGCTGATCCATACGGTGAATGTATCCCTCAGATGCCCCTCGCGTGGTGGGGAAAACCCCCCAATCGACGGCGGCCGCGCGCCGTCACCACCGGTCGGCGTCCTCCAGGGCGCCGGCGAGCGCTTCGACGTCGGAACTGTCGTTGTACACATGAAGGGACACGCGGATGCCGTCCCCGCGCGAGCTGACCACGATGTGGCGCTCCTCGGCGAGTCGGCTCTGGATCGCCGATGCGGGATGCGTGGGATGCTGCAGGGAGACGATGTGGTGGCTCGCCCCCGGCGTGTCGAGATCCCGGAACGGCACCCAGCCGTGGGGCGCGGTCAGCGCCACAAGCTCGCACGCCAGGGCCTCGGCGTGTCGGGCGATCGCCGGGAGGCCGACGCCGGCCAGCAGGTCGATGGAGGTGCGCAGACCGGCGGCCGAGCTGTAGGCGATGGTCGACAGCTCGAACCGCCGCGCGTCGGTCGCAAGCGCCAGCGCTTCGGGGTGGAACTGGAACGGATGCTGGGTGCCCTTCCAGCCAACGATGGCCGGTATGTCCTTCATCAGCTGGTCGGCGACGGCGAGCAAGGCGACGCCGCCGTGCGAGGACAGCCACTTGTAGCCGCTGCACACCAGCGCGTCGGCAGCCGACGTGCGCAGGCTCACTGGCATCGCCCCCGCCATCTGCGTGACGTCGACGATGACCCGCGCACCGACCGCGTGAGCGCGCCGAACGACCGCGCCGACGTCGACCAGCGATCCGGTCGCGTACTGCACCGCACTGAAACACACCGCCGTGGTGTCGGTGTGAACGCCGGCGACGAGCGCCGACGTCAGATCGTCGCCCGAACGATCCTCGACCCAGGTGACCTGCGTGCCGTACCGCTCGCGCGCCACGAGCCACGGGTAGGTCACGCTGGGGAAGTCGGACCGGACGAGGAGCACCTCGCCGCCGGCACCTGCGGTCAGGATCGCGAGCTGACCGAGCGCCTCGCTCGCTCCACCCACCACCGCCACCGACCGCTGCGGCGCGTCGAACAACCCGGCCGCAGCCTCGCGGAGGTCATCCAGAATCCGTTCCTCGGCAGCGTCCGAGAGCCGCGCATTGCCGTGCTGCGCCACATCGACGAGGAAGTCGACCATCGCCTGCGTCGACCGGCGCGGAACCAGGCCAAGCGACGCCTGATTCAGATACACGCAACGCTCCAGCGCGGCGTACTCGTCCCGTGGGATCAGGGCCGCGGTCACACCACAGTCCGCCGCACTCGCCCTGTGAACCTGCCCCGAAGACGCATCGCGCTCGAGTATCCCTGACCGGCCGCGACCCGGCGTGGAACGATCGACCGGCTTGACATATACCGATATCGGAATATGATTGCGTCCATGGCACGAGCAGCGACCACGTCGGATGTCTTCAACGCGATCGCCGAGCCGCAGCGCCGGGAGATCCTGGTGCTGCTGCGGGCGGGCGAGCGGCCGGTGACCGAGGTTGCCCAGGAGCTGGGGATGGCCCAGCCGGGGGCGTCCAAACACCTGCGGGTGCTCCGGGAGGTCGGGCTGGTGCGCGACCGCAGGGCGGGCAAACAGCGCCTGTACGCCCTCGACGCCGGCGGGCTGCGGCGGATTCACGAGTGGACCGGCGGGTTCGAGCGGTTCTGGAACGAGAGCTTCGACCGGCTGGACGCGTACGTGCAGGATCTCAAGCAGGCAACGCAGGAGGAGGAGTAGCTGATGAGCGCGACGGGACGAGGAGCGCCGGCGCGGCCGGCGACGGCCGACCGCGAGATCGTGATCTCCCGGGCGATCGATGCCCCACGGGAGCTGGTGTTCGAGGCGTTCACCGACGTCCGGCACCTGTCGCGGTGGTGGGGACCGGCGGGATTCACCACCACCACGCGGGCGTTCGAGTTCCGCGTCGGCGGGGAGTGGGACTTCGTCATGCACGGACCGGACGGGACGGACTACCAGGAGTGGATCTCCTGGACAGAGATCGCGCCGCCGGAGCGGATCGCGCTGCTCCACGGTGAGTCGCGCGGCGACCCGAACGCCTTCGAGTCGCTCGTGACGTTCGCGCCCGATGGCGCGGCGACCCGGATCGAGATGCGCACCGTGTTCCCCACCAGGGAGCTGCGCGACGAGGCGGTCGAGAAGTACCACGCGATCGAGGGCGGCCGGCAGACCCTGGACAACCTGGCTGCCTACGTCACCGAGATGGTTCGCAAGGGAGGCGAGGACTGATGGCCGGTGCGGTGTTCTTCAGCGTGTCGATGTCGCTGGACGGCTTCATCGCGCCCGAGGAGCGGACGGACGACCCGGATCGGCAGCGCTGGATGGCGCAGTGGATGGAGCTGCAGGGGTGGATCTTCCCGCTGCGGTTCTTCCAGGAGAACCTGAAGCTGGGCGAGGGCGGCGAGGAGGGGCGCGACAACGACATCGCGCGGGAGACGTTCGAGCGCACCGGCGCGAGCGTGATGGGCAAGCGCATGTTCGACCTCGGCGAGCAGATGTGGCCGGAGGAGGCGCCGTTCCACACGCCGGTCTACGTCGTGACGCACGAGCAGCGCGCCCCCTGGGAGCGGCCGGGCGGCACCACCTTCCACTTCGTCAACGACGGGATCGAGCCCGCGCTCGACCGGGCCCGCGAGGCCGCCGGCGACCGGGACGTCCGCATCGCCGGCGGCGGCGCCACGATCCTCGAGTACGTGAACGCCGGCCTGGTCGACGAGTTCACCATCGCGCTCGCACCCGTGTTGTTCGGCTCCGGCATCCGCCTGTTCGAGGACGTGGACGCGGGCCGCGTGGCCCTGGAGCCGGTCCGCGCGGACCCGACCCAGCGGGTGACGCACCTGACCTACGCAGTCCGGGAGCGGTAGGCACAGGAGCCCCGTCGCTCCCGATCGCGGCATACTCCGACGGACGCCGCTGACGGCGGCCAGGAGCGAACCCCCAAGGGAGTGGATCAATGAGCAGCACCACCGTTGAACTGTTTGTCGCATCGTTCGGCTCGGAGCCGGAGGCAGGGGCCGCGTTGAAGGATTTCCAGGCAGCGGAGCGAGCCGGGTCGATCGACCTGATCGACGCCGCGGTGATCGTTCACGGCGCTGACGGCAAGGTGAGGTTCGAGGAAACGGCCGATCCCAGTGGCAAGAAGTGGGCCAAGCGCGGCGCCATCGCAGGCGGCGTCGTCGGGCTGATCTTCCCCCCGAGCATCATCGCCGGAGCCGTTGTCGGCGGCGGCGCCGGTGGCATCTGGGGGAAGGTGCGCGACAAGGGCTTCAAGGACGCCGACCTCAAGGAGATCGGCGAGAGCCTCCCGCCCGGGTCGTCCGCGATCATCGCCATCGCCGAGGACCGGATGATCCAGCAGCTGGAGAGCGGCCTCGCCGGCTATCAGAAGATCGCCAAGCACGTCGTCTCTGCGGACGCCGCCGCTGCCATCGTTGCCGAGGTTGACGACACGGAAGCCTGAGCGGCTCCCGGCGGGTCGTCCCGGCCGCCATCCGATCTCGACGCCGCCCGGCGGGCCCGATCCGGTGCCCGGCCCGCCGGGCGGCGCGCGGTAGACTGCCGCCGACGCGCCCGTAGCTCAGGGGATAGAGCGCTGCCCTGCGGAGGCAGAGGTCGCACGTTCGAATCGTGCCGGGCGCATGGCTCAACCACGCTGTTTCGAAGACCCGAAACGCACCGGCGTCGATCGGCGTGGTTGAGCCGTCTCCGGCTATGCGACACCCGCGCCATGGGTGCGGTGCACCCTCGTCGGCCTCTCAGCCGCGCCCTCAGTACGGCGTTACGAGAGCCTGCGCTTCGAAGTGGCAGTCCGAGGCACGGTTCACCGTGCCGATGTGAACTGTCCCGATCAGGTTGTTGGTCTGGACCTGGAACGTCCAGAACTGACCCGATGGCGTGCCCGGGATCCCAGCCGTTCCGGTTGCCGGCGCCAACGTGAAGAACGCAGATCCGGACGGGGTGTCATAGAACGCGTTCACCCCGAGGCTCCCGTTGTTGAAGAACGAGAGCGTTCCGGGGTCGGTCAGCGTCGCCGGGCAGTGGTAGGAGAACTGCCACCCATTTCCGACCAGGAACACGGGGGAGTTGGTGTTGGGCGCGACGGCGTACGCGGCTCCACTCGCGGATCCCGTACCCTTGATGAACCCACCCGCGCTGATTCCGCCCAGCAAGTTGCTGTTCGCCGCAGTCCCTCCGGCGGCGAGGAATCCGGTGGAGTCAATGCCGTCGAGCGTGTCGCTGTTGGCTGCGGTGCCACCGACCGGAACGAACCCGGTCGAGTCAATGCCGTCGAGCTTGTCGGCGTTCAGTTTTGCGACCTTCGTGGTGGAGTTGACCGTGAACGGAGCGATCCCGGTGTTGACGGTGAACGCCGCCGCCGGTCCCGGATTCGCGTTGGTCACCTTGAGCGCTGCGCCACTTGCCGGCGTCCCGGTGAGCGAGGTCGTCTTGTCAGCGGTGTTCGCGCTGCCAAGGACGAAGTTGCCGCCGGTCGCTGCGTAGCCGGTCCCACCAAGCGCGACAAACAGCGCCAGTGACGACACCACCAACGACGGCGTGAGTGTTGGACGACGAAGACGCATACCCGAACCCTCCCTCTGTTGAAGCCTGACCCGACCAACGGTCACCCCACCAGACGAGCCGAATCGCCCACGATCTTCCCACAAGACAACGATGGAGTGTGGCCGTGCGCTGAGCCCCCGGACATCGCCTCCCGACGCGCCGCCGGTGCCTGAAGACGTCAAGAACTCCGGCCTCGGGCGGCTACTGCGACTGCATCGTCTGCGTTCGGAGACCGACCACGACGACCCTCGATACGGAGGCGGAGATCGCACGTTCGAATCGTGCCGGACGCATGGCTGAAGCGAGCCGTGGCGCCGTGATCGTCCGTGTCATTCGCAACCAAACCGACGTCGGAGGGGAAGAGCGTCAGATGGCGTCGACTGCAACGGCCATGAGGAGCACCGGCAGCCACACGGCGAGCGCAGCGATCGAGGCGATCGCGAGGCCGACCGCGATGACGCTGACCCGTCGCACGGTGTCCGGCGTCGTCGACAGCCGTGGCGCCAGGATGGCGTCGATCCACTCGAACAGGTGCATTCGGCTCCACGCGACGTACACGATGCCGAACACCACTCCGCTCACAGCGGCGAAGACGACGTCGTCAAGGCTACCGGCACTGCCGAGCGGTCCCATGCGCACATCGTAGGTCGCGACCCGGGGGTGAGCTACCCTCGGAGGGTCACCGCGGCGATCTGTACACACTGTGAGGCGGCGCGCGTCAGGCGGCCACCTCGGCCGGCCGCGGGGAGGGCCAACCACAGCGTTCGCATTGGGCGGTGGCGAGCGGCAGCTCGCACCCCGGGCACGGCTTCTCCGAGTCGGGTCGAGCAGGCGTGCTCATGTTCTCCGTGCGGTCGAGACGGCTGATCGTCAGGTAGGCGACGATCGCGAGGATCGACAGCAGGAAGATGGTGCTGGTCAGTGCCGTCCCCAGCCCGAGACCGCCGGCCGAGCGCGGCTGCGACAGGAAGTCCCCGACCGACGCGCCCAGTGGGCGCGTCAGCACGTACGCGATCCAGAACGCCGGGATGGCGTGAAGGCCGAACGCCCTGTGCGCGACTGCGACGATCCCGATCAAGGCAGCGAACATCAGCGCCGACCTCCAGTAGCCGAGTCCGACCTGCTCGGCGGCCAGGTCGCCGCCGGCCGTGCCGAGGGCGAACGTGCACAGCACCGCCAGCCAGTAGAAGGACTCGCGGCGCCCCGTCCACACGGTGTGGATCGAGAGCGTGCCCTCCTTCCAGAACCACGCGGAGAACACCGCGATCAGCGCGACCGAGAACACGGCAGTCGAGAGCCAGAGGCTGACCCCGTAGCCATCCGACATGTTGTCGGTGATCAGCGTCCCGACGATCGAGATCAGCACCACCGCGAGCCAGTAGGGCAGCGGCAGGTAGCGCCGGCGACTGAACTGGAAGGCGAGCGCCGGGATCAGGATCGCGCTCATGATGAGGGTGGTGGCACCGAGGCTGAGGCCAAAGCGCGAGCTCACCGAGTCCGCTGCCGTCTCGCCGACGGTGGTGGCGAGAAGCTTGATGACCCAGAAGTAGAGCGTGATCTCGGGCACGCGGTTGAGCACGGCGCGCAGACGGTCGGGTGCCATGGGCGGGACATCCTTCTTGCGGTGGGTGGAGTCGCGACGCGCGCGATGCGCGCCTCCCCGGTGATCGGCCGGAGCGCTGCCCACCCCATCCCCTGATCGGTGCCGTCCAATCGACCACCAATGAGCTGTCGCGCAGCAGGCTCAGCCGTCGCGCGGACCTCAGCGGCCGGCGGGCAGCCGGACGGTGAACGACCCACCGACGGCTGCGGATGCCCGGACGGTGCCGCCGACCGATTCGGCCAGCCGTCGCGCCAGCGGCAGGCCGAGACCCGCGCCGGATGGATCGATCGCATCATGGCTGCCGCGAACCCCCGGCTCGAAGATCCGTTCGGTCTCCGCAGCACGGACGCCGGTGCCGTCGTCGCAGACGGTGAACGCCACGCAGTGATCCTCGCATCCCACCGTGACGTTGACCGCGGTGCGCCCGTAGCGACACGCATTGTCGAGGACGGGCTGGAGGATCCGGGAGGCCAGCTCGGCGTCGATCGCCACGCGCGGATCGGCGCAGGTGGACGTGACCGCCACATCGAGATCGCGCGCCGCGGCGATGTCGGCGGAGGCCGCGACGGCGCGGTGAGCGACATCGAGCGCGGACGCCGAACCGCGGTGCATCCCCGCCTCGGCCCGGGCGGCGCCGAGCAGCGCGTCGATGATCCGCGTCATCGTCCGGGCGTTCCGCTCGACCGTTGTCAGCGCGTTGCGGTACTCGTCCTCGGTCCGCTGCCGCCGGAGCGCGAGCTCGGCCTCGGTCGCGATCCGGGCCAGAGGCGTGCGGAGCTCGTGGGAGATCTCGGCGGACAGGCGCTGCTCCCGGCGAAGCGCGGCCGCGTTGCGTTCGAGCAGGTCGTCCAGCGTCGCCGCGAGCGATGTCAGCTCGTCGTACGGCGGACCGAGGCCGAAGCGCCGCTCGAGGTCGCGGTCGCTCCACGCCCGTGCCGAGGCGGTCATCGTCGACACCGGCCGGAGCGCGCGGGCGAGGATCCACCGCGCGACCAGAGCGACGATCCCGAGGACGACGACGGAGAGGATGATCGAGGCGATCAGCGCGGTGCGCTGCGCCTGCTCGTAGGGCGCCAGCGGAACGCCGGCGACCACCGTCCCCAGGTCGCGGCCACCCTGGCTGATCGGCACCGCTGCGAGCCGGACGTCGGCGCCGTCCACGTTCGCGGTCGCGGTGTGGGTCGCAGCAAGACGCGCCGCCGCGGCGCCCAGGGCCGGAGCCACCCGTGGCGCCTCGATCCCGCGCCCTCCTGCGAACACCCAGACGGTTGCATCGCCGGTCGCGGCATCGGCGGCCTCCCCGACCCTGACGCGCCCGGAGGACACATCGAGCACCGAGAGCTCCGCCGCCGCCCGGGCACGGGCCTGGTCGGTCGCGTTGGCGTCCAGCCGGCGCGCGAACAGGAGGTTGAACGCCACCACCAGCACCAGCAGCGCCGCTCCGACGGAGAGGATCGTCGCCAGCAACAGCCGGCTGCGGATTCCGGCGAGCCGGTGACCGGCCCTCATCCCAGCGAGTACCCGACGCCGTGGGCTGTCGTCACGCCAGGCGCGCCGGGCAGCGTCCGGAGCTTGCGCCGCAGGCGAGCGATGTAGGCGTCGAGGGTGTTGTCGTGGACGATCGCCCCGTGCGGCCAGCCGGCCTGAACGAGCTCCTGCCGCCGGACGACCTGACCGGTGCGGGCCGCGAGCGCCGAGAGCAGCCGGTACTCGGTCGGTGTCAGCGTCACCGCGGCGCCGCCGCAGGTCGCCGAGTGACCGAGTGGGTCGACCACCAGCCCGTCCGCGGCCGCCGCCTGGGGCGCGTGGCGTCGAAGCAGCGCGCGGAGACGCGCGACCAGCTCGGCGAATGCGAACGGCTTGGTCAGGTAGTCGTCGCCGCCGGCGGCAAACCCGGCGAGCCGGTCAGGGAGTGCGTCGCGCGCCGTGAGAAACAGCACCGGTGCGGTCAGCCCGCGGGCTCGGAGGGCCTGACAGAGGTCGCGGCCGTCGGCGTCCGGCAGGCCGATGTCGACGATCATCCCGTCCGGCGGGTGACGCTCGACGAGCTCCAGGAACCGGCCGGCGGTCGCCGCGGCGCGGACGGCGAACTGCTCCTCCTGCAGTCCACGCACGATCGCCTCGCGGAGCTCGGGATCGTCTTCCGCGATCAGGATCCGCTGCTCTGTCACTCCTCGCGAAGTATCGCACCGAGCGGCATCCGGCCCATCTGGCGGATGGCCAGGAAGGCCGCGATCGACGCGCTCATCACCGCCGCGACCACCATCAGCGCAAGGAAGCCCCAGGGCACCGCGAGCTGACTCGGCGGGGGATCGAACACGTGCTGGAGCATCGCGACGAGCATCACGGACAGGAGCCAGCCGAGCCCTGCGGCCAGCAGCAGCGCCGCGCCGAGCACGAGCGCGACCTCGGTCCACAGGAACATGGCGATGTCGCGGAGGGAGGCGCCGAGCGCGGCCATCGTCGCGAACTCGTGACGGCGCTCGCTCAGCGTGAGCGTTACGAACAGGCCCATCGCGGCCGCCGCGAGAATGACCGCGAAGGTCTCCTCGATGCGGCTGATGCCGGACAGGTCAACGGTCGTGATCGAGCTGGTCGTCTGGCGGACCTGGTCCGTGATGTTCTTCACCGAGGCACCGGTGGGCGCGACCTTCGCCGCTACCCCGGCGCCCACCGCCGCGGGGTTGCCCGACGTGGCGGCGAACACCGCGTTCGGGCCGGTGCCGTGGGTGACCTGCTCGAGGTAGGCGAGGTTGGTGACCATGAACGAGTCCTTGGGCGCAGACGGGAACTCCTGCACGACGCCGACCACGTGGAACGGCGCGACGCGGAAGCGGCCCGTTCGATGATCGAGCACGCGCAGCTTGAGCAGGTCGCCGACGCGCAGCTGATAGTCGGTGATCGTCTCCTTCGAGACCAGGACGCCGTCCGGCGTGGCCCGCAGGCGATCGAGCGTCTGCCCCGCGGTGCCGCCGATGAAGTACGAGTCGCGAAGGGTCGTCGCGCCGGTGAACGTTGCGGCGTCGATGCCGTAGATGTCCTGAAGGTCGGGGCCGACATACGCGTAGGCGTGGTCGACGCCCGTGGTGGCCCTGACGCCGGGAACGGCAGCGACCAGCGAGGCAACGTTGCTACTCGTGGCAACGCCGGGCGGCGTGCTGACCACGACGTCCGCGCCCAGCGTGAGCTGCGCGTCGACCATCGCCTGCTGGTCGTAGGTGGCGGTGAAGACGCCCAGGTTGACACCGAAGGCGAGGAGCAGGCCGGCCACGATCAAGCCGCGGTTGATGGATGCGCCACGCCGGCTGATGCTGGCAAGGAGCAGCCCCCGCCATCCTGTCGGTCGAGGCCGCCCCGCCCGGCCGGCGACCCATGCCACCACCCGCCCGCGCAGGCGTACGAGGAGCAGCGTCGCGCCCAGCCAGAGCAGCGCCGGGGCGAAGAACATGTAGACGGACAGGGAGAGCGTGGGATTCGAGTCGGGATTGACCACCGCGGAGAATCCGGTGCTGGCGGTCAGCCAGTAGATCAGGCCGCTGACGGCGAGCGCGGCGACGTCGACGTAGAGCCGCTCCCACAGCGGCTTCGTCGCGCGGTGTGCGCTTCGCCTGGACTCGGCAATCTCGGAGCCGAGCACCGCAGCGCCGGCGGCCAGCCTGGCGGCCAGGGCACCGGCGATGGCAAGCCCGATGCAGGCGGCCAGCGCGACCAGCATCCGCGAGCTCGACGGCGCCCCACCGCCCACCAGCCAGGAGACGGATGCGAATGCGAGGGCGCCCCCGATCAGGCCGCTGACGACGCCGATGGCGACGCTCTCGGCGGCGGCGAGCGCGAGCAGGTCGCGGCGCGTCGCTCCCCGCGCCCGGAGCAGGGCGAGATCGCGGCGGTCACGCTCGGCCGTGCCCAGGGCGGCGAGGTACGCCAGTCCCAGAGCGATCAGCGCACCGGGGACGGCGAGCATGATGTAGAGCGTCTGCGCGTACAGCGCGTCGGCCGTGGCCCCGTTCAGCACGTCGCCCAGGTTGTCAACGAACTGGACCCTGCCCGGCAGGTTCCGCTCGATGCGGTTGCGGGTCTGGGTCGCCTGGGCCAGGGCGTGGCCGGGTGTCCCGCCGAGCGAGGACGGATCGACCTGGGCGTGCACCTGCCACTGCACGCCGGTCTGGGCGCCGGGGATCGCGTTCGTGGTCGCACTCGCGGATCCGGCTCCCGCGTAGGCGGGAGCAAGCGTGGTGGCGAACGTCGCCAGCGGCATCACGATGATCTCGGCCGGCGGCTGCGCCGGAGCCGGCCCGAGCAGCGGATTGAGCGGCTGGAACAGGACGTCCGGGGCGGTCACCAACGCGATCCCGCTGACGGTGAACCGGCGCGGCGCCGCGCCCCTGACCGGCACGATCGAGATCGTGTCCCCCATCCTCGCCTGCAGCGTCGCGGCGAGCTGCTGGTCGAGCACGACGCTTCCCGGTGCGAATCCTCCCTGAAGGAACCGCATGGTGTGCAGGTGCGCCAGGTAGTCCGGCGGCACGGCCAGGATCGAGCCGGCGGCGGAGGTGATCTGGCCGGCGGGGGCGTTGTGGCCGGACGCGGCGAACGGCGCCGTCGCGGCGGGGGAGGCCTGCACGACGCCCCGCTGGCGGGCCACCGCGGCGGCGACGCCGATCGCCTGCCGGTGGGAGGCCACGGGACCCTGCCAGTCGAGCGGCACCGTGCGAACGGCCGTCGCCGTCATCGTCGAGAGGGAGTGCCCGACGAAGATCAGCATCGACCCCAGCAACGACACGGCAGCGGCGATCACCACCACGCGTAGCGCGGTGCGCCGGGGCGCCCGCCGGAGCCCCGAGAATGCGAACCGCACACTGGTCATGTCAGCGCCGCGTGACGTACGACCCTGCCGTCCAGCAGCTCCACCTCGCGGTCGAGCCGTCCGGCCACGTCCGGGTCGTGGGTGGCGACGACCAGAGCGAACCCGATCTCCTGGCGCAGCGCCTCGATCAGGTCGAGGATCCGCTCGCCGGTGTCCGAGTCCAGATGCCCGGTCGGCTCGTCGCACAGGAGCGCCCGCGGCTGCTGGGCGACCGCGCGGGCGAGCGCCACGCGCTGTGCCTCGCCGCCGGAGAGCTCGGCGGGGAGACTGTCGGCCTTGCTCTCGAGGCCAACGAGCCGGAGCAGGTCGATCGCCGAGTGGGGCGAACGGCGGCCCGACACCCGGGCGGAGAACGCGACGTTCTCGAACGCCGTGAAGGTGGGCAGGAGGTTGGCCCCCTGGAAGACGTATCCGATGCCGCCCGCCCGCACCGAGCTCCGCGCGCGGGCGTCGAGCGAGGAGAGTGGAGCGCCGTCCCACTCGACCGTGCCAGAGGTCGGGACGACGAGGCCCCCGATCACGTGGAGGACGGTCGTCTTGCCGGAGCCGGACCGACCGCGCAGGGCGACCGACTCGCTGCCGCCGATCGCCAGATCGACGCCCGACAGGGCGAGGACGCGCGAGTCGCCGTCACCGTATGCGACCGTGACGCCGGACAGGGCGATCAGGGGGTGGGCGGACGCGGTGGTCATGCCGCCGCCCGCCCATCGCGAACCTCGACCACGGCGTCGGCCAGCTCGGTCACCCGGGGCGAGTGCGTGACGATGACCACGGTGCTCCCGACCGTCTCCCTGAGCCGCATCAGCGACTCGAGGACGAGGAGCTCGTTCGCCGAATCCAGCTCCCCCGTCGGCTCGTCGGCCAGCACCAGCGGCGCGCTGCGGGCGAAGGCCGCAGCGATGGCGACCCGCTGCTGCTCCCCGCCGGAGAGCGCCGCTGGACGGTTCGCCAGACGATGGCCCAACCCGAACTGGTCGAGCGCGGAGCGCGCCCGGCGGCGAACATCGCCCGTGCCCGCCAGGCGCAAGGCGAACTCGACGTTCTCGAGCGCGCTCAGCGATGACCACAGGTTGTCGCGCTGGAAGACGACAGCGACGGTGCGCGCGCGAAACAGCGAGAGCTCGTCCTCTGCCATCCGGCCGAGGGGACGGCCGAAGACCCGGATCTCACCTGCCGAGGGCGTGTCCAGGCCGGCAACGAGGTGAAGGAAGGTGCTCTTCCCCGAGCCGGAGGGGCCGTGCACCGCGACGACCTTGCGCGGCGCGAGCTCGAGCGAGAGGCCCTTCAGCGCGACGGTCTCGGTCGCGCCGGACGAGAAGATCCGGAACACGTCGAGCAGCTCGAGCGCGAGTGGCTCACGGTCGGCCTCGACCGGCGCCGGCTCGACATACAGGCTCCTCACGTCCATCGGAAGCTCTTGATCATCTGGCAATAGGCATCGACATTGTCGACCCCCTGCGGCGTGCCCAGATCGACCACAGCGCGCTGTGACCCGTGACCGAGGTAATAGCGGTCGACGCTCAACAGGACACGCTTCCCGGTGACCGGGTTCGGCTGGCTCTGGGTCGTGTAGACGACCTTCACCGAGACGAGCGGCAGCGGCACGGTGCTGGCCTGGTTGGTGCACGTCGGGTGCGGCGTGACCGACACGAGCTTCAGCGAGGGCGTCGATGCGGCGAGCGACTCGACGGCGGCCCTCGCCGCTGCGGGTGCGGCGGTGCCGGGCTCGACCACGATACGCACGAGGTTGCTCTTGTCCTGGAAGACCACGCGGCTGCCGGAGCCGCGGCGCGCCCAACCTTCCGGATAGGCCATGGAGTAGCCGGCACCGGGGTTGTGGTAGGTCAGGAAGACCTGGTTGTCAGGGATGTCGCCGGCCGCCGCCGACTTCGCCTCGGCGACCAGCGCGCCGGCGCCGGACGACGACGCCGGCGGACTCGAGGTCGATCCGGCGGAACCGGGAGCCGAGCCGGGCGTCGACGCGGCCGGGGGCTGCGACGTCGCGGCCGTGCTGGAACCACCACACGCCGCACCGAACATGACGGACAGCAGCGCGGCGGAGAGCGGGATGAGGGATCGGGATGTCATGCGGGCACCCTGCCCCGCGGTGCCTGAACGCCGCCTGAACGCCACGTGCCTGCGGCGGCGCGTTCAGGCGCTGTTCAGGCTCGAACCTCGATGCTGCCGCGGTGCCGAAGCGGCCACTCAGCGCATGGCTCGTGTTCGCCATCGCCCTCGCCGCCGGGGTGCTCGGGTGGGCGGCGACCCATCCCACCGGGGCACGCCGCGCGCGCACCGCGGCCGGCGCCACCGCGGGGACGCCGGTGCCGCAGCATGACCGGCCGCGCGCCGGCACAGCCCCGGCCGGGCGCTGGACGCTCGTCGCTCGGCGCACGGCACCCCTCACCCAGCCACTGCAGGATGCGGCCGGCGCGAGCGTCCCGGACACCGGCTCCGTGCTGGTCGGCGGCCTCACCGCGGCCGACCTGTCCACCGACCGGATCATCCTCGTCACCAGCCATGGCCGTCGCCGCATCGGCAGGCTCCCAACGGCGCGCCATGACGCGGCCGCCGTGTCCCTGGGCGGATCGGTCTACCTCTTCGGGGGCGGGGACGGCAGCCGCCAGCTGGCCGACGTCATCCGCATCGACCCGGCCACCGGCGCCGCCGCCACCGTCGGGCGACTACCGGCGCCGAGCTCGGACCAGGCCGCGGCGGCCGTCGGCGGCACCGCGTACGTGGTCGGGGGCTTCACCGGGACACGGTGGCTGGACACCATCGTCGCGTGGCGCCCCGGCACAGCCCCGCGGGTGGTGGCGCACCTTCCCACCGCGCTCCGCTACGCGGCCGTCACCGCCGCTGCGAACCGGCTGATCATCGCGGGCGGATCGCTTCCCAACGGCACGGCCAGCAGCGCGGTGTTCGAGTTCTCGCCGGACTCGGGTACGGTCACGCGCCTCGGCCGGCTGCCGAGGCCGACGACCCACGCTGCGGCCGCGGCAATCGACGGAGTTGCGGTCGTCATTGGAGGCAGGGGCGCCGCCATCGACAGTCCCACCAACCGGATCGTGACCGTCGATCCCGGGAGCCGGCGGGTGCGCACCGCGGGACGGCTGCCGGCAGCGCTCTCCGATGCGACGGCGGTCGTCGATCGCGGCCGCATCCTCCTCGCGGGCGGCCGGCTCGCCGCAGGCACCACCGACCAGCTGCTCGAGCTCACGCCGACACCGCGAGCGCCCACGATCAACGTCTACGCCGCAGACGGGCCGAACATGCTGACCGGCGCGGCGAGGTCGGCGCGACCACTCGTCTACGTGCCGAACTCGGGCAGCAACACGGTGGACGAGATCGATCCGCGGACGCGACGGATCGTCCGGCAGTTCGCCGTCGGCGCCGAGCCGCAGCACGTCGTGCCGGCGTACGACCTCCGCACGCTGTACGTGACCAGCGACGTCGGGAACTCGCTGACACCGATCGACCCGCGCACCGGACGGCCGGGACGGCCGATCCCGGTCAGGGACCCCTACAACATGTACTTCACGCCCGACGGGCGCAGGGCGATCGTCGTCGCCGAGCGACTCCACCGGCTGGACTTCCGCGACCCCCACACGTTCCGCCTCCGCCACTCGGTGCCCGTCCCCTGCGAGGGCGTCGATCACATCGACTTCTCGGCGGACGGCTCCTACCTGCTCGCCAGCTGCGAGTTCTCCGGCCAGATCCTCAAGGTGGACGTACGCCGTGAGCGGATCGTCGGGGTGCTGACGCTGCCGGACGGCGCGGGCGGGATGCCCCAGGACGTCAAGCTTGCACCCGACGGCCGCATCTTCTACGTCGCCGACATGATGGCAAACGGGCTCTGGGAGATCGACGGCGCCACGCTGCGCGTGGTCGACTTCCTGCCGACCGGAGCCGGCGTCCACGGCCTCTACCCGAGCCGTGACGGACGGTTCCTCTACGCGACGAACCGGGGCGAAGGCTCGATCTCCGTGATCAACGTCCGCACCCGCAAGGTCATCGACAAATGGTGGCTCCCGGACGGCGGCAGCCCGGACATGGGCGGCGTCTCGGCCGACGGAAAGGTGCTCTGGCTGTCTGGCCGCTACAACGGAGCGGTCTACGCCATCAGCACCGTCACCGGCCGGCTGATCGGCACGATCAGCGTCGGCAGCGGGCCACACGGGCTTTGCGTGTGGCCACAACCCGGGCGCTACTCGCTGGGCCACACGGGCATCCTGCGTTGATCCGCACGTGCGCGTGCGGTCCCGGTTTCCAGCTCTCCTCGCGGACCGCTGGCCGCGCTCGCGGTCGCCGCCGTGCCGCTCGGTCGACGGGACACCCGTCACGCAGTCGTCGCGTTGACTCGAAGCGGATCGGCCGATATGCTCCGAATGAACTCGATCGTCTGATTGTCAGACAATCTCGTGCATCGACAGTCTTCCCCGCCCCTTCACGCCGAACCGATCGACCGCCGTCGCACCTCGGACGTGGTGGCGGACCGGCTGCTCGAGATGATCACGAGCCAGACGCTGGTGGCCGGGGATCCGTTCCCGGTCGAGCGCGAGATCGCCGCCGCCTACTCGGTCGGGCGCTCGACGGTGCGTGAGGCCTTGCGGATCCTCGAGTCCCAGGGCGTCATCACCGCGACCGCCGGTGGCTCGTTCACGGTGGCCGGGGCGGCACAACCACTGCACCGCTCGCTGCGCCTGGTGATGGCGCTGGACGCGCAGCCAAGCGTCGCCGATCTGTTCGAGCTGCGTCGGATCCTGGACTGCGCGGCTGCCGAGCTGGCGGCACACCGCCGCCAACCACGCGACCTCGAGCAGATGCAGGCCGCCCTCGACGCGATGGTCTCGGCGCTCGGGGACGACGACGCCCAACACTTCATCGACTCCGATCTGCGCTTCCACATCGCGATGGCCGACGCAACCGGCAACAGCCTGGTCAGCCACACCCTGGACGCCATCCGCGACGTGCTCCGCGACGCGCTGCTCGAGATCTTCAGGATCCCCGACAGCGCCGGACGCGCCGTCGAGGAGCACCGCGCCATCCTGAATGCGATCCAGGCCGGCGACGGCGCCGAGGCACGCACCGCCGCCCGCATCCATCTCGACCGCGTGGAGGCCGACGTCCATGGACATGAGTGACAAGACCGCGATCCTGCCGGTGGTCGGGGCCGGGCTCGACCCGTGGCTGCAGCGATACCGCGAGATGGTCACGATCCGCCTGTTCGAGGAACGGGTGAACGAGCTGTACCGCAGCGGCAAGATGCCCGGACTGGCCCATCTGTACATCGGCGAGGAGGCGGTCGCCGTCGGCGTCTGCTCCGGCCTGAGGCAGGACGACCTGATCACCTCGACCCACCGCGGCCACGGGCACTGCCTTGCGAAGGGCGCTGATATCGGCCGGATGTTCGCCGAGCTGCTGGGAAAGGAGGCGGGCTACTGCCGCGGGAAGGGCGGCTCGATGCACATTGCCGACCACGCCAACGGCAACCTGGGCGCCAATGCCATCGTCGGCGGCTCAACAGGGATCGCGACCGGCGCCGCGTTCTCCGCCAAGCAGCGCGGCAGTGGCCAGGTGGCCGCCTGCTTCTTCGGGGACGGCGCGCTCGGCCAGGGGCTGCTCTACGAGGTCATGAACATGGCGTCGCTGTGGACGCTGCCCGTGATCTACGTCTGCGAGAACAACCTCTACAACGAGTACACCCACTACCTCGAGGCAACCGCCGGTGAGGTGCTGGCGCGCCCGCGGGCCTTCGGCATCGAGGCCGTCGAGGTGGACGGGCAGGATGTGCGCGCCGTGCGAGGGGCCACCGACCGGCTGGTGCAGCGGGCGCGCGACGGAGGCGGGCCCGCCTTCCTGCTCTGCCACACCTACCGCTATCACGGCCACCACGTCGGCGACGTCGATCGCGGCTACTACCGCTCGGCCGCGGAGGAGCAGGAGTGGCGCGGGACGCGCGACCCGATAGCGCTCCTCGGCGCCTGGCTGACCGACCAGGGCAGCGCCGGCGACGCCGAGCTGCAACGGCACGTCGATGACGTGCGGCGGCTGGTCGACGAGGGACTCGCATTCGCGCTGGAGGCACCCTTCCCCGACGCTACCGAGGTGGACCGGCATGTCTTCGCCTGACACCGCCGCCGCCCGCGAGCTCACGTTCGGCAAGGCGATCAACGAGGCGCTGGCCGAGGAGCTCCGGCGCGACCAGCGGGTGTTCGTGATCGGCGAGGACGTGGCCGAGGCGGGAACGCCGTTCAAGGTGCTGTCCGGCCTGGTCGACGAGTTCGGCACCGACCGCGTGATCGACTCGCCGATCTCGGAGGCCGGCATCACCGGCCTGTGTGTGGGCGCAGCCATGACCGGCATGCGGCCGGTCGTCGACATCATGTTCGGCGACTTCCTGACGCTGGTGATGGACCAGCTCGTCAACCAGGCCGCCAAGGCGCACTACATGTCCGGTGGCAGCCTGACCGTGCCCCTCGTGCTGCGCACCACGCTCGGTGCGACGCGCCGCTCGGCCGCCCAGCACAGTCAGAGCCTCCAGGCGTGGGTCAGCCACATCCCCGGACTGAAGGTCGCCATCCCCTCCACCCCGGCCGACGCCAAGGGCCTGCTCAAAACCGCGATCCGCGATGACAACCCGGTCGTGTTCATCGAGGACAAGCTGCACTACCCGCTGGTGGGCGAAGTGCCCGAGGGCGACCACACGGTCCCGTTCGGCGTTGCCAGCATCAAGCACACGGGTGACGACGTCACGATCGTGGCGACGAGCTCGATGGTGCAGGCGTCACTGGCGGCCGCCGAACTGCTCGCGGTGGAGGGCATCTCGGCCGAGGTGATCGACCCCCGCACCACCAGCCCGCTCGACCACGAGACGATCATCCGCTCGGTCGAGAAGACGGGCCGAAGCGTGGTCGTCGACGAGGGCCACCGCAGCTACGGCGTCACCGCCGAGCTCGCCGCGATGATCGCGGAAGAGGCCTTCTATCACCTCGATGCGCCCGTGCGGAGGCTGGGCGCGCGTGACGTGCCGGTCCCGTTCTCGCCGCCGCTGGAGGATGTGACCGTGCCCACGCCCGAGACGATCGCGGCGACCGTTCGCGAGCTGGTTGCCCAGAGCCCCGCGGCCGCCGCGGGACCGGGAGCGTAGGCGCGATGCCCGCCGAGGTGATCATGCCCGCCCTGGGCATGGCCCAGGACTCCGGCACCGTCTTGCGGTGGCTGACGCGCGGAAGGCGATCACGTGTCGGCCGGCGAAGCGCTGCTCGAGGTCGAGACCGACAAGGCGACCGTCGAGCTGGAGTCGCCGATCGACGGGACCCTCTCAAGCGTGCGTGCAGGCGAGGGCGACCAGGTGCCGGTCGGCGAGGTGATCGCGGTGGTGCTCGCAGCCGGTGAGCGGCCGGCCGAGCCCGACAGGCCACGGCAGCCCGCTCCCGAGCAGGCATCCGCACCGGCGCCGCATGCCGCTCCCCTCGCCGCCTCGCCACCGCGCCACTCGCGCCTGGCCTCGCCGAAGGCACGGCGGATCGCGGCCGAGCATGCGATCGACCTCGACCAGATCCGCGGCTCCGGCCCGGGCGGCGCGATCATCGCCGCCGACGTCGTCCGTCGACGGACATCCCCTCCCGCAGCGGCGCCGGCGACGGTTGGCGGCCCCTGGCGGATCATGGCCGAGCGGACGACCGCCGCCTGGCAGCAGGTGCCCCACTTCTTCCTGCACCGCCAGCTGGACGCCTCCGGGCTCGAGCGCTGGCGCGCCGCCGCGATCACCTCGACCGACGCTCCGCGCGTCAGCCACACCGACCTGCTGGTGCGCCTGGTGGCCGAGGCGCTTCGCCGTCACCCTCACGTCAACGCCACCTGTCAGAACGGCGCCCCCCAGGTGGAGCCGCGCATCAACGTGGGCATCGCGGTAGCCACCGAACAGGCGCTGGTGGTGCCGGTCGTGCACGACGCGGCCGACCGGACGCTCGAGCAGATCGTCAGCCGCCGGCATCGAGCTCGTCGCTGCGGCCCGCGAGGGACGGCTGCGGCCGGCGGACATCGAAGGCGGCACCTTCACCATCTCGAACCTGGGGATGTTCGGCGTCGACTCGTTCGACGCGATCGTGAACGCGCCGCAGGCGGCGATCCTGGCGGTCGGCCGGATCGCCGACCGCGTGGTCGCGCTTGACGGCGTGGCGGTCGTGCGCCCCACGATGCAGATCTCGCTCAGCTTCGACCACCGGGTGGTGGACGGAGCGATGCGGCGCCGAGTTCCTGGAGAACCCTGGCCGGGCTGATCGAGGAGCCGCTGGGGCTGCTTCGCTGAGCGGCGCTCAGCCGGCGGCCGCGGGAGGTGCCACGCGCCCGCCCAGGTAGAGCTCGGCCATCTTGGGATCGGCCAGCAGTTCGGCGCCCGGCGCCTCGAGCACCACCGTGCCCGAATCCATCACCGCTCCCGTATGCGCGATGCCAAGGCCGGCCCGGGCGTTCTGCTCGACCAGCAGGATCGTGTGGACCGCTCCCGGTTGAGCCCGAGTGATCGTCTCGAACACCGCGCCGCCGGGCCTTCGGATCGAGCCCGGTCGAGGGCTCGTCGAGCAGGATCAGCCTCGGCTCCAGCATCAGTGCGCGGGCAATCTCGACGATCTTCTGCTGGCCGCCCGAGAGCGAGCCCGCCCGCTCGTCGGCGCGCTCGCGCACGGACGGAAACTGCTCGGCCACCGCGTCCGCGCGGCGGCGCACCTCGGCCCGGTCGCGGATGATGTAGGCGCCCATCAGCACGTTCTCCCACACGGTCATGCTCGGGAACAGGCTGCGCTCCTGCGGCACGTGCACGACGCCCTGCGCGAAGGATCGCCGACGGCGCCGAGCCGCCGATCTCGACTCCGTCCAGCGTGATCGAGCCGGCGCGCGGGCGAAGCAGGCCGCTGACCGTGCTCAGCACCGTCGACTTGCCGGCGCCGTTGGGGCCGACCACGCAGGTGATCGTCTCCGGCTCGAGCGTCAGATCGACGCCGCGCAGGATGTCGGCCGCTCCGTATCCGGCCCAGACACCCGACAGCGTCAGCACCGGTTCACGTCCCCAGATAGGCGTCGAGGACCGTGGGGTCGCTCTGCACGGCGGCGGGCGCTCCCTCGGCGATCTTCGCGCCGTGGTCGAGCACGATCACCGGGTTGCACAGCCGCATCACCACATGCATGTCGTGTTCGACGACCAGGAACGTCAGCCCCTGCTCGTTCAGCTCGCGGATGTGGCGCTCCATGATCTCGATCATGACCGGGTTCACGCCCGAGGTGGGCTCGTCCAGCAGGATGATGCGCGGCCGCCCCATCAGCACGGTCGCGAACTCGAGCAGCTTGCGTTGGCCGAACGAGAGCGTGCCGGCGGGGGCGTCGGCGAGCCGGGTCAGGCCGAAGTCGTCCAGCACCTCCAGCGCGCGGCTGCGGTCGGACGGCCGCACTCGCGAGCGAAGCAGCGAGCCCCACGGCTGCAGGATGGCGGCGGCCATGTTCTCGATCACGGTCAGATTCGAGAAGACCCGGGCCTGCTGGAACGTGCGGCACAGGCCCATTCGGTAGAGCGCGGCCGGATGGGGCCGTCTGATGGAACGGCCGGCAAACGCGATCGAGCCGCCGTCCGCTGACAGGTAGCCGGTGATCAGGTTGAACAGGGTGGTCTTGCCCGAGCCGTTGGGGCCGATCAGCGCAGTGATGGTGCCCTCGGCCACCGAGATCGAGCAGGAGTCAAGCGCAGCGATCCCGCCGAAGCGCTTGGTCAGCCCCTCGCCCTCGAGCAGCGCCGTCACGTCGGCACCCCGCTCGTGCGTGGCTTCGAATCTCCGTCGCCGGCCGGCCGGCCGAACGGGTTGTGGCTCACCGCCAGGTCGCGCACCGACGGGATGATGCCGCGCGGCATCAGCAGCATGATCACCAGGAACACCGCCGAGTACCCGACCAGGTAGAGCTGGCTGGCTCCCTGGCTGTAGGCCAGGTACTGCTGGGCCGGCACCAGGATCAGGGCGCCCAGCATCGGCCCCCAGATGGTGCCGCGGCCGCCCAGGAAGGCCATCAGCACCGCGCCGATCGTGACCAGCGGATCGACGGCGAACTGGGGGTAGATGAAGCCCTCGTAGTAGGCCCAGATCGCGCCCGGCATCGCGAACAGCCCGGCGCTGACACAGAACGCGATCACCTTGGCGTAGGTGACGCGGATGCCAAGGCCATGCGCCCGGTCCTCGTCGTCGCGGATCGCGAACAGCATCAGGCCGAGCTTTCCGGTGGAGACGATCCAGCAGATCAGCACGGAGCCCAGGAACACCGCCAGCATCCCGTAGTAGAACGGCCGCTCGTACGTTGCCACCGGAAATGGTGGGATCGCCATCGACATGCCCTGCGCGCCGTTGGTGATCGAACGCAGGTTGAACGCGAGCAGCTGCACGATGAACAGCAGCGAGATCGTCACGATTGCGAAGGTGGCGCCGCGCACGCGCAGGAAGACGACCGCGACCGGTATCGCGGCCACCGCCACCCCCAGCCCGATCAGCGGCACCACGGCGAACGGCCGGTAGCCGCCGCCGATGCCGATGTGGCTGAACAGGATCGCCTCGGCGTAGGCGCCGACGCCGAAGAAGGCGGCGTGGCCGAGCGACAGGTATCCCGAGAACCCGCCGAGCAGATTCCAGGATGTTGCCAATGCGGCATACATGACGGTGAAGATGGCGATGGTCATCAGATACGGCGCGGTGACCACGAGCGGGAAGGCGAGCCCGGCCGCCGCGACGGCCCCGCCTCGTGCCAGGCCGGCAGGGGTGACGCGGGTCACAGCTTGCCCCGCTCGGCCGTCCCCAGCAGACCCTGGGGGCGGATCAGGAGCACCAGCACCAGGATCACGAAGAACCACAGCGAGGCCCAGGTCGGCGACATCTCGACGGCCAGGATCGCCTCGCCCGTGCCCATGAACAGCGCAGCGATGACCGCCCCGGCCAGGCTGCCCATTCCGCCGAGCACGATGATCGTGAGCAGCCGCGAGATCAGGTCGTAATGGCTGCCGGCGTTGAACGGGGTGATCATCCCGAACACGGCGCCCGCCGCGGTGGCCGTCGCGACGCTGATGCCGAAGCCGTACGCCGCCACACGGTTGGACTCGACGCCGAGCAGGCTCGCCGCCATCGGGTTCTGGACGGTGGCGCGGATCGCCCGGCCGAACCGCGTCCGGTGGAGCATCAGATACAGCAGGGCAAGGATCACGGCGGAGGCGACGAAGGCCCCCAGCCGCACCACCGAGACGTCGTACCCGAACAGGGTGAGCGAGTCGTTCACGTACGACGGGCGTGTCGCGCGGAGCGTGGTCTGGTAGACGATCCCGAGGATGCCCTCGATGCCGAGGGCGATCGCCCACGTCACCAACAGCGACAGCTCCTCCCGCTCGTCGCTTCGCAGCGGCCGCAGGAACACCAGCTGCACCGCCACGCCGACCACGAACGCGGCCGGCGCCATGACCACGATCGAGACGAACGGGTCGATCTGCAGCTGCGTGAACAGGGTGTAGCTGACGTAGGCGCCGGCCACGATCATCGCTCCCTGGGCGACGTTGATCACGCGCATCACGCCGAAGGCGAGCGTCAGTCCGCTCGCCATCAGCGCGTACACCCCGCCGGTGAGGAGACCCAGGATCGCGGCCTGCACGATCAGGTGCATGGGCCGCCCCACCGGTGGGTGTGCATGTCGACCATCAGCCGGAGGTTACGCGGGGCCCTCAGCCGCCCCACGGAGGCTTGGGAGTCTGCGGGGCAGCCAGCGCCGAGGCCTGCGGCCACACCGGCACGAGCTTGCCGCCCAGCCACTCGGTCATCAGCTGGCTTCCGGTCGGCTCGCCGTACTGATCCCAGCTCAGGTCGCCCTCGACGGTCGGCCACACGCCGGAATGCAGCGTGTTGATGATCGTCTGGTTGTCGACCTTGCCAGTCCGCTTGGCCTCCTCCTCCAGCACCTGGCCGACCGCGTAGGCCTCGGCCGAGCCGTTGTCGATCGTCTGGGGGGTGCCGCCGTACTTGGCGATGTAGTCCGAGACGAACTGCTGGTTCCCGGCGGTCTTCAGCTCCGGGAACCAGTCGGTGCAGCTGAGGATGCCCTCGGTGTTGTTCGCGCCCACCTTGCCGGGGAACTCGGCGGCCGAGTTGGCGCCGTTGGACAGGAACAGGAACGCGGGGTTGTAGTGCTGCTGCACCAGGCCGTTGACGATCCCGTAGGCGTCGACCGACTGCGTGCCACCGAAGATCAGGTCGGGCTTGGCCGCGACCATCTTGGCGACGATTGGGGTCATGTCGGCCGTCTCGGCCGGATAGACCTGCGAGTAGACGGTCCTGACGCCGAGCGCCTCGAGCTTCGCCTTCGCCCGGTCGACGATCGGCGCGGCGAACGGATCGTCCAGCGTCGGATATGCCGCGGTCTTCGGTCGCTGGCTGGCCGGCAGCTTTGAGAGGTAGTCCACGAACGGGTCACCGCAGTTGACCACCGGCGCCGGCTGTACGAAGAACACGTTGTCGAGCTTCTGGTCGAACACGAGCGGGCCACCTCCGGCCGGCTCGAGGAACGAATACCCGTAGCGGCTGGCGACGCGCGCGGACGGCGCCGTCAGCAGCGTCGAGAACGGGCCGAACACGAGGTCGACCTTGTCCTTGGTGATCAGCGTCTGGTAGTTGGTGACGGCCTGATTCGGATCGCTGGCATCGTCGACGATCTTCAGCTTGACCTGGCGACCGAGCATCGCCGCCCCGCTTGTTGACGGAGTCGGCCCACAGCTGATAGCCGAGCATGGCGGCGTGTCCGGGATCCGAGAAGTCCCCGGACTGCGACAGTGAGATGCCGACCACGAGCGGATTGGAGCTACCGCTCGAGCCGCTGCTGCTTGACCCGCCTCCACACGCCGCGGCGATCACCGCCATCCCCACGACGATCACCGTGACGCTGAACGTGTTGCGTCGGGTGTTCACGACGACTCCTCTCCTCGCAATCGGTTGCACGTTGCCGGGCATCAGGCGGTCACCGCCCCCGGGTTGCGGTCGACCAGCCCGTCGTCGACCGGGGCGCCGTCGGGGGCGAGCTGGATACCTGCGCCCGCCGCCTCCTGCTCGATCAGCGCCGCGAAGTCGACGTCGGTATAGCCGGCGTCGATCAGCTCCTGAACCAGGCCCCGCACGACCCGCATGGTGCGCAGCGGCACGTCCAGCTCGTCGGCAGCCGCGATGCCCAGGTCGAAGTCCTTGCGCAGCAGCTCGGGCGTGAATGTGGGCGCGTAGTCCTGGTTGACATACGCGGGCGTCTTGTAGCGGCTGAACGTCGAACCCATCACGCTCTGGTTGATGAAGGCCAGGCAGTCGCGCCGGGCGACCCCGCCCTTCTCGGCCAGCACCGCGATCTCGGCCAGCGACTGGGCGACGACCCCCAGCAGCAGGTTGTGGCAGATCTTCACGAGCCGGGCACCGTCGCCCTCGCCGACGTAGGTGACGCCGCTTCCGAACAGCTCCAGGTACGGGAGCACAGTGTCGTAGGCATCCCGTGGCCCGGAGGCCACCACGGTGAGCCTGCCGGCTGCGACCACCTTCGGGTTCCCGCTGACCGGCGCCGCCACCAGCGCCGTGCCATGACGCTGCGCCTCCGCCCGCACCTCAGCGGAGACCTCGGAGGAGATGGTCGACGAGTCGACGATGACGGCAGGCGCCACGTCTCCGCGCGACAGCACGCCGGATGCACCGGTGACCACATCCTTCACGTCGTCGGAGCCGGCCACCATCGTGAACACGATGTCGCGATCGGCCAGGTCGGCGGGTGAGTCGACGACGGTCGCGCCCAGCGCCGCGAGCGGCTCCGCCTTCGAGCGGGTGCGATTCCAGATCGCGACATCGCAGCCGCCGGCCAGCAGGCGCTCGGCGAGCTGATAGCCCATCCGCCCGGCGCCGATCCATCCGATGGTGTGTTGGCGACCGTTTGGCGTCGTCATTCTGCGTAGTTCCTCTCGTCGGACGGCACTCGATTGCAGCCACTATAGAGAGTCGGCGAGACAACGTCAATGGGCGTCCGATTTGGCTCCCAGAGCGGATCTATGCTTTACTCCGGACGCTCGACAGCGATCACCGCCGATGCTGCAGAAACCCGTAACCATGCGCGATGTTGCAAAAGCCGCGGGCGTCCACCCCGGAACGGTGTCGCGCACCCTGAACCCGCTCACCCGCCCGCTGGTGAACGAGCGCACGGCCGCCGCGGTCGACCGCGCGGCCAGCAAGCTGGGCTATTCGCCGAACCCGATCGCGCGCACGCTGAAGACGCGCAAGTCGTTCACGATCGGCGTGCTCATCCCCGACCTCACCAACCCCCTGTTCCCGCCGCTGATCCGGGGGATGGAGGGAGTGTGGGACGGGGCGGGCTACACGACGCTGGTGGCGTCCACCGACGGCGATCCCCACCGTGAGCGGCAGCGGGTCGAGATGCTGATCGCACGCCAGGTCGACGGCTTCGTGATCGCCACGGCCACACGCCACGATGCGGTCGTGACCGAGATGATGTCGGCCGGTCAGGCCGTGGTGCTGGTCAATCGCACGATCCAGGGAAGCGGCGCCTTCGCCGTGGCGCCGGACGACCGCAAGGGCTCGATCCTGGCGGTCGAACACCTGGTCGTCCTCGGCCATCGCCGGATCGCCCACCTGGCGGGTCCTCGCCGGCTCTCGACCGGCCAGCTGCGCTGGCGTGGGTTCCTCGAGGCGATGGACGAGCACGGGCTCGAGGTCAACCCAAGCATGGTCGCCACCGCTGAGGCGTACACCGAGTCGGAGGGGGCGGCATCGACGCACCGGCTGCTGGCGGCCGAGCCGCGCCCCACCGCAATCGTGGCCGGCAACGACCTGCTGGCCCTGGGCGCCTACACGGCGCTGGCCGAGCTGGGGCTGCGGTGCCCCGAGGATGTGTCGGTGATCGGCTTCAACGACATGCCGTTCGCCGATCGGTTCGCGCCGCCGCTGACCACCGTGCGAATCCCGCACGCCCTGATCGGTGCGCGGGCGGCGGAGCTCCTGCTGGAGCGGATCGAGGATCCCACCGCCACCCCGCAAACACTGCTGTTCGAGCCCACGCTGATGGTGCGCGCCTCGACGGCCGCGCCGAGCGGTTAGACCCCCGCGTCGCCTGCTGGGAAGGTGTTGTTGAGGTTCGACTGGGTTTCGCGGATGCCTGGCAGCGGCCCGTCGACGGTGTGGTACTGGTAGCGCCCGGCCACCATCAGGTTCTCGGCCGGGAACCGCGTGATCACCTCGCATCCGGTGGCGGTCACCACCAGCTGTTCCTCGATGCGGGCCGCCGACCAGCCGTCCGAAGCGGGCCAGAACGTCTCCAGCGCGAACACCATGCCCTCCTCGATCGGCTCGGGGTGGTCGAGCGACACGAGTCTGCTGATGATCGGCTTCTCCCAGATCGAGAGGCCGACTCCATGCCCGAACTGGAGCGCAAAGGCCGCCTCCTCGCTGGCGAACCCGAACTCCTGCGCGGCCGGCCACACCGAGGCGACCTCCGCGGTCGTGGCGCCGGGCCGGACCACCGCGATGGCCCGGTCGAGCATGTCGCGGCAGCGCCGGTACGCGTCGACCTGGGAGCGGCTGGCGCTGCCCACGGCGAACGTGCGGTAGTAACAGGTGCGGTACCCCATGTGGCTGTGCAGGATGTCGAAGTAGGCGGGATCGCCGGGCCGCAGCACCCGGTCGCTGTAGACGTGCGGGTGGGGATTGGCGCGCTCGCCGGAGATCGCGTTGACGCCCTCGACGTGCTCCGAGCCGAGGTCGTACAGCACCTTGCTGACGAGGCCGACGCACTCGTTCTCGCGCATGCCGGGGCGCATCTCCCGGTACAGCTCCTCGTACGCCGCGTCGACCATCATGCATGCGGTGTCGAGCAGCACGATCTCGTCCTGCGTCTTGATCACTCGCGCCCGCTGCATCAGCTGCTGGCCGTCGACGACCTCGATGCCGGCCTTCTGGAGCGCGAACATCACCGGGGGCTCGACCACGTCCACCCCAAGCGGCTCGCCCGCCAGGCCGTGGCGCTCCAGCTCGCGGTGCACCTTGGCGGCGACGTCCTCGGCGCGGCCGCTGTCCGGCGACATCGCGCCGCGCATGGTCGAGATGCCTGCGGGTGCGCGATCCTCGAGCCACGGGCAGTACAGCTGGTGGTGGCGCGCGGCCGAGCCGAAGTCCCACACGATCGGCGGATGGCCGCGAAGAAGCAGTGTGAAGCGGGCAAGCTTGTCCATCGCCCACGTCCCGATGTGGGTGGCGGTGATGTAGCGGATGTTGCCCATGTCGAAGCAGAGCAGCGCGCCCAGCTCCGACTGCTCCAGCAGCAGCGAGATGCGCTCCAGCCGCTGTCGCCGCAGCCGGTCGATATCGACCCGCTGCTCCCAATCGACCCCCATCAGCCCGAACGTCTTGCCGATGTCCCCGAGCTCCTCGCTTTAAGGTTGCGCCCAGCCGCTTGCCTGCACACGATTGCAGCCGAGCTGCAGGTTGTCAAGCGCCCGCCCGGCCCGGGTCAGGGCCCATTCGTACCGGTCGGGACGGACGGGCTGTCACTCACCGCGCGCGAGTGATCCCAGCCGTACGTGGTCGATGGGATGCACGAGCGCGTCTGCATGGCGGTGGACCAGTTCCCAATCCGGTTCTGCGGTGCGCCGGAACACCCACGTAACGCGCAACGACCAGTCCTGCGCGGCGAGATCGCCGACCATGCCGTGCTGCCGCTCGATGACGACGAGCACCGCCAGGTCACCCGAGACGTAGGTGTTCACGACCTCCACCGTGGCCTCTCCGCCGCGGAAGAACCGAGCGAGTGCGTCCAACGCCCTGTCCGAGCCGTCGAACCCGCGCACCGTGTCACCGCCGTACGGCGACATCAGCGTGTAGTCATCCGCATGCTTGATCAGCGCCGTGTAGCGCTCGACATCGCCGGAGATCAGCGCTTGTGCGGCTGCAGTGATCCGTTCAACAAGGGCGGCGACCTCGTCGCCGGTCACTGTTCCGGACACCGATGACCTCCTTGCGTGGCGAGACGGGCGACCCGAGGACGGCACGACCCCGCTTCCGGTTCTCCGCAGCGGATTGTGCCAGGTGTCCCGACGAGACTCTGACCCGGAGGCGAGAATGGCAGCTACGAGGCCTTCTGGGCGCTCCAGCTGCCCCCGCCGCTCGGCGTGTTGTAGCTGCCGGACATCGAGTTGCCCGAGATGGTGCCGGTGTACGTGACAGCCGTCGATCCGACGGTTCCGAACCTGATCGAGTCACCGGTCACCACCCCGTTGACCGGGACCGTGCCGGACGTCGACAGCGTGATCGTGCCGTGCAGCTTCGATCCGGTCTGTTGCCAGTTGAGCCTGAACGTCCCCGAGAACGTCCCGCTGTAGCTCCCGGCCCACTTCCCCGAAAGATCGCCTGAGGTCTGCGTGGTGGAACCGCCGGAGCTCGAGGCAGGCGGAGCCGTCGAGGTCGGACTGCTCGGGACGGAGGACACGCCGGGTCCGGAGGCGGCCCCCGATGCGGCGCCTCCGCTGCCGCAGCCGGAGACGGTCAGTGCCACGACCACCCCCACAGCAAGGGCTCGGACAACTGCCCACGACCACAGACGATGGACATGCGATTCGCTCATGGCTTCCTCCACCCGCTCGTGGCGGTTCGTCAGGTCTCACGATGTGCAACTGCCGATCGTACGGCACTCGACGGCACCGTGGGGGCGGCGAATGTGACGGCGATCTCCAGGGCGGCAACGAGCCGCGGTTACGAGGGCGAGGCCATCCGCGCGAGCGATCGCACCGAAGCGGTGCGGGCGTCCCGATCCGTGACCGGCACCGTCGCCATCACCTCGTCCGCACCGGTCATGTCGACCAGCTCCGCCAGCCGCCGCTCGACCGTTTCGGGCGAGCCGATCGCCTGGGCCACAAGCACCTGATCCGCAAGCTCGCGCTCAGCCGCGGACCACCGGTGGGCCGCAACCTCCTCGTGCGACGGGAACGGCCTTGGCGGAAGACCGCTTCGCAGCCGCACGAACGACAGCGCCCACGCCGAGGCCAGCTCCTGAGCGCGTTCGTCCGTGTCGGCACAGACAACTGTTACCGTCAGGATCGCGTGCGGCCGCTCCTGCACCGCCGATGGCTGAAAGCCGTCCCGGTAGAGCCGCATGGCCGGCACCGAGTAGCGGGAGCTGAAGTGATGGGCGAACGCGTACGGGAGCCCGCGCACCGCGGCCAGCCGAGCGCCGTAGTCGCTCGAGCCGAGCACGAACACGCGGGGCGCCCGCCCGGGGCGCGGATAGGCGGTCAGCCCCTCCAGCGGGTGGCCGGACGGGAACCCGTGCAGGTACCCGAACAGCTCCGCCAGCTGAGCGTCGAGGTCTTCGCTGCCCGGCCCGCGGCGAAGCGCCAGAGCGGTGCGCTGGTCGCTGCCCGGCGCCCGTCCGATCCCGAGGTCGATCCGGCCGGGGAAGACGCCCTCCAGCGTCGCCCACCGCTCGGCCACCATCAGGGGCGCGTGGTTGGGCAGCATCACGCCGCCCGAACCGACCCGGATCCGCTCCGTGATCGACGCCGCACGCGCCGTCAGCACCTCGGGGGCCGTGCTGCCGATGCCCGGCATGTTGTGGTGCTCCGCGTACCACAGCCGCACGTAGCCGAGCTCATCGGCCAGCCGGGCCAGGGCTGCCGCGCGCTCCAGGGCATCCTCGGCGCGCTCCTCGCCGGTGACCGGGACGACGTCGAGCAGGGAGAGGGGCACGTCGAGCATCGGGGCCGGAACGGTAGCTTCTGCCCGATGCGCCACCGGCGTCTTCAGCCCGACACCACATCGCCCGGTGCGTACGTGTTCAGCAGCACGTTGAACGCTGCCACAGCGCCATTGGCACCCGTGGCGAACCGCGCCGTGCGACCGTCGGCAGACACCACCGACGGCCCGCCGATGACGGTCGCCGTCGTGCCGCGGATCTCGATCGCGGAGTTGGCGCTGATGCCGAGCGCAATTGTGTCCGGATGCGCGCACGTCAATCCGTAGAGCCTGCCCCACCGGTGGTCCACGGTCAGCCGCGGCTCGAGCGCCACGCCGGGCAGGATCGCGAGGCCGGAGCGCACCTTCACGACCCCGGCACGGAAGCTCGCAACCGCCCCGGCCTCGATCGTCGACGGCACCGGCTCGGCGATGGCGGAGTACCACCGGCCGGCGGCGGCGGTCATCGCCCGATCGGTCATCACGACCGGTGCATGCGCGATCGCCGTCTGCACGAACGACCGAAACTTGGTGTCGCGCAGCGGACCCGCCAGCGCCGCCTGGTCGCCACCGGCGAACAGCACACCGGCGGCACCCGCCAGGTCGGACGTGGCGAGAGCATGCGGGCGGTAGACGATCTGGTCGATCTCTCCGCTCCAGCCTGCGGCGGCCGCGGCCTCTGCGTAGAGCTGCGCGTCGTGGCTGGACGCCTCCGTGCTCGGATAGCCCGCGAACACCTCGACGATTCGCGAGCCGCCGCCGGACGAGGCACGGTCGACGAACTCGCGCATCACCGCGCCGGTGGCGTCGTCGATGACGCCACCGCCCAGCACCAGGACGCCCGGACCCGGGGCGTGGAGCAGGCCGTCCGGCCAGGGCCCCGGCGGTCGGTGCTCCTCGGCCCGACCGTCGCTGAACGGCATCCGGGCCGAGACGTCAAAGGAGAACGGACCGGCGGGGACCAGGTGGGTCAGCAGGTTGCGCGCCGACAGCGTGTCGTTCGGGCCGCGCCAGGAATACGTCGCGCCGGCGGTCTCGCCGTCCACGACAGCGACCGAGGAATCACCGAACACGCCCGACAGGCGGGTGTCCCCGATCAGGCGCACCCCGGTTCCGAGATCCACCCCGACACCCAGCGCGCTCGGACCAGCACCGCGGTCGCCCGATTGCGCCACCACGTTCAGCAGCCGTCCGAGCCTCCCCATCTCGTAGAAGTGCTGGTCGAGGATGGTGGCTGTCGATCCGAAGCTGAGCCCGCGCTCAAGATCGCGGCCATCCCCCCACCAGACCAGCACCGACCCCAGCTCGAGCGCGTTCTCCGGACGGCCGGCCTCGGTGAACCCCGCGATCATGCTGCGCGACTGGACGGCGTCCCCGGCGCTGGTGCCGCCGAACACCACGCCGCGGCGGTACGCGGCCGCCATCGCCGTCTCGAGCAGCGTGCCGGCGATCGTCTCCATCGCCAGATCCTGGTCGCCGCCGAGGATGAAGACAGCGTCGACGGCTGCATCCTCGAACCGCGCCGCGTGGCCGGGGTGCTGGGCGTCGGCTCGGGTGAAGATCGGCAAGAGCGTCGCCGAACACCCACGCAACCCGGGGTCGTCGGCCACCACCGCCCTGCAGGCCGAGACGACCTGATCGGTGCGCTGCTGGGCGAGCCGGGAGTTCGCGGCGATCGAGGGTGTGGTGCCGTACGCCGACGGAACGACGAGGATGTCCAGCGTCGGCCCCGACGACTGCTCCGCGGCGACGCGCGCGAACCCCTCCAGGGAGTCGGCGCTGTAGTCACCGCCGATCGGCACCAGGGTGCCCGGTCTTGACGGCATGTTGGAGATCGCCCGGGAACTGGACATGTTCTGCGGCAGCCTCACCTAGGGTTCCGGCAAGGACGACAGCGCCGGGCATCGCAGCGCACCTGAGCTGACATATCCGCCCGGCCCGCTCCAGCCGTCCTGACCTCGCCGTCGCCGTCCGCGCACATCCTGCGCGGCGCCGCGGCGCGGTTGCCCAGCCCTCGCATCGTGCGGGGGGAAGCTCCTGTGGGAGAGAACCAGTCCGACGTACCATCGCAATCACCGCAGCAATGACGCTCGCGCTGTGGGCGGGAACCGCCTCCGGCGCGAGCGCTGACCAGCCATCGACTCCGTCCGCGACCACCACGTTCCACGGCCCGATCGTGGACAAGGTGCATGCGCGGGTCCGCCGAGCGAACCACTACCGCGCGTTGATGCTCCAGCCGAAGCTGCGCTACGGCTCCGGCGCCGAGCATGCTTCGCGGTACTCGGCCCGGCTCGCCATCCTGCGCAACTGGCGGCACCGGGCCGCCATCGCCTCGCGCACCTACCACCGTCTGTACGGCTACGGCGTATGGGACCAGCTCGCACTGTGCGAGACCGGCGGGCGTTGGGACTGGGGTTCGCAGTACACCAACCCGACGTTCGAAGGCGGCATCGGCTTCTACCACGGTACCTGGCTTGCCTACCGGCCGGCCGGCTACCCCGAGCACGCCTACCAGGCCACCCGCGTCGAGCAGATCAACGTCGGCCGCCGGGTGCTGGCTGCCGCCGGGCCGAGCGCCTGGGGGTGCGGGGACACCGCCGGACTGTACGCCGGCGCGTAGATCTCCGAAGACCTGCCGGAGTGGTGCACGGGCGGACGATCCCGTGCACCACTCGGCCAGGGTCAGTCGCCGGTGAAGCGAAACTCCGGCTGCCACGGGCCGGCTGCGTGGACGACCTCCCAGTAGCGCTCGGCGATGGGCTCAGGGTCGAAGGCCGTGCCGGCGATGATCTGCCCGGCGATCGTCAACGTCGCCACCCGGATGCCGTCCGGTCCCAGATCCGCCCCGAGCATCGTGGCCGCCGACCGGAGCGCGGCCTTGCCCAGCGAGACCGTCGCGAGGGCGGGATCGGGCGATCAGCGAACCCGCCCCCGGTGACGATGATGGTGCCGACCCCTGCTGCGCTCATCGCCGGGGCGGCGACCTGTGCGACGACGATCGCACCGATCACGTCCACCGCATACGCGGCCTGCAGATTGGCGGCGCTTGCGCCCCGGTTCAGGCCGGATCGCGGCGCAGCGGCTGGCACATGCAGTGGACGCCGCCGCCGGCCAGCTGGAACTGGCTCATGTCCGGGTCGTAGACCGTCATCCCCAGCGCGCGGAGCTTGCCGTTCAACTCGGGTGCAGCCTCTGTAGACAACACCTTCTCGTTGCCGAGTGCGACGACGTTGCAGCCGAGCGCCATCGTCTCGCGGAAGCTGACCGGCACGATCTCGATGCGCTTGCCGCGCAGCCAGTCGACGATCTCCGGGTCGGTCGTGTCCAGGCAGACGGCGCACAGCTTCTCGGCGAGCATGCACACCATCAGGTCGATGTGCACGTAGTACTCGTCGATCGGCGCGTAGCGCACCTCGATGCCCTCCGCCTCCATCCACCCGCCGACCTGGCGTGCGGCCACCTCCTCGCCGCGGAGGCCGGTGTAGCCGATCAGCGCACAGCCGGGCTCGATCATGTTGAAGTCGCCGCCCTCGAAGTTCCCGGCGCTGACCAGATCGTAGATCGGGATCCCGGCCTCCAGGTAGAAGCGCAGCACGTTCGCGTACTCGCCGCGCCTGCGCGGGTTGGCGAGCTGCGTCACCACGGCGCCGAACGGCGTCATGAAATTCGAGTCACGCGCATAGACGGCGTAGGGCAGCTCGTCGCGCGCGCTCAGCAGATGAACCGCGACGCCGGCCTGCCGGTAGGCGTCCACCATCTCAGCGTGCTGGCGGAGGGCAAGGTCGCGGTCGAAGCGAAAGCCGCGGCGCAGGGTCTCACGCACCAGCGCGCTGTACTGCGCGTTCTCCTCGCCGAGCCACCGGAAGGACTCCGGGCTGCCGAGCAGGACGTCCCGCAGCGCGCCGTACTCCGAGTCGATTCCCCAGCGGTCCGGTCGCGGCGAGCCGCCGCCGGGCTCTCGCGCCTGCAGCGGCGCCGTGTGCTCCAGGATCTGTTCCACCGGTGCTCCCTTCGGCGAGCGGGCGGCGCGGACGACGGTCCACGCGCAGGTGCACCATCCTAGTCGGCGTCAGGACAGGACGGCTGCCTGCAACCCGAGGACGTTGTAGGCCGCCACCGGCCGCGAAAATCCTCGCAGGGCGACCTCGCCGACGGCTTCGGTCTTTGCGATCCCGTCAACCGACGTGTGCACTCGCTGGCTGACGAGAATCTGGCCCGGCCCGGCCTCCCCGCACAGCCGGGAGGCCATGTTCGTGACGCTCCCGATGGCGGCGTAGTCGAACCGGCCCTCGAATCCGACTCGCCCGAGCGTCGCGTGTCCCTGGGCGATGCCCACACCGAAATGGAGGTCGTGCCCCAGCCCCTTCCACGCCTCCCTCAGCCGATCGACTCGGTTCCGCATCGCCACTGCCATCCTCACCGCCCTCGCCGGCCCGTCGGGGCACGGAACGGGGTCGTTGAAGAACACCATCATCCCGTCCCCGGCGAAGCGCTCGAGAGTGCCCTCGAACCGGTGGACGAGGTCGCCGACAGCAGCGTGAAACTGACCCAACACCATCATTACGTCCTCGGGCTCGACCGTCTCGGCGAAGGTCGTGAATCCCCGTAGATCGCAGAACACGACGGTGATCTCGCGCCGGTGGCTCTCGAGGAACGATTCGTCGCCTGACGAGACGAAGAGTTCGACAAGCTGCGGCGGAAGGAACCGCTTCAAGCGTTCTGAGCGTTCGAGCGCAACCACCTGTTCCGCGACCCGCGCCTCGAGCGTCCGGTTCCACTCCGCCAGCTGTGCGGATTGCTCCTCGATCGTGTCGTGGTACTGCTTGATGCGGAGCAGCGAGCGCACGCGCGAGAGCAGTTCCGCCTGGTTGAACGGCTTCGTCACGAAGTCGTCCGCGCCGGCCTCGACCGCCGCCAGCTTCTCCTGGTCGCCGCTGGCCGTGATCATCACAACCGGAAGGAACCGCGTCGTCGCGTTCGATCGGATGGCCCGGCAGACCTCGTAGCCGTCCATCTCGGGCATGACGATGTCGAGCAGGACGAGATCGATCGAGTCCCTGCCGAGCCATTCGAGTGCGTCGCGTCCAGATGCCGCTGCGATGACCCGATAGCCGCGTGGCTGGAGCACGGCCTCGAGCAGCCGAACGTTCTCGGCGATGTCGTCGACGACGAGGATCGCCGACCCTGCGGTCATCCCGACTGCCCTACCGGAGCGGCGAGAAAGCCTGCGATCTGCTCCGGCAGTGCCCGGACATTGATCGGCTTCTCCAGATAGCCGTCGAAGCCCTCCGCCAGCAGCCGGTGGCGGTCATCCTTCATCGCGAACGACGTCACCGCAACGACACGGAGTCCGGCGGTGGCCGGATCGGCCCGCAGCGCGCCAAGTGCCTGGACGCCGTCCATACCGGGCAGTTGGATATCCATCAGGATCAGATCGGGATGATGACGGCGCGCGAGCTCGAGACCCGTTTCGGCGTCGGCGGCGCTGATCCGGCGATAGCCGTGGTAGCCAAGGAGGTCGGACACCAGCTTCAGATTGCGCTCGTTGTCCTCGATGATCAGGATCAACGCCGGGATCGTCACACCACGCCTCCTGTGGCAGCCGACCTGCGAACGATGCGCTCGACGACCTCCACGAGCCCTGCGGCGCCGACCCCCTTGCTGGCGAGCCCGCTGATCTGCCCGGCGAGGCGCTCTCGGTCGCCGGGGGTGATGTCCTTCGCCGTCAGCACAAGAATGGGCACATCCACTGTCGCCGGGTCGCAGCGCAGGCGCTCGACGACGTCGAATCCGTCCAGTCCCGGCATTAGCAGGTCGAGCAGCACGACCGACGGATGTCGCGAGCGAACGAGGTCAATCCCCTCGTTTCCCGTGGTCGCACGGACGACGTCGTAGCCTCTCGGCCCAAGCACGGCGTCGATCAGATCGAGCTCGGCCGGATCGTCGTCGATCACCACGACGGTCCGGTTGCTTGTGGGGGCCGGCAGGAGCCGTCGCAGCGAGCCCAGGATCTGCTCGCGGCTGACCGGCTTGAGCAGGTAGTCGGCGGCGCCGAGAGCGATCCCTCTGCCAGGCTCGTCGATCATCGAGGTCACCACCACCGGGACGTCAGCCGTGTCGGGATCGGCCTTGAGGAGAGCCAACAGGTCCCAACCATCGAGTCGGGGCAGGCGCACGTCGAGCACGATGGCGCGGGGGCGGAGGCGCTTCGCAAGATCCAGGCCTTCGACCCCGTCCGAGGCGACGGCAACGGGGAGGCCGGCCCCCTCCAGATGAAGGGTGAGGAGGTCGGCCGAACGGGCATCGTCCTCGACGATCAGGATCGGAGCCGCACCGTCGGTGGCACGCTCTTCGCTCACGGTCGGCTCGGCAAGCTGACCGGTCGCCTGCGCGGGGGGCGACCGCATCGGTATCGCGAAACCGAACGTACTCCCAGTACCAACCTGGCTGTTGACCCAGATCCGGCCGCCGTGAAGCTCGACGATGCGCCGTGACAGCGTCAACCCAAGCCCGGTGCCCTCGGTGCTCTCCCGCGCGCTGCGTCCTCCGCGCTGAAACGCATCGAAGATGGCGGTCTGGTCGGCTTCGCTGATCCCGATACCCGAGTCGCGGATCGTCACCTCCACGTCGTCGCCGGTGACTCGAGCTGTGAGCACGACGGAGCCACCGTCCTCCGTGAACTTGACAGCATTGCTGAGAAGGTTGAGCACTACCTGCCGCAGCTTCAGCTCGTCCGCCCAGAGGACAACATCCGGATCGACGTCCCACGTGAGGTCGATGTTGTGTTCGGTAGCGCGCTGCCGCACCATCGCGTGGCCGTGCGCGACGAGGTCGACGAGTGTGACAGGTCCGACATCCAGCTCCATCCGACCGGCTTCGACCTTCGACAGATCGAGGATCTCATTGATCAGTTCGAGGAGGTGCTGTCCGGAGTTCCGGATGTCGAGGAGGTACTCCTCCTGGCGCTCGTTGAGCTCGCCGAACATCCGCTCGAGTAACACGTCGGAGAATCCGATCACGGCATTGAGCGGCGTCCGCAGTTCGTGGGACATGCTCGCCAGGAACTCGGACTTGTGGTCGCTCACGACCTCGAGCTCGTCGCCGCGGGCCTGAAGCTCATGGAACAGCTGCACGTTCTGGATCGCGATCGAACCTTGAGCTGCGAACGTCGTCGCAACCTGCACCGTGCGCTCGTCGAACGGATCGACGCGGTGACGGTTGAGGACGATGACGCCGATCGCCTGGTCGCCGGCGAGCATCGGCACGCCGAGAATCGATCGCTGCCCGCCGAGCTCGAGCGCCTCCGGCCACTCGTAGCGGGGATCGGTCTGGGCGTCGGTGATGAGCAACGTACGTCGCTCCAGGCCAACCAGTCCGACCATGCCGACCTCGTCGGCTGCCGTCGCACCGGACGCCCGGGCGATGACCTTTCGTTCGAGTAACGACCGGTACTCGGGTGACTCACCAAGCGAATAGGCCAGGCGGTACACATCCCCGTCGAGTTGCCAGATCATGCACGAATCGGCCTTGCACAACCTGGCGGCATGGTGCGCGACAGTCTCGAAGACAGGTGCCAACCGGAAGTCCGATCGTCCGATCGTCTCGAGCACCTGGTTGGTGGCGCTCTGCTGCTCGACGGCCTCGGCGAGATCTCGCGTGAGGCGCTCCAGGTCGGATGACGCGGTCGATTGGGGCTGAGCCCCCACAGCAGTACCTTCGCGCAGGGGAAGTAACGAACAGGTGAGCCAGTGTACGCCTAACAGTCAGCCGTCGCTTGTGGCCTCACCGGGCGGACTGGCGACGCACGGACGATCCCCACGGCCGTCTCAGCGGCGGCACCACCCGCCGGCTAGGACTCGGCCGCGAGGAGCTCCCGGATCGCGGCCTTGCCGTCGGCAAAGGGCGACCCGTGGTCGAGGCAGAGCAGGCTGAACGGCAGCTCGAGCAGCAGCTCCACGCTGCGGCGCGTCGCCGCCGGGTCGTCGTGGAACTCGAACGGCACGAACCGCAGCCCCGTGTCGGGGGTTCCCATCAGCAGGTCGGCGCAGACGAGGACGCCGGGAGCCGGCTGCGGGCGCAGCAGACAGTAGTGCAGGCTGGCCGGCCCGGGCGTGAGCACCGGCCGGAATCCTCCCGGCAGCTCGTCGCCCTCCTCGTAGAGGTGATCCGGCCGCTCGTCGGGAGGCGGCGTGCCGCGCGGCGCCCACACCTCGACGCCGAACTGGCGCCGGTAGCGCCAGGCCGAGCGCTGGTGCCCCTTGGATGTGAGGAGGATCGCCGACGGCGCCGGGAGCTCGGCCAGCCGCTCCGGCGCAAGCTGCACCGGGTCGATCAGGACGGCGGCGTCCCCTCCGGCGAGCAGCTGACAGCTCGACGTGGAGCCGCCGATGGCACTGTTGTCTATGCGCCAGTGCCATACGCCGGCAGCGACCTCCTCGGCGGTGTCGGCGATCTCGACCGGCTCACTCACGAGCCGGACGCTAGCACCCCGGCGGAGGCGGATTGACGCGACGCTGGCTGCGGCGGAGAATGCCGCCATGCGCACCGCTTTGGTCGTTCTGCTGCTGCTGACCGCGGTGGCCGCGGTTCCCGCCGCGGCGTCGGCCGATCCTGCCGTGACCGGCTACCCCTCCTCGATGGCGGCGCTGGGCGACTCGATCACGCGCGGCTACGACGCGGACGGCGCGTACCCGCCCGGCGAGCGGCTCCAGTACTCGTGGGCGACCGGCACGTCGGCCACCGTGGACAGCTGGTACCTGCGCCTGCTGGCCGCCAACCCGGCGATCAGCGGCAACGCCTTCAACGACGCCCTCACCGGCGCGACGATGGCCGACCTCCCGGGCCAGGCGACGGCCGCGGTCACCCAGCAAGCGCAGGAGGTCGTCATCCTGATGGGTGCGAACGACGTCTGCACCTCGACGCCGGCGGAGATGACCACGGTCGCGGACTTCCGCTCGCAGCTGACGACGGCGATGACCACGCTCACCCGAAGCCTGCCGGACGCCAGGATCGAGGTGCTGAGCCTGCCCAACGTCTACCAGCTGTGGAGCGTGCTGAAGGGCAACGCGACCGCCCGGCTGGTGTGGGGCCTGGCCGGGATCTGCCAGTCGATGCTGGCCAACCCGAGCTCGACCGCGCCCGCCGACGTCACCCGCCGGGCGGCGGTGCTCAAGCGCGAGCGGCAGCTCGACGCGCAGCTGCGGAAGGTGTGCGGGCGCTACGTGCACTGCCGCTTCGACGGCGACACGCTGTTCGACTACGCCTTCACCGCGTCGGACGCGAACACCCTCGACTACTTCCACCCCTCGATCCAGGGCCAGACGACGCTGTCCTCCAACGAATGGGCCGCATCGTTCGACTACACCGACCAGACCGCGCCCGAGTCTTCGGCGACCTTCACCGCGGTGTCAGGCGGCACGTCGGTGACGCTGACCGCGACCGACGACGCTGGGGTCACAGGCATCGAGTACCGCATCGGGAGCGGCGTCTACAAGCGCTATACGAAGCCGGTCACGGTGCACACCGGGGGCACGATCACCTGGCGCGCCGTTGACGTCAACGGCAACAGCGAGGCGACGCAGTCGCATACGGCGTGACGCACGGTCGAGATCACGACGTGATCGTGATCGGCGGCGGCCTGGCCGGCCTCGTCGCGGCCCGCGACCTGGGCACGGCCGGCCGGCACGTGCTGCTGCTGGAGGCGCGCGACCGGCTGGGCGGACGCGCTTGGGTGCGCCGCTTCGACGGCACGAGCACGGAGCTCGATTTTGGCGGCACCTGGGTGCTGCCCGGCCACCACCCGTCGGTCATGGCCGAGCTCACCCGCTACGGCATCCTCACCGACCCGACGCCGCTGCCCACCCGGTTCGTGAACGTGCTCGGCGGCGAGCGGCTGGACACGTCCGAGATCCCCGCCGGTGAGCTCGAGGATCTGCACACCCTCACCCGAGCCGGGCTCGCCGCGGTGCCCGCGGGGTCGCTCGGTGAGGCGCTCGCCGCGCCCGCGATATCGCCGCTCGGACGTGCGTACGCCACCGCCTACACCCGCTACCTGGCCGGCGCCGACCCCTCCGAGGTCGCGGGCCGGGCCGTCATCGACCCGGACGGCTGGGGGTTCTCCGACCCGGATCACTACTCGGACAAGATCGCCGGCGGCACGCGCCGGCTGGTCGAGGCGCTGGCGGCCGAGGCGGCCGTCGAGCTGCGCCTGGGAGCGGTGGTGACCGAGGTCGAGGACGACGGCTCAGGCGTCGTCGCCACGCTGGCGGACGGTACCCGGGCGACCGCCGGCGCCGCGATCGTCGCCCTCCCGGTCAACGTCTGGAAGGACGTCGGGTTCACGCCGGGGCTCTCGGCACCCAAGCAGGCACTGGCCGAGGCCGGCCACGCCGGCCACTCGGTCAAGGTGTGGGCGCTGACGGGCGGCGTCCGCGAGTTTGTGCGCGGCCTCGCCGACGACGGGCCGATCGCCTACCTGCGCACCGAGCGGCTGCTGCCCGGCGACCGCGCGCTGCTGGTCGGCTTCGGCGCCGACCCGACCTTCGACCCGACCGACCCCGCTGCCGTCGAGCGCGCGATCCGGCGGTTCCTGCCGGAGGCGGAGCTGCTCGCCTGCGACGGCCACGACTGGAACGGCGACCGCTTCTCGCGCGGCACCTGGTTCGCGGCGCGGCCCGGCCTCCCGGGTCCGGCGGAGCTGGGCGAACTGGAGGGCCGGCTCGCGTTCGCCGGCGGCGACCTCTCCCCGACCATGCCGGGCACGCTGGACGGAGCGATCGGAAGCGGCCGAGCCGCTGCGGCGGCGGTCGCCGAGCTGCTCGAGCGCGGCACCGTGGCGCACGCCGCCCGATGACCGATGTCATCGTGGTCGGCGGCGGGCTGGCCGGGCTGGCCGCCGCCCGTGACCTGATGCTGGGCGGCGCGGACGTCGTCTGCCTCGAGGCGCGCGAGCGGCCCGGCGGTCGGGTGCACCAGGAGCGGCTGCCCGACGGGCGCACGGTGGAGCTGGGCGGCGAGCTGGTCGGCGAGCTCCACACGTCCTACCTCGAGCTGGCCGGCGAGCTGGGGCTGGCGCTGCGGCCCAGCTACGTGACCGAGCCGGGAGCATCGACCTGGAACCTGACCGAGGGCGTGCACGTCGGCGACGAGCCGCCCTGGTGGACGGACGCCGACCGGGCAGAGCGCTCCCGCCTGCGAACGCGGCTCGCCGCCCTGTCGCGCACGGTCGATCCCGACGATCCCTGGCGGCACCCCGACGCCGAGCGGCTCGACCGCCTCTCCGTCGGCGACTGGCTCCGCGAGGCCGGCGCACCGCCGGCGCTGATGCGCCTCTCCGAGGTGGCCCACTTCGGCGGAGCGTCGGGGGCCCCCGACCGGCTGTCGCTGCTGGCCGTGCTGCGGATGGACGCCGCCGCCGGCGCGAATGGGCACTACGCGTACGAGTCGTGGGAGGGCATGACCCTGGCCGCCGGCAGCGGCGCGCTGCCGCTCGCCCTCGCGACCGAGCTGGGCGAGCGGCTGCGGCTGGGTGCCGCCGTCCGGTCGATCGAGATCGGCCACGGGGTGACGGTGCGGCTCACGGACGGTGAGGCGCTCACCGCCGAGGCCGTCGTCTGCGCGCTGCCCGTCGGCCCGCTGCGCGACGTCCGGATCGACGGGCTGACGCCCGCACGGCTGGCGTCGCTGCACCGGGTGCGCCACGCGCTGGCGGCCAAGGCCGCGATCGCCTATCCAACGCCCTTCTGGCGCGAGCGCGGGCAGAACGGTCTCGCCGAGGGCGAAGGCCCGCCCGGCCCGACCTGGCCGCAGGCGGAGGGCGTGCTCTCGGTCATCGTCCCGCCGGAGCGCCTCGCCGACCACCTGGGGGCGCCGCCCGAGGTGCGGCTGGCGCAGCTGCTGACCGACCTCGCCCGCCTCTACGGCGCCGAGGCCGCCGAGCCCTCCGCGTACCGCAGCGCCGAGTGGGCGATCGAACCGTTCACCAAGGGGTACCTGACGCACTGGGCGCCGGGCGACCTGACGGCGGTCGGCCCGCTGCACGGCACCCACGAGCCGCCGTTCTACGTGTGCGGCTCGGACCACTGGGTGGCCGGCTACATGGAGGGCGCCGTGCGCACCGGCCGGGCCGCCGCGGCCGCCGCCCTGGGACGGGTTCCGGCGGAGCGGCTGCCGGCCGGTGGGTAGGGTGCCGCGATGAGCTCGGGGTCTCACGAGGTGGTCGAGGCGCTGGTGGTCGGCGCGGGCCAGGCGGGCATCGCCATGAGCGAGCACCTGAGCGCGAGCGGCGTCCCCCACCTCGTCCTCGAGCGCGACCGCATCGCCGAGCGCTGGCGCACCGGGCGGTGGGACTCGCTCGTCGCAAACGGGCCGGCCTGGCACGACCGCTTCCCGGGGATGGAGTTCTCAGGCATCGGGCCGGACGACTTCGCGTCGAAGGACGCGGTCGCCGACTACTTCGTTGCCTACGCCGAGAAGATCGCGGCGCCGATCCGCGCCGGCGTCGAGGTGCGGTCCGCGCGCAGGCACGAGGGCCGCTCCGGGTTCCGCGTCGAGACGTCGGCCGGCGCCATCGACGCCCTCTACGTGGTGGCCGCGACCGGCCCGTTCCAGCGGCCGGTCATCCCCGCGGTCGTCCCCGACGATGCCGGGATCGTGCAGCTCCACTCGCAGGGCTACCGGAACCCGGCCCAGCTGCCCGAGGGCGCGGTGCTGGTGGTCGGGGCCGGATCGTCGGGGATGCAGATCGCGGACGAGCTGCTGAGCGCGGGCCGCAAGGTCATCCTCTCCGTCGGCCCGCACGATCGGCCGCCGCGCAGGTACCGCGGCCACGACTTCGTCTGGTGGCTCGGCGTGCTCGGCAAGTGGGACGCCGAGACTCCCGCCGACGGCGCCGAGCACGTCACGATCGTCGTCAGCGGAGCAAACGGCGGCCACACCGTCGACTTCCGCGATCTCGCCGCCCGTGGCATGACCCTCGTCGGCCGGACGACCTCGTTCGCCGACGGAATCCTGCGGTTCGCCGACGACCTGGGCGACAACATCGCACGGGGGGACGCCAACCACCTCTCGCTGCTGGTCGAGGCGGACGCCTGGGTCGCGCGCAATGGATTGGACCTCCCCGGGGAGCCCGAGGCCCACGTCCTCGGCCCGCTCCCGGCCTGCGTGACGGAGCCGCTGCCCGAGCTCGACCTGGCCGATGCCGGGGTGACGTCGATCGTCTGGGCGACGGGGTACGCGGTCGATTACAGCTGGCTCGAGGTGGACGCGTTCGACCAGCGGGGCCGACCGGAGCACCGCCGTGGGGTGTCGTCAGAGCCCGGCGTCTATTTCCTCGGACTGCCGTGGCTGTCGCGCCGCGGGTCGAGCTTCATCTGGGGCGTGTGGCACGACGCCCGATACCTGGCCGACCACATCGCGACGCAGCGGGGCTACCTCGCCGCCAGCGGCTGACCGCGCCCTCAGGAGACGGAGAGGACGCGCGCCGTCCAGTTCACCCTGGGCGCGTTGACCGTCACCTGATCGCCCTGCGAGGCACCGTAGAGCGCACGCCCCAGCGGTGACTCCGGCGAGACCGCGCTCTCGCCGCCGGCGTTCGAGATGGTGACCTCGGAGCGCTCGCCGGAGTCGCTCTCGACGACGACCCGGGAGCCGATGCCGATCGGCCCACCGCCGCCGGTGGGATCGACGACGACCGCGCTCTCGATCCGGTCGCGGAGGATCGTGATCTGCCGCTCCAGCAGCCCCTGCTCGTTCTTGGCGGCGTGATACTCGAAGTTCTCGGAGAGGTCGCCGTGGCCACGGGCGACCGCGATCGCCTCGACGATCTCCCGCCGCTTCGGGCCTTCGAGCTCGGCGAGCTCCGCCTGGAGGCGTTCCATCTCGGAGCTGGTCAGCTGGATCTGCGACATCTGCGCATCGAGGGTAGCAACCTGCGGCCCTCGCGACCCCCGGTCGTCACCGGCCCACGCGGACGAAGCTGACGTACACTCGGCCGCATGTTCGTCCGCTCGGCGCGCTTCTACGACGCGATCTACGGCTTCAAGGACTACGCCCGGGAGGCGGCGCAGGTGGACGAGGCGATCCGGCAGCGCAGGCCGGACGCCCGCACGCTGCTTGACGTCGCCTGCGGCACGGGCGCCCATCTCGCGCACCTGGCGGAGCGCTACCAGGTCGAGGGGCTCGACCTCTCACCGGAGCTGCTGGCGGTCGCCGCGGCTCGCCTTCCGGGCGTCACGCTGCACGAGGGCGACATGACGTCCTTCGCGCTCGACCGCCGCTACGACGCGGTCACCTGCCTGTTCAGCGCGATCGGGTACGCGGCGACGGTGGAGCGGCTGGAAGCGGCGATCGCGAGGATGGCGGCGCACCTCGTCGCCGGCGGCGTGCTCGTGGTCGAGCCGTGGTTCGAGCCGGACGCGTTCGTCGATGGGCAGCTGAGCACGCTGTTCGTCGACGACCCCGACCTGGCCATCGCCCGGATGTCGGTGTCCCACAAGGAGGGACGCCGCTCCTGGTTCGACATGGAGCACCTGGTGGGCACCGACGCCGGCGTCGAGCACTTCACCGAGCACCACGAGCTCGGCCTGTTCACGATCGCCGAGCACGTCGCCGCGTTCGAGCGTGCCGGCCTCACCGTCAACCATGACCCTGATGGCCTGATCGGGCGCGGGCTCTACGTCGGCATGCTGCCCGGCTAGACCCGCTACGTCACGCCGCGCAGATGGCGTATGCCGACATCGGCGTCGCCGTAGCGGACATGTTGTCCACAGCGACATCCCACCGGTGTGCGCCTCCCAACGAGGAGTTGCTGTAGGGGATGATGGCCGGGCTCGGGCTGGGCACGCCGATCCCGCCGCCGGTCACCGATGTACCCGTGGGGCACGCGGCCTCGGCGAACCCGAGTGAATTGGGGTTGACCGTGGTCGAAACGGAGACGTGCACGTACTTCGGCGGCCGCGCCGCGCAGAGGACGTAGACGGTAAACGGCGCGTCAGCCGTGCTCCCGTTCTGCTGCGTCACCCGGTATGTGCGCCCGCTTGTCGGGCGAGCGGACGTCAGGTAGACCGTCGCGACGTCGGCGGTGGACTGGATACCACCGCTCAGCACGACCGTGCCCTTGGGGCACGTCGCGGTCCCCACGCCCTGCATGCCGGCCGGATCGTCCGCACGGGCGAACGCGAACTGGTACTTCGAGGGCTTCTTCGCGCAAATCGCATTGACGCCGAACGTCGCGGTGAACGCCTGTGGGTTGTTCACGCGCACCCGCCACGATCCGGGCGTCCCGCCATCCCAGTAGGTCGTATTGATCGACACCGGCGGCGAGAACGGGCTGAAGTAGACACCGCCGCCCCACGTCACCGTGCCCGTCGGGCAGGGTGCCGCGCCACTCGAATCGAGCGCGCTCTGCGGGGCCATGAAGCTCGCGGTGGTGATCGTGTATCCGGGCGGCGCCGTCGCCGCCTCGGCGACGCCCGCCGCCACCAGTGGCACCGCACACGCCGCCGCGATCGCGAGCACCGACCAGCACAACCGTTGCATCCTCTACCCCCGTCGCGTGGAACCCGTCCGGCGACGCTATCCCGCCGGCGGAGCCGCGTCAACGTCCCGCACCTGCGGATGTACGCTCCGCCCGGAACGACCCATCGAAGGAGCCGAACATGAGCGAGCCCAAGGTGATGCACAACGACGAGATCGAGGGCGCCAACGACGGCGTGTTCAAGCCGGTCGGACGCATGCTGGGAGCGACCGCCTTCGGCGTCAACCTGGAGCAGTTCCCGCAGGGGCACGACGGGTACCCCGACCACGACCACTCCAAGGACGGCCAGGAGGAGGTCTACTTCGTGGTCGCCGGCCAGGCAACGCTGACGATCGACGGCAACGACCACGTCATGCGTCCGGGCTCGATCGCCTACGTGCCGGCCGGTCACAGCCGCCGGTTCACGATGCCCGACGACAGCGTCCGGATCCTCGCCATCGGCGGGACACCCGGCGCGCCGTTCAGCGACGTGATCGCCGCCCGCGAGAAGGCGTCAACCGCCTAGTCCGACCGCCACATGGAGAGCGTCCGGATCGACAAGTGGCTGTGGGCGGCCCGGTTCTTCAAGACGCGCGCCCTTGCCACCCAGGCCGTCCTCGGTGGCCGGGTGCGGCTGGGCGGCGAGCGCGTCAAGCCGGCCAAGGGCGTGCACGCCGACGACATCGTCGAGGTGCGGATCGGCGACCAGCGCTGGACGGTGGTCGTGCGTCAGGTGGCGGAGAAGCGCGGCTCGGCGAAGGTCGCGGCAACGCTTTACGACGAAACCGCCGAGTCGGTCGCCGGCCGGGAGCGTGCGGGCGCGGAGCGCCGGCTCGCGCGCCAGCCCGGCGCCGACCTGGGCGGGCCGCGGCCGACGAAGCAGGACCGGCGACGGATCGACGCCATGCGCCGCAAGCTGCGCGGCACCTAGCCGTGCTCGAGCCCCTGCTCGGCGAGCCCGTGGGCCCGGCCGTTCTCCGCCTCGGGGACCCACCGGTATCGGATCAGGTCGAACCGCGCCCTCAGCGCCGTCGCCCGCTCGGCGAGGGGAACGATCCGGGAGCTGCGCACCGGCGCGTCGCCGCACATCTGTGCCACCAGCAGCCGCGAGTCGGTGCGCACCTCGACCGAGCTGAGGCCCAGCCCGAGCGCCGCGTCCAGGCCGCAGAGGACGGCCCGGTACTCGGCCTCGGCGGCGGTGGCGACCCCGATCGGCGCCGACCCGGTGGCGAGGGTCACGCCGTCCGACTCGACCGCGAAGCCGATCGCCGCCGGCCCGGGGTTCCCGCGTGACCCGCCGTCGCACCAGACGACGGGGAGGTCGGCCTCAGCTCCGTGGCCGGAGCGGCGCATCCGCGATGCCTTCGACAGCCTCCGCCGCTCGGCGTCGGTGCGCGTCTTGCCGGGCTTGCGCGTCCGGCGGGTGGACCCGGGCTTGCTCGGTGGCAGGTCGATCCGTGCACCCTATCCGCGTCACTTGAAGATGTTCACGGCGCGCGCGATGACGAGGCCGATGACGAGCAGGGAGATGATCGACTGCAGCGCCATCATCAGCTTGGCCCACGCCCGCATGGGCATCACGTCGGTCGGGCTGAACGCGGTGCTCGTCGTCAGACCGAGGATCAGGTAGTCGACGTACAGCGGCCGCCAGCCGGGCGGGGCGAGCTCGGGGCTGAGCTGCTGCGAGAACGCGAAGTCGGGGTACGGCCGCTCGCCCAGGTGGCGCGCGAGCGGCCCGCCGCTGTCCAGCAGCCAGTAGAGCAGTCCGAAGATGAGGGCGTTGCCCATCCAGATCAGCCCGCCTGAGGCGAGCAGCGCGGATGCGGACTGCGTCACCTTGCCGCCCTCGATCAGGTCGTAGATCAGCTTGACGGTGGACGCGCCGACCGCCGCGGCGAGGATGAACACCAGCGCCAGGGAGACCCGCCGCAGCCACCAGCGCCGGGCCGCGATCCGCGTCGGGTCGGCGGCGACCAGCGCGACCAGCATCAGCACCTCGACGCTCGGCACCAGCCACTCCGGCCCCAGCGACTCCCGATTCGGCACGGCGAACCGGAGCGTCGCGCTGATCGCGATGAAGGCCGAGATGGCGAGGGCCACCGGCCAGCGAGGCTCCACTGAGCCAGGGGTGACTCGGCCGCCGGCGTCGTCCGTACCCATGGCACGCCAGCCTATCGCGAAGGCTGACGGCCGAGCCCCCCGCCCGCGAGCTGTGCCAGGTAGCGCTCACGATCGAGCGGCGACGCCGTCGTGCGCAGCCGCGCCGGAGCGACACCGCGCACCGGCCGGTAACCATCGAACGCGGACTCAACCACGCCCTCGCCGCCCGTCAAGGACGGCAGCCGGTGCTGGATCTCGCGGACGGCGGGCGCCGGGACGATCGCGGTCAGCACCGCGACGCGGCCGCGCACGTCGGGCGCCTCGACACGGGCATCGAGGCGCGTCAGAGCGGCGACGACGGCGCCGAGGCAGCTGGTCGGCAGCTCGATGGACAGCCGCATCATCGGCTCGCAGACGGCCGTGCGGGCATCGGCCAGTGCGCGCATCAGCACCAGCGGCGTCAGCTTGCGGAAGTCCGACGCCGAGGTTGACGGCGCGTAGTAGCCGCAGTCCGTCATCGTCACCAAGCAGTCGGTGACCCGCCAGCCGGCGAGCCCTTCCCGCAGGGCGTGCCGCACCGTCCCGGTCATCGTCCCGGTGAAGCTCTCCAGGGTCTTGTAGACGTACATCGGAACGTCGCGGACATCCACCGGCAGCCGGAAGGCGACGCCGGAGTCTGCCGGAGCGGGATCCACCCGCAGGCCGACTGTCGCGGTGAACGGGTTACCGGGATCGCCCAGCCGCTCGAGCGCCGCGCCTGACCCGACGGGCCGCTCGATGCAGATCGTGGTCGTCTCCCGGAAGGCAACCTCGATGCCGAAGTCGCCGGCGAGGGTCGCCTCGATCACCTCCTTCTGCACCTCGCCGTACAGCGAGAGCGAGAACTCGTGGCGCCGGTCGTCCTGGCGGACGTCGATCAAAGGATCCTGCTCGGCGAGCTGGGACAGGGCGACGCGCAGGCGCGCCCGATCCGCGTCGTGGACGGGAACGACGACCGTCTCCAGCGTCGGCGGGGCGAAGTGGTGGCCGTCCGGGGAGGTGCCCGCCGCGCCGATCCGATCGCCGATCCTCGCCTCGTCCAGCCCCCACAGCCGGCCGATCTGGCCGGCGCAGACGGCCTCGCCCGGGGTGGCCGTCCCCCGGTCAAAGACGTGGATCGCCGTTACCTTCTGCTCCACACCGCCGGCCAGACGTAGCCGATCGCGCGTCCGCACGCTGCCGGCGGAGAGCCGCAGGTAGGCGATCTTCTCGCCGCGCGCGCCGCGATCGATCTTGAACACGACGCCTGCGGCAGGGGCGTCGGGATCCCCGTGCGAGCCGGGTAGGAGCTGCGCGATGCCGTCCATCAGCTCGCCGACGCCCGCGCCCGTGACGGCCGATCCGAAGAGCACCGGGTGAACCGCCGCCCCGCCGACCTGCTCGGCCAGCGCACAGCGAAGACGTGCATGGGAGAGCTCGCCGTGCTGGACGTACGCAGCCAGAAGGCGGTCGTCGCCGGCCGCCAGCAGGTCCGTCAGCTCGGTCGCGAACGCAGCGTCGCCCTCGCCGAACGTCGTGACCGCCGCCGCACGAGTACCGGCACCGGTGACCGTCCCCGTCGCGATAACAGCGGGGGTCAGCCGGTCGGCGATGCCGGCAAGCACCCGGCCGCACTCCGCGCCCGGACGGTCGATCTTGTTGACGAACAGCAGCGTGGGGACGCGCAGCCGCTGCAGCGCCCGCATCAGGACGCGGGTCTGCGGCTGCACGCCCTCGACCGCTGACACCAGCAGCACGGCGCCGTCGAGCACGCCCAGCACGCGCTCCACCTCGGCGATGAAATCGGGATGGCCGGGGGTGTCGATCAGGTTCACGGCGACGTCGCCGACCAGGAACGACACGACCGCCGACCTGATCGTGATCCCGCGCCGGCGCTCCAGCGCGAGCGAGTCGGTCTGCGTCGTTCCGCGATCGACGCTCCCGATCTCGTCGATCACCCCGGCTGCGAACAGCAGCCGCTCTGTCAGCGTTGTCTTACCGGCGTCGACGTGCGCCAGGATCCCCAGGTTGAGCCTCTTCCGAACCACGCGCCACACCCTCCGAGTAGGTCAGGTAACCCGTTTCGATGGACATGTACGCGTGGCGCATCTCCGCTCCCTGGTCGATCGGCGCTGACACGTGCGCCGCCCATCATAGGTGGTGCGGCCGGCTCCGGCAACGACGACGATGGTCTACATCCGCACCGACCGCCCGGCGTCCGAGGCGATACCTGCCATCCGCGCGCGCTCGGCGAGCTCGACCACGACCGCCCGCAGCTCCCCGACGATCCGGGCAGCGGTGACCTCCCCGTCCTCGGTGAGATCCCGCGTCGCGATCGGCACCGACCGGTACACCGCGTCCGCGCCGATGGCGGTGAGCACGTTTGCGAGGGCGTCCCGCGCGTGGCGCCCGCGCCCCTCGGGGGCGACGCTGAGCACCGTCACCGGCTTGCCGTAGAGCGAGGTCGTGCCCACCGTCCAGTCCAGCGCGTTCTTGAACACGCCGGGGATGCCGAACGCGTACTCGGGCACCGCCAGCAGCACGCCGCCGGCCCGCTCGCAGGTCGCCCGGAAGCGCAGCACGACGTCGGGCGGCTCGCACTCCAGGTCGGGGTCGAAGTGCGGCAGCTCGCCCATGTACGCGTCGATCGCGACCGCGATGCCGTCCGCGGCGGCCGCCGCGGCGGCGGCGCGCAGGGCGGCACGGTTCCTGGAGCCAGCTCTCAGGCTCCCCGGGATCGCCAGGATCTCGGCCGGTCTACTCGTCATCGATACCTCCAGTGCGGGGACGGCGGGCGTGCGGCCGGCGGCCTCCCACCCGTGGAAGTGAGTGGCGCCGGCCCACACAACCGTTACGCCGCCGGCCGCCAACCGGATCTCGTGTGACGTTTCAGTACTTTCGGTCGATTGACGCTGGTGAAGAAGTCGTTACAGTTGCTCCCTCACCACGCCGGCCGGAATGGGCTCCGACGGTGACGAGGTGTCATATTATCCCCCAGCTCCCGGCGGGCCGCCTTGGCATGCACTGATACGTGAGCGCGCACCGCACCCTCGAGACGTAGGACAACGATGTTGCAGATTCGCCCCACGCGGCCGCTGTAAGGCAGGCCGCGCGATCGGGGACGTCTCGAGGTGCAACAGATGACTCGCCGCACGCACCGGCGAGCACGTCCCGACGAAAGGCTTCACATGCGTCGCACCCGCATGACACATGCGCTTGCCGCGGCAATGGTCGTCGCATTCGCGGCGATGCTCTGTGCCGGGCCGAGAACACCAGCCGGCGCCTCCGTCACACCCTGCGCGGACTGGTCGGGCATCCAGAGCTCACAGCTCGTCTACGGCATCCGCGGGCTGGCCGCGCTCTCACCCACGGACGCCTGGGCGGTCGGCGCCTACAAGAAGACCGGCTCGCCGCCGGCCGTCGAGCACTGGGACGGGACGTCGTGGTCGGTGATGCAGGCGCCCGGCTTGACCAGGAACGAGACGGGGTTCAACGCGGTCACGGCCGTCTCGCCGACCGAAGCGATGGCGGTCGGCTACGCCAACGACGGCGGCGGTTTCAAGCCGCTCGCCGACCTCTGGGACGGCACCGCATGGCGATCCGCTCCGCTGCCTCCCGCGCTGCGGTCGGCAACACTGGTGCACACGGTGGCGCTCGGCCACAACGACATCTGGGCGGTGGGTAAGCGCGCGATCGCCGGCGTCCAGCGCCCGGTGATGGTGCACTGGTCGGGCTCGACGTGGTCGATCGCACCGGCCCCGACCACCCCGGGAGCGCTGCTCGGCCTGGCCGCAGCGTCCGCGAGCGACGCGTGGGCTGTCGGCTACCTGGAGACGACTGCGGGCGAGACCGGGCTGATCATGCACTTCGACGGCACCAGGTGGACCGCGTCGACGCCCCCCGAGCTGTTCGGGATGGTGCTGACCTCCGTCTCCGCGGACGGCGCCGGCGACGTCTGGGCGGCGGGCTACGAGCAGGCGGGCGAGGGCTGGCGTCCGGTCGCGCTGCACTGGGACGGCACGGCCTGGACGGCGACGGCGACCGCCGACCCGGGCTCGTCGGTCGCCGCGTTCCGGGGTGTTGACGCGCGCTCGCCAGACGATGTGTGGGCGGTCGGGATGCGCCTCGACCCGGCGAGGTCGGCCTATGGCCCGCTGATCGAGCACTGGGACGGCACGTCGTGGAGCGCCGAGACCGGGGCAACCGCCGGCGGTGGCAGCGGCGGCAGCGAGCTGTTCGCCGTCGACGCGGCGCCCGGCAGCGACAGCGTGTGGGCGTCCGGCCGGAACTCCCTGATCGAGGAGTACTGCCGGGCGGGGGCGGAGGCGACGGCGCATCGCCCGACCATCGCCCCGGCCCCGCCGGCGGCGACCGCACCGGCGCCGGGCGGGCGGGCGGCGGCGCCCACGCGGGCGGTGCGCGACGCCTCGCAGGGCTCCGCTCTGACCGTGACGGCACGCGATGTCGCAGCGGATGCGGGGGTCGCCGAGATCACCCATACCTACGACGCCACCGTCGCGGACTTCGACGGCGACGGGCTGCCGGACATCTTCCTCGGCAGGCACACCGGCGCGGCGAGGCTGTACTCCAACCTCGGCGACGGGCGGTTCGCCGAGCTCGCGCCGGACACGTTCCCGGCGACCGACCGCCACGGCTGCGCCGTCGCGGATGTGAACGGCGACGGGAGCGACGAGGTGCTCTGCGCACACGGCGCACGGCACGGCGGCGACGCCAAGCGGAATGAGCTCTGGGTGCGTGACGGCGACGGCGGCTGGACCGACCGCGCCGCGTCCTTCGGCGGAATGATCGAGCCGTTCGGCCGGGGACGGGCGATGCGGATCCTCGATGCGAACGGCGACGGACAGCCGGACGTGATCGTCGTGAACAACGCGAACCGGTCGGATGGCCTGCCGACGACGACGCGGCTCTACCTCAACCACGGGGGCACGTTCGCCGGCGCACCCGAGTTCGGCATCGACGGCCGGTTCGGAAGCGGCTGCGTCGTCACCGGCGACGTCAACGGCGACGGCTTCGACGACGTCATGGCCTGCGCGAACGGCGGCATCCGCCTCTACCTGAGCGACGGGTCGCGCTTCGTCGACTCGACAGCGGCGTGGGGCGTCGTGGGCAAGCCGCGACAGGCGGTGCTGGCCGACATGAACGGCGACGGGCTGACCGACCTGCTCACGCTCAGCGGGGACTCCCTCAATGTCTCGCTCCAGTCCGACGGCCGCTTCCTGCCGCCGTCCCGGACACCGCTCGGTGGCGCGGTGGACCTCGCCGTCGGCGACGTCAACGGCGACGGCCTCGACGATGTCTACATCGTCACCGGCCGCGTGGACGGTTCGTCCAACGGCGCAGACGTGATGCTGCTGAACGACGGTGACGGCGCAAGCTTCACCCCGATGGCGGTGCCGTCCACCTCGGTCGGCTCGGCCGGCCCCGCCGTGCCCATCGACTTCGACGGCAACGGCCTGACCGACTTCCTCGTTCTGAACGGCGACGCCCTCCACGGCACGGCCGGCCCGGTGCAGCTGATCGCGTTCTTCCCGTCCGACCCTCCACCGACCGGGAGGTCGGCTCGCTGACGCGCGCTCCTGCCCACGCCCTCCCAGGACTGCGAGCCGCTACGGGGTCACGGGCGCGTCCGGCGAGCGGACGAGCCGCCAGACGGCCGCGGGGGCCTTGCGCCAGCCGACGTTCTTCGCGATCTGCACGGTCTCGGCGCCCGCGACGGCAACACCGACGAGACCGATCACGACCTGGACGCCCCAGATCACCGCGCGGACTCGCTCGGCGTGTCCGCCGCTGGCCGACGTCAGCCAGATGACGACCTGGGCGATCGGCAGCCAGGACAGGATGATCAGACCGAAGCCGATCCGGATCCGTAGCGCCCGGCGCCGCGGGTCGCCGGCCTCGTGAGTTTCCCTGCGGGCCACCCCCTCATTCTACGGGACCGCCCGGCCGCCGATCACGCGGCGGGGATGTAACAACGGTCGGCAACACCCCTAGGCATACGCGTTAGAACGCTCGATGGACTGTTGCGTTCTGGGGCAAAGTGTGATTCACTCGCGCGGCACGCGAAGGGCTCCAATATGCATATCAACCGCAGAGCGCAGACGCTCATTGCGGTCGTTCTCCTGACCCTCGGGGCGGCGTCGGTTGCCGGTCCGGGTGGTGCTCCCCTGGCAACGGCCGCGACCTGCTCGGACTGGTCGGCGACGCCCAGTGCGCGGCAGGTGTACGGCATCCGTGGCCTCGCCGCGCTGTCGTCCGGCGAGGCGTGGGCCGTCGGGGCTTACAAGAAGACGGGCTCGCCGCCCGCGGTCGAGCACTGGAATGGCACCTCGTGGACGACGATGCCGGCGCCCGGGCTGACCCACAACGAGACCGGCTTCAACTCGATCGCGATCGTGTCGGGCACCCAGGCGATGGCCGTCGGCTACGCGAACGACGGCAGCGGGTTCCTGCCGCTGGCGGACCGCTGGGACGGCACCAGCTGGCAGCCGTCGCCGCTCCCGTCCGATCTGCGGTCGGCGACGCTCGTGGACACCGTTGCGCTCGGTCCCAGCAACGTGTGGGCGGTCGGCAAGCGGGCGATGGCCGGCGTCCAGAAGCCGCTGATGGTGCACTGGTCGGGGGGTGCCTGGACGATCGCATCCACGCCGTCCACCCCGGGAGCGCTGCTGGGCATGGCATCGACCTCGGCCTCCGACGCATGGGCGGTCGGGTACCGCGAGGGGACGCAGGGCGACACCGCGCTGATCATGCACTTCGACGGCGCGAGCTGGAGCGAGGTGACACCGGCCGGGCTGGCGCCGATGGTCCTGACCGCGATCTCCAGCGTCGCCCCGGGCGACGCGTGGGCGGCCGGCTATCAGCAGGCGGGCTCGCTCTGGCTGCCCGTCGTGATCCACTGGAACGGCAGCACCTGGACGAGCCCCGGCACGATCACCCCGGGATCGCCGGTCGCAGCGTTCCGCGCGATCAGCGAGCGATCGCCGAACGACGTGTGGGCCGTGGGCATGCGGCTCGACACCACGACGTCCTCCTACGCGCCGCTGATCGAGCACTGGGACGGGACGTCCTGGACGGCGCATCCGGGGGCGCAGATCCCCGGAGGGAGCGAGCTGTTCGCCGTCGCGACGGTGCCGGGCGCGGACGGCGTGTGGGCGTCCGGCCGGGACACGGTGATCGAGGAGTACTGCCGTTCCGGGCCGCAGACCGCCGTGGCCGCCATCCCCCCGCCGCCGGCGGCACCGCGACCTGACGCCAGCTCGGTCCCGGCGATGCCCGCCGCCCGGCCGGCCGAGCGCCAGGCCGCGCCGGGCGCCGCCGTGCCCGTGGTGGCCCATGACGTCGCCGCCGCGGCCGGCATCGCCGAGGCCACGCACACGTACGGCGCGGTCGTGGCCGACTTCAACGGCGACGGCCTTCCCGACATCTTCATCGGACGGCACACGGCCGCCGGGCGGCTGTACACCAACCAGGGCGGCGGCCACTTCTCCGAGCTCCACCCGGGCGAGTTCCCGGCGACCGACCGCCACGGCTGCACGGCCGCCGACCTGAACGGCGACGGCCGGCCTGAGCTGATCTGCGCGCACGGCGCGCGCCACGGCGGCGACGCCAAGCACAACGAGCTGTGGATGCGTGACGCCTCCGGGACGTGGTCGGACAAGGCGGCCTCCTGGGGCGGGCTGATCGAGCCGTTCGGCCGCGGCCGCGCGATGAAGGTCGCGGACGCGAACGGCGACTCGCGGCCCGACGTGATCGTCGTCAACAACTCGAACCGCTCGGACGGCCTGCCCACCACGTCGCGCCTCTACCTGAATCAGGGATCGAGCTTCGTCGGCGCGCCGCAGTTCGGCATCGACGGCCAGTTCGGCAGCGGCTGCGTCACCACCGGGGACGTCAACGGCGACGGCTACGGCGACGTCCTGGCGTGCACCAACAGGGGGTTGCGGCTGTACATCAGCAACGGCACGCGCTACACCGACGTCTCCTCCGCCTGGGGCGTGGGCGGCAACCCGCGGGAGGCGCTGCTGGCGGACGTGAACGGTGACGGCAAGGCCGACCTGCTGTCGCTCACCACCGACACGCTTGCGGTCTCGCTGCAGACCGGGGGAAGGTTCGTGCACTCCGCGCAGATCGCGCTGAACGGGGCGGTCAACCTGGCCACGGGCGACGTCAACGGCGACGGCGTCAAGGACGTCTACATCGTCGTCGGCAGGGTCGCCGGCTCCGCCAACGGCCCGGACACGATGCTGGTCAACAACGGCAGCGGCACCGGCTTCACCGCGGTGACGGTGCCGTCGACCACCACCGGCACCGCGGACACCGCCGTGCCGATCGACTACGACGGCAACGGTCTGACGGACTTCGTCGTCACGAACGGCCACACACTGAACGGCACGCCCGGAGCGGTGCAGCTGATCGCGTTCACCCCCGCCTGAGCAGTGCACGCGAGGTGATGAGCCGGTGCGGTCGCACCCCTAACCATCACTTTACGAGTTCTTCATCTCGCCCAAAGGGTTGTCCGGCATCTGTTCGAGTGTGCGCTCCACGCATCTCGATCGCCGCGCTCGGTCCCGCGCGCTCCCGCTACTCGCCGTGGCTCTGGTGGCCGTCTGGCCGCTCGCCGCGGCTCCGGCCGCCTCGCCGGCCGCCTGCTCGGGCGTCCAGCTGACGCCCGCGAGCAACCTCTCGGCCGTTGTCGGGCAGCACACCGACGGGACGACCTACTGCCTGGCGGCCGGCGTCTACCGGGTGACCGCGCCGATCGCAGCGGGCGCCGGCGATCGGTTCGTCGGCGCGCCGGGTGCGATCGTGGACGGCAGCAGGCGGACCACCGGCTGGGTGAAGAACGGCTCGGTGTGGCTGCTCGGAGGACAGACGCAGGGGCCGACTCAGAACCTGGCGGGATGGGGATCGCAGAAGATGATGTATCCGCAGTCGGGATACTCGGACGACCTCTTCTACGACGGGCGGGCGCTGTGGAAGGTCGGCGTCAAGCGCAACGGCGTCGTGGTCGGCTCCGCACCCTCGACCGTCGGGCCCGGCGAGTACTTCATGGACTATGACGCGAACCGGATCACGCTCGGCTCGAACCCGACCGGCCACGTCGTCGAGGTGACGGCCGCGACCGCCGGCTTCACGGGCCACGGGTCGAACGTGACCATCACCGGGCTCGAGATCCGCAAGATCGCCGGCACCGCGATCGACGCGGGCGGCACCGGGTGGACGGTGACGAACGACGAGATCGACCTGAACCACGTCGCCGGGATCTCGATCGACGCCGGCATGACCGTGATGAACGACCACGTGCACCACAACGGGCAGTACGGCATCAAGGGACAGGGCGACAACCTGCTGCTGTCCGGCAACGAGGTGGACAACAACGATTTCGCGAAGCTGATGATGCCCGACGGCAGCTGTTGGGCCGCCGGCGGCACGAAGATCGTGAACAGCAAGAACGTCGTGATCCGCTCCAACCACTACCACGACAACCTCTGCAACGGGCTGTGGGTGGACATCCTCTCCAGCGGCGCGCTGGTCGAGGACAACGTCTCCGAGCACAACCGCGCGGACGGCATCCGGTTCGAGATCGCCTACAACGTCACCGCCAGCGGCAACGTCTCACGCGACAACGGCCGCGGAGGCATCACCATCGTCAACACGCCGGGCGCGACGATCAACGGCAACACCGTGACCGGGAACCTGGGCGGCGGCATCATGTTCAGCAACACCGGCCGCACCGATCCCAGCTCGCCGCTGGGACCGCACCAGGTCAGGGACGAGCAGGTGTACGACAACGACGTCAGCCTCAGCGGCACCCAGAACGTCGGCATCCAGTCCTCGTCGGGCACGGCCGTGTTCACCAGCTGGAACAACCGCTTCTGGAACAACCGCTACACCGTGCCCGACGGATCCGGCCGGTGGTTCCTGTGGGACGGCACCCGGGTCACCTGGGCCGCGTGGCGCGGCGCGGGCCAGGACGCGGGCGGCACGCTGACCGTCGGCTCCTAGACCCTCGACCGGGCGCGCGGGGCGATGTATGCTCGCCCGCGGGTCGATGGACACCCGATCTACCGGCGATCGGGTTGGGGGGTCACGTGATGGCGCGAGCGTTGATGGGCGCGACCGGCATCTGCCTTGCAGGCAGCGCGCTGGCGATGCTGCCCGCGGCCGCGGCCGCCGAGACCGACCACCCGATCGACGGGCACGTCCAGCAGATCCTGCGACTGGTGCTCCTGCCCGATGCGACCTGCGCCCCGCCGCACCCGCTGTGCCGCTACCAGCTGAGCGGCTCGTTCACCGAGGCGTCGGGCTACCTCGGATCTGGTCGGGCCGGCGGCCGTGTGTTCCTCGACCACGGTGCCGCCGACCCCGTCACCGGATGCATCCCCGCGACCGGGATCCTCAAGCTGCACGTCGGCGCGGACGACGTCCGCGGTGCGCTCGCTGCGGGCAGCGCCGTCTGCCCCGGGCGGGGAGCGCCGGGATCGCTGCACGAGGACTTCACGGTCGACGTCACCGGCGGGGTCGGCGCGTACGCCGACATCACCGGCGGGGAATACCGGTGGTCAGGGCATCTCAAACCGACGCCTCGCTCGACCACCATGACAGGCACTGCGTCAATCCATGGCTCCATATCGACAACGCCGTGATGCATCCGCACACGGCCCACGTGAGGAGGAGGGATTGATATGCGCACACGCCTCGGCATCGCCGTCGCGCTCGCCACGATCGCGGTGCTGGTCACGGCCGCGACCGCGTTCGCGATCGATGTGACCAACAGCACCGCAACGACGAACCAGGGATGGCCGATCACGTTCAACGCGCGGTCCGACCTGAAGGGCTCGCTGACGTATCAGCCCGACGGCCACACGTTCCACTGCAAGGGCTACAACCGGTACATCGCGACCACCACCGACCACCACACGCACCCGAAGTCGATCGCGAACAGCACCAACTGCTTCGACGGTGAGCTTCGATACTTCATCCATGTCGAGGCGATCGACCGCGGCGGCGATCCGCCCGGTGACGAGCTGTGCGTCACGGTCAAGCGCTGGCCGGGCCGGCTCAACCCGATCCTGATCAAGGACTGCGGCCCGATCCAGAGCGGCAACGTGCGGATCCGCACCGACGCGAAGACCGGCGCCGTCACCTCACAGGCGACGCGCTAGCGCACCAGGCGGCCAGGGCGCCCACACGGCGCCCCGGCCGCCCGTGCATCAGCCCTGCTTGCGGCCGATCAGCAGCAGGTACTCGGCGGGCACCGAAAGCGTGTTGCCGGATGCCTCGTTGCGGCCGTCCATCATCTCCACGATCTCGGCCCGGCAGGCGTCCCAGGTGCCTTCGCCGCTGAGCCGCTCGCGCGCCTTCAGCGTCGGCCCGTACTGCGTCTCCATGAATGAGACGTAGTCGTCCGCCGAGTCGAAGTCGAGCGGCGTCGTCAGCCGGGTCGTCTCGAGCTCGACCCCGGTGCCGGCGAACAGCGCGGCGACGTGCTCCTCGCTGCCCCACAGCGGCGGCGGTGACGCGTAGGGCGGCGGCTTGGGCATGTACCCGCCCAGCACCTTGAACAGGTTGCCGATGGCCCCCTGCGGCGTCCAGTTGGCGAGCACGATCATGCCGCCCGGGCGGCAGACGCGGGCGAGCTCGGCCGCGGCCACCTCGTGGCGGGGCGCGAACTGCACGCCGAACACCGACGTCACGCGGTCGAACGACGCGTCCCCGAACGGCAGCTGCTCGGCATCGCCCTCGACCCACTCGACCTCGACGCCCATCGCCGCGGCGCGGCTGCGGGCCGTGTCGAACAGCTCGGGTGTGAGGTCGAGGCCGGTGGCGTGTGCGCCCGCCGCAGCTGCGTGCAAGGCGGCGTTGCCGGTGCCGGTGGCGACGTCGAGGACGTCCTGTCCGGCTGTGATGCCCGCGCGCTCCACGACGAGCGGGGCGACGGGCTCGGTGATGCGGTCGGCGACGCTGGCGTAGTCGCCCGCCGCCCAGGTGCCGCGGTGGACGCGCTTCAGGTCGTCGATCTCGGTCGAACTCATGTCGATCTCCCTTCGAGAGGGTGGCGGTTTTGCGTCTCCACAGGACGGCCGAGGGCCACGCCATCTTCCCACCGGTCCCGCCCGGCTGCATAGAGTCCGCCGATGACCACCCGCCTCGTTGACATCGCGGTCACCGGCGGCACGGTGATCGACGGCACGGGCGCGCCGGGCCGGCCGGCTGATGTCGCCGTGTCTGGCGACATGATCGCCGGGGTGGTCGAGCCGGGTGCGCTCCGCGGAGCGGCGCGGGAGACGGTGGACGCCCGTGGCATGGCGGTCTGCCCCGGGTTCATCGACATCATGAGCCACACGCTCTGGCCCTTCCTGGTGGACGGCAGGTCGCTGTCGAAGCTGCTCCAGGGCGTCACCACCGAGATCATGGGCGAGGGCTACTCCCCCGCGCCGTCCGGCGGCCTCGTCCGCGACCCGGAGCCCGACATCCCGATCGGCGAGGAGTGGCCGGCGCGGATCCGCAGCTGGACACGCTTCGGCGACTGGCTGCGGGCGCTGGTCGAGCGGGGCGTCTCGCCCAACGTCGGGTCGTTCGTCGGGGGAGGCACCGTCCGCGAGTTCGCGTGTGGGATGCGGATGGGCCCGGCGACGCCGGCCGAGCTGGACACGATGCGCCGGCTGGTGGCCAACGCGATGGCGGACGGCGCCTTCGGCGTCGCCTACGCGCTGATCTACCCTCCCGATGCCTACGCGGGCACCGGCGAGATCGCCGAGGTGGCGCGGATCGCCGCGAGGTCCGGCGGGATGTACGTCTCGCACATCAGGTCGGAGGGCGACCGCCTGCTGGATGCGATCGACGAGGCCGTCGAGATCGGCCGGCGCTCCGACGCGACCACCGAGATCTACCACCTCAAGGCGTCCGGCGGCCCGCGCAACTGGCACCTGATGGACGGTGCGATCGCGCGCATCGAGGCAGCGCGCGCCGAGGGGATGCGGCTGGCCGCCGACATGTACCCCTACGCGGCGTCCGGCACCGGCCTCTCCGCCCGGCTGCCGGTCAGCCTGGCCGCGGACGGCCGGCTGTTCGCGCGGCTGGCCGAGCCCGGCGTGCGCGACTGGGTGCGCGGTGAGCTCGCGCGGGGCACGCCGGAGGTGGACGACGCCGGGCCGCCCGAGACCACGGTGCCGGTCGGCCTCGCGCTCCCCGAACACCGCGCGTACGTCGGCCGGCCGCTCTCCGAGATCGCCGCGTCGCGCGGCCAGGACTGGCTGGACGCCGTCTTCGACCTGCTGATCGCCGAGGGCCGTGAGGTGTTCACCATCTACCACGAGATGTCGGAGCAAAACGTGCGCCGCCAGCTCGCGTGCGAGTGGATCGCGGTCTGCTCGGACGGCGGCGGCCTCGACCCGGCCTGGGCCGAGCCGCTTGGCCCGGTCCATCCGCGCGACTACGGCACCTTCGCCCGCGTGCTCGGCCACTACGCCCGCGACCAGGGCGTGCTCACCCTGGAAGACGCCGTGCGCAAGATGAGCTCGTCCGTCGCCGCCCGGCTGGGGATCCGCGACCGCGGCACGCTGGCGGCCGGCATGCACGCGGACGTGGTCGTGTTCGATCCCGCCGACGTTCGGGACACCGCGACGTTCGAGCACCCCCACCGGCTGGCGACGGGCGTCCGCGACGTCTGGGTCAACGGCGCCGCCACCGTCCGCGGTGGCGAGCACACCGGCGCGCTGGCGGGCCGGTTCGTCCGCGGGCCGGGCGCTCAGCTCGTGTAGTGCACCAGGTCGAGCGTTGCCCGGCGGGCCGTCAGCCCCATCAGGCCGGTGTCGAGCAGGGCGATCAGCGGCTTGGCGTTGGGCGTCAGCTGCCCGTCGTACTCGGTGCCGGCGAACCGGTGCACGGCGCCGTCGTCGCCGCGGCAGCGGCCCGCGAATCGGCCGGCGGCATGTGAGCGGAACGTCGCCGACCCGATCGTGTACGGGTTGCCGGCGCTCCTCCACTCCGCCGTCGCACCGTCCGGCGTGGCTGCGACGGCAAGATCGGAGGCGGGCGTGAACGCGTCCACGAGGTGCCCGCGCACCGAGGCCTCCCCACCGGTCTGGTGGTACACCCGCTGCTCGATCCGGGCGTCGCCGTACGCATTGCCGGCGAACCAGTAGCCGTTCGCGCTGAAGCCGAACAGCCCGATCCGTCCCGGGCAGTCGCCGGCACGGATCAGCTGCTGCCGGCATCCAGGGTCGAAGGAGACCGTCGCGGTCAGCGGCGGCAGCGTGATGGTGCCGAAGAACGGCGACGAGCCGGTGTGCACGGCGAACGACCTCGACGCCAGCGTCCCGCTCGCCCACGCGTACCGTCCGGTGCCGCCGCCTGCCAGCCGGCACGGTGACGAGGCGACCGGCGAGGTGGCGGTGAAGAGGGTCGAGATCCGTGTCGGGAACAGCTTCCGCAGGTCCACCTTCGCCGTCCGCAGGCCGGCGGTGTCCAGGTTGAAGACCATGCCCCGGGCCGAGTAGACGTACTCGTGCTGCTGGACGTCATCGGCCGGCGCCGCGCCGCCGGCGGGGCGGACGAGGATCACCTCGACGACGGGCGGCCCGAAGCCGGGGGCAAGGGCGCGGAAGGCGAACACCGTCATCCGGTAGCGGACGTCGCCGACCGTGATCCAGATCGGGTCGGTCTGCAGCGTGGCGCTGGGCGGCGCGTCGACGAACGCGTCCGGGCCGAACCGCGCAGCGAGCAGCGCCTGCCCGCGGGCGCGGGCGCTGATCGAGGCGGGATGTCCGGCGATCGCGACCGTTTGCAACCGAGGCGACAGCGCGACGAGCGCCGTCCCCGCGTGCGCGGCGGAGGTCGCGGCAAGCGCGATCGTGCAGACCGCTGCGAGCACCACCGCGGAGCGAAGTCGGAGCCCAGCCTTCATCGTGTCGTCCTCCCGAGTGGTCGAAGTGGAGCGACCCTAGCAACGGCCTCCGACGGACAACCTGACGGGTTATCACCGAGCCCGCGGCGGGCTACGGCGCGAGCGGAACGGCGGCCTCGGGAGTGACCACGCGGAAGCTGAAGCTCTCCTCCAGGTACAGCCGCACGGCCGCACCGTCATGGCTCTCGTAGCCGACCGAGACGTCCTGGCCGCTCTCGAACAGGAAGTCCCCGCCGCGCAGGCTCATGACGACGGCGCCGGCGACGCCCGGGGCCCACACCAGCGGGCCGCCCAGGATCTTGCGGAGGTGGTCGAGCAGGGGATAGCCGCCGTGCTCGCCCGTCTCCAGCACGCGTCGGTAGGCATCCGGCCCCAGCGCGAGCCCGTAGGGCCCGTCGATCCCGGCGCCGAGCAGCGCATTGACCGCCGTGGCGACGTGGCGCGGGTACTGCTCGCAGTTCTCGCCCAGGGTGCCGCCCGTATGGGAGGACGCCTCGGCGATGCCGGTGATGCCAGCCGTCTTCCAGCCGTGGAAGACGGCAGCGTTCTCCGCGATGGCAAGGCGCCTGGCGGCGTCGTCCAGGTCGTCGAAATCGACGTCCTCCGCGCCGCGGTCGGCGTCCGCCAGCTCGGAGCGGGCGACCGAGAATCCCGCGCGCAGCTCGACCAGCTCGAGCACGCGGCGCTGGACGGCGTCGAGGCCCTCCCCCGGCGTCTTGGTCAGCGACTTCGTCCGCCCCAGGTTCGTGGATGAGTGCTGCCAGCCGTGCGGGCCGGAGAAGTCCACCAGCCGGCGGGCGGCCAGCGCCGGCGTCAGCCGTTCCCGCGCCTCCTCGTCGATGCGGCTCCAGCCCTCGCTGGTGATCGGCGCGTGCGAGCGAAGCAGATGGCTCACGACGCCACCTCGCGGAGCCCACCGATGCCGAGCGAATCCGACCCGGCGACCGGTTCGCCGCGCTCGGCGGCGCCCTCCACCGCGGCCTCCTCGGCCGCCTCGCCGTGCTCGACGATGTCGCCCTCCTGGAGCAGGATGCCCGCGGCGATCGCGCGCCACAGCGGCGTCCGCCGGAGCAGGAACTCGAGGTCCATGCAGAAGTGCTTGAACTCCTCGCCCTGCGCGTCGCGCATGATCGCCTGCGCGTCGCGGTCGGACTCGAGCGCCAGCCGCTGCTCGTACCAGCCGATCGCCTCGGCCTCCTCGGTCAACGACGCGCACAGGCGCGCGAAGGTGCGAACCTCGTCGGGGAGCTCATCGGCGGGCTCGTGGTACTGGTCGAATCCCACTGCCGGACTATGTCCCACCGGTGCGGCGTCGTCAAACATCGATCGGCCGTCCCTTGCGTCCCGAGGCGACGGCTGCCAGCATGCGTCACGCCGTGCCCGAGCTGTATCCGCCGATCGAGCCGCACGACCAGGGCATGCTCGCCGTCGGCGCCGGCAACGAGGTGCACTGGGAGGTGTCCGGCAACCCGTCCGGCAAGCCCGCGCTGGTGCTGCACGGCGGGCCCGGCTCGGGCTGCACGCCCTGGCACCACCGGCTGTTCGACCCGGACCGCTACCGCACCGTCCTGCTCGACCAGCGGGGCGCGGGCCGCAGCACGCCCCACGCGAGCGAGACCGACGCCGACTTCTCGGCCAACACGACGGCGCACCTGGTCGCCGACTGCGAGCGCCTGCGGGAGCGGCTGGGGATCGATCGCTGGCTGCTGCTCGGCGGGTCGTGGGGCAGCACGCTCGCGCTCGCCTACGCCCAGCGCCACCCCGACCGCGTCACCGAGATCGTGCTGTTCGGGGTCACGGCCGATACCCGGCGCGAGGCGGACTGGCTCTTCCGCGAGGGGCTGGGCGAGCTGTTCCCGGAGCAGTGGGAGCGCAGGCGTGCGGCGCTGCCGCCGGAGCTGCGCGGCGGCGACGTGGTCGAGGGCTATTACCGGCTGCTGTTCGACCCCGATCCCGCCGTCCGCGAGCACGCGGCGTACGAGTGGTGCCTGTGGGAGTCGGCGACGCCGGCGTGGCCGCCGCGCACAGGGCTGGCCTCGCGGTTCGAGGATCCGCGCTTCCGGCTCGGCTTCGCCCGGACGGTGACCCACTACATCAGCCACGACTCGTTCCTCGCCGACGGCGAACTGTTCGGCGGGCTCGACCGGCTGGCGGGCATCCCGGCGGTGCTGATCAACGGCCGCTACGACATGCAGGCGCCCTTGCGGACGGCCTGGGAGCTCGACCGGGCGTGGGACAGCGCCGAGCTGGTCGTGGTGGACGGCGCCGGGCACTCCGTCACCGGCGACATCTCCGCCGAGATCGTCCGCGCCACCGATCGCTTCGCCCGGTAGGCGGCAGACCCGGTTCGATCAGCTGCCGACGACGAGGGAGCCGGTGTGGTCCTGTCCGGCGGTGCGCCACTGGGCGAACGTCATCTTCTCGCCCAGCCAGAGGAAGCTGTGCGAGTCCGCCGCCGGCACGTGGTACGTGTTGCCTGCGAAGTGGTTGTGGTAGCTGGTGAACACGGCGTCCTGGCGCGGCTTGTCGGTGTCGCGCGCGCCGGCCACCTGGGAGCCGCTCAGCCACACCTCGTTGCCAGTCACCTTCGCGTTGCGCATCAGGTGCGGCCCCAGCGGGCTGACCGGATCGATGCGCTCGTGCTGCTGCAGCATGATCTCGGTTCCCAGGTTGCCACTGACCCTGTTGCCCGAGATGGTGACGCGCGGGGAGTCCACCACGGTGATGCCGCCTCGACCGTTGTCCTGCACGGTGTTGTCACTGATGGCGACGTCGTAGCCGATCTCCAGGCGGATGCCGTCCGCGCGGTTCCCCGTCGAGACGTTGTGCGCAACCGTCACCTGGTCGTCGTTCGTGTCCAGCCAGATGCCGGTGCACCAGTTGTCGCTGAACGTGTTGTTCGTGATCGTCAGGTCGTGGCTGTTGACGAACTTGGAGCCGCCCGCGCCGTCGCAGCCGCCGTGAATCGACCCGAACCGCGCCGCGTCGTTCTCGGTGATCGTGCTGCCGTCCACCGTCACGCCGTCGCCCTTGCCGGTGACGCCGAAGGCGCCGTTGCCGGAGACCGTGTCGCCCAGCACCTGGGTGCCCTCCGTGACGTGGATGCCGGTGACGTGGTTCAGCCGCGCCGTGCTGTTGGAGATCGTCCAGCCGGATCCGTCGGCGTCGATCCCGATTCCCTGCGTCCCCTCGACGGTGAGACCGTCGATGGTGACGCCGGCGGCGCGCGCCTCGATGCCCCCGTCCGCAAACCCCTGCTCGACCAGGTGGCCCACCGGGTCGGAGCCGAGCGTGATCTTGTTGGCGTCGTAGTCGATGAAGTACTCGCCGGGGCCGACCACTGAGGAGCCGATGATCGCCCCGTCCACCTTGACGCCGACCTTCCACAGAGGCTCGTTGTCGATCGAGACATCGTCCGCGTACTGGGCCTGCGGGTAGATCAGCTCGTCCGTGCCCCAGCCGGCGGTGCGGATCGTCGGGCCCTGGGAGCGGTGGTGGGCGACCCACACCGAGCCGCGACGCGCCCAGCCCTTCACCCGGCGTGCGCCGTCGATGGTCGCACCGGGCGCGCCGATCAGCGTGTCGTTGCGCTGGGGCAGCAGGGGCTCGGTGACGCGGTAGACGCCGGGGGCGAAGCAGAAGGTGGTCTTGATCGGGTGCGACGCCAGCGCGGCCGCGATGTCGTCCCCCGGAGCGAGCGGGACGCCGTCGCACTCGGCCGCCGATCCCGGCGCCGCCCCACCCAGGCCGGCAGCGGCGATCATCGCGACGAGCACGGCGATGCGAAGCGCCCACCGGCGCGGAGCACGACCCGGCTGTGCGTACATGTTCGACACCCCCAGTACGATTGTACCGATCCACGACGGCTCCGTGTAGCGTGCGGTCATGGCGACGCTGCCCGACGCGCTTCCGACGAGCCTGGTCGGCTCGTACGCGCAGCCCGAGTGGCTGATCGACCGCGACCGTCTCCGTCACCGCTTCCCGCCCCGCGTGCGGGCGACCGAGCTGTGGCGGATCGACCCGCGGTACCTGGAGGAGGCGCAGGACGACGCGACGCTGGCCGCGATCCACGACCAGGAGCGGGCCGGGCTCGACATCATCACCGACGGGGAGATGCGCCGCGAGAGCTACTCCAACCGGTTCGCCACCGCGCTGGCGGGCGTGGACATCGACAACCCCGGCACCGCGCTCGACCGCAGCGGCGAGCCCAATCCCGTGCCGCGGGTGGTTGGGCCGGTCGAGCGCCGCCACTCCGTGCAGGTGCGTGACGTCCGGTTCCTGCGCGCCCACACCGGCCGCACGATCAAGATCACCGTTCCCGGCCCGTTCACGATGTCGCAGCAGGCCCAGAACGACTTCTACCCGGACGAGGCGGAGCTGGCCCTGGCCTACGCGGCGGCGGTCAACGCCGAGATCGCCGAACTGTTCGCCGCCGGGGCGGACATCGTCCAGATCGACGAGCCCTATATGCAGGCGCGGCCCGAGAAGGCGCGGGCGTTCGGCGTCGCGGCCCTGCAGCGCGCGCTCGACGGCATCACCGGCACCACCGCCGTCCACATCTGCTTCGGCTACGCCGCGATCATCCACGGCCGGCCGGAGGCGTACTCGTTCCTGCCGGAGCTGGCCGCCTGCTCGTGCGACCAGGTGTCGATCGAGACCGCCCAGTCGGGCATCGACACCGCCGTCATCGCCGCGCTGCCCGGCAAGCGCATCATCCTGGGCGTGATCGACCTCGAGGATCCCACCGTCGAGTCGCCCGACACGGTCGCCGCCCGGATCCGCCGGGCCCTGCCGCACAAGCGGCCGGAGGAGCTGGTCGCCGCACCGGACTGCGGCATGAAGTACCTGCCGCGTGACGTCGCCTACGGCAAGCTGGAGTCGCTGGTCGCGGGCGCCGCGGCGGTGCGCTCCGAGGCCTGACGCTCACCCGCAGCGGTTCGCGGAACGCGGCGCACAGACCGGTTTCGAGGAGGTGGCTAGAGTCCGGGTATGCCGCGTGCGATCAACCGCCAGATCGTCCTGCTCAGCGTGCTGCTCTGCCTCGAGGTCGGCGCCACGATGATGGCGATGCGGCGGGACCCGGTCGATCGCTTCCGCGCAGCCTGCGTCGCCGGCCTGGTGTGGGTCGTGTCCCGCCGGATCGACCCCGTGCGGCGCCCCGACCGGCTCGCGTAACCAGCCGAGACACCGATGGCGGCGCACACCTGGCGCATCAGGCGCGCACCGCCTCGGCGGCCGACGCCCGCACCCGGGCACCGAGCAGCAGGAACAGGGCACAGAGGGCGACGATCGCCGCGACCGGCGAGAGCACGACCAGCTCGAACGCCATCCGGTCGCCCTCGAAGCCGGCCGGCAGAGAGGCGTCGGGGTGAGCGGTGCCGATGCCCGGCCAGAGCAGGCTGAGTGCCGCGACCAGCGACCAGCCGGTCGAGGCCAGGCCGACGATCCAGGCGGTGGCCGTCCCGCCCGGCGCCCGGAACGGCCGGTCGAGGCGCGCATGTGAGTAGCGCAGCCGGATGAAGGCCGGGAAGATGAACAGGTAGGCGAGGACGATCAGCGAGATCGAGACCGTCAACGCAGCCGAGAAGTAGCGCTGGCCGTCGCCCTGGGTGACGACGACCGCAGCGACCATCGTCGCCAGCGCGGCGGCTCCCGACACCAGCGCCATCACGACAGGCACGCCGGTGCGGCTGCTGATGCGTCCCAGCACCGCCGGCCCACCGCCGTCGAGGCATGCCGCGGCCTGGGCCCGACCGGCGCCCATGATCCAGGCTGAGCCGCTCGCGAGCAGCACCCAGAGGAACAGCGCAGCCATCGCCATCCCCAGCGCGTGCGCCGCGCCGCCGTACACGGTGAAGACCGCGCTCATCGCGTCGATCAGCCCGTGCAACGACGAGATCTGGCCCTGGGGCAGCACGAACAGGATGGCCAGGATGGGGATGCCGTACATCAGCGCCTGCGCGATCCCCGCGCGCAGGATCGCGGCCGGGATGTCACGCCTGGGGTTCACCATCTCCTCGCCGGCGGTCGCCGGCAGCTCGATCCCGACGAAGCTGTAGAGCAGCACCGGGACGACCATCACGAACACCGTCATCCCCGGTGCGAAGTCCGCCAGGGCGAGCCCATGGACGCCGTGCTGGGCGCCGTACAGGCCCACCGAGAACGTGAAGACGCACAGCAGCACGATCTGCCCGATCGCGCCGCTGGACGGCACCCACTTGCCGTAGCGCAGCGGGGCGACGGCCGCAAGCGTCGCCCCGCATACGAAGACGGCGCCGAACGCCAGCGTGCCAGCGACGGCGAGGTCGGTGAAGAACCGCTCCCACACCGAGACCGCGACGATCGTCACCGAGCCGCCCAGCCACATCGGCGTGCCCGCCCAGTAGAGCAGCGAGGTGAGGGCGGCCGCCGGCCGGCCGAACGCCATCCGCACCCACACGTACGCGCCTCCCTCGTCGGGGATCGCCGCCCCCAGCTCGGCGCTCGCCAGCGCCGACGGGATGAAGAACGTCACGAACAGAATCGCGAGCCAGGTGAACGCCTGCTCGCCGCCGATCGCGATCGCCCCCAGCGTGTCCACCACGACCATCGCCGACATCAGGAACAGCACCGTGTCGAGGCGTCGCAGCTCGCGGCGCAGGCGGGACTTCTGCTCGACGGCGGCTGCGGTCATGGGCCGACCATCGCCGGGAGCGCTTTCAGACCGCTTTCACCGCCCCGGTATCCTCAGCCACAGCGGTGATCGCCGAGTTCCGCATCCTCGGGCCGGTGGAAGTCGGCCTCGGTTCGGCCAGCGCCGACCTGGCGGGCGGAAGGGTGCGGGCACTGCTCTGCCTGCTGCTCGTGCACCGGGGCGCGGTCGTCCCCGCCGACGCGATCGTGGACGCACTGTGGGACGACCGGCCGCCCGCCAACGCGCCCAACGCCGTGCAGGTGGTCGTCTCGCGGCTGCGGAGGGCGATCGGCGCCGGGCTCGTCGTCACGCACGGCACCGGCTACCAGGTCGCGCTCGAGCCCGGCGCGCTCGACGCCGACCGGTTTGCCGGGCTGCTCGACCGGGGTCGCGACGAGCGGGCCGGGAAGCGGCCCGCCGAGGCAGGCGCCACGCTGCGCGCAGCCGAGGCCCTGTGGCGCGGGCCCGCCCTGGCGGACGTCCGCGACGCGGCCTTCGCACGGGCGGAGATCGCCCGGCTGGAAGCGCTGCGCCGGGAGTGCATCGCCGAGCGGATCGAGGCCGACCTCGAGGCCGGCGCCGCGGCCGGCATGGTGGCCGGCGAGCTGCAGGCGCTCCTGCGCGACCATCCGCACGACGAGCGGCTGTGGCGGCTGCTGATGCTCGCGCTGTACCGCGCGGGCCGGCCCGCGGACGCGCTCGCCGCCTACCGGGAGGCGCGCCGGTCGCTGCTCGACGGCCTCGGCCTGGAGCCGTCGCCCGAGCTGCGCACGCTGGAGGCCGAGATCCTGCGCCACGACGTCGCCGCTCCGGCCACCGCCCGCGAGTCCTCGGACGAGGTGCGGCGCCAGGTCACCTGCGTCTACACGCGCCTGGCGGCCGCGGACGCCGACCCGGAGGCCCTGCGCGCGGCCGCGGGTGCGCACCATGCCGCTGCACGGGCGAGCGCGCTGCGCCACGGCGGCGACATCGCTCAGCTCCGGCCCGACGGCGCGCTGCTCGTCTTCGGCTCGGCGATGGCCCACGAGGACGACCCCCTGCGGGCCGTCCGGGCCGCCCTCGAGATCGCTGCCGCGCGGGCCGAAGCCTGCTGCGTGGGCGTGGCCACGGGGGTCGTGGTGACGTCCGGGAGGCCGGGCGATCCGGCGGTGTTCGGGCGCCCGGCGACCGAGGCCGCGGCCATCGCGGATGAGCCCGGGGCCGTGCTGCTGGCGGTGTCCACCCGCGAGCTGGTCGAGCACGCCGCGCGCGGCGGCGACCGTCCGGGAGGGCGCTACCGGGTCGAGCACGTCGCCGACGACGCGCCCGCAATCACCCGCAGCCTGGGCCGGCCGCTTGTGGGGCGCGACGAGGAGCTTGCGGCGCTGCGGGCCGCGTACGGCCGGGCGCGCGATCGGCGGGCCTGGGTACGCGCGACCGTCGTCGGCGAGCCGGGCATCGGCAAGTCGCGGATGGCCGCTGAGCTGCACACGCGCCTGTCCGAGGCGACGGTGCTCGCCGGGAGCTGTCCGCCGTACGGAGAGGGCACCACGTACCGTCCGCTGCGGGAGGCGATCCTCGACCTCTGCGCGGGCCGACCGGTCACCGCCCTCGCAGAGGTCGCCGGCGTCGACGAGGCGGTGGCCGCCCGGGTGGCCACGGCGATCGGCCTCGGCCCCGCGCCCGCCGGCGGGGACGACCCGGCGTGGGCCGTCCGGCGGCTGCTGACGGCGATCGCGGGGGATGCTCCCGTCGCGCTGATCGTGGACGACATCCAGTGGGCGCAGCCCGGGCTGCTCGACCTGCTCGACGAGGTCACGGCCGAGGGCGAGGCCGGCGCCGGCGGGCTGCTCGTCTGCCTGGCCCGTCCGGAACTGCTCGACGCCCGCCCCGATTGGCCCGGCCGCGGACAGGACGACGTCCTGATCGACCTGCGACCGCTGACGCCCGCCCAGAGCCGCGCGCTGCTGGACTCGGTGGGCAGCGCCGCCCTGGACGACCCGGCGCGATCGCGGATCGCCGAGGTCGCCTCCGGCAACCCGCTCTTCCTGGAACAGCTCGCCTCCTATGCCGAGGAGCATGCGGCCGAGAGCGCTCTGCCCCCCGCGCTCAAGTCGCTGCTGGCCGCGCGGCTCGACCTGCTCGATCCGGCCGAGCGCGCGGTGCTCTGCTACGGCGCGGTCGCCGGCGACGGGTTCGCGGCCGCGTCGGTTCACGCGCTCGCCGAGGGAGCGCCGGCCGCCGAGATCGACGCGGCGTGCGCATCGCTGGCGGCCCGCAACCTGCTGGCCGGCGATGTCGAGCTGCGGTTCCGCCACGCGCTGATCCGGGAGGCGGCGTACCGGTCGCTGTCCAAGGCGGCGCGTGCGCGCCTGCACGAGCGCCGTGCGTCCTGGCTGGCCGAGCACCGAGACGACCGCGCCGACGCCGACGCCGCGATCGCCTTCCAGCTCGAGCGCGCCCACCGCTGCGCGCACGAGATCGGCGCTGCCGGCGAGGACATCCTCGCGGCTCGCGCCCGCACGGCGCTCGCAACCGCCGCGCGCACGGCCCACCGCAGCGGCGACCTGCCCGGCGAGATCGCGCTGCTCGACCGCGCCAGCGGTCTTCCGGGCGCGGGCGGCGCGGAGCGGTGCGAACTGTTGCCCCTGCTGGCGGCCGCGCTGTTCGCAGCGGGGTCGTTCGACCGCGCCACCACCGTGGCGGACGAGGCGGTGAGGCTGGGCGGCGAGCTCGGACTCGAGCGAGCCCGGGTCCGCGGGCTCGTCGAACGGGAGCGGCTGCGCGTCTACCAGGGCCAGGCGACGCTCGACGTCGCGGCGTCGCTCCGCGCGGTGGACAGCGTGCTGGCGACGCTGGAGCGGCTGGGCGACGACCTCGGCATCGCCAGGGCCCACTACCTGCGCGCCGAGCTGGCGTGGATGCAGGGCGATCCCGAGGCCGGCGGAGCGTCGGCCGAGCGGATGCTCGAGCACGGCCGCCGCGCCGGCAGCGGCTTCGAGGCCGCGGCCGCCGTCGGGTTCATGGCCTGGACGCTGGTGCAGGGGCTGACCCCCGTCGCCGAGGGTCTCGAACGCTGCGACGAGCTGGCCGAGCGCTTCGCACGCGACCGCGTTGCGACCCTCGAGGTGGCGGGATTCCGCTCCGTCCTCTCGGCGATGAATGGGCACATCGAGGATGCGCGGGAACGGATGGCGTGGTCGCGCGCCGGGCTGGACGGCATCGGGCTGACGCAGGCCAGCGCGTCCATGGCGCTCTTCGCCGCGCAGCTCGAGCAGCTGGCGGGCGACCCGGCCGCCGCCGAGCGCGCGGTGCGCGACGCCGACCGGATCACCCAGCGCACCGGCGACCGCTGGTTCCAGTCCACCGTGCGCGTGGATCTGGCCCACGCGCTGCTGCGCCAGGGGACGGGCGATGCTGCGGCGGCCGTGCTGGCGATCGACGAGATTCCGGCGCCCGCCGACGCGGAGTGGGTGATCAAGCGTCACGCGGCCCGCGCGCTGCTCGCCTCCGCCGAAGACGATCACGGCCACGCGGTCGCCGAGGCACGGGCGGCGGCGGCCGCCGCGGATGCGACCGCCATGCTGACGTTCCGCGCCGACGCCCATGCCGCGCTGGCCGAGGTGCTGCGGGCGGCCGGTGACCCGACCGGCGCGGCGGACGCGTCGACGGCGGCGCGGCGGCTGCACGAGGCCAAGGGAAACGTCGCGGCGCTGGCGCGCCCGGTCAGCCGGCGGTGACCCGGAGCGAGTGGTCGCCAACGCTGACGACGTCGCCGGGGTGCAGCTGGCGGCCGCGGCGCGCCTCCGGCTCGCCGTTGACCAGCACCCCGCCCTCCGCCAGCAGCATGCGCACGTCGGAGCCGGCGTCGACCACGCCGGCCAGCTTCAGCAGCGGGCCCAGGCGGATCATGTCGCCACGGATGCGAACGTCCTCCGGCATGCCGCCGTAGGGTAGTAGTCCCTGGCCGCTGGTACCCTCTTGGACGAGACCGTGGATGCTCCAGATGCACAGGGACGGCTCCGTCACTCCGCGCTCCGCTACCGCTCGCAGCGTGAGTTCGCCGTGTCCGTGGGCGCGTTCGCGGCCGCCGGCATCGACGCCGGCGAGGCCGTCATGGTGGCCGTCCCCGAGCCGCGGCTGGCGCTGCTCCGCTCCGCGCTGGGCGACGGCGCCGCGGCCGTCCACTGGCTCGACATGACCAGGCTCGGGCGCAACCCGGCGCGCATCATCTCGGCCATCGCCGATTTCGTGGACTCGACCGAGGGCCGGCCGGCGCGGATGGTGGGCGAGCCGATCTGGCCCGGGCGCACCGACGCGGAGATGCTCGAGGCCGCCCGCCACGAGGCGCTCATCAACCTCGCATTCGCCGGCGTGGACGTGCGGATCCTGTGTCCCTACGACGCGGCGTTGCCCGCGCAGGCGTTGGCACTCTCGGCATGCACCCATCCGCTGCTCGAGGACGCCACCGCCACCGTCGCCAGCCGAGGTTACGACGCCCAGGCGCTGGCGGACTCGGTCGGGATCGAGCCGCTCGCTCCGCCGCCGGCGCAGGCGGCGACCCTGCCGGACGCGGCCGACCTGTGCACGGTGCGCGGGTTCCTACGCGGCCACCTGCATCACCACGACCTCACGGCGGGCCGCGGCGACGACCTCGTCACTGCCGCCAACGAGGTCGTCGGCAATTCGATCCGCCATGCGGACGCGCCCGCCTCAGTGCGGCTGTGGGCGGAGGACGAGCGGGTCGTGTGCGAGGTCGCCGGCGGCGGCCGGATCGCCGACGCGCTGGCCGGGCGGCTGCGCCCGGCCCCGACGGAGCGCGGCGGCCGCGGCCTGTGGCTCGTCAACCAGCTCTGCGACCTGTCGCAGCTCCGCACCGGCACGTCAGGCACGACCGTCCGGATGCAGATGCTGCTCGGTACCTAGGGCAGGGCGGCGCGCGCGGCGCGCCACCACGCTCGCGGCAGACCGGTGCGGGCGGTGGCCAGCGCCTCGTGCAGCGCGGACGCCGCACCGTCCATCAGCGGCCCGCCGTGCCCGACGGCGATCGCCCGCGGCTCGAGGCCGCCCAGCGCCCGCACCGGCGGGCGCAGCCGCAGCAGCGGATGCACGCCCAACCGGTCAGAGCTCCGGGCCAGGAAGTACGGCGCAGTGCCCAGCGCGTCCGCGCAGACGAGCAGCCGTCGCCCGGGCATCCACAGGGCGTGCTCGGTCCAGCCGCGCATGGCCGGGATGCGCAGGTCGAGGCCACCCGGCACGCGGCCCGGGCCGAGCAGGGCGACGTCATGCCGAGCCGCGATGGCGGCTCCGTCACGGCGGTGGCGGTCGAGCAGCAGCCGCACGCCCCGCACGGGTCCACGCGGCGCGAGCATTGCGTCGAGGCCGGGGACGTCCACGGGGTCGATCAGGATCCACCCGCCTTCCGCCAGCAGCGCCGTCGACCAGCGGTGCAGGCGGTCGCCGTGCGGAGCCGCCCAGGCGATCGCGTCACAGCCCTCGATCGTCTCGGTGTGCGGGGCCGGCTGGTCCACCGGGCGGTGACGATAGCCGCGGCCTACAGTTCCCGCGATGCCCCGGATCGAGGACTACGCGCTGATCGGCGACCTGCAGACCGCGGCACTGGTCAGCCGGGAGGGCTCGATCGACTGGTGCTGCTTCCCGCGGTTCGACTCGGAGGCCTGCTTCGCCGCGCTGCTCGGCGGCCGGGACAACGGGCGCTGGCTGCTGGCGCCCTCCAGCCCGATCATCTCCTCCACACGCCGCTACCGGCACGACACGCTGATCCTGGAGTCCGTGTTCGAGACGGCCGAGGGCAGCGTGCGCGCCCTGGACTTCATGCCGCCCCGCGGTGCAGCTCCGGACATCGTCCGCATCGTCGAGGGCCTGGACGGCGAGGTGCCGGTGCGTTCCGAGCTCGTCATCCGCTTCGGCCACGGCAGCATCGTGCCGTGGGTGCGCCGCGTCGACCATGCCCGGATCGCGACGGCGGGACCGGATGCGTTGTCGTTCCGGACACCGGCTCCGGTGCGCGGTGAGGACCTGGCCACCGTCTCCGAGCTGACCGTCCGCCCGGGCGAGCGAGTCCCGTTCGTCCTGACATGGTTCCCGTCGCACGAGCCCGCGCCGGACCCGATCGATCCCGAGGCCGCACTGCGCGAGACCGAGGCGTACTGGCTCGAGTGGGCCGACCAGTGCGGGCACCACGGCGACTACCACGAGGAGATCCACCAGTCGCTGCTGGTGCTGAAGGCGCTGACGCACCAGCCCACCGGCGGGATCGTCGCCGCGCCCACCAGCTCGCTCCCCGAGAGCCTGGGCGGCGAGCGCAACTGGGACTACCGCTACTGCTGGCTCCGCGACGCATCCCTGACGCTGACCGCGATGCTCCACGCCGGCTACCACGATGAGGCGGCGGCCTGGCGCCAGTGGCTGCTGCGGGCGGTCGCCGGCGATCCCGCGGACATCCAGATCATGTATGGCATCTCCGGCGAGCGGCGGCTGCCCGAGCGCGAGGTCGAGTGGCTCTCCGGCTACGAGGGGTCGCGCCCGGTCCGGATCGGCAACGCGGCGCACGAGCAGATCCAGCTCGACGTCTACGGCGAGGTGCTGGACGCGGCCTACCAGACGGTCGCGCACGGCGGTGCTCGCGACCACACCGCCTGGTCGCTGCTGCGCATGCTGCTGGGCCGGCTGGAGACGGAGTGGCGGCGCGAGGACAGCGGCATCTGGGAGGTGCGCGGTGTCAGGCGGCACTTCACGCACTCCAAGGTGATGGCATGGGTGGCGTTCGACCGCGGCGTCCGCTTCCACGACGAGTTCGACCGCACGGGGCCGGCCGACCGCTGGCGTGCGCTGCGTGACGAGATCCACGCGGAGGTGCTCGACCGTGCGTGGAGCGAGGCGAAGCAGGCGTTCACCCAGAGCTACGGCTCGGAGGAGCTCGACGCCAGCGTCCTGCTGATGCCGACCGTCGGCTTCCTGGCGGCGGACGACCCTCGCATGGTTTCGACGGTGGCCGCGATCGAGCGGGAGCTGATGGTGGACGGCCTGGTGCTGCGCTACCGGACGCAGGATGACGGCGGCGTGGACGGGCTCCCCGGCGGTGAGGGCGTCTTCCTCGCCTGCTCGTTCTGGCTCGCCGACGTGCTGGCGCAGCAGGGCCGGCGCGACGAGGCGCGTGAGTTGTTCGAGCGGCTGCTCGACCTGCGCAACGACGTCGGATTGCTGTCCGAAGAGTATCATCCGACGCTTCGCCGCCAGCTCGGCAACTTCCCGCAGGCGTTCACCCACCTGTCCTTGGTGAACACCGCGGTCGTGCTCGGCGTCGGTCGGGGACTGCGGCAGAAGGCCTCCGACGGCCGCGTCGGGCGTGATCCCGCTCCCGGCGCCATTTGACCTGCTCCTCCCGGACACGTAGGCTCCACTCGGGGTTCCACCAGTCGGGAGAGTCACCGTTTCGCAGGTTCTCGAAAACGTGGCGATCGTCGGCTCAGGGCTGACCAGGGCACGGTCATGACACGCAATGCGTTGATTCTGCTCATCGGGGCATGCCCGGCCGTGATCGTCGGCATGGTCTGGCTCGCCTCGGCGATGCGCGACGAGCGCGAGCCGACCGCCCAGACCGGCCCCCCGCCGCGGCGGCGGACGTGGCCGCGCGCGGTGCTGCGGGCGCTGCTGCTGGGGCTCGCGGCGCTGCTCGGAGTCTTCCCGCGGATCGGGCATCTGATCGCCGCACTCGCCCGCGGTGCGGTCCGTGGTGCCGCCGCGCTGGGGCGCGGCGCGGTCGTGCTTCTGGCCGCCTGCGCACGCGGGTTCGGCCGCGGAGCGGCCGCACTCGGCCACGGCGGGGCGGCGCTGCTTCGATCGGTGGCACGCGGCATCGCATCGCTGGGCCGCACGTCCGGCCGGCTGCTCGCGGCGCTGGCCGCCGGCGCCGGATCAGCGGCTCGTGCAGCCGGCCGCGGAGCGCGCCGTTCGGGCGCCGCGCTGGCTCGGGGCGGAGCCGTTGCGATCGCCCTGCTGGTTGCCGCCATCGTCTGGCTGGGCCGCACGATCGCGCGGAGCGCCCCGCTGCTGCGCCGGGCTGCGGCCGCCGCCGGCCGCGGCGTGGTGGGCCTCGCAGGCATGCTGGCGGCGCTGGGTGCGGCCGCCGGCCGCGGGATCGCAACCGGCGCGAGGATGCTTGGCAGAGGTGCAGCCGGCGCAGCCCGCGGCGGCGGGGCCGCCGCCAGGACGGGCGGGCACGCCACCGCCGGAGCAACCCGGGCGGCGGGCGGACTCGCCCGCGGCGCGGGGCGCGTCACCGGCCACGCGACGGCGGATGCCACGCGCGCCGCGGGCGGGCTCGCCCGCAGCGCGGGCCGGACGACGGCCAAGGCGAAGCCGCTGATCCCCGAGGCGGCGGGTGCGATCGGATCCGGGGCGTCCGCCGGAGCGTCCGGGGCGCGACGGCTGGGCGGCGGCGTCGGATCGACGGCGCGGCGCTCGGCGCCGCCGCTCCGTGCGGCTGCCGGGGCGGTCGTCGCGGCCGCCGCCGCGCTGGGCTCCGGCATTGGCCGCGCCGGCCGGGCGTCGGCGACGGGTATCGGCCGCGCCGGCCGGGCGTCGGCGGCCGGGACCGCCCGCACGGCACCGAAGATCGGCGCCGGCGCCACCGCCGCCGGCACACGCATCGGAGCGGGCGCTCGTGCCGCGGGTCACGGCATCGCCGTCGCCGCGGCCGCGGTCGTCCGCGCGCTCGTCATCGCCGCACGTGCGGTCGGGCGCGGCGCGGCGATCGCCGGGGCCGCGATCGCTGCCGGCGTCGTGGTGGCGGCCCACGCGGCCTCGCGCGGCGCGGCCGTCTGCGCCGCTGCCGGGATGCGGGCGCTGCGTGCCATCGGAGTGGGCGGAGCGCTTGCGGGCGCGGCGATCGCAGCAGGCGCGGTGGCCGTGGCCGGCCGCGTGCGATCGGCGGCGCGGTCGGGCGCATCCGCGGCGGGCTCCGTGCGGGCACCCAGGATTGCGCCGCGGCGCGCCGAGCCTTCCGGCGCCGGGTCGGTCGCCGTGCCCCGCCCCCCACAGGTGCCCTCTGCGGCGGTCAGCTCCCTGCGGACGACCCAGCCGCCCGCGCCGCGCGCCGAGACTCCGGCGCCACCGCGTCGCGAGCCCCCGGCGCCCCCACGCGCCGAGCCGCCGGCTCCGGCCAAGCCGCCGGTCCCGGTCGAGCCCCCCGCCCCCCGCGTCGAGACTCCGCCGCCGCGCCCGGCCGACCCGCCGCCGCGACGCGCTCCGATCGCCGCGCCCCCACCGCCCCTGCGCCCGTCGCCTGTCGCGGCAACGTCCTCCGGAGGCCCGTCCGGCCCTCGCTGGTACCGGCGGCTTTGGCACCCCTGGCGGATCGCCGGCGCGCTGGCCACGGTCGCGCTGGTGGCCGTCCTCTCGTTCGGCGTCCTCAAGTACCTGGAGATCGTGAACGCGCTGCACGGCGCCAACAACCGGGTCAGCACCACCCTCCGCCGTCAGCTCGCCCCGGCGGGGCCGATCCTGTCCACCAGCCAGGTGACGCTGCTGATGGGGATCTCGGGCACGCAGAAGAGCGGCTCGATCTCGGCGGTCGGGCTGGCCACCCAGCCGCAGCGCCGCCGGATCTCGCTGCTCTACATGCCCCGCACCGTGCGCCTGCCGGCGGGCGGATCGCCGACCCTCGAGGACGTGTTCGCCCAGGGCGGGCCGCCGCTCGTCACCAAGACGCTGAGCACCTCGCTGGGCGTGCCGATCAACCATGTGGTCGAGCTCAACTTCGACAAGCTGGGCTCGATCGTGAACGCGCTCGGCGGCATCACGCTGTGGAATCCCAGCCCGGTCTCGATCCCCCCGAAGGCGAACGGCCAGCTGGGCGGCAGCTTCCACGCCGGCAAGCTCCGGCTGAGCGGCCCCGACGCGGCGATCTACATCCGCAGCGGAACCAGCCCGGAGGACGCCGACCGCTCCCAGGCCCAGCGCCAGAGCCGCGTGCTGGGAGCGCTCGTCAACCGGATCCTGGCGCTGCCGGCAACCAGCGCGCCGGCCGCCGCCAGCCACATCCTCGACAACGCGACCTCCGACCTCTCGGCCAACGACCTGTTCGGCCTGATCTGGTTCCGCTTCCACGCGCCGGTGCTGACCGAGTGCCGGCTCTCGCCGACCGGGCTCGTCGCGGTGGCGCCGGGGACGCCGGTCGGCACGTTCATCGCCGGCGGGTCGAACGCGGCGTGCAGGCTGCGGCACCTCGCCGCCAGCCCGATCGCGCTGCCGGCGACGCCGCAGCAGCTCGCCGTGTGGCTGCTGGTCGCCCCGGCCGCGGCGCTGCTCGCGCTGATCGCGGTGATCCTGACGATCGTGCTGGTGCGGCGGCGCGGTCGCCGCCGCCCGCCCGCGCCGGTCGCCTGGCCGCCCGCGCCGTTCATCCCCCCCGCGGCAGCGGTCGTCGATGCCCCGCCGCCGGCGACACCGCCGGCCGCGACGAACGGCCGGAAGGCCCCGGCCGTGACCGAGCCCGTGCCCGATGTCGTCTCCGCGGCCCCGGACGCCCCGGCGCGGACGCCGGTCGAGCGCCCGACCCTGCCGCGGCTCGACATCCTCCAGACGCTGCCCCGCACCGCCTTGCTCGACCTCGCCGAGGCCCGCGACGTGCGCACCGACGAGCTGCCGCACATGAGCCGTGACGCGATCCTCGCGGCGTTGATCGAGGACGCCCTGCACCGCCCGCGCAGGGCCGCAGCCCCGGCGGAGCAGAACGGCCACACGGAGGAGACGGAGCCCGCACCCGGCGCGGAGCTCTCGGAGGGCGAGCAGCCGGCGGGCACCCCCACGTAGTGAGCACGGCCAGCACTGCCGCCGTCGTCATCGTCGGCGGCGGGGTGATCGGCACGAGCATTGCGTTCCACCTGGCCGAGGCCGGTGTGGAGGACGTCGTCCTGCTGGAGCAGCACGAGCTGGCGAGCGGATCGACCGTGCGGGCGGCGGGCGGCATCCGGGCGCAGTTCTCGGACGAGCTCAACATCGCGATCGCCCTGCGCTCGATCCAGGCGTTCGAGCGGTTCGGCGAGCGGCCGGGGTGGGACATCGGCTTCCACCAGGACGGCTACCTCTTCCTGCTGACGCGGCCGGAGGACGTGGAGGCGTTCGGCCAGAACGTCGCGCTCCAGCAGGCGTGCGGGCTGCCGGCGACGATGCTCTCCGCCGAGGAGGCGGGGAAGCGCTCGCCGATCGTCTCGGTGGACGACGTGCTTGCGGCGACGTTCTGCGAGCTGGACGGCCATGCCAGCCCGGAGTCGGTGGTGCAGGGCTACGCCTCGGCGGCGAGGGCAAAGGGTGCGGAGCTCCGCACCGGCGTCACGGTCACCGGCATCGACGTCACCGACGGCGCGATCCGCGGCGTCGAAACGACGGCAGGCACGATCGCCACCGGCACCGTCGTCTGCGCGGCCGGCGCATGGTCACGCGCGATCGGCGCGATGGCCGGCGTCACCCTGCCGGTCGAGCCGGTGCGCCGGCCGGTGTGGTTCACCGAGCCGGTCGCCGACCTGCCGCCGCGGCTGCCGATGACGATCGACTTCTCGACCGGCTTCTACTTCCACCCGGAGGGGCCGGGGCTGCTGTTCGGCATGGGCGACCCCGAACAGCCGGCCGGATTCGACCATCCGCTTCGCGACGACTGGCTGGAGCGGGTCGGCGAGGTGATGGAGCGGCGCGCTCCGGCGATGCTGGGGATGGGGATCGCCGGCGGATGGAGCGGGTTCTACGAGACCAGCCCCGACCACAACGGGCTGATCGGTGAGGCGGGCGGCACGGGGCGGTTCCTCTACGCCACCGGCTTCTCGGGCCACGGCTTCCTGCAGGCGCCCGCGGTCGGCGAGATCCTCCGCGACCTCGTGCTCGGCGCGGAGCCGTTCGTGGACGTCAGCCCGCTGTCGGCGGATCGGTTCGCGCGCGCGGCGGTGCGCCGCGAGCGGAACATCGTCTAGCGCCTCAGCGGGTGCGCGGAACCGTGATGACGACCAGGATCGCGGCCACCACGACCGCCGTCAGGAACTGGCCGAACCACCCAACGCTGAGCAGATCCCGGCCGATCACGCCGCCCAGGATCGAGCCCGCGATGCCGTAGAGCACGGTCGCCGTCATCGACGCCGGGCGCCGGCCGGAGGCGACCAGCCTGCCCAGGCCGCCGATCACGAGGCCGACGACGGCGTACCAGAGCAGTGTGCCCAGCACCCCGAGCGCAACGCCCAGCACGCTGAAGCCGAAGGCGATGACGAGCACCACCAGGATCAGCGCGATCAGGACAGCGGACATACCCGAAGGGTAGACGATCCCGCCGCCCGGGCAACGTCCGCGGACACGGAATCCGGCAGTGGCTCTGCGCGGATCCCCAGCCGGCTCCCCCCAGCCGCTCAGGCGCGGGGCCGAAGCTCCATCTCGACAACCCGGCAAGGAGGTAGAGATGCGAAACACACGAGCAGCCAGGTGGATCGTCACCCTCGCGGTGACGGCCGGCGCAGCCGTCGGCGGGGCGGGCGTCGCCGCCGCGGCGAGCGGCGGAGGGTCGTCGTCCGGCGGCACGCCGAGCACCTCACATGCGCCCCCGGCGGGCGGCGACCCTGCCAAGCTCGCCCACGGGCCAGGCGAGACGCTGCTGACCGGAGCCACGGCCGAGAAGGTGCGCAAGGCCGCGCTGGCGGCGGTACCCGGGGCCACGGTGATCCGGGTCGAGACCGACTCGGCCGGCGCGGCGTACGAGGCGCACCTGCGCAAGGCCGACGGGTCGGAGGTCACGGTCAAGCTCGATTCGAGCTTCGCCGTCACCGCGACCCAGTCGGGCTTCGGCGCGCCCCCGGCGCGGTAGCGGATGACAACCCTCTGGCCGGGCCTCCCGGCCAGAGGGCGGTCAGCCGACGTCGCGGCGGGCGAGATCGTCCAGCGTCTCGCGCCGCACGACCGCACGGTGGCGTCCGTCGCCCACGAAGACCACGGGCGGGCGGCAGGCACCGTTGTAGTTGTTGGAGAGGGCGTACGTGTACGCACCCGTGACGGGCACGGCCAGCAGGTCGCCGACGGCCGGCCGAGGCAGCCGGATGCCGGCGATCAGCCGGTCACCGGACTCGCAGTGATGCCCCACCACGTCGCACAGCTCCTCCTCGCGCGCGGCCGTGCCGGGCGCGGCGAGGGCGGCCTCGAAGCGCTGGCCGTAGAGCGACGCCTCGAGGTTGTCGCCCATGCCGCCGTCCACCGCGACGAACGTGCGCCCCGTGCGCTTGACCGTCGTCACGCGGTAGAGGCTGACACCTGCGCCGCCCACCATCGAGCGGCCCGGCTCGAGCAGCACGCGGGCGCCCGCCGGAAGGTGGCGGTCGGCCGCGTCCAGGACGGTGCCGACGTAGGTCTCGATCGACGGCACCCGCTCGTCCCGCGCGTACCGCACGCCGAGGCCGCCCCCGAGGTCGAACACGGCGTGCTCGCCCTCGCCCGCATCCGCCAGCATCGACGCCAGCGACGCGACCGAGTCGGCGAACGGCTCGACGGCCATGATCTGCGAGCCGATGTGGATGTGCACGCCGTCCAGCCGCAGGTGCGTGGAGGCGCGGATGCGGCGCATCGCCGCCGCCGCCTGGTCGGCCGGCAGCCCGAACTTCGAGTCGTCGCCGCCCGTGCTGACCGCGTCGTGGGTCTGCGGAGCGACGCCGGGGATGATCCGCACCAGCACGCGCTGATCTGTTGCCGCCAGCCGCTCCAGCCGGTCGATGTCGTCCATGTTGTCAACGACGACGTAGGCGATCCCGGCGTCGAGCGCCGCGCCGATCTCGGCGTCGGCCTTGGCGTTCCCGTGCAGCAGGATGCACTCCGGGGGAACGCCCGCGCGCAGCGCCGCCGCCAGTTCGCCGTGCCCGGCGACGTCCACCCATACGCCCTCGTCCGCCAGCGCCCGCAGCACCGCCGCGCAGGGGAACGACTTCGCGGCGAAGGTCACCTGCACGTCGCGGCCGCGGCCGGCGGCGGCCCGGAGGTAGCGCCGCGCGGTCTCGCGCAGGTGCCCCTCGTCCACGATCAGCACCGGCGTGCCGTACGCCGCGGCCAGGTTGTCCAGCCGGCACCCGCCCACCACAAGGGTGCCGTCGCCGTCGCGGCGGGCGCCGGGCGGGAACAGGTCGAGGACGTCGGTCGTGGGCTCCATCGGCGGCGGCCAAGCATACGCGGGCGCCTGCGCCGACGGGATGGCGAGGGCTACCGTGGGTCGCTCGAGCGGCGGCGCTTCTGCCCGCGCATCGAGCGAGCCGCGCGGCGCACGAGCTGCCGCGGATCCTCACCCGGGCGCGCCTTGATGATGCCGATCGAGACGCCGCAGCCGACCGCGGCCACGCCGGGCGACAGCGGCTTTCGCGCGAACTCGGTGCGGATCCATTCGGCCCGCTTCCTGGCGGTCTTCGACGAGGCATCCGGCAGCACCATCACGAACTCGTCGCCGCCCAGCCGGGCAACGAGCTCGCCTTCGCGCGCGGCCTCGCGGAGCGTGTGGGCGAGGGTGGTGATCAGCGTGTCGCCCTGGTCGTAGCCGAGCGTATCGTTGACCTGCTTCAGCCGGTCGAGGTCGAGCAGCAGCAGACGCAGGCGGCGGTCGCCGACGCACATCGAGTCGAGCTCGTGGTCGAGGGCGCGCCGGTTTGCGAGCCCCGTCAACTCATCGGTCAGCGCGAAGCTCTGGAGCGCCTCGGCGCGCAGCGCCAGGTGCAGCGGTGGGCCGACCAGGTCGGCGTAACGGCGGAGCTGGTTGCGCTCCTGCCGCCGGATCCAGCGCCCGGGCACGGACGCCACGACCAGCTCCCCGACCGCGAAGCCACCCGCGCTGAGCGGGAAGCGCACCTCGACGCGTCCCGGGTACCAGACGATCGACCAGATGCCGCGGTCGGCGTCGTCGAGCGCGCCATCGCCGTTGGGCGCGTAGTCGAAGACGGTGTCTCCGGTGAACGTCGGGGGGAAGGCGTCCAGCGAGGCGGACACGCCCTCGATCAGCTCCTCCACGCCCCGGCAGACGGCGTCGGCGAGCCCTCCCGCTGCCTGGGAGGCGAACACCTCCTCCAGCACAATCGGGAGCGCCTGCAGGTAGCCACGCTCGGCGTGGTCGTCCCAGACGTCGTCACCAGCCGGTATGGCCGCGTCGGAGCCACGCACGGTCATACATCGACTGTACGGGCTTTTTGGCCGTTTGTGCGGCCGCAACCGCGATTCCGGCTGCCGGCCGCGTGTCTAGGCCACGCAGAGCGTGGCGTCGTCGGTGATCGCCGACCAGGGGCTGATGTTGCCCGCGGCGTCAACCGTGCGCATCTCGACCACGTACGTCCCGGCCTGGGTGGGCTGGAAGCGGCCGCTGTCGTCGACGACCGACCAGGTCGACCCGCCGTCGGTCGAGAACCGCTGCTCCCAGTCCACGATGCCCGAGAGGGCATCGGTGCCGCCGCTGCCGATCACCCACGCGCCGAGGCCCTGGCACGCGGCGCCGCTGCCGCCGATGACGTCGGGCGCGGCCGGCGCCGTGTGGTCGTTCTTCATCGCGAACGTGGCCCACGCGCCGACGTTGCCGGCGCCGTCGGTCGCCCGCGCCCGGACGCGCACGTCGGCGCCCTCGGCGGTGAGCCGTCCGCACGCGCCGCTGGTGTTCGCCATCGGTGCCCAGGTGGTGCCGCCGTCGATCGAGGACGCGAACGCCACGCTGGGGACGCCGCTGCCGGTGCCGTCGCCGGTGACCACGCAGATCTCGGGATCGAGCAGCCAGTCGCCCTGATCGACCAGATCCTTCGTGATCCCGGCGGCGAGGCCCGTCACGGACGGTGCCGTGCGGTCGAGCCGCACGTGCACCACGACCCACGCGCTCGGGTTGCCGGCGTGGTCGCGGACCAGGAAGCCGACCTCGGTGTCGCCCTCGGCGGTGACGGGAACGGACGAGCCCGCCGCGGTCTGGCTCCACGTGGCGCCGCCGTCCGTGGAGGTGCGGTACTGCACCGTGGCGGGGTCGACGCCGCTGCGGTCGTCCGAGGTCGAGACGACGGAGGCGGTGCCCGAGGCCGCGGTCGACCACGACACATGCGTGCTCGCCGCCGTCAGGGCCGGGGCGACCGTGTCCAGGTGGGCCTGCACCGCCGCCGACCACTGGCCGGCGTTGCCCGCGCCGTCGATCGCGCGGAACCGGGCCAGCATGATCCCGTCGGTGGCGTCCGTGATGCCGCCGCCCGACACGGGCTGGGGCGACGACCAGATCTCGCCGGCGGTCATCGACGTCTGCACCTCGTATCCCGCGACGCCGGACAGTGCGTCGGCGGCGTTGGCGTTCTCGTGCAGGAAGACGGGCGCGTTCACCCAGCCGGTGGTGCCGCCCGCGGCCGTGGGAGCGCTGGGACCGTGACGGTCGAGCCGCAGGCTGACCTGCGTCCAATGCGACAGGCGCCCGGCCTTGTCCAGCGCCCGGAACCGGGCGAGCGTGACGCCCTCGAAGGTGGCCGTGGCCGATGCCCCGCCCAGCAAGGGGCTCCAGGTCGCTCCGCCGTTGACCGAGATCTGGTGCTGGTAGCTGGCAACGCCCGCGCCGGCGTCGGTCGATCCGTACGCGGTGGCGGTGGTGGACGTCGCGTTGTGCCACGCCTGGCTGCCGCTGACGAGCGGCGCGGTCGGCGGCGCCGTGTCCACCGTCCAGCTGTAGGAGGCCGTGCGCACCGTGCCGCCGGAGGTCACGCGGACGACGAAGGTGTGCGATCCCTGCGTGCAGCCCGCGGACGACGTGCGGCGTCGTGCACGCAGCGAACTTGCCGGCGTCCAGTCTGCACGCGGTCGGCGCGCGGCCGCTGCGGACGAACCGGAACGTCGCCATCGTGTCGGCCGAGATCTTGAGCGGCGTCCCCGTCAGCGTCACGCTCAGGCGCGGCTGCGCCGGGGCGGCGAGCGCGGGAGCGGTCGCCGAACAGACGGCGAGCAGCGTCAGGGAGACGAGTGCGATGCGGTTCATGGAGCGAGGACGTCGGAGCCGCCCGTGCGGCCGTCCTCTCAGATGATCGGCCGCGATTGCTCCACAGACGACGCCCGTTCGGGGGGATTGAGGGGCGAGGTTGGGTCGGCGGGGTTGGGCGGGCGGGGGTTGGGCGGGCGGGGGTTGGGCGGGCGCGGGTTGGGCGGGCGCGGGTTGGGCTCCTGACCGTGGCGTCGGTGGACCACCATTCCGTGTCCGGCACCGGCCCAACTGGCTCATGTCCCTTGGTTGCCTCTCGACGTGCCGGACACTCCGTGGCGCCAGGTTGGGCTCCTGACGGTGGCGTCACGCCGTGCCGGGCCCCGGATGCGGTCAGCTGGCCTGGAGGCGGGCGATCTCCGCCGGCACCGGCGGCGGCAGCGTCGCCGTGCGGGCCCGGTTGCGGCCCTCGCGCTTGGCCTCGTAGAGCGCCCCGTCGGCGGCGGCGATCACATCACGCACCCGGTGGCGGCCCGCCGGGATCCGCGCGCAGCCGACCGATACCGTCAGGTTCAGGCGGGCGCCGCCGACCGCGAACGGCGCCCGCTCGATGCCGTGCCGGATCCGCTCGGCGAAGCCCATCAGGGCCTCCTCCGAGCCGATCCCCTCGGCCAGGATCAGGAACTCCTCGCCGCCCCATCGCGCCAGCACGTCGTGGGAGCGCAGCATCCGCTGCGCCCGGGCGACGACCGCCTGCAGCGCCTGGTCGCCGGCGCTGTGCCCGTGCGCGTCGTTCACCCGCTTGAAGTGGTCGATGTCGAACAGCAGCACCGCGGACTCCCCGCCGAACCCTGCGCGCAGCAGTTCGACCATGTGCGAGCGGCTGGACGCACCGGTCACCGCGTCGGTGTTCGCCCGCCGTACGGCCTCGTTGCGCGACCGGCGAAGCGTCGTGACCAGGACGTGGACGGTGACCGCAACGGTGACGTAGACCAGCACCCGCGTCAGCCAGACCAGCAGCGACTCGGCGGTGGACACGGTGGGCGTGCTGCCGAGCAGGGTGGCGCTCGCGATGCAGACGGCGACCACGGTGAAGACGATCGCGCGGGTACTGCGGAACGCCGCCACCCACCCCACGGGGACGACGAGGAGGATGGCCAGCGACGACCCCGCCGCGTGGTTGATCTGGCCGAACAGGACGTACGTGACGGCGATCGCGAACACCATCACGCGCCAGCCCCAGGCCGGCACGGAGCGGGCCAGCCCGGCCGCGGCGACCTGGAGGATGAGGAGTGCGATCGCGGCCGCCGCCAGCGCAGGGCGGGCGCTGACCCCGCCGAAGCCGAGCTCGACCAGCAGCGCCAGCGGGGCGAACACCGCGTACAGGCAGATCGCGCTGACCCGGCTGACGCTGAGGCGGCCCTCCTCGACCGAGCGCCGAAGGTGCGACGGGATCCGGCCCAGCCACACGGGGCCACGATCTCCGGGGCGCGTTCCTCGAATCCAGGCGTACCGCATCACCGTGCCTCCTTGCGCGGTCGTGCGACTCCTGCTTTCGCCGCGCCTGGAACGGATTCCTGCCCCGCTCGTTGTCGGTTGTCAACGAGACGTCAGCGATTCGACTCGGGGCCGCCGTCCTCGTCCAGCGGCAGCGGCCCCGGGTTCGTCCATGCGACCGCCCCGTCGGCGGCCTGCACCTCGACCCGGCCCCACCGCCAGGTCTCGGGAAAGCGAAGGTGCGCGGCGACGATCAGCCCGGCGCCGTCGCGCTCGAGGACGCGCCCGCGCCAGGAGAGCAGCCGCGGGTCGGCGTTGGCCCGGCCGCCGTCCCACGGGCCCGACCGCAGCGTCACCGACCGGGCCGGCGAGCACCGCACCTCGACACCGTCGTCCACGACCCGCACGTGATCGATGCGCGGGCCTCCCGACGCATAGAACGAGCCGGTGCGCAGCGCGTCCAGGACACCCTCGCGGCTGCGCTCGGCGGCACGCACCACCGTCCACGCCAGCCGGCTGTCCGAGCCCGGATAGTGGCAGTCGTCCGTCGCGATACCGAAGCACGGGCGGCCGCGGTGCAGCACCGCGTCCCACACCTCGACCGAGGAACCGTTGCCGTTGCTGGCCTCGCTGCCGCCGTTGAAGATCTCCATCCCGGACAGGCTGGGCGCGTCCAGGTAGTGCTGGGGCTCCAGTCCGCTCCAGTACGGGTGCGCGAGGTAGGCGACGCCGCCCGCCGCGACGATCCACGCCGCGGCCTCCTCGATCGACGGGAAGTAGTCGCGCACCTCCGGCAGCGACGCGGCGCCGAGGGCGAGGATGTCCGCCTCCTCGATGACGTCGTCCACCCGCGCGGACAGCTCGCTGGAGGGGATGACCAGGATCTCGTCGCTGGCCTGGTCGGTGACGTGCCAGTGGTCGGTCACCGCCAGCACGTCGAAGCCGGCGCGGGCGTAGTGGGCGGCGAGCCCGGCGGGCGTCGCCTCGCCGTCAGAGTTGGTGGTGTGGGCGTGGAACTGGCAGCGCAGCCAGGCGCCGGAGCCGTCGAAGGGGTGCACCGGACAAGGCTACCGGAACGACTCGCCGCCCCGCCCGGGCGGGCTCAGCCCCCGGGGTGGCCGAGCAGCGTCTCCCGGGCGCCGGCGCCCCACGTGTCGGCCAGCTGGAAGCCCTGCGGGAACGGATCGTCGGGGTCGAGCAGGAACTGGTGCACGCCGGTGATCCAGCTGCGCCCGGTCACCTCGGGCACGATCGCCGGCGTGCCGGCCAGGTCGACGCGCGCCGCGATGCGGCCCACCAGCCGGGTCGAGATGATGCTCTCGTTGACGAACTCCTCGCCCTCGGCCAGCCCGCCGCGGGCGGCCAGCACCGCCATCCGCGCCGAGGTGGCCGTCCCCGTCGCGCAGCGGTCGAGCCGGCCGGGGGCGACCACCGTGGCGTTGCGGGCGTGGCCGCCGTCGCGCGGCGGCGCGGTCAGCACGACGAAGGAGAGGACGCCCAGCGCGGGCTCGGCAGGGTGCGACACGGGGAGCGCGTCGACCACGTGGGGGCGGATCCGCTCGCCCAGGTCGGCCAGCGCCCGCGCCTCGTCCGGCACGATGCCGTAGCCCAGCGGGGCGACGTCGACGAACGCGCAGAACGCGCCCCCGTAGCCGACGTCCACCCGCAGCTCGCCCACCCCGGGGACGTCCACCCGCGCGTCCAGGTGGACGGCGAACGACGGCACATTGGCGAAGGTGATGCTGCGGCAGCGGCCGCCCTCGGTGTCGGCCGTGATGCGCAGCAGGCCCGCGGGCGCCTCCAGCACCAGCTCGGTGCGCGGGCCGGCCATCGGCAGCATGCCGGTCTCGAGCAGCACGGTGGCGGTGTTGATCGTGTTCGAGCCGGACATGCCCTCATAGGAGCACGACTCCATGATGATGAAGCCCATGTCCGCCTCGGGCACCGTGGCCGGGACGACCAGGTCGAGCGAGAGCGGCGCGGAGCCGCGCGGCTCGAACAGCAGCAGGCGGCGGAGGTCGTCTCCCTCCCGCTCGAGGTGGCGCATCTTCTCGAGCATGGTCGCGCCGGGCACGTCGCCGACGCCGCCGACCACGATCCGGCTCGGCTCCCCCTCGGCGTGCGCGTCCACACAGTGGATCACTCGGCGCGAGCGCATCAGCCGGTCGCCAGGCCCTGGGCGCGCATGGCGCGGCGGTAGGCGACCGCGACCGCGTCGAACGTCAGGTGCAGCTCGTCGGCCAGGTCGAACGGCACCTGCTCGGGACGCTGCGACTCGACGATGCGCCGGTCCTGGCCGAAGATCGTGTCCTCGAACTGCTGGAGCACTTCGGGCGGCTGGTCGAGGTCGTAGTTGCGGGCCATCACCACGTACCCGGCACAGCGGTCCGCGCTGATCGGCTGCGAGGCGAACAGGTACATCATCCCCTTCTCGCCGCCCCAGCCCAGCCGCAGCACGATCGTGTAGGGCAGGTGCAGGGCGTAGCGGCTGCGCCGCTCCGGCGTCTCCACCTGCTCGTTGCCGAACACGGGGAAGTCGTCGCTGTTGGGCGCCTCCGGCCGCACGATCTCGTAGCGCAGCACGTGCCCGTCGGTCTCGACGCTGTGGGCCGGCACGACCGGCCGCTCCGGGTCGCCCAGCAGGCCCGGATGCACCCAGGGGAAGTGGCCGAAGTCGGTGAAGTTCTCGAGCTGGCGCGAGGCGTCCGAGGCCCACGCGTACGGCCCCGCCTGGACGACCGCCCAGCCCGGTTCGGTCACCTCGGGCACGTCGGGCAGCTCCCAGCGCGGCTCGTCGAGCGCGACCCAGATCAGACCCAGCGCCTCGCGTGCCGCGTAGCGCCGCACGCGCGCCTTGCGGGGGATGCGGGTGGGATCGGCGAGCTGGGGGATCCGCGTGCAGACGCCGTCTCCGCCGTAGCGCCAGCCGTGGTAGGGACAGACGATCTCGTCGGCGTCCACCCAGCCCAGCGACAGCGCGGTGCCGCGGTGGATGCAGAGGTCGGCGAGCGCCCGGACGCCGCCGTCGGCACCTCGCCACAGCACCAGCGGCTCATCCAGCAGCATCGTGCCGGCAGGGGCGGATCCGACGCTGTCCGCGTAGGCAACCGGATGCCAGCACGCCCGCAGCGCGGTCATGTCGGGTGCGGCGGTGGGGACGTGGGCGGCGGTCATCGGATCGCGGTCGAGGCGGCGATTATGTCAGCCGGCGGCGGCGCGTCGGGCGCCGGCGAGGTGAGCGCGATGCCCGCGGCGGCCGCGGCGCCGGCGACTCCGAGCAGCAGCGACGCGTCGATGCCGACGTGGGAGATGAGGTTGCCGCCTCCCGCGGTGCCCGCGGCCAGCCCGATCGTGATCGCGGTGCTGACCCAGCCGAAGACCTCGGCCTGGGTGCCGGGAAGGGCGGCGCGCTCGAGCAGGTTGTAGGTGACGGCGAAGCTGGGCGCGATCGGCATCCCAGCCAGGAACATGACCGCGGCCATCACCCCGATCGACCCGGCCAGCAGCGGCAGCACCAGCACGGCGGTGAAGACGATGCTCAGCTGCCGCAGCCGGCGGGTCAGGTGCTCGCCGCCGTGGCCAGCGGCCAGCACGCCGCCGGCCAGGCTGCCGGCCGACCAGCAGGCCAGCACGATCCCGCTCAGCGCCCGCCCGCCGTGGCCCTCGGCGAAGGCCGGCATGGCCACCTCGACGGCGCCGAACGCGACGCCGTAGCCCATCGAGAACAGGATCATGCGGCGCACCCCGCCCGGCGCGACCGCCGCCAGCAGGTGACGGTGGCCGTGCTCAGCGGGATCCCTCGCCGGCCGCTCCCGTACCGGCCGCGAGGTGGCGAACCCGACCACACCGACCGCCGAGAGCACGGCCGCGGCCACCACTCCCGCACTGGACGACACGGTGGCCGCGAGGACGCCGACCAGCAGCGGCCCGGAGACGAAGATCAGCTCCTGCAGCGTCGCCTCCATCGCGAAGGCGGCCGTGCGCTCGCGATCGCTGCGCACCAGCGACGGCCACAGCATGCGCACCGTCGGCCCGATCGGTGGGAAGCAGGCGCCGGACACCGCCGCCGCAGCGCCCAGCGTCCAGATCGGCCGGTCGGTCACGGCCAGTACCAGCAACAGCGTCAGCGCCGCCGGATGGCAGACCGCGTAGACCGCCAGCACCCTGGCCGGCCGGTGGCGATCGACCAGCCGCCCGCCGAACGGCGCACCGGCGGCCGCGGCCACGGCGCTCGCCGCAGTGACGAAGCCGGCGGCGGCGTACGTGCCGCCGGCCCCGCGGACGAGCAGCACCAGGGCCAGCGCCATCATGCCCATCGGCAGCCGGCCGATCAGGCCCCACACGACCATCCGCCGCAGCCCCGGCCGCCCCAGCAGCAGGCCGTACCCGCGGATCCCTTCCGTCAGCGACACCCCCGCATCATCGCGGCGGGGCGCCCGTACCGGGTCAGACCGGGCGGCTCACGGCCGCCCGGCGTGCACGCGCACGGTCAGCCAGAGCCCGGGCTTCTGCTGGAGCAGGGTCGATGCCACCACCCGCACCTGGTACGTGCCGGGCGGGACGCGCGTGCCGTTGTCGCGGCCGCCCGCCCAGGTCGTCGTGTGGCGGCCGGCGCCGAGCAGGCCGAGGTCGATGTGGCGGAGCACGTTCCCGCCCGTCGTGCGGGCCTGGAGGCTGACGCGGGCGGAGCGGTTGAGCGTGTACGTGATCGTGGTGCGGTCGCGCAGGCCGTCCACGACGATCGGGTAGAAGTCCACCGGCGCGGCGGCGGACGGCGGCGTGTGGAGCCCGACCGACGCGATCACGCTGCGCGGCGCGCCGGTCGCCGTCAGCCCGTTGGCGTGGGCCGTGACCCCGAAGGTGAACGTGCCCGGCAGCACCGGATTGCCGTGGTCGTTGTGCCCCAGCCACTGGATCGTGTGGCTGCCGCCCCCGAGCAGCCCCAGCGGCAGCGTCCGCGATGCCGCCCCGGTGTGGTTCCGGATGGTCACGGTGACGTACGCCGACTTGGTGATCGAGAAGGTGAAGGAGGTCGTGTCACGGAAGCCGTCCTGCTCGTAGGGGAAGAACGGGTTCGGCGAGAGCGGGTTGGACGTGACCGCGATGCGGGGCACGACGGTGAACGACGACGTCGCCATCACGGCGACGGTCGTCACGTCCCGCACCGTCACCGTGTAGGAGTCGGGCGCCAACTCGGTCAGCGCGCAGGAGGTGGTCGTGCCCTCCAGTCCGCCGCCGGGATAGGTGCACGAGTGGGTGCCGCCCTCGCCGCCTGCGACGTCCACCCGATAGCTGTTGCCTGGGGAGGCGATGGATGTCCAGTGCACGCCGGCGGCGGCCGGGCCGGAACCCGCCACGTAGACGGATCCGCGCGGCGGCGCGGTGATCTCGGCCGTGTCCGGCGCCAGCACGGAGAACGACGACCCGGCGATGCTGTCGCCGCCGGCGAACACCTGGATGACGTATCCACCCGCCGCCGTGACGGGGTCGATGGTGAAGCTCATCTGACCCGCCGAGGTGACGGTCGGGTGCGCCTCCCACAGGTACGACCCACCGGAGACACGCACCGTCACGGCGTCGGCGGTGACGTCGCCGAAGGTGACCTTGACCGGCCCCGTGAACCCCGACGCCTGGACGCTGCGGTCGGCCGGCGCGTCGATGGTCGCGCTGGTGGCGACGGCGTCGGGCGCAGGCGAGGCGGCGACGGCGAGGAGCGCGACGACGGCGATCGTTGCGAGTCGGGATACTGCGGGCATTGGTTCCCCGGCCGGGCCGGGGAGGCGAGTCTACCAGTCCCCGGCGGCCTACCAGCCGTCGCGGAGCGCGCGGTCGAGCGCCTCGACCAGGTGGTCGGCGCCCGCCCGGTCGATGCACAACGGCGGCTTGATCTTGAGCACGTTCTCGTAGTCCCCGGTCGGCTGCACGATCGCGCCCAGCTCGCGCAGCCGCTCACACAGCGCGTACGCCTCGGCGGTCGCCGGCTCCTTCGTCGCCCGGTCGCGGACGAGCTCGACGCCCATGTAGAGGCCGGTGCCATGGACGGCGCCGATCAGCTCGTGCCGCCCGGCGCACTCCTCGAGGCCGGCCCGCAGGTGGTCGCCGACCGCGACCGCGTTCTCCTGGAGCCGCTCGTCGCGGATCGCGTCGAGCACGGCGATGCCGACCTCGCACGACACCGGGGAGCCGCCGACGGAGCTGAAGAAGCTCCCGCCGCGGTCGAACGCCTCGGCGATCGCGGCCGTCGTGACCACGGCGCCGACCGGGTGGCCGTTGCCGGTGGACTTCGCGATCGTGACGATGTCGGGCACGACGCCCTGCTGCTCGAAGGCCCAGAACCAGCGGCCCATCCGGCCGTAGCCGACCTGCACCTCGTCGGCGATGCACAGCCCGCCGGCGGCGCGGACGTGGCGATACGCGGCCGCGAGGTACCCGTCGGGCGCCAGCAGTCCGCCGGAGTTGCCCAGCTGCGGCTCGCAGATGAACGCGGCCAGGCCGCCGGCTCGCGCAGCTGCGTCGCCCACGGCGGCGGCGTAGCGCTCGCCTGCGGCGGGATCGTCGGCGCCCCACTCGCCGCGATAGGTGTCCGGCGGCAGGACGACTTGGACGTGCGGCTGCAGGTTCGCCAGCCCCTCCGGGTTGTCGAACAGCGACGTGCTGACCTCGAAGGTTGCGCTCGTCCAGCCGTGGTAGGCGCCCGCCAGCGCGACGGTGTCGCGGCGCCCGGTGGCCGTGCGGGCGAGCCGCAGGGCCAGGTCGTTCGCCTCGCTGCCGGAGTTGACCAGGAAGACCCGGTCGAGCGGCGCCGGCACCAGCTCGAGCAGCCGCTCGGCGAAGCGGGCCATCCCGGCATAGAGGAAGCGCGAGTTCGTGTTCAGCAGCCGGAACTGCCGGAACGCCGCCTCCGCCACGGCGGGATGGCTGTGGCCGAGCACCGCGACGTTGTTGACGATGTCGAGGTACGGCCGGGCGTCGGCGTCATAGAGGTGGTGGCGCCAGCCCCGCACCATCTCCGGCGGATGCTCGTAGTAGAGGCGCTGCGCATCGGCCAGCGCGCCGCGCCGGCGGGCCAGCAGGTCGCGGCGGGGCCGCTCCTCGGGCTCCACCCCGAGCAGCGGCGAGGGATCGGGGCAGAGCGCGAGCCACGCCGTGGCGGCCGAGGCCGCGGCCCACTCGGGCAACGGGTCGATCGGCTCGAGCGACACCTGAACGTGCAGGTGCGCGAGCGCTCGCGCTCCCGCCGGGCCGACGATGCCGACCGGATCGCCGGCCGCGACGGCCTCCCCCGCCGGCGACGGCGCGACGCCCTCCAGCCGCAGCCACAGCGGGCCGTCTGGCGCGTCGTGGCGCAGCGTCACGCTGCCGTCGTCACGGCCGACAACCACGCCGGCGAGAGGTGCACGGACGGTCTCGCCGGGCTCCGCGAACACGTCGGCGCCGAGGTGGATCGCGTCCGGCCCGCCCTCGCGAGGCCTGCCCGCGCGGTGCAGGCGCGCCTCGCCGTGGCGGCCGATGCCGAGCTCGCCCGGCCCGGCGGACGCCGCGGCGGCGATGCCGGCCGCCGTCTCCCACTCGCCGTGCGCGTAGGCCGCCGATCCGACTCCAAGGTCGACGCGGCGCAGCGTGCGCCCGGCCGGATCGACCGGCGGCACCGCCCGGACGGAGGCCAGGTACCCGCGCACGGCGCCGGTCCGCGGGTGCGGGTCGAGCCCGCAGGCGGCCCGGGCGACGGCCTCGGCCAGCGCGGGCGGCACGTCGGCGACAGCGGCCAGCGTGCCCCAGTCCACCTCGATCAGCCCGGTGGCGTAGTCGTTGTCGGGATCGAGGGCGGCCTGCTGGTCGGTGCTGACGGCGCACAGCGCGGCGCGGCCCACGACCAGCGGGAAGTACGCAGAGATCTCGGCCTCGGTCAGCGGCAGCTCGGCGTGGAACCCGCGCAGCACCGCCAGCATCGCGCCCAGCGGGTCGCCCGGAGCGTGGGCGATCACCGAGGTGGCCGCCACGGCGGGCTCGGCCGCCAGGTACGTGCGGGTGGAGTCGCCGAAGTCGATCAGGCCGCTCGGCCACAGGCGGCCGTCGTCGCCACGCCGGCCGATCACGTTGTAGTCGGTCACGTCCCCGTGGACGACCTGCGTCCGCAGCAGCGGCGCCAGCCGCGCCATCGCCTCGTCGTGCGCCACCATCGCCCGCTCGACCAGCGCACGCCGCGCGGGGTCGGCCACGTGGCGGATGAGCCCGTCCACGACCGCCCGTGCATGGCGCACGTCCCACTGCAGCACGCGGTCGGCGGCCGGGTGGTCGAAGCCGTCCAGGGCCGCCGCGATGCCGGCGCCGACGCGGCCCACGGCCTCCAGGATCCCGTCGGAGAGGTGCGCGGACGCGAGCAGCGGCTCGCCGTCCAGGTACTCGACCATCCGCACGTCGTAGGCGACGCCGTCGCGATCGACCGTCGCGATCGCCGACCCGTCCAGGGCGGCCACGACCTGCGGGGTCTCGAACGGCACGCGGCCGCTGACCCACGCCATCGCGTCGTTCTGAAGCTCGAGCGATCCGCGGCCGAAGTGCGGGTTCGCAATCTTCAGCACCGTGCGCCGCCCGCCGGGCGTCGTGATCCGGTAATTCCGGTCCTGGTGGCTGCCCAGCTCGACGGGCTTGCCCTCCACCCCGAACAGCTCGGCCGCCAGCCGCTGCCCGTCCTCCGCCGAGAAGGGCGGCGCGTGGATCTCGTAGTCCTCGAACAGTCCCGCGGTGCCGCTCATCGCCGCCGAGGATACCGGCCGCGCCGCCGCCCGAGCCGCTCCAACCGCGTCAGCGGGTCGTGCCGGACGACGGCCGTACCCGGCCGGCGGGAGTCAGGAACGCGGGCGAGGGTATGGCTCGGTCCACGAACCCGTCACACCGGCCGGGCGGTCGATGGTAACCACCCCTTCACCGGCCGGCCATCCGTCGAATGACGGAGGCGGCCGGCCGCGGCCGGCGCTCCAATCCGCCGCCAACCGGGCTGCAAGAGAGCGGGGATAGGTTGTCCTCAATGGCCGATCGACACCTCCGTAGACGTGTCCGCTGCATCACCCACGGCCACCGCTGGCGACAGGACGAGCGCCTCCAGGGAGACGTCATCGTCGAGGCCGAACAGTGCCTGCGGTGCGGCCGTGTGCGGGTGCGCGGCGAGCGCCCCCGCACGCAGCTGCCCAGCGCCTGAAACCAACGGCTCACGCCGCGGGGGTGGTGAGCGTGCAGGCGAGCGCGGCACGCTGGCAGATGTCCGCCGTCATCGCGCGCATGTTCGCGCGGGTCTGGTGGACCGGGTCGAGGAACCCGTCGTCGCTGCCGCCGAACGCGCCGGCGTCGCGGTAGTCGAGCACGGTGAGGCCGGGGCGGCCCCGGGCCACCGCGTGCAACGCCGCCACCAGGTCGGCATGGCGCTGGTCGTAGCCGGCGGGGCCGACGGCCCGGAGCAGGCTGTCGTTCATCGGTGGCACGACCATCACCAGCCGGATGCCGTGGTCGGACGCGTAGTCGGCGGTGCGCCGCAGGTAGGCGGTCTCGACCGGCGCCAGCGCGGGGAAGCCACCGTGGGCGTAGATCCCGACGTACTGGTCGAACTTCGTCTTCCAGTGGTAGTTCATGCCGCGGTAGTAGCCGAGCGTGCTGAACAGGCTGTTGCGCGGGACGTCATCCGAGGCGTCGTGCTGCGCGGCCCGCCATGAGTCCTGGAGCTCGTCCCAGCTGGCGGCGCGCTTGAGGGCGTCCACCCACTCGCCCACCCGCTCCGACACCGGCAGGTAGCCGGCGACGCGGGGATCGTTGACCACCGCCGGGTCGATCGTGCGGCTGCGCAGCCCCTCCACGTCCAGCACCCAGATCGCGGTGAACCGGCAGCGGCACCGCTCGGCGGTGTGCCGGAGCATCGCGTAGGCGTCCACCGGCGTCCCGCCGCTGACCGCGGCGTTGAAGGAGGGGCGGCCGGCGCCGCTCAGCCAGACGGGATCGAGCTTGAACGCGCGCGACGAGCCGAGCACCAGGAAGCGCGGCCGGCCGTCGATGCGGTCGAGCAGGTCGAGCTTGAAGCTGACGTCGCTCGTCACGACCGACGGCACCAGGTGCAGCCCGCCCATGCGGTAGGGGTTGGCAACGAGGTTGACGCCGGTGACGAGCACCAGCACCAGCGCAGCCGAGACGACCGCCCAGCAGGTGAAGCGGCGAAACTGACCGCTGGGGTCGGCTGCGAGCGCGGGCGGCGCGTGCAGGTCGCGGCCGACGTCGTCCAGCGGGGTGCCCGTGGTCACCGCCGGACTCCGGCATCCACCGCACCATGCACTCGCGCTGACCGCATCTCGACCATAGAGCCGTTCTCCCAGCCGCACCGAGCCTATCGGCGCCTGCGGGGATGCTACGCCCGGGCGACGACGATCGGTCCGGCGTCCCCGCCACCGCACCCGATCGGGTGACCAGGGATGCGGCTGAACGTCCGATCCTCCAGACATGGGGTATCGAATCGTGATCCCGGTGGTGCTCGGATGCGCGGTGGTCGCCGGCTCCGTGCTGCTGCTGGCCATCCGCTGAGCACGCGGGTCTGATAGAACCGGCGGGTGCAGCCCGCCCAGGTCGACGAGGGGTTCGATCGCTACCGCGACGTGCGCGAGCGGCTCGAGCGGACCCTGCTCCCGCTGGCGCGCTCGCTGGACGGGCGCTCGTTCTCGTTCCAGGCGCCCGTCGGCGCGCCGCTGCAGGTCGGCTCCTACGCCCGGATCGACGTCGCCGGCGGCCCCGTGCTGGGCCAGATCGTCGAGAGCGTCTTCCAGATGATCGACGGACCGGAGCTGGAGCGCGCGGACGCCGGCGCCGAGCGCGTGCGGACGCGGGTGCGGATCCACGCGGTGCAGGGCTCGGGCGTGGTGCTGGGCGACGCGGCGCCGTTCAACGACGCGGCCGTCGCGCCGGCATCGCCCGACGAGGTGGCGGCGTGGCTGGCCTCGACCACGTCGCGCAGGGCGCAGCTGACGGTCGGCGAGATGCTGTTCGCCCCCGGCGTCCCTGCCCGGATCGACGCCGGCGGCTTCGACCGCCACACCTTCCTCTGCGGGCAGTCCGGATCCGGCAAGTCCTACGCGCTCGGGCTGATCCTGGAGCGGCTGCTGCTGGAGACCCGGCTCCAGATCGTGGTGCTCGACCCCAACTCCGACTTCGTCCGGCTGGGCGAGGCGCGCCCGGGCGCCCCGGCCGAGGACGCCGCCCGCTACGCGGAGCGGGTCTCCGGTGTGCGCGTGCTGCGGGCCGGCGCCGACGAGGGCCGCCTCGAGATGCGCTTCACCGACCTCGACGACGCCGGCCGGGCCGCGGCGATCGGCCTCGACCCGCTGCGCGACCGCGACGAGTACGCGGCGCTGCTCGAGCTGCTCGAGCAGGACCGGCGCGGCGACGACCTGGAGGGGATCCTCCAGTCGCTGATCACCGGCCCCGAGCAGATGCGCGCGCTGGGCAAGCGGGTGCGCAACCTGGGCGTGCTCGACTGGCCGGTGTGGGCCCGTCGCCGCGACGTGCGCGGGCTGCTCCACGAGCTGGAGGACGAGGACTGGCGCTGCCTGGTGGTCGACCTGGGCAGCGTCGACCTCGAGCAGGAGCGCGCGCTGGTGGCGCAGGCGGTGCTGGCGCGGCTGTGGCACGGGCGCGCCCGGCGGCGGCCGCTGCTGGTGGTGGTGGACGAGGCGCACAACGTCTGCCCGCAGGAGCCGGAGGGCCCGCTGACCGCCCTCAGCACCGAGCTGGCGGTGCGGATCGCGGGCGAGGGCCGCAAGTTCGGGCTGCACCTGCTGGTGTCGACCCAGCGCCCGTCGAAGGTGCACGAGAACGTTGTCTCGCAGTGCGACAACCTGCTGCTGATGAAGATGAACGGCGGCGCGGACGTCGCGCGGCTCGCCGAGCTGTTCTCCTACGCGCCGCCCACTCTGATCGGCCGCTCACCGCTGCTGCGCCAGGGCGAGTGCCTGGCGGCGGGCAGGCTGGTGGGCGATCCCACGTTCCTGCGCTTCGGCGCGCGGCTGGCGCAGGAGGGCGGCGGCGACGTCCCCTCCGACTGGGCGGCGCCGCGCAGCGACTGACCGAGTACTCAGTCCTCGCGGCGGACGTCGTCCAGCAGCCGCTCGAAGTCGGGACCGTCGAACTCGAGCTCCGCACGCTCGAACTTCTCCATGCCCCAGCCCCAGAAGTCGAAGTCGATGTCGGATACGCCGTCCTGGATCGACGCCCACAGCGTCCAGCCGTACTTCGACATCAGGCCCCACAGCCGCGCCCGCGCGACCTTGTTGGCGAGGTGCCGGCCGTAGTAGTGGCCGACCAGCTCGTCCAGCTGGTCGAGCGAGAGGTTCGACTCGCTCCACACGTTGCCCAGCTCGAAGCAGGCGTCGTTGTTGCCGGAGTACTCGTAGTCGATCAGCCGGAACGCGCCGCCGACGTCGATGAAGTTCTCGGCCAGCAGGTCGTTGTTGCAGGGCACCGTGCCCTCGTCCCGCACCGCCATCGCCTCCTCGATCCGCCGCACCTGCGGCTCGAACTCGAGGTAGCGGCCGGGCAGCCGGAACCCGCGCTCCTGCACCAGCGTCAGGTACCGCTGCTGGATCCGGAACATGTTGAAGTCGTCGCGGAACCGGCGCGCGCCGTGGAGCCGCCGGCAGGCGTCGGCGACCATCGCCAGCTTGTCGCCGCGGCGCAGGTCCTCGGCGCTCTGGGTGACGCCCTCGATGAACTCGAGCACGAGCAGCGACCGCTCCGGCACGTATCCGACCACGCCCGCGCCCACCCCGGCGTCGGCGGCGGCGACGGTGTTCAGGTACTCGTTCTCGCGATCGATCGCGAGCATGCCCGAGTCCTTCGCGGAGACGCGCACCACGTAGGTGCCCGTGCCGGTGGCGACCTTGTAGTTGGTGTTGGTCAGCCCGCCGGCCAGCTCGGCCACCGTGCGCGGGCCGGCCAGCACGGGCACGAGGTCGAGCAACTCGTCCAGGGCGGCATCCGTCGGCATCGCGCGTGCTCCTTGTCGGGGTCGGGCGGCCCACTATAGTCACCCCCGCGAACGTGGTCCAGACCGGTTTCCCCGACTCGGCTCAGGTGGTTGTCATCGGCGGCGGCGTCACCGGCTGCAGCGTCGCGTACCACCTCGCCCGCGCCGGCTGGAGCGACGTCGTGCTGGTCGAGAAGGCGACGCTGACCAGCGGCTCGACCTGCCACGCGGCCGGCCTCGTCACCCAGTTCAACCCCTCGCCGACGATGATGCGGTTCCGCCGCTACAGCGTCGAGCTGTACACCGAACTGGGCGTCTTCGACCGGCTGGGCAGCCTGCGGATCGCCTCCAGCCCGGAGAGCCTGCTCGAGCTCGAGCGGGGCGCGAGCCGCGCGCGCGGCATCGGCCTCGACGTCGAGGTGCTGGGCCCCGGCGAGGCGCTCGAGCTGATGCCCGCCGCCACCGGCGACTCGCTCTACGGCGCGGTCTGGGTGGCCGAGGATGGGTGCGTCGATCCGCACCGCGCCACGCACGCGCTGGCCGACGCGGCGCGAGCGCTGGGCGCCGCGATCCACACAGGCACCCGCGTCACCGCGATCCGGCGGGCGGCCGACGGCCGCGTGGTCGCGGTCGAGACCGACCGCGGCGAGATCGCCTGCGAGCACGTCGTCAACGCCTGCGGGATCTGGGCGCCGCAGGTGTCGGCGATGGCCGGCCTGTTCACCCCGTCGGTGCCGGTCGACCACCAGCACATCGCGCTGATGGCGGTGCCCGGCCACGAGCTGCCCCGCGACATGCCCTGCTTCCGCGACACCGACAACCTCGTCTACGGCCGCAGCGAGGCGGGCGGGGTGCTGTTCGGCGGCTACGAGCCCGACCCGGTCTCGCGCTGGCTGGACGGCGTGCCCTGGGAGCACGCCGCGGCCAACCTGCCGGCCGACGCCGGGCGCTTCGCCCAGCTCTGGGCGGGCGCGGCGCGGCGGTTCCCCTTCCTCGAGGACGCCGGCATGGTCACCCTCGAGTGCCACCCCGACGCGATGACGCCGGACGGCAACCCGCTGCTCGGCCCGATGCCGGGCGCGCCCGGGTTCTGGATGGCGGCCGGGCTGTCGCTGAACGGGTTCGGCGGCGCGGGCGGCATCGGCCGCACGATCGCCGAGTGGATGACCGCCGGAGAGACCGAGCTCGACACCCACGGCATGCGGGCGTGGCGGTTCGGCGCGGCCTACCGCAGCCCGGCGCAGGTGGACGCGGCCGGCCGCGAGGTCTACCGCTACTACTACCGGCTCCGCTACCCGCTCGACGTGGACGAGTGGGGCCGCCCCAACCGCCTCAGCCCGTTGCACGGCCGCATGCAGGAGCTGGGCGCGACGTTCGGGGTCAAGAACGGCTGGGAGCGCCCCGATCTCCTCGACCCGGGCCGTCCGTGGCGCCGGGCCGGAGCCGACCAGCGCGGCTACGGCTGGCGGCGGCCTCCAGAGCTCGACCGCATCGGCGAGGAGCACCGCGCGTTCCGCGAGCGGGCGGGGATGATCGACATGACCTCGTTCGGCAAGATCGAGCTGGAGGGGCCCGGCGCGCTGCCACTGCTGGAGCGGGTGTCGGTCAACCGCATCGACCGCCCCGCCGGGAGCGTCGTCTACACCCAGTGGGCGAACGCGCGAGGCGGCATCGTCGCCGACGTGACCGTGACCCGGCTGGGCGAGGAGCGGTTCCGCGTCGTCACCGGCGCCGGCGTGGTCGACTCCGACCTGGGCTGGCTGCGTCTGCACCGCGAGGCCGCCGACGGCCCGCTCGCGCTGCGCGAGGCCAGCGACGAGCTGGCCGTGGTCGGGCTGTGGGGGCCCCGCGCCCGCGACATCGCCCAGGCGACGACGGACGACGACCTCTCGGCCGCGGCGTTCCCCTTCCGGACGGCGCGGGAGCTGCGGCTCGGCTCGGCACCGGTGCTGGCCCAGCGGATCACCTACGTCGGCGAGCTCGGCTTCGAGCTGTACGTGGCGCCGGAGTGGGCGGTGCAGGTGTGGGACGCCCTGTGGGAGGCCGGGCGGCAGCACGGCGTCGCGGCCGGCGGCTACCGCGCGCTCGACTCGCTGCGGATGGAGAAGGGCTACCGCTACATGGGCACCGACCTGACCGCGGGCGACACGCCGTACGAGGCGGGCCTCGGCTTCTGCGTCGCGCTGGACAAGGGCCCGTTCGTCGGCAGCGACGCGCTGGCCGCCGCGGCAGGGGCCCCGCCCGTCCGCAGGCTGCGCACGCTGCTGGTCGGCGACAGCGAGTACGTCTGCCTCTACGGCGGCGAGGCGGTGCGCGCAGAGGGCGCCGTGGCCGGCCGCGTCCGCAGCTGTGCGTACGGGTTCACGGTGGGCGCGACGGTCGCCTACGCGTACCTGCCGGCGGACGTCCCGGAGGGCGCCCGGCTCGAGGTCGAGGTGCTGGGAAAGCTGGTTCCGGCCCAGGTCGCGCAGGACGTGCTGTACGACCCGCAGCATGCTCGTATCCGTAGCTGACAGGTCCTCCTGCTATCCTGTGGGTACGGGCGAGTCGTTCGCCCCGTGAGGTTTCCTTTTCGCCGGTTCGAGCGTGCATCGGGTTTCGGGTGAGGTGACCTCCCTACGAAGACCCGAACAGGAGCAGCATGAGCGAACCCACTTTCCGTGACCTTGGCGTGAGCCAGGTCGTTGTCGATGCGCTGATTGCGCGCAACGTCGACGCTCCGTTTGCCATCCAGGCACTGGTGCTGGAGGACGCCCTCGCCGGCCACGACGTGCTGGCCAAGTCCCCCACCGGATCGGGCAAGACGCTCGCCTTCGCGCTGCCGATCGTCGAGCGCACCGAGCCGAACGGCCCGGTCCCCGCCGCCCTCGTGCTGGTGCCCACCCGCGAGCTGGCCGTGCAGGTCACCGAGGAGTTCGCCCCGATCGCCGCCGCCCGCGGGCTCGAGGCGGCCGCCGTCTACGGCGGCGTCAGCACCCGCACCCAGGCGAAGCAGGCGCGCACGGCGCAGATCCTGGTCGCCACTCCCGGCCGCCTCACCGACCTGGTGCAGCAGCGGCTGGTGTCGCTGGCCAAGGTGCAGGTGCTCGTGCTGGACGAGGCCGACCGGATGCTGGACATGGGCTTCAAGCCGCAGGTCGACAAGATCGTGCGCTGGCTGCCCGAGGAGCGGCAGACGATGTTCTTCTCCGCCACGCTGGACGGCGAGGTGGGGATGCTGGCGCGCCGCTACACCACCGAGGCCCGGCGCCACGACGTCGTCGGCCAGACCGAGACGGTGGAGCAGGTCGATCACCGCTTCGTGTCGGTCACGGACGAGGGCAAGATGGCCACGCTGGTCGAGCTGCTCTCCCACTCGGAGGGATCCACCCTCGTCTTCGTCCGCACCAAGCGCGGCGCGGCGCGGCTGGCCGAGAAGCTGGCGAAGCGCAACGTCGAGGCTGTCGCCATCCACGGCGACCTGACGCAGGTCAAGCGCGAGCAGGCGCTCAAGGCGTTCGAGCGCGGCAAGGTTCGCACGCTGGTCGCGACCGACGTCGCCGCCCGCGGACTCGACCTCGACCACATCACCCACGTCATCAACTTCGATCCGCCGGACGACAACAAGGGTTACGTCCACCGGGTCGGCCGCACCGGCCGCGCGGGCCGTACCGGTACCGGCATCACGCTGGTCACGGACGACCAGCAGGCCGACGTCAGCCGGATCGCAGCGCGGCTCAAGCTGGGCGCCGAGTTCGAGGCGACGGGGATGAAGACCGCCCCGCCGCGCCTCGTCTACTCCTCCAAGGGCCGCCGCGGCGGCCGCCGCCGCTTCTAGCTTCTCGGGCGAGGTGTGGGCCACTGACCGCGGCGGCGGTGGACCACCCTGCCAGGTCAGGCACCGATTCCTGGCACCGACACGGATCGTGCTGTGCGCTTGGCTGGTGGTCGAACCGGAGCCAGGCACGGAGCCTGACCCTCGGTTTCGCAGGTTGGGCTCCTGACGGTTGCGTCAGGTCTTTGGTGCCTCTTCGTCACGGAACTCCGGATCGGCTGTGATGGGGTCTGCACGTGCCAGACCCCGTACCGGACACCCTAGATCCCATGGTTGCACGGAATCCGGCCCGCCGGATTCGTCACGCCTTCCACGATGGAGCGTCACGACTCCCGGATCGCCTGTGATCGGGTCCGGCACGGTGCCAGACCCCGTGCCAGACCCCGTCTGACGGTGGTGTCTACGGCAGCTCGGTGCGCGTCATCGCGCGGGCCGCGAGCAGCGTGCCGCCGGCCGCGGCGCAGAGCAGCACGATGATGGCGGTGCCGGGCGAGACGACGGCGGCGGCCGCCTGGGGCAGCCGCTCCGCCACCACGGCCCGGCCGTAGGCCGCGATCGAGAGCCGGTCGGCGGAGGCGGCGAAGGTGGCGATCGAGCCCTCCCAGAGCAGGATGTAGAGGACGCCGACGACGATCGGGCGGCGCACCCGCAGCGCGAGCCATGCCGAGAGGGCGCAGTACGCGGCCGCCGCCAGCGCCATCCCCAGCAGCGGCCAGGCGATCAGCCCGACCGTCGCCTGCCCACCCAGGGCGAGCAGCCCGGTCAGCACCAGGCTGGGCGCGAGCAGCGCCATCGCCGCCGTCCACGCCGCCGCGATCTTGGTTGCGACGATCTCCAGGCGCGAGATCGGCGTCGCCGCCAGGTAGAGGATGGTGCCGTCCTCGCGCTCGTCGCCGATCGAGCTGACGCCGGCGATCAGCGAGACCAGCGCCGTCACGACCGGCACGAACAGCTCCTGGGACAGGTGCGAGTAGAAGTCCCGGCCGTGGGCGTCCGATGGCGCCGCCACCGCGAACACGAACGCGGCGAGGACGGGCGCGAGCACGAGCAGCGCGAGCGCGATCGTCCGCCGCTGATAGAGCAGCGCGCGCACCGTCAGGCGGTAGATCGGGCCGCTCACCGGGCCGTCCCCCGGGCGCGCTGGTGCAGGTAGGCGTACACGCTCTCGAGGTCGTCGCCGATCGGCTCGACGCTGCGCAGCGTGGCGCCGTTGCGGCGGGCGATGCCGGGCAGCAGCCGGCTGAACAACTCGACGTCGTCGGTGTCCACCGTCACCCGACCCTCGGCCAGGCTGACGGCCGACACGGGCGCGCTGCCGATCAGCTCGCCCGCCAGCCGCGACGGGTCGCCGTCGGTCGAGATCCGCACACGGCGCGGCCGGTCGGAGATCAGGCGGCGAATCTCGGCCGTCTCTCCCTCGGCCACGATCCGGCCGTTGACGAGCACGAGCACCCGCGGCGCCATCCGCTCGACCTCGTGCAGCACGTGCGACGAGACCACCACCGTGCGGCCCTCCTCGCCCAGCGCCGTCAGCAGGTCGACCACGTGCCTGCGGTGCGCCGGGTCGAGGCCGTTCAGCGGCTCGTCCAGGAGCAGCACGTCCGGGTCGTGGGCGAGCGCCTGAGCCAGCTTCACGCGCTGGCGCAGGCCGTGGGAGAAGCCGCCCACCTGGCGGTCGGCCACGTCGCCCAGATCGACGGTCGCGATCGCGCGCTCCGCGGCCGCGACGGGGTCGGCGACGCGGCGCAGGCGCGCACACAGGGTGACGACCTCGCGGGCGGTGAGGAACGGCCACGGCGGACTGTGGTCGGGCACGATGCCGATCCGCCGGTAGACGTCCGGCGTGCGCCGGGGATCGACACCGCGGACGCGGACGGTGCCCGAGCTGGGCGTCGCGAAGCCGCCGCACAGGCGCAGCGCGGTGGACTTGCCGGCGCCGTTGTGCCCGAGCAGGCCGGTCACCCCGGGCCCGACGGTGAACGAGACATCGGCCAGCGCGACCTTGTCGCCGTACCAGCGGGAGACGCGGTCGAAGACGATGGCAGGGGCGTCGGGCTCGCTCATCCCGTCTCCCCCGGTAGCGCCAGATGATGATGCCCAGGCTGACCGCCATGACGACGATCAGGTCGATCGCCCACCCACCCGGGCCGGCGGCCGGAGAGGAATAGCCGGGGTAGAGCGACGTCGCCACCTCGATCGGCGCGGCCGCGAACGCGAGCAGCCCGAGGCCGTGGTGGTTGAGCGCATTGCCGAGCACGCCCCCGACCACCGTGGGGATGGTCATGAAGGCGAGGTAGCCGCCGATCGCGAAGACCCGCCGCGACGTCAACGAGGCGATTGCGAGGCCGACCAGGCCGAAGTACGCCGCGATGATCACGCCGCCCACCACGATCCGGTAGATGTCGCCGAGATGGTTCTGCACGTAGCCGACCGGGTGGTCGGCGAACAGGACGTTGCCCGCATAGAGAAAGGCGACCGGCACCAGGGTGACGAACAGCAGCGGCACGATCGCCGCCAGCGCTTTGCCGAACACGTACTGGCCGCGGGTCAGCGCGGTCGAGAAGTACAGCGTCAGCACCCGGTCTCGACGGTCGGGACAGAGCAGCTCCGGCGTCGTCACGGCGGCAAACAGGAGGATGACGATGCCGATCATCCCGACGTAGTCACTGTAGGGAAGGACGGTCGAGAGGTCGGTCGAGATCTGCTTGGCGAACAGCGCCCGCAGGCCGAGCACGACCACCGCCGGGGCAAAGGCGACGATGGTCAGCGCGATCGGGATCAGCTTGACCTTCCAGCTGCGGCGGGCCCCCATCGAGCGCAGCGCGCTCCAGCGCGCCAGCGCGAAGATCGCCGCGGACTCGCCGTCCAGCTCGCCGTCGAACCGGGTGAAGCGAACGTCGTGGAGCTGGCCCGTGCTCACTCCATCGCCTCGATCAGGCTGTCCTCCAGCGACGGGCCGGCCGGGCGCAGCTCGTAGAGCCCGGCGCCCGAGTCCGCCGCCGCGTCGCGCACCATGTCCGGCAGCGCCTCCGGCCGGTCGGAGTCGAGCACCATGACGTCGTCATCGCGCACCCGCAGGAGCGCGCCGCGGCGGGTCGCCTCCTCCAGGAAGCGCTCGACCTCGCCGCCCACCCGCACCCGCACCGGGCCGGCGCCGGCCCGCCGGTCGTGGTCGATCGGCCGGGTCACGGCCACCCGGCCCTCGCGCAGCACGATCACGGCGTCGCAGGTGCGGGCGATGTCCTCCAGCACGTGGGACGACATCAGCACCGAGATGTCCAGCTCGCTGGACAGCCGGCGCACCAGCTGCAACATCTCCTCGCGGCCGGCCGGGTCGAGGCCGTTGGTCGGCTCGTCCAGGATCACCAGCCGCGGCGAGTGGACGATCGCCTGGGCCAGGTTCGTGCGCTGCCGCATGCCGACCGAGAAGGTGCCGATCAGGCGCGACCGCTCCTCCTCCAGGCCGACGTGGAACAGCACCTCGGACGCCCGCAGCACCGCGACCCGGCGGGGCAGGCCCCGCAGCTCGGCCAGGTGCACCACGAAGTCCACCGCCGTCATGCCCAGCGGCAGGCAGTCGTGCTCGGGCATGTAGCCGAGGCGCCGCCGCACGTCCCACGAGCGACGGGCGACGTCCAGCCCGAGCACGGTGATCTGCCCCGCGTCCGGCCGCACCAGCCCCAGCATCAGCTTCATCAGCGTGGACTTGCCCGCGCCGTTGGCGCCCAGCAGGCCGACCGCGCGGTCGGCCATCGTCACCGAGACGTCGTCCAGCGCCTGCACGGCGCCGTAGCGCTTGCTCAGGCCCCGTGGCCTCGACCGCCGGCTCGGTCATGCCGCGCTCCGCACGCGCTCGACGGCCGAGCGCCAGCCGGCCAGCAGCCCCTCGCGCTGGTCGGGCGCCATCGCCGGCTCGTAGACGGCGGAGGCGCGCCACCCCTCGGCGACCTCGTCCACGTCGCGCCACAGGCCCACTCCGATGCCGGCCAGGGCCGCCGCGCCGAGCGCCGTCGTCTCGGCCTCGGCCGCGACCTCGACCGGCATGTCGAGCACGTCGGCCTGGAACTGCATCAGGAACCGGTTGGCGGTGGCGCCGCCGTCCGCGCGGAGCTGCGAGACGCCGGCGGGCAGCGCGTCCACCACGTCGCGGGTCTGGAAGGCGATCCCCTCCAGCGCCGCGCGGACGACGTGCGCTCTGCCGCAGCCGCGGTCGAGCCCGGTGATCGCGCCGCGGGCTGCCGGGTCCCAGTGGGGCGACCCGAGCCCGGCCAGCGCCGGGACGAAGTAGACGCCGCGCGTGTCCGGCACCGAGTCGGCCAGCTGCTCGCTCTCGGCGGCCGTCGCCAGCATGCCCAGATCGTCGCGCAGCCACTGGACGGCCGCGCCGGAGACGAACACCGACCCCTCCAGCGCGTAGCCGGCCGGCGCGGCCGCCGTGCGCAGAAGCCCGTGCGGCGCGGGGCCGCCGTCGTCGCCGTCGTGGACGAGCAGGAAGCTGCCGGTGCCGTGCGTGACCTTGGCCTGGCCACGGCGGAAGCAGGCCTGCCCGACCAGGGCGGCCTGCTGGTCGCCGGCGATGCCGGCGATCGGCACGCGGGCGCCGAGCAGCTCTGCCTCCCCGGCGATGCCGGCCGACGGGACGATGCGGGGCAGCACATCGGTGGGCACGCCGAACAGGTCGAGCAGCTCCGCGTCCCAGCGGAGGCCGGCCAGGCCGCAGAGCAGGGTGCGGGAGGCGTTGGTGGCGTCGATCGCGTGCACCTCGCCGCGGGTCAGGTGCCAGATCAGCCACGAGTCCACCGTGCCGAAGGCGAGCCCGGCCGCGTCGCCGTGCTCGCGCAGGATCCAGCGCAGCTTGGTCGCCGAGAAGTACGGGCTGGGCACGAGACCGGTGCGCTCGCGCAGCAGGGCCTCGGGCAGCTCGGCGCACTCGGCCGCCGTGCGGCCGTCCTGCCAGACGATCGCGGGGTGCACCGCGCGGCCGGTGGCGCGGTCCCAGACGACGGTGGTCTCGCGCTGGTTGGTGATGCCGATCGCGTCCAGATCGCCGGCGCCGATCCCGGCGTCGGCGAGCGCCGCCGCGGCGGCGGCCGGGACACTCTCCCAGATCTCGTCCGGATCCTGCTCGACCCAGCCCGGCTGCGGATAGCGCTGGCCGATCGGAACCGACCCGCGGCCAACCACCGACAGGTCGTCGTCCACGACCAGGCAGGTCGTGCCGCTCGTTCCCTGGTCGATGGCGAGGATCACCGCGCCAGTATCGCAGCGGCTCGCACCGGCACCCGCCGCCTCACAGCGTCGAGCGCACGATCCGGTCCTGCCACAGCGTCCCCAGCGGCGCGTCCAGGGTGCAGATCTGGACGGTGCGGCCGCGCTCCTCGTTGGGCAGGCGGTACGGGTTGTCGATCACCGCGAGCACGTGGTGGGACGAGCAGAACGTGTCCAGGTCGGCGCCGTCGTAGCCGACCGTGAGCGCGACCGTCTGCGGCAGCCGCTCCGGCCGCCAGAACTGCCAGGACAGGTGCCCGCTGACCGGCGGCGGCAGCCCGTCGCGGGGGCCGAAGAGGGCCAGCGCGCCCGCCTCGCCGTAGTTCTGGGCGAGGATCGCGGCGTGCGCGCGCTCGCTCGCGGGCAGCCCATGCCAGGCCCGGGCCGTTGTCGCGACCAGCTGCGGCCAGCCGATCTCGTCGTCGTAGAACCCGGGGTCCCACACCCGCGAGCTGACCATGTGGCGGGTCGAGTAGATCGGCACGACCACCGGCAGCGCGACCGCAAGCACCGCCCCGTGCAGCAGGCAGAGGGCGACGGCCGCTGCGACCGCCCGGCGGCGGCGGGCCCACTCCGCCAGCGCGACGACGCCGGCGGCAATCGGCACCGCGTCGGCGGGCAGCGGGTAGTAGCTGCGCCCCTGCTCCAGGAAGAAGACGGCCGTGACGATCACCGGCACCAGCGCGAGCGGCCGCAGCCGTGGCCGGCGCCACAGCGAGACGACCCCGATCGCCGCCAGCACCGTCGCCGCGCCCAGGAACGCCACCCCCTCGGCGACGAAGCTGGCCGGGCCGGTGTCGGACGCCGTGTCGGCGTGCTGGCTGGAGAAGAAGTCCACGCTCACCCAGGCGTGCTGCTGCTGCCAGATCAGGTTCGGCGCCCACAGCAGCAGGGCGATCCCGGCCGCCAGCCAGGGGCCGCGCGTGCGCAGCAGCGGGCGTCCGTCGCTCACCGCCAGGGCGAGGAAGATCGCGCCGATCAGCGCCAGGATGGTGTACTTCGTCTGCAGGCCGACGCCCGCGATCACGCCCGCCAGCGGCCACAGCCGCGGCTCCGGCCGGCCCAGGATCCGCAGCAGCACCAGCATCAGGGCGATCCAGGGCACCGCGTCCAGCACGGTCGTGTGGAAGATGCTGCCAAACGCCAGCGCGTAGGGCGTGACGGCGAACGCCAGCGCAGCGACGAGCTGGACGCGCAGAGAGGCGCCCAGCTCCCGCGCGACAAACGCGACCAGCACGATCGCCGCCACGCCCGTGGCCTGGGCGGTCAGCCGCAGTCCGCCCAGCGACGGCCCGGCGACCGCGTCCACCAGCCACGCGATCCAGGCGGTGACCGGCGGGAAGTCCACGTAGCCGAGCGCGGGGTGGCGCCCGGCCGCCAGGAAGTAGAGCTCGTCACGGTGCCAGCCGTACCGCTCGAGGAAGGGGAGGCCGACGGCGAGCTTGACGGCCGCCGCGGCGAGGCCTGCTGCGGCCGTCCTGCCCGGCGCGGTCAACCCGCGAGCCGCCGCAGCGCCCACGCCGCGTTCAGCCGTGGCCGCCGGTAGCTCCGGCCCAGCACGGGGAGGTACTCGCCGGTGGCCGGGTCGATCGGCAGCCGCCGCTCGATCGGGTACCAGCGATTGTGATCGTCGATCAGCCGGTTGACGTCGTCGAAGCTCAACGCCCGGGCCGCACGGCGCTGTGCCGCAGCCAGCAGGTCACCCGTGCCGAAGCGCGCCCGCAGCTCGTCCGCCACGTCGGCGAGCCGCCGCTCGTGCCGGGCTGTGAGGCGGTCGATCTCGGACAGCCGCTTCGAGAAGCGGGGCGGGCCGGCTGCGCCCAGCAGCAACCCCTCGATGGTCGGCGGCGGGATCCCGAGCACGCCGCACAGCGTACCCTCCAGCGATGGAGCTGTTCCACGCCCTGCGGCTGATCGACGAGCGGGTCGAGGCGCTCGCGCGGCGCCACCTCGCCGCCGCCGATCCGGCCCCGGTCGCCGTCGCCTGGGAGCCCGTCGGCGACGGCTCGCGCACCGTCGTCTTCCATCCCCACGAGCGCGAGCAGCGGTGGCTCCGCCTGGTGCCGGCCGGAGCGGCCGTGCGGATCGAGGCGGCCGCCCAGACGGTCTTCCCGGTCGAGGACGAGCTCTATGCCGGCTTCTGCCGGAGCGGCGCCGAGCTGGAGCACCGGTGGTCGGCGGCCGGGATCGATGACGGCCTGACGGACGCGTACCGGTCGCTGTGGTCGTGGCGGCTCGATGCCGAGGCCGGCGCATGGATCGGCGATGGCCTGGTCGAGATCGCACCGTTCCCGGCCACCCGCGGGCTGCCCGCCGGGGCCGGCTGACGTGCGCGCGCTGCTGGTCGATGCGGGAGGCGCCGCCCGCGCCGTCGGCGGCGACCGGCTCGACCGGCTGACCCGGCAGGCCGCCGCCGGGCTCGCCGGGCGCGGTGTCCGGCCGGGCGACGTCGCCGTGGTTCGCCTCGGCAAGCGGCTGGAGTGGCTGCTGGCGATGCGCGCGCTGTGGCGGCTGGGCGCGATCGCGCTGCCCTGCCCCGAGATGCTGACCGAGGCGGACGTCGAGCAGCGGCTCCGCCGCTCGGGCGCGCGCCTGGCGTTGCTCGAGCCCGACGACCTGCCGTTGTCCGATCGGGAACCCCCGCCGCCCGAGCCGCTGGGCGACGACGCTCCCGGCTTCCTGCTGTTCACCTCCGGCACCGAGGGCGAGCCCAAGGGCGCCCTGCACCGGCGCGGCTACGCCGCGGCCAACCGCCTGCAGACCGACCGGTGGATGGGGGTGCGGCAGGGCGACCGGATCTGGTGCACGGCCGCCACCGGCTGGTCGAAGTCGCTGCGCAACACCTGGCTCGCGGCCGAACTGACAGGCGCCGAGGCGGTGCTGCACGACGCCCGCTTCGACGCCGCGGAGCGGCTCTCGCTGATCGGCCACCTGGCGCCCGACGTGCTGTGCATGTCCCCGACGGAGTTCCGGATGTGCGCGCGCGATCCCGCGTTCGAGCGGGCCGACTGCTCGTCGCTGCGCGAGGCCGTCGCCGCCGGCGAGCCGCTGGACGCCGCCACGGTCGAGCGATGGCAGGCCGTGCACGGCATCGGCGTCCGGGACGGCTACGGCCAGACCGAGACGGGCGCCGTGGCCGGCGTCTGCACCGGCGAGGAGCCCGTGGCGGGAGCGATGGGCCGGCCGCTGCCGGGTGTCGAGGTGCGGATCGTGGACGGCGAGCTGTGCGTCGTGGCCGCGACGCTGCCGACGATGTTCGCCGGCTACTGGCAGGACGACGCGGCCACCGCCGCCTCGCTCCGCGACGGCCTCTGGCACACCGGCGATCTCGTCAGCCGCGACGACGCCGGGCTGCTCCACCACCAGGGCCGGGCGGACGACGTCATCTCCTCGTCCGGCTACCGGATCGGGCCGGGCGAGGTGGAGGCCGCGCTCCGCTCGCACCCCGCGGTGCTGGATGCCGCCGCCATCGGCCTGGCCGACGCCGACCGCGGCCAGATCGTGCACGCCGACGTCGTGCTGCGTCCGGGCACCGCTCCCGGTGCGGGCCTCAACCAGGAGCTGCGCGAGCACGTCCGGTCGGCCACGGCGCCCTACAAGCAGCCCCGCTCGATCCGGTTCGTGGACGACCTGCCGCGCACCGCGACCGGCAAGGTGCGGCGTGCGGCGATCCGCGCCGACCTCGCTCCCTGAGCCACCACAGGGCCGCGTATGCTGTAGACTGTCAACCGATGGAGACCCCCGCCGTCATCACGCCGCTGCCCGGCCCCCGCAGCGCCCCGCTGCTCGACGCCAACACCCGCCAGAGCTACGGGCCGGCCGCCGACGGGCACGGCGAGGTGCCGTTCGTGATGGCCGCCAAGCGCGGCTCCATCATCGAGGACGTGGACGGCAACACGTTCGCCGACCACGTCAGCGGCTGGGGCGCCACGCCGCTCGGCGCGACGCCGCCGGAGGTGCTTGACGCCGTCGCCGCCGCCCACCGGCAGTACGGCATGGAGATCACCAACTACATCCCCTGCCCGCCGATGGTCGAGCTGGCCGACCGGCTGCTCGAGCTCGCGCCGGCCGGGCTGACCCGGTACGCGCCCAGCATGAGCGGCACGCTGGTGGTCGAGGCCGGCATCCGATTTGCTCGTCAGGCAACTGGACGGCCGATCATCCTCGGCTTCCTCGGCCAGTACCACGGCGAGGGCACGCTGCTCACCGCCGCCCAGAGCACCGACCTCTCGGAGGTGCCATCCGGCAGCGCCCAGTTCGTGCCGGGGCTGCTATTCGCGCCCTTCCCCAACAGCTTCCGGGCGCCGTTCCACCGCGGCCCCGGGCCGTACGACGACACGCTGACGCTGGACTACGTCGAGGACTGGCTGATGGTGCACCAGGTCGAGCCCGACCAGATCGCCGGCGTCCTGATCGAGCCCGTGCTGACCGAGGGCGGCGTGATGGTGCCCTCCCCGGCGTTCTGGGAGCGGCTGGAGACGCTGCGCCGCCGCTACGGCTGGATGCTGATCCTGGACGAGGTGCAGACCGGCATCGGCCGCACCGGCAAGCTGTTCGGCGCCGAGCTGCACGGCCTCGAGCCCGACCTGCTGCTGCTGGGCAAGGGCTTCGCCGGCGGCGGCCAGCCGATCGCCGCGGTGCTGGGCACCGAGGAGGCGCTGGGCGACACCAGCGTCGTCGCCGGCGGCACGTTCGCCTGGGTGCCCGCGGCCTGCGCCGGCGCGCTCGCCAACCTGAACCTGATCGCGGGCGGCGGCGTGCTCGAGAACGTGGCCGAGCTGGAGGCGATCGCTCGCCGCGAGCTGACGCCGCTGGTCGAGCGGCACGAGCAGGTGGGGGACGTCCGCGCGCTGGGCGCGATGGTCGGCATCGAGTTCGTCACCGACAAGCAGTCGATCACCCCCGCCCCCGCCTTCCACCACGCCGTCCACAAGGCGCTCGTCCGCCGCGGCGTTCTGGGCATGACCCAGTGGGGCAAGTGGATCTACCGGATGCACCCCGCACTGAACATGCCGCCGGAGCTGTTCGCGTGGTCGTGCGCCCAGGTGTGCGACGCGGTGGCCGAGGTCGCCGCCGACCCACCGGTCGAGTACCGCGTCGTCGACCGCTACCTGCCGAGCAGCGCGCCTTCCGGATAGGGGTCGGTCGTCGTCGCCGGAGTGCCGTCGTCGGCGTGCTCGGCGTCGGTCGGCTCGGTTACGCCCGCGGCGTGCCGCACCGCGACGTACTCATGCGGTCTCGCCGAGGCGCTGCGCGAAGTACCACACGTGCCCCTCGGGGTCGTGGGTGACGTACCGCCGGTCGCCGTAGGGCTGATCGCTCGGCCGCTCGACGATCTGCGCCCCGGCCGCGTCGGCTCGCTCGCAGTGGGCATCGACGTCATCGACGTAGACGTAGATCAGCACCGCCGTCCCGCCCAGCCGCGACGGACTGGTCGGCTCCTTCGGCCGGCCGAGGTGCACCTCGCCGTCACCGAGGCGAAGCTCCGCGTGGTCGACGCCGCCGTCCGCCGCTGCCATCCGGCGGAGCTCTTCGAAGCCGTACGCGCGCGTCAGGAACTCGACGGCCGCCGCCGCGTCCTCGTACAGCAGGTACGGAGTCACGGTCTGCACGGCCGCACCCTAGCGATGCGGGCTACGGTGCGCCCGGAGGTGATCGGATGACCGACACACAGAACTGGCGCGTCGCGCGCCTCGACGAGATCGAGCGGCGCGGCAGAGACATTCCGGTGCGCGAGGGTCTTGGGATCCACGCGTTCGGAATCAACGCGTTCACGCCCAGCGAGGACGGCACGCTGGTCAGCGAGCACGACGAGGCCGGGTCGGGCCAGGAGGAGCTGTACATCGTGCTCGACGGGCAGGTGACCTTCGAGATCGACGGTGAGGCTGTCGACACTCCGCCGGGAACCTTCGTCTACGTCGGGCCCGAGGCGCGGCGGAAGGCGACCGGTGACGGAACCGTCCTCGTCGTCGGCGCCACACCCGGCGAGGCGTACCAGGGGATCGACTGGGGCGAGGCGTGGCCGTACCACAGCGAGTCGATGACGGCCTACGGCGAACAGCGGTACGCCGATGCGCTGGAAGCGGTCCGCGGGGCCCTCGAGCACCTGCCCGACCACGCCGGCCTGAACTACAACTACGCGTGCTTCGCCACGCTCGCGGGCGACACCGGCGACGAGACGTTCGCCCACCTGCAACGGTCGATCGAGCTGCGTCCGCGGTTCCGCGATGATGCACGCAGAGATGACGACTTCGCCGCGGTGCGCGACGACCCGAGGTTCGAACAGGCGCTCGGCTGAGCGCTCAGCCCGGCGTCAGTCGAGGCCGTCGATGCGCTCGGGCAGCGGCGGCGCCGCCGTGCGGTCGTACCAGTCGCCGGCCAGCTCGCCGCCGTCCACCACCAGCGTCTCACCGCTGACGAACGAGGCGTCGTCCGAGGCCAGGAAGAGCACCGCCGCGGCCTGCTCGGAGGCCTTGCCCAGCCGGCGCAGCGGAATCCTGCGGACGTACTCGCGCTCCAGCTCGCGGTCCTCGCCTGTCATCGCGGCCGCCTCCTCCGGCGTCAGCGTCTCGCCCGGCGCGACGCAGTTGACGCGGATCCCGTGGTGGCCGAGCTCGTGCGCGAAGCTCCGCGTGACGGCGATCACCGCGGCCTTGGAGGCGTTGTAGGGCGCCTCCGGCGACTCGCTGCGCACGGCGTTGGCCGAGGTCAGGTTGACGATCGCGCCGCCGCCCTCGGCGATCATGTGGCGCACGGCCTCCTGCGAGGCGAAGAACATGCCCCGGACGTTGACCGCGAAGGTCGCGTCCCACAGCTCCTCGGTGACGTCCAGGATCGGCCCGTCGGGCATCACCGCCGCGTTGTTGACCAGCACGTGGAGGCGGCCCAGCCGCTTGACGGCCTCCCCCACCATCGCCCGCGCGGCGCCCGCGTCGGCCAGGTCGGCGACGATCGGCTCGATCCCGGGCACGTCCGCGACCCGGGGGCTGACGTCGGCGCCGGCGACGTGCGCGCCCTCGGCCAGGAAGGCCTCGGCGATGGCGCGGCCGATGCCGCGGGCGGCGCCGGTGACCAGGACGCCGCGGCCGTCGAACCTCCCGCTCACGGCACCACCGGGCGCACCAGCGGCAGCCCCGACGCGCCGACGCTGCCCGACACGAGCTGCGTCTCGCCGACGCTGGTCGCGACCAGCACGTCCAGGCCGGGCCCGGCGAACGCGACGTTGGTCGGCGCGTTCAGCACGACGCCCTGCCAGTCGTCGGCAACCACCTCGACCTCGCCCCCCGGCGGGATGCGCAGGATCGTGTCGGGCCGGTAGCAGGCGATGTACATCGTCCCCGCGCTGTCCAGGGCGATGCCGTCGGGCACGGTGCGGGGCAGCTCGACCACCGTTCGGGCCTCGCCGGGGGAACCGTCCTCGAGGATCGGAATCGCGGTCACACCGGGCAGGTAGGACTCGACGACCAGCAGCTCGCGGCCGTCGGCGGAGAGGCAGATGCCGTTCGGGTAGCGCGGCGCCTGCTCGCTCCAGACGACGGTCTCGCCGCCCGGCGCGATGCGCAGCACGCGCCCGTCGTCCGCCTTGGTGTCGCCGGAGTCGGTCACGTAGAGGTTGCCGGCGGCATCGAAGGCCGCCGCGTTGGGCAGGGCCATCTCGGCCGAGGAGTACTGCTCGACCGCACCGGTGGCGGGATCGACGCGCATCACGACGCCCAGCTCGCAGTCGCAGGCGTAGACACGGCCCGAGCCGTCCATCACCAGGCCGAGCAGGCTGCCGCCCGTCGTTGCGACCTCGCGCGCCCCGCCCTCCAGCGTCACCTCGTAGATCTGGCCGGCCTCACCGCCCGCGTAGAGCACCCCGTCCGGCGACCAGACGACGCCCTCGGGGTGGTCGAGGTCCTCGACCAGGATCGTGAAGGGGCCGGCGCGCAGCTCAGACACGGGCAGATCCTCTCATCCGTTTGCGGTCGTGCAGCACCGTGCGGGCACAGTTGCGGCCGTTGGCTCCAGTGACACCGCCGCCGGGGTGCGTGCCGGCGCCGCACAGGTAAAGGCCGCGCACCGGCGAGCGGTAGCCCGGGTGCGCGCGCACCGGCCGGAACAGGAAGAGCTGGTCGGCCAGCATGTCGCCGTGCAGGTGGTGGCCGCCGGTCAGCGCCAGCCGCCGCTCCAGATCGAGCGGGGAGAGCACCTCGCGCCCCACCACCATGCCCGGCAGGTCGGGGAAGAACCGCCCCAGCTGGGCGATCACCCGGTCGGCCGCCTCGCCGCCGACCTCGTCCCAGGTGCGCTCGGCCAGCCGGTAGGGCTGCGAGCGGGCGCCGATCGTGACCACGTGGCAGCCCTCCGGCGCCAGCGACGGATCGTGCACGGTGGGGAAGCAGACCTCGAGGTGGGGATCGACCCCGGGGATGCCGCTGCGCGCACCCGCCTGCTGCCGCTCCATCTCCTCCAGCGGCACCGTGACCTGGATCAGCCCGCGGTGCTCGTCGCCGGGCGCGGTGCGGCCTGCCAGCGCGGGCAGCCCGGACAGGGCGAGGTTGAGCTTGAGGCTGGCGCCCTCGCACCGGTAGGCGCCGATCGCTGCCACGAACTGCGGCGGCAGGTCGCGCTGGGTCGCACAGGCGGAGGTACGTGCGCTTGGGGTCGGCGTTGGACAGCACGACCCGGGCCGACAGGTGCTCGCCGCTGGCCAGCTCGACGCCGTTCGCGCGGCCGCGCGAGACGGTCACCCGCGCCACCTCCGCGTCGGTGCGGATCTCGGCCCCCTGCTCGCGCGCGGCCTCGGCCATCGCGGCGGTCACCCGGCCCATCCCTCCGGCGACGAAGCCCCAGGGGACGGCGCCCGAAGGGTCGGCGGCGTGCTCGTGCAGCAGGGCGACGGCGGTGCCCGGCGCCGACGGGCCGGCCAGCGTGTTCGAGATCGCGTCCCAGCCCAGCGCCGCCTTCACCTCCGGCGAGACGAACCGCTCGTCCAGGTAGCGCTGGGCAGACGTGGCCAGCAGCTCGGCGGCCCGCTCGGCGACGGCTCGGCGACGGGCCGCGCGCAGCGCCAGCGCCGGCAGCTTCGGGGCACCGTCCATCGTCGGGAACAGCAGCGAGCCGATCTCCGCCAGCTCCTGCTTGAACGCGGGGAAGGCCCGGGCGTCGGCGACCGAGAAGCGGGCGATCTCGCGGCTGGTCTCGTCGTCGCGGTTGTGCAGCACGAAGGACGAGCCGTCCGGGAAGAGGTTCAGCGACGGGCCGGCCGGACTGACGTCGATCCCCCGCTCCGCCAGCCGCAGGTCCCGCCACACGGCCGGCCGGATCGCGCTCAGCACGTACGCGCCCGGTGAGGCCCGAAACCCCGGGTGGAACTCCTCGGTGACGCACGCCCCGCCGACGATCTCGCGGCGCTCCAGCACCAGCGTGCGCAGCCCCGCAGAGGCCAGGTAGAAGGCGGCGACCAGACCGTTGTGGCCGGCCCCGATGATGATCGCGTCGTGCTCGCTTGCCTGTCGCATTGTTGACAGTCTACAGAGAAACGGATACGTTCATCGCGGCGAGCGGGCCAACCTTGGATGGATGACGAAGGGGAGGACCATGGAGCGCACGCAGACCAGGGCGACGTTTCTCAAGCACAGCGTCGTCGTCACCGGCCTCGCGCTGGCGGGCCCGAGCGCGCTCGGGCTGCTGCGGCCGGGCACCGCACGGGCGGCGGCGGGCTATGGGCCCCTGCACCCGGTCGGCGAGGGCCACCTCGCCCTGCCGCACGGGTTCACGTACACGATCCTGGACAGCGAGGGCGACCTGATGTCGGACGGCCACCCCGTCCCGGGCCTGCCCGACGGCCAGGCCTTCTTCCCCCACCCCGACGATCCGTCGCTGTGGCGCGCCGTGCGGAACCACGAGCAGTACGGCAAGGGCACGCCGATGGGCGATCCCGCCCTCGCCTACGACCCGATCTGCCGCGGCGCCTGCACGATCTACGACGTCGAGCCCGAGACGATGACGATCGTGAACAGCTTCGTCGTCTCGTCCGGCACCGACAACAACTGCTCCGGCGGCCCCACCCCGCGCAACACGTGGCTGACCTGCGAGGAGAACGTGATCGGCCCGCTCCGCGGTGGCTACGGCAAGAAGCACGGGTACGTCTACGAGATCCCGTCGCAGGTGTCCGGGCAGATCACCCCGGTGCCGATCCCGGCCATGGGGCGCTTCGTCCACGAGGCCGCCGTCACCGACCCCGCCACCGGCATCGTCTACATGACCGAGGACAACGGGCCCAAGGACGGCTTCTACCGCTTCCTCCCCAACGACCGGGACAACCTGCTCGCGGGCGGCAAGCTGCAGATGCTTGCCATCGACGACCACCTCCGGTACGACACCCGCAAGGGCCAGACGGCCGGCACCGAGTTCACGACGCATTGGGTGACGATCGCCGACCCCGATCCGAAGGGCGCCGGCCAGGAGCCGGGCGCGGTGTTCATGGAGGGCTGGCACCGCGGCGGCGCGGCCTTCGTCTCGCTCGAGGGCTGCACGTACGCCAACGGCCGCATCACCTTCGTCGCCTCAGACGGCGGCGACGCGCTGATCGGGCAGGTGTGGCGCTACAACCCTGGCAACGAGACGCTGAAGCTGCTCTACGAGGCGGGCGACCGCAAGGTGCTGGAGGGACCGGACAACGTCGCCATCAGCCCCCGTGGTAGCACGCTGCTGTGTGAGGACGGCGACTTCGCCCAGAACTTCATCCGCGGGCTGACCAAGGACGGCGAGATCATCGACCTCGCGCTCAACCTGATGAAGGGCGACGCCGAGTTCGCCGGCGCCATGTACAGCCCGGACGGCAAGTGGCTGGTCGTCCACGTCCAGAAGCCTGGCCACACCTTCGCGATCACGGGCCCGTGGGGGAAGGGCCTGCTGTGACCGCGACCGGCGAGGCCACGCAGGCGTCCACGGCCTCCGCCACGATCCCCAGCGCGTGGCGGAGCTCGTCGGGCGGCATCACCAGGGAGGGCTGGATGTTGTAGGAGGTGGTGCTGGAGTCGGCGATGACGCCGCGCCGGAACGCCTCCTCGGCCACCCGCTGCTGGAGCTCGGGATCCCGCTCGCGGGTGCGCCGGTCGCGCACGAACTCGATCGCCTGGTAGCAGCCCTTGACGCGGACGTCGCCGATCTGCTCGTGGCGCGCGGGCCAGGTCGCCCAGCACCTCCTGCGCGACCTGGCCCAGCGCCCGCACGTTCTCGAGCACCGGCTCGGTCTGGAACACCTCGATCGTGCGCAGCGCAGCCGCGCATGCGGCGGGGAGCCAGGCCCAGGTGCTGCCGGTGGGCACGTCGTCGAACCCGCCCATCGCCCGCTCCGTGCCCAGCACGGCGCCGATCGGCATCACGCCGCCGCCCATCGCCTTGCCCAGGCAGACCATGTCCGGCCGCACGTCCCAGTGCTCGACGGCGAACATCCGGCCGGTGCGGCCGAACCCGGTCTTCACCTCGTCGGCGCAGAGCAGCCAGCCGTGCTCGCGGCACAGCTCGGTCAGCGCCGGCCAGAAGCCGTCCGGCGGCACCAGCACGCCGCCCGAGCCGACGATCGGCTCGACGATCACGCCCGCCACCTCGTCCGGGTGCAGCGCATGGAACAGCACGTGGTCGCGCAGGTAGTCCACCGTCGCGTCGCCGGTGCCGCCCGGCCGCGGCGGCGCCAGCGGCGAGCGGTACGGGTGCGGGTAGGGCGACGTGGAAGAACCCCGGGGCGAATGTGCGCAGAGCCGCGGCTGATGTCGCTCTGCTCCGCGCCCAGCGCGGCGGTGGTGGTGGACTCGCCGTGGTACTGGGAGAAGAAGCCGATCACGACGGGGCGGCCGGTGCTGCGGCGCATCAGCTTGATCGCGGTCTCCACCGCCTCCGTGCCGTTCAGCGCGAGGTCGACGCGGGTCAGGCCCGGCGGCGCGATCTCCAGCAGCCGCTCGGCCAGCCGCACGGTCAGCTCGTTCACCATCGTGTGGCTGTCCTCGTTGCCGTAGCGGCGCAGCGCCTCGACCGCGTCGTCCACGATGTCGGCCCGGCAGGCGCCCAGCGGCACCGACGCGGACGCCGAGATCAGGTCGACGAAGACGTTGCCGTCCACGTCCTCGACCTCGTGGCCCTGCTTGCGCGCCACCACGGCCGGGATCAGGCCGTGGCCGGTGCCCGGGTAGAGCACGGCGCCGGCGCGGTCGAGCAGCTCCCGGCTGCGCGGGCCGGGCGGCGTCACGACGATGCGCGGCCCGCTCATCCCGCCACCGGCTGCTCGGCGCCGGCCGTCGCCGGGCCCGCGCCGATGACGAAGCTGTGCTCCGCCGGCCAGTGCAGGGTGATGCGGTCGCCCTGCACCGGGTCGGCGCCCGCCGTGTCGTCGTTCAGGCGGTGGACGGCCAGCCGCTCACCCGTCGGCAGCGCGACGGTGAGCTGCGTCATCGACCCCAGGTAGATCACCTCGACCACCTGCCCGTCCACCCGGCAGGCGTCGCCTGCGGAGGCATCGAGCTTGATCTTCTCCGGGCGGACCGTGATCTGCACGGAGCCGGCGCCGGTGCCGGGATCGGGCGCGACGATGTGGCCGGCCTCGCCCAGCAGCATCCGCACCAGGCCGTCGCCGCGCTCGTCGACCCGCAGCGTGAGCAGGTTCGAGGTGCCGATGAAGCCGGCGACGAAGGCGGTGGCGGGCCGCTGGTACAGCTCGCGCGGGTCGGCCAGCTGCTCGACCACGCCGCCCGTACATGACGGCGATGCGGTCGCTCATCGTCAGCGCCTCCTCCTGGTCGTGCGTGACGTAGACGAACGTCGTGTCGGTCTCCGACTGCACGGCCTTCAGCTCGAGCTGCATCTCCTTGCGCAGCTTCAGGTCGAGGGCGCCCAGCGGCTCGTCCAGCAGCAGCGCGGCCGGCCGGTTGACCAGCGCCCGGGCCAGGGCGACCCGCTGCTGCTGGCCGCCGGAGAGCTGGCCGGGGCGGCGCCGCTCGAGGCCCTCCAGCCGGACGACCGCGATCATCTCGGCCACGCGCCGATCGCGTTCGGCGCGGGGCACGCGCTTGATCTCGAGCCCGAAGGCGACGTTCTCGGCGACGGTCATGTGCGGGAACAGGCCGTAGGCCTGGAAGACCATGTTGACGTTGCGGCTGGCGGGGCGAGACCCATGTCACGTCCTCGCCCTGGAGCAGGATGCGGCCCGCGTCGGGCTGCTCGAAGCCGGCGATCATCCGCAGCGTCGTCGTCTTGCCGCAGCCCGACGGCCCCAGCATCGAGAAGAACTCGCCGCCCCGGATGGTGAACGAGACGTCGTTGACGGCGACCACCTCGCCGAAGCGCTTGGTCACGCCGCTCGAGGACGATCTCACCGCGGTGTGCCTCGGCGCTCATTGCCCCTCCCCGATCCCGATCGCGAACATGTCGTTGACGTTGGTGCCGGTCGGCCCGGTGATGACCAGGTCGCCGAGCGCGCGCAGCGCCGCGCCGGCCCCGTGGGCGAGCAGGGCCGCCCGCAGGTCGATGCCGAGCGTCTGCCGCCCGGTCGGACGTGTGCCCGTCCACCACCGCGCCGGCGGCGTCGGTGCCGCCGTCGGAGCCGTCGGTGTCGAGGAACGCCGCGACCACCGGCTCGCCGCTGCGCAGCCGCAGCGCCGCGCCCAGCGCGGCCTCCTGGTTCGGGCCGCCGGCGCCGAACACGGCGCCGTTGCGGATGGTGACGGTGGTCTCGCCGCCGCAGCCGATCAGCATGCACGGCGGCGCGAACGGCCGGCCGCTGCGCGCCGACTCGCGGGCCAGCTCGACCAGGGTGGAGCCGACGTCGCGGCTCTCGCCCTCGATGCGAGGTGGAGAGCACGATCGGGTGGATGCCGAGCTCGACCGCGCGGGCGGCCATCGCCTCGCACGCCAGTCTCGCCGTTGACCAGCATCACGGTCTGGATCCGCATGCCCGTCAGCGTCGGCGACTCGTCCGCCCCCGCCTCGCAGGTGCTCGCGGACGGCCGGCGCCACGTGGTCGAGCAGGTCGATGGGTGCGCAGCACGGCGAGCGCGTCGGCCACCGTTGTCGTGTCGGGCACTGTCGGGTCGGTGATCGCGTCGATCGCGTCGCCGGCCACGTCCGACACCGTCAGGTTGACGATCGCGCGCCTCCGGCATCGCCTGCGCCAGCCGTCCGCCCTTGATGGCGGAGACGTGCTTGCGCACCGCGTTGATCTCGCCGATCCGCGCGCCCGAGCGGAGCAGCAGGCGGTGCAGGTCGTGCTTCTGCTCGAGCGTGACGCCCCGCGGCGGGCAGGCACGCCAGCGCGGACGATGCCGCCGGTGAAGCAGCACAGCACCAGGTCGCCGGGCCGGATCGTCCGCCGCCATCCGCGTCAGCCGCTCGGCGGCCGCCAGGCTCGCCTCGCTGGGCAACGGATGGTCGGCCTCGATCACCTCGATCCGCTCCAGGCGGCGGCCGTGGCCGCGCGGCACCACCACCAGCCCGGCGTCGATCAGGCCGCCCAGCGACCCGCTCCAGGGCGGCGGCGATGGCGCAGCGTCGCCTTGCCCGCGCCGAGCACGACCAGCCGGGCGCCGCCGTCCAGCGGATAGGGCACGCCGTTCACGACCAGGCCGTCGCTGCGCGTCGCCACCAGCCGCTCGACGGCCGCGCCGGGATCGCTGGCGGCGAGCCCGGCCTCGATCACGTCGAGCACGGCGGCGCGCAGCCCGCCGGCGCCGCGGTCGAGCAGCGTGCTCCGGTTGCCGACGGCGTACCGGCCGGACCGAGCTCATACGGCCAGGCCCACCGATCGGATGACCGCCCGGCCGGGATACACGGCGTTCGCGCCGAGCTCCTCCTCGATCGCGATCAGCCGGTTGTACTTGGCCGTCCGCTCGCCGCGCACCGGCGCGCCGGTCTTGATCTGGCCGGCGTCCAGCGCGACGACGAGGTCGGCGATGATCGGGTCCTCGGTCTCGCCCGAGCGCTCCGAGACGACGACGCTGCATGCCCGCTGCGGCAGCGCCAGCTCGGCCGCGTCGATCGCCTCGCTGAGCGTGCCGATCTGGTTGACCTTCCAGAGCAGCGCGTTGGCAGGCCCCGCGGCGACGCCCTCGGCCACGCGGACCGGGTTGGTGACGAACAGGTCGTCGCCGACGATCTGGATGCCGCGTCGCCTCGGTCAGCTCGGCGAAGCCCTCGAAGTCCTCCTCGTGCAGGGGATCCTCGATGGTGACGATGCCGTAGTCGCGGATCAGGCGCTGGTAGAGCTCGATCATGCCGGCCCGGTCGTAGCGCTCGCCGGCCACCGTGTACGGCTCGTCGGCCGGGTCGTAGAGGTGCGTCGCGGCGCAGTCGAGGCCGTAGACCACGATCGTCCGCGTAGCCGGCGCGGGCGGCGGCCTCGTGCAGGTGCTCGAGCGCCTCGTCCGGGCTCGGACATCGGCGGCGCGAAGCCGCCCTCGTCGCCCGTGTTGAGCGCGACCTTGCCGATAGCGGTCGAGCAGGATCTCGGCCAGCGCGAGGTTGATCTCGGTGCCGATCTGGAGGGCGTGCAGCAGGCTCTCGGCGCCCACCGGCAGCACGATGAACTCCTGGAAGTCGAGGTCGTTGCTGGCGTGGCGGCCGCCGTTGATGAGGTTGATCAGCGGCACCGGCAGCACGTGGCCGTCGCGGCGCAGGTGCCGGTAGAGCGGCTCGCCGGCCGAGGCCGCCGCGGCCCGGGCGACGGCCAGCGAGACGCCCAGGATCGCGTTCGCGCCCAGCGCCGACTTGTCCGGCGGTGCCGTCCAGCTCGACCAGCAGCCGGTCGATCTCGCGCTGCGACGCGACCGGTGCGCCGGCCAGCGCCGAGGCGATCGTGCCGCGCACGTTGCCGACGGCGCCGAGCACGCCGAATCCGCCGAAGCGGGTGCCGCCGTCGCGCAGCTCGGCCGCCTCGTTCGAGCCGGTCGAGCGCCCGGAGGGGACGTCGGCGCGGCCCAGCGTGCCGTCGGAGAGGGTGACGTCCACCTGGACGGTGGGGAGTCCGCGGCAGTCGAGCACCTCACGGGCGGTGACGGCGGCGATGGTCGGTTCTGGCATCTGGCAGTCCTATCGATCGATCTGGTTCAGCTTGGACAGGTAGTACGCGAGGATGGAGACGAGGCCGGAGGCGAGCAGCAGCAGGAAGTTCAGCGCCGCGCCGGCGCCCCAGTCCCCCTCCTCCAGGATCAGGCTGTTCGCGAGCGAGCCCAGCATGTAGCCGCTGCGGCCGCCGACCAGCGCCGGAGTTGCGAACTCGCTGAAGAGCGGGATGTAGACGAGGATGACGGCGACGAACACGCCCGGCGCGGCCAGCGGCAGCAGGATCCGGCGGGCGGTCGTGAACCAGCCCGAGCCCAGGTCGAGCGCGGCCTCGAACAGGCGCGAGTCGATCGCCTTCATCGCGGCGTAGACGGGGATCACCGTGTACGTCAGCCAGCTGGTGGACAGCACCACGATCACCGCGAACTTGCTGAACAGCAGCCAGTCCAGCGGTTTGTCGATCACCCCCAGCCACATCAGCGAGTCGTTGATCAGCCCCTGGCGACCGAGCAGCTCGCGCCAGGCGTAGATCCGCACGATCGGGTTGAGCTCGTCGGCCAGCACCAGCGCCAGCAGCAGCGGCAGCTCCCAGCGGCCGGCGCGGAACGCCATCACGTAGGCCAGCGGCACCGCGAACAGGAACTGGATGGCCATCGCCGCCGTCGCGATCACGAACGTGTCGCGGGCCACGTTGCGGTACAGCGGGTTGGTCAGGATCTCGTGGTAGTTGTCGAGCGTCCAGCCGGTCTGGAAGCTGTAGGCCGAGTTGTGCTGGAAGCTGATCTTGAGCATGATCACCAGCGGGGCGACGAAGAACAGCAGCAGCAGCCCGACCGGCGAGAAGAGGAAGCCGAACGGGGTCGCCCGGCGGCCCAGGCGCGCGCGCAGGCTGGGCCGCGGAGGGCCGGCGATGGCCTGGGTGCTCATGACACGCCCATCGGGATCAGGCCGCCCGCGTCGGGCTCGTCGGCCGAGGGGCGCAGGATGCGCCAGGCGACGAGCACCAGCAGCACCTGCACCGCCGAGATCACGGTCGAGATCGCGTTCACGACCGGCAGGTTCTGGCTGTGGCGCAGCGTCGAGAACGCCCAGACCGGGAACGTGTAGTCAGGCCCGCCGACGAAGTAGCTGATCTCGAAGTTGTTGAACGACCACATGTAGGCGAAGATCGTCGAGGCCGCCAGCGCGGGCATCAGGTGCGGCAGCACCACGCGGCGCAGCATCTGCGCCTGGGTGGCGCCGAGGTCGACGGCCGCCTCCTCCTGGGTGCGGTCGAAGCGGGCCAGGCGGGCCGAGACGATCGCGGCCACCAATGGGAACGTGCAGACCACGTGCATCAGCCCGATCGTCCACAGCGACAGCTCGGTGGTGCCGACCAGCGGCAGGTCGTCGTTGAAGAAGAGCAGGGCGCTGATCCCGATCACGAGCCACGGCACCACCAGGGTGGCCCCGACCAGCATGGCGACGCCGCCGCGCATGATGAACCGCATCCGCGTCACGCGCGTAGGCGGTGAGCGTGCCCAGCACGAGGCAGATGGGCGTGACCACCGTGGCGATCAGCACCGAGTTGCGCAGCCCCTCGCGCATCGACGGGTCGTTGAACGCCTGGGTGTAGAACCGGGTCGTGAAGCCGCGGAAGGGCAGCGAGAGGATGTCCGAGTCGTTGAACGAGAACACTCCGAGCAGCAGCAGCGGCCCGTAGAGCAGCATCACCACAAGCACGACGATGAGGGCCGAGAGCACCTTGGGCACCACTCGCTGGACACGCACCGAGCGGGGTGCGGGCAGCGTCCGCGGCGCCGCGACCACCTCGGGCAGCGCGGCGCCGTGGGTCGCCGGGGACGGCTGGACGGGCAGGGTCATCCGGCCGCCTTGACCTCGTTCCAGGCCTGGATCCACTTGTCATAGTCGGGCGGCGGCGAGGCCGGCACGATGTTCTGGAAGTGCAGGGGCAGGTCGAGCTCGCGCGCGCTTGACCAGGGCCGGCGAAGCCGCGGCCAGCGTCTGCTCGTTGGTCATGATGTAGTTCCACTGGTTGGCCTCGATCAGCTGCGCCTGGGGCTTGAGGTAGTAGTTGAGCAGTGCGTAGGCGGCGTCCACGTTGTCGGCCTGGGGGCTGATCCCGTAGCCGCACGTCCACACGATCTGACCCTCCTTGGCCAGCGCGAAGCGCATGTTCTTGGCGCCGTTGCGCTGCATGTCGAGCACGTTGCCGGGGTAGCCCTCGGCGATCGTGACCTCGCCGGTGGCCATCAGGTCGTTGATGTCCGCGTCGCTGTTCCAGTAGGTGCGGAAGCTGTCGCGGTGCGCGATCAGGAAATCCTTGACCTGGTTGATCTGGTCGTCGCTGAGGTTGACGGGATCGGTGATGCCGAGCGCCAGCGCGCCGACTTGCATGGCAACCTCGGGGTTGTCCTCGATCGAGACCTGGCCCTTGTAGGCCGGGTCGAAGAGGTCGGCCCAGGAGGTCGGCGGGTTCGTGACCTTGCTCGAGTCGTACATGATGCCGGTCACGCCGGAGTCCACCGGGATGACGTAGACCTTGCCGTCCACGACGACGCCCGGAAGCTTCTTGAAGGTCGGGAAGACGTGGCTCCAGCCGGGGATCCGGGAGGTGTCGAGCGGCGCCAGCAGGCCCAGCTTCACCTGGGTCGCGGCACCCTCCTCGACGCACGTGTTGATCACGTCGGTGCGGTAGCCGGCGCGCAGCTTGGCGGTGGCCGACGCCACGCTGTCGAACGGCGTGGTCTGCAGGCTGACGTTCGGGTTGGCCTTCTCGAACGGGCTGATCAGCACCTTCGCAAAGCCGTCGCTGTAGGCGAACAGCCGGAGCGGGCCGGACACGTTCTTGGGCTGGGTCGAGCCGGCGGGCGTGCTGCCGCCGGAGCTCGAGCCGCTGCCGCACCCTGCCAGCGCCAGTGCCACCATGGCCGCCACCGCGATGGAGATCGTCCTCTTGCGCATCGTTCCTCCCGCCGGTTGTCCCCGCCGCAGATGACGGTACCAGCCTGAACGGTCGACTGTCAACCGTTTGCAGCCGAAGCACGACGCGCGCCGGGGCCCGCGCGTGGCCTCAGAGGGCGTTCAGGTACTCGCCGACCAGCGTGCCGGCGCGCTCGACGTGCGCCTCGAAGCGGCGCGCGGCCTCGTCGCCGTCGCCGTCCTCGATCGCCTGGAGCAGCGGGCGGTGCTCCTCGGCGATCTCGCGGGGCGACGCGTAGAGGTGCTCGTCGAGGGCGATCAGCGTCTTCAGCAGCGGCACCGAACGGCTGAACACGGCGTGCAGGCGCTCGTTGCGGCTGAGCCGCGACACGGTGTCGTGGAACTCGAGATCGGCACGGGACACCTCGCGCACGTCACCCGCCGCCGCGGCCGCGACCAGCGCGTCCAGCCGGGCGCGGAGCTGCGCGAGGTCGCGCTCGTCGTGGCTGCGCGCGACCAGCTTGGCGGCCCGCGCCTCGACCGCGGCCCGGAGGTCGTACAGCTCGCGGACGTCGTCGGGGCTGAGGTGGACGACGAACGTACCGCGCCGCGGCTCCTCCTCCAGCAGCCCCTCCGCCCGCAGCAGCTTGAACGCCTCCCGCACGGGGCCGCGGCTGACGTGCAGCTCGGCGGCGATCCGCGACTCGACCAGCCGCTCGCCCCGGCTCAGCCGGCCGGACAGGATCTCGTCACGGATACGGTCGGCGGCGTCCTCCGCCAGGGGCCTGGGCGCCTGGATCGGTCTCATGTCAACAGTCTACCCGGGGCGTCTGCCGGCAACATCCCTCGCCCGGCGGCCGAGGCGCCGCAGACGCAGGTCGCTGAGCACCTCGCGCGAGCAGTTGCGGCCGTTTGCTCCGGTGACACCGCCACCGGGGTGCGTCCCCGCTCCGCACAGGTAGAGCCCGGGGAGCGGCGTGCGGTAGTCGGCGTGGCCGCGCACCGGCCGCAGGGCGAAGAGCTGGTCCGCCGCCATGTCGCCGTGCAGCGCATGGCCGCCGGTCAGCGCCAGCACGCGCTCGAGGTCGAGCGGCGAGAGCACCTGGCGGTGCAGGATCGAGCCGGGCAGGTTCGGGAAGAGCCGGCCGAGCTGCTCGATCGCCCGGTCGGCGACCTGCTCGCGGATCTCGTCCCAGCCGCCCTCGGCCAGGTGGTAGGGCTGGGAGTTGACGTCGATGGTCACGATGTGGCGGCCCTCGGGGGCGAGCGAGGGGTCGTGCACCGTCGGGAAGCACAGCTCGATGTGCGGCTCGGAGGCCGGGATCCCCCGCAGGGCCTCGGACTGGGCCCGGTCCATGTCCAGCAGCGGCTGCGTCACCTCGACGATGCCGCGGTGGTACTCCTCGACGCCCGAGCCGTTGCCCAGCGCCGCGGCGCGCGGCAGCTCCGAGACGGCCAGGTTGATCTTGATGCTGGTGCCGGTGCAGCGGTAGGCCTCGATCGCGGCCAGGAACCGCTCGGGGAGGTCGGCCCGGTCGCACAGCCCGAGGAACGTCCGCCGCGGGTCGGCGTTCGAGAGGATCGTCTCCGACCGCACCTCCTCCCCGCCCGCCAGCCGCACGCCCACCGCCCGGCCACCTTCGACCAGCACCCGCTCGACCTCGGCATCGGTGCGGATCTCGGCGCCGGCCTCGCGCGCCGCGTCGGCCATCAGCGCCGTGACGACGCCCATGCCGCCGCGCACGAAGCCCCAGCGCCGCACCCCGCCGCCGGCCGCCTCGGAGGCGTGGTCGTGCAGCAGCACGTAGGCCGTGCCGAGCGTGGAGGGCCCGGCCACGCTGTCGTTGATCGCGTGCCAGCCGAACGCCGCCTTGACGACGTCGGAGGCGAACCACTCGTCCAGGTACTGCCGGGCCGACGTCGAGAAGAGGTAGCTGGCCTCCAGCAGCACCCGCCGGTGGCGCAGCGCGCGCAGGCCCAGCTTGCCTGCTCCCGCCAGGTCGCGGGCGTGGCCCATCGCCGGGTCGGGCGGCGTCCAGTCGAACATCGGCCCCAGCGCCTGGGCCAGCGCCGCCAGCTCGGCCTCGAAACCGGGCAGCGCCCGGGCGTCGGCGGGCGAGAACCGGCGGATCTCCCGGGCGGCGGCGTCCACCTCATCGGGCAGCAGGAGCGACGTCCCGTCGGCGAAGATGTGGAGGCTGGGACCCGCCGGATCGACGTGCAGGCCGCGCTCGGCCAGGCGCAGGTCGCGCCACACCGGCTCGCGCAGCATCGAGAGCACGTAGGCGCCGGTGGACGCGCGGTAGCCGGGCGCGAACTCCTCGGTGTTGCAGGCGCCGCCGACGAACGGGCGGCGCTCCAGCACCAGCGGGCGCAGCCCGCGGCGGGCGAGGTAGTACGCGGCGACCAGGCCGTTGTGGCCTCCGCCGATGATGACCGCATCGCGCGTCGGGCCCGCCATCGCGGTTGACAGTAGACCGATGACAGGCGTGCGTCAAGTACGTGCATGTGTGCAGGCATCCCCCGAACGGGCGATGCAGCGGAGCGCTGGGGATGGCGAAATCCAAGTACCGGCCTGGAAATGGGCGTCCTTGCACGAACGGCTCCGAGGGGAGAGGCATGGAAGAGAACGGATGGTCGTTGGCGCGGCGGCTCGAGTCCTGGCCACCGCCCTCGCTGTCGCGTGCGATCTCCGATGCGGGCTCCAGCGAGGCCGCCCCGACGTTCGTCGCCCGCCAGCCGATCTACGACCGCCGGCTCGAGGTCTTCGGCTACGAGATGCTCTTCCGCGGCGCCGACGTCGCCAGCGCCGAGTTCGCCGATGACAACGCCGCCACGGCGAGCACCGTCGTCACCACCATCGCCGACATCGGGCTCGAGTCGCTGGTCGGCGCCCGCACCTGCTTCGTCAACGTCACCCGCGAGTTCATCCTGAACGAGTTCGCGACGCTGCTTCCGTCCGACCGGGTGGCCCTCGAGCTGGGCCGCGGCGTCGCCGCCGATGCGGACGTGCGCGCCAAGCTGGTCGAGCTGCGGGAGAAGGGCTACCGGATCGTCCTCGACGACTTCGTCCTGCGCGACGACAGCATGTCGCTGCTCGAGATCGCCGACATGGTCAAGCTGGACGCGCTGTCCTTCAGCGACGAGCAGCTGGTCGACCAGGCCCGCGAGCTGACTGCCCAGGGCGTGCGCCTGGTCGCCGAGCGGATCGAGAACCACGAGGCCTTCGACCGCTGCAAGGAGGCGGGCTTCGAGCTGTTCCAGGGCTACTTCTTCTGCCAGCCCAAGACCGTCACCGGCAAGGGCGTCCCCGCCAACCGGCTGGCCCAGATGGAGCTGGTCGTCGCGCTCCAGAACCCGGACGTGGAGCTGGAGGAACTCGACCGCGTGATCAGCCGCGACCTGGGCGTGTCCTACCGGCTGCTGCGGTTCGTCAACTCCGCCTACTTCTCGCTGCCGCGCCGGGTGGACTCGGTGCACGACGCGATCATCCTGCTCGGCTCGCGCAACGTCCGCAGCTGGGCGATGCTGCTGACACTGGCCGAGATCGACGACCAGCCCAGCGAGCTCGTCCGCACCGCCATGGTGCGCGCCAAGATGGGCGAGCGGATCGCCTCCGCTCTGGGCACCGTCGATCCCGAGTCGGCTTTCACCGTCGGCCTGTTCTCGGTGCTCGACGCGCTGATGAGCATGCGGATGGAGGACGTGCTGTCCGAGCTGCCGCTGTCGCGGGACGTCAGCAACGCGCTGCTGGCGGGCGAGGGCCTGCTGGGCGAGCTGCTCTCCTGGGTGATCACCTACGAGCGGGGCGACTTCGGCTCGCTCGACAGCGGGTCGCCCGCTGCCGACGCGATCCTGCGCGACGCCTACCTCGAGGCGATGCGCTGGGCCGACGAGGCGACCGCCGCCTCGTCCGACCGCGGCTAGCTCGACGCCAGGCTGAAGCCGCCGATCTGCTCGAGCGCAGCGATCCGGTCCTCGAGCGGCGGATGCGTGTCGAACATGCCGCCCAGGCTCGAGCGCAGGCCCTTGTGGTCGCGCAGCGGCGACTCGATGTAGAGGTGCGCCGTTGCGCGCGTGACCGTGTGCAGCGGCGTGTGGTCGTCGCGCAGGGCGGCCAGCGCCAGCGCCAGGCCCTCGGCGTCGCCGGTGAACTCGACCGACGCGGCATCGGCCAGGTACTCCCGCTTGCGCGAGAGCGTCGCCTGCAGCATCGCCGCGCCGATCGGCGCCAGGATGGCCGCCAGGATGCCGATCACCGCGCCGAACGCTCCGAGGCCGCCCTCCTCGTCGTCCATGCCGCCGAAGAACGTGATCCGCATCAGCATGTCGGCCGCCAGCGAGATCGCGCCCACCAGCACCGCGGCGATGCTCATCAGCCGGACGTCGCGGTTGCGGATGTGCCCGACCTCGTGCGCCAGCACGGCCGCCAGCTCGCGGTCGTCCATCAGCTCGACGATGCCGGTGGTGACCGCGACGTAAGCGTGCTTGGGGTCGCGCCCGGCGGCGAACGCGTTGGGCGACGTGTCCTGGACGAGGTAGAGGTCGGGCGTGCGGTCGAGGCCGGCGGCGATGGAGACGTTCTCGAGCAGCCGGTAGACGCGCGGCAGCTCCTGCTTGGTCACCGGCTTGGCACCGGACACGGCGGCGATGATCCGGCCGGACGCGAAGTAGGAGATCACGCCGTAGCCGATCGCGATGATCCCGACCACGCCGGCCAGGCCGGGGTCGTAGGCGCCGCCGATGGCGAGCACGAAGACGGCGATCAGCAGCCCGAACCCGCCCAGCACGACCGCCGTGCGCCACCGGTTCGCCCGGATCTGCTCCTGGAGGGTCACGAGTCGTGCAGGTTGACCGCGACCGGCGCGCGGTCGGCGGCGTCGTCCAGCTCGAAGAACTCGCGCGGCCGGAACCCGAGCGCGCCCGCGACGAGGGTCGTCGGGAACGTCTGCTGCGACGTGTTGTACCGCTGGACGACGTTGTTGTAGTAGCGCCGCGCGGCCGCGATCTTGTCCTCGGTGTCGGAGAGCTCCTCCTGGAGCTCCTTGAAGTTCTCGCTCGCGCGCAGCTGCGGATAGGCCTCGGCCACGGCGAACAGCCGGCCCAGCGCGCCGCGCATCTGCCGCTCGGCGGCGGCCGCGTCGCCCACCGAGCCGGCACCGAGCATGCGCGACCGGGCCTCGGCGACATCCTCGAACACGCCCTTCTCGTGCGCGGCGTACGCCTTGACCGTCTCCACCAGGTTGGGGATGAGGTCGGCGCGCCGCTTGAGCTGGATGTCAATCGAGGAGTAGCCCTGGTCGGCCTCGTTGCGCAACCGCACCAGCCGGTTGTACGACACCATCAGCCACAGCGCCGCCACCACCACCAGCGCGATCACGATCCAGAGCACGATCATGACCGAAGCGTACCGGACGGGACGTGCCATACTTCGCGCAGTCATGCGGCTCTATGACAGCCTGCGCGTCGCGGCACTCGTCGGCATCGCCGCGGTGTCCGCCGTGGTGGCCCACGCCAGCTTCGCCGCGCTCGGCGCCTGGCCGTGGATGGCCGCCGCACTCGCCGGCTCGGCGCTGACGGCGATCGGCCTGCTGGGCGCGGGCGCGGCGGCGGACCGCCGCAGGCGGCGCCTGCATGGCGCCGCCGTCCTGGGCCGCGCCGATCTGCGCGCTGTCAGCCTGGCGCGGCTGCCGTTCGGCGCAGTCGCCGGCGCGCTGCTGGTCTGCCAGGGCGGCGCCCACCTGGGGCTGATCCTGCTCGGCGTCCACGCGGGCACCCCGGCCGCTCCCGCGCTGCACGTCCTGCTGGCGCTGGCCGGCACCCTGCTCTTCCGCGCCGTCGACCGGTCGCTGCGCCGGATGCTGGCCTCGTCCGACCGCGTCGCCGCGCGCCTGCTGGCGGCGCTGGACGCCCCGGCCGACGTGCCGTGGACGCGCTGGCGCTCGCTGCCGGCCGCTCCACGGCCGCGCGCCTCCACCGTGCTCGGCCGCGCCCCGCCGCTCCTGACCCTGTCCTAGGTCACGACGGCCGGCGGACCATCCGGTCCGCGAAGGAGCGACTGCCTGTGGGCGCGCTGCGCCTCGATCCCTCCCTGCAGGGGAGACCATGAACCTGCTGCTTGCGCTGCTCGCGCTGCTGTCCACTGGGACAACGTCCTCGCCGCCGCATGAGACGGCGGTGGTGCCGCGGCCCGTCCCGATCGGCCGCGGGCCGCTCTTCCGGCCGCCGCCGGCCTCGGCCGCCGTGCGCGCCGGACTGCCCGTCGCCGGCATGACCTGCGTGACGGGCCGCCACGGCTTCGACATCCACGTCGAGGTGTTCGCTCGCGGCCGCGTGGTGCCAGTTCCGGCGGGCATCGGCCGCGGCCCGGGCGGCTGCACGTATCCCCTGTGGACGGCCGATCCGACCGGCGTCGTCGCCGTGGACGACAGCGACAGGCCTGCGACGGTCGCCGACCTGTTCGCAGTGTGGGGCAGGCCGTTGGGCCGGCACCGGCTGGCCGGGTTCGGGGCGCGGCGCCCGGTTCGAGCGTACGTGCACGGCCGGCGGGTGCGCGACGCCGCCCGCATCCGCCTCAGCCCCGGCGCAGAGATCGTGCTGGCCGTCGGCCCGCCCGTACCGGTGCACAGCGTCTACCTCTTCCCGCCCGGATGAGCATCCGCCCCGCACTCCTGCTCGTGCTGGCGCTCGCGGCCCCGGCCTGCGGCGGCGCCTCGGCCGGCCCCGCCGCCCCGACGATCGGACCGGCGAAGACCTACCGGCTCGCGGACTTCGCGCCGTCCGCGCCCGTGCACGCGGGACGGCCGGTGCAGCTCTCGTTCGCGATCGCGCAGCCCTCCGGCGCGCGGCTCGTGCACTACCGCACCGGCCCGGGCCCCCACACCGGCATCCACCTGATCCTCGTCCGCGACGACCTGGACACGATCATCCACCGCCATCCGGCCGTGGCCGCCGACGGCTCCGTGCATCAGACCGTCGTCTTCCCCGAGCCGGGCGCCTATCGCGTGCTGGTGGACGTCTACCCGGCGACCACGAGCGCCCAGTACGTCAACTTCCAGCTGACGGGCACGGTGCACGTCGCCGGCCGCTACCGGCCGAAGCCGCTGCCGCCGTTCCGCTCCACCGTGCGCACCGGCGGCTACACCTTCACGGTCGCGCACCCGCCCAGGCTGCACCTGGCCCGGGCCGCGGTGATGACGGTCACGGTGCGCGACGCCGCGGGGCGACCGGCCCGGTTCACGCCCTGGTACGGCGCGCTGGCCCACGCGATCTTCTTCCATGCCGGCGACCTCGCGTACTTCCACACCCATGTCTGCTCGGCCGGGCTGGCGGGGTGCACCTCGACCGTCCCGGTGGGGCCGGCTGCACCCGCCACGCCCGGCCTGCTGCGGGTGGGCGTCCTGCTGCCGCAGACCGGGACGTGGCGGCTGTTCCTCCAGTGCAAGGTCGGCGGGCGGGTGCTGACCGCGCCGTTCACGCTGCGGGTGACGGCATGAGCGGGGCACGCCGCGCGGCCGTCTGGCTCGCCGCGGCGGCGACGGTCATCGGCACCGCACGCCAGATCGCCTACGCCCTGCCGGGGTCGTCGGTTGCCGACCGGCTCTCGGCGTCGGCCGGCGGCATCGCGCTGCCGGAGCTGAGCGCCATCGTGCTCGGCGCCGCGCTGGCCGCGTCGGTGGCGGGAACGTGGCTCGTCGTCCTCGGCGTCCGCGAGCGCAGCGAGCTCTCCCTGGCCGGGTGGACGGCGCCGCCGCCGCTGCGAGCGCGCACCGTCGCCGTGCGGGCGGCAGGGCTCTCGGCGGCGACGATCGTCGCGTTCACGGCACTCGAGTCCGTGATCCACGTGCACGAGGGGCTCGGCTTCCACGGCTGGCACTGCATCGCCGGGCCGGTGCACCGCAACGCCGCGCCGATCCTGGTCGCCCTCTCGCTGCTCGCCGCCGCGGCGATCACCGCGGCCGAGCACGTGGCCGCCGCCGCGTGCCGGATGATCCTGCGCCGCGCCGAGCGCTCCCGGCACGGCCCCGGGCACCCGCCGGCGGCCGCCCCGCCCGCATCCCGCCCGGCTCCGCGCGCACGGCGCAGCGGCGCGGCGCGGACACGCGGCCCGCCGATCCCGGCCCGTCCCTGACCAACCGGACGGCGGCCGACGACGGCCGCGGGAGGTGATCTCGTTTGAGACGCAGACGATGGCTCGGGCTCGCGCTCGGGGTCGCAGTGCTGGCGCCGCTGGCCGCGGCGGCGCCGGCGTGGGCACACGCGGCGATCAGCCCGCCGGTGGCACAGACCGGCGTGCTCCAGCAGTTCACGCTGGCGGTGCCGACCGAGAAGGACACCGCGACCACCACCGAGATCGAGCTGACCGTGCCGGAGGGCGTCGCCATCGACTCGTTCGAGCCCGAGCCGGGCTGGAAGCGCACGGTGGACGCCAGCGGCAGCGGCGAGAGCGCCGTGATCCACACGGTGACGTGGACCGGCGGCTCCGTGCCGTCGGAGGAGGACGCCGTCTTCCGGTTCCAGGCCGAGCTGACGAGCGGATCGCAGGATTACGTGTTCACCGTCCGCCAGACCTACTCGGACGGCTCGGTCGTGAACTGGGACGGCACCGGGGAGGACCCGGCGCCGACGGTGAAGGGCGCGTCGCTGGGCGGGGGCTCGGGGCTGACGCTGGGCATCGCGGCGCTGGTCGTGGCGGCGATCGCGGTGCTGCTGGCGACGATCAGCCTGGCGGCCGGAAGGAGGTCGCTGACCTGATGCGACGGGGCGGACGGGCGGCGGCGGTCGCAACCATGCTGGTGGCCGCGCTGGCGGCGCCGGCGCAAGCGTGGGCGCACGCGGCGCTGCTGCGGACGTCGCCGGTCGCCAGCGCCACCCTCACCGGCCCGCCCGCCCAGGTCACGCTCACCTACAGCGAGGCGGTCGAGCCGCGGTTCGCGATCGTCTCCGTCACCGACGCCGGCGGCCACCCGCAGACGGACGGGCCGGTGCGGGCGCTGCCCGGTGCATCCGACACGCTGGCGGCGCCGCTGCGGCACCTGCCCCAGGGCTGGTACCTGGTCTACTGGCGGGTGATCTCGGCCGACGGCCACCCCGTGCGGGGCGCGTTCACCTTCGCGGTCGGGCCCAACCCCGGCCCGGCGCCGCAGTTCGCGATCCCGTCGCTCGAGGAGACCGCGGCCACGCCCGGGCTGGTCGCGGCACGCTGGGCCGTGTTCCTGCCGCTGCTGATCGCCGCCGGGCTGCTGCTGTTCCGGCTGGCGGTGGCGCGGCGCCCCGCGGCCCCGTGCCCTGCCGCCCTCCGCCGCCTGAACGTCGCCTTTGCGGTGGCGGTGGCCGCGGGCCTGGTCGCGGTGCCCGTGTACCTGCTGCTGACGACGGCCGAGTTCGCGCTGCGGTCGGCGGCCGACGTGGGCACGCTCGTCCCGCTCGTACGCGACTCGGCCTTCGGCCGCGCCTACTCGGACCTCGAGCTGGTGCTCGTGCTGGCCGGTCTGGCCGGGGCCGCCGCCATCGCCATCGACCGGCCGGCCCGGGCCGCCAGGTCGGTCGCCGACCTGCTGGCCGTGAGCGGCGCGGCGCTCGCCTGGGGCGCGGCGCTGGCGATCCCCGGGCTGGGCGGGCACGCGGCGCAGACCTCGCCGGCCGCGCTCACCCTGACGGCCGACTGGCTGCACATGGCGGCCGCCGGGATCTGGCTGGGCGGCCTCGTCGGGCTGGCAGTGCTCGCCGCGTCGCTGGCGCCGGTCGACCGCACCCGCGTGCTCGGGGCCGCCGTCCCCCGGTTCTCCCGGGTGGCAATGGCGTCGGTGCTGGTGATCGTGGCCTCGGGCGTGGCCGCGGCCCTCGTCCATCTGCCGACGCTGGGCTCGCTGTGGCAGACGTCCTACGGGCAGACGATCCTGGTCAAGGTCGCGCTGCTCTGGGCGGCGCTGTTGCTGGGCGGCCTCAACTGGGCGCGCTCGCGGCCGCGGTTGGCCGCCGCCGCGGAGCGCGGCGACACGCGGCTGGGCACCGCGTCGGCCCGGCTCCTTCGCCGCCTGGTCGCCGGCGAGATCGTGCTGGTCAGCGCCACCGTGCTCGCGGCGATGGTGCTGACCAGCCTCCCACCGCCGGCCCGGGCGCTGGGCGACCTCGGCCGTGTGGACGCCCACGTCGGCCCCGGCGCGGTGACCCGCACCTTCCACCGCAACGGCTACGACGTCACCATCGGCGTCGCGCCCAACCGGGCGGCGCAGCCCAGCGCGTTCACCGTCCGGCTGGCGAAGGGCGGCACGCCGGTGACGGGCGCGGACGTGGTTGCCCAGCTCGCCATGCTCGACATGGAGATGGGCAAGCAGGCCTACACCCTGCCGGAGACTGCGCCCGGCGTCTACACCCGGTCCGCCCCCGCTCTGGTGATGGTCGGCCACTGGGGGCTGACGTTCCAGATCAAGCCGCGCGGGGCCGCGGCGTTCACCGTCGTCGTCGTCGACCACGCCCAGGGATAAGGAGCCGCCGGCATGCCACCAACCGCAACCCTGCTGCTCGCGGCCACGGCGCTCGCCGCCGGTCTGGTCGCGGTGCTGCTCGTCCTCCAGCTCGCGGGGAGCGTGCTGTGATCCGTCGGCTCGCCCTGGCGGCGGTTCCACTGCTGGTGGCTGCGCTGATCGCGCCGGCCGCGGCGTCCGCAGACGGCGATCCCGCCAGCGACTTCCTGCTCGTCCAGCGGCTGTTCGTGCCCTTCCACCGGCCCGACCCGGCGCTGGTCGACCGGCTCGAGGCCACCGTCTACGCCGCCGACCGGTCGGGCTACCCGCTGCGCGTGGCCGTGGTGGGATCGCGCAGCGACCTGGGCGCGATCCCGCAGCTCTTCGGCAAGCCGCGCACCTACGCCCAGTTCCTCGGCCAGGAGCTGAAGCTCGCCTACCACGGCCACCTGCTGGTGGTGATGCCGGCCGGGTACGGCGCCAGCCGGAACGGGCTCCCCGACCGGCCCGCGGCGCGGGCCGTCGCGGCGGTGCCGGCGCCCACCTCCGGCTCCTCCGACGACCTGGCCACGGCCGCCATCGCCGCCGTCCGCCGGCTCTCGGCCGCGGCCGGGCACCCGCTGCCGGCCAACCCGCCCCCCGCCCCGGAGCAGCAGGCGGCGACGGTGCACAACCCGCCCGCGGCGGCAGCCGCGTCCTCAGGCGGGGGCGGCCATGCCCTGCTGATCGCGGGCGCCGTGATCGCCGCCGGGCTGCTGGCGGCAGCCGTCGTCGTCCTCGTGGCCCGCCGGCGGAGCGCGGCGTGAAGCGGGCGCTCGCGGCGGGTGCGTGCGCCTGCGCACTCGGGCTCGTTCTGGCGCCGGTCGCGGCGGGCCACGCGCTGGTCCGGCCGGCCACCGCCGCCCCCGACACGGCGACGGTGTTCACGGTGCTGGCGCCGGACGAGCACGCGACGCCGCAGACCGGGATGCGGCTGACGATCCCCAGCGGGCTGCTGGTCAGCTCGGTCGAGGACGTGCCCGGCTACCGCGCCCAGATCGTGCGCGACCAGTCGTTCCGGGCCGTGGCGGTGTCGTGGCAGGGCGGCCGCACCGTCACCGGCCACCTGGCGGCGTTCCGGTTCGTCGCCCTGACGCCGCAGCGGCCGGGCCCGATGCGCTTCGTCGTCCAGCAGACGTTCAGCGACGGCTCGACCACGACCTGGCGACCGGCGGTCGCGGTCGTCGGGCGCGGCGGCGGCATCGGGACGGCGACGGCGATCGCGCTCGGCCTCGCGGCTGCCGCGCTCGCGGTGGCACTGGCCGCGCTCGCCCTGGCCGTCAAACGGCGCTAGGTGCTCGGAGTGTCCTGGTCGTCAGCGAACAGGTCGGTCGCGCCCATCCGCCCGACCCGCTCGATCTCGTCGAGCTCGCCCGGGTAGCTGTAGAAGATCCGCTGCTCGAGGCCGCTGGCGACGTAGGGCTCGTCCATCTCGAGGACGACCCGGCCCGGCGTCACGCGCAGCACCGTCCCCCGCTTGCCGTCCAGCGCGCCGTGGCCGGGCATCGTCCCCGGCGAGCGCCGCAGCCGCACCCGGTCGCCCGGCAGCAGGTCGGGATCCTCGTGCCGGTGCAGCGGCCGGCGCGTCGGGATCGGCGGGTTGTCGTACATCGCCATGGCGGCCGAACCATACCGCCCGGGGACGGCCGGGATGCCCCCATCCGGGGGTTTGCCGGAGCTCCGATCTGCCGATGTGTTCTGCATGCGCGCAGCTCGAGTAGCCGCCTGCGCGGGGGTCGTGATGGCGGCGGGACTGATCGCCTTCGTGGGGCAGCCGTCCGCGGCGCCGCTCCCGGGCGCGCCCGCCTGCCCGGTGTTCCCGGCCAACAACGTGTGGAACACCCCGGTGGACTCGCTGCCGGCCGCCGCGAACTCGGCCACGATGATCCACGCGATCGGCGCAACCACCGGCCTGCACCCCGACTTCGGCTCGTTCGCCGGCTACGGCATCCCGATCACCGTCGTGCCGGGCACGCAGAAGCGGGTCTCGATCCGGTTCGACTACAACGGCCAGTCGGACAAGGGCCCGTACCCGATGCCCGCCAAGCCGCGCATCGAGGCCGGCTCCGACCGCCACGTCCTGCTGGTCGACCGCGATCACTGCCGCCTGTTCGAGCTGTGGAACACACGCCACACGGCGTCGGGGTGGCGGGCCGGCTCCGGCGCGATCTGGGACATGCGCTCGAACGCCCTGCGGCCCGACGGCTGGACGAGCGCCGACGCGGCCGGGCTGCCGATCCTGCCCGGCCTCGTCCGCATGGGCGAGGTGCAGGACGGCCTGATCGACCACGCCCTGCGGTTCACGGCGCCCTCGACCTGCGCCGGCCACATCTACCCGGCGCGACACGACGCCGGCTCCGGCAGCTGCGCTACCAGGCCGCCGATGGGCCTCCGCGTCCGCCTCAAGGCCTCGTTCGACCTGTCCACGTTGTCGCCGCAGGCGCGTGTGATCGGCCAGGCGCTGAAGACGTACGGCATGATCCTGGCCGACAACGGCTCGCCCTGGTACGTCAGCGGCTTCTCCAGCCCCGGCTTCGACGACGACGACCTGCGCACGCTCAACCGCATCACGGGCAACGATCTCGAGGTCGTGGACACGAGCGGGTTGGTCAACGGGTGAGTTCGTGAGATCCCCCGGCTGCGTGAGGCCGGGCGCTGCGGCAGCGCGCATCCTGGGAGCGGGTTGCCTCCGCCTGCGCGGGGGCGCGGGTCCGATGGGGAGGTCTGAGCAATGACGACGCTGCAGTACCCGAAGCTGCCGACGACGCAGACGCGGGGCCACTTCCAGCGCCTGCTGTGGCGGGCCGGGTTCTCGGGCACGCGCGCGCAGATCGACCACTACCAGAGCCTGGGTCTCTACCACGCCATCATCGCGCTGCTGACGCCGGCCAAGACCAGCGTCCTGGTCGGTCCCGCCCCCACGGACAACCACCAGCCGATCGCGCCGCTGGACTCGTGGGGCCACGACTGCCTGTGGTGGCTCGACCGCATGGTGCGCAGCCGCAACCAGCTGGTCGAGCGGATGACGCTGAACCTGCACGACCTGTTCGCCACCAGCAACTCCGGCGTGGGCAACACCCGCCACATGCTGCGGCAGAACCGCCTGCTGCGGACGTACGCCCTGGGCAGCTTCCCGGCGCTCCTGAACGAGATCACCCACGACCCGGCGATGCTGCTGTGGCTGAACGGCGCCGACTCGAACAGGTGGGAGCCGAACGAGAACTACGGGCGCGAGGTGATGGAGCTGTTCTGCCTGGGCAACGACCCGGCGCTCGAGTCGCTCACCTACGGCCTCTGGCAGAACGCCCACATGTACACCCAGGACGACATCCACAACGCCGCCCGGGCGCTGACCGGGTGGCGGTACGACTGGAACAAGTCCTCCACCGGCACGCTGGCGCAGCGCGAGGACCCGACGTTCTACGACCCGACCTGGCACGACACCGGCACCAAGACGATCTTCGGCCACACCGGCACCTGGAACTGGCAGGACGTCTGCAAGCTGATCGTCAACCACCCGAACCACGCGCCGTACCTGTGCTACTCGCTGTGGAACTACTTCCACGCGACGCCGCCGCCGCAGGACGCGATGGAGCTGATGGTGAACGAACTACAAGGCGTCCGGGCACCTGCTGGCGCCCGTGCATCCAGGTGATCCTGCGCCACCCGGCGATGTGGGCGAACCTCGACGCGCCCGACCTGGTCAAGCCGCCGATCGTGTTCATCGCATCCGGGCTGCGGATGCGGAACCACTACATCACCAGCAACAGCGTGGAGCTGGATCCTGGACGGGATGGGGCAGGTGCCGTTCTACCCGCCCAACGTCTCGGGCTGGAAGCAGGGCCCCGCGTTCCTGAACACGAACACCGTCCGCGCCTACTGGACGGCGGCCGACTATCTGATCGGCAACGCCATCGCCGACCCGGGCACGCAGACACCGACCGGCGCCGTCGGCGGCGCGTCGACGTGGCTGGGGCTGCCCTGGGTCTCGGACGACACGCACACCAAGCTCGTCACCTACGCGACGACCTACGAGACGCGGCACGCGCCGCTCTCGAGCCACGACCGGATCGAGCGGCAGAAGGTGATCCGCGCCCTGCTGATGGCAGGGCCGGACGGTCTGCTGCACTGACGAAACGCCCCGGGGGGATCTCATGAGCAACTGCGGCTGCAACGACTGGATGACCACGCAACGGCGCACGATGCTGCGCCGCCAGGGCGACCGCGTGCCCCTGCCCCGGGCCGTGCTCGAGGGCGCGACCGCGGGCCTCTCGCGGCGCGACTTCCTGCGCAACGGCGCCGTCGGGTTCCTCACGGTGTACGGCGCGCAGGCGCTCTCGTGGAGCAGGATCTGGGAGGCGGCCGCGGCCAGCGCCGCCGCGCCCGGCGGCGACCCGATCATCGTCAGCATCTTCCTGGACGGCGGCAACGACGGGCTGAACACGCTGGTGCCGATCACGGGCGCGAACTACTCGGCCTACGTGACCAAGCGGCCGCACATCAAGCTCGACCCGGCCTCCTGCCTGCCGCTGGCCGGGCCGGCCGCGTCGCCCGACTTCGCCTGGAACCCGAACGCCACCGGCCTGCAGTCGCTGTACGACGCCGGCAAGATGGCCGTGATCCCGTCGGTGGACTACATGCCGCCCGACCTGTCGCACTTCCACTCGCGCGCGTTCTGGCAGGCCGGCGAGCTGGTGGCCGACCCGGCCGTCGGCTGGCTGGGCAAGTGGATCGACCAGAACGGCGCGGCCGACAACCCGCTCCAGGCGCTGTCGGTGGACTGGTCGCTGGACGGCTCGCTGAAGAGCGACCAGAACCCGGTGGCCGTGCTGACCAGCGTGGACGACGCCCAGTTCTCGATGGGCACGGTCTGGCAGGACCCGTCGCTGATGGTGGACACGCTCGACTCGCTGACGCAGCGTTCCGCGGCGAACACCGCGATGGCCGCAGCGGACGGCGCGCTGGGCGGCGCCGTCACGATCGCCAACGAGCTGGCGCAGCTGCCGGACACCACCCTGCCGCCGACCGGTGTCGGCTACGACACCACCGACCCGACCTCGTTCGAGCAGCGCCTGTCCACGCTGGCCTGGCTGATCAACTCGAACGTCGGCATCCGCGTCGCCTGCCTCTCCTACGACGAGGGCTTCGACTTCCACGACTCGCAGCTCGATCGCCAGGGCGGGATCATGACCCGGCTCTCACGCGGCCTCAGCGCGTTCCAGGCCGACCTCGAGGCGCGCGGTATCGCCGACCGCGTCATCACCCTGGTCTGGAGCGAGTTCGGGCGCCGCGTCGAGGACAACGACTCGGGCGGCGGCGGCACCGACCACGGCGCCGGCGGCCTGGCGATGGTGATCGGCACCGGCGTCAAGGGCGGCATCGCCTCCGAGTTCCCCGGCATCCGCGACCAGGACCTGGACGAGTGGGGCAACCTCAAGGTGCCGACCGACTACCGCCAGATCTACACGTCGCTGCTGGGCGACTGGATGGGCACCGACCCGGCCGACGTGATCCCGAACGCGGGCAGCTATCCCGCGCTCGACCTGGTCGCGTAGGACGCGCTGACCGGGGGCACCGGCGGCCACGTCGGTGGCATACTCGCGTACGTGAAGACCATCGCGCGTGCCGGCGCGGGCACGAGCTGCGCGCCCGCGCGAACCGACCGGTGGTCGCGGCCGTAGATCCAGCGTGCTGAAGGAGGTTCCACGTATGCGACGAGGCATCCTCGCGGCGGTCGTGCTGGCCGCGCTGGCCGCGCCCGCGACCGCTCAGGCACACGTCGAGATCACCCCGGACGAGGTCGCACCCGGCGCCGGCGCGCTGTGGACGATCACCTCGCCCAACGAGAACCAGAGCCAGGCCCTGACCGGCCTCACGGTCACGCTGCCGGACGGCCTCGAGGTCGAGGCGATCGCGCCCACGCCAGGTTTCACGGCTCAGATCGTCCGCGACCAGTCCGGGCACGCCACGGCGCTCTCCTGGCAGGGCGGCAGCATCGCGCCCGACCAGCTCGGCCTGTTCCAGTTCTCCGGCTCGGTCGGCACCTCGGACGGCGACCTCCAGCTGGTGGCCGTGCAGACGTTCGCCGACGGCTCCCAGAAGACGTGGCGGGGCACGGCCGTCATCCACGTCGGCAGCGAGTCCACCGCCGCCTCCGACAGCACGGCGCGCGCCCTCGGCGGAGTGGCGATCGTGCTGGCGCTGGCCGCCGCCGTGATCGGCCTGCTGGCGTGGAGGGCATCGCGCCGCGCGCACGCCTGATCGCGCTCGGCGCCGGGCTGGCGCTCGTCCCCGGGGTGCTGTCGCCGGCCGTCGCCTGGGGCCACGCGAACCTGCTGCGCACGCAGCCCGCGATCGGCTCCGTCGTCAAGACGGCGCCCCAGGTCGTGCTCCTGCACTTCGACCAGGAGGTGCGGCCGGTCGCCGGCGGTACGCAGGTTATTGACTCCAAGGGCAACAACGTCATGGCCGGCCCGGCCAGGACGGCGCCGTCGGACGTGCGGACGCTGGTCATCCCCCTCCAGCCCGGCCTGCCCGACGGCGACTACACGGTGCGGTGGAACATCGTCTCCACCGACGGCCACATCGAGATCGGGGTGTTCCCGTTCGGCGTCGGGAGCGGCCGCGCGCCGCCCCAGGCGGCCTCGTTCTCGGGCAGCTCGGAGGACTGGAACTACATCGCCGCCCGCGCCGCCTACTTCGCCGGCCTGCTGCTCCTGATCGGCGGCGTCGTCTTCCGCCTCGCCGTGTTCGCGCCGGCGCTGGCGCGCGCGCCGGAGGAGTCGCGGAAGCTGATGGCGGTGCGCGAGCGGCCACCGCGCAAACCAGGTGCTCGGCGATCTCGGCGGCGCTGGCACTGGCGGGCGGATGGATCGCGCTCACGATCCAGGGAGCGGACGTCGCCGGGGTCAGCTTCTGGGAGGCGTTCGACCACCGCGGCCCGGTCGCCTCGGCCATCCAGTCCACCCGGTTCGGCCGCGAGTTCGGCCACGGCATCGACGTCACGGCCGGCTTCACCGTGCTGGTCGCCCTCGCCTACGCGGCCGCCCCCTACGGCCGGAAGATCGCGCTCGGCCTGCTCGGCGTCCCCGCCATCGCGCTGGGCGTGTGGGCGCTGGCCGTCCCCGGCATCTCCGGCCACGCCGGCGACCCCGGCCGCGGCCTGTGGGTGGTCGCCGTCGACGCCCTGCATGTCGCCGCCGCCGCGATCTGGGCCGGCGGGCTGGTGCAGCTGGCCTGGGTCGCGCCGCACGCGACGCGGGGAATGCCCGACGGCGCGCGCGAGCAGGCGCGGTCGGCGATCGCCCGCCGGTTCTCGACGATCGCCCTCGGCTGCGTGATCGTGGTCGCCGTCACCGGCGGCGTGCGCGCGCTGAAGGAGGTCGGCGCGGTCTCGGAGATCTGGACGACCAGCTACGGGCGGACGCTGATCGTGAAAACGGTGCTGCTGGCCATCCTGATCGTGCTCGGCTACCGCAACCGGCACATGCTCGACCGGTTCACGAGCCTGCGCCGCTCGGTGACGGTCGAGATCGGGGCTGATGGCCGGCCTGGTCGTGCGCCGTCGCGCTGCTCACCAACCTCCCGCCCGCGAACACGCCGCCGTCGCTGGTCGCGGCCGGCGGGCCGGCGGCGCCCAGCGGCGGGCCGGCCCGAGTCGCCCTGCCCGGCGGCGCGCGGCTGGCGTACTGGCCGGGCACGGCCGGGACGAACGTGCTCGACGTGCAGGTGCCCGGTGGCGCGCGGCCGACCGCGGTGCTCCAGCTGCCGGGCGGCGGCACCCGCTCGGTCACGTTCGATCGCGCCGCCGGCGGCGCCTACACCGCCTTCGTCGACCACCTGCCGGCCGGCCAGGTCTCGGCCACGATCAGCGCGGGCGCGAAGACCTACGCCGCCCGCCTGGCGATCGGCGCGCGCGGCCCGGGCGCGGGGCCCGCGCCACCGCCGGCCGCGCGGGGGACGGTCGCGGCGGGCGAGGCCGCGGACATGGCCGTCGCCCTCCAGCGGGTGGGGCGCCGCACGGCCCGCGTCACCCTGATCGGCGCCGGCGGCGGCGCCCCGCGCACGGCGCTGGCACTGGTGGACGGCCACCCGGCCGTGCCCTGCGCGGCGACCGTCACCGTCTGCTTCACCGCGCCGGTGCCGCCGGGGGCGTCAACGGTGCAGGTGGTCGTCCAGCGGCCCGGCCGCGAACCCGTGCACGCCGCCCTCGACCTGGCCGCCAGCGGCGCCCCGTCGGCCGCGTCGATGGTGACGCGCTCCGGCGCCGCACTGCGTGCGCTGCGGTCGGTCGTGATCGACAACGTGCTCGCCTCCGACCCCGACCACTCGGTGCGCAGCACCTTCGTGGTCAACCGCCCCGACCGGCTCGGCCTCTCGGCCAGCTCAGGGGCGCAGTCGCGCATCATCGGCACCGAGCGGTGGGATCGCACCAGCCCCACGGGCAGCTGGCAGAAGCACGCGACCACCCCGGTCAAGGTGCCCGATCCCTACTGGGTGCCGGGCGGGACGGCCGCCTACGTGGTCGGCGGGACGCCCTCGACGGTGGACGTGACGCTGGCGCAGAGCGGCGCGTCGCCGGTGTTCTACCGGCTGCGGATCGACCGGTCGTCCGGCCGGGTGCTGCACCTGGAGATGATCACCGCGGCGCACTTCATGAACGAGCGCTACCGCGACTTCGACCAGGCGCCACGGGTGACGCCGCCCGCCTGATCACACGACCGAGCCTGCGGGGCCGGGGCCGCATCGCGGCGGCGACGATCACGATCACGCCGGCGGCGATCAGCACGTCGCCGACCGAGAAGACGTTGCCCCACGGGAGCCAGCCCGGCGCCGCCCAGCGATCGACCAGCCAGGGAAGCGAGGGCGAGGCGGTCGCCACGCTGTTGTTGTGCACGCCGTCGTAGGAGATGCCCGCATCCGCCAGCGCCGACGGCAGCGCGGGCATGTGCCCGCCGTTGGCCACGATCGCCACGAGGTTCGCCAGCATGCCGAGCCCGGCGACGGCCATCCCCGGCAGCCGGGCGTTGATCAGCGTGACGGCCACCAGCCCGGCGTACGACGCGATCTGCAGCGCCGTGGCGACGCGGTCGCCGACCGAGAAGCTGGCCAGCGCCGACGGGTAGGCGACGAGCTGGAGCGCGATGGCGGCGTAGAAGAGCCAGGCCGCGCGCAGCCGCAGGTGCGCGAGCTCGCCCGCGCGGCCGCCCAGCAGCAGGCCAAGCAGCAGGCCGGCGGCGACCGCGGTCAGCAGGAACACGTCAGCTCGCCGCCCGCTGCTGATCGTCGCCGGCGGCCTGCTCACCCGCGGCGAGGTGCTTCTCGAGCGCCGCCACGACGCGGGCGTCGAACTGCGTCCAGCACCGGCGGCGCAGCTCGGCGACCGCCTCGTCGGCGCTGCCGGCGGCCCGGTACACGCGGTCGGAGGTCATCGCGTCGAAGGCGTCGGCGACCAGGATGATGCGCGAGCCGAGCGGGATGTCCTCGCCGGCCAGCCCGAGCGGATAGCCGGAGCCGTCCCACCACTCGTGGTGGTGGCGGATCCAGCGGTCGACGGGGGAGACGCCGAGACCCTCGAGCAGCCGGTAGCCGAGCTCCGCGTGCTCGCGCATCATGCGCATCTCGTCGGCGTCAAGCTTGCCCGGCTTCTGCAGGATCCGGTCGGGGATCGCGATCTTGCCGAGGTCGTGGAGCAGCCCGGCCAGCCGCACCTGCTCGACGGTCTCGTCGTCCATGTCCATGGCCCGCGCGATGCCGACGACCAGCCGCGAGACGGACTGGGAGTGGGCGCCGGCGTACACGTCCTTCGCGTCCACCACGCGAATCAGGCTCTCGGCCGCGCGCAGCCGGGCGTGGCGCTCGGCCGTCTCGGCCAGCTCCTCCGGCGTGAAGATGCGCACGACGTTGGGGCTGTAGACGCATGACCGGTTCTTTCCGTGATCCTTGGCCCAGTAGAGCGCACTGTCGGCCACGCGCAGCAGCTCGTCCCGGCCGGTCGCCATGTGCGGGTGGGTGGCGATGCCGACGCTGACGGTGATCGACTCGCCGTGCGGCGAGACGGCGCCCCAGAGCTTGGCGTGCAGGCGCTCCAGCTGCGCGTACGCGCCCTCCTCGTCGGCGCCGGGCATGACCAGCGCGAACTCCTCGCCGCCGATCCGGTAGGTGCAGTCGCTGCCGTACTCCTCCTGGAGGATGTCGGACAGCATCTGCAGCACCTGGTCGCCGACCGGATGCCCGTAGCGGTCGTTGATCGACTTGAAGTCATCGATGTCGATCAGCGCCAGTGCCAGCCCCTCGTCCGTTCCGGCCTCGAGCGCCTCGCGCAGGTCGGTGTGGAACGAGCGGTGGTTGCGCAGCAGCGTCAGGCCGTCGGTCTCGGCCGCACGGGTCGCGACCACCGACCGGTAGGCGTAGCGCTGATAGAGGGCGAGGGCGAACAGCGGCCCGGCCAGCAGCAGCTCCAGCATCGGATCGACCAGCCACAGCGACGTGGCCAGCGCGGCGATGAACGCCATGATCCCGAACGCGGGCCCGGAGTGGGCGAAGTACCCCTCGATCAGCCCCTTGATCGAGCCGCCCTGGTACAGGAGCACCACGAAGGAGATGAGCAGCACGTTGACCGCGACGTAGACGCCGCCGTCGAGGAAGACGAGCAGCGTGATCCGCGGGAAGTCGTGCGCGATCGTGTCGCGGGCGTTCCAGCCGAGCAGCGCACCGGGCAGCGCGGAGAGGAAGACCGAGATCGTGTACGCGGCCGTGTTGAACGCCCCGCGCAGCCGGCTCGGCTGCTTCGCCTCGCTGATCACCATCGCCAGCAGCGCGACCAGCACGGCGGACTCCCAGCCGAACAGCACCTGGCAGGCGAGCAGGAACACGAACGCGAGCGAGACGACGCGGTGGCCGCTCTCGTCGAGCGGCACCGGCTTGAGTTCAGCGGCGATCGCGGCGATCGCAAACACAACAACACCCGCCACGACGCTGGCGTCGGGCGGGTGTGTCGCGAGCGAGGCCACAGCCCCGGCAATCACGGGGACGGCGGCCGCGATGACCGCGCCCGCATATCGCAACAGCCGGGGCGAGTACTCCTGGGACGTTGGAGCTGATTCTGAAGACACCGATCTCCTGAACCTATCGGTCAGATCGGGTATGGCCCTTGAGCGGAACCTGTGAGGTTCAGCCCCACTTGATTCCGGCGCCGGCGGCCAGAGCGTAGGAGGCGAGCGCACCCAGCACGAGCGCGACGCGAGCGGTCTTCCACTTGATCATCGGACACCTCCCTTCGAAGATGGGATGGAGCGGTCGGGTTCAGGCCTGAGAGGTCCGTGGCCCGGCGAGGTGTGAGCCGTTCGGGGGTGGTGCGGGGGCCGCGTACAGGAGCCGCTTCAGGCGTAGACACGTGATAGCGGCCGCCGGGTCAGACCGATTCCCCCATTCGGGGGGTCATGCGCCCGCACTTGACCGATTCTTTTGGGCGGCCGGAAGCGCGTCAGCCGGCGGCGGGCGGGGTGATCACGCCGCTCGCCGAGAGCCGCGCCGCCCGGGCCCCGATGTCCTCGTGCGAGAGCTGCGAGATGACACCGACCGCCGCGGCGGAGGGATCGAGCTCCGGCTGCCCCGCGCCGACCAGGCGGACGGGAACGATCTTGCCCGACAGCCACTTGCCGGAGGCGTCCAGGCGCACGCGCAGGATCGCGCTGATGCCGAGCACGCCCTCGGTCGTGAAGTTGTGGTACCCCGCGAAGTCCCCCAGGCTGTAGGCGATCAGCCTGCCCTTGTAGAACTCCATCGCCCGCAGGACGTGGGGGCCGCTGCCGAGGACGAGGTCGGCGCCGGCGTCGATCGCCATCCGCGCGAACGCCTCGGGGTTGCCGCGGTTCTCGCCGTAGTAGATCTCGTCGCTGCCGGTCAGGTGCTGTGCGCCCGACCCCTCGGCGCCGGCGTGCATCGAGACGACGACCAGGTCGGCCTCGGCGTCCGCGTTGTGGATCAGGCGGCGGGCGGCCGTGAAGTCGTTCAGAGGTGCGTTGTTGGGGTAGGGGCCGAACCCGATCCAGGCCGTCTTGATGCCGCGGACGTCGATGGTGGTGATCTCGGTCGTGCGGCCGGTGTGGTGCAGCCCGGCGTGGTCGAGCGCGGCGACGGTGTCGTCGAGGCCCGCCTGCCAGAAGTCGAAGGCGTGGTTGTTGCCGTTGCTCATCAGCGTGAACCCGGCCTTCTTGAAGTACCGCGCGTACGACGGCGGGACGCGGAACTCGTAGCAGGCGCCGGGCGGCAGCGTGGCGCACTTGCCCGACGTCTGGTCGGTCAGCGTCCCCTCCAGGTTGGCGAAGGCGACGTCGGCCGGGATCGCCGAGTGCACGGCGTCGAAGTAGCTGCCCGGGTTCGGCGCCACCGACCCGGCGAAGCCCAGCATCGTGTCCCCGACCGCCGAGATCGCGACCGACCCGGTCGCGGCGGGCGGAGGCGAGGACGTCGCCGGCGGCGAGGACTGCGGCGTCGAGGTTCCCCGCTGCGCGTGGGAGGCGGGCCCGCCCGAGACCGGGCTGGCCGCAGCGCCCTGGCCGCCGACCAGACGGGTGACGGCGAGGAAGGCGAGCAGCGCGACAACGACCAGCGCCCCGCCGGCCATCATCCGGCGCCGGCGCACGTCGCGCCGGCGGGCCGCGCGGTGCAGGCGCATCGCCTGTCGGCGCTCCCGGTGTGGATCGTGGTCGGGCACGGTTCACCTATCATCGCCGACGGTGACGCTGGAGCAGCGCATTTGCGAGGGGATCGCGGCGGCACGTGAGGAGCTGGTCGAGCTGACCACGCAGCTGATCGGCTTCGACACGACCGCGCGCGGGCTCGACGACCCGCCCCGCCAGGAGGAGGACCTCCAGTCCTCCCTGGGCGACCGCCTTCGCGCGGCCGGCGCCTCGGTCGAGCTGTGGGAGCCTGACCCCGCCGACGTGGCCGGCACGCGCCAGATCCCGGAAGGGCTGCGGTTCGAGGGACGACCGCAGATGGCCGCCACGCTGGCCGGCGCCGGCGGAGGGCCAAGTCTGCTGTTCAACGGGCACATCGACGTCGTGCCGTCCGAGCCGCGCGACCGCTGGACGAGCGATCCCAACCGCGCCGAGGTGCGCGACGGCAACCTGTACGGGCGCGGCTCCTGCGACATGAAGGGCGGCGTCGCCGCGATGGTCTTCGCCGCCGAGATGCTGCGCCGTCTGGACGTGCCGCTGCGCGGCGACCTGATCGTGAACACGGTCACCGACGAGGAGTCGTCCGGCGCCGGCGGCCTGGCCGCCGTCCGCCACGGCGTCGCTGCCGACGCGGCCATCGTCACCGAGCCGACGGCATTCGACGTGTGGGTCGGCTGTCGCGGCTCGCTCTCGCCGACGATCACGGTGACCGGCCGGCCCGGCCACGCCGAGATGGCGCAGCCGCACTGGCGCGACGGCGGCGCCGTCAACGCGATCGAGAAGATGGGCGTCGTGCTGGACGCGATCCGCGAGCTGCGCGACGAGTGGCGCGGCCGCCCCGACCACCTGCACCCGCACCTGTCGCCGGGCGACATCGTCCCCGCCATCGTCGCCGGCGGGGAGTGGGTGGTCACCTACCCCTCCTCGTGCACGCTCGAGTGCGAGATCATGTACCTGCCCGGCCACGCCGACGGGGAGGGCTGGGGCACGATGGTCGAGACCGAGGTCGAGGAATTCCTGCTGCGCCGCACCGCGGCCGACCCGTGGCTGGCCGAGCATCCGCCGCGGATCGACTGGAGTCTCGACATTCCGCCGTACGAGGTCGATCCGGGCCTGGGGATCGTGTCCGCCATGCTGGGCGCCAGCGACGCGGTGGGAGAGCCCTCGCGGCTGTCCGGGCTCGACTCCTGGTTCGACGCGGCCAGCTTCACCCGGTTCGGCGGCACGCCGGCGATCGGCTGGGGCCCGCGCGACATCGCCTGGGCGCACACGATCGACGAGTACGTGCCGGTGGACGACCTGGTGCGCTGCGCCCAGGGGCTGGCCCTGGCCGCCGTGCGGCACTGCGGGGTGGTGGAGTGACGGTGGCGCTGACCCGGTTGGCAACGGCATCCGACGCGGCGCTGGTGGCCAAGCTGCTGCGCGCCTTCTTCAGCCACGAGGCCCGCGAGGTGGCGCACCTGCGCCAGAACGTCGAGGCGATCCTGGAGGATCCGGGGCGCGGCTTCTTCACGCTGGCCGGAGACCGCGGCGTCGCCACCACCACCATCCGCATCTCGGCCGGCGGCGGGTGCAGCGCCGAGATCGAGGAGGTCTGGGTGCAGCCGTCCGCCCGCGGCCGGGGCATCGGCGCGCAGCTGCTGCGCTCGGCGATCGGCGAGTGCCGCCGCCGCGGCATCGACTCGATCGAGCTGAGGGTGACGCCCGACGACCAGGAGATCGGGATCCCCACCTTCTATACGAAGCAGGGCTTCCACGACCGTGGGCGGCTCATCTTCGAGTACTGCGGCGACGACCTCGACGCCGACGCCGCGACCGGCTGAGCCGGCCGCTCACTCGTCGCCGGAGACGGGCAGGCTGAGGTCGGCGGCCTGCTCGAGCAGCTCGATCGCCGCCTCGGTGCGGCCGGCGCGGCGCAGGAACTTGCCGTACCAGCGGTAGGCCCGGGCCAGCTCGCGATGCCAGCCGTTCTGCCGGCGCAGCGACGCGATCGCCGAGGTGTAGGCGCGGTCGGCGCGGTCGATGTCGCCGCGCTCGTCATAGACCCGCGCCAGCACCAGGTAGGCCTCGCCCAGCTCGCCCGGCGCCGACTGGTCGCCCAGCAGCTCGATCGCCTGCCGGGCCGCCGTCGCGGCCTCCTCCGGACGGGCCGCCTGCAGCTCGCAACGCGCCTCCTCGACCAGCACGAAGCCGAGGTCGACCGCGCTCGGCCGCGGCCCGAACAGCGCCCGCGCCTCGGCCAGCGCCAGCCGCGCCTCCTCGGTGCGCATGTCGTCCAGCAGCAGGTGGGCGTGCGTGTGCAGCGCGTTCGCCAGGAAGTACTCCTCGCCCGCCAGCCGGCCGACCTCGACCGCCTCGGCGGAGTACTCGACCGCCTTGCGGGTGTTGCCCTGCATCGCGGACATGCGCGCCAGTGCGTAGCGGATGCGCGCCCGGGTGAGGTGATCGATCTCGTCGGCGCCCTGCCGCACCAGCTCCGCCAGCAGCGAGCTGGCGCGGCCGTAGTCGCCGGCGTCGGTGGCCGCGTAGGAGAGCGCCACCGAGAAGTGCGCGCGGAGCAGCGGGTCACCGTCCGGGCCGACCCGCTCGAGAACGCCCTCCATCAGCTCCATCGCCGCCTGCGCGTCGCCCAGGCCGGAGTGGATCCGGGCCAGCTCCCAGTAAAGCGGCCGCCGCTCCGCGGGGTCGGGGCTCCCACCCCGTTCGACGGCACGGACGAGCATGTCGCGGGCCAGCTCCTCCTGGCCCCTGCGCGTCGCGACGGTGCCCAGCGCCTCGTACGCGAGGCTGGCCAGCGGGCCGTCGCCGGCGGCGTCCGCGTCGGCCGCGACCGCGCGGAGCAGCTCCTCGGCACGGTCGTACTCGAGCAGGCCGACCAGGAGCGAGGCCTCCTGGAGGCGATCGTCGTCTGCATTGCCGACGGCGTCCATCGGACGCGAGCCTACGGGATCTGCGGTGCGAAGGGCAGGCCGCGCACCCGCGCGCGGTGCCCGCCGGCCTCGACCAGGTCGCCGTCGCCCACCTCGCGGCGGAGCACGGCGAGCGCGATCGGCCCGTGGCGCGGCGACTGGGCGGGCGACGTGACGCGGCCGACGGCCTTGCCGCCCGCGACGACCTCCGCCCCGGCCGCCGCCGCTCCGTCCTCGAACGCAAGTCCTCGCAGGCCGCGGTTGGCGTGGCCGCGGTAGCGCAGCCTGGCGACCGGCTCCTGTCCGGGATAGCAGCCCTTGGTGAAGCTGATCGCCCGCTCCTCCAGCCCCGCCTCCGCCGGCATCGACTCGCCGTCGAACTCGCGGCCGAAGCGCGGCATGCCGGCCTCGATCCGGGCCAGCTCCCACGCCAGCGGATCGTCCGATTCGGCGGGCGGCTCCGCCAGCAGCCGGTACGGGCCGATCGGCGTCGCGATCTCGGCCAGCGCGCCGTCCGCTTCGCCCCAGACGACGGCGTGGCCGCTGGGCGCCAGCTCGACCTTGCGCCGGAACCGCGAGCGCAGCAGCGTCGCCAGCACCTCGTCTCGCCGGGCCGGGTCGGTGGCGAGCACCAGCCCGCCGTCCGCGGCGAACACCTCCACGTCGGCGATCACGCGTGCCTTGGGCGTCAGCAGCAGCGCGTACACCCCGCCGCCGGGCGGGGGCGACTCGACATCGTTGGAGAGCATGCTCTGGAGGTAGGCGACCGCGTCCGGCCCGCTTGCCGTCACGGTCGATCGGTCGAGCAGGACTGCCATGAGGGAAGCGTAGACGCGCCGGTGAAGGCGGCATACTGCGCCGATGCCGGTCGATCTGTTCTGCGAGCGCCTCGCGGCGATGGTCAACGTCGATTCGCCGTCAGGCGGCGTCGAGCAGGAGGCCGTGGCCGGGATGCTCGCCACCTGGCTGGCGCCGCTCGGTGCGCGTGCCGAGTGGGTGGCCGAGCCCGACTACCCGGCCCGCAGCCTGGTGGTCACGCTGCCCGGCGCCGGCGCCGGCACGGTCGCGCTGGTCGGCCACGCCGACACCGTCTTCCCGCTCGGCACCGCCGCCGCCCGGCCGTTCCGGCGCGAGGGCGACCGCTGCTACGGGCCCGGCGTCGCCGACATGAAGGGCGGGCTGGTGCTCGCCGCGATGGCGATGGAGCAGCTCGGCCCGTCCGGCCCGTTCGCCGAGCTGCGGCTGATCGTCTGCGCCGACGAGGAGGTGCGGTTGGCGGCGCCGGCTGCGACCACGTACGCACGCGGCTGCGACGCCGCCCTCGTCTTCGAGTGCGCCCGTGCGAACGGCGACCTCGTCGGCTCCCGCAAGGGCGCGGTGTGGCGGACGATGGAGCTGACCGGGGTCGCCGCCCACGCCGGCGCCGACACCGCCCGCGGGCGCAGCGCGGTGACCGCGCTCGCCCACGAGACGCTGCGCATCGAGGGGCTCACCGCCGGCCGCCCCGAGATGACGTCCGTCGTCACCACCATGGCCGGGGGCGATGCGGCCAACACCGTCCCCGGATGGGCGCGAGCCACGCTCGACATCCGCTCCAGCGACCCCGCCGACCTCGTCCACGCCGTCGCCGAGCTGGAGCGCCCCAGTCCCCACGATGGCGTCGAGATCGCGATCACCGACCGCGGCACCTGGCCGCCGATGCCGCGCCACGACGCACTGGTCGGCGTGGCGAGGACGCTCGCCGTCGCTCACGGCCTGGAGCTGGGCGAGCAGCACTCGGGCGGCGTATCCGACGGCTGCTGGACGGGCGACGAGGGGATCCCCACCATCGACGGGCTCGGGCCCGTGGGCGGCCACGACCACACGGCCGACGAGTGGATCGAGGTGGAGACGCTCGAGCGGCGGATCGGCTGGGTCGCCGAGCTGATCGCCGCGGCCGCTCAGTTGCGCTCGTAGATCACGATCCCGTCCACCTTCGCCGCGCGGTGGAAGTGGGCGCGCATGATCCGTCCCGTCCGGCCGCTCTTGTCCAGCTTGCGCGGGTGGTGCAGTCCGACGACCCAGCGCGGGCCGTCCGGGGAGGCGAGCTGCCGGTCGACCTGCGCCAGCGCCCCCGGGATCGCCTGGATGTTGCGGTACCAGAGGTACGGCACGGGTGGGTCGCGGTCGGCCAGGTAGTTGATGTCGGCGCCCGCCCACAGCACGAACACGTGGTCGCCGGGCGCCGTGTGCGCCGTCAGCCAGTCCGCCAGCGCCGCCGAGTGCGGCAGGTGCGGGTCCTCCGGGAAGATCGAGCGGACGCGGGCGTCGCCCGACTCGGTCCAGAGCGCCGCGGAGCCGGCCAGCGCCAGCGCCGCCAGCCCGCCCGCCGCGATCGCCCGCCAGGCGACCGGCCGGCGCAGCAGCGCGTAGGCGCCGACCCCGGCCAGCGCCGCCAGCGGCGGGCACAGCTGGAGGTAGTAGTGCGGGTGGAAGTTGCCGCCGCCCAGCACCGCCAGCGCTGCCGCCGCCAGCCACAGCCGGAGCAGCAGGTGCGAGCCGCGCCAGCCCAGGCCGGCCAGCAGCACCAGCAGCCCGAGCGAGATCGCGACGGCCGGGAAGGAGCCGGTGAACAGCGAGACGCGGTCGGCCGGCGACCCGGACAGCAGCGAGTCGCCCTGCTGGCGGTAGGTCACCATCGCGTACCACCAGTGGCTGAGGTTGCCCGACGCGAGCGCGCCGATCGCGACCGGCACCAGCGACGTGAGCACGATCACGCGCCGCCGGGACGATGCCGGCACGGCGCCGGGACAGCAGCAGGAAGGCGACCGCGGCCAGACCGCCGTCGAATCCGGACTGCTTGATCATCACCGCGCTCCCCGTCAGCAGGCCGCAGGCGACCAGCCAGCGCGTCGCGCCGGTGCGCACGTAGGCGAGCACCGCGAGCAGCGCGAGGCCCGCGGGCAGCGACGCGAGCAGCTCGCCGGACAGCGTGAACGCCTCGATCCGCGGCGCCGAGCCGAACGTGGCCAGGAGCAGCGCCGCGAGCACTGCCGGTATCCTCCCCGCGGTTCGCTCGGTCACCAGGAACGTCACCCCGACAACCGCCGCCGCGACCAGCGCGGCGGCGAGACGGAGGGCGACCGTCGAGCCGCCATCCACATGCAGCAGCGCCCGGAAGACCAGCAACAGTCCCTGCGGACGGTCGACCCAGACCCCGCCGACGGCCCGGTCGTAGAGGCCCGCGCCGCGCGACCAGAGCCGGGCGACCTCGCCGTACCCCCCCTCGTCGGCGGTCAGCGGGATGCCCAGGTACGGCAGGCGCACGAGGACGGCGAGGGCCATCGCAAGCGCCGCCCACGCAACTGGGGGCCCCCGGTGCAGCACGTCGATCGCCCGACCGCCCTGCTTGCGGCGACGGCGTTCCTGATCGCGCTGGGCGCCCAGATCCTCACGTTCGGCGTCTCGCTGACGCCCGACCGCTACGTCCTGGTGCTGCTCGCCCCCGCGCTGGTGCTCGGGGTCGGCCGTCGTTTCGCGCTCGATTTCGTTCCCTTCGTGCTGCTGATCGTGTGGTACGAGGAGTGCCGCGGGATCGCGCACATCGTCAGCCCCAGCCCGTACTACCTGCCGCAGCTCGACGCCGAGAAGTTCCTCTTCTTCGGCAATGTACCCTCCAACGTCCTCCAGGACTGGCTGTGGAAGGGCCACCTGCTGTGGTACGACGAGGCGCTGTCGGCGCTGACGCACATCCACTTCATCGTGCCGCCGACGCTGGCCTTCGCACTGTGGCTGAAGCGCCGCGCGCTCTTCTACCGCTTCGCGGTCACGCTGCTGACGCTCTCCTACGCGGGCGCGCTGACGTTCGCGCTGTTCCCTGCCGCGCCGCCCTGGGCCGCCGCCGAGAAGGGCCTGATCCCGTGGCTGGCCAGTCCCGCCGGCGTGCAGTCGGCGACCTCGCCGCTGCCCACCGACGGCGGCCCGCTGTACGCGCTGGTCGACGGCAACCCCTACGCCGCCGTGCCCTCGCTGCACGCCGGCTACTCGTTCCTGCTCTTCCTGTTCCTGCTCACACTGGCCTGGAACACGCGCTGGCGCTGGCTGGCGCTGGTCGGCGTGCTGTATCCGATCGCGCAGTCGTTCGCCGTCGTCTACACGGGCGGGCACTACGTGGTCGACCTCCTGATCGGCGTGGTCTACGCCACCGCCGCCGCTGTTCGGCGTGCGCATGCTGTGGCGACGGTTCGAGCTTCCCGAGTGACCGCCGCGATCCGCCGGTTCCGCTACCCGATCGCCGTCTGGGCCGGCAGCCGGGTGGCCGTCTACCTGGTCATCGCGATGCAGGACTGGACGACCCGCCGCCCGCGCGGCGGCGGCGCAGGGTTCGACGCGTTCTTCCGGTCGCTGTCCGACTGGGACGCGACCTGGTACGGGTGGATCGCGGTGCACGGCTACGACCCCTCGATCGGCCACGGCAACACCGCCGCGTTCTTCCCGCTCTACCCGCTGCTGTGGCACCCGCTGACGTGGCTGCCCGGCCCGGTCGCGTTGTGGGGCAGCCTGCTCTCCTCGGTGCTGCTGCTGGGCGCGCTGTGCCTGCTCTACGCGATCACCGAGGGCCGGTTCGACGCAGGGATGGCGCGGCGCACCGTGCTGTACCTGAGCATCTTCCCGCTCTCGTTCGTGTTCTCGCTGCCGTATGCGGAGAGCCTGTTCCTGCTGCTCGTGCTGGGCGCGTTCGCGCTGACCTGGCACGGGCGCTGGTGGTGGGGCTGCCTGGCCGGCGCCGGGGCCGTGCTGGCGCGCCCGACCGGTGTCGCGCTGATCCCCGCGCTGGGATGGCGGCTGTGGCGGAACGGCGAGCGCCGGCCCTCCGCCTACGCGCCGCTGCTGCTGATGCCGGCGGCCGAGCTGGCCTTCTTCGCCTTCCTCTGGTGGCGGACCGGGGATCCCCTCGCCAACCTCTCGGCCGAGCACCGCGGGTGGGCACGGGGCGCGTCGGTGCTGCCGGTGGTGCTCGTCCAGGCGGCGTACGACGCGGCCGTTCACGGGCACCTGCGGTTCGCCGTGCACGTCGCGTTCACGCTGCTCTGGTGCGGGCTCTTCTACCACGCGTGGCGCATGCGGCTACCCGGCGAGTACCTGATCTTCGCGGCGCTGATGGTGCTGCTGCCGACAACGGGCGGGCTGCTGGTCTCGATCGGGCGGTTCGGCATGGTGGCGTTCCCGTTCTTCTGGGCGCTCGCCGACCTGGGCCGCGACGAGCGGGTGGACACCGCGGTGCTGACGGTCTTCCCGCTGCTGCTGGCGGCGCTCGTGTTCGTCACGTTCGGCGCGCGCACGTTCACGCCTTGACGGCCCGTGGGGCGGCCGTACGCTGGAGTCACTCTTTCCCACCGTTCGCGATGGGGGAGGGGCGGTTCACCGGCGGGAGGCCCGACTGGGGGCGGGCCTCCCGCTCGTTCGCGGTCCCGGCCGGCCGAACGGGTCGCATCGTGTCGGTGCTGCTCGGGTGCCGCGGCCAGGCCGTTGCGAAACCGGCACGGGTCGTGACAGACACGTGGCGGGTGGCGCGGCTACGGTGACCGGGAGCTCACGCCGGCGAGCACCGATCCGCTCCCGTCGTCTGTCAGCGCGTACGGGCGGGACACACGGGATCGCGCCGAGCGGATACCCCCGCAGAGCCTCTTCGGGGGATGCCCAGAAGGCCCCGGATGCCGATATCACGGAGCAGATGGCTCCCTCCATACGAGAGCGGCTGGGCCGGCGCGCGGCCGGACAGGCCCTGACGCGCCCGCCGGGCGCCCGCGAGGTGATGGCCCGCTCCCTGCTCAACCGGTTCGGCGCAGCTGCGCTGCTTGCCCTCGGCAGCTGCCTGATCAGCGCCGCGATCGGCTTCGCCGCCAGCGACGCCGCGGTCTACCCGCTGTTCTACCTGTGGGTGTCGCTCGGCGCCTTCTTCTTCTTCGACCGGCGGATCGCGCATGCGGAGCTCGCCGTTGCCGGGCTCGGCTACGCGGTGACCGGCGTCGCGGCCGGCCGCTGGCTGATCGTGATCGGCAGCGTCTGGCTGGCCGGCGGGCTGGTCGGCCTGCTGCGCGACCGCACGCAGACGCTGATCGCCCAGCTGGAGGAGGCCGCCGGCCGCGACCCGCTGACCGGGCTGCTCAACCAGCACGGGTTCGGTGAGCGGCTGGAGGCGGCGCTCGCCCAGTCGAACCGCAGCGGCCGCGAGTTCAGCCTCGTGCTGGGCGACCTGGACGGCTTCAAGGAGGTGAACGACCGCGGCGGCCACCTGGAGGGCGACGCGGTGCTGACACGGCTGGCGCCGGTGCTGGAGACCGCTGCCCGCGCGGGCGATGCGATCGGCAGGATCGGCGGGAGACGAGTTCGCCCTGCTACTGGACGGGGCGGACCGGGCCGAGGCGTACCTGGTGGTCGAGCGGCTGCGCGACGCGGTCGCCTCGACCTTCGCCGGGGACGACGTGCCCGTCACCGCCAGCTTCGGCGTCGCCGCCTGGCCCGACCACGGCGGCTCCGCTCGCGGCCTGCTGTTCGCCGCCGACTGCGCGCTCTACGCCGCCAAGGGCCTGGGCCGCGACCGCACCGTCATCTACAGCGACCAGCTGCGGCGCGCTGCCTGAAGAACGACGAAGGGCCCGCCAGACGGCGGGCCCTTCGTTGGTCTGCAAGGAGCCTTTCGGCGACCCTACATCATGTCCGGCATACCGCCGCCGCCACCCATGGGCGCGCGCTCCTTCTCGGGAGCCTCCGCGACCACGGCCTCGGTGGTGAGGATGTTCTTGGCGATGGATGCAGCGTTCTGCAGGGCGGAGCGGGTGACCATGGCGGGATCGATGATCCCGGCCTTGACCATGTCCACGATCTCGCCCGAGTCGACGTTGAGGCCCTGGCCCGCCTTGGCGCCACGCACCTCGTTGACGACGACCGAGCCCTCCAGGCCGGCGTTCTCGGCCAGCTGGCGGAGCGGCTCCTCGAGCGCACGCTCGACGATCCGCGCGCCGGTCTGCTCGTCACCTTCGAGCTTCGACGCCTGGACGGCCTTGATGGCGTGGAGAAGAGCGACTCCGCCGCCCGGCACGATGCCCTCCTCGAGGGCCGCGCGGGTGGCCTGCAGCGCGTCCTCGACGCGGTGCTTCTTCTCCTTCATCTCCGTCTCGGTGGCGGCGCCGACCTTGACCACCGCAACGCCGCCGGCCAGCTTGGCCAGCCGCTCCTGCAGCTTCTCGCGGTCGAAGTCGGAGTCCGTGGACTCGATCTCGGACTTGATCTGCTTGATCCGGCCCTTGATCCCGTCGCCGTCGCCGGCACCGTCGATGATCGTGGTCGAGTCCTTGTCGACGACGATCTTGCGGGCGCGGCCGAGCTGCGAGAGGGTCGTGTTCTCGAGCTTGAGACCCATCTCCTCGGTGATCACCTCGCCGCCGGTCAGGATGGCGATGTCCTCGAGCATGCGCTTGCGGCGGTCACCGAAGCCCGGCGCCTTGACGGCGACGGCGGTGAAGGTGCCGCGGAGCTTGTTGACGACGATCGTCGCGAGCGACTCGCCCTCGACGTCCTCCGCCACGATCAGCAGCGGGCGGCCGGCCTGGATGACCTGCTCGAGCACGGGCAGGATGTCCTTGACGGCACCGATCTTCTGGTTCGCGATCAGGATGAACGGATCGTCGAGCACGGCCTCCATGCGCTCGGAGTCCGTGATCATGTACGGCGAGAGGTAGCCCTTGTCGAACTGCATGCCCTCGGTGAACTCGAGCTCGAGGCCGAACGTCTGGCCCTCCTCGACGTTGACGACGCCGTCCTTGCCGACCTTCTCGATCGCATCGGCGATGACGTCGCCGATCTCACGATCGCGGGCGGAGATGGTGGCGACCCGGGCGATGTCCTCCTTGCCCGAGATCTCCTTGCTCTGCGACTTGATGTCGGCGACGACGGCCTCGACTGCGGCCTCGATGCCGCGCTTGAGGCCCATCGGGTTGGCGCCCGCGGAGACGTTCTTCAGCCCCTCGCGCACGATCGCCTGGGCAAGCACCGTCGCGGTCGTCGTGCCGTCGCCGGCGACGTCGTTGGTCGCCGTGGCGACCTCGCGGACGAGCTGGGCGCCCTGGTTCTCGAAGACGTCCTCGACCTCGATCTCACGCGCGATCGTGACGCCGTCGTTGGTGATCGTCGGAGCGCCGAACTTCTTGTCGAGGACGACGTACCGGCCCTTGGGGCCGAGCGTCACCTTGACGGCGTCCGCCAGGATGTCGACGCCGCGCTGAAGCGATCGGCGGGCATCCTCGTTGAACTTCAATTCCTTGTGTGCCAATTCGCTCTCCTACGCCTTTGCCTTGACCTTGGTGGTGACCACCTTGGCCAGGATGTCGGACTCGCGGAGGATGAGGAACTCCTCGCCCGCGACCTTGACCTCGGTGCCGCCGTACTTGGAGAAGATGATCTCGTCACCCTTCTTCACGTCGAGCGGGACGAGCTTGCCGTCCTCGTACTTGCCGGGGCCGACCTCGCGGACTGCTCCGCGCTGCGGCTTCTCCTTCGCCGTATCCGGCAGGACGATGCCACTGATCGTGACTTCCTCCTCTTCGAGGACCTCGACGATCACGCGATCGCCCAGAGGCTTCAGATCCATGTGACCTCCATAGCGCTGTCAGAATCTTCCGAAACGCTTGGCACTCACCCGGGCGGAGTGCCAACGACCGGGATGATAGCAGCGTTCGAAGGGTCGTCAAGCACTATCTTGGCACTCAACGGGCGAGAGTGCCAACGATCGCAGCCAGACCGCCCCCGCCAGCGAGATGGCGGCGGCGGCGAGGTAGGTGACCCGGTCGGCGGTGGCCTCGGCCAGTGCGGCGCCGACGGCCGGGCCGACCAGGAAGCCCATTCCCCAGACCACGTTGATCAGCCCCATCACGATGCCGTGGGGCAGCCCCTCGGCGTCGGCGCCCTCGGTCGCCAGCGGGAAGCAGACGGCGTACTGGGCGGTGATCGCCGGCGAGAAGGCGATGTAGACGAGGGCAACGCCAACGGCGCCGGCGGGCACGGCCATCAGCGCGCAGCCGGCGGCCGCCGCCACCGCGGCGACGACGCCGATGTGCACCCCGCCGAACCGCTGGTAGATCCGCCCCACCACCGTGTTGGTGGTCACGGAGAGGACGCCGGTCGCGCCCAGCACGATGCTGATCGCCGTGGCGCCGTAGCCGGCATGACCGAGCGCGAGCGGCACCAGCGTCTCCAGGCCGCCGGAGACGATCGCAACCACCAGCATCACCACCAGCGCGGCCCCCAGCAGCCCGCCCCGCCGGGCCAGGCGCACGGCGTCGCCGACGCTTGCAGGCTCGCCCACGCGGCCGGCGGCCTCCGGCAGGCGCAGCGCGGCCACCGTCAGACCCGGCGACCACCACCGCGAACAGGACGAACGGCGCGTGGATGCCGAAGTGCTGGCCGACCGGGCCCGCCACCACCGGCCCCAGCAGCCCGCCCAGGGTTGCGGCGGTCATCGCCGAGGTCAGCGTCCGCGGCCGCCGCTCCGGCGGCACGCCACCGGTCAGCCAGGCCAGGCCGGCCGTCCAGGACACCGCGGACGAGACGCCCTGCGCGAGGCGCACCGCCACCAGCGCTGGGAAGGTGTCGGCAACGGCGTTCAGCGCCACCGCCAGCGTCAGCAGGGCGACGCCCGCGATCGTCACCCGCCGTGCGCCGAACCGGTCGGCCAGCCTGCCCACCGGCAGCGAGGCCAGCAGCACCGCGCCCGAGTAGGCGGCGACGACGATGCCGGCCTGCGTCTTGGAGAGGTCGGCCAGCCGCGCATATGACGGCAGCAGCGGCACGATCGCGAACTGGAGGAACACGTCCACGAACACGATCGCGTAGATGGTGGGGGCGAACCGGCGGTTCATCGGGCTGCCAGACTACCCCCGGCATGGAGCGCGAGATCTCGGCAGGCGGCGTGGTGGTGCGGCGGATGCGCGGCCGGTGGTGGATGGCGGCGATCGTGCCCGGTGGCCGGCCCGGGGTGCTGGCCCTGCCCAAGGGCCTGGTCGAGCCGGGCGAGTCCACGCTGACGACGGCGATCCGCGAGGTCGCCGAGGAGACGGGCCTCACCGCCGCCCACGTTGCCGACCTTGGCACCATCCGCTACGTCTACACGTGGGAGGGCCGGCGGATCTTCAAGCTTGTCACGTTCCACCTGCTGCGGCGCACCGGCGGCCGGCTGGGCGAGATCGCGCCGGAGATGCGGATCGAGGTCGACCATGCGCTCTGGCTCCCGCTGTCCGAGCACCGGCGGCTGTCCTACGGCGGCGAGCGCGGGGTGGCGGCGCGGGCGCTCGATCTGCTCTGACGGCGCGATGTTCTAGGATGGGCGCGCCCATGTACGCCCTCAACTTCTACTCGCCGGTCGTCTCCGATCAGCTGCGACACCGGCGGAAGACGGCGACGATCCGCCTGGGCGACAAGTCCACCAAGTACCGCAAGGGGATGGTGGTCTGTGTTCTTGCTGGGCAACGGTTCGGAGTACGGGAGAAGATCTTCGACGCGGTGATCGACAAGGTCGAGGTCAAGCCGCTGCGCGACGTCTCCCCGCGGGAGATCCAGCACGACAATCCCGAGATCCGGCACATCGAGGAGTTCTGCACGTTCCTCGGCCAGCTGTACAACCGCGAGGTCACCGAGGAGGACACGGTCACCGTCATCCACTTCTCGGAGATCCGCGGTTAGCGCCCTCCCGGCGTCGTTGACCGCCCGGCTGGAGCGCCGGCTGGCGGACGTGCAGCGCTCGGACCGGGTGCCCGGGCTGTCCGCCGCGGTGGGTGCCGCGGGCGCGATCGCCTGGACCGGCGGCGCCGGCCTGGCGGACGTGGCGGAGGAGCGGCCGGTCTCGCCCGGCGACCAGTTCCGGATCGGCTCGATCTCGAAGCTGGTGACGGCGATCTGCGTGCTGCAGCTGCGCGACGAGGGCAGGCTCGACCTGGACGACCCGCTGTCCGCCCACATCGCCGAGTCCACGCAGCGCGGCCCCACCGTGCGGCGCATGCTCTCGCACCTGTCCGGGCTCCAGCGCGAGCCGGTCGGCGACATCTGGGCGACGATGGAGATGCCGTCGCTGGACGACCTGGTACGGCGGCTGAGCGAGGCCGAGATGGTGCTGCCGGGCGGCGACGGATGGCACTACTCGAACCTGGCGTACGGCCTGCTCGGCGAGATCGTCCGCCGGCTGGGCGGCGAGCCGTACCCGGACGCGATCCGGCGGCGCGTGCTCGACCCGCTGGGCATGACGCGGACGACGTGGCAGGCGGCGGCGCCGACGGCGCGCGGCTACATGGTCGCGCCGTACGACGACAGCGTGCAGGACGAGCCGGCGATCTTCGCCGAGGGATTCGGGCCGGCCGGCCAGCTGTGGAGCACGCCCTCCGACCTCTGCCGCCTCGGCTGCTTCCTGGCCAAGCCTTCCGGCGACGTCCTGTCCGAGCGGACGGTGACGGAGATGCACCGCGTCCAGTCGATGGTGGACGACGACTGGACCTTGGGCTTCGGCCTCGGCCCGATGCTGCACCGGGCCCCCGGCGGACGGAGCGCCGGGCATGACGGCGCGATGCCCGGATTCCTGGCGTCGCTCTGCTACGACCGGCCCCGCGGGATCGTCGTGTCGGTGACGAGCAACTCGGGCTCGCGGAACGACCCGACCGAGGTCGCCTTCGGCATGCTCGACGACGCCCGCTCCGAGCTGACCGAGGCCGAGCCGGCGTGGACGCCGGCGGCGGCGCCGCCGGCCGAGCTGGCCGGCGTCCCCGGCCGCTGGTGGTCGGAGGGCGAGGAGTTCGTCTTCTGCTGGAGCGACGGCGCCCTGCGCGCCCGCAGCGCCGACGCGCCGCGCGACCGGCCGCCGGCGGTGTTCCGCCCCGACGGCGAGGATCGCTACCGGGTCGAGTCGGGCCGCGAGCGCGGTGAGCCGCTGGTGCTGCTGCGCGATCCGGCCGGCGCCGTGGCCGAGCTGCGCTGGGCGGGCTACCCGTTCACGCGGCAGCCGCGCACGTTCGACGGCCGCACGCTCTGACGGTCAGGCGCGGCTACTCGGCGTCGTCGCCGTCGTCCCAGACGGCCATCGAGACGGTCACCGTCCCGGCCCTGGGAGTGTCCCGGCGCACGGCCCGGCGGGCGCTGCGCAGCGCCGATCCGGCCCGCTCGACCAGCCCGTCGAACGTCTCGGCATGGGCCGGGCAGGCGGCGATGCCGATCGCGGCCAGCGGCTGGCGGCCGTCGGGTGAGCGGACGCGGGCGATGGCCCGCAGCAGCCGCTCAGCGGCGACCGAGGCGTTGCGGCTGTCGGTCTCGCACATGATCACGCCGAACTCGGTGCTGCCGACGCGGCAGGCGACGTCGAGGGCGCGGACGCTGCCGCCGATGGCCGTGCCGATCTCGCGCATCGCGTCCGCGGTGTCCTCGCCCTCCTCCTCGAGGCCGTCCACCGACGCCAGGGCCAGCGCGACCGGCCGGCCGTAGGTGCGCGACCGCTCGATCTCCCGGGTCAGCGCCTCGACGAAGTGCCGGCTGTTCCACAGCGCGGTGTCCTCGTCGCGCCGCTCGACCATCGCCAGCTCGGCCCGCACACCGTCCAGCTCGTCCTCCAGGCGCATGCCGCGGCGATGCTGACGGATCAGCACCGCGATCAGGCCGACCAGGGCGCCGGCGGCGAATGCGAGCAGGAACGCGTAGATCACAGGGACTGCCTCTCGTTATCGCTGGCGGAAGCGCCCGCGTCAACCGCAACCGGATGCCGGCGCTCCGGCTTGCGGCGGATCTCGACGCCGAACAGCTCCGCGTCGCGCAGCGGCTCACCGCAGGCGCGGCAGGCGATGCCCATCAACGACTCGATCGGCGCGCCGCATGCCGCGCACTGGGAGACCACCGTGCCGCCGCAGTCGGGGCACGTCTCGGGGAGCGTCGTCTCCGACCCGGTCATGAAGCGGCGGCCCCAGCCGCAGCCGAGGCAGAAGCCGACCCTGTCACCGAGCTCTTCGCGGTTCCTGCGTGACGCCACAGAGCCGATTCTGCCACACGGGCCGCCAACCTCGACACGGCCGGGACAGCGGCTAGACTGCGAGTGAGGATGGCAGTCGCCCGAGAAGCCATACCGGTGGAGTCCACCGAGGACGTCAGGCAGGCCGATCTCGACCGCGAAGACCTCCTCCAGATCTACCGGAACATGCTGGTCACGCGCGGGATCGAGGAGCGCGGCCACATCCTCTACCGGCAGGGCAAGATCCCCGGCTCGTTCTACACCGGCCGCGGCAACGAGGCGGCCGCCGTCGGCGTCGCCACCGCCATGCGGGCCGACGACGTGGGCGCGGCGATCCAGCGGGACATGGGCGTGCACGTCACCCGCGGCACCGAGCCGTGGCGCATCTTCGCCCAGTACATGGGCCGCGCCGACGGCCTCGCCCGCGGCCGCGACGGCAACGTCCACATGGCGGACATCCGGCTGGGCCTGATCGCGATGGTCAGCCACCTGCCGGCGCTGATGCCGGTCGCCGTCGGGTGTGCGCTCTCCTTCAAGATCCGCCGCCAGCCGCGCGTCGCCGTTGCCTGGTCCGGAGACGGTGCGATGCAGCGGGGCGACGCGCACGAGGCGATGAACCTGGCGGCCGTCCAGCACCTCCCGGTCGTCTTCATCGTAGACAACAACCAGTTCGCCTACTCGACGCCCAGCCGGCTCGAGTACGCCTGCGACCACCTGGCCGACCGCGCCGCGGCGTACGGGTTCGAGGGCGTCGTGGTGGACGGCTGCGACGTGCTCACCGTCTACCGCGAGGCGCACGCGGCGATCGAGAAGGCGCGCGCCGGCGGCGGCCCCACCCTGCTCGAGCTGGTCACGCTGCGGATGGAGGGCCACGCCGTCCACGACGACGCCTTCTACGTGCCGCGGGAGACGCTCGAGCACTGGGTCAAGCTCGACCCGATCGAGCGCTACCGGCGCTGGCTCAAGGACAACGGCCTGCTGGACGAGCCGCAGGACGACGAGATCACCGTCGAGGTCAAGCGGCTGCTGAACGAGGCCGTCAAGCGGGCCGAGGACAGCCCCGCCCCCGACCCGGCCGAGCTCCTGGACGGCGTCTACGCCGATCCCGAGGAGCTCGACACCCCCCACCATTGATGATTGATTCCACGAACTCCACGGCTCTGGCAGGGGCCCAGCGAGGCTCAGACGCCACCGGCGTCCTTGAACAGGCTTCATCCAGCCTGCCCTGCGGACGCCACCGGCGTTTGAGCGACGCTGGATCCACTCCCAAAGCCACGAATTCCGTGGAACCAACCATCTAAGGAGCACCTTGGCCGTCAAGACGTACCTGCAGGCGATCTCCGAAGGGCTCCGCGACGAGATGCGCCGCGACGGGCGCGTGTTCCTGATCGGCGAGGACATCGGCGTCTACGGCGGGGCGTTCAAGGTGACCCAGGGCTTCCAGGCCGAGTTCGGCGAGGATCGCGTGATCGACTCGCCGCTGTCCGAGACCGCGATCGTCGGCGCCTGCACCGGCGCCGCGCTGATGGGGATGCGGCCCGTCTGCGAGATGCAGTTCTCCGACTTCGTCTCCTGCGCCTTCGACCAGCTGGTCACGGTCGCCGCCAAGCAGCACTACCGGGTGGGCACGCCGGTGCCGATCGTCGTCCGCCTGCCCTCCGGCGGCGGCTTCTCGGGCGGCCCGTTCCACTCCCAGAACCCGGAGGGCTTCTTCGCCCACTGCCCGGGCCTGAAGATCGTCGCGCCCGCCACCCCGGCGGACGCCAAGGGGCTGATCGTCCAGGCGATCCGCGATCCGAACCCCGTCCTCTTCTTCGAGCACAAGCACCTCTACCGCCGGATCAAGGGCGAGGTGCCCGAGGGCGAGCACAGCGTCGAGTTCGGCCGCGCCCGCATCCACCGCGAGGGCAGCGACGTCTCGGTGATCACCTACGGCGCGATGGTCTACACGGCCGAGGAGGCCGCCGAGCAGGTCGCGGCCAAGGACGGGACGTCGGTCGAGATCCTCGACCTGCGCAGCATCACGCCGTGGGACAAGGAGGCGGTTCTGGCCTCGGTGGCGAAGACCAGCAAGGTGATCGTGCTCCACGAGGACACCCACACGGCCGGCTTCGGCGCGGAGATCGCCGCGACCATCGCCGAGGAGGCGTTCACCGAGCTCGATGCCCCGGTCGTGCGCGTGACGGCGCCCGACACCCCCGTCCCGTTCGCCCCCACCCTCGAGAAGGCGTTCCTGCCGCAGGTCGAGGACGTGGCCGCGGCGATCGAAGAGCTGTCCGCCTACTGATGATCCCCGAGCTTTAGGAGCCGCCCCCCATGGCCACCGGAACCGTCGTCGATGTCGTGATGCCCCAGATGGGCGTGAGCGTGTCCGAGGGCACCATCACCCGCTGGACGAAGTCCGTGGGCGAGCGGATCGAGGCCGACGAGATCATCGTCGAGATCTCGACCGACAAGGTGGACACCGAGGTGCCCTCCCCCGCGTCGGGCGTCGTCCGCGAGATCCTGGCCGACGAGGGCCAGACCGTGCCGGTGAACACGCGGATCGCCGTGATCGAGACCGGCGACGGAGGCGGAGGGGGCGCCGAGGCGCCGGCCGAGCCCGCGCCCGCCGCGGAGCAGGCCGCGGCCCCCGCGCCCCCCGAGGCGCCCCGCACGACGGAGCCGGCGGCACCCGCGCCCGCCCCGGCGGCGACCAATGGCGGCGGCGGCGACGCCGACGAGTCCGGCCGCACCTTCGTCAGCCCCGTGGTCGCCCGCATGCTGGCCGAGCACGGCCTCGACATCGACCAGATCCGCGGCACCGGCCGCGGCGGCCGCGTCACCAAGAAGGACGTCGCGGCCTTCGTCGAGTCGGGCGGAGCTGCCGCCGTACCGGCCCCCGCGGCGCCGCCCGTGCACGACGTGCCCCACTTCGCACCGCCCCAGGCCGAGGAGCCGGCGGCCGTCGTGCAGGACGCGCCGCCCCCGCCGCCCCCGGCTCCCGCCCGCACAGGCGGCGCCGCCCGCCGCTCCGGCGGCCGCGCCGGCGCTCGCCGACGGCGACGAGGTCTACCAGTTCAACACGATCCGCAAGGTGATCGCCCGGCACATGCGGCACTCGCTGGAGACCGCCGCCCAGGTCACCACCGTCGTCGAGGTGGACATGACCGGCGTCGTCAACCTGCGCCGCAAGTGGAAGCCGCTCTACCAGGAGCGGTACGGCGTCAACCTCACCTACGTCCCGTTCGTCGCCCGCGCGGCGATCGACGCGATCGGCCGCTGGCCGTGGATCAACGCCGAGATCCAGGGCGAGACCGCGATCATCAAGAAGGCGGTCAACCTGGGCATGGCGGTCGCGATCGACGACGCCAAGGGCCTGCTGGTGCCGGTCATCCACCGCGCCGAGGAGAAGAACCTGGTCGGCCTCGCCCGGTCGGTGATCGAGATGGCCGAGAAGGCGCGCACCAAGACGCTGACGCCCGACGAGATGACCGGCGGCAGCTTCACGATCACGAACCCCGGCGTGTTCGGCGCGTTGATCGGCACGCCGATCATCCCCGATGGGCAGGTTGCGATCCTCGACGTCGAGGCGATCGTGAAGCGGCCGATGGTGGTCACCGACGACCACGGTAACGACGCGATCGCGATCCGCCACATGATGTTCCTCTGCCTCTCCTACGACCACCGGCTGGTGGACGGCGCCTATGCGGCGCAGTTCATCGCCCAGGTCAAGGCCAACCTCGAGCGCTGGGACGACCAGGCCTTCGGCCTGTAGCGCGATGAGCACCGGCGCCTACGTGTACGACCTGCCGGGGCTGACGAGCTACGGCCGGGCGATGGAGATCCAGCAGGACCTGGCCGCGGCCCGCAGCCAGGCAGCCGTGCCGGACGCGGTGATGCTGCTGGAGCACGACCCGGTGATCTCGCTGGGATCGCGCGCGCTGCCGGCCGAGGAGCTTCTCCTGGCCGCGGTGGACTACGCGCGCCGCGGCATCGAGCTGGTCGAGGTCAGCCGCGGCGGCCGCTCCACCTACCACGGCCCCGGCCAGCTGGTCTGCTACCCGATCCTCGACCTGCACGACCACGGAAAGGACCTCCACCGCTACGTGCGGAACCTGGAGGAGGTGCTGATCATGACGCTGCGGCGGCTCGGCATCGACGGCCGCCGGGTGGACGCGAAGGACTTCAGCGGCGTCTGGGTCGAGGACCGCAAGATCGCGTCGATCGGGGTGCGCTGCGCGCACTGGATCACGACCCACGGGTTCTCGCTGAACGGGAACCTCGACCTCGCCGTGTACGGCACCTTCGACGCCTGCGGCCTGGGTGGCGCACCGTTCACGTCTGCGACGCAGGAGCTCGGCCGCGACGTCACGGTGGACGAGCTGCGGCCGCTGGTGGTGGAGTCGTTCGCCGAGGTGTTCGACGTCGAGTTCGAGGCGCTGCCCGTGGAGGCCGCGGTCTGATGCCGTTCAGCGAGCTCGCCCGGAGCCGCCCGGAGTGGATGAAGGTGCGGGCGCCCTCGGCCAACACCCGCTTCGCCGAGCTCCAGGGCGTGATGCGCGAGGGCGGGCTGCACACGGTCTGCGAGGAGGCGCGCTGCCCCAACATCGGCGAGTGCTGGGGCCGGGGAACGGCGACGTTCCAGATCCTGGGCGACGTCTGCACCCGGGCGTGCCGCTACTGCGCCGTCACCAGCGGCCGGCCGGAGGGCGCCCCGGAGCCGCTCGAGCCGCTGCGGGTGGCCACGGCCGCGCGGCGGATGCGCCTGCGCCACGTCGTCGTCACCTCGGTCGACCGGGACGACCTGGACGACCGCGGCGCCGGCCACTTCGCCGCCACGATCCGCGCGCTCCGCCGGCGCGCACCGGGGTGCGCGGTCGAGGTGCTGGTGCCGGACTTCCTCGGCTTCCAGGAGGGCGCCCTGCGCACCGTGCTGGAGGCGGAGCCGGATGTCTTCAACCACAACATCGAGACGGTCGAGCGGCTGTACCGCGGCGTGCGGCCCAAGGGCGACTACCGCAAGGCCCTGGCGCTGCTCGACCGGGCCAAGGACGTGTGGGCCGAGCTGCGGCCGGACGCTCCGCCGCTGGTCACGAAGAGTGGCATCATCGTCGGCATGGGCGAGCGGGACGAGGAGATCGTCGGCGTCATGCGCGACCTGCGCGCGCACCGCGTGGACATCGTCACCATCGGCCAGTACCTCCAGCCGACAGCGCGGCACCTGCCGCTCGACCGCTGGGTGACGCCGGAGCAGTTCGACGGGCTGCGCGAGGCGGGCGAGGCGATGGGCTTCGCGTCGGTGTTCGCGGGGCCGCTGGTGCGCTCGAGCTACCACGCCGAGGAGCAGGCGGCGGAGGCGCTGGCCAGGTGAGCGACGTGCGCGAGGCCAGGATGGAGCGGGACGCCGACGGCGTCCAGGCGAGCGGCCCCGGCTGGTACGTGGTCAATGCGCGCGACGCGCGCTGGTGGCACCACGACGAGCTGGGCTCCGCGGTCACGTTCGAGGGCGACGAGCGCTTCCCGCACTTCGGGATCAACATCCAGGTGCTGAAGCCCGGCGAGCCGAACTGCATGTACCACGGCGAGGAGGCGCAGGAGGACTTCCTGGTGCTGGCCGGCGAGTGCCTGCTGCTGATCGAGGGCGAGGAGCGCCCGCTGCGCCAGTGGGACTTCATCCACTGCCCGCCCTGGGCCGAGCACGTCTTCGTCGGCGCGGGCGACGGCCCCTGCGTGATCCTGATGGTGGGCGCGCGCAACGCCGGCGACGGCCTGATCTACCCGGTCAACGAGACGGCGCGACGCCATGACGCCGGGGTCGAGCATGAGACGGACACGGGCGAGGTGGCGTACGCCCGCTTCGAGCAGCCGACGCTCGGCCCCTACACCGGCGACCTGCCCGGCTGACCGCCGCTTACTGGAACCGGGCGGCCAGGGCGCGGAGGCGGGCGACGTCACGCGACGCCATCTCCACCGTGGCGACCTTGCCGTCGATCAGGTGGGCGGTCAGCGTCGGCCTCCCGCCGGGGCCGAGCACGCAGCGAAGCGCCTGGCCGGGGCAGCTCCACCCGGCCGTGGTGAGCGTCTCCGTGCGCGCTCCCACCCGCACGCCGTCGCCTGGCCGGTGATGGGCGGGCTGCCCAGGCTCGCGTCCACCGTCGGGCAGCGCGAGCCCATCGCCACCGGCCCGATGCGCTGCTGGCCAGGCGCGATCAGGAAGGCGGATGCGACCGACACCACGGCCTGCGCTCGGCCGCCCCCGCAGCCCGCGGGCATCAGGGCAGCCGCGACCGCGGCGAAGCAGCCGGGCAGTGGCTTCCCATCCGGCGATCGTACCAGCGTCTTCCCCGGCCGGAAGCGCCAATAGACTCCGGCTCGTGACGTCCTTCCGCATCCTCCGGTTCGGGTCGGACGAGCTCCCGCCGATCGCCTGCCTGCACGACGTGCGCGGCCACGCGCGCGTGTTCGAGCGGCTGGCGCGGTCGCTCGAGGAGGGCCGCCACATCATCTCCTACGACCTGCGCGGGCACGGCCGCTCGCCGTGGTCAGGGCCGCACACGATCGAACAGCACGTGGCCGACCTGGACACCGTGCTCGACACCTGCGAGGTCGACCAGGTCGGGCTGATCGGCGCCGGCTTCGGTGGGCGCATCGCCATCGCCTACGCCGTGCGCAGGCAGGAGCGGGTCAACTCGATGACGCTGCTCGACCCGCCGCTGTGGCCCGGCGCCGACCGCATGCACGCCGAGGCCCGGCGCGAGCGCCGGGGCGGCGGCTTCACCACCGTGGACGCGGCGATCGAGGACCGCCGGGCACAGGAGGAGCTGCTCCACACGCCCCGAGCGCTGCTCGAGGAGGAGATGGCCGAGCACCTGGTCGCCGACGAGGACGGCCAGTACCGCTACCGCTACAGCCGTGCCGCCGCCCAGGCCGCGTTCGAGCTGATGGCCGTCTCCGAGGGCGGGCTGAAGGACGTGCTCTGCCCGACCATGCTGCTGCACGGCGAGGAGTCCTCGCTGCTGTCGGCCGCCGACGTCGAGCGCGCGAACGACGAGCTGCGGCGGGTGCGTGTCGAAACGGTGCCGGGCGGGCATGCCGTGCTGTGGGACGCGCTGGCCGAGACCAGCGCCCACGCCAAGTCATTCCTGGTCGCGCGCAAGCCCGCCTGACTCACAAACCAGCACCCTCCCGCGTTCGTCGATGGGACGTGACATGCCACAACCCGTGATCGAGGTCGATCAGCTGCGCCGCACGTACCGGACGACGACCGGTCTGTTCCGGCGTCGCACGCTGGACGTGGAGGCCGTCCGCGGCGTCTCGTTCGCGGTCGGCGAAGGCGAGCTGTTCGGGCTGCTGGGGCCGAACGGCGCCGGCAAGACCACCACCATCAAGATGCTGATCACCCTGCTGCTTCCCACGGCGGGAAGCGCCCGCGTGCTCGGCATGGACGTCGTCGATCGGGCGCGGGACATCCGCCGCCAGATCGGCTACGTGTTCGGCGGCGACAAGGGCCTGTACGAGCGGCTGCCCGCGATCGACAACCTGCGCTACTTCGCCGAGCTGTACGCCGTGCCGCCGCACACCCAGCGCCGCCGCATCGACGAGATGCTCGACCTGGTCGGCCTGCGCGGCCGCGAGCACGAGCGCGTCGAGGGCTACTCCCGCGGGATGCGCCAGCGGCTGCACATCGCCCGCGGCCTGCTGCACGATCCCCCGGTCGTCTTCCTGGACGAGCCGACGATCGGCGTCGATCCGGTCGGCGCCCGCGACCTGCGCCGCACGATCGAGCAGCTCAAGCAGTCCGGCAAGACGGTGCTGCTGACCACGCACTACATGTTCGAGGCGGACGCCCTGTGCGACCGGATCGCCGTGATCGCGCGCGGCTCCCTGGTCGGCGAGGGCACGCCCCAGGCGCTGAAGGCGCGCGTCGCCCACCGCACCGTCGTCGAGATCGAGACCTACGGGATCGGCGAGGAGGAGATCGGCCGGGTGCGGGCGATGGAGGGCGTCGCGTCCGTGTCGGTCGAGGATCGCGACCAGGCCCAGCTGCTGCTGGTGCAGTCGCCGGACGGCCTCGAGATGACCGGCCGCCTGCTGTCGGCGCTGGACGGGGTGCGGGTGGGTCGGGTCGCCTCGCGCGAGCCGACCCTCGAGGACGCCTACGTCGCGCTGGTCACCGAGGAGGCCGAGTGAGCACCATGCGCCTGTTCTGCGTCGGCTGGTGGTTCCACATCAAGACGATCACCCTGTCCGGCTTCTTCATCCTCATCTCGCTGCTCCAGCCCGTCATCTTCGCGTCGATCGCGTTCTACATGTGGCGATCGGGCGCGCGACCGGGGGCGCTGCTGGACGTCGCGCTGGGCGCCGGCCTGATGGGCATGTGGTCGTCGGTGCTCTTCGGCTCCGGCGGTGCGATCCAGTGGCAGCGCTGGCAGGGCACGCTGGAGGTGCTGGTCGGCGCGCCCGCGCCGTTCCTGGTCACGCTGGTCTCGATCACGCTGGCCACCGCATCGACCGGCCTCTACGCGATCGCGGCCACCCTGGGATGGGGCTGGCTGCTGTTCGGCATGCCGCTCTCGCTGGTGCACCCGGTCGCGTTCGTGGTCGCGCTGCCGGTCACCGTCGCCTCTCTGGGACTGCTCGGCCTGGTGCTGGCCTCGACGTTCGTGCTGTACCGCCATGCCAGCGCGTTCTCGAACCTGCTCGAGTACCCGGTCTGGCTGGTCACCGGCCTGCTGGTGCCGGTCTCGATGCTGCCGGGCTGGGCCGAACCGATCTCCTGGGTGCTGGCGCCGACGTGGGGCGTGCGGGCGATCCGCTCGGCCGCATCGGGCGGCGACCCCTGGCCGGCGATCGCGATGTGCGTCCTGCTCGGGCTCGCGTACCTGGCGATCGGCGCGGTCACGATCCGCAACTTCGAGCGGCTGGCCCGCGGGCGCGCCACGCTGTCGCTGACGTGACCAACCTGCGGCTGTTCTTCGTCGGCGGGCTGTTCAGCTACCGCGCGCTCTTCAACTGGATCAGCCCGGTGCTGTTCGCCACCACGATGCTGGGCAGCCCGCTCTTCCAGATCCTGTTCTTCACGTACCTCGGCCGCACCTACACCAGCCAGCCCGACAGCTTCTTCATCGTCGGCAACGCCGTGCAGGTCAGCGCGATGTCGGGCGTCTACGCCGCCACGATGACGATCGCCAACGAGCGGCAGTTCGGCACCCTGTCGCCCATCCTGGCGACGCCGGCGAACCGCGTGATGCTGATCTTCGGCCGCAGCCTGCCGGTGATCGCCAACGGCATCGTCGTCTCGCTGTTCGGCTTCGCCGTCGGGATCCTCGTGCTCAACCTCGACCTGCCGGCCTCCCAGTGGCCCGCACTCGCCGTCGTGCTGGTGGTCACCGTCTCGAGCTGCACCGCGCTCGGCCTGCTGCTCGGGGCCTTCGGGCTACGAGCGCGCGACGTGTTCTTCTTCTCGAACCTCGTCTACTTCCTGATGCTGCTCTTCTGCGGCGTCAACATCCCGCTCTCGGTGCTGCCCGGCTGGATGCAGACGGTCGGAAACGCGCTGCCGCTCACGCACGGGATCGAGGCGGCCCGGAACGTCGCGGCGGGCGGCTCGCTCTCCGCGAGCGGGAGCCTGGTCGCGACCGAGGCCGCGATCGGCGCGGCCTACGCGGTCGCCGCGTTCCTGCTGTTCAAGCTGCTCGAGGTCGAGAGCCGCCGTCGCGCGAGCCTCGACATCCTGTAGCGAGCGCATCGCCGGCACCAGGATCAGCGCGGCCACGGCGCAGCCGGCCGCGGCCAGCACGTAGACGCCGCGCACGCCCAGCAGGCCGATCGCGAGGCCGGCCATCGGGAAGGACAGCGCGAACGCGCCCAGCACCACGGCCTCGGTCGCGGCCGTCGCCCGCGAGCGGACGGCGTCGGGCGTGCGGCGCTGGAGGATGCCCTGCTCGGAGACCGTGACCGACCCTTCGGCCAGCCCGGCGACGGCCATGCCGACCAGCGCCACGCCGAACGCCGGCGCCACGGCGACCGTGACGAAGCCGGCGCCGATCAGGGCGCAGCCGCCGATCATCGTCGAGCGCTCGCGGCGCTCGGCCAGCCGCCGGCCCAGGAAGGAGCCGGCGATGGCGCCGCCGCCCCAGCAGGCGGCCAGCAGGCCGTAGCCGATCGAGCCCGCGCCGAACGAGCGCGCCAGCGGCAGCTCGGCGACCAGCACCGGGCCGAGCAGGAACAGCAGCACGATCCAGGCCAGGGTGATCAGCCGCAGCACGGGGTCGGCCAGGATGAAGCGGAAGCCGGCGCGCAGCCCCGCGTGCTCCTCCGCGTCCTCGGCCGTCCGGGCGGGGTCGGCGAAGCTGCCGCGCACGGTCCAGACCAGCGCGGCGGACGCCGCGAAGCAGACCGCGTTGGCGCCGAAGACGGCGCTGGGGCCGACGAAGCCGGCGACGACGCCGCCCAGCATCGGGCCCAGCAGCGCGCCCGCGTTGCGGCCGATCGAGACGGTGCTGTTCGCCCAGGCGACGTCGTCCACCGGCACCAGGTTGGGCACGGCGGCGGTCGATGCCGAGAAGTACGGTGACTGCGCGATGGCGCTCAGCAGCGCCAGCCCAACCAGCGCCAGCGGCGTGTGCGTGACGGCCATCACGGCGGCGACGGTGGCTGCCGCCAGCTCGGACGCGATCATCACGCGCCGGCGGTCGAGCCGGTCGCCCAGAGCGCCCATCAGCGGCGTGAACACGCCGGAGCCGCCGATGCTGACGAACAGCGCGATGGACATCCACACCGTCGAGTGCGTGGCGGCGTAGATCGCGACCATCAGCGCGATCCAGGCAGCCTCCGACCCGGTCACCGAGATGACGCGGGCAGCGGCGAGGCGGCGGATTGCGATGCGGGGCGATGTGGGCACGAGCGGAACTCCAGAACGGTTGTCGGCGGAAACGGCGCGGCGCGCGAGCGAGCCGCGCGCCGGTCAACTGTTGGGAGTGGGTGCCACGGATCCATGGTAGCAGCACGGCGACGGGCCCGCCCGGGCGCCGTCCACTCCCCGCTCACCTGATCGGCGGTTCCGGCCGGCGGCTGTAATCCGTGGGCGCCGTCAGCGCAGGACGGCGTACGCGATGACCAGCACCAGCGCGCCGATCAGGATCACGACCGGCACCACGCTCGAGCCCGCGCGCGTGTCCACCACACGGTCGCCCGGCCCCGGCGGCGGGTACATCTGCTCCTGGCCGATGGCGATCCGGTGGGCGACGGCATAGGACTCGTCGGCCGCCACCAGCTCCTCGACCACCTCCGGCTGCAGCTCGAGCTCGGCGCTGATGGCGGTGGCGTCCGCCCCCGCGTCGCGCAGCTCGACGAACCGCTCGACCGCGGCGTCCGTCAGCTCGTGGTCGGTGGCGTCCTGCCCGGCGGCGCGGAGCGCCAGGAAGCGGTTATCGCGCTGCGGCGCTGACACGCGACTCGACGAACCGCTCGAAGACCGTGCGCGCCGACGCCCGCATCCGCTCCTCGTTGGCGTCGAAGTCGGCGAACAGCCGCTCGGTGGAGCCGGGGCCGAGCGTCCGCTCGAGGTAGTCGGTGTACGCGGGGACGGTCGCCCACTCGCGGGCCATCTCGCGGGAGACCTCGAGGTGGAACTGCACGCCATAGGCTGCGTCGCCGTAGCGGAACGCCTGGTTCGGGTAGGCCGGCGAGCCCGCCAGGCGGACGGCGCCGTCCGGCAGGTCGAACGTGTCGCCGTGCCACTGGAGCGTGAGGGCGTCGTCGCCGAGGGCGCCCAGCACGGGGTCGGCCCGGCCCTCGGCGGTCAGCGTCACCGGCAGCACGCCCACCTCGGGGAGGTCGCCGGCGTAGACCCGCGCGCCCAGGCTCGAGGCCAGCAGCTGCACGCCCAGGCAGGCGCCCCAGAAGGGCGTCCCCGCCTCGACCGCCTCGCGGATCAGCCGCTTCTCGTCGGCCAGCCACGGGTGCTCGTGCTCGTCGTTCACGCTCATCGGGCCGCCCATGGCGACGATCACGTCGAAGCCGCGCCACCCGGGCAGCGGCTCGCCCTCGTCCAGCTCGACCCGGTGCATCTCGGCGCCCCGCTCGAGCAGCACGTCCTCGAACTCGCCGGGCGGCTCGCAGGCGATGTGCTGGAGCACCAGCGCGCGCATCAGCCGGCCCCCGCCATCGCCCGCAGATCGAGGGCCTTGTCCAGCACCTCGTCCTCGATGCCGTGCTCGCGCGCGACCTCGCGCAGGGTCCTCCCGGAGGCGGCGGCGTCCTTGACGATGGCCGTCGCCCGGTCGTAGCCGATGTACGGGTTCAGCGCCGTCGCCATGGCCAGGGTCGCCTCGCCGTTGCGCTCGCACTGCTCGCGGTTCGCCTCGATACCGTCAACGCACTTCTCGGCCAGCAGCCGGCAGGCCGCCGACAGCAGGCCGATCGAGCCGAGCAGGTTGCGCGCCATCATCGGGATCTGGACGTTCAGCTCGAAGTTGCCCTGGAGGCCGCCGACCGTGATCGCGGTGTCGTTGCCGATCACCTGCGCGGCGACCTGGCAGACCACCTCGGGGATCACCGGGTTGACCTTGCCGGGCATGATCGAGGAGCCCTTCTGCAGCTCGGGGAGGAACAGCTCTCCGAGGCCGGCGCGCGGCCCCGAGCCCATCCAGCGCAGGTCATTGGCGATCTTGGTGAGCGAGACGGCGACGGCCTTGAGCGCACCCGAGGCCTCGACCAGACCGTCGCGGTTGGCCTGGGCCTCGAACGGGTCGGCCGGCGGCAGGATCGTCAGCCCGGAGCCCGCCGCCAGCAGCTCGCGCACGCGGCCGGCGAAGGCGGGATCGGTGTTCAGGCCGGTGCCGACGGCCGTGCCGCCGAGCGGGATCTGGCCCAGGCCGGGCAGCGTCGCGGTCACCCGCCGTCCCCCCTCGCGCACCTGCGCCGCATAGCCGCCGAACTCCTGGCCGAGGGTGACCGGCACCGCGTCCATCAGGTGCGTCCGCCCCGCCTTGGGGATGTCGGCGAACTCCTCGCTCTTCGCGGCCAGCGCGTCGCCGAGGCGCTCCAGGGCCGGCAGCAGCTCGTGGACGGTGCGGTCGAGCGCCGCCAGGTGTACCGCTGACGGGAAGACATCGTTGGACGACTGGCCCATGTTGACGTGGTCGTTGGCGTGGGCGTCGTCGCCGGCCAGCGCCGCGATCACCTCGTTGGCGTTCATGTTGGACGAGGTGCCCGAGCCGGTCTGGAAGACGTCGATCGGAAACTGGTCGTCGTGCTCGCCCGCGGCCACCGCGTCCGCCGCGGTCGCGATCCGCTCCGCCAGGACCGGATCCAGCAGCCCCAGCTCGGCGTTGACCCGCGCGCCGGCGGCCTTGATCCTGCCCAGCCAGTGCACGACCGGCGCCGGGATCGGCTCGCCTGACACCGGGAAGTTCGCGATCGCCTTGCGTGTCTCCCCGCCCCATAGCTCGGCCATCTCGGCTCCTTCGTCCCTCGTCGTCATCTCGGTCCGGCCGGGCAAGCGTAGCGGGGTCGGCCGGTATGCTCCGGCGGTGGCAGCGAGCACCGACACGCGCTCCGGCGTGCCGTCGTCGATCGAGCACGCCAAGCGTGCCGGCCACGACGCTCCGGTGCTCTCGGCACGCGACGAGGGCGAGAGCCCTCGCCGGTTCGTCGTCTGGTTCCTGGCCGGCCTGGCGGCCCTCCTGATCGGCGTCTTCGGCTTCAACGCCCTGGTCGATCCGTACGGCGGCCTCGGCACCGGCCTGCTGCCAACGGCGATCACCGACGACCCGGCGATCAAGGTGCGCCTGCTCGAGAAGCTGCCGCGCGCGCCGCAGCTGGTCGTGCTGGGATCCTCGCGATCACTCAAGGCCGACCCCGCGTTCCTGCGGCAGCACACCGGGCTGCGCAGCTTCAACGCCGGCGTGCGCGGCGGGACGACGGTCGAGGCGTACGCGCTCGCCCGGTACGTCCATGATCGCTGGCCGTCCGCCCACACGCGCTTCCTGATCCTGCTCGACGTGGAGAGCTTCCGCTGGGGCAACCTGGACACGACCCTGCTCAACACCTCCCAGCTGGCGCGGTACCTGCCGCTGCGCGAGCGGGTCCAGCAGCGCCTCTCGGCGATCCCGCCGCTGCTCTCCTGGAACGCGGCCGAGAACTCGTTGCGGGTGGTGCGGGCCGAGCAGGACGGCACCGCCTCGCACGCCGACCAGGTGACGGCGTCGCGGACGAGCCAGTTTCGCCCGGACGGCTTCCTCCGGCGCGACCGCTACGACCCCGTCTTCGAGCGGGAGAAGTACCTCGACATCTACCGCGGCGGCGCGTTCAGCCGGCTCCAGCCGCGGCCGCTGCACTACCTCCAGGCGGCGATCACCCAGATGGACAAGTGGGGGACGCCGCCCCTGATCGTGCTGACGCCGATCGACCCCAAGCTCCAGAAGGAGCTCCGGCGGATGGGCTGGAACCAGCGGTACCACGACCTGTTGGCCGACCTCGCCCGTCTGCACCGCAGCCACCCGTTCACGCTCGCCGACATGACGAAGCTCTCCAGCTTCGGCGGCGACCCGTCCGCCTTCTACGACCACGTCCACATGCGGCCGTCGAACATGCGCCTGATGCTCGAGCAGGTGCTGAAGGAGCACGGCAGTGCTCTTCAATAGCCAGGTCTTCCTGTTTGCATTCCTGCCCGTGGTCCTGATCGGCTGGTGGGGGCTGCGGGGGGCGACGGTGCGGCTCGGGTTCCTCACGCTGGCGTCGTGGTTCTTCTACGCGTGGTGGGACTGGAAGTTCCTGCCGCTGATGCTGACCTCGACGACGGTGGACTACATCGCCGGCCGGATGATCAGCGGCAGCGAGGACGAGCGGCGGCGCAAGGTCGTCCTGATCGTGGCGCTGGCGTTCAACCTCGCGCTGCTCGGCTACTTCAAGTACGCCGACTTCTTCATCAGTAGCCTGGACGGCATCGGCTCGTGGCTCGGGTTCGACACGAACGTCCCGCTGGTGCACGTCGTGCTGCCGATCGGGATCTCGTTCTACACGTTCAACTCGATGTCGTACACGATCGACGTCTACCGGCGCGTGGTCGAGCCGGCCAAGAACGCCGTGCACTACGCCGCGTTCGTGGCGATGTTCCCGCACCTGATCGCCGGCCCGATCGTGCGCTACTCGTCGATCGACCGGCAGCTGCGCGCGCTGGCGCCGAGGCTGACCTGGGAGCTGGCCGCGTCCGGCCTCTTCTTCTTCACCTGCGGCATGGCGAAGAAGCTGCTGATCGCCGACACCCTGGCGCCGCACGTGGACAAGCTGTTTCACAACTCGGCACACCTGGGACTGTTGTCAGGATGGGCAGCGGGGATCGGCTACTCGCTGCAGCTCTACTTCGACTTCTCCGGGTACTCGGACATGGCGGTCGGCCTCGCCTTCCTGCTCGGCTTCCGCTTCCCGCAGAACTTCGACTCGCCGTACAAGTCGAGGAACATCTCCGACTTCTGGCGGCGGTGGCACATGTCGCTCTCGTTCTGGCTGCGCGACTACCTCTTCATCCCCATGGGCGGCTCCCGCAACGGGCGTTTCGCGACGCTGCGCAATCTGACGGTGACGATGTTCCTGGGCGGCCTGTGGCATGGCGCGCAGTGGACGTTCGTGGTCTGGGGCCTGCTGCACGGCGCGTTCCTGGTGGTGCACAACGTGCTCAAGGGCTTCGGCCTGACGCCGCGCAACGTCGTCGTGAACCGCGTCATCACGTTCATGTGCGTGTGCTCGGCGTTCGTCATCTTCCGGGCGCCGTCGATGCACGTCGCCGGCAACGTGCTGGGCGCGATGGCCGGCCTGGACGGCATCGACTCGGGCGCGCAGCTGCGGACGCGGGTGGGCGGGATGTTCGCCCTGATGATCGTGGCGGCGCTGGTCTTCGTGAACGTCGCGCCCAACACCTGGGAGGTGCAGATCCGGCCGCGGGCGATCCACGGCCTGGCGCTGGGCCTGGTGCTGGCCACCGCGATCCTGATGATCGCGAACCCGAGCCCGTTCCTGTACTTCCAGTTCTGAGCCGCGGCCGCGCGGAAGCGTGCCGCAAGACGCATGGCCGAGCGACAGGGCTCTGACCCCGGTCGAGCCACCCGTGCCGGATGTGTGCCGATATGGTCCGGAGAGGCGCACGGCGAAATGATTGGAGTCTGACCCCGATCAGGCGTAGCTAACGGCTGGGCGCGGAGTCGCGGCCCGCCGCGAGCGTCCCCGCCAGGGAGGCGCAGGCCACGGCGACGGCGCCCGCGGTGACCGCGACGGCGTACGCGAACTGCGTCGAGACCAGCGCCGAGGGCAGCACCAGCACCGCGACCGGCGCCAGCAGCCCGAACGCCGCGGCACCCAGCCGCAGGTCGACCGGCGAGAGCAGGAACCAGGCGAGCGCCAGGATGCCGGCCGGCCAGAAGATCAGGGTCGTCTGGTAGTAGCCGCCCAGCACCGAGAGCGCCGCCAGGGCGAACGGCAGGACGAGCCACAGCGGCGTCCGCACCGGGCCGTGCCGGTCACGACCGGGCCAGAGCAGCACCGCCGGCGCCGCCACGAACGCGGCGTTGCAGAGCAGGAACAGGTTGGCGGCCCACGGCTCCGCCGCCGGCCAGGACTGCGAGAACGCGGCGGTGAACGGCACCTCGCGGGCCAGCAGCAGCCCGGCGGCGACGACGACCAGCCCGATCGCCGGAAGCGCGCGGCCCCGCGTCACGAAGAACGCCGCGGCGACCGGCAGCAGGCCGGCGACCGCGAACCGCAGCACCGCCGACGTGGCCATCATCTGATCCTGGGGCGTGCGCCACAGGTCGAGGCCGACGGTGAACAGCGCAGGCGAGGCCGAGAGCACGAGCAGCACCAGCGCCGACAGCCGCAGCCCGTCCTGCCACGCGGCCCGCGGGCTGCCGCCCGTCGCGGCGCGGCCGCGCTCGCGGATCCCGCCCAGGACGAGGGACGCCAGCTCGCCGGCCCGCACCGGCCCGGCCTCCCCCAGCGCGCCCAGCAGCTCGGCGCCGCGCTCATGCCGGTAGGCCGCCGGATAGGCGCGCAGCGCGATCCGGTAGATCCTCATGCCCTGCTCCCCGCGGTCAGCCGCGTCCCGACCACGTCCGCGGCGGAGCGGAGGCGGGCGGACTCGCGGCGCAGCTCGGCCTCGCCGTCGCCGGTCAGCCGGTAGTAGCGGCGGGCGCGCCCGTCCACGACCTCCTCACCGGCGGGCTCGACCAGCCCGTGCTCGAGCAGCCGCTCGAGCGCGCCGTACAGCGTGCCCACCCGCAGGCGAACGGTGCCGCCCGAAATCTCCTCCGCGCGCTTGACGATGCCGTAGCCGTGCAGCGGGCCGTCGATCAGCGCGGCGAGGGTGAAGTAGGTCGGCTCTGTCATGTACCGATATATATCAGCACTCGATATATCTGTCAAGCAAGGCGCCGCGCCAGGCGCGTGAACCAGCGCAGGCGGTCGACGTAGGCGACGGCGGCGTTGGCCGGCGACGTCGAGGGCAGCACGTACAGCCACGCGCCGCCGATCCGCTGCCGCTGCAGCCCGTGGTCGGGCGAGCGCCGGCCCAGCGCGCCGGCGTACGCCTGCTTTCCGACGAAGGCGAACCCGGCGGGGTGGTGCTCGGACTCGATCCCGGCCAACCGCTCGGAGGCACCGGCGAAGTCCGTCCGCCGCAGCTCACCGCTGCCTCGCGTCACGCGCAGCGCGGCGTTGGTGATCGCGATCCCGCAGGACACCAGCTCCTGCTCCTCGGACGGGTCGAGCAGCCGCGGCGTCAGGCCGCTGTCGTGCAGCAGCCGCCAGAAGTCGTTGCGCGGGTTGGCAAAGTGGTGGCCCGCCTGCGCCGAGCGCAGCCCCGGGTTGATGCCGACGAACACCAGGCGCACGCCCGCACCGAGGACGTCGGGAACCGCGGACTGCATCGCTCTACCCTAGAGCACTTGGTGCGAGCACCAGTGAGCGGGTGGCTAGCAGCCGCAGCCGGAGCCGCCGGCCGCGGCGGCGTCGCCGACGCCGTCCTTGGCCTGGAACGAGCTGCCGCAGCCGCAGGCCGCGACGACGTTCGGGTTGTTGATCTGGAAGCCGGCGCCCATCAGGCCGTCGAGGTAGTCGACGTCGGCGCCGTCCAGGTAGGGCAGGCTGGACTCGTCCACGATCACGCGGACGCCGTGGCTCTCGTAGGCGAGGTCGCCCACCTCGGGATCGGAGTCGAACCCGAGCGCGTACTGGAACCCCGAGCAGCCGCCGCCCTCGACGGCGACCCGGAGGGTCGTCAGCGACCCGTCGCCCTCGGCGGCGAGAAGCTCCTTCACCTTGATTGCAGCGCGCTCTGTCAGCGTGACCATCGGACTCCGTTTCCTTGCCTCTTGCTCAGTATCGTACCCAACGCCTCCGACCTGAAGCCACCCCCGTTTCGACGGGCGGAGTTTGTAACAGCGGATACCGCATGAACAGGCCGAAAACCCGGGCGATCGGCGTGGCCTGCACAAACTCCCGGGAACGGCCTGGGCCGGTGCTATAGTCGCCTCGCGTTGCTAGGCCAATGGGCAGCATTCCTCGTGTTCCTCGCCTTCGCGGCGTTGATCCCGCTGTCGCTCACCTTCGCCTCGTTCACGATCGCGACACGGTCGAAGCGCCGGGCAGGCGACAAGCTGATCCCGTTCGAGTCAGGCGTGTCCACCGAGACGGTCTTCCGGGCGCACCGGTTCACGATCTCGTACTACGTCACGGCGATGCTGTTCATCATCTTTGACATCGAGACGGTGTTCCTCTACCCGCTGGCCGTGCGGCTGAATGCGCTGGGCAGGTTCGGGCTGTCCGAGCTGGTGGTGTTCGTGGCACTGCTCGCCGTCGCCTACATCTACGTGTGGCGAAAGGGGGCGCTCGAGTGGCGGTGACCCCGGTCCACATCGACGACGCCGTCCGGGCGGGCGACCTGGAGCAGTATGCGATGCTGACGACGCTCGAGAAGGCGCTGGCATGGACGTCGTCCAACTCGATCTGGCCGGCCGGCTTCGGGCTCGCCTGCTGCGCGATCGAGATGATGTCGCTGCCCTCCCCCCGCTACGACATCGCCCGCTTCGGCGCCGAGGTGTTCCGCTCCTCGCCCCGCCAGGCCGACCTGATGATCGTGTCCGGCCGCGTGTCCCACAAGATGGCCGCGCCGCTCCGCCAGGTCTACGACCAGATGCTGTTGCCCAAGTGGGTGATGGCGATGGGCGCGTGCTCGAGCTCCGGCGGCATGTTCGCGAACTACGCCATCCTCCAGGGCGTGGACAAGATCGTCCCGGTGGACGTCCACGTGCCCGGCTGCCCGCCGCGGCCGGAGGCTGTCGTGGACGGCCTGCTGCTGATCCAGAAGAAGATCAGGGCGGGGATCGCACCTGCCTACGACCTGGAGAAGTCGAAGGCGTGACCGCCGAGGAGCTCGCCCAAGAGCTCGACCAGGCGGTGCCCGGCGCGGTGGTCGCCCACGCGGACGGCATCGACATGCCGACGCTGACGATCGCCCCCGAGCGGCTGCTGGACGCGTGCCGCGAGCTGCGCGACCGCCACGGCCGCAACTTCCTCTCCGCAGTCTCGGCCGTTGACCACCTCGGCTACGGCGAGGACGTCGCCGGCTACTACGGCACCGAGCGCGGCCGCGACCTGAACAAGACGGGCAGCTGGGGCGCCCCGCAGACCGCGGCCGCGCCGGCGGCGCGGTTCAAGGTCGTCTACCACCTGGCCCGGGTCGCCACCGGAGAGCCGCCCGATCGCGTCCGCCTCCAGGTCTTCCTGAACGATGGCCAGCCCGTGGACAGCGTCGTCGGGGTCTGGCCGACGGCGGACTGGCACGAGCGCGAGCAGTACGACCTGATGGGCATCGAGTTCGCCGGCCACCCCAACCTGCGCCGGCTGCTGATGCCGAGCGACTGGGCCGGGCACCCGCTGCGCAAGGACTATCCGATCGGCGGCGAGCCGGTCCAGTTCACGGACGCCGTATGAGCGCTACCGAGCGACCCCCCGCTCCCGTCGTGCCGCTGTTCACGCCGGCGCAGATCCCGTCCGGCGCGCCCAGCAAGATCGACCCGCCCGACGGCGAGGACCTGATCACGATCAACTTCGGACCGAACCACCCGTCCACCCACGGCGTGCTGCGCCTGATCGTGACGCTTGACGGCGAGGTCGTCGTCGGGCTGGACGCGGACATCGGCTACGTCCACACGGGCTTCGAGAAGAACTTCGAGCAGAAGACGTACTGGAAGGGCATCCCCTACGCCCCGCGGATGGACTACGTCGCCTTCTTCGCAAACGAGCTGGCCTACGTGGGCGCCGTCGAGCGGCTGATCGGCATCGACGTTCCGGAGCGCGCGCAGTGGATCCGCACGATGTTCGCCGAGCTGAACCGGATCCACAGCCACCTGATCTACCTGGGCACGTCCGGCGTCGAGCTGGGCGCGATCTCCCTCTTCTTCTACTGCCTCCGCGACCGCGACCTGGTGCTCGACCTGTTCGAGATGGTGACCGGCGTGCGCATGCACGACCGCTACCCGCAGTTCGGCGGCGTGTTCGAGGACCTGCCGAAGGGCTTCTACGCCGAGGCTCGCGCGTTCTGCAAGACGATGCCCGGCCGCATCGACGAATACGTCGACCTGGTCGCGGGCAACGCGATCTGGCGCGACCGCTACCGCGGCGTCGGCACGATCGACGCCGACACGGCGATCGCCATGGGCCTCTCCGGGCCCAACCTGCGCGGCTCCGGCGTCGGCTACGACCTGCGCCGCGCCGATCCCTACCTGGCGTACCCGCACCTCGAGTTCGACGTCGTCACCGGTGAGAACGGCGACGCCTACGACCGGCTGATGTGCCGGGTGCGCGAGATGTACGAGTCGGTCAAGCTGATCGAGCAGTGCCTCGACAACCTGCCGGCCGGCCCGGTGATGTCGGACGACCGCCGGTTCGTGCTGCCGCCGCGCAGCGAGCTGCACACATCGATGGAGTCGCTGATCCACCACTTCAAGCTCGTCACCGAGGGCTTCCGGCCGCCGCCGGGCGAGGTCTACTACGCCGTCGAGTCGCCGCGCGGGGAGTTCGGCGCCTACCTGGTGTCGGACGGCAGCCCGAAGCCGTGGCGGATCCACTTCCGCGCGCCCAGCTTCGTCAGCCTCCAGGTGACGGCGATGATGTCCCACCGCCGCTACATCGCCGACCTGATCGCGATCGTCGGGTCGCTGGACGGCGTCATGGGGGAGGCCGACCGGTGAACGATCCGGCCACCGAACAGACCCTGGCCGGCGCCCGCGAGACGCGCCCCGAGATGCCCGCGCCGATGCCCGAGCCGCCCCGCGACCGGCCGCTGCGCGACCGCATCCTGGACGTCGCCGACCTCTACCCGAGCTCCCGGTCGGCCGTGATCCCGGCCCTGCGGCTGGCCCAGGACGAGCACGGCTGGCTGCCCGAGGAGGCGTTCGCCGAGGTGGCGGACGCGCTCGACCTGACGCCCGCCTACTGCAAGTCGGTCGCCTCCTTCTACGACATGTTCCGGCTCGCCCCGGTCGGCCGCCACGAGGTGTGCGTCTGCACCAGCCTGGCCTGCACGCTGGCCGGCGCCGCCCACACGCTGCGCGCGTTCGAGCACGAGCTGGGCGTCGCGCCGGGCGAGACGACGTCCGACGGCGCGTTCACGCTGCGCACGGTGGAGTGCTACGGCGGCTGCGGCTGGGGCCCCGTGGTCGCGATCAACGAGCGCTACCACGAGCCGGTGCCGGCCGACGAGGTGGGCCCGCTGGTCGAGCGGCTGCGACGGGAGGGGGAGGGATGACCGAGACCAGGGTGCTGCTGGACTTCGACGGCGACCGCCGCGACATCGCCGACTACGAGCGCAGCGGCGGCTACGAGTCGCTCAAGCGCGCGCTCAAGATGGAGCCCGGCGACATCGTCGGCGCGGTGGACGGCTCGGGCCTGCGCGGCCGCGGCGGCGCGGGCTTCCCGACCGGCCGCAAGGCGTCGTTCCTGCCCTCCGACCGCAAGCCCGCCTACCTGTGCGTCAACGCGGACGAGTCGGAGCCGTGCACCTTCAAGGACCGCGAGATCCTGCTCCGCAACCCGCACGCGCTGATCGAGGGCGTCGTCATCATGAGCTTCGCGATCGGCGCCACCTCGGCCTTCATCTACATCCGCGGCGAGTACCGCACCGAGTTCGAGGTGCTGATGCGCGCCGCCGAGCAGGCGCGCGCCAAGGGCTTCGTCGGCCGCAACGTGCTCGGCTCCGGGTACGACGCGACCATCGTCATCCACCGCGGCGCCGGCGCCTACATCTGCGGCGAGGAGACCGCGCTGCTCAGCTCGCTCGAGGGTGAGCGCGGCCAGCCCCGGTCGAAGCCGCCGTTCCCGGCCGTCGCCGGCCTCTACGCCTCGCCCACGCTGGTGAACAACGTCGAGACCATCGCGACCGTGCCCTTCATCCTGGAGAAGGGCGCCGAGTGGTACGCGGCGATCGGCACCGAGCGCTCGAAGGGCACCCGGGTCTTCTCTCTGTCCGGCAACGTCAAGCGCCCCGGCAACTACGAGCTGCCGCTGACCTCCACCCTGCGCGACCTGATCGAGGGCAAGGGCGGCGGCACGCCGGACGGCCGCACGATCAAGGCGATCATCCCCGGCGGCTCGTCCACGCCGGTGCTGCTGCCCGACCAGATCGACACCGGCCTCGACTACGAGTCGATCGCCGCGGCCGGTTCGATGGCAGGGTCGGGCTCGGTGATCGTCGTGGACGACCGCACCTGCATCGTCCAGCTGGCGCTGCGCACGGCCCAGTTCTACGTCCACGAGAGCTGCGGCAAGTGCACCCCCTGCCGGGAGGGCACACGCTGGGGCCAGGAGATCCTGCGCCGGATCGAGGCCGGCGAGGCCCGCCAGGACGAGCTCGACCTGCTGCTGAACGTGTGCGACCGCATCCTCGGCAACTGCCTCTGCCCGCTGGGCGACGCGATGGCGATGCCGGTGGCGGCGTTCGTGACGCGCTTCCGCGACGAGTTCCAGCGCCACATCGACGAGGGCGGCTGCCCGTTCGTCGACGCCAGCCCGTTCTCGCCCTACTACCACCATCACCAGCCGGCGGGGGTGCCGGGATGAGCGACTTCCGCGATGCGGTGCGGCGCGCGCGCGGCCTGGACGCGGCCGCCGACCCGGCGGACGTCGAGGCGGCCACGCCGGAGCCGCCCGAGCCCGCCGAGCCGGCCCGTGCCTGCGAGGCGCGCGACGACGAGGACGCGGGCTGATGGCGGCCACCGACACCAGCACCATCACGCTGACGATCAACGACCGCGAGATCACCGTGGCCAAGGGCCTCTCGCTGGTCGAGGCCGCGGCCGAGGCCGGGATCGAGGTGCCGGTCTTCTGCTACGAGCCACGGATCGGCCCCGCCGTCGGCGCCTGCCGCATGTGCCTGGTCGAGATCGAGGGCATGCCCAAGCTGCAGACCGCCTGCACCACGCCGGCCGGCGACGGCATGGTCGTCCACTCGGCGTCCGACCGCGCCCGCGAGGGCCAGGACGCCGTGCTCGAGTTCCTGCTGATCAACCACCCGCTGGACTGCCCGGTCTGCGACAAGGGCGGCGAGTGCCCGCTCCAGGACCTGACGTTCCGCTACGGCCCCAGCGTCACCCGCATGACGGCGCCCAAGCGGACGCACGACAAGCCGGTGCCGATCTCGCCGCTGATCAAGCTCGACCGCGAGCGCTGCATCCTCTGCTACCGCTGCACGCGCTTCTCGGAGAACGTCTCCGAGGACCTCCAGCTGGTCACCGAGAACCGCGGCTGGAGCTCGGTCATCACCACCTTCGAGGGCAAGCCCTACGACGGCGAGTTCTCCGGCAACGTCACCGAGCTGTGCCCGGTCGGCGCGCTCACCTCCACCACCTACCGGTTCCGCGGCCGCCCCTGGGAGACGCAGCAGGTGCCGACCGTGTGCGGTCACTGCCCGGTCGGCTGCAACACCGCCGCCACGATTCGCGAGGGCCAGGTCGTGCGGGTGCTGTCCCGCAACCACCCCGAGGTGGACGAGGGCTGGTTGTGCGACAAGGGCCGCTACCTGCACACCGCGCTCGAGTCGGACAACCGGATCTCGTCGGCGCTGATCCGCGGCGGCCGCGGGCTCGAGCAGGTGAACGCCACCGTCGCGCTCGACCACGTCGCCGACCGGCTGCGGGCGACGATCGAGAAGTTCGGGCCGGGCTCCGTCGCGATCCTCGCCTCCGGTGACCAGACCAACGAGGAGGCGCACGTGTGGTCGCGGATCCAGCGCGAGGCGCTGGGCGGCGGCCCGGTCGTGTGCGGCCCCGAGGGCGGCGCGGGCTGGGCGGCGCTGCGGCCCTACGCCGCCCGGATCGCCGACATCGATTCCGCCGACGCGATCGTGGTCGCCGGCGACACCGAGCCGGTTCACCGCGTCCCCGTGATCGAGCTGCGCATCCGCCGCGCGCTGGGCCGTGGCGCCCGGCTGGTGACGGTGGGAGCGGGCGGCACGCGGATGGAGACCGCGACCGGCGCCGTGCACCTTCCGGCCGCCGCGGGCACCGCCCACGCCGAGCTGCTGCGCGGGACGCGCGAAGGCGGCGAGGTCGCGCGCGCCGCCGCCGGCGGGCGCACCGTGATCATCTGGACCGGCCGCATGAGCGAGCCCGTGGCCGCCGTGCTGGCCCACGTGGCGCACGTGCTGGACGCCTCGGTGCTGCTGACGCCGGCCAGCACCAACGAGCTCGGCTGCGCCGACAACGGCCTGGCCGGCACGACGCCCGAGGAGGCGCTGAAGCTGGCCGAGGACGGCACCGTCAAGGCGATCGTGCTGCTCGGCTCCGACCCGGTCGGCAGCTGGCCGCGCGGCGAGCGCTGGCGCGCGGCCCTGGGGCGCTGCTTCTTCGCCCTCCAGATCGGCCTGTTCCAGGACGGCTCGACCGGCTGGGCGACCACCATCGTCCCCGCCTCGGCAATGGTCGAGAAGGAGGGGACGCTGACGAACCTGGAGGGACGCGTGCAGCGCGTGCGCGCCGCCGCCCGTCCGCCCGAGGGCATCAGCGACGGGCTCGCCTGGGCGATCGACCTGGCCACACGGCTGGGTCTGGATGACCCCGACGCCGTGCCCGGCTCATCGGTCGCCGAGCGGGCCGAGCTGCCCGCCGAGCGCCCCGCGCGGCCGGCCGAGGCGCCGCCGGAGCCGCAGCTGGGCGCGTCCGAGCCCGCCGACGGCATCACGATGGTCGGCTACCGCCAGCTCCTGTCCGGCCCGGCCGTGGACAACGCCGAGCAGCTGCACTTCCAGCGGCGCCGCTCGATCGAGCTCTCCCACGACGACGCCCAGTCGCTGGGCGTCGCCACCGGCGACCGCGTCACCGTCACCCACGACGGGACGTCCGTGACCGGCCCGGCGCTCGTCAACCGGCGCCTGCGCACCGGCGTCGTGCGGCTGGCGACGGCCATCCCCCACGTCGGCCCGGCGTCCCTCTCGATCCCCGCCGAGGAGGAGCCGGGTGCCTGACGGCTTCATCCTGACGGTCGTCAAGTCGCTCGTTCTGGTCAACCTGGTGATGGGCGTGTTCGCGATCCTGACCTGGGTCGAGCGGCGGCTGATCGGCCGTTTCCAGGTGCGGCTCGGCCCCAACCGCGTCGGGCCGATGGGCCTGCTCCAGCCGATCGCCGACCTGGGCAAGCTGCTGCGCAAGGAGAGCATCGTGCCGATCGGCGGCAGCCCCTTTCTGTACGTCGCCGCGCCGGCGATCTCGCTGTTCGCCGCGCTCAGCGTGTTCGGCGCGATCCCCTTCGGCGAGCAGGCGACGATCCCGTTCACCGACTGGAAGATCTACCTCTACATCGCGAACATCAACGTCGCGCTGTTGCTGGTGTTCGCGCTCGGCTCGCTCTCGTTCTACGGCTTCCTGGTGGGCGGCTGGTCGTCCAGCTCCAAGTACTCGCTGTACGGCTCGATGCGCGCCGTCGCCCAGCTCGTCTCCTACGAGGTGGCGCTGACGATGGCCGTGATCGGCGTCGTCATGATGGCGGGGTCGATCTCGCTGACCGGCATCGTCGCCGCCCAGGACCGCGACGGGCTCTGGTACATCGTCCCCCAGTTCGTCGGCTTCTGCATCTACCTGCTGGCGTCCACCGCGGAGGTCAGCCGCATCCCATTCGACCTGCCCGAGGCGGAGGGCGAGCTGGTCGCCGGCTACCACACCGAGTACGGCGGCATGCGCTGGGCGATGTTCCAGAACGCCGAGTACGTCTCCACCATCGCGTTTTCCGCGCTGGCATCGATCCTGTTCCTGGGCGGTTACGACGGCCCGGTGCTGCCAGGGCCGGTGTGGATGCTGCTGAAGATGGCGTTCTTCATCTTCATCATGATCTGGATCCGCTCGACGCTGCCGCGGGTGCGCTACGACCGGCTGATGGTGATCGGCTGGAAGGTGCTGATCCCGCTGGCCACCCTCAACCTGCTGGTCACCGCGGCGCTGGTGGTGTGGCTGTGAGGGCCGCCGATCAGGCCAAGGGCTTCGCCGTCACCTTCCGGCACCTGTTCCGCAAGCCGGTGACGCAGCAGTACCCCGAGTACAAGCGGCCGGTCTATCCGCGCTTCCGCGGCCGGCACCGCCTGCACCGGCACGAGAACGGCCTGGAGAAGTGCGTCGGCTGCTCGCTCTGCGCCGCCGCCTGCCCAGCCGACTGCATCCGCGTCGTCGCTGCAGAGAACGACCCGGCCGGCCCCGTCTCGCCGGGTGAGCGCTACGCCCGGATCTACGAGATCAACCTGTCGCGCTGCATCTACTGCGGCTACTGCGAGATCGCCTGCCCGTTCGACGCGATCACGCTGGGCAACGACTACGAGCTGGCCGAGATGTCGCGCGAGGCGATGGTCTACACCAAGGAGATGCTGCTGGCGCCGCATCCCGAGGCGCGCCGCACCCCGGTCGCGCCGGCCGACCCGTTCGACGTGATCGGCGGCGAGGAGCCGGCCCCGTGATCGGCGTGATCGACCTGGTGGGCGCGGACACCGCCCAGACGATCGTCTTCGCCGTCGCAACGGCCCTCGCCATCGGCTCGGCGCTCGGCGTCGTCCTCAGCGGCAACCCGTTCCGCTCCGCCCTGTGGCTGATCCTGAACCTCGTCTCGCTGGCGACCTTCTACCTGCTGCTGAGCGCCGACTTCCTGGCCGCCGCGCAGGTGATCGTCTACGCCGGCGCGGTGATGATCATGTTCCTGTTCGTGATCGCCTACCTGGGCGGCTCGGCCGACGAGCCCGCCCGCGACACGCCGCTGTGGCAGCTGGCGGCGGCGTTGGTCGCCGGCGGCGCGCTGGTGGTCGAGGTCGTGCTGGCGATCGCCTCCCACACGTTCGGCGGAGCGCCCAAGGTGGGCGCCAACTTCGGCGGCGCCGAGTCGGTCTCGGTGCCGCTGTTCGGCCAGTACCTGCTCGGCTTCGAGGCGGCCTCCGTGGTGCTGCTGGTGGCCGCGGTGGGCGGCGTCGTGCTGGGCATGCGGCGGCCCGACCCGCGCGGGCCGGACGAGCCCGACCCGTTCGCCGACCGCGAGCGCCCTGCGCCCGACCCGGAGCTGCAGACCCTGGTGATGGGCGCCGAGACCACCTTCCCCGTGCACCACCGGCCGTCGGAGGAGCGCGGCTGATGGCCGTCGGCGTCGAGTACTACGTGACCGTCTCGGCGATCCTGTTCGGCATCGGCCTGTACGGCGTCTTCATCCGCCGCAGCCCGCTGATCGTGCTGCTCTCGGTCGAGCTGATGCTGAACTCGTGCAACCTGGCGCTGATCGCGTTCTCGCGCCAGTTCGCGAGCAACGACGGCCAGGTGTTCGCCCTGCTGGTGATGGCGATCGCCGCGTCCGAGGTGGTCGTCGGCCTCGGCCTGGTGGTCGCCATGTCGCGGCGGCGGATGCGCCTGGACACCGACGCGCTGACGGGGCTGAGGGACTGATGGAGATCCTCTCCTGGCTGTGCGTGCTGCTGCCGTTGGCCGGCACCGTCGTGCTCGCCCTGGCGTACAACCGGATCAGCCGCCAGACGGCGGCGTGGCTCGGCACGGCCTTCGCCTTCGCCTCGTTCCTGTGCGCCGCTGCCGTGTTCTTCCAGGTGCTGGGCGAGAACGAGAGCTCGCGCAGCCACGTCTTCACGCTCTACACCTGGGCGGGGTCGCCCACCTTCCATGTCCCGATGGGGCTGCTGATCGACCAGCTGTCGGTGATCGAGATGCTGATCGTGTCGGGCATCGGGTCGCTGATCGTCCTCTATTCGATCGGCTACATGGACGGCGACCCCAAGGAGCGGCGGTTCTTCGCCTACCTCGACCTGTTCCTGTTCTCGATGCTGCTGCTCGTCACCGCGGACAACTTCGTGCTGCTGCTGGCCGGCTGGGGCCTGGTCGGCCTCTCGTCCTACCTGTTGATCGGCTACTGGCACGAGCGCAAGGCGCCGGTGGACGCGGCCAAGAAGGCGTTCGTGATGAACGCGATCGGCGACATCGGCATCGCCATCGCCATCTTCTTCATGGTCCGCGACATCGGCACGACCGACTTCGGCACCGTCTTCACCAAGGGGCCGGAGGTGTGGTCGAAGGGCGGCTCGACGGCCAACTGGGTGGCGCTGATGCTGCTGGTCGGCGCCGTCGCCAAGTCGGCGCAGATCCCGCTCCACACCTGGCTTCCGGACGCGATGGAGGGCCCCACCCCGGTCTCCGCGCTGATCCACGCGGCCACGATGGTGACGGCCGGCGTCTACCTGATCGCGCGCACCCACGTGCTGTTCGAGAACGCTCCCGACATCGCAGAACCTGGTCGCGCTGCTGGGTGTGGCGACGCTGCTGATGGCCGGCGTGATCGCGCTCGTCCAGACGGACATCAAGCGGATCATCGCCTACTCGACGATGAGCCAGATCGGGTACATGTTCACGGCCGTCGGCGTTGGCGCCTACAGCGCCGGCATGTTCCACCTGCTCACCCACGCGTTCTTCAAGGCGCTGCTCTTCCTCGGCGCCGGCATCGTCATCCACGCGCTCGCCAACGAGCAGGACGTCCGCCGGATGGGCGGCCTGGCCAAGGCCCTGCCGTATACGACCAAGCTGATGTGGGTCGGCACGATCGCCCTGATCGGCTTCTTCCCGTTCTCCAAGGACGAGATCCTCGCCTCGGCGCTCGACAAGGGCTCGACCACCGCGTGGATCGTCTGGTTCGCCGGCCTGGCCGGCGCCTTCCTGACCGGCATCTACGCGACCCGCCTGATGCGGCTCGTGTTCTACGGCGAGATGTCCGACTTCGCCAAGGAGCACATCCACACCGGCCACGGCGAGGCGCCCTGGACGATGTTCTGGCCGGTCGCCGTGCTCGCCGCCGGCGCGCTGCTCTCCGGCTTCCTCGCCCTCGGCTTCGGCTTCACCGACGTGATCGGCGACTTCCTTGCCCAGACCGCGCCCACGATCGACCCGACGGTGGGTGAGGACAGCATCACCTCGCTGATCGCCTGGGCGCTCGGCCTCGGCGGCGGCCTGCTGGCCTGGCGCACGTACGCCGCGCCCGGACGGGCAGCGGCGGTGCGCGGCCGCTTCGCCGCCGTCGTGCCGCTGGCCGAGAACAAGTTCTACTGGGACGAGCTGTACGACGTGGTCGCCTACCGGCCCGCGGCCTTCCTTGCCGTGTGGGGCAACAGGGTGATCGAGGGCTGGATCATCGGCGGCTCGGTGCGCGCCACCGCGTTCGTCGTGGACATCACCGGGCGGATGGTCGCCGAGGCGCAGACCGGGATCGTCCGCGAGTACGCCGTCGCCGTCGTGGTCGGCACGCTGGTGGTCGGCGCATACCTGCTGGGGAAGGCGAGCCTGTGACCCTGGCGCTGATCCTGCTGCCCCTGGTCGCCGCACTGGTCGTCGGCCTGGCGCCGCTCGGCCGCCGGCAGACCGAGGGGCTGGCGCTGCTGGCGGCGTTGGTGCAGTGCGCGCTGGGCGTGATCGCGCTGGTGCAGTTCGACATCCACGGCGGCGTCCAGTTCGTCACCGACCGGATCTGGATCACCGACTTCCTGGGCATCGCCGACGTCCGCTTCCACGTCGGCATGGGCGGCCTCTCGCTGTTCATGGTGCTGCTGGTCTCGGTCGGGATCGCCGCCGCCGCGGCCGCGGCCTCGTGGGCCGGCCGCGAGCGGCCGCGCGCCTACTTCGCCCTGCTGCTGGCGCTGGAGGGCGCGCTGGTGCTGCTCTTCACCGCCCGCGACCTGGTGCTGTTCTACACCGGGTGGGAGGCGATGATGATCCCGCTCTACGTGCTGATCGTCGTCTGGGGCGGCGACCAGCGGCGGCGGGCGACGCTCACCTTCTTCATCTACACGCTGATCGGCTCGCTGCTGATGCTGGTCGGCGTTGCCTGGGTGGGCATCCATGGCCAGTCAGCTTCCAACTCGACCAGCTGAGCAAGCGGTTCGACTCCCGATGGGCCGTTCCTCGCCTTCGCGGCCGCGTTCTGCATCAAGGCGCCGCTCTTCCCGCTGCACGGCTGGCTGCCGCTCAGCTACCGCCAGGCGGCGCCCGAGACGACGGCGCTGCTGTCGGGCGTGATCTCCAAGGCGGGCGCCTACGGGCTGATCGCGATGGGCCATCCCGTTGTTCGCCCGCAACGGCGATCGACCTGCGCTGGTGGTTCGTCGGGCTGGCGCTGGCCGGCCTGCTCTACGGCTCGCTGATCGCCTTCCGCCAGCCGGACGCACGCGGCGTGATCGCCTATTCGAGCCTCGGCCAGATGAACCTGATCGTGATCGGCATCTTCGTCAGCCTCCGACTGACCCAGTCCGGCGAGCGGGGGCACCACGTTGACCCTGCCCGCCCTCCAGCTCGACGGCCTCGACCGGCGCCAAGCTCCAGATGGTCGCGCACGGCGTCGTCTCGGTGGCCGCGTTCCTGCTGATCGGCCTGATCGAGCTGCGCTGCGGCACCGACGCGTTCCAGCTACCTGGGCGGCCTGGCCAACGGCCGGCCGGTGCTCTCGACCGTGTTCCTGATCGCCGCGCTGTTCACCCTCGCCGTGCCCGGCTCGACCGTGTTCATCTCGGAGCTCTACATCCTGATCGGCGCGTTCCAGTTCCAGGCGCTGATCGGTGCGGCCGCCGCCCTGCGCGATCGTGCTGGCGGCGATGTACGTGCTGCGCTGGTACTCGGCGCTCGTGCACGAGGACGACGGGCCGGACGTGCCACCGGACAGCTGCCCGACCTGCGGCTGGGCGAGCTGGGCATCGCCGTGCCGCTGGTCCTGATCCTGCTGGTCATGTCGGCCTGGCCGTTCGGCGTGATGGAGCGGCTGGATGCTCGTGAACTGAGATCGTCACCATCCCCGTCATCCTGTCGGCGATCTCGCCCGAGATCGTCCTGCTCGGCTGCGCGGCCGCCGGGCTGATGCTGTTCGGCGTCTTCATGTCGGCGTGGCCGCACGCGCGTTTTCGCGCCGTCGTCAGCCTCGGCGCGTTCGTCGGCGCGATGGTCGCCGTGGCGCTGCAGTGGGACGACGCGGCGCACTGGAGCTTCGACCACACGCTGCGGGTCGACGACGTTCGGCCGCGGCGCCGGGCTGATCGTGTTCTCGGCGGGCCTGCTGGCCACGCTGGTCGGCTGGGGCTCGCCGTGGATGCGCACCGCGCGGTCGAGTACCACACGCTGCTGCTGATCGGCGCGGGCGGCATGTCGCTGCTGGCGATCTCCAACAGCTTCGTCACCGTGTTCGTCGCGCTCGAGCTGCTCTCGATCTGCCTCTACATCCTGGTCGCGATGGACGTCGGACTGAGCTGCTCCTCGCTGGAGGGCGGGCTCAAGTACCTGATCGTCGGCGCGGTCGGCGCGGCACTGCTGCTGTACGGCGCGGCGATGGTGTACGGCGCGACCGGCTCAGTTCGAGTTCGACCGGATCGCCGCCGGCGGCTCACGGCCGCGGCGACGACGCGCTGCTGCTGGGCGGCATCGCGCTGGTCATCGCCGGGCTCGGCTTCAAGGCGAACGCCGCGCCGCTGCACATGTGGACGCCGGACGCCTACGAGGGCGCGCCGACGCCGGTGACGGCGTTCATGTCGGCGGCGACCAAGGTCGCGGCGCTGATCGTGATCATGCGCGTGCTGGTGACCGCGTTCCCCGGGCAGTCCGACATCTGGAGGAACGTGCTGGCCGGCCTGGCGATCGCGTCGTTCGCGATCGGCAACCTGGCCGCGCTGCGGCAGACCAACGTCAAGCGGATGCTGGCCTACTCGACCGTCGGGCACACCGGGTTCCTGCTCACCGCCGTCGCCGCGGGCGGCGCGCTGGGCGCCCAGCGCGCTGCTCTTCTACCTCGTCGTCTACGCGGTCATGAACGTCGGCGCGTTCACGATCGTCGGCGATCCGCGAGCGCGAGATCGGGCGGCCGGTCGAGATCCGCGACTTCGCCGGCTACGCCTACACCCGGCCGGTGCTCTCGATCGCGATGATCGATCTTCATGCTGTCGCTGGCCGGCATCCCGCCCACCGCCGGGTTCCTGGCGAAGCTGGCGGATCTTCAGCGCCGCCATCCACAGCGACCTCGCCTACCTGGCCGTTGCGGCGTGATCGCGACCATGGTGGCGCTGGTCTACTACCTGCGCATACCGCTGGCCGTGATCGACCGGGAGGCGCGCATGCCGGTCGCCGAGGCCCGCCCGGGCTTCGCGCCGGCCGGGTTGACAGCCGGGGTCCGCTCGGCCGATGGCGTTATCATCCTGTTCGTCGTTCCCGGTCCGATGCTCGACTGGCAAGGACCGCGGGCACGTCGTTGTTCGGAGGGTAGGATGAAGCGCACGGCTGCTGCTCTTCGTCGCCGCCATCGCGGTGGTCGTCTGGCGGCACCTCGGCTGCACCCGGCCAGGCCGCTCGCCGGAGCACGCTCGTCCTACGGCATGTGCGGCGGCGACGTGTTCGCGCTGCAGGTGCGGCTGGACAAGCGCTCGTACCTGCCGCCGGGCGTACCACCCCGGCTGCTTCGACTACCGCACGGCGCAGGCCGTGATGGCGTTCCAGGGCTGGGTCGGCTTCGCGCCGCACCGGCGTCGCCGACTCGGTCAGCCAGCGCCGCCTGGTGCTGTCGGTGACCCCGAAGCCGTGGTCGATACGCGTACCGCCACATCGAGGTGCACAAGGCGAAGCAGATCATGATGCTGGTCGCCAGGAACCGCACGGTGCTGCGGACGATCCACGTCTCCACCGCCGCCCCCGGGCACGTCACGACCTCCGGCCGGTTCAAGGTCTACGCCAAGTCCGGATGTCGTGGTCGGTGCCGTTCCAGGTCTGGCTGCCGTACGCGAACTACATCTACGGCGGCATCGCGATCCACGGCTTCTCCAGCGTGCCCGGCTATCCGGCGTCGCACGGCTGCATCCGCGTGCCGATGTCCGAGGCGCCGGGCGTGTACGTCTGGGCGACGCTGAGCACGCCCGTCTCCGTCTGGAACTAGCCGCCTCGCGAAGGGTCAGCGGGAGAGCAGGTGGCGGACGCTGGCGCGGTCGACGCGCTCGAGCGGTCGGAGCAGCCGCGGCATCGCCTCCGCGGTGACGGCCAGCGCCGAGGCCGCGGTCGCGATCAGCACCAGGCGGCTGGGGCCGCGTCGCCGTCGGCGGCGAGCGCGCCGGGGAACGCGACGGCCGCGTCGATCATCACCAGCGCGGCCGCCAGGGAGGTCAGGCCGACGATCGTGCCCGACGTCGCGTCCAGCGCCTCGGCCCCGTTCAGGTACGCCGCGAAGGCGGATGCGATCAGGCCCGCCGCGGCGACGGCGGTCAGGTAGAAGGCGACCATGGGGCTCGGCGCAAGCAGGCTGCCGAGCGCTGCCAGCAGCACGGCGGCGAGCGAGGCCCGCGCGGGAGTGAGGTGACGCATACCGGCCGAGTTCGCGGCCGGGTTCGCGCTTCCTGCACCCGCGGCCGATCTGGCTAATGTGCGCCGAACCCGCGAGGAGGACGCATGGCACTGGGAAACGGCATGGAGCTGACCTGGTACGGGCACGCCACGTGGCTGCTCGTCACGCCGGACGGCAAGCGCATCCTGATCGACCCCTGGAAGACCGGCAACCCGGCCTGGCCGGCCGAGCTCGATGACCCCGGCGACATCGACGCGCTGCTGCTGACGCACGCGCACGGCGACCACATGGCCGACGCCGTCCCCATGGCCGCCGCGGGCAAGCCGGACGGGGTCGTCTGCATGATCGAGATCGGCGACTACCTGGAGAAGAAGGGCGTCGAGAACATCATCGGCATGAACAAGGGCGGCTCGGTGGACGTCGCCGGCTGCCGCGTGACGATGGTGCACGCCAGCCACAGCTCGAGCTTCGAGGACGGCGACGGCTACGTCTACCTGGGCGACCCGGTCGGGTTCGTCGTCCGCACCGGCGACCTGTCGCTCTACATCGCCGGCGACACCTGCGTGTTCGGTGACATGGCGCTGATCGCGCGGCTCTACAAGCCGAACGTTGCGCTGCTGCCGATCGGCGGCTACTTCACGATGGATCCCTACGAGGCCGCCGAGGCGGTCCGCCTGCTGGGCGTGAAGACGGTCGTGCCGTCCCACTACGGCACGTTCCCGCTGATCGCCGGCACACCCGACCAGCTGCGCCAGGAGGCCCGCGACGTGAGCGGCCTCGAGGTGCTCGACGTGCGCGCCGGGCGGGACCGTCCGGTGACGTTCTCGCTGGTCGCCTGCGACCTCGAGGCCCGCGACTGGGGCGTCGCCGTGGCCTCCAAGTTCCCCTCGGTCGGCGCGGTCGTCCCCTGGGTGCGGGGCGACGTCGGCGCGGTCGCGACGCAGTCGCTCTCCAACGTGCTCTACGGGCCCGACGGCCTCGCCCTGCTGGGTGACGGCGTCACCGCGGAGGAGGCCGCCGCACGGCTGACCGGGCCCGACGACCTGCGTGACGAGCGCCAACTCGGGATCGTGGACGGGGCCGGCGGGTCGGCGACGTTCACCGGGGCCCGCTGCGTTCCGTGGGCGGGCGGCCGCACCGGCCCATGCTACGCCGCGCAGGGCAACATCCTGACCGGCCCCGAGGTGGTGGACGCGCTGGTCGAGACGTTCCTGGCGGCCACGGGGACGCTGGCCGAGCGGATGCTGAGCGCGCTGCTTGCCGCCGACCGCGCGGGCGGCGACCGCCGCGGCCGCCAGTCTGCCGCACTGGTCGTCCGCCGCACCGGTGGTGGCTACGGTGGCAACAACGACATCCTGCTCGACCTGCGGGTGGACGACCACGCCGACCCGGTGCCGGAGCTGCGCCGCATCCACGACATCCACGCGCTGCTGTTCGGCCGCTCCGACGACGCCGACTTCCTGCCGCTCGAGGGCGACCTGGACGACGAGGTGACGCGCCGCCTGGGGCAGCTCGGCCACGAGTCGCTCACCGAGTGGGCCGACATCGAGAACCTGGAGGAGCGGCTGGACACGGACGGGACACGGATCGACCCGGTCGTCCTCCGGCTGCTGCGGGAGACGACGGGCTAGAGAACCGCGAGCGGCTTCTTGATGCGCTCGGCGGCGCGGCGCGGGCGAAGCGCACCGGGAAGCCGCTCGGCCAGCGCGGTCACGGCCAGCGCCGACGGGCTGTCGGGCTGGGAGAGGACGAGCGGCATGCCGGCGTCCGCGCCGATCCGCAGCGGCTCGTCCAGCGGCACCTGCGCCAGCAGCGGCACGCCCAGCTCGTCGGCCAGCGCCTGCCCGCCGCCCTCGCCGAACGGCCGGGTGACCTCGCCGCAGCACGGGCAGACCAGGTGGCTCATGTTCTCGACCACGCCGGCCACCCGCATGCCCGTCTTGCCGGCCACCTCGGCGGCGCGGCGCGGCAACCCGCTGGGCGGCGGGCTGCGGCGTCGTCACCAGCACCAGGTCGGGCTCGGGCAGCAGCTGGCCGAGCGAGATCGAGACGTCGCCGGTGCCGGGCGGCATGTCCACGACCAGGTAGTCGAGCTCGCCCCAGTGCACGTCGGTCAGGAACTGCTCGAGCGCGCGATGCAGCATCGGCCCGCGCCAGACGACGGCCGCGTCGGGCTCGGTGAAGAACCCGATCGACATCACCTTGAGGTCGTGGTTGACCGGCGGGACGATCATCTTGTCGACGACGACCGGCCGGCGCGAGATGCCCAGCATGCGGGGGAGCGAGTAGCCGTAGACGTCGGCGTCGACCACCCCCACCTCGGCGCCGCCGGCGGCCAGCGCTGCGGCCAGGTTCGCGGTCAGCGTGGACTTGCCGACGCCGCCCTTGCCGGACGCGACGGCGACGACGCGCGTGCGCGGGTGCAGCGCCAGCTTCTTCGGCTCGCCCTCCGCGCCCTCGCCGGCCGTGCCCTGGAGGCGGGCGCGCAGGGCCTGCCGCTGCTCGGGCGTCATCACGTCGAAGCGCACGCCGACCGACTCGACGCCGGCCACGGCGCCGACGCTCGTCCGCACCTGGCCCTCGAGGTCGGCCTTCATCGGGCAGCCGGCGACGGTCAGGGCGATCGTCACGTCCACATGGGCGCCGGTCACCGTGACGTCGCGCACCATGTCCAGCTCGACCACGCTGCGGCGGATCTCGGGGTCGATCACCCCGACCAGCGCCGTGCGGATCTCAGCTTCCGACACCACGGCCGTATGGTAGTCAGGCCTGGCCGAGGCGGTCGTAGACCAGCCCGGCCAGCCTGGTCGCCATCGCCTCGTCGGCCGCGGCGACGACCCGCGAGCGCCCGACCAGGTCGAGCGGGAGCGCGGGATCGTCGGGCAGCGGCACGTGGGAGCCCGCCTCGCGGACGATCAGCGACGCGGCGGCCACGTCCACCGAGCGCGACGGCTTGAGCGAGCAGACGCCGTCCAGCCGGCCGTCCGCCAGCTCGCACAGCGCCAGGGCCAGTGCGCCGAGCAGGCGCAGGCGGCCGACGTGGCCGTCCAGCCGCGCCGCGGCCTCGGCCACCAGCCCGGCGTTGGTCGCCTCCAGGTCGATCACGCCCAGCCGCTGCTTCGGCTTGACGCCGCCCAGCGGCCGGCCGTTCACCGTCGCGCCCTCGCCGCGGTGCGCCACCCACTCCTCGCCGCTGCCGAAGTCGCGGACGAAGCCGAAGGCGACGTCGTCCACGGTGGGCCCGTCGGCAAACGCGATCGAGAGGCAGTAGAACGGCAGGCAGCGCTTCGCGTTGAGCGAGCCGTCGATCGGATCGACCACGACCACCCAGGGGCTGTCCGCGTCGCCGAACCGGCGCTCGCCCAGCTCCTCGGACACGAGCCGGAACGAGACGCCGCGGCCGTGCAGCAGCTCCAGCCGGCGCACCACCGCCCGCTCGGCGTCGCGGTCGATCACCGTCGTGTCGTCGCCGCCCTCGCCCCTGCCGACGATCGGCTCACGGTCGTCCCGCGTCGGCAGCGCCGCGAGCGGCCGTTTCGACGTCCGCGGCGACGCCCCGGCAGAAGCCGAGCCAGTCCTCCCTCAATCGCCGGACAGCGGATTGAGGAGGAAGCCCGACCAGAGCTTCGGGAAGAAGTACGTTGACTTCTGAGGCATCACACGGCCGGTGGCGACGACCGCCTGCACCTGCTCGACGGTGGGCGCGCGCAGCAGGAAGGCGCTGCCGGCCTCGCCGGAGTCCACGAGGGCCGTGGCGTGGTCGAGCCCGCGCAGGTAGCGGACGCCATCGGTGTTCAGGAACTGCTCGCCCTCCAGGCCGAGCAGCGGCGAGAGCACCAGCGCCTCCAGCACCGCGGCGTCCACCGAGCGCACCGCCTTGGGGACGCCCGGCATCGCCATCATCGCCGTGGAGGCGTCGGTCAGCTCGGCCAGCAGCGACGGCGTCTCCGCGCCCCGCCAGAGGGCGAACGCGACCGTCCCGGCCGGGATCTCGTTCAGCTCCGCCTCGACGACCGCTGCCGGCGTCCCCGCCGGCATCTCGCGCAGCGTGAACGCCGACAGGAAGCGGCGATCGACCTCGCGCTTGCTCGTCACCACGCGGTGGGTCGGGAAGATCGAGAGGCCCTCGTCGCCGAGGTTGGAGAGCGACATCAGGATGAAGTCGTAGGGGCGGTCGCCCTCCGGCTGCCCGTCGCGCTCACGCTGCAGGGCGCGGTACTCGAGGGCGGTCTCGTAGCGGTGGTGGCCGTCGGCGATCAGGATCTCGCGCTCGGCCAGCGCGGCCTGGGCGGCGGAGTGGCGGTCGTGATCGACCACGCGCCAGAAGCGGTGGACGGTGCCGTCCGGGTCGGTCACCTCCATCTCCGGCGGCCCGTCGGCGGCGCCCGCGAGCGCGGCGGCCGCGGCGCCTGAGGGATCGTCGTAGAGGCCGAAGATCGGCGACAGGTTCGTCGCCGTCGCCCGCATCAGCTCCAGCCGCTCGCCGCGGATCGACGCGTGCGTCTGCTCGTGCGGGCGGATGCGGCCCTCGTCGTACGGCGAGAGGCGCACCGCCGAGAAGAAGCCACTGCGGACGCGATCGACGCCGTCCGGGCCGGTGAACCGCTGCTGGTGCCACCACATGCCCGGCCGCTCCTCGCGGACGAGCGTGCCCTCCCGCAGCCAGTCGTGCAGCAGGTTGCCGGCCGCGCTCCACTCGTCCGGCAGCTCGAGGCGGACGACGGAGCGGTCGTTGCGGCGGATCAGGGCGTCGCGCTGCGCGGGCGTGATGACGTCGTAGGGCGGCGCCACCACCTCGGGCAGGTCGACCTTCGACTGGTCGTAGCGGATCGCGCGGAACGGCTCCAGCGCGGTGCGCGTGGCGGTGGAGGACATCGGCCGCAGTCTAATAGACTGGCCGGGATGGCCGGAGCCACCTGGATCGCCGAGCTCGAGGAGGGACAGGTGGTCGACGCGACCTTCGCCGTCCAGCGCAAGGTGCGGCGGCGGACGCGGGCCGGCGACCCGTTTCTCTCGCTGGAGCTGGCCGACCGCACGGGGCGCGTGCCCGGCGTTGCCTGGAACGACGTCAACGTGCTCGACGGCCGGTTTGCCGAGGGCGACACCGTGCGGGTGCTGGGGCGGGTCGGCCGCTACGACGGGCGGCTGCAGATCGAGCTGCGCGACCTGGAGCGGCTGGAGCCCGGCGACGCGCTCGACCTCGTCCCCGGATCGCGGCGCGACGCCGAGACGCTGGACGGCATGGTCGAGTTCCTGGCGGGCGAGATCCACCACCCCGGCCTGGCGGCGCTGGTCGATGCGTTCCTGGGGGACGCCGCCTTCCGCGAGCGGCTGCGCAACGCCCCGGCCGCCGAGACGCACCACGCGTATGCCGGCGGCCTGCTCGAGCACACGGTGGCGGTGGCGTCGCTGTGCCGGGAGTCGGCGCAGTTCCACCCGCGGCTGAACGGCGACCTGCTGCTGGCCGCGGCGCTGCTGCACGACGCGGGGCGGACGGAGACGTTCCGGCCCGGCGTCACGATCATGGTCTCGGACGAGGGCCGGCTGATAGGCCACGTGCTCGCCGGGGTGCGCATGATCGACACGGCGGCGCGGAGGGTCGATCTCGACGAGGCCGTCCTGCTGCCGCTGCTGAACGCGGTGGCCGGGCACCACGGGCCGCTCGAGGGCCGGCGGCTGGAGACACCCGAGGCGGTCGCGCTGCACGGTGCGAACGCGCTCGACGCCCGGGTGGGCGAGGCGCTGGGAGCCGCGAAGCCGGCGTAGTCGGCGGCACGGGACCGTGCCGGACCCGCCCGGCGAAATGATTGGAGTCTGACCCCGATCGGGGTCCGGCGGCCAGGGTGTGCCGATCCCGTGCCGGCGTGTGCCGGACCCGTGCCGGATCCCCACGACGCGGCGACCGGGCTCTGACCCGGTCGGATCGCCGGCGGCACCTGTCGCGACTCCGTGCCGAGCGGTGGCAGCCGGGTGCCGGAAGGCGCACGCGCGAAGCGATGGGACGTCTGACCCCGATCGGCCATTCCGGAGGCCACGGCCGCGCCGGACCGGCGCGCGGAAGGGCGCCGGATGTGCCACGGGCGGCGTGCGGAAGGGCCGCGAGATATGCGGGAACCGTGCCGGGGTGTGGCGGATGGGTGCCCGTCCGCCGCGGGCATGCGACGGGGGTCTGACCCCCACCGCCGATCCGTCACGAGTCGCGCGCGGAGGTCAGACGTTGAAGCGGACGTTCAGCGTGTCGCCGTCCTGCACGACGTAGTCGCGGCCCTCGACCCGCAGCCAGCCGCGCTTCTTGGCCTCCGCCTCGGAGCCGGCCTCGACCAGCTTGTCCCACTCGATCACCTCGGCCCGGATGAAGCCGCGCGCCAGGTCGGTGTGGATCCGCCCCGCAGCCTCCTGGGCGTTCTGGCCGCGGCGGATCGTCCACGCCCGCGTCTCCTTCGGCCCGGTCGTGAAGAACGGGATCAGGTCGAGCGCCGCGTAGGCGGCCAGGCTGATCCGGTCGAGGGCCGGCTGGTCGATCCCCATCTCCTCCAGGAAGGCGGCGCGGTCGTCCGCGTCCAGCTCGGCGATCTCGGCCTCGAGCTTCGCGTTCAGCGCGATCGTCTCGATGCCCCGCTCGGCGCCGAATGCCCGCAGCCGCTCGACCGCCTCCTCGTTGCCCGTGTCGTCCACGTTGGCGATGTAGAGGGCCGGCTTGGACGTGAGCAGGTCGAGCGCCTCCGGCAGCTCGACCCCCAGCGACCGCGCGGGCCGCCCCTGCTCGAGCCCGGCGGCCAGCTGCTCCAGCGCCTCCTGCTCGGCGACCAGCGCCCGGTCGCCCGACTTCGCCGTCTTGGCGACGCGCTCGAGCCGCCGCTCGACCGCGGCCTGGTCGGCGAAGATCAGCTCCAGCTCGACCGTCTCGGCGTCGTCCAGCGGATTCGACCGCGCCGTTCGGGTGGGCGACGCCGTCGTCCTGGAAGCAGCGGACGACCAGCAACACCGCGTCGGTGGTGCGCATGTGGGCCAGCAGCTCCGGCCCGAGCCCCTCGCCGCGGCGGGCGCCCCGCACGAGCCCCGTCAGATCGACGGCCTCCAGTGTTGCCGCGACGACCTTGACCGACTCCGAGACCTCGGCCAACCTGCCCAGCCGCGGGTCGCGCACCTCCGCCACCCCCTGGCCGCCGTCGGCGGCGACCGACGAGCCGCACAGGCAGCGCAGCGTCGTCGTCACGCCCGACCACTGCAGCCCCAGCAGCCCCAGCGTCGCCATCAGGGCACCGCCAGCGACAGGCCGCCGACGGCCGTGCCCAGCACCGCGCCGGCGACGACGTCGCTGGGATGGTGCGCCCGCACGTAGACGCGACTGCCTGCCATGACAACGGCCATCGTGATCCACAACGGCGCCAGTGCCGGCCGCCGCTGGCATAGCAGGACGGCGGCCGCCGCGGACATCGCCGCGTGGCCCGACGGGAACGAGCTGGACGAGGGCAGGTGGATCAGCGGCTCGTCGCCGGGCACCGCCGGGCGTTCCCGGCCGACCACCTGCTTGACGCTGTAGTTCGTGCCCAGCGCGGTCCACACGGTCGCCGCAGTGCGCACCGGCATGCCGACGGCGACGCCGACGCCCACCCAGAGGAGGCCGCTGTTGCCGGACGTGGTGTAGGCCACGACCAGCCGGTCGAGCCAGGGGCGCCTGCGCGTCAGAAGCCGATCCTGCCCACGTAGGGCTCGTGCTTGACGTAGCAGATCTTTCCCAGTTGGACGTGCGTGGTGGCGTCCTCGCCCTCCACGGCAACACGAGCCTCGCCCGCCGCGAGCCCCGCCTCCAGCTTCGCCCACTCGCTGGGCGCGAGCTTGAGGGACAGGATCAGCCCGCCCTGGAACCCGATCTCGATCCGCGCTTCGCCCTCAGTCATCGTTCGCTCCATTCTCCGGTGGCTCCACCAGCTCCACCAGCACGCCGTCAACGCTCTCCGGATGCACGAACGCCACCCGCAGGCCGAACAGGCCGACCCGCGGACGCTCGTCGATCAGCTCGAACCCGGCCGCCGCCGCGTCCGCCAGCGCGGACTCGATACCGTTGACCCGATAGGCGACGTGATGCATGCCCGGGCCTCGCTTGGCCAGGAAGCGCCCGACCGGCGTGTCCTCGCCGAGCGGCGCCAGCAGCTCGATGCGGTCGCCGCCGACCAGCATCGACGCGGCCTCGACGCCCTGCTCGACAACGGTCTCGCGGTGCTCGCAACTGGCGCCCAGCAGGCGCTCGTAGGTGCCGATCGCCGCGTCCAGGTCGGTCACGGCATGGCCGATATGATGCACGCTCAGCGCTCGCATCCCGGCGCCATCCTAGTCGGCAGCATGCGGCGGACGCACGGTTCAACGGGAGCACCGATGTCATTCTTCGACAAGATCAAGCAGCAGGCGACCGAGGTCGCGACCGTGGTCGTGGACAAGACGCAGGAGACCGCCAAGGTCGGCCAGGCGCAGATGCAGCTCCGCAGCCTGAAGGGCGAGGAGCGCGACGCGCTGGCGGCGTTCGGCCGTGAGGCCCTGCGCCTGCACGACGAGGGCAGCCTGGGCGACGCGTCCACCGCCGGCGGGCTGGACGAGCTGGCCACCGCGGTGCACGACATCCGCAGCCGCCTGGCCGACAAGGAGCAGGAGCTGGCCCGTGCCCGTGAGGGCGACGGCGCGGCGAGCGAGACGGTGGAGTCGGACGCCGAGGAGGTGCCTGACCCCCAGGCCGGCACGCCACCGGCCGACGACGCGCCGGCGAGCTAGGCCGGCGGCGGCGGGTCGCCGCGCTCGGCGCGCAGCGGCTCGGTGCGAAGCAGAGGCTCGGCGCCCTCCGCGCGGAGCAGCGGCTCGGGCACGCGCCCGTTCTCCTTGGGCGCCTCGAGCGGCTCGGGCGAGCGCTCGACGCCGATCAGCCCCGAGGCGTCCGACTCGGGCTCGAGGCCCTTGAGCAGGAGGTCGATCTCCTCGCGCTCGAGCGTCTCCTTGTCGAGCAGGGCGGTGGCCAGCAGGTCGAGATAGGGCCGGTGGCGCCGGATCAGCGTCTCCGCCTCGGCGTACGCCGCGTCGGTGATCTCGCGCTGCTCCTCGTCGCGCATGCGCTTGGTGTCCTCGGACAGCGCGTAGTTGTCCGCGCGCAGCTGCTGCGACTGGGTGGTGCGGCCCATGCCCCAGTCGAACACCATCGAGCGCGCGATCGCCGTCGCCCGGTCGAGGTCGTTCGCGGCGCCGTTGGTGATGCGCCCGAACACGACGTGCTCGGCCGCGCGGCCCGCCAGCGTCACCTTCAGCCAGTCCTCCAGCTCGTCCTTGGAGAGCACGTAGCGGTCCTCCTCGGGCAGGCTCATCATGAAGCCGAGCGCGCGGCCGCGGGGCACGATCGTGACCTTGTGGATGTCCTCGCTCATCAGCCGCGCGACCAGGGCGTGCCCGGCCTCGTGGTAGGCGATCACCCGCTTCTCCTTGTCGGTGATCAGCTTGCGCTGCTGGAGCCCGGCGACGACGCGGTCGACCGCGAAGGTGAAGTCCTGCCGGTCGATCGCGGCGCTGTTGCGGCGGCCGGCGGAGATCGCCGCCTCGTTGCAGATGTTGGCCAGGTCGGCGCCGGTCAGGCCCGAGGTCTGGCGGGCGAAGTCGTCCAGCGCGACGTCGGCGCCGAGCGGCTTGCCGCGCGTGTGGACGTCGAGGATCTCCCGCCGGCCCGGCAGGTCGGGCGGAGCGACGTGGATCTGACGGTCGAACCGGCCGGGGCGCAGGAGGGCGGGGTCGAGGTCCTCCAGCCGGTTCGAGGCCGCCATCACGATCAGCTGCTGGCTCTCGTCGAAGCCGTCCAGCTCCACCAGCAGCTGGTTCAGCGTCTGATCATGCTCGCGGTTCTGGGACGTCCCGGAGCGGGCCGTGCCGACCGCGTCCAGCTCGTCGATGAAGACGATCGCGGGCTGGTTCTTGCGGGCCGTCTCGAACAGCTTGCGGATGCGCGACGCACCCAGCCCGACGTACATCTCGATGAACGCTGACGCGCTCTGAAAGTAGAAGTTCGCGCCGGACTCGTGCGCCACGGCCTTGGCCAGCAGCGTCTTGCCGGTGCCCGGCGGCCCGTACAGCAGCACGCCCTTGGGCACGCGCGCCCCCAGCTTGTGAAAGCGCTTGGGGTCGCTCAGGAACTCGACGATCTCCTCCAGCTCCTCGCGCGCCTCGTCCACGCCCGGCCACGTCGGCCCACTTCACGCTCGAGTCCGACCGCGGGTCGAGCTTCTTCGGCTTGGTGTTGGGCAGGGCCCGGACCATCTTCCAGACGAAGAAGACGAGGAGAGCGAAGCACAGCGGCACGAACCACGTCAGCAAAAACGTGTGCAACGTGTCGAAGAAGTCGCTCAACCACTGACCCAAGACGGCGAGCATGCCCTACAACCGTACCGGCGGATCGCCAACGCGCAACCGCCGAATGCGTCACTCTGCAGAAACCGCACCCTCCAGGCGCAGCACCTCGTCCAGCGCCCGACCCGCAACCTCGAGCTCCTGCTCGGTCGGCTCGCGGGTCGCAGCCACCCGCTGGAGGGCGAAGCCGGGGCGGGAGAGCGCCCGCTCCAGGCCGCTGCCGCGGTGCTGCTGCATCCACGCGAACGTCTCGGTGGCGAGGCCGACCGCACCCAGCGTGACGGCCAGCCGCGCGGGGCCGCGGCGCGCCGCGGGCAGCCGGCTGACCAGCGCGTTTCCGGCGACCGTGACGGCCAGCATCGGCGCGACCAGGTGCGAACCGCAGCGCTCGTGCTCCTTGCTGGCGTCGAGCGCGTCGCCGCCCTGCTCGTAGCCGCCGATCGTCTTGTGCTCCGCGCCGTGGTAGCGGGCCAGCTGCGAGCCGCGCAGCGAGGCCAGCGCCGGCAGCAGCGCCAGGCTCGCGCCGGCCGCCTCGGCGACGACCGGGCTGATTCTGGTCATCCGCAGCACGCGTGAGAGGACGACGGACGCCGCCATCGCCCCGGCCGTGCCCGCGCCCTCCATCGGCAGCCGCGCCTCGGGCAGCGCCCGCCGCACGATCGGCAGCAGGTACATCGCCTCGGCCACGCGCAGCACGCCGCGCAGCCCGGGGACGCCCAGCGCCCCCTCCGGCAGCTCCGGCTTGTTGCCCGACGCGACCCGGATCTCGCCGTCACCGGTGCGCACGGCGGCCGCCCAGTGCTCCGGCCCCTGCACCAGGATGCCGTTGCGCAGCGCCATGCCACCCAGCCGCACGCGCTCGTCCCGCGAGGTGCCCATGCACCCAGTATAGATTTCGCTGCATCCCCGACGACCTCTTTCAGGACTCGGCCGGCCGCCAGCTCGACGCACACGCTCCGCTCCCGCAGCGCGTGCGCCCGGACGCGCTCGACGAGTTCGTCGGTCAGGAGCAGATCGTGGGCGAGGGTTCGGCGCTGCGCCGGGCGATCGCGAACGACCGCGTCCCCTCGATGATCTTCTTCGGCCCGCCCGGCACCGGCAAGACGACCCTCGCCCGGATCGTCGCCCACGCGACGCAGGCGCACTTCGAGGAGCTCTCGGCGGTGCAGGTCGGCATCGCCGACGTCCGCCGGGTGATCGCCGAGTCGACCGAGCGCCTGGGCGCCGGCGGCCGCCGGACGATCCTCTTCCTGGACGAGATCCACCGCTTCAACAAGGGCCAGCAGGACGCCCTGCTGCCGGCGGTCGAGTCGGGGCTGATCACGCTGATCGGCGCAACCACCGAGAACCCGTACTTCGAGGTCAACTCGGCCCTGCTCTCCCGGTGCGCGCTGTTCGAGCTGGTGGCGCTCTCGGCGGACGACCTGGCGCGGATCGTGGAGCGGGGCGAACGGACGTTGGGCGTCTCGCTGGACGAGGAGGTGCGGGCGCTGGTCGTGCGCGCCGCGGGCGGCGACGGTCGCCACGCGCTCAACATCCTGGACGCGGCGGTCGCGGCCGCGGGCGGCGGCCCGGTCACGGCGGAGCATGTTGCCGACGCGGCCCAGAAGCAGCCGCTGCTCTACGACAAGGGCGGCGACCACCACTACGACTACACGTCGGCCTTCATCAAGAGCATGCGCGGCTCAGACGTGGACGCCGCGATCTACTACCTGGCGGTGATGATCTCGGGCGGCGAGGACCCGAAGTTCATCGCCCGGCGGATCATCGTGTTCGCCTCCGAGGACGTCGGCAACGCCGACCCGCAGGCGCTCCAGGTGGCGATCGCCGCGTCCCGCGCGGTCGAGTTCGTGGGCCTGCCCGAGGCGCGCATCAACCTCTCCCAGGCCGTCGCCTACATGGCCCTCGCGCCCAAGTCGAACGCCAGCTACGTCGCGATCGACCGGGCGATGCGGGACGTCCGCGAGCGCGGGCCGCTGCGCCCGCCCAAGCCGATCCGCGACGCCAGCTACCCCGGCGCCGCCAAGCTCGGCCACGGCACCGGCTACCGCTACCCGCACGACTACCCGGACGCGAAGGTCGAGCAGCAGTACCTGCCCGACGAGCTGGCCGGCACCGAGTACTACCCGGACTCGAACAGCTAGAGGATGCGCGCACCCAGCGCGGAGAGCGCCAGCTCGACGGCGAGGCTGCCGGTGGCGTTGCGGTCGTCCAGCACGGGGTTGACCTCGACCAGCTCGAGCGACGTCATCAGGTGGCTGGCGGCGAGCATCTCCATCGCCAGGTGCGCCTCGCGGTAGGTGATGCCGCCGCGTACCGGCGTGCCGACCCCCGGTGCCTGGTCGGGATCGAGCACGTCCATGTCCAGCGAGACGTGCAGGAAGGGGCCGCCGGCGGCCAGCTCGATCGCCCGCTCCATCACGGCCCGCATGCCCAGCCGGTCGATGTCGGCGATCGTGAACACGTGCACGCCGACGCGCCGCAGCTCCGTGCGCTCGCCGCGGTCGACGCTGCGAATGCCGACCAGCACCGTGCGGGCGTCGTCCGCCATCGGCACCGGCCACGGCAGGTCCTCGAAGCGAGGATCCCCGGTCAGCCCCAGCGCGACCGCCAGCGGCATGCCGTGGACGTTGCCGCTGGGCGAGCTGGACGGCGAGTTGATGTCGGTGTGCGCGTCCAGCCAGATGACGCCGCCGGGCCCGTCGCCGGCGCGGGCGAGGCCGCCCAGCGTGCCGATCGCGATCGAGTGGTCGCCGCCCAGCACCAGCGGCATCTCGCCGTCGGACACCACCTCGGCGACGTGATCGGCGAGGTCCTCGCAGGTGCGCCGGATCGCCGACCAGTAGCGCGCCGTGATGTCGCCCTCGTCCAGCGCCTCGACCATCCCGGTGCTGATGTTGCCGTGGTCGTGCACGGGATAGCCGAGCGCGGCGATCCGCTCGCCCAGCAGCGCGTAGCGGATGGCCGACGGCCCCATGTCCACGCCGCGGCGCCCGGAGCCGAGGTCGAGGGCGGCACCGATCACGCCGACGGGGCGGAGCTCGGCGGGTTCGGAGAGGCGCCGGTTCATCGGCCGCGAACACTACCGACGCGGCGGCGGGCGCGTCCACCGGCGGCATCACGGGGGCCTCGGAGATACCGCTAAAGGGTTAGGGGGAAACGCCGATAAGGCTACTGCCGTCGACCGTGGCGGCGTTCCCCCCAAGCCGTCACGGCGCCGAACCTTTCGCCCCCAGGAGGCCCCACACATCATGGTCGATCCGGCGAGCATCCGAAACGCATCCTTCTCGCTCACGCCGACCGGGTACAACCCTGAGGAGGTCGACCGCTTCCTTGGTGACCTGGCCGACGACCTCCGGGGCGCAGACCCCGGAGACATCCGCAACGCCTCGTTCTCCCTGACCCCGACGGGCTACAACCCGGAGGAGGTCGACGAGTACCTGGCCGCCGTCGCCGACGCGCTGGCCGACGAGTTCGGCTCGTCCGCGCCCGCCGCCGTCGACGAGACGCCGGCCGAGCCCGTGGCCGAGCAGGAGCAGGACGACGAGAGCGATCACGAGGCCGAGACCGAGGCCGACGAGCCCGAGGCCGAGGAGTTCGCCTCCGAGCACGACGACGCCGAGTTCCCGGTCGAGGCCGAGGTCGACGTTGAGGCCGAGGTCGAGGCCGAGCCCGCCGAGCACGAGCACCCGGTCGTCTCGACCTGGTCGGTCGAGGACGCGCCCGTCGCGGTGCTGCCGGAGCCCCGGTTCGCCGAGCGCTCCGCCGGTGACCTGGACGGCCTCGCCGCCGCCGTGGAGACCGCCATCGGCGCGCTCCAGGGGCTGCTGGACGGCGAACTGCGCCGCGTGCGCGACGCCAGCCGGCTCGAGGTCGACGAGATCCTGGCCGAGCGCCAGCGGCTGATCGAGGAGGCCGCGGAGGCGGGCGAGCAGCACCTCGAGCAGGTGCAGGCGCACGCCGAGCGGATCGTCGAGGAGGCCGGGCGCGAGCGCGACCAGCATCGTGTCCGCTTCGAGACCGAGCTCCAGCAGGAGCGCGTGCGGCTCGAGCAGTCGTTCGCCGACCGCGAAGCGCAGGCCGAGGCCCGCGCTGCCGAGATCCTCTCGGACGCCGAGGGCAAGCGGCGCGAGGCCGAGGAGCTGCTGGCCGGCGCGTCGCAGGCCCAGGCGCAGATGCTGGCCTCGTTCGAGCAGGCCCGCACCGCGCTGCTGGGAGCGACCGCCCCCACCGTCACCGTGCATGTGATCGAGGACGAGGACGGGCGCGAGCAGGATGAGCAGGACGCAGCCGCAGCTTGACGCCCCGGTGGCGCCGTTTCGCCTCGTCGACCACACGGGCGGCGAGGCGATCGCCATCGACCACCTGGTGAACGGCGGTCCGGCGGTGCTGGCCGTGCTCGACTCGGCGCCCGCGGAGGATCCCCGTAGCGCGATGCTGCGCGAGCTGGGCGATCTGATGCGCGGCTCCGCCAGCGAGCTGGTGCTGGTGTCGCCGCCGAGCTCTCCGCTGGGCCGCGCCCTGGCCGGCGACGTCGGCCGCTGGTTGACCGATCCTCGCGGCGAGGCCGGCGGCGCGCTGGGCCTGGCCGAGCGCCGCAAGCTGCGCAGCCCGCGCCGCCATGACGGGCTGTTCGTCGTCGATCGCGAGCGGATCCTGCGGTTCAGCTTCGTGGCCCGCGAGGAGGGCCAGTGGATCCCGGCCTCGTTCGTCGCCTCCCGTCTGAGCCGGCTCGCGGCCTCGTCGGAGTCCGCCGTCGCGGCCCGCAAGCAGGCCACTGCGCTGGCGGCCGAGCAGGACGAGGTCGAGCAGCTCGCGCGGGCGATCGGCAGCGCGATGGGCATGGCCGGCACCGAGCTGACGCAGCTCGCCACCGCCTGCCGCTTCCGCGACCTGGGCATGGCCGCGATCCCCGACGAGATCATCGCCAAGAGCGAGCCGCTGACCGACGAGGAGTGGGACGTGGTGCGCACGCACCCGGAGCGCTCGGCCGAGATGCTGGGTCCCAGCCCGCTGTTCGCCAAGGTGCGGGAGATGGTGCGCGCCACCCACGAGCACATGGACGGCACCGGCTACCCGGACGGGCTGGCCGGCGAGGCGATCCCGCTGGGCGCCCGCATCATCCTGCTGGCCGAGTCCTACGTCGCGCTGCGGCGCCGCCCCGGCGTCACCGACGCGGTCGCCGAGCTGCGCGAGGGGTCGGGCACGATGTTCGACCCGCGCGTGATGGACGTGCTGGCCTCGGTGGCCGGCAGCAGCGGCGCCGCCGTGCCGTCACGCGGCTGAGCTTCCTCAGCTCCCGGCGACGCTGGAGACGTACGCGGCGACGTCCGCGATCTGCTGATCGGACAGCTTGCCCTTGAACGAGGGCATCGCGCCGCCGCCGTTGTCCACCTGGTTCTGGACGGTTGCGAAATCCGGCTTGAGGTCGTCAAGGTTCGGGCCGACCGTGCCGGTCGAGCCGGCGTCGGCCAGCGTATGGCAGCCGGCGCAGGATGGATCGGCGGTCTTGGTGAAGACGATCTTGCCCGCCGCGGCGTCACCGGACGTCGGCGTGGCGCCTCCTCCCGCGGTTCCTGCCGGCGACGAGCCCGACGATCCACCGCCTCCGCAGCCCGCCGCAACGGCGAGAACGAGGACGGGGATGGCGAGGGCACGACGGCGGGGCATGGGGGTGTCTCCCTTGACGTGTTCTTGACTTGCGGTGGGCGAGATCGTACCCTGTCCCGCCATGCGGCTCCGAAAACCTGCACGCTCCGTGCTGCTCGGCGCTCGCCGCGCTGGCTCCATCGGCATTGCACTCATGCTTGCATGCGCGGTGCTGGTCGGCTCAGCGCTGGCCGCGCCGACCTCCGACAAGCCGGATCTCGTCGCCGAGCTGCCCACCAACACGCCGCTCGCCGTCTCCACCTACGTCGACCGGTACGCGAAGCCGGGCACCGTGCTGTACCGCTTCCCGGCCGTGATCCGCAACATCGGCGGCGCGATGGACCTCTACATGCAGGGCGGGCACGCCTTCCAGGCCATCCACGCGGGCGGCACGCCCAGCGTGAAGCCGGATCCGAACCGGGCCCCGACCGGCGCCGGCGTCACCATCGAGGATCGCTCAGCCCGCGGCGCGTCGTTCATCTACTCGAACAAGACCGGTCACAACCACTGGCATTTCCAGCAGGCCGCAGAGTACGCACTGCTGTTGCCGGGCGGCGGCCAGCGGCTGGCCGGCAAGGTCGGGTTCTGCATGTATGACAGCTGGGCCGTCGAGTCGGGCGGCGCGAAGAGCTACTACGCGCCCGGCGTGACCGGCGGCGGCCCGCACAGCTGGTGCGCGTCGCACGCGCCCGGCGCGACGTTCACGCGCGAGGGCATCTCGCCGCGGTTCGGCGACCTTTACGCCGCGCAGTCGGCCGACCAGTGGGTCGACATCGGCGGTCTGAAGCCCGGGCCGTACACGATCAGGGCGATCGTGAACCCGCACGGCTACATCGACGAGAGCAACCCGGGCAACAACACGGTCACTGCCGTGCGCACGATCCCGGGCACGATCGCCCACGACCTGACCCGGAGCGTCAGCGGCGGGACCAGCTTCTCGATCAGCGGCGAGCTGGTGGCGGCGGACGTGCCCGCCGCCAAGAACCAGCCCGGCTGCGCGTTCCGGACGAACCGCAGCTGCTACACGTTCGCGAGCCAGAACGGCCCGCTGACCTTCGCGATCGCGACGAAGCCGGCGCACGGCTCGGCCACGATCGTCTCCCACTCCGGGCTCCAGGCGACCGTCAAGTACACGCCGAACGGCGGCTACCACGGCCCCGACTCGTTCACGTTCCGCGTGACCGACGTGCGCGGGCTGGTCAGCCTGCCCGCCACGGTCAAGCTGACCGTCAGCTGACGGCTCCCCACATTCGCCCCGAAGTCATGGTTCCGTGCCGGCCTCGTCACGGATCTCGACCATGAGCCGTGATCGGGGTCTGGCACGGTGCCAGACCCCGTGCCGGACACCGCTGAGAGCCCCATGGTTGAGCCGATCTCGGCCGGGCGGAAGCGTCACGCCTTCCACAACGGACCGTCACGGAACCCCGGATCGGCCGTGATCGGGGCCCGGTACCGTGCCAGACCCGGTGCCGGACACCGATCGGAGCGGTACCGTCCGCGCATGGCAGCCGATGACGATGGGGACGCCCTCTACGGCCTGGAGCTGAGCGAGTTCACGCCAGCCCGCACCGAGCTGGTGACGCGGCTCAAGGCGGAGGGCGAGCGCGAGCGGGCGGCAGAGGTCGGGAAGCTGCGCAAGCCGACCGTGGCGGCGTGGGTCGTGAACCGCACCGCGCGCGACGCCCCGGACGAGATGGCCGCGCTGCTGGACGAGGGCAGTGCGCTCCGCGAGGTGCAGCTGGGCGGCGGCTCGGCGGCCGACGTGCGGGCGGCGACCGAGGCCGAGCAGGAGGCCCTGCGCACGGTGATGGCGGCCGCGGGCAAGGTGGCGAAGGCCGCGGACGCCGGCGGCGACACCCTCCAGCGCGTGCACGACACGCTGCACGCGGCGGCGCTCGATCCCGAGCTGGGCGAGCTGGTGCGCCGCGGCGTGCTCGTGCGCGAGCAGCAGTCGGCGGGCGGCTTCCTGCTGGGAGGCCTCGCGCCCGCCCCGGCGAGGCCGGCTGCGAAGGCGGCCAGGTCGAAGGCCGCTGCGAAACCGAAAGGGCGCGCGAAGCCCGAGCCGAAGGAGCCGCAGCCGACCCCGGCAGCGGTCAAGCGGCTGGAGCGCGCGCAGGCTGCGGCCGGCGCCGCGCAGGAGATGCTCACCGATGCCGAGCAGGAGGCGGGCGCCGCCGAGGACGAGCTGACGCAGGCGGAGGCGGCGCTGGCCGAGGCGCGCACAGCGCTCGGCGCAGCCGAGCGGCAGGTCGAGCGCGCCGAGCGGCAGGTAGCGCGAACGCGCACCAATGCCGATCGCGCCGGCGAGCGGGCCGCCAAGGCGCAGGCGGCGCTGGACGCGCTCGCCTGATCAGCCGGCGATCGGCCGGCCGACGACGAGCGGGTCTCGCAGGGCCGGCGGCAGGTCGGCGTAGGCGGCATCCGGGGCCGCTCCGAGCGCGTCCAGCGCCTTGCTGAAGAAACAGCGCGCCGCGGCGGCGAGCACGACGTCGATGATCTCGGCATCGGTCAGCCCGAGGCCGCGCAGCCGGTCGATGTCGGCCTGGGTGACGGACGTCGCGTCGTCCACCACCTTCTCGGCCAGCTCCATCACCGCGCGATCGGCCTCGTCCAGCCCGTCCGGCAGCCTCGCCACGTCCTCGGCGGCGAAGAAGCGGTCGGCGAGCACCTTGCCGTGCGCCAGACAGCAGTAGCTCGACCGCAGCCGCCGTGCGGCGGCCAGCGTGGCCAGCTCGTAGCGGCGCAGGTCGGGCTCGCGGACGGCGCCGTTCATCGCCTGCCAGGCGCGGAGCACCTCCGGCCGCAGGGAGAACACCTGGACGAGGTTCTGCACGTACCCGTTCTGCTCACGGGATTCCCGGTACAGGGCGGCGACATCGCCGGAGGCCTCGTCCTCGGCGATCGTCTCGACGAACGGCATTGGCCCTCCTCGCTTTCGGCACCGGTGTGGCGAATGGCGAGGGCCGGGTTCGAACCAGCGACACCGCGATTTTCAGTCGCGTGCTCTACCAACTGAGCTACCTCGCCGCGCGGCGGCCAGTGTACCCCACGGGCCCTGGACGAGGAAGCGGCCTCCGGGACGGTGCTACCGCTCCACGAAGGCCGCAAGTGGCATGAATCACACCACGCGGAGGCCCCCGCGTCAAGTGATCAGTCCTCGATCACCGGCCGGAAGTCGATCCGCAGCGTCGTCCCGGCCACCACGTCGAGCAGTTCGGCGGCGTGGCCGCGGTTGATCGCGATCGAGAGCTGTCCCTCGGAGTCGGCGTAGAGCACCAGCTCGCCGCGCCCGACGTCGGCGAAGGTCTCGGCGCACACCGCCAGGTAGCGGTCGTCGATCGCCTCGATCTCGACCGACGAGCCTGCCTGGAACAGCTCCTCGATCCGGTCGGCCGCGGCGGACAGCTGGATGTTGCCGAACCGGTCAACATGCTGGACGGCAACGACGATCACCGCTCCGGCGCGCTCGAATCCCGGCATCAGCGGCCGCACCAGCGTCGCGATGTCGATCTCCTCACCCAGCTCCCGCGGATCGACGCCCGATGCGAGATGTCCGGCGACCGGCGAGAAGACGTCGCGGCCGTGGAACGTCCGCGACACCTGGTCGAGCATGTAGTCGGCGTTGGTCACGTGCACCGCCAGTTCGACGCCGCCGCAGGCCTGCGCGGCCGGAACGAGCAGCCCGTTGTCAGGACCGACGAAGAGTCGCCCGTCGGCGGAGCGCAGCACGATCGCACGCCGCTCCGACCCGACGCCGGGATCGACCACTGCCATGTGCACGCCGACCGGCATGTACGGGATCGCGCCCGCCAGCACGCGCGCGCCCTGCCCGACCGCCTGCGGCTCGATGCCGTGGCCGATGTGGATCACCGTCGCTTCGGGGCAGACGCGGTTGACCACCCCGTGGCAGACGCCGGCGAACTGGTCGCCCGCGCCGAAGTCGGACAGGAAGGTGACGAACGGCGGCACGCCCGGAATCTACCTGCCTGCGGCGGCGAGCACCGCCGCGACGAGCCCGTCCACGTCGTGCGGATCGGCCTCGATCTCGGGCTCCACGCCGCGCTCGCGCAGCGCCGCGGAGGTGACCGGCCCGATCGAGACGGCGCGGATCCCGCCGCGCGCGGCGCCGTCCAGGGCGTCGAGCACGTTGGCGACCGTGGACGAGGAGGTGAACGTGACCAGGTCGGCGCCGAGCACCGCGTCGGCGTCCACCGGTTCGCGCACGGTGCGGTAGAGGTGCACGACGTCCACGTCCGCGCCGCCGTCGCGGAGCCCCGCGGTGAGCACGTCCCGCGCCGCCTCGGCCGTCGCCACCAGCACCCGCTTGCCGCGCACATCGCCCAGCGCCTCGACCAGCGACTCCTGCACCGCCCGCGGCGGCACGACGTCGGGCTCGACGCCCCGCGCGCGCAGCGCCGCCGCCGTGGCCTGGCCCACCGCCGCCACCCGCACGCTCGCCAGGCGGCGCACGTCACCGGAGAGCAGCTCCGCCACGCCGTTCGCCGAGGTCAGCGCGACCACGTCGTAGGCGCCCAGATCGGGCGGGTCGAAGGGCAGCGGCTCGATGCGGATGGCGGGCGCCTCGACCACGGCCGCGCCCAGCTCGCCCAGCCGCGCGGCCAGCCCGCTCGCCTGTGCCCGCGCCCGGGTGACGGCGACCGTGCGTCCGAACAGGGGCCGGCGGGCGAACCAGTCGAGCCGCTCGTGCAGCGTCGCCACCTCCCCCACCAGCGTGATCGCCGGCGGCCGGATCGCCGCCGCCCCGACCAGCCCGGCGATCGTGCCCACCGTGCCGGTGACCGTGCGCTGCGCCGGCCGGGTGCCGCTCGCGATCACCGCCGCAGGCGTCTCGGGTGTCATGCCATGCTCGACCAGCCGCTCCATGTTGCCGGGCAGGGCACCAACGCCCATCAGGAAGACGATCGTGCCCGGCGCCGCCGCCAGGTGGCCCCAGTCCACGTCCTGCTGCGGCTTGGTCGGATCCTCGTGGCCGGTCACCAGCGTCACCTGCGCCGCCATGCCGCGCTGGGTGACCGGGATGCCGGCGTAGGCTGGGACGGCGTAGGCGGAGGAGATGCCGGGCACGACCTCCCAGGCGACGCCGGCGGCCTCCAGCGCCAGTGCCTCCTCACCGCCGCGCCCGAAGATGAACGGGTCGCCGCCCTTCAGCCGCACCACCGTCTCGCAGCGCCCGCCCAGCTCGACCAGCAGCCCGTTGATCGCCTCCTGCGTCATCGCATGGCGGCCGGGCGCCTTCCCGGCGTCGAACCGCTCGGCCCCCTCTGCGGCCTGCGCGACGATGCGCGGGTCGGCCAGGCGGTCGTAGACCAGGGCGTCGCAGCGCTCGAGCAGCTCGCGGCCGCGCACCGTCAGCAGCCCCGGGTCGCCCGGCCCCGCGCCGACCAGGTACACCGTCATCCGGCCACCCAGGAGCGCAGCCGCAGCTCGCCGCCCTCGTGCCATGCGTGCGCGGCGACGGGCACGGTGCAGCCGCCGCCCAGCTCGGCCACGCGAGCCCGCTCGGCCTCGACCTCCGCCCGCGACGGCGCGTGGTCGAGCGCGGCCACCAACGCCTCCTCGCCGGCGCGCACCTGCACCGCCAGCGCGCCCTGCCCGGCCTCGGGCACGAACACCGCGGGATCGAACAGGAAGCCGATCCGGCTCCCCATCCCCAGCCGGTTGAGGCCGGCCGCCGCCAGCACGATCGCATCGGCCGCGCCCTCGTCCAGCTTGCGCAGGCGCGTGTCCACGTTGCCTCGCAGCGGCACCACCTCGAGGTCGGGCCGGAGCGCCGCCAGCAGCGCCGCTCGCCGCGCGGCCGAGGTGCCGATCCGGGCGCCGGCCGGGATCTCCTCCAGCGCCGCGAACGGCCCACAGCAGGCGTCGCGTGGATCCTCGCGCTCGGGCACCGCGCCGATCGCGAGGCCCTGCGCCATCTCGCCGGTCAGATCCTTGGCGCTGTGCACGGCCACATCGATGCGCCCCTCCACCAGCGCCCGCTCCAGCTCGCCGGTGAAGATGCCGCGGCCGTCGCCGATCTGATCGAAGCGCAGATCGCGGCGGCGGTCGCCGGCCGTGTCCATCTCGACCAGCGCGGCATCGTCCAGCCGATCGCACACGAACCTCGCCTGCGCCAGCGCCAGGGCGCTGCGGCGCGTCCCCACCCGGATCATCGAGCGGGCGCCGTCGGCTCCAGCCCGAACAGCTCGAGCATCGCATCCGCGTACGGGCCCTCCTCGCCGGTCGCGGCGAGCTCCTTGAGCCGCACCGTCGGGCGGTGCAGGAGCTTGTTCAGCATGCTGCTGGTGAGCGTGTCCAGGCGCTCGCGGTCGGCCGGCGTCATGCCCTCCCAGCGGCCGGCCATCCGGGCCAGCTCGGCCGTCCGGATGCCCTCGGCCTGCGCCCGCAGCGAGGCGATCGCCGGCACCACCTCGAGCCCGGCCACCCAGCGGCGGAACTGCTCGGTCTCCTCGCCCACGATCTCCTGCGCCCGCTCCACCTCGCCCTCGCGCAGCGAGATGTTGTGACGCACCGCGCCCTCCAGGTCGTCCACGTTGACCAGCGTGACACCGGGCAGTTCGCCCAGGCGAGGATCGATGTCGCGGGGCAGCGCCAGGTCGACCAGCACGCGCGGGCGGTCGCCCTCCAGCATGCCCAGCTCGAGCACGTGACCGGGCGAGAGCGTCGAGCAGACGACGACGTCGGCAGCAGACGCCGCGGCGCCCAGCTCCTCCCACGGCACCATCCTGCCGCCGAAGCGGGCGGCCAGCGCCGCGCCCCGGTCGGCGGTGCGGTTGGCGACGTCGATCACCCGCGCGCCGCGCGCATCCAGGTTGGTGGCGACCAGCTCGGCCACCTTGCCGGCGCCGACGATCAGCACGCTCGCGCCCTCCAGCGTCACCAGCCGGTCGCGGACGACCTCGGCGGCGACCGACGCGACCGAGGCGTTCAGCTCGCCGATCGCCGTCTCGTGGCGGACGCGCTTGCCGGCCTCGAGCGCCTGGTGGAACAGCCGGTTCGACACCGGGCCGGTCGATCCCAGCTCCAGCGCATCGGCGTACGCGTCGCGGATCTGGGAGAGGATCTGCGCCTCGCCCGGCACCATCGAGTCCAGGCCGCCGGCGACCGAGAACAGGTGCCGCGCCACCTCGGTGCCCTCCATGATGTAGAGCAGCGGCATGATCTGCTCGGGGTCGCGGTGGGCGTACGCGGCCAGCCGGCGCACGGCCGCCTCCCGCATCGCATCCACGTCGTCGCCCACCATCGCGATCTCGCAGCGGTTGCACGTGGAGAGTCCGACCGCCTCCAGGACGGCGTCCTCGGCGCGCATCGCCTCGATCAGCTCGCGGCCGTGGGCGCGCGCGGCCAGCTCCTCACGCACCGCGATCGGCGCGTGGCGGTGGTTGGTGCCCACCAGGACGAGGGCGACGGGCCGCTCAGCCATCGGGCGCACGCTCCATCAGCGCGATCACCTCGTCCAGCTGGCGCTCCAGCCGGCCCAGCTTCGAGTGGAGGATTGCGATGTAGGCGATCGCCGCCACCCAGGTGATCCCGTACACGGCCGCCACCTACTGGACGGCGGTCTCGTCGATCACGCCGTGCCCCGTGCCAGCGTCCGCAGCCGGCGCATCCGCTCGTCGATCCGCTTGCCGCGCATCTCCACGAAGTACATGGCCGTGGCCAGCGAGAGCATCGCGGCCAGCGAGACGCAGAACGTGAGGAACATGCTGCCGTCCATGTTCACACCGTTCGAGTTGAAGGTGATTGGGTGGATCAGCTCCTGGCTCAGCCGCACGGCCAGCACCGAGACGGGGATCAGCCCCACCCCGAGCAGCGTGTAGACGGCGGAGTAGGTGGAGCGGCGCTCGCCCGGCTCGACCGAGAAGCGGAGCATGAAGTAGGCGCAGTAGAAGAGGAAGATGATCAGGAACGTGGTCAGCTGCTTGCTGCCCCAGTACCACCACACGCCCCACGAGACGTGCGCCCAGATCGAGCCGGTGACCAGCGTCAGGCTGCCGAAGATGACGCCCAGGTGCATCGGCACGTAGCTCTTCAGGTCGAGCGACTCGTCGCGCGTCCACAGGTAGCGAGCGGCGTTGACGGCGCCCCAGGCGAACAGCGTGTACGTCGTCAGCGCGATCGGCACGTGGAAGTAGAAGATGCGCTGGGAGTAGCCCTGGTCGGCGTCCGAGGGGACGTAGAAGAAGATCAGTGCGAGGGCCACCGGCATCAGCACTGCCGCGACCGCCGCGGACACGGTGCCCGCGTCGAATCGGGCACCCAGCGAGCCGTTTCTCACGCGATCAGTCCTCCACGACGTACTCGAACAGTGCCCACCCCAAGAGCGCAAAGATCGTAGCATAGAGACCCAGAAATCCGAGCCGTTCGATCGTGTCGAAACCGCTTGTTTGCGGGGGAATCGTGCCGACCGACACCTCGACGCCGACCAGCACGAGCGGGATCGCGAAGGGCAGGAACAGCACCGGCAGCACGCACCTCGCGGGCATGCGACACCGAGGCCAGCCCGGCGAGCAGCGCTCCCAGCGAGGCGATGCCCACGTCGGCCAGCAGCAGCGCGGCCGCCAGCACCGGGATCGAGGGGCCGGCGCCCTCCTGGAGGAAGAACAGCCAGAACAGCGGCAGGGCCGCGGCCTGGATCACGACCAGCGTGACCAGCGTCGAGCAGGTCTTCGCCAGCCAGATCAGCCCGCGGTCGAGCGGCGCGGCCAGCAGGCCGTCCCAGATCCGGTGCTCTCGCTCCTGCGCGAACGCGCGGCCCAGCCCCAGCATGGCGGTGAAGACGACAGCCACCCAGAGCATGCCGGTCGCCGCGCGCGTGCCGCCGCCCAGCTGGTCGCCGCCCAGCGCGAAGCGGAACAGCGCGAACGAGGCGATGACGAAGGTGAGCATGCCCGGCACCACCTCGCGCCCGCGCAGCTCGAGCAGCAGGTCCTTGCGGATCAGCGCGCGGAGCGAGGTCATGCCGCGACCCTCCCGGCGGAGAGCCGGATCCGCCGCGTCGCCAGATCCGAGAACAGCTCGGGCTCGTGCGTCGAGACGAGCGCGCTGACCGGGCCGCGGAGCAGCTCGAACAGCACATCGCGGCCGGACTCGTCCAGTCCGCCGGTCGGCTCGTCCAGCAGCAGCAGCGCCGGCCCGTGGAGCGTGGCGCGGGCCAGCGAGAGCCGCTGGCGCATGCCACGGGAGAGGTCGGCCACGCGGTCGCCGGCGCGGCCAGCCAGCCCCACTCGCGCCAGTGCCGCCGGGACGGCCGCGGCGTCGCAGCCGTACAGCGCCGCGTACAGCTCGAGGTTCTCGGCCGCGGTCAGCAGCGGGTAGACGAGCGGCTCGTGGCCTGCGTAGCCGATCAGCGGCCGGGCGGCCGCCGCCTCCCGGGGCAGCGAGTTGCCGGAGACCTCGACCGTCCCCTCCGTCGGCCGCAGCACCGTCGCCAGGATGCGCAACAGCGTCGTCTTGCCGGCACCGTTCTCGCCGGTCAGCAGCACCGTCTCGCCGCTGCCGACCTCGAGGTCGATCCCCGCCAGGGCGGTGCGCTCGCCGAACCGGCGCACCAGTCCGCGGCAGCGGATCACAGCAGGACGTCCGCCAGCACCCCTGCCAGGAAGACCATCGAGAGCGCGCCGTTGATCGTGAAGAAGGCGACGTTGACCCGCGAGAGATCGTCCTCGTGCACGATCGAGTTCTCCCAGGCCAGCAGGGCGGCGACGACGGCGACGCCCAGGAAGTAGAACGCGCCGGCGTCGAGCAGCAGCCCCGCGGTCGTGAACAGGATGACGGTGAGCAGGTGGCAGACGCGCGTCACCATCAGCGCCGGCCCGATCCCGAACCGGCTGGGCAGCGAGCAGAGGCCCTCGCGGCGGTCGAAGTCGACGTCGGTGGTCGCGTAGATGATGTCGAACCCGCCGATCCAGAGCGCCACGCCGGCCGAGAGCAGGAACGGCGCAGCCTCGACGGTGCCGCCGACGGCCAGCCATGCCGCCAGCGGCGAGAGGCCCGTGGAGCAGCCCAGCACCAGGTGGCAGAGCCAGGTGAACCGCTTCGTGTACGGGTAGAGCACGAACAGCGCGACCGGGATCGGCCACAGCGACGCGGACGATCGGGTCGAGCTGCCAGACGGCGATCAGGAAGACCGCGAGCGCGCCCACGCAGAAACCGATGACCTGCGCGCGGGAGAGCAGGCCCGAGGGGATCTCCCGGGCCGCCGTGCGCGGGTTGCGGGCGTCGATCTCGGCGTCGATCAGGCGGTTCAGCGCCATCGCCAGGCTGCGTGCGCCCACCATCGCCACCGTCAGCCAGAGCACGGTCGATGCGGGCGGCACGCCGTCCACCGCCAGCAGCGCGCCAACGTAGGCGAACGGCAGCGCGAACAGGGTGTGCTCGAGGCGCACCAGCGAGACGAAGCGGCGGGCGTAGAGCGGCGCGGTGCTCACGGGTGCTCCGTCGGGCGCTCGGTGAGCAGGGCGACGCCGTGGCCGAGGGCGCCGGCGATCGCGTCGAAGCACTCGCCGCAGGCGCGCGGGCTGCCGGGGAAGTTGACGATCAGGGTGCGCCCGCAGATGCCGCTGGCGCCGCGAGAGAGCAGGCCGTGCGGCGACGCCCGCCGCGACACCTCGCGCATCGCCTCGTCCAGTCCGGGCGCGGGCCGCTCGATCACCTCGGCGGTCGCCTCGGGGGTGACGTCGCGGGGCGCGAAGCCGGTGCCGCCGGTGGTCAGCACGAGGTCGGCGAGGTCGGTCAGCTCCCACAGCGCCTCGGCGATGTGCCCGCGGTCGTCGTCCACGACGCGGCGCTCGACGACGGTCGAACCCGCAGCCGGCGGCGCGCTCCGCCAGCACGGCGCCGCTCTCGTCCTCGCGCGTGCCGGCGGCGACGCCGTCGGACACCGTCAGCACGGCCGCGTTCACGCCGGCCGCCGCCAGTGGCCACTCTTGCCGCCGTCCTTCTCGACCAGATGCGCCTCGCGGATCTCGATCGACGGGTCGAGCCCCTTCGTCATGTCGTACACCGTCAGGGCGGCGGCCAGCACGGCGGTCAGCGCCTCCATCTCCACCCCGGTCTGCGCCGTCGTCTCGGCCGACGCGACGATCGTGACGCCCTCCTCGTCGAGCTCCGGCGTCACGTCCACGCGCGTCAGCGGTATCGGGTGGCAGAGCGGCACGATGTCGGGCGTGCGCTTCGCCGCCATGATCCCGGCCACCCGGGCGACCGCGAGCACGTCGCCCTTGGGCAGCGTGCCGGCGGCGATCCGCTCGCGCACCGCTCCCGGCATCCTCACCTGCGCCCGGGCGGTCGCCCGGCGGCGCGTGACCGGCTTGTCGCCGACGTCGATCATACGGATCTCCGACATCGGCGGAAGTCTACGGTTCGCGGCATCGGCGGGCGGGGGTTGGCTCTTGACCGTCGACCACCCTGTCCCACCCTGGAGGGTCAGGCACCGATTCCTGGCACCGACACGAGTCGTGCTTCGCACTCGGCTGGTGGTCGAACCGGAGCCAGGCACGGAGCCTGACCCTCGGTCTCGCAGGTTGGCCCCTGACCGTGGCGAATGGGCGAGGGTTCGGCTCCTGACGGTTGTGTCACGGCTTCCACTCTGGAACGTCACGACATTCCGGATCGGCCGTGAGTGGGGCCCGGCACGGTGCCAGACCCCGTACCGGGCCCCGTCCGGCCCTCAGCGCCCGGTGATCTCGACCCGGTTGCCGAAGGGGTCGAGCACGTAGAACCGCGGCACCCCGCGGATCCGGCGATCCCAGAGCACCTCGCGGCCCGCGCGGTCGAGACGGGCGGCAAGCGCGGTGAGGTCGGCGCGGTCGACGCCGAACGCCGGGTGGGCCTTGGCCGCGCCGGCATGCTCGGCGCTGACGCCGACGTGCAGCTCGGCGCTCCCCGCCACGAACCAGGCGCCGCCGCCCTCCACCAGGCCGGGCGGCTTGGGCACCTCGGTCATCCCCAGCAGGTCGCGCGTAGAAGCGGCGGGCCGCCTCCTCACAGCCCGGCGGCGCCGAGACCTGGACGTGGTCGAGCCGGCGGATCACGCGCCGATGGGGCGCAGCGCGGCGAGATCGGCGAGCTGGGTGTCGATCCAGCGGGCGATGTCGTGCTCGCGGACGTGCGCGCGGATGCCCTCGATCCGCGCCTTGCGCTCCTGCGAATGCATCGTCAGGGCCTGGTAGATCGCGTCGGCCTGCTGCTGGATGTCGAACGGGTTCACCGTCAGCGCCCACTCGGACAGCTCCTCGGACGCGCCGGCGTTCTCGGACAGGATCAGCACGCCGTCGCGGCGGTTCAGCAGCGGCGCCTCCTTCGCGATCAGGTTCATCCCGTCGAAGATCGCGTTCACCAGCAGGGCGTCGTAGTGCTTGTAGGCGGCCACCGCCTGCGGGAAGTTGTCGGAGACGCGCAGGTCGATCGGCGTCCACATGCCGGTCTGGTACCAGCGGTCGTTGATCTCGCGGGCCGCGCGCTGGATCGCGCCGACGTACTCCGCGTACTCGGGGATATCCGGCCGCGACGGGTCGAGCAGCGCCAGCATCGTCACGCGGCCGCGCCACTCCAGGTGCTGGGAGAGGAACAGGTCGAAGGCGCGGAACCCGCGGACGACGTTCTTGGACGGGTCGGTGCGATCGACGCGCAGCAGCATCTTCTCCGGGCGCGCCAGCAGCACGCCCTCCTCCTCCGCCAGCATCTCGGGCGTCGCGGCGAGCCGCTCGAACTCGGCCGGGTCGACCGAGATCGGGTAGTGGCGCACCCGCACCTCACGGTCGCCGAAGTGGACGATGCGGCGCTCGAAATCCACCTCGCCGTCGGTCAGCTCCTCGGCGCAGTGCAGGAAGGCGCGCACGTACCGCTCGGTGTGCAGGCCGACCACGTCGCACGCCAGCAGCGACTCGTGGATCGCGGTGCGGATCTCGGTCGGCAGCACCCGCCAGTAGTCGGGCATCGGCCAGGGGATGTGCGTGAAGTGCTGGATGACCGCGTCCGGGCACCGGCGGCGCAGCGCCTGGGGCACCATGAACAGCTGGTAGTCGTGCACCATCACGATCGGCGGCGCGCCGCTGCCGGCCGTCGCCAGCTCCTCGGCGACCGCATCGGCGAACCGGTCGTTGACCGGCAGGTACCCGGCCTCCCAGGCCAGCCGGATGTTGCGGTCCACGTCCGGCGCGTACGCCAGCCCCCACAGGTAGTGGTGGATGAACCACAGCGTCGGGTTGGCGAAGACGTTGTAGTAGCGGTCGTACTCCTCGCGGTCATGCGCGACCAGCCGCAGGCGCAGGTTCCCGTCCTCGTACGGGCCCTCCCCGGCGACCTCGGCGTCCTCGTCCGTGATGCGCGGCGGCGACCCACGTCAGCGGGCGCTGGGCGATCACCCCGGAGAGCGCCGTGACCAGGCCGCCTCCGCCGCGCTTGACCATCCTGCTGCCGTCGCCGGCGCTCAGGAAACGCAGCGGCCCGCGGTTCGACACGATGACGAGCGGGTTCTGCTCCATCGGCCCGAAGGGTAGATGATCGGCCCTTGCGCGGGGACGTGCCGGGGCTCAGGCCTGCTCGGGACGGTGGAAGTCGAGCTCGACCTCGTCGCCGTCCAGCACGTGCATCAGGGCCAGCCAGTCGCGCACCAGGCGCGGCGTCAGGAACCTGCGGCGGACGTGCTCCTTGCCCCGCCGCGCCATCGCCCGCGCCGCCTCCGGGTCGTCGAGGATGTCGAGCGCCCGCGCCGCGCACTCCTCCGCCGACGAGACCGTGTAGCCGGTCACCCCGTCCTCGATCTGGGTGACGATGCCGCCCACGCGCCCGCCGATCATCGGCCGCGCCTTCCACAGCGCCTCGGCCACGGTCAGGCCGAAGCCCTCGCGGATCGACTTCTGCATGCACACCTGCGGCGTGCACCTGGAACGCGTTCACCTCGACCGCGCCCACGTTGTTGAGGTTGGAGAGGATGCGGATGGCCGGGTCGTCCTCGGCGTACTCGACCGTCTGGTTGTAGAACTCCCAGCCCTCCGGGTCGTCGTGGGCCATCGAGCCGACCAGCGCCAGCTGCACGCCGGGGTGGCGCTCCCGCACCAGCCGGTAGGCGTCGATCACCCCGCGCGGGTCCTTCCACGGGTCGAACCGCGAGACCTGGAGCAGCATCGGCTGGTCGACGTCGATGCCGAACTGCTCGACGATGTACGCGGCGTCCTCGGGCGCCAGCGCCATGTTCTTGGGCGCGAGCGGGTCGATCGCGGGCGGCCAGATCACCGCGCCGTGCATGCGCGGGTCGGGCGGCACGTACTCGTGCATGTGGAACACGGTCGCGTCGTAGGCGGCGAGGTCGGGCAGCAGGAACTCGAGCACGTCCGGGTTCGGCGTCGAGAGGTCGATGTGGCAGCGCCACACCCACTTCGGCCGCGTCGTCTGCACCAGGCGGCGGATGCCGGCCGGCTGCGGGTCGTGGATGACGATCATGTCCCACTCGTCCGCGTCCTCGAGCGCCTCGGCGTTCAGCCTCTGGTAGCGGCGGAACACCTCCTGCGCTGCCTCGTCCAGCCCGCGCTCGTCACCCTGCAGCGCGTTGTGGATCGCCTTGGTGACGTCGAAGAACTCGTCGCGGCCCTCGATCACGCGCCACTCGGTCTCGATGCCGACGTCGTTCAGCAGCGGGATCAGCGTGTACTGGATCTCGGCGACGCCGCCGCCGAAGGCCGTGGCGGACAGGTGAAGCATGCGCCGTCCCTGGAGCGGCTCCGCCAGCACGCGGATCTCGTCGGCAAGGCCGCGCCCGACGATCGACGCGTACTCTGCGAGCGACTTGTGACCGACGTTCACACGCTGCATTGGCGCGCGTGACGATAGCAACCGCTTCGGTCACCCGGACGGGGTCGGCGCCGGCCGCTCGGCCGGCAGGCTCAGCGCGAAGGCCGTCTCGCCCTCCCGCGAGCGCAGCTCCAGGGAGCCGCCCATGCGCTCGGCCAGCTCGCGGGCGATGGCCAGGCCGAGGCCGCTGCCCGACGCCGAGCCCGCCTCGCCGCGGTAGAAGCGCTCGAACAGGTGGACCGCCGTGTCCTGCCCGATGCCGGGGCCGTCGTCGGCCACGGTCAGCTGGACGACGCCGTCATGCGCCTGCACCGAGACGCGCACCTCGGTGCCCCTCGGCGTGTGCCGGATCGCGTTGTCCACCAGAGCACGGCCGATCTGCTGGACGCGCTGCTCGTCGGCGATCGCGTGCGGCATCTCGCCCGACGACCGCACCAGCACGACGCGGCTGCCGTGGCCCGCGGCCAGCCCGCGGAACTCGCGGACCAGGCCGCGGGCGGCGACGTCCATGTCCAGCGGCTCCCGCTCGACGGCGACCGCGCCCGCGTCCAGCCGCGACAGGTCGAGCAGGTCGGACGCCAGCTTCGTCAGCCGGCTCACCTGCTCGTGCATCTCGCCCAGGAACTCGCGGCGCCGGTCGGGGTCGATGTCCTCGTCGTCCAGCAGCTCGAGGAAGCCGCCCAGGGTGAAGAGCGGCGTCCGCAGCTCGTGCGAGGCGTTGGCGATGAAGTCCTTGCGCGAGCGGTCGGCCTGCTCGAGCCGCGGTCTGCATCGTGTCGAACGCCCGGGCCAGCTCGCCCAGCTCGTCCGCGCGAGGTGTCGCCGATCGGCTCGCCGAACTCGCCCAGCGAGATGCGGGTCGCCGCCCGCTCCAGCGCGGCCAGCCGGCGGGAGACGCCGTACGCCGCCGCCCAGCCGACCAGGCCGGCGACGAGCAGCGCGAGCGCCGTCGCGATCAGGATCCGGCGCTCGACCAGCCTGCCCGTCGTCTCGACATCGCCGACCTGCTGGGACAGCGCAACCACCGAGTGCGGCATCCCGAACGCGACGACGACGTCGCCGTCCTCGCCCCGGCTGCGGGTGACCCCGCCGGTGCGGGCGGCCTTGCGAACGGCCGGGTTGCCTGCGGGCACGGTCGGCAGGTCGGTCGGGTTCGCCGGCACCGGCCTCCCGTTCGTGACGATGTAGAGGTCAACCGACGCGTTCGCGAGGCGGCCGATCCGGTTCAGCGCGTTGCGCACGTTGGCGTACTGGCCGTTGGCGAGCGCGTGACGTAGCGGCAGGTTGTGCTGCTCCGCGTTGGCGACGTCGTCCAGCCGCGTGTACCGCTCCGAGATCAGCGAGTCGCGCAGCGTCGGCACGACGTACAGGAACACCACGCCCATCGCGACGGCGACGACCGCCGCCAGGACGAGGATCAGCCGCAGACGCAGGGTGCCGAAGGCGCGCACGGCCGCTCGCTACCCGTCGCGGAAGCAGTACCCGACGCCGCGCACCGTCAGGATCAGGCACGGCTCGGCCGGATCGTCCTCGAGCTTCTCGCGCAGGTGCCGGATGTGCACGTCGATCGTGCGCGGCTCACGGTAGGCCGACCCGCCCCAGACGGCCTCGAGCAGGGCGTGGCGGCTGTAGACGCGGCCGCGGTGCGTGACCAGCGCGCGCAGCACCTCGAACTCGACGTAGGTCAGCGTCACCGGCTCCTCGCCGACCAGCACGGTGCGCTTGGACGGATCGATGGTGAGTCCGTCCACCTGGATCGTGCCGTCAGCCGGCTCGAGCTGGGCGGAGAGCTGCGTCGCCCGCCGCAGGACGGCGCGGATTCGGCTGCGGAACTCGCGGATCGAGAACGGCTTGGTGATGTAGTCGTCCGCGCCCAGCTCGAGGCCGAGCACCTTGTCCACCTCGTCGTCGCGGGCGGTCAGCATGATGATGGGCACGCCCGAGGCGACCCGGAGCCGCCGGCACACCTCGAGCCCGTCCAGCTTCGGCAACATCACGTCGAGCACGACCAGGTCGACCGGCTGCTCCTCGAAGCGGAGCAGCGCCTCCTCGCCGTCGCGCGCCTGGACGACGCGGTAGCCCTCCCGCTCGAGCGGGTAGGCGAGTAGCTTCTGGATCGACTCCTCGTCGTCAACCAGCAGGATCGTGGCATCGTTGGCCATCCCGTGAATCGTACCGCCCGTGCTATAAGGCTCCGTGCCGCGCCCACCCCGGCAACCGGGTCGATCGCACGGCGGGCTGGTCTCGTGGCCGCTCTACCGCCTGCTGCTGGTCGTCTGCATTCTGCCCTCGCTGGCGGCGTTCCTGTTCGTTCGCGAGCCGGCGTTGCCCGACCAGCCGACGCAGGAGCTGACGTTCGACGGCGGTGCCGCGGCGGAGCAGACGCGCCTCGCTGCTCTCGATCAAGGGCTCGTTCGCGCCCGGCGGCGACGGCAACCTGGCGGCGGCGCAGCACGTCCGCACGCGCGCTCTCGAAGGACGGGTACGTCACGGCCCAGGACCCCTTCGCCGTCCGGCTGCCCGGCCGCGGCGCCGTCTCGCTGGAGAACGTGATCGGGTTCCAGCGCGGCCGGCTGCCGGAGACGGTCGCGGTGATCGCCCACCGCGACGGCATCGGCATCGGCGGCCGACGACAACGACTCCGGCACCGGGCGTGATGCTCGAGATCGCCCACCAGCTGGCCGGGACGGCGCGCGAGCGCGGCCTGCTGTTCGTCTCCACCGACGCGGGCACCACCGGCGGCCAGGGCGCCGTCCGGTTCGCCGACACGTGGTCGCCGCACTTCCCGATCGTCGCGGCGATCGTGCTCGACTCGGTGTCGGCGCCCGCGGGATCGCCAGATCCGGCTGCTGGTGCGGCCCGACGCGCCGCGCGGCACGTCGCCACCGTGTACCAGGCGCTCCGCCGGGCGGTGCTCCGCTACGCCGGGCACCCGGCCCAGACGCCGGGGACGCTCGACCAGCTGACCGGCTACGCCGTGCCCTACGCCACGAACGAGCAGGGGCCGCTGATCACGCACAGGGTGCCGGCCGTGACCCTCACCGCCGGCCCCCAGCCGGATCCGGACGCGACGTTCGAGAGCCTCAGCACGTCGCAGCTGGGGCAGGTGGGCACGGTCGTCGTCAACCTGCTGGCGCAGCTCGACGGCGCCAGCGGCATCGAACGGACGGGGCCGCCGGCCGTGTTCCTGGGCGACGCCGTGACGCGCGGCCACCTGCTCCAGCTCGCAATCGTGCTGCTGCTGGTGCCCTTCATCACCTGCGCCCTGGACGCGGCGGCGCGCTGCCGGCGGCGGCGGATCCCGCTGGCGGACGGCCTCCGCGCATTCGCCTGGCGGGCATCCACGTGGCTGGCGGCGCTGGTCGACGCTGTGGCTGCTGGCCCTGCTCCCGGGCGGGATGGTCAGCGGCATCGACGCGCCGCCGCTGCCGGGCGCGACGGGGCTGACCCGCGGCGGCGCGCTGGTCACCGCCGCGGTCTGCTTCGGGTGGTGGTTCGCGATGGTGCGGCCGCGGGTGCGACGGCGCGGCCCGGTGAGCGGGCAGGAGCGCACCGGGGGCCTCGTCTCCGCCTGGCTCGCGCTGGCGTTCGCCGGCCTGCTGCTGTGCGCGATCAATCCGTTCGCCGTCATCATCGTGCTCCCGGCCGCGCACGCGTCGCTGTGGCTGCCGCGGATCGCGCCGCACGGCCGGGCGGCGATGCTGGCGCTGCTCGGGGTGAGCGCGATCGGGCCGCTGCTGATCGTGTGGGAGCTATGGGTGGGGCAGGGGCTGGGCTCATCCGCCCCGGCGGCGCTGATCGCGATGGCCGGCAGCGGGTACCTGTCGCCCGCGATCACGATCCCACTGGCGCTCGCAGCAGGCGCCGCGACGCAGATGGCCGCGGTCGTGCTCGGGGTCTACGGGGGCGCCAAACGCGGCAAACGGTTGTACGCTTGAGGCATGACGACCGGCACGATCTCGACGTCCGTCCCCGGCGAGGGCACCCGCCGTCGCTGGCTGCGCCGCTTCGCGAACGGGCTGATCGTGACCGGTGTGCTGGTCATCCTCTACGCCGGGCTGATCCTGGCATGGGGCGATCCCTTCACCTGGGTCTGGGCGCACTGGCAGCAGCGCGCGCTGCGCAGCGAGTTCTCGAAGGACACGCATGACTTCCGCGGGCAGGTGGTGCCGCCCGGCGCCGGGGATGCCCGGGCGCTGCAGGTCGTCGCGCACGACGCCAACGTGTTCGCCCACCACGTGCAGAACGGGCACGCGTTCGGCAAGCTGACGATCGGCCGGATCGGGCTGTCCGGCGTGGTCGTCGTGCAGGGCACCGACCGCTACGGCGACCTCGACAAGGGCCCCGGCCACTACGCCAACACGACCTTCCCCGGCCTGGGCAGCACCGTCGCCATCGCCGGGCACCGGACGACGTTCGGCGCGTGGTTCCGCCACATCGACTCGATCCGCAACGGCGACTACATCGTGCTCCAGATGCCCTACGCGACGTTCCGCTACCAGGTGCAGATGCACAAGGTGGTGCCGAACACGGACTGGAGCATCATCAAGCCGCAGGGCTACGACCGGCTGGTGCTGTCGGCCTGCCACCCGCTCTACAGCGCCTCGCACCGCTGGGTCGTCTTCGCTCGCGCCGTCTCGGTCACGCTGCCGGGCGGGCGCAGCGTCAAGCTGCCCGCGACCTGAGCCTCCCCACGCCCGGCCGGATCGTCTGCCGATTGGGGTCAGACTCCAATCATTTCGCCGTGACGCTCCTGGCACCGAACCGGCACCCGATGCTGCGCGATCCGGCACAGGCGCCCGCGACCGGTGGGCACCCGATCGGGGTCTGACCTCTCCATCGGCCCCGCCGTGACGTTTCTGGTACCAAGCCGGCTCGGAGCGGGACACGGCACGGGTTGCCGACTACGGTTGGTACACCGGAGACGGCCGGGACGCCGCCGTCCGCTCACCCCCGGTGTCTGTGAGCGCGTACGGCCCGGAACCAGGGCAGAGCACCGGACAACCCGCTCCTGGATGGTTCCTAGAGCGGCAGATACTCGACCAGCAGCCCGGCGGGGGTGTCGCCCTCGCCGCGCTCGACCAGCGCGATCGCGTCTGCGTTCGCCGCGTGCACGATCAGGTGCGAGTCCTGGGCGCCGTGGGGATGCAGTCGCATCCCGTCCGGGCCCGGCAGCAGCCTGCAGCGGACGGCGTGGTCGCGGCCGATCCGCCGCACCGGCTCCGCCAGCGGCGCGACGGGCCGCGCCAGTGGCGTGGCGCCGCGCATCGCGTCCAGCGCCTCGCGCACGAACAGCTCGAAGCAGACCAGGCTCGACACCGGGTTCCCCGGCAGGCCGAACACCAGCGCTCCCGAGGGCGCGACGCCGAACCAGAGCGGCTTGCCCGGCTTGTGGGCGATCCGCCAGAACACCTCCTCCACGCCCAGCGCCGCCATCGCGGGCTTGACGTGGTCGTGCGGGCCGACCGACACGCCGCCGGACGAGACCACCACGTCCGCCGTGCCCAGCGCCGCCGCGAAGCGGCGCTCGGTCTCCTCCCGGCTGTCCGGCACGATCTCGGCGGACACCACCTCCGCGCCGCAGCGGGCCGCCAGCGCCGAGATGGCGGACATGTTCGACTCGTAGATCTGCCCCGGCTCGAGCGGCTGCCCCGGGCGCACCAGCTCGTTGCCGGTGGCCAGCACCGCGATCCGCGGGCGCCCGCCCACCCGCACCCGGGCGATGCCGGCGGCCGAGACCGCGGCCACCCGCGCCGGGGTCAGACGTGCCCCGGCGGCGCCAACCAGCCCGCCCATCTCGATATCGCCGCCGGCGGGCCGGACGAAGTCACCGGCGTCGGCCGCCGTCGCGACCAGCCGGCCCTCCTCCTCCCGCGCGTTCTCGACCGGGACGACGGCGTCGCCGCCGGCGGGCATCGGCGCACCGGTCGCGATCCCCGCCGCAGTTCCCGCGGGGAGATCGCGCGGTGGATCGCCCGCCGCAAGGCTGAAGGCGATCGGCAGCGTGCCGTTCCCCAGGTCGGACCGCCGCACGGCGTACCCGTCCATCGCCGAGACGGGGAAGGGCGGCAGCGACACGGCCGCGTGCACGTCCTCGGCCAGCACCTCGCCCGCCAGACCCGCGCCGACAGCGACCTCGCGCGTCGGCAGACGCGGGGCGCGTGCGCGGATCAGCTGGAGGGCCTCGGCGGGTGACAGCATCGCCGTGACTCTAGCCCTGCCCCGCCGCCCTGGCTCAGGTGGTGCCGGGCGGCTGGCTGCCGCCACCGCCGCCGGTGTTCCCGCCGCCGCCCGAGCTGCCGCCGCCGCCACCGGTGTTGCCGGTCGAGCCGTTGCCGCCATGCGTGCCGGGCTTGCAGGTCGGATCGGTCTTGGGATCGCAGGCCGTGACCGGCGGCGAGGTGGGGAACTGCGAGGTGAAGGGCACGAACTGCACCGGGTGCTGCGGCAGCGGCCAGGCCGAGATGGCGGGGAACTTCCCCGGCCGGAGCTCGAACGCCCGCTTCATGTACTGCGTCCACACCTCGGCCGGGTAGTCGCCGCCGAACGCGTGCCCGAAGCCGGGCAGCGTGTCCATCGTGATCTCGCCCCGCGGGTAGCCCATCCACACACACGTGGCCAGGGTCGGCGTGTAGCCGCAGAACCAGGCGTCCTTGTAGTCGTTCGTGGTGCCGGTCTTGCCGGCCTGGACACCGTGGTCGAGCGGCGTGCGGAACGCGGTGCCCTGCACCGTGTCCTGCAACGTCGAGTTGAGCTCGTAGGCGACCCCGTCGGGGATCACCCGCCGGCCCTTGTCCGTGTCCTTGCCGATCACCTTGCCGGTCTCGGTGCTCGAGACCTGCATGATCGGGTCGGGGTCGTGGCGGATGCCGTTGTCGGCCAGGGTCGAGTACGCCGTCGTCATCCACAGCGGCGAGACCGGGCTGACGCCCAGCGTGATGGCCGGGCCGGTGTTGAGGTTGATGTACCGCGGGATGCCGAGCCTGTGGGCCATCGCCGCGATGCTGTCAGAGCCGATGTCGATCGCCAGGCGGGCGAAGACGGTGTTGTCCGACTCGATGATGCCCTGGTGCAGCGTCAGCGGGCAGTTGCACGCGCTGATCTCGGCGGTGTCCACCTCCCACGGGTTGTCCGGCCCGATCGGCGCGCCCGGGATCGAGTAAGAGAGATGGCCCGACAACTCCTGTGCGGTGTCGGGGTCGATCCCCTTGGCGATCGCCGCGGTCAGCGTGAACACCTTGAAGGTGGAGCCCGCCTGCCGCGCCGCCGAGACGGGGAGGTTGAACTGCTGGTGCTTGTCGTAGGGCACCGACGCGTCCATCGCCAGCACCTGGCCGGTGCGCGGGTCCATCGACACCAGCGCCGCCGCCGGCGCGCCCGGCCAGTTGATGATGTCCGTCAGCGCGCGGTGCGCCGCGGTCTGCAGCTTGCCGTCGAGCGTGGTCGTCACCGAGAGCCCGCCCTTGCGCACCGTCTGGCGGCCGTACTGCTTCTGCAGCAGATCGCGCACCCACGAGACGAAGTAGCCGCCGCGGCTGGTATCGAGGTAGTCGCTGGAGTGGACGACGATCGGGTGCTTCACGGCATGGTCGTACTGCTGCTGGGTGATCATCCCCTGCGACAGCATCGCCGCCAGCACCTCGTCACGCCGCTCGCGCGACGCCGGCTTGTTGTCGATCGGGTTGTAGACCAGCGGGTTCTGCGGAATGCCGGCCAGCGTCGCCGCCTGCCACAGGTTGAGGTTCTTGCAGTGGACGCTGAAGTACTGGAGTGCCGCCGCCTCGCACCCGTACGTGATGGCCCCGTACGGCACGATGTTGAGGTACTCGGTCAGAATCTTGTCCTTCGACCACTCGTGCGCCAGCTGCCAGGCGAGGTCGGCCTCGCGCACCTTGCGGGTGAAGGACTGCTCGTTGGAGAGGTAGAGGTTGCGCACCACCTGCTGCTCGATCGTCGAGCCGCCCTGCGTGATGTGCCCGGCGACCAGGTTGTCCACCATCGCGCGCAGCACACCCTGCGCATCGACGCCCTCGCTGCGGGTGTAGAAGCGCCGGTCCTCGATCGCGACGGTCGCGTTCTTGAGCCACGGCGAGATCGCCTGGCTGGTCACGGGGGTGCGGTTCTCGGTCGAGGCCAGCGTCGCCAGCGGCACGCCGTTGCGGTCGAAGATCTTGGTGTTGACGCCGGGCGGGTCTGCGGTCAGCGTGTCCAGCGAGATGCCGGACAGCGTGTCGTCCACCCACACCGCGCCGCCGACGAACCCCGCGCTGAACACCACACCGACGCCGATCGCGAGCACGACCACCATCGTCGCCAGCACCGAGCGGCGGCCGGAGCGCCGCGACGCGGCGCGGCGCTTGCGCCGTTTGTGCGAGACGTGCACCAGCACCTCGTCGTAGCCGCGGCGGGGATCATGCGGGGCCGGCGGCGTCATCCCACCGCCTCGGCGTCCACGTCACGGAAGATGCCGTCCTCGGCCAGCCGCACCAGCGCCTGCTCGCGCAGCCAGCCGGAGAGCCGCGCCGCCTCGGCCGGATCGCCGGCCCAGACCCCGATCGTGAACACGGCGGTGGTCTCGCCCAGGTCGGCGACGGCGACGCCAGGGTCGGGCCGCTCGGGGATGCGGTCAGGCACGGCCGCGACCAGCTCCGAGAGCAGCTCGCGGACGCGCACGGGGTCGGACGAGAGCGGCACGGTCACGCGCACCTGCGCCAGGCTGATGGGATCGATCAGCGTCAGGTTGACGACCCGGCCGCCGGCCAGCTCCTCGTTGGGAATGAGCACGCGCCGGTTGTCCGGCAAGCGCAGCCTGGTGTACGTCAGTCCGATGTCCTCCACGGTGCCCTCGGTGTCGCCGATCTGCGCCCTGTCGCCCAGCCGCACCGGCTGGTTGACCGCGATCATGACACCCGCAACGAAGTTTGCCAGGGTCGAGCGCGCGGCGAAACCGATCACCAATCCGAGCACGGTCGATGACGCCAGCACCGCCTGCGCCCAGGAGCGGGTCGCGTCCACCGACAGCAGCACCGCCATCACGCCCAGGAACCCGAGCACGGCGGCGACGACGCGCCGCAGCAGCCGGTAGCGCGTCCGCAGCATCGCCTGGTCGGCGACGGGCAGGCGGTCGGCCCACTGGTCGCCCTTGCGGGCCATCAGCCGGTCGACCACGACCAGCATGACCAGAACCGTGGCCACAACGGCCACGGTCGGCCAGTTCTCAGCCCACCAGCTGTCGGTCGTTCCGAGCGTCATAGATGAGGCGGCCCGTCGAGAGGTCGATCAGGCCGAGCGTGCGCAGCGGGCCGCCCGCCACCATGCGGCCGGTCACCCGCCACACCAGGGTTGCATTCGTCGAGACGACCCGGCTCCCTTTCTCCCCCGAGACGGTGATCCGCCGGTCGGGGAGGTAGAGCAGGTCGACGCGAGTCGGCTGCACACCCTCCGGTGCGAGCTGCTGCACGGCCGCACGCCCCGCCGCCTGCGGCGACCCGGCACGGGCCCCCGGCACCTCGCGGACGGCGTCCAGGACGAACCTCCAGCCCTGCTCGGGGCTGGTCAGGAAGTTGACGGGGCCGTCGGGCGCGGTGGCCGACTGGGCGATCCACGCGGGCAGGTAGATCGCCGCACCCAGCAGCGCGACCGCGGTGACGGCCCAGAACAGGGCGCTACGTCGGGCCATGGGCGAAGGTTACAATCGCCGCCGATGCGCCTCGCCCCCGTGCTGCTCGTGCTGCTCCTGGCGCTGACCGCGTGCGGCGAGAAGTCGGAGCCGATCGGCGCGCTGCCCGCCTTCCCCCAGCACACCGCCGACGCGCTCAACCGCGAGGTGGTGGCGGAGAAGGCCCCGAAGCGCGTGGTTTCGCTCGACCCAGGGATCACGGAGGCGGCGTTCCAGTACGGCGCCGGCAACCAGCTGGTGGGCGGGACCGGCACCGAGACGTATCCGCCGCCGGCGACGCACCTGCGGCCGATGCTGGACGGCGAGGGGCACCTCGACGTCCAGGCGCTGAAGCGCGCCCGCCCCGACCTCGTGCTGGCACCGATCGACCTGGTGCCGACGAAGGCCGCGGCCGACGCGCTGGCGCTCAAGCTGTCCTCCGACGTCTACGTCACGGACGACCAGTCGGTGCAGGGGATCGAGCACGACATCCTCGCCACGGGGCTGCTGATGGGCCACGCCGACGGCGCCCGCGGGATCTTCAACGAGATGCAGCGCCGCATCTCGACCATCACCCATCCGTTCGCCGGACAGGATCCGGTGCCGGTCTTCGTCGACCGCGGCTACTTCTACTCGATCCCGGGCGACGGCCTCGCCGCCGACCTGATCCGCCTCGCCGGCGGCCGCAACGTGGCAGCCTCGGCGGATCCGGCCAAGCCCTTCGGTCCCGCCCAGCTGGCCGCGGCGGCCCCGCAGGTCTACCTCGCCGTCGCCGCCAGCGGCGTCACGCTGGAGGGGCTGCGCCGCTCGAAGGCGACCAAGAACCTCCCCGCGATCCGGGACAAGCGCTTCGCGATCGTGCCCGACGCGGTGCTGAGCCGCAGCGGCCCCCGCGTGGTGGACTCGCTGGAGACGCTGGTGGGGGACATCCACCCGGACGTGGCGTCCGGGCAGGGGAAGTGACCGGCCGCTACCAGGCCGTCCTGTTCGACGCCTTCGGCACGCTGTTCGAGCTCGACCGCCCGTTCGAGCGCCTGCGCGCTGCGGTGCGGGCGCGGCTCGGGGCCGACCGACCGGCCGCCGCCGTGGAGGAGGCGCTGCGGGCCGAGGTCGACCACTACGCGGCGCACTGCCAGCGGGCGTCGGATGCGGTGCGGCTGCACGAACTGCAGGTCGAGTGCGCCGCGATCGTCGTCGGCCGCCTCGCCCTCGACGCCGAGCCGGAGCAGGCGCTGGCGGCGCTCGCCGACACGATCGTCTACCGCACCTACGACGACGTCGAGCCGGCGCTGGCCGAGCTGGGCCGGCGCGGGATCGCCACCGCGGTCGTCTCGAACTGGGACTACGCGCTGCCCGAGGTGCTGGACGCGCTGGGCCTGCGATTCCCGGTCGTCGTCACCTCGGCCGAGGCGGGGGCGTCGAAGCCCGACCCGGCGCCGTTCCGGCTCGCGCTGGAACGCCTCGGCATCGACGCCGGCCGCGCCCTGCACGTGGGCGACACCCCCGTCGCGGACGGGGATGGCGCGCGCAGCGCCGGCCTCGACGTGCGGATCGTGCACCGCGGGCCGGCGCCGCCCCCTGGGTCGCTCGCCGCCCTGACCGCGATCCCGGCCCTGCTGTGAGCGCGCAGCCGGAGCCCGCGCGGCGCGTCTCGCCGTGGTGGCTGCTGCCGCCGTCGCTGCTGTTCCTGCTCAACTTCGCAGCCGCCGCCACGGCCGGGTCGTCGGGCGAGCGCAACGGCGTCTACAAGGCCTCGTACCTGGGCGCCGCCCTGGTCACGTCGCTGGTGCTGCTGGGCTACGCGGTGCTGGCGGTGACGGTGTCGGGCGGCCCCATCCGCGAGCTGCTGGCCGTGCGGCGGGTACCGCTCCGCCGCGCCGTCAAGCTGGCGGCCGCCGCGTTCGCTGTCGCGCTCACCGTCAGCCTGCTGCTGGAGCCGCTGCTGTCGCCGGACAAGGCGCAGGGCGTGACCCCGCAGCACACGCCCCGCGACGGCCGCGAGTGGCTGCTGCTGGCGGCCTCGCTGGTACTGCTGGGGCTGATCGTCCCCGTCTGCGAGGAGCTCTTCTTCCGCGGGTTCGGGTTCGCCGCGGCCGGTGCGCACGCGCTGCCGGTGACCTCGGTCATGTTCGCCGTCGCCCACGCCTACCCGGCGGTGCTGCCGATCGTGCTGGTCGCCGGCTTCGCCCTGGGCGAGGTGCGCAGGCGCAGCGACTCGGTGCTGCCCGGCATGATGGCGCACGCGGCGTTCAACATCACGGGCCTCCTGGTGGCGCTGGCGACGACCTGAAACCGGGCCGATCGGCCGTCGGTAGACTGCGCCGACCGTGGACCCCGCCGCCGATCCCACCGTCCAGCACTACCGCCGCGAGATCACCGAGCAGGACGAGGCGATCGTGGCCGCCCTGAACCGCCGCATCACCCTGGTCGGCGAGCTGTTCGAGCACAAGCGTGCGAACGGCTACCCGATCAGCGACCCCGACCGGGAGCAACGGCTGCTCGCCCGGCTGGCGGCCGCGAACGACGGCCCGCTCTCCCGCGAGCGGCTGGCCGAGCTGGTCACGCTGGTGCTGGACATCTGCCGCACCGAGTCGGCAGAGCCCGGCGATCCTGCCTGAACGACCGTCCGGGAGAGGTCGTGTAGGGTGCGGATCGGGAGCCAACCTGCAGGAGGACCTGTGACCGACGAGCACCCTGTCGCGACGGCCACGGCCGTCGAATGCAGCGATGTCACCCGCCGTTACGGTGAAGGGGACACCGCCGTCGATGCCCTTCGAGGCGTCTCGCTGACCATCCCGCCGGGCCAGTTCACGGCTGTGATGGGCCCCTCGGGATCGGGCAAGTCGACGCTGATGCACATCCTGGCCGGCCTCGACCTGCCCACCACCGGCACCGTCTCCATCGGTGGCAACGACATCACGACCATGAACGATACGCAGCTCACCCAGCTGCGGCGCGACCACATCGGCTTCATCTTCCAGTTCTTCAACCTGTTGCCGATGTTGACAGCGGAGGAGAACATCCTGCTGCCGCTGCGGCTCGCCGGCGAGCAGGTGGACGACACGTGGGCGAACGAGATCATCGCCAAGGTCGGCCTGGCCGATCGCCGCAAGCACCGCCCGTCGGAGCTGTCCGGCGGCCAGCAGCAGCGGGTGGCGATCGCGCGGGCGCTGGCGTCGCGGCCGACCGTGATGTTCGCCGACGAGCCGACCGGCAACCTGGACTCGGCGACCAGCGCCGAGATCCTGACGCTGCTGCGGGAGATGGTGACGACCTACGGCCAGACCACGGTGATGGTCACCCATGACGCCCATGCCGCATCGATGGCGGACCGGGTGCTGTTCCTCGGGGACGGCCTGATCGTCCGCGACCAGGGCCGCTCCCAGCCGGGCGAGGTCATCGCCGCGATGGCCGAGGTGGCGGGGGTCGGCACCCAATGATGCGGGTCGCGCTGCGCGGGATGTGGGGCCGCAAGCTCCGCACCGTGCTGACGGCGATCTCGATCATCCTCGGCGCGGCCATGATCACGGGCACGTTCATCGTGCGCGACCAGATCACGAACGCGTTCTCGAACATCTTCGAGGAGAGCAACAAGGGCATCGACGTCGTGCTCTCGCGCAAGACGGCCTTCACGGCCGACAACTCCCAGGCCGGCCCACTGCCGGCCTCGGTGATCGACCTGGCCAAGGGCGTCGACGGCGTCAAGCAGGCCGAAGGGCAGGTGCAGGCGCTGGGCTCGATCGTGGTCGGCGGCAAGGCCGTCACCTCCAACAGCGGCGCGCCCAACCTCGTGCTCTCATACGTCGACGCGCCGTTCAGCAACTCCCAGTTCACCAGCGGCGGGCCTCCCACCGACGGGTCGGTGGCCGTCAACCAGAAGCTCGCCGACGACAAGCACCTGCGCACCGGCCAGCGGGTGGGCCTGGCCACCGAGCAGGGCGTCCAGCCGGTCACGATCTCGGGCATCTTCACGCTGGCCGGGGTGTCCTCGATCGGCGGGGCGACGATCGTCGTGCCCACGTTCTCCGACACCCAGCGCTGGTTCGACCGGGTGGGCAAGACGTCCGTGGTCTACCTCCAGGCCGAGCCGGGCGTCTCGCCGGGCGAGCTGAAGACGCGCGTCCAGGCGGCCGTGCCGGACACGGTCAAGGTGCAGACCGGCCAGGAGAACGCCAAGGAGCAGACCGACCAGGTCGCCGGGGGCATCAACGGCTTCCTGACGCCGCTCCTGCTCGCGTTCGCCGGCGCCGCCGTGTTCGTCGGCCTGTTCATCATCTTCAACACCTACTCGATCACCGTCGCCCAGCGCATGCGGGAGTTCGCCATGCTGCGCACGCTCGGCGCCAGCAGGCGCCAGGTGCTGCGCTCCGTGCTGATCGAGGCGGGGCTGATGGGACTGATCGCGTCGCTGATCGGGATCGGCCTCGGCGTGCTGTTCGCACTGGGGCTGAACGCCCTGTTCAGATCTGCGGGCTTCGGCCTGCCCACGTCCGCGATGCGGCTGCCGATCCTGCTCGGCGTCGTGCTGCCGATCGCGGTCGGCGTGGGCTCGGCCCTGGTCGCCTCGGTCGCACCGGCGGTGCGGGCGACCCGCGTGCCGCCGATCGCCGCGCTGCGCGAGGGCTTCGTGCTGCCGGCCGGACGGTTCTCGCGGTTCGTGCCCTACATCGGCGGGCTGGTCGCACTGCTCGGCATCGGCCTGATCGCCTTCGCGATCAGCTCCGGCGGCGGCGCCTCGCGGGTGCTGCTGACGATGGCCGCCGGCGCGATCATGGCGTTCATCGGCGTCGCGCTGCTGTCGCGGCTGCTGATCCGGCCCGTCGCGGGTGCCCTCGGCGCCTGCCTCGAGCTGGTGCTGCGGGTGATCCGCTTCGGCGGCCGCGTGCGGGACGCGATCCCGGTGCTCGGCCCGCTCGTCCGCCGCGCCGGCTACGGGCTGACGCTGGGCTACGTCCAGGTCGGCCTGGGCGGGCTGCTGGTCACGGTGCTCCTGCTCGCCGGCGGCACCACGATCCCCGCCGTCATCGTGCTCGTGATCACCGTCGCCTGGACGGCCTGGCTGTGGCGGCGACGGCCGCGCGAGTGGCCCTGGGATCCCGCATCGCCCACCTCCGGGCGGCTGGCGCGGGAGAACACGTCGCGCAACCCCGGCCGCACCGCGGTGACCGCTGCGGCCCTGATGATCGGCGTCGCCCTGGTGGTGTTCGTCGCCGTGTTCGTGAACGGGTTCAAGGAGTCGTTCCTGGGCGCGATCGACCGCTCGATCACCAGCGACCTGATCATCCAGTCGGACAGCTTCACGCCCATCCCGGCCGACGCCGTCCACGCGGCGGCAAGCGCGCCCGGCGTGCAGACGGCGTCCGCGATCCAGTTCACCGACGCCAAGATCAACAACGGGGGCACCGACACCGTCAACGGCGTCGATCCCAAGACCTTCGCCAAGGTCTACAAGTTCGACTGGCTGAACGGCGGGTCGAACCGGCTGCTGACGGCGCTGCAGCCCGACCAGGCGCTGATCGAGAAACAGTTCGCCAAGTCGCACAACCTCAAGGACGGCGACACGTTCCGGCTGACCAGCGTGGACGGCAACCACCTCAAGCTCACCGTTGCCGGCGAGTACAACGACCCGGTGCTGATGACGGGGCTGATCATCCCCTCGACCACGTTCAACACGTTCGCGCCGGGCAGCAAGGACCCGGGCGTGCTGCTGGTCGAGTTCGACCCGGGGCCGCAGGGCGCGGTGGCAAAGGCCGCCGTCACGCAGGCGTTCAAGCAGTTCCCCGCCGCGAAGGTGCGGACGAACGCCGAGTACAAGGCCAACACCGAGGACCAGGTCAACCAGTTCCTGGCACTGCTCTACGTGATGCTGGCGATGTGCGTGATCATCTCCCTGATCGGGATCGTCAACACGCTGGCGCTATCGGTGTTCGAGCGGACGCGCGAGATCGGCATGCTGCGCGCCGTAGGCATGACCCGGCGGCAGCTGCGCCGCGTGATCCGCTTCGAGTCGGTGATCACCGCGATCATCGGCGGGATCCTCGGCATCCTGCTCGGCGTCCTGTTCGGCTGGGTCGTCACCAAGGGCCTGTCCGACCAGGGCGTGGTGTTCGCGGTGCCGGTCGCGCAGCTGGTGCTGTGCCTCGTCGTCGCGACGATCGTCGGCCTGCTGGCCGCGATCCTGCCCGCGCGCCGCGCCGCCAAGCTGAACGTGCTCGAGGCGCTCCAGTACGAATAGGTCAGACGGCTTGCGCCGGCGCGGGGTCAGACGACCTGCGCCGGCGCCCCGTCCTGCTCCCAGCGCCGTACCTTGCGCGGCCGCACGAAGACGGCGTTGCCGGCCTCGATGCCGAGCGAGTCGGCCTCGTCGCGGGTGAGCTGTGCAACCAGGCTCTCGCCGTCCTCCAGCCGCAGGTGCACGCGCACCTCCCAGCCCAGGTGGACGACGCGCTCGACCTGCGCCGGCAGCGTGGTGCCGTTGGGCGCGTGGCGCACCTCGATGTCGTGCGGGCGCACCATCGCGTCTCCCAGCTCGGAGACCGGGCCGACGAAGCTCATCACGAACCGGTTGGCGGGGTGCTCGTAGAGCTCCCGCGGCCCTCCCGACTGCTCGATGCGGCCGCCCTGCATGACGACGACGGTGTCGGCGACCTCCATCGCCTCCTCCTGGTCGTGCGTGACGATCACGGTGGTGACGTGCACCTCGTCGTGCAGGCGCCGCAGCCACTCGCGCAGGTCCTTGCGGACGCGGGCGTCGAGCGCGCCGAACGGCTCGTCCAGCAGCAGCACCTCGGGCTCGACGGCCAGCGCACGGGCCAGCGCCATGCGCTGACGCTGCCCGCCGGAGAGCTGCGACGGGTAGCGGTCGCCGAGACCGTCCAGGTGCACCAGCTCGATCAGCTCGGCGACCCGCTGCTTGGTCTCGTCCTTGGGCTTGTGGCGGATCTCGAGGCCGAAGGCGATGTTCTTGGCAACGGTCATGTGCTTGAACGCGGCGTAGTGCTGGAACACGAAGCCGATGCCGCGCTTGTGGGCGGGCAGTGCCGAGACGTCCTTGCCGCGCAGGCTGACGGTGCCGGTGTCCGGCTGCTCCAGCCCGGCGATGACGCGCAGGAGCGTCGACTTGCCGCTGCCGCTGGGGCCGAGCAGGGCCGTCAGCGATCCGTCGGGGATCTCCAGGGAGACGTCGTCCAGTGCGACGAAGTCGCCGAAACGCTTGGTCACGTTGAGTGCGTGGATCGCCATCAGGCCTCCTTGCTGCGGGGCTTGAAGAGGGTCATGAGGAGCACGGTGCTGAGGGCGATCACAGCGAGCACGACGGACGCCGAGTAGGCACCCTGCTTGTCGAAGCCCTCGTAGGCGCGCTTCACGAAGAGCGGCATCGTCTCGGTCTGGCCGATGACGTTGCCCGACACGACGGCGACGGCGCCGTACTCGCCGATCGCCCGCGCGGTGGTCAGGATCACGCCGTAGATCACGCCCCAGCGGATCGCCGGCAGCGTGACCCGGCGGAAGGTGGTGACCGCGTTGGCGCCCAGCGTGGCGGCGGCCTGTTCCTGCTCGGTGCCGATCTCACGCAGCACCGGCATCACCTCGCGGGCCACGAAGGGCAGCGAGACGAAGATGGTGGCGAGCACCATGCCCGGCATCGAGAAGATCACCTGCACGCCCTCGCGGGCGAGCGCGGCGCCGAACCAGCCGTCCTGGCCATAGGCCAGGATCAGGCAGAGGCCGACGACCACCGGCGAGAGCGCAAACGGGAGCGCCAGGACCGCGTTGACCACGGCCTTGCCGGGGAAGCTGTGCCGCACCAGCATGATCGCGATGATGATCCCGAAGACGGTGTTGAGCGGCACCACGATGGCGGCGATCTCGAGCGTCAGGCGCAGCGCGTGGAGCGCGTCCGGCTGCGTCACCGCCGTCCAGAACGGGCCGAAGCCGTCCTCGAAGGCGCGGCGCATGATCATCCCCACCGGCACCAGCACGATCAGACCCATGTAGGCGAGCGCGAGGGTGCGGAGCCCGTATTTAGCGATCATGGCGCGTCCCCCATCGCTGGATCAGTGAGATGCAGAGCAGGATCGCCAGCGCCAGCAGCAACAGCACGAAGGCGATGGCGGCCGCGGCGTCGGTGTTGTCGCTCTCGACGCGGCCGTAGATCAGCACGGAGGCGACCTGGGTCTGGAACGGGATGTTGCCCGAGATGAGGACGACCGAGCCGAACTCGCCGATCGCCTTGGCCAGCGCCAGCCCGCCGCCGGAAAGGATTGCCGGGAGGAGGTTCGGGAAGACGACGCGGCGGAAGGTCGTGACCGGCCGGGCGCCCAGCGACGCGGCGGCCTCCTCCATCTCCCGGTCGAGCTCGTGCAGCACGGGCTGCACGCTGCGCACGACGAACGGCAGCGTCTCGAACATGAGCGCGAGCACGATGCCGGCACGGGTGTACGCGACGTTGATGCCGAGCGGCGAGTCCTGCCCGTAGAGCAGCAGCAGGACGACGCCGACGACGATGGTGGGCAGCGCGAACGGCAGGTCGACCAGCGTGTTCAGCACGCCCTGGCCGACGAACCGGTCGCGCACCAGCACCCAGGCCAGGATCGTGCCGAACACGGCGTTCAGGAAGACCACGATCAGGGCGACGACGACCGTCAGCTTGAGCGCGGCGACGGCGTCGGGTGCGGTGACCGCGTCCCAGAACCCGCTCCAGCCGCCGGCGGTGGCCTGGTAGGCGAGCGCCGCGAGCGGGATCAGGACGATCAGGCTCAGGTAGAGGACGGCGAGCCCCGCCGCCAGCCCAGGAACGGCGGCGGCGGGGTTCAGCGTCCGTGCGGGACCCGGGAGGGCGCTAGCTTGTGGTCGAGACGCCAATCGACTGCTCCACCTTCGCCATGATCCCGTTCGTGTCGTCGAAGAACTGGTCCTTGATCTTGCTCCAGCCGCCGAGGCTGTCGATCGTGAACTCCTCCGGCGGGGTCGGGAACGTGTACTTGCCTGTCACACCCGAGACGACCGGGCGGTAGCCGTTATCAGCGAAGATCTTCTGAGCCTCGGGGGTGTAGAGGTAGTTGAGGAAGTCCTTCGCCGCCTTCGGCGCGGTCTTGGTCACCGCGGCGACGGTCTGGATCAGGATGGTCTGGTCGGGGACGACGTAGTCCACGTCCTCGCCCTTGGCCTGCGCCAGGATCGCCTCGTTCTCGTAGGAGAGGAGGACGTCGCCCTTGCCTCCGGTGAACGTCGCCAGCGCGTTGCGCGCACTGTCGTCCTGCACCGGCACGTTCTTGAACAGCGAGTAGAGGTACTGCTGTGCCTCCGCCGGCGTCTTGCCTTGCTTGAGCTGCGCGCCGTAGGCCGCCATCACGTTCCAGCGGGCGCCGCCCGAGGTGAACGGGTTGGGCGTGATCACCTCGACACCAGGCTTGATCAGGTCGTCCCACGTGTGGATGTTCTTCGGGTTGCCCTTGCGGACGACGAAGACCACCACGGAGTTGACCAGCACGCCCTTGTACTGACCCGTGTCCCAGCTCGACGCAACCTTGCCGTCGTCCACCAGGCGGTCGATGTCGGGCGAGAGGGCGAAGTGCACGAAGTCGGCCGGCTGGCCGGCATCCACCGCACGGCTCTGGTCGCCCGACGATCCGTAGGACTGCGAGAAGCTCACGTCCTTGCCGTCGGCGGTCTTGTTGAAGGCCGGGATCAGCTGGGCGTAGGCCTCAGCCGGGGTCGAGTAGGCGACCAGGTTGATCTTGGTGCTGTTCCCACCCCCGGACCCGCTCGAGCCACCGCACGCCGAGGCAACCGCGATCAGAACGAGCATCAGTCCGCTGAGGGCAACACGCAAAACTTTGGGTGAATACAACTTTTCCCCTTTGTCGATTGACTTAGTGGACTACTGGAGCGTACGCTGCTTGTATTCACCCGTCAACACGCAACCGACTGAGGACATGCGAGCGACGATGACACCCACCACGACGATCGGCCTGAACCTCCGCAGGCTCACCGGGATGCACGGCCTCCTCCAGCGCGAGCTGGCCGGCTACCTGGGACTCTCGGAGCAGGGCCTCTGGAACATCCTGTCCGGCCGCTCGGAGCCGAGGACGCGCACGGTGCAGCAGTGCGCCCGCGCGTTCGGCATCACCGTCGACCAGCTGCTGGCCGACACCGGCACCTGCATGCGGGCCGCGGCGGCCGTCTACGAGACCGCCCCGGTGCGCGCGCTGGCCGAGGGCGACGACTGGGAGCCCGCAGCGGTCAGCACCGCCTGACCTCCGGTGTGGGGCTGCAATGGTGCGGCCCCACGCGCTGCCTCAGCGGCCGGCGGCCGTCCCCAGCCTGCCCGATCCGGCGGTGATCGCCAGCACGAGGCAGAGCGGGAGGACCAGCGCCGCGCGCAGGCCGACCGCCCCCGACACGAAGCCGATCAGCGCCGGGCCGGTGACGGCGCCCAGGTAGCCCACGGTGAACACGCGGGAGACGACGCTCTCGTCCGACCCCAGGCCGGCGCCCGCTGCCGCGCTGACGACGGTCGGCACGACCGGGCCGAGGCCGAGGCCCAGCAGCCCGAAGCCGATCAGCCCGGTGGCAGGCCGCGGCACGAGCAGGGCGAGCGCCAGCCCGGAGCCCGCCAGGGCGGTCGAGACGGCCACCAGCCGCACCGGTCCGACCGCCGCCGCCAGCCGGTCGCCCAGCGCCCGCGACGCGATCATCCCCAGCGAGAAGCAGGCGAAGCCCGCCACGGCCAGTGCCGCGCCGGCGCCGACCCGGTCGTGCAGGAAGACCGCGCTCCAGTCGGCGGCGGCGCCCTCGCTGAAGAACGAGCAGAACGCGAGCAGGCCGAACACGACGACGGCGAGCGTCCACCGGTCGCCGGGGTGGGCACGACCGCCCTCGCGGGTCGCCCGGCGGGGCAGGCGGGCCAGCGGCACCGCCGAGAGGGCCGCAACGGCAACGGCGATCACGCCGAACTGCACGGCCGGACCGATGCCGCCCCCGGCCGCGGCCACCCCGAGCAACGCTCCCAGCCCGAGGCCGACGCTCCACATCCCGTGGAACCCCGACATCAGCGGCCTGCCGCGCTCGCGCTCGACCACGACCGCCTCGGAGTTCATCGCCACGTCCACGACCGCAGCGGTCACGCCGAAACCGGCGAGCACGACCGTCAGCATCGCCAGGTTGCCGGCCAGCGCGATCAGGCAGAGGATGGCGCCGTAGAGGGGAACCCCGACCCGCACCACGGTCGCCGGGCCGGCGCGGGACGCGACCAGACCGCCCAGGCGGCCACCGGCGATCGTCCCCAGCGCCATCCCCAACAGGGCGAGCCCGAGCTGCGTGTCGGACAGGCCGAGGCCGTGCTTGACCGCCGGGATCCGCGACGCCCAGGATCCGGAGATCACTGCGTGGGACAGGAACGCCGCGCCCACGCCGGTCCGGCCGCGGTCACGCAGATCGATCCTCGACAATGGGCGCAACAGGGCTCGAACCTGTGACCTTCCGCGCGTGAAGCGGACGCTCTCCCAGCTGAGCTATGCGCCCCGGGATCAGGGAGGATACCGCGATCGGAGCGGCCGCGATGAGTTTCCCCGGGCGGTGCGGTCCACTACCCACACGACGGAATCGACGCAGGAGGGATCGCGATGGGCAAGGTGGTGGTAACCGAGTTCGTATCGCTGGACGGCGTGATGGAGGATCCGGGCGGCGCCGAGGACTACGCCCACGGCGGCTGGACGTTCACGTTCGACCGCGGCGAGGACGGCGACCGGTTCAAGCTGGACGAGCTGAAGGACGCCGACATCCTGCTGCTCGGCCGCCGCACCTACGAGGGCTTCGCCAAGGCGTGGCCGTCGATGACCGACGAGGTCGGCTTCGCCGAGAAGTTCAACGGCATGTCCAAGGTCGTCGTCTCGAGCACGCTGGAGCGGGCCGACTGGAACAACTCGGAGATCCTGCGCGGCGACCTGGCCGAGGGCATCGCCGAGCTGAAGACGCGCTCGGACGGCGACATCCTCGTCAACGGCAGCGCCCAGCTGGTGCACGGGCTGATGGAGCTCGACCTGGTGGACGAGCTGCGGCTGATGCTGTTCCCGATCGTGCTGGGCAGCGGCAAGCGGACGTTCCCCGACACGGCGAAGGCGATCCGGCTCGAGCTGGTCGACTCGCGGCCGGTCGGCTCCTCCGGCGTCCTCGTCCTCACCTACCGGCGCGCCGCGGCGGAGTAGCTACAAGGCGTGTTCGAGGATGTTCGCGATCCGGGCGGCGGCGGCGCCGTCCGGATCGAGCGGCGGCACCAGGTCGGCGACGCTGACGCCGATCAGCGCGGGGGAGGCGGCCAGCGGCGCCAGCACCGCCTCCAGCGCCTCCCAGGTGAGGCCGTCGGCCTGGGGATAGGAGACCGCCGACATCACGTCGCGGTCGAGCACATCCAGGTCGATGTGCAGCCACATCGCCCCGGTGCCGACGAGCCGGCCGGCGACGGCGGCGCCCACGCCCGCCGGATCGGCGGACACCTCGCGGCCGACGTGCTGCTCGACCCGGTCGTCCACCAGGTCGGCCTCGCTGATGCCGCCGCTGTGGTCGATCCGGTGGCCCACCACGACGACGTCCGCGGGGTTCACCATCGGCGCCTCGCCCGCCAACTCGGTCAGGCCGGCGGCGCCGTAGCCGCAGATCGCGGCGAGGTCCATGTCGGCCGCCTCGCCGGTCGGCGACGTCGCGCCGTCGAAGAAGTCCAGGTGGCCGTCCACGAAGGCGAGGCCGGCCCTGCCGTAGCGGCGCCGCGCCGCGGCCAGGCAGCCCGGCAGGTAGGCGCAGTCGCCTCCCAGCACCAGCGGCAGCGCAGGCCGGTGGAAGATCGCGAGCACCGCGTCGCGCACGGCGGCGCACGCGGCCCGCACCTCGCGGTAGGCGACGATGCCCGTGACGGGCTCGCGCCGGGCGTCGACGATGGCCGGGTGGACGTCGCCGATGTCCTCCGCCCCGAGCCGGCCGAGCAGTCCGGTGGCGCGCAGCGCGTCGGCTCCCAGCTGCTCGCCGCGGCCCCGTCCGGAGCAGTCGAGCGGCGAGCCGAGCGCGACGATCGCCCGCCGGCTCATCCCTCGAGCGCCTGCGCCAGGACCCAGAGGCCCGCCATCGTGTACAGCACCATCAGCGCCGTGATCGGCGAGTGCATCAGCGCGGCGTGGAGCCGCCGCCCGGCCGGCGCGCGGCGGGCGACGCGCTGCGCCTCGAACACCGCGACCACGTGCCCGACCACGATCACGCCGGCCTGGATCCACCACACCAGCCACCCGGGCACCGACGTGAAGATGCGGTAATGCAGCCAGCCGCTCGCGAACGGGTCGGCCAGCACCTGCGGCGTCAGCTGGGCGTAGACGACGGCGTAGACCAGGTAGTGGGCGACGAAGTAGACCGCCGCGATCGGGATCAGCGTCGGCGCGTAGCGGCTCACCGCGGCGGCCGTCCCGCCGCCCTCGAGCTGGCCAACCAGTGCGCAGACGGCGACGAACAGCGTCACGAACAGCGTCACCACGACCACCATCGAGAGCGTCCGCAGCGTGGAGGAGTGGGCGCCCAGCCAGCTGCCGTACGGCGCGATCCGGTCGGTCAGGTCGATGTAGCGGGTGGTGCGGGAGAAGCCGTCGAAGACGACCGTCGCCAGCATCGCCAGCACGAATGCGCCGCCCGCCGCCGCCAGCGGCGGCTCGCGGTGGACGCCGGAGCCGTAGGAGCGCAGCCGCACGCCGCGCTGATCGGCGTCGGCGTCGATGAAGCACGACGGGCAGCCGCGCCGCTCGCCGTCGCGGCAGCGCAGCGCCTGGCAGGGCTCGGCCGTCCTGCACCACATCTCGGCCGGGGCGAAGCGGCTGAGCACGCGGGCCAGGGCGGTGAACAGCTCGCCCCGCTCCAGCCACACCTCGGCGCCGAACAGCGCCATCGCCCCCAGCTGCACGACGAGGTAGGCGACGATGATTGCCGCCAGGTACTGCGGGTTGCTGCCGCCGGTCCAGCACAGCTCGAGCCACGCCAGCGCCAGCAGCTGGACGATCGCCGGCCACATCCCCAGCCGGGCCGGATAGGGGCGGGGCGTGATCCCGTCCCGGGCGAGCTGCTGCTCCAGCATGCGGCCGAGCGCGTTGACCGGACTGACAGCGTCCCAGACGTTGCCGATCAGGGCGGCGACCACGGCGACGCCCACCCACAGGTCGATCCAGAACAGCACCGTGGCAGGGTTGGCGTAGAAGCGGATGTCGCCGAACAGGCCGCCGACGACGGCGATGACGATGGCCACGCCCAGCACGACCCGGGCGATCCGGGCGGCCAGCGCCGCCGTGGCGCCCGGCGTCCACGAGCGGTCGCTCGTCCAGCTGCCCCGCTCGGCGCCGGCCACCGCCATCGGCACGGAGAGCAGCACGACGAGGCCGCCCGAGACGGCGTACAGCCACACCGGCAGCTGGAACTCGTAGGACTTCCCGGCCACCGCGTGGGCCGATGCCACGGCGGGAAACACCACGGCAGCCCCGAGCGAGCCGGACAGCGCCAGCGTGGCGCGGGTACGGAGCGTCACGTCCGCACCAGCCGGTCGGGCAGGTGGTCGCGATGGGCCTCCGCAAGCTCGTCGTAGAGCAGCTCTGCCTTGCCCAGGTCGAGCACGAGCGGATTCGCGGCCAGCGCCTGCACCGCCTGGCGGCGGTCGCCGTCCCACGCGGCGTCGGCCGCGAGCAGCTGGTACTCGGCCAGCGACTTGACCAGGCCGCGCACCGGCGGCGGCAGCTCGAACCGGCCCTCGGGATGGATCCCGGAGGCGTTGCAGCGGCCGGGCACCTCGACCACCTGCCGGTCGGGCAGCTCCGCGATCGTGCCGTTGTTGGGCACGTTGACGGGCCACACCTCGTCCCGGTCGTTGAAGACGGCGTCCATCACGTCCACCGCCAGCTCGAGCTCGTCGATCCCGCCGCGGCAGAGGTCGGGGTCGAGCTGCGGGTCGGCGCGGGCCGCCTGCTCCTCGTAGTGCCGCCAGTAGCCGCCGGTCATGCCCATGATGTCCTGCGAGCGCGTCGTCGGCTTACCGCGCAGGTGCTCGAGCACGGTGTCGCGGTAGTAGTAGTAGGCCATGTAGTCCGCGGGGACGGCGCGGACGGTCACGGCCAGCCGCAGCAGGCCGTCCCACCACGGCTCGCGCACCTCGCGGTCGCGGCGGGCGTCGAGCTCGTCCAGCAGCGGCAGCAGGTCGTCGCCGTCGTAGCGGGCGGCGACGCTGAAGCAGCCGTGGTTCAGCCCCACCATCGTCGCCTCGATCAGGTCGGGGTCGAGGCCGACGCCTGCAGCGAAGATGCGGGGGAAGTAGATCGGCCCCTCGCACAGCGAGACCACCGAGATCGCGCTGTGATCGGCGATCGCCTGGGCGACGAGGTTGACCGGGTTGGTGTAGTTGACGAGCAGGGCGTCCGGGCAGAGCTCGGCCATCTCCCCGCACACCTCGCGCAGCACGGCGATCGACCGCAGCGCCATGAAGAAGCCGCCGGGGCCCTGCGTCTCCTGGCCGATCACGCCGTGGCGGAGCGGGATGCTCTCGTCCAGGTGCCGCGCCTCGAACCCGCCCGGCCGGAAGCTCGAGAGCACCGCGTCGGCGCCCTCCAGCGCCCTGCGCCGCTCGGTGGTGGCGGAGAACCGCAGGTCGAGGCCGCGGGCCTGCGCCATCCGCTCGGCCAGCCGGCGGACGATCTCGAGCCGCCCCTCGTCCAGATCGACCAGCGCCACCTCGGAGCCGGCGAACTGCTCGCCCTGGGCGATCAGCCCCGCGACCGTGCCCGGCGCGCGCGTCGAGCCTCCACCCAGGTAGACGAGCTTGATGGCCGCCATCGCGTCCCGGATCGTACCGGCCTGCCTCCCGGTGTCCGGCACCGTGCCGGGCACCTGCTCCGGGACGGAACCCGGCACCGACTCCGGCTCGGACTCCGGCTCGGTGCCAGACTCGGTGCCGGAGGTCCTCAAAGACGTTGCAGAGTCGTGCGCGAGTCCGCCCGGAAGTGCGCGGGATCGGCACGGTTTGAGGCTTGACGAACGGGGAATCCTCTCTGCACTACCTAATCTCCACCATGTCAATGATCTTTATGGAATACTCCGCCTCATGAGCATCCTGGACACGATCCGATCCGAGCCGCGCCCCGCTCCGAGCACCTCCGACCGCGCGGACGTCGCCATCATCGGCGGCGGTGCCAGCGGCGTCCTGCTCGCCGCCGAGCTGCTGCGCCACGGCCGCCGGGCCCGCCGGGTCGCGCTGATCGAGCGCACCGCCCACACCGGCCGCGGCGCCGCCTACGGCACCGGCGATCCCGCCCACCTGCTGAACGTGCCCGCCGGCGGGATGAGCGCAATGGCCCACGACGCCACGCACTTCGTCCGCTGGCTGCGCCGCCGAAACCCCGACGCCCACGAGCTGACCTTCGCCGCCCGCCGCGACTATCGCCGCTACCTCGGCCACGTCCTCGCCGACGCGCGCGAGCTGGGTGACGGCGAGCTGCTGCGCCGAAACGACGCCGCGACGACGATCGACCCCGACCCGCGCGGCATGCGCGTCCGCCTCGCCGGCGGCGGCCATGTCCTCGCCTCCGAGGTGGTGCTCGCGACCGGCACGCTGCCGCCCGTCTGGCCGCAGATCCCCGGGCTGGATGCCGTCCCGGCCGCCCGCCTGGTGGGCGACCCCTGGCGGCCCGGTGCGCTGGACGGGCTGCCCGACGGCCCCGTGCTGTGCCTCGGCACCGGCCTGACCGCCGTCGACGTCGCCCTCACGCTGGCCCGCGACCAGCACCGCAGCGTGCTGGCGCTCTCCCGCCACGGCCTGCTGCCCTCCGCCCATCGCGCCGACGGCCCCCGCGACCCCTACGCCCTGGAACTGCCCGACGACGTCACCGCGCCCGGCCTGCTGCGCTGGCTGCGCGGGGAGATCGCCTCACTGGCCGCCGAGGGCAAGGACTGGCGCGAGGCGGTCAACGCGATCCGGCCCCACTCGCCGCGGCTGTGGGCGGCGATGACCATGGCCGAGCGCGAGCGGTTCCACCGCCACCTCGAGCGCTACTGGACGGTCAGCCGGCACCGAATGGCGCCGCAGGTCGCGGCCGCGATCGACCGGCTGCGGTCGGACCGGCGGCTGGAGGTCTCGGCCGGCGCGGTGCGCCGCGTCACGGCGACCCCGGACGGCCTGCACGTGCTGACCGCCGCGCGCTCCGGCGCGCGCACCGAGCGGGTCGCCGCCATCGTCAACTGCACCGGCCCGGGCCGCGACGTACGGGCCGACCCGCTGCTGGGCGAGCTCTGCCGGCGCGGGATCGTGATCTCGCACCCGCTGGGCGGCGTTGCCGCATCGGCCGACGGACTGACCGCCACCGGGCTGGCCGACCGGCCGCCCGTGTGGGCGATCGGGTCGCTGCTGACCGGCGAGCGGCTGGAGTCGGTCGCCGTGCCCGAGATCCGCACGCAGGCGTGGCTGCTGGCCCGCCGCCTGGGCCGGCATGCCGCCACCGGTGCCGCCGCCGCCCGGCACGGGTAGTCTGGCCGTGTGACGATCGACCTCGGCGCCTTCGACGCGCTCACGTTCGACTGCTACGGCACCCTGATCGACTGGGAGCGCGGCATCCTGGCCGGCATGCGGCCGGTGCTGGCCGCGCACCGCGGACCCGAGCAGACCGACGACGAGCTGCTCGAGCGCTACGCCCGGCACGAGGCCGAGCTCGAGAGCGGCCCGTACCTCGCCTACCGCGAGGTGATCGCACGCAGCCTGGCCGGCGTCTGCGAGGAGCTCGACGTCGCCCCAGGCGCAGAGGAGCTGGCCCGGTTCGGCGGCTCGGTCGGGGAGTGGCCGGCGTTCCCCGACTCGCCGGCGGCGCTCGCCCGTCTGCACACCCGCTACCGGCTGGGCGTGCTGACCAACTGCGACGACGACCTCTTCGCCGCGTCGGCCCGGCGGCTGGGCGTCGAGTTCGACTGGGTCGTGACCGCCCAGCAGGCCCATGGGTACAAGCCGCGCGAGGAGAACTTCCACCTGCTGCTGGCCACGCTGGGCCTGCCCCGCGAGCGCGTGCTGCACGTCGCCCAGAGCCTGTTCCACGACCACGTCCCCGCCCAGCGGCTGGGCTTCTCGTCGGTCTGGATCGACCGCCGCGGCGACCGCGACGGCACGGGCGCGACGCCGCCGGCCGAGGCGCACCCCGACCTGACCTTCCCGGACATGGCAAGCTTCGCGGCTGCGGCCGTCTCCTGAACGCCGCCAGCGGAGAGGGCGGGATTCGAACCCGCGAAGCAGGTGAAACCCCGCTTACGCGATTTCCAGTCGCGCTCCTTAAGCCAACTCGGACACCTCTCCAGTGCGAGTCGCAGTATGCCACTTGCCGGATGGGCCTCCGCACGACAGACTATGCAATCCCGCTTGACCAAGAGAGGTTCGGATGACAGATGAGCGCATCGAGATCCTGCGGCGAGTGCCGCTGTTCGACGGCCTGACAGACAAGGAGCTCGAGGCCGTCGCCAACACGGCCAAGGAACGCCGCTACGACACCGGCGACACCGTTGTCGGTGAGGGCGAGGGCGGCGTCGGGTTCTTCGTGATCGCCGACGGCGAGGCGCGCGTCGAGCGCCACGGGGTGCGGCGCGGAACCCTGGGGGCGGGCGGCTCATTCGGCGAGGTCGCGCTGCTCGACGAGACCGGACTGCGCACCGCGTCCGTCATCGCGGAGTCGCCGCTCCGCGTGTTCGGCATCACCTCATGGCAGTTCACACCGCTGCTCGAGCAGCACCCGGCCATCTCGCTGAAGCTGGCCAAGATCCTCGCCCGGCGGCTCCGTGAAGCCGAGGATCGGGCGGACGCAAGCTGATACCATCCTCGCGACCGTGCTAGGTGGGGAGCTAGCGGTTCCCTGTACCGGCAATCCGCTCTAGCCGGGCTGAATCCCGCCCCGAGGGGCGTCCGGTTCGGAACATGGGCCCGAGCGTTCGGTGTTGATCGCCAGGTCCCGCGCAACGGAGGCTTGTGAACCGCGTCAGGTCCGGAAGGAAGCAGCGCTAAGCAACGTCACCCGGGTGCCGCGGGCCAGCCTGGTGGGAGCCTGCGCTTCGGGCACCGGCCGGGTCGGGTGTTTCGACGGGCGGGTGCACGGTCGCCCTCACGGGCCGTAGATAAGCTACGGCGGTGTCAGCCCTCTATCGCACCCACCGGCCGCTCGACCTCAGCCAGGTCGTCGGCCAGGCGCACATCGTCCGTACGCTGACCAACGCGATCGAGCACGACCGCGTCGCCCACGCGTACCTCTTCGCCGGGCCGCGGGGCACCGGCAAGACGTCGCTGGCCAAGATCCTGGCCAAGTCGCTCAACTGCGAGCGGGGCCCGACGGTGACGCCCTGCCTGGTCTGCGAGTCGTGCCGGACGATCCACGACGCGACCGCGATCGACGTGATCGAGATGGACGCGGCGAGCCACCGCGGCATCGACGACGTCCGCGAGATCAACGACCGGATCGGCCTGCGGCCGGTGCTGGGCCGGCGCAAGATCTACATCATCGACGAGGCCCACATGCTCACCAAGGAGGCCTCGAACGCGGTGCTGAAGACGCTCGAGGAGCCGCCTGACCACGTCGTCTTCGTGCTCTGTACGACCGAGATGCAGTCGATGCTGCCGACCATCCGCAGCCGCTGCCAGCGGTTCGCCTTCCACCGCCCGACGCACGCCGAGATCGGCGAGGTGCTCGACCGGATCGCGGTGGCCGAGTCGATCGAGATCGACCAGTCCGCCGTGTCGCTGGTCGCTCGCGCCGCCGGCGGCAGCTTCCGCGACGCGGTCTCGCTGCTCGACCAGCTGCGCACGGCCTGCTCGGAGCGGATCACCGCCGAGGATGCCCGTCAGCTGCTCGGCACCGCCGACGAGGAGTCGCTCTTCGCCGCGCTCGACCTGGTCGCCGCGGGCGACGCCGCCGGCGCGCTGCGCTGGGTGGACGAGCTGGCCGAGGCGGGCGCCGACCTCGCGCAGATCTCGAGCGCGCTGCTCGGCCACCTGCGCGGCATCTTCCTGACCCAGCAGCTGGGCGCGCCGCCGGACGACCTCGACCTGACCTCCGAGGAGGCCGCGCGCATCGCCGACCAGGCGAGCCGCGTCACCGCGACGGCGGCCGTGCGGCTGATCGACCTGCTGCGCGACGTGCTGACCGAGGTGCGCGAGGGCGCCGACCCCCGGCTGCCGCTGGAGCTGGCGCTGGTCAAGGTCTGCCGCCCCCAGGGGGAGCTGTCGCTGCAGGCGCTGTCCCAGCGGCTGGAGCGGCTCGAGGGCGGCGCATCGCCCGTGGTCGCTGCGACTGCCGTCTCCCCGCCCGCGCCGGAGCAGCCGGCGCCGGCGGAGCCCATCGAGCGCCCCAGCGCGCCGTCGCCTCCGCCGCCGCCCGTCGCCTCGGGCGACGCGGTGGACGCGCGGTGGCAGGACGCGGTGCTGCCCGAGGTCGAGCGCCGCTCGCCGCCCCTTCGGGGGCTGCTGGAGGGCGCCCACCCCGCCGGCTACGAGGACGGGGTGGTCACGATCGCGTTTCCGACGCCGTTCGCCCGCACCGGCGCCGAGGCTTCGGAGAACGCCGAGCTGCTGACCGAGGTGGTCGGGCAGGCGCTGGGCGCGGCCGTGCGGCTGCGGATGACGGCCACCGAGGCCGCCGCCGAGCCGGCGGAGCCCGAGCCCGCAGCCGAGCCGGCCGAGCTGGAGCCGGTCTCCGAGGACGCGCTGTTCGCCCAACTCAAGGAGACGTTCGACGCCCGCGAGGTCTGATCGGACGACCGTCAGGAGGTTGCCCCGGTGACGAAGATGGACCCGAACAAGATGATGGCCCAGCTCGGCAAGATGCAGGAGCAGATGGCCAAGGCGCAGGAGGAGCTCAAGACCGAGTACATCGAGCACTCGGCCGGCGGCGGCGCGGTCACCGTCAAGGTGTCGGGCTCGCTCGAGATCGCGGACATCACGATCAAGCCGGAGGCGATCGACCCGGACGACGTCGAGATGCTCCAGGACCTGCTGGTCTCGGCCGTGAACGGCGCGCTGACGGCGGCCCAGCAGCTGCAGCAGCAGCGGATGATGGGCCAGCTCGGTGGCATGGGAGGCCTCGGCATCCCCGGTCTCTAGCGGGATCCGCCGGCTCCGTCGTGTACTCGCCCTCGGTCGAGAACCTGATCACCCAACTCGCCCGGCTGCCCGGGATCGGCAGGCGGACGGCGCAGCGACTGGCGTTCCACATCCTCCGCTCGACGCCCGAGGACGCGCTCAGCCTGGCGGATGCGATCCGCGAGGTGAAGGAGCGGATCGGGTTCTGCGAGGAGTGCTTCAACCTGGCCGAGGGGCCGCTCTGCCCGATCTGCCAGGACACGCGGCGCGAGCGGACGGTGATCTGCGTGGTCGAGGATCCGAGCGACATCGTGGCGATGGAGCGGACGGCGGAGTTCCGCGGCGTCTACCACGTGCTGGGTGGGGCGCTGTCGCCGATCGACGGCGTCGATCCCGCCGACCTGCGCATCGCCGAACTGCTGGAGCGGGTCGAACGGGAGCGTGTCGCCGAGGTGGTGCTGGCGACCAACCCGACGATGACGGGCGAGGCGACGGCCGTCTACATCGCCGACCGGCTGGCCGGCCGCTGCCGCGTCACCCGGCTGGCCAGCGGCCTGCCGGTGGGCGGCGACCTGGAGTACGCCGACGAGGTCACGCTGGGCCGCGCCTTTGCCGGGCGCCGCGAGATGGCGTAGCTCCGCGCCGAACCGTCACACGTCGTGACAGACGCGTGACGCCAGGCCTCGTAGGCTGGGGCGATGGTTCGCCAGCGGGCTGCGATGCACGTCGACGGTTGCTCGCATGCCGGCCGCCTTGCGGTCTAGCTCATATGTGCTATATAGTGCGCACGCTATGGAGAGGGCACGGTACGACTCGCTGGGCACCACCTACACGGCCACCCGCCGCGAAGATCCGGAGATGGCCGCCCGGATCCACGCCGCGCTGGGCGACGGCCGCACCCTGCTGAACGTCGGCGCCGGCGCCGGGGCGTACGAGCCGCACGACCGCACGGTCGTCGCCGTCGAGCCCTCTCCGGTGATGATCGCGCAACGGCCGGCGGGCGCCGCACCGGCGGTAGTGGCCGCGGCCGAGCGGTTGCCCTTCGTGGACGGCAGCTTCGACGTCGCGATGGCCCTGCATACCGTCCACCACTGGAGCGACCTCACCGTCGGACTGCGCGAGCTCCGGCGCGTCGCCCGCCGGGTGGTCGTGCTCTCTGGCGACGCACGGATGATCGACCGGCTGTGGCTGACCGCCGAGTACTTCCCGGGCATGGCCTTCGGCGACCGGCCCGGGGTGAACCCGGAGGCGATCGCCGAACGGCTGGGCGGCCGCATCGAGATCCGGCCGCTGCCGGTGCCGGCAGGGTGCGTCGACGGCTTCTCGGAGGCGTTCTTCGGCCGGCCCGAGACCTACCTCGACGCGGGCGTCCGGCGGAACATGTCGACGTTCCGGCTGCTCCCGGACGATCAGGAGGCGGCCGGCGTCGAGCGCCTGCGCCGCGACCTGGCCTCAGGCGCCTGGGACGCGCGGCACGGCGATCTGCGCGACCGGTCGCACCTCGACGTCGGCCTGCGCCTCGTCGTCTCCGATCCGGACTAGAGCACCCGAGGCGTCGCGCTGGTCGAGTAGACGTCCTTGCGGAGGATCAGGCCGCCACTGATCGGGAAGACGTCGATGCCGTCCCACTCCAGCCTGCGGCCGTCGTCGGGATGGGTGGCCGAGGCGGTCCACTCGCTGACGACGAAGTCGTCGCCCGCGCGCTGCCCGCGGCCGGCGAACCGCAGCGTCGGCCAGCGGGCGAAGATCGCCGCGATGTGCGCACCGACGGCGTCCCTGCCCTCCACCCGCTCGCCCGCGGTGTGGTTGTGGAAGACGATGCCGGGCGCGTGGATCGACGAGATCGCCTCCACGTCCTGGCGGTTCCAGGCGTCGTCGTAGCGCCCGATCAGCTCCAGCAGGTCGCTCATCGTGACAACGATCCTACCGCACGGCGCCTGCCGGTACAGTGCCGCGATGCATCGCTACACGGCCGAGACGGAGCGCCTCGCGAAGGAGATCACCCGGCTCGCCCTCGACCGGATGCGGATGGAGGTGCCGCTCGACGGCCCGCAGCCGCCCGAGCGGCTGGCCGCCTCCGCCGGCGCGACGATCACCCCCGGCGGGCTGGGCGGGGACGCGGCGCTGCGGCTGTGGACGGACGTGCTGGCCCCCGCCAACATGTCGGTCGACCACCCCCGCTACCTCGCCTTCATCCCCGGCGCGCCGACCGAGGTCTCGACCCTGTTCGACCTGCTGGTCGGCGTCCAGTCGATCTACGGCGGCAGCTGGCTGGAGAGCTCCGGCGCGGTCTACGCCGAGAACCAGGCCCTGCGCTGGATCGCCGACCTGGCCGGGATGCCGGCCGGTGCGGGCGGCTGCTTCGTCCCCGGCGGGACGACCGGTAACCTCTCGGCCCTGGTCGCGGCGCGGCACGCCGCCTCCCAGCTGCGCGGCGGTGTCCGGCCGGCCCGCTGGAGCGTCGCCACCACCGAGGAGACGCACTCCTCGGTGGCCTACGCTCTGCGCCAGGTGATGGACGTCGATCTGCTGGTGGTGCCCGCGGACGAGCACGGACGCATGACCGGCGCCGCGCTGCGGGCCGCGATCACCACGTCCGCGACCGATGGGCTGTTTGCCGTGGTGGCGACGTCGGGTACGACCAACCTGGGCGTGATCGACGACCTTGAGGGGATCGCCGAGGCCTGCCGCGACCTCGGCCTGTGGATGCACGTGGACGGCGCCTACGGCGGCGCGGCGCTGGCGGCCCCGTCGGTGCGCGACCGCTTCCGCGGCGTCGAGCACGCGGACAGCTTCATCGTCGACCCGCACAAGTGGCTGTTCGCGCCGTTCGACTGCTGCGCCCTGCTCTACCGCGACCCCGCGATCGCCCGCGCCGCCCACACCCAGCACGCCGGCTACCTCGACCCGATCACCGTCGCCAGCGAGTGGAACCCGTCCGACTACGCCGTCCACCTCTCCCGCCGCGCCCGCGGCCTGCCCTTCTGGTTCTCGCTGGCCACCCACGGCACCGACGCCTACCGCGATGCGATCGAGCACACCCTCCAGGTGGCGCGGGACGGCGCCGACGAGATCCGCGCCCGGCCCTACGTCGAGCTGCTGGTCGAGCCCGAGCTGACGGTGCTCGTCTTCCGCCGGCTGGGCTGGGGGCCGGACGACTACCACCGCTGGAGCGAGCGGCTGCGGACGGAGGGCTACGCCTTCGTCACGCCGACCACGCACCTGGGCGAGACGTGCACGCGGCTGGCGATCGTGAACCCGCGGACGACGGTCGCCGACATCGCCGGCATCCTCGCAACCATGGCCTGAACGGCCCGCCGAACCCCGCCGATACACTCCCCTGATGGCCCTTCCCGAGGTGCAGGCCGACGCGCGCCGCGTGGTCGTGATGAAGTTCGGCGGCAGCTCCGTCGCCGATCCCGACAAGATCCGCAACGTCGCGCGGCGACTGGTCGAGGCGCACCGCTCCGGCCGCCCCGTGGTCGGCGTCGTCTCGGCGATGGGCAAGACCACCGACCAGCTGACCGCGCTGGCCGGGCAGGTGTCCGGCCGGCCGCACCCGCGCGAGATGGACATGCTGCTCTCCACCGGGGAGCGCATCTCGGCCGCGCTGTGCGCGATGGCGATCGAGGACCTGGGCCAGAGCGCCGTCTCGCTGACCGGCTCCCAGGCCGGCATCGTCACCGACACCGCGCACACCAAGGCGAAGATCGTGGACATCCGCCCGCGCCGCATCCTGGAGGCGCTCGACCAGGGCCGGATCGTGCTGGTGGCCGGGTTCCAGGGCGTCTCCACGGCCTACGACGTGACCACGCTGGGTCGCGGCGCCTCCGACCTCAGCGCCGTCGCCCTGGCCGCCGCGCTGGGCGGAGACTGCGAGATCTACACCGACGTCGAGGGCGTCTACACCGCCGACCCCCGGATCGTGCCGACCGCCCGCCGGCTGCCCCTCGTCTCGCCGCTGGAGATGCTCGAGATGGCGGGGTCCGGCGCGCGCGTCCTGCAGCTGCGGTCGGTCGAGTTCGCCCGAAACCACGACGTGCCGATCCACGTGCGCTCGACGTTCACCGACACCCCCGGTACCTGGATCCGAGAGGACGAGACGATGGAAGACCCGATCATCTCCGGCATCACCCACACCGTCGACGAGGTGTACGTGACGCTGATCGACGTGCCCGACAAGCCGGGCGCGGCGGCCAGCATCTTCAGCGCCGTCGCCGCGGTCGGCATCAACGTGGACACGATCATCCAGAACGCCGTCACCCACGACGAGTTGGCCGACATCACCTTCTCGGTGCCGGCCGAGGACCTGGCGCTGATGACGGACACGATCGAGGGGCTGTGCGCCGAGCTCGACCTGCGCTGGCGGGTGGACTCGACCGCCGGCAAGGTGAGCATGGTCGGCGCCGGCATGAAGAGCCATCCCGGCGTGGCAGCGCGCATGTTCCAGATCCTCGCCGACCACTCCATGAACGTGCGCATGATCGCCACGTCGCCGATCAAGGTGTCGTGCGTGATCGACCGCGAGCGCGTCCCGGAGGCCGTGTCGGTGCTGCACGCCGAGTTCGCCCAGGAGCTGAGCGAGGCGCAGGGACGTGAGATCCGTGTCTGACCCCCGCGTCGCAGTGGTGGGCGCCACCGGCGCCGTCGGCCCCGAGGTGCTCTCGATCCTGGCCGAGCGGTCGTTCCCGGCATCCGAGGTCGTCCCATTCGCGTCGGCCCGCTCGGCCGGGACGCGCGTGCCGTTCGCGGGCGAGCAGCTCGAGGTGCGGGAGCTCACCGAGGACGCGCTGGAGGGGTTCGACCTCGCGCTGTTCTCGGCCGGAGGCGGCACCTCGAGACGGTTCGCGCCCGAGGCCGTCCGCCGCGGCTGCATGGTGGTGGACAAGTCGAGCGCCTTCCGCATGGACGCCGGCGTGCCGCTGGTCGTGCCCGAGGTGAACGGCGAGGCTGCCGCGGCCCACCGCGGCATCGTCTCCAACCCGAACTGCTCGACGATCCAGCTCGTCTGCGCGCTCAAGCCGCTGCACGACGCGGCCCGGATCCACCACATCACCGTCGCGACGTACCAGGCGGTGTCCGGCACCGGCAGCCGTGCGGTCGATGAGCTTCGCTCACAGTCGTTGGCGATCCTGCAGGGTGACAGCGTCCGACCTGATGTGTACCCTCATCCGATCGCATTCAATGCGCTTCCGCAGTGCGATGTGTTCGAGGGAGACGAGACGATCGAGGAGACGAAGCTGGTCCGCGAGACGCACAAGATCCTCGAGGACGACTCGATCGGCATCACCGCGACCTGCGTCCGCGTGCCGGTCTGGCGCTCGCATTCGGAGGCCGTCTGGCTCGAGACCGAGCGGCCGCTGAGCGCGGACGACGCGCGCGAACTGCTGGCCGCCGCCCCCGGTGTGCGCGTGGTGGACGACCCGTCGCAGGAGCGCTACCCGATGGCAAGTGATGCCGCCGGCCTCGACGACGTGCTGGTCGGGCGCATCCGCGCCGACGCCACCCGCCGCAACGGGCTCGCCCTCTGGATCGTCGCCGACAATCTTCGCAAGGGCGCCGCCCTGAACGGCGTCCAGATCGCCGAGCTGCTGGCCCGGCGAGGGCTGATCCGCGTCCCCGGCGCGGAGGCCGCGGCTTGAGGGCGGCCCGCGGGACGCTGTGCCCGGTCTGCATCCGCCCAGCCCGAGTCGGCGTCTGCGCCGACCACGGCCCGTGGCGGGCGCACCAGCTGCTGACCACGGCCGATCGCCGCCGCTGCGCGCGGGAGGAGTGGCAGCCGTACGAGGCCGTGCCCCATGCCTGCCCGCGGTGCCTGGGCGACGTGGCCGAGATCGGCAAGGCGTTCGTCTGCGTCGACCACGATCACGGCGCCTCCGCACACGGCCCCTACCGGGTGGACGAGCTGCTGGGGATGGCGGCCCAGCGGGAGTCGGCGATCGCCCGCTCGCGGCTGGCGCGACGCCACAAGGTGCGGTCGGCCCCGGCGTTCAGCATCGACCTGCCCGATCCGTCGCGGATGGCGCGGATCGTGCTCTCCACCGCGGTCATCGCAGGCACGCTGGCCTACCTGGTCAGATAGCCGCGGCGCCGATCGGGGTCGTTGTCGGCTGGTCGGAACCGCCCGCCGGCTCGATCGTGACGGCGATCTTGTCGCCGGGCCGTGCCTGGGCGGTGAGGTGCAGCACCGCGGTGCCCCCGCCCGAGAAGGTGCCGGCCGGAATCGCGCCGGACGCGCCGATCACCCACGCCTCGTAGGTCTTGCCCGGCGGCGCCGGAGCCAGGTCGGCGTAGAGCGTGACGTTGCCCGCGGTGTCCGAGACGGCGTTGCCCACGTTCGCGACGTGGACGGCCGGGTTCGCGGCGAACTGCGTCTTGGTGGAGTCGAGATCGTTGCGCAGCGAGATGTTCCAGATCACGAGCCCGACCAGGCAGGCTGCGAGCACGGGCACGGCCACCGTCGCCAGCCGCGGCCACCAGCTCCACCGCGACCGGGCCGGCCGCTCCTGGGCGGGCGCCGCGGACGGCGCCGGCTCGACCACGGGCCCGATCGCGGCCAGCACGCGGTCGCGCAGCTCCGGCGGCGGCACGGCGCGGGGCGCGGTGTAGGCCAGCGAGGCGGCCACGTGCTCGAAGTCGACCAGCTGGCGGCGGCACCGCTCGCACTCGGCGAGGTGCGCCACGACGATCCGCTCGTCGTCGCCCTCCAGGGTGCGCAGCGCGTGCGCGGGGATCAGCTCGTCGACGTGTTCCACTCGTCCTCCGTGACGACGCCGGTGCGCTGGAGCGCCTCGCGCAGCGAGCGCATCGCCGCGAACGTCCGGCTCTTGACCGTGCCCAGCGGCAGCGCCAGCCGCTCGGCCATCTCCGACTGCGTGTAGCCCCCGATGTACGCCAGCTCGAGCACCTCACGATGCGGGTCGGGCAGCCCGCGCAGCGCCAGCTGCACCTGCTGGCGGGTGACGCCTGCCCACGCCTGCTCCTCCACCGAAGGGGCGGGATCGGTGGCCGCCGCCGCATCGTCCAGCGGCTCGGTCCGTCGCCGCTGCTCGCGGCGCACGATGTCGACTGCCTTGTGGTGTGTCAACGTCAAGATCCAGGTCGAGGGCTGGCCTCGTGACGACTCGAACCGCGAGGCCTGGTTCCAGACCGCCAGGAAGGCGTCCTGCACGACGTCCGCCGCCAGTTCGCGGTCGCGCACGATGCGCAGCGCGAGCGAGTAGGCGACGTCACTGTACTGGTCGTAGAGGCGCGCAAAGGCCTCGCGATCTCCCCGTGCGACGAGCGCGAGCAGCCCGTGATCGGACAGGTGTTCCGTCCGCTGATCCTTTCCCGATGGTCCGTCCGTCATTCGCCCTGCTGCCTCTCGCGGTTCACCGCAGTGCTGCCGGCGCCGGCTGGAACGGCGCGAGCCGCGCCTTCACCCGCTCCGCCAGGCTCTGCTCCGCCGCCGTCTCGATCGTGCGCAGGTCGAGCCGCGCCAACTCGATTGTCCCCGCGGAACGGCGGCTCTGGAACCCCAGGTCGTGCAGGAAGTCGGCCGGGAAGATGGTGCGGTGGCCGAGGAACCGGGCCGCGAAGTCGGCACCCGGCTCGTAGCGGTGGGAGAACGCCTCGAGGAACGGGAAGCCGCGGTCCTTGCATTCGCCGATCGCGGCCAGGAACAGGCTCTGCAGCACCCACGGCGTCTGGGCGTCGGCCAGATAGGCGCAGGTGACGAGGATCGCGTCGCCGCCGGGCGGCCCCGCCGGCATCGTGCGGGCGCGCGGGAACCGCCCCGCCGGGCCGTACTGGAGCAGCCCCAGTGTACGGTCGCCCTCCAGGTAGAGCTTGCCCCACGGCCCGAACTCGTCCTCCATCCGCTCCGTCCAGCGGTCGTGGTCGGCCTCGCGGGCGCCGGGCGGGGTCTGCCACCAGACGCAGCCCCGGCAGGGAGGCGGGGCCGACCCGATCGTGCCGCGCGTCAGGTGCTCGACGCCGGTCACGGCGGCGGGGCGACGTCGTCCACGACCACCGCGATCTCGGCCGGCTCGAGCTCGATCATCGACGCCAGGTAGCTGCGCACCTGCCGGCCCACCTGGTCGGCGACCGCGGGGATGCTGGCGCCCCACTCGGTGACCAGGTGCAACTCCAGTTCGAGCCGCTCGCCGTCACCGCCGACCCGCACGCCCTTGGGTGCGCGCTCGGGGTCGATGCGGCGCTCGGGTGGCGTCGAATGGCCGGCCCAGATGCCTCGCACGCCGGGCACCTCGACGGCCGCGGCGGCCGCGTACGTCGCAATCACGGCGTGCGAGATGTGGGCCGACGCCGTGGCGGAATGCACCGATTCGACCGGCGTGGAGTGGTCGGTCATCTCGTCGCGAGTATAGGCCCGGAACCGCGCGCATCAACGTGACGCTTGACAGACGGCACTAGTGACGTCATAATGACGTCATGGAGATGACACCCCACATCGACGCCATCCGCGAGGATCTCGCCACGGCCGCCGCGATCGGCGGCGATCAGGTGGTCGCGCTGGCACAGCCGCTGCTCCGCGCCGTCGAGCCGTCCCTTCGCGGCCGGCTGCTGGACGTGCTCACGGACGCCGCGGCAGAGGTCAGCGGCGCGCTCCCGGCGGGTCACGTGGAGCTGCGTCTGGAGGGCCGCGAGGCGGTCTTCTCGTACATCCCCGGCCGTGAGCCGGAGCCCGCCGCGGTCGCCGACGACGGCTCGACGGCGCGCCTCACCCTCCGCATGCCGGAGGCACTGAAGGAGCGCGTCGAGCGGGCGGCGGCCAAGGAGGGAACATCCACCAATGCGTGGCTCGTGCGCACCATCGCCGGCGGTCTCGACCGCAAGACGATCGGCAGCAGGATCACGGGCTTCGCGGAGAGCTGAGGAGGGTCACATGCGCACCGACACCAGGAACCACGACGGCAGGCTGCCCGGGAGCATTGCGGCGATGACGGTCGGCTGGGAGCGCCCGCCGCGCCCGCAGGCCGCCCCCCACGCCCGGCCGCAGGCCACCCCGCGCCCCACCTTCCAGCCCTCGCACGGCCTGCGCGGCTGGGCCCGCGCCTGACACTCACCACCGCTCGCGACCGAGCGAACGAGAGGAACACCTGATGACGCAGCAGACACACCACACCTCGGAGCAGCCCCGGATCACGGTCAAGCTGCCCTCCGGCCGCATCGAGCTGACGACGCGAGACGCCCAGGAGACCGAGGTCGAGATCGAGCCGATCGGCCACGACGAGGGCTCCGTGCGGGCAGCGGACGACGCCCGCCAGGAGCTGCGCGGCGACACCCTCACCATCGAGGTGCGGGACGGCAAGCGGTTCGGCCTGTTCTCGGGCGACGCCCGGGTGCTGATCCGGGTGCGGGCACCGCACGGGACGCGCCTGGACACGCGCACCGCGTCCGCCGACCTCGTCGCCGAGGGCAGGCTGGGGTCGCTCGAGGCGAGCTCGGCATCGGGCGACGTCCGCGCGGAGCAGGTGACCGGCGACGCCTCGACCAAGAGCGCCTCCGGCGACGTCGAGATCGCCTCGGTGGGCGGGTCGGCCCGCGTGCAGACCGTGTCCGGCGACCTGCGCATCGACCAGGTGGACGGCAACGTCTCGGCGAAGCTCGTGTCGGGCGACGTCGTGATCGGGACGGCCGGCGGCGACGTGGACGTCAAGAGCGTCAGCGGCGAGGTGGCGGTGGACGCGGTCGCCCGCGGCGAGACGACGGTGAAGACGGTGTCCGGCGACGTGGTCGTCGGCGTCGTGCGGGGCACGCGCGTCTGGCTCGACCTGAACTCGCTGAGCGGTCAGTCGAGCTCGGAGCTGGAGCCCTCCGAAGGGTCGGGCGGCGGCGACACGCTGCGCCTCCGGGCCACCTCGACCAGCGGCGACGTCCGGGTCATGCGCTCCGAGGTGACGGCCGGCTGAGGAAGCGTGCGACGGCATGCTCGTAGCCGTCGGGGTCGTGGTTCCAGGCGCGGGCGTGCCCCGCGCCCGGCACCGCGACCAGCTCCACCAGGTCGGGCCGGCGCAGCGCGAAGGCGCGGCTGGTGGCGAACGGGACGGTCGCATCGTCGGTGCCGTGGATGATCAGGAACGGGGTCGAGAAGTCCGCGGACTGCGCCACGTGGTCGAGGTCGCCCCAGCGGATACCGGCGACGCGGCCCGCGATCGCCCGGCCGGCGAGGGCGACCGGCGGCGACACGCCCCGCCGCCGGGCCGCGACTCGCAGGGTCGCGCTCCAGTCCAGCAGCGGCGCGTCCAGCACCGCGGCGGAGACGAGGGCCGCAAGCCGCGACCGGCGCAGGAACCGGCAGCACAGCGCCGCGCCCATGCTGGACGCGACCAGCACCACGTCCTCCGCCCCGGCCGCGACGGCGTGGTCGACCGCGGCCTCCACGTCCTCCCACTCGGTCGCGCCCAGCCGGTAGCGGCCGTCCGGTGCGCGGGGCGCGCCGCGGTCGTTGCGGTAGGTGATCAGCAGCGCGGTCATGTCCAGGTCGTGGAGCACGCCGAGCACGCGCAGGCCCTCCTCCCGGGTGGCGCCGCGGCCGTGCACGAAGATCGCCCACCGCCGCCCCGCCGGCACCAGCCACGCCGGCATCGGGCCGAGCGGCCCCTGCACGTCCACCTCGCGATGGCCGAGCCCGCGACCGGTGCGCGGGTCGCGCGGGAAGGCGTAGAGGCTGACGCCGACGTCGTCGCCGGCGACCGGCATCCCGATCATCGGCCGCAGCTCGCGCACCACCGACGTCCCCCGCCGCTCGGCGATCGGCCCCACCTGGGCGTAGACGCCGTCGCCGTAGACTCCGAACACGCCGTCGGTGTGGACGTCGCCAGGGCCGGACAGCTCGATCTGCCCCAGCTCGATGCCCTCGACCCGGGCGTCGCGCACCTCGGGATGCTCGACCGGATCGAGCAGAGCCGAGATCAGGCCTCTCATCCCGGCGCCAGCCGCAGCAGCGCGACCTCGGGCCGCGCGGCCAGCCGGAAGGGCACCAGCGTCGTGCCGGTGCCGCGGGAGACGACCAGCGTCATCGCGCCCACCCGGTGCACGCCCTCCAGGTGGTCGTACTCGGTGTGCGAGAGCCGCACCTTGCCGCCCGGCCGGGGCAGGCAGATCTGCCCGCCGTGGAGGTGGCCCGACAGCACCAGGTTGCATGACCCCTCGGGCACGTCCGCGATCGCGTCGGGGAAGTGCGCGAGCAGGATCCGGAGGCCGGCCTGCGTGGCGAACAGCTCGCCCGGGCTGGAGATGCCGTCGATCCAGGGCTGCGGCTCGAGCCCGGCCACCTCGATCTCGGTCTCGCCCAGCCGCACCGTCGCCGCCGTGTCGCGCAGCAGCTCGACCGGCGCGTCGCCCCAATCGAGCAGCACCATCCCCCGCGAGAACGGGTCGCGGGTGAGGCCGATGTCGTGGTTGCCGAGCACCGCGAACGCCCCCAGCGGCGGCCGCAGCCGGGCGAGCTGCGCGACCACCGCGTCGCGGGCGCGGGGGTGGGCGACGATGTCGCCGGTGACGACGACCATGTCGGGTGACTGCTCGACGCCGAAGTCCACGGCCGCGCGCAGCGTCCGCAGGTTGAGCGACGGGCTGCCGGCGTGCAGGTCGGAGAGGTGCAGGATGGTGAGGCCGTCCAGCGCCGGCGGCAGTCCCTGGACGGGGACGTCGACGACGCGCCGGTCGAGCCACTGGGCCTCGAACAGCCCCCACGCGGCCAGCGCGCCGCCGGCTGCAAGCAGCCCGCGCGCCGCGGTACCGCGCCTCACTCGCCGCGGATGGTGTCGACCTCGTCGCGCAGGCGCCGCCGCGCCGCGTCGATCCGGTCGCGCAGCATGGCGATGCGCGCCTCGTCGGCCGCATGACCGTTGCCCGAGTTCGGCACCGACTGGCCGGAGCGGCTGCGGTATGCGCGCACCGCGAAGGCGAGGCCGGCGGCGAGCACCCCGATGCCCAGCAGCCGGCGCACTATGCGTAGCTCGCGGGATCGACCATCTCGCCGCCAGTGTACCGCCTCATCCGCCGCAGGCACACCAGCGCCCGCCGCGCGCGGTCAGCCTTCGGCGGCCACGGCCGCTTCGGGCCTGAGGATGGGAGAGGGCTCGAATCCCCGGACTGTGAGCCAGATCCCCAGCGACAGCTCCCAGAAGAACTCCGGGATCGTCGCGATCCCCTGGATCGGCCCGCCTTCGTCGATGGCGCCGAGCAGGACGAGGATCCCGGACGCGCAGATCAGCGGGCCGCCGATCAGGCCGAGCATCGCCATCCGCCGCGGCACCAGGCCGGACCGGTACATCAGGTAGCCGAGCAGCATCCCGTTCCCGATGCCCACGATGAAGCCGGGACCGAGCAGGAACGTCCAGTCCTTGATCGCGGCCAGCGCCACGCCGACCGCGCCCGCTCCCGTGCCCGTCGCGTCCTGCTGCTGCATGCTGACCACGCCGAGGACGCTGACGAGGCCGATCGCGATGAAGGCGGACTCGATCAGGCGGGCCGTGACGTAGCCGAGCGAGAGCATCTCGTCCTGCCGCCGCAGGATCGGGAACAGGACGACGGCGCTGGCGACGTTCGCGACGATCAGGAGCAGCTCCAGCGTCGCTCCCAAGAAGATGCGGGTGTTCTGGCCGCCCGGGCCGGCGATGTACGCGGCGGGGTGGTCGAGCACCGGCTGGAACAGGTACAGCGCGGGGATCGAGGTGACGAACGTGATGATGAACAGCACCCCGGCTGCGCGTGCGATGGTCCGGTTCGAGGTCATGTCGGGCTCCTCACCGTCGCGACGCGCGCGACGCTCGTTGTTGACCGCACCGACCTCTGCGGCGGCCGGCGCGCTGGGCCAGGCGGACCCCCGCCCGGAAGCGCACATGCCCCGTCCGGTCTCGTGACGAAACGGACGACGACTCTACCAAGCGTGGTACGGTCGAGCCGCGCGAACGTCCGCCGGGTCGCCATCCGCTTCTCGCTCCCCCGGGCGCCGATCTCCAGAGGCGGAAGACGAGGCGACGACATGAACGTGAACCGGCGGAACCTGCGCGACGCGTTGCTGACGCTGTTCGGCGCAATCTCGGTCGTCAACGGGGCGTTCGGCAACGGGCACCTGCTGATCGCCGTCGTGGGAGCGATGGCCATCGCGTTCGTCGGATGGACGCGGTGGCAGTCGCACCGCGCCGCCTCGTCACCCGCAGGCTGACCAGAGGCCGCGCCCGTCGAGGGCCGCGTGCCGCTCCAGGCCCGCCAGCTCGGCCGCGTGCGCCGTGTTGGGCGGGATCGAGAGCGTACGGGCATAGCCGAGCTGCACCAGGCGGGCGTCGACGAACAGGTCGGGACCGGCCCGCTGTTCGAGGTAGACGTAGGCCAGCAGCCGTCCGTAGACGTCGTGCAGCTCGCGGTCGTACACCAGCCGCACGCGACGGCCCGTGAGCAGGTGCTTGGTGAACGCCGAGGCCTGCGGGCCGTAGCAGCCGACCGGCCGGTCGGGATCGACCGTCTCCGGCGTGTCGATCCCCAGCAGGCGGATGCGCAGATCGCTCCCGCCGGCCGTGACGATCACCGTGTCGCCGTCCACCACCCGGCTGACGACGCCCTCGGCAGGGGGCGCCCCGCCGCCGCCCACCGTGTGCCAGGCAAGGGGGAGCGCCAGCACGGCGGCGGAGATCGCGGCGGCGATGAGACGGCGGCGGGGCATCCCCAAGACCGTACGGGCGTGTGACGTCAGGTGTCTGTCACGGATCGCCGCGAAGCAGCTTCAGAGCTGCAACGGCGGCAGTGCGCACCTCGTCGGAGCTGTCCTCGGCGGCCGCCCGCAGCCCCGGCTCGGCCTCGCGATCGCCGATGTGCCCCAGCGCCAGCGCCGCCAGCCCGCGCAGGGCCGGGTCGTCGGCGCCGCCCAGCACGCGCAGCAGGAAGGCCACGCCCGCGGGGTCGCGGGAGCGGCCAAGCTCCAGCACCTGGTTGCGCAGGTCGGCGTCGCGGCTGGTGCGGGCGGCGCGCTCCTGGGCACGCCGAACCAGCGGATAGGGACCGCTCGTCTGCTCGAGCACGCCCTGGGCGATCAACCGGTCGATCACCGCCAGCACCGCCGGCTGCGTGGATGCCGCCAGCGCGCCGTGGCTGGACAGGCGGTCGTGCCCGGCGTCCACGACCGCCTTGGCGTGGGAGCCGCGCAGGATCTGCGTCAGCCGCGTGCGGCCCACCCGGCCGCCGGTCTCGTCCACGGCCAGCAGCACGGCCTCGGGCGCCGGCAGGCGGCCCGCCACGGTGGCCGGCTCGGGCCCGGCGACGCCGTGGCCGTCGCAGCACTCGTCCGGCGGCCGCTCGGCCGGGTGCTCGCCGAAGTAGCCGAGCAGCGCCTCGCGGCGGCAGCCGTTCGTGGTGGCGTACGTGTCGATCGCCTTCAGCCGGTCCCAGCGGCGCCGCTCCACCTGGCGCATCGCCACGACCGCGGCGTTCAGGTGGCGGCGGTCGAGCCGGGCGTCGGCCAGCCGGCCGAGATACGAGCCCGAGGCCGCCGGGAACAGCTCGAGCGCTCCCGCCCGCTCGAGCACGGCCATCGCGACCCGCGGGTCGTCGGCGGGGACGTCGCGCTCGAACACGCCGAAGCGGCCGTCGGGCCCGGCCCCCGACGCGAGCTCGGCGTGCACCCGCTCGAGGTCGCCGGCGGACAGCTTGGCCCGGTTGATGAAGAAGACGATCAGCCCCTTGTCGCTGCCGGCGTAGAGCAGGGTGCAGCGGGCGGGCAGGCCGTCGCGGCCGGCGCGCCCGGCCTGCTGGTAGTACTCCTCGGGCGACGCCGGCATCGCCCAGTGCACCACGGAGCGCACGTCCGGCTTGTCGATCCCCATGCCGAACGCGGTGGTCGCCGCGACGACGTCCAGCTCGCCGCCGAGGAACCGCTCGAGCGTCTGCGACCGGGGCCCGGTCGGAAGCCCCGCGTGGTACGGCGCCGCCCGCAGGCCCTCGGCCGTGAGCTGGGTCGCCACCTGCTCGCACGTCACCCGGCGGCCGCAGTAGACGATGGCGGGCAGGGCGCCCGGCTCGCGCAGCAGCCGCTGCAGCGCCGCGGGCTTGCCGGTGTCGCCGGACTGGCGCTGGACGGCGAAGAAGAGGTTCGGCCGGTCGAAGCCGGTCGCCGGCATCGCAGGGTCGCGCAGCCGCAGCGCGCGGACGATGTCGGCCGCCACCCGCTGCGTCGCCGTCGCCGTCAGGGCGATCGTCGGCGGCATCCCCAGGCGCTCCCGCACGTCCGCCAGGCGCAGGTAGTCGGGCCGGAAGTCGTGGCCCCACTCGGACAGGCAGTGCGCCTCGTCGATCGCGAGCCGGGTGACGCCCGCGGCCTGGATCGCCTCCAGGAAGCGGCGGCTGGAGAACCGCTCCGGCGCCACGTGCAGCAGCCGCACCTCGCCCGCCGCCACCCGCGCCAGTGTGGCCGACACCTGTTCGCCGTCCATGCTCGACGCGATCATCGCGGCGGCATCGACGCCGCGGTTGCGCAGCGCGGCGTGCTGATCCTGCATCAGCGCGATCAGCGGCGACACCACCAGCGTCATGCCGCCGTCGATCAGCGCCGGGAGCTGGTAGCAGAGCGACTTGCCCGACCCCGTCGGCATGATCGCGAGCACGTCGCGGCCGGCCAGCGTCGCCTCGATCGCCTCCAGCTGGCCGGGGCGGAATCCGGCGAAGCCGAAGCGCGACCGCAGCTCGGCGGTCAGGTCGGGAGCGACGACATCCACCACCCCAGTCTGCCAGACGCCGCGGTGGGCGACGGTTGGGCCCCTGACGGTGGCGGCTCGGTTCAGGCTTCGGTGCGGCGCGGCAGCAGCCGCGGCGGCGCCAGCAGTCGCTCGACACGGAGCGTGGCGAGGCTGAGGACGGGGACGTCCACGGCCCGCTCGAAGCAGATGTAGCGCGTTCGCCACTCCGGGAAGAACTTGCGGTTGAACGAGAAGAGCCGCTCCAGCTGGAAGAGCCCGTCCAGCCGCAGCACCCACCAGCGCGTCGCGCGCAGCAGCACGCTCGAATCCGAGTCGGCGCGCAGCACGTCGGCGAACACCGAGAAGTTCAGCGAGAGCTCGCGCACCCCGGCCTCGCGGCCCCAGGCCGCGGCGCTGCAGATGAGGAACTCCATCAGCCCGTTGGGCGTGTACGAGAGGCGGCGCATGCTGGACAGCGAGTAGCCGTGCCGGAACGGCACCATGTGCAGGAATCCGCCGACGCGGCCCTCGGCGTCCACGCCCAGCACGAACCTGGCGTCGGGCTGCCCGTGCAGGTCGTCCATCGCCATCGAGAAACCGCGGTCGCACCACCGGCCCAGCCACTCGGCCGAGACGTGGTTGACCTCGGCCCGCTGCTCGTCGGTCAGCTCGTCCGCCCGCAGCACCAGCGCCCGGTAGCCCTCGCGGTCGAGCCGGGTGACGGACTGGCGCACCTTGCGGATCGGCCGGCCGTCCAGCGAGAACCGGTCGATCGGGAGCACGGCCTCGTCGCCGATCGGCACCGCCTTCATGCCGCGCGCCCGGTACACGTCCAGGTGCTCGGGGCCGGCGTGCAGTACCACCAGCCGCCAGCCGCGCGCGTGCGCATGCGTGCGGAACTCGTCGAACAGCCGCGCGATCGAGGAGGGCTCGCCGATCGGGTCGCCCGACACCAGGGCGCAGCCGGCGACGACGCGATAGGCCAGGAACGCCCGCCCGTCCTCGGAGAAGTGGAAGCGCTTGTCGCGCCGCAGGGAGAAGAACGAGAGGCTGTCCTCGCCGTGCGCCGCCACCAGCCCGCGGGCGCGCTCGTGCTCGTCGGCCGTGTGCTCGCCCGGCTCGCCCCAGGCCCGGAACCAGAGGTACACGACGGTCAGCGCCAGCCCGATCAGGAGGATGCCGAACCCGTCCTCGGCGACGCCGCCCGCGAACGTGAACCCGAACGCGCAGCCCACCCAGACGGCGCAGACCGCCATCAGCGGGCGGCGGATGCCCGGGTCGCCGGGAGCGTTGAACCACGGCCGCCAGTGGAGGAAGGCGCCCAGCAGGAGGATGTTGGCGAGCGCCTCCTCGACGTCGAGCCCCTTGGCGATGTGGGCGACGGCGGAGACGGAGACCAGCACGACGGCGGCCGACCAGGCCCTCCGCTTGCGCCGTGCGAGCGAGCCGGACAGCATCAGCATCGCCACGCCGGCCGCGAACGCAACGCCGCCCGCCAGGCTGGGCGCGCCCGCCGGCAGATCGGCGCGGACGATGGCCAGGCGGTCGGCCATCTCGTCGGTCATCGCCGAGCCGATGTCGAGCACGCCGATCAGGGCCGCGGCAGCGGCCAGCAGCACCGGGGGCCGAAGCCGCCGCAGGCGTCCCAGCATCGAGATCACACCCTGTCTATCGGCCGAAAACTCATCCGGTCAAGACCTCACTGCTCTCGACGGGGACGGTGCTCTCCCCGGTGCGCAGCCAGCGGCACGCGATGACGCCGACCGAGCCCAGCAGCGCCGCCGCAAGGTACGTGTGCCGCGCGCCCGGCACGATCCCCGGCACGTGCGCGCCGGCCCGCTCCGCAGCCCGCACCGTGTGCTGCGACAGCGACGACTCGAACACCAGCCCGGCCAGCGCCGTGCCCAGACCGGCACCCGCCTGGCGGGCCAGCGGGATGGACGACGTGGCCTGCCCCTCGCGCCCCTCCTCGCGGTCGGACATGACGGCCGTGAACAGCGCCGGCGACACCACGCCCATGCCCACGCCGGCCACGCCGTATGCCAGCACCGGCAGCAGCGCGCCGCCGACCGGGATGGCCATCACCAGCGTCGCCCCGAACACGAGCGACGTGCCCCACAGGATCTGGTCGCCGAAGTACGCGCCCAGCCGGGCCGCGCTCATCGAGCCCGCCGTCCAGCCGATCGTCGCCAGCACCAGCGCCATGCCGACCACCCACACCGGCTCGCCGTACCCGACCTGGAGCTGCACCGGCAGGTAGACCTCCGCGCCCAGGAAGGCGGCGCCGCCGGCGAACGCCGCGACGTTCGCGGCCAGCGAGACCCGCCGGTGCGTGAACACCGGCGCGGCGGTGCGGCGCTCGTGCAGCACGAAGAGGATCGCCGGCACGGCCGCCAGCGGCACCAGCCACCGGTCGGAGAACAGCAGCGGGGCGACGGTCAGGCCCAGCAGCAGCGGCCCGACGAAGTTGAACGGCCGCGGGGTCGCGGCCACCGGGCGCTCGGCGTGGTGGCGCATCGCAAGGCGCGCCGACCACGCGATCAGCGCGATCATCGGCAGGTTGATCCAGAACACCCAGCGCCAGCCGAGCGTCCCCGTCAGCAGGGCGCCGAGCGCGGGGCCGACGATCGCCGCGACGCCCCACATGGCGGCGTTCAGGCCGAACGCGCGCGGCCGCAGCTCGTCCGGCACCCACAGCGCGAACAGGCCCAGCGGCACCGCGAACATGAAGCCGGCGCCGAGGCCGAGGATGGCGCGCGCCAGCGCCACCACCTCCATCGACTGGGCGAGGCCGCCCAGCACGTTGGCCGCGATGAACAGCACGCAGGCGATCGCGAAGGAGCGGCCGACGCCCCAGCGATCGATGATGCTGCCCGCCACCGGCAGCGTCATCACGATCGTCACCATCGACGCGCCCACGGCCAGCGCGATCCGGTCGACGCCGCCGATCTCCTGCGCTGCCGTCGGCAGCGCCGTCACCACCATCAGGGCGTCCACCGCGCCGAGGAACGTCGCCCCCAGCGCGGAGATCATCAGCGTCCGGTACGGCGGCCGGACGAGTGCTGCGTAGCTCGGTGTCACCGCGGGAGCGTCAGCGCTCGGCGTAGATCTTGTCCGTCGCCGGATGCGTCCGCACGACGTGGCGCTTGAACAGCAGCTCGTCGTAGGTCAGGCCGGCGGCCGCGCCCACCAGCTGGGCGAGGTGGAAGATCGGCAGGTCGAACTCGATGTCCGCCTCCCGCGACGCCTTGCCCTGCCACGCGTCCAGCGAGAGGTGGCAGAGCGGGCACGGCGTCACCATCGCGTCGGCCCCGGCCTCCTTGGCCTCGGCCAGCGGCTGGATCAGCTCGCCCAGCGCCACCTCCTCGCGGGCCAGCACGATCGGGAAGCCGCAGCAGGTGATCTTGGAGGGGTAGTCCACCGGCTCGGCACCGCAGGCCACGATGATGCGCTCCAGCGACTGGGGCCGGTCGGGATCCTCGAACCCGAGCAGCTTCGAGGGGCGCAGGATCTGGCAGCCGTAGAAGGGCGCGATCTTGACGCCGGTGAGCGGCTTGGAGGCGAGCTTCTTCAGCCGCTCGTAGCCCTCGCCCTCGGAGATCTCCCACAGCAGGTGGCGTACCTCGACACCGCCCGAGTAGGCGGCGGCGCCGACCTCGCGCAGGTTGTCGTTGACCCGCTCCAGCAGCTCAGGGTCGTCCTTCAGCTTGCGGTCGGCCTGGCGCAGGTTGAGGGTGCAGACGTTACAGATCGTCATCAGCGTGTCCTGCCCGAGCTGCTCGGCCTGGCCCAAGATGCGCGCGTTCAGGTGCAGGTAGTACTCGGGGCGCGCCTCGTGGATGTCGCCCGCGCCGCAGCAGGTGAAGCCGGGGATGTCCACCAGCTCGAACCCGAGCCGCTCCGCGATCGCGCGGGTCGAGGTGTCGAGCTCCTTCTGGGACAGGCTGGCGAGGCAGCCGGGGTAGTAGGCGTAGCTGGTCTTCACATCAGTCCTTTACTCGGCCGACGGCCCGGCGGTGGCGCGCTCCAGCGCGTCCTTCTCCTGGTCGGCGATCAGCTTCTCCAGCTTGCGAACCTCGTCCAGCTTCTTCGCCTTGTGCGGCTTCAGCGGGTTCGGCACCTTGCCGGCGCGGGCCAGCCGCAGCGCGAACGGGATCTCCTTGATCGCCGCAACGGGGCCGATCGTCTCCGGCACCAGGTTCGTCTCCAGCAGGTACCCGGTCTTGTGCGCCGACTTGACGAACACCTTGGCGTGCCGCGCGCCCTTGTCGCCGTGCATGCCCTCCTGGTAGATGCGCGCGCCCACCTTGGCGATCGCATCGCGGGGATCGACGCCCTTGGGGCAGCGCTCCTGGCAGAAGTAGCAGCGCGTGCAGTCCCACACGCCGTGCTCGCCGTTGACGAGCTCGAGGCGCGCTCGGCCGCCGCGGTCGCGGACGTCGTAGACGAACCGGGCGGCCTTGGCCAGCGCCGCCGGGCCCAGGAAGTCGGGGTCGGACGCCATCGAGTTGCACTCCGAGACGCAGCAGCCGCACTGGATGCAGAGCGCCTCCTTCATGATCCGGTCGAGCTCCTCCTGCTGCACCCGCCACTCCTTGACGGGCACCTCCTCGTCGCCGTCGTCCAGGTAGGGCTTGATGGCGCGGAACTTCTCCCAGAACGGCGTCATGTCCACGACCAGGTCCTTGATCACCGGCAGGTTGCCCATCGGCGAGATCACCGGCACCGCGCCGGCCTCGACCAGCGGCAGCATCGGCGTCTTGCACGCCAGCACCGCGGCGCCGTCCATGCGCATCCCGCACGAGCCGCACACCGCCATCCGGCACGACTTGCGGTAGCTGAGGGAGCCGTCCACCTCGTCCTTGATCACGTCCAGGACGTCGAGCAGCGTCGCCGTCTCGGGCGCCTCGACGGTGTACGTCTCCAGGCCGCCGCGCTCCGTGTCGGGGTTGTATCGCTGGATCTTGAGAGTGACCTGCATCGGCGGGCTGGGCTCCTAGTAGCTTCGGACCGCGGGCTCGTACTCGGTGATCGTGACCGGGCGGTAGTCGAGCCGCACCTGGCCGTCCTCGTGGTGCACGAGCGTGTGGCGCAGCCACTGCTCGTCGTCGCGCTCAGGGTAGTCCAGCCGGCTGTGGGCGCCGCGGCTCTCGGTGCGCGCCATCGCCCCGGTGACGAGGCAGTCGGCCATCTCCAGCATCGACTCCAGCTCGAGCGCCTGGATCAGGTCGGAGTTGAACGTGTTCCCCTTGTCGTGGACGACGACGCCGCGGGCGTAGCGCTCGCGCATCTCCGCCACGTGCTGCTTGGCGTGCTCCAGCTTGTCGGCGGAGCGGTAGATGCCGACGTTCTCGTACATCGTCTCCGCCAGCTCGTTGCGGATCTGGTGGGGCCGCTCGCCGGCGTCCACGTCGAGCATCGACCGCAGGCGCCGCTCGGTGGCCCGCACGGCGGCCGGCGGATAGACGCCGCCGGTGCCGTTCGCCCGCACCTCCTGCGCGGCCGCGGCCCCGGAGCGGCGGCCGAACACGATCGTCTCAAGCAGCGAGTTGCCGCCCAGCCGGTTGGCGCCATGCACCGAGACGCAGGCGGCCTCGCCGGCGGCGTACAGGCCGGGCAGCACCGTCTTGCCCCAGGCGTCCGTGTCCACGCCGCCCATGTGGTAGTGGGCACCCGGCCGCACCGGGATCGGCTCGTCGATGGGATCGACGCCGGCGTAGTCCATCGCCAGCTCGCGGGAGCCGTGCAGGCGCTCGTTGATCCGCTTCGCGCCCAGGTGCGTCAGGTCGAGCAGCACGCAGCCGTCCACGCCGCGCCCCTGGTCGATCTCGGTCTGCTCCGCCCGCGACACGACGTCGCGCGACGCCAGCTCGCCGGCGTTGGGCGCGTACTCGAACATGAACCGGTCGCCCTCGCCGTTGCGCAGGTACCCGCCCTCGCCGCGGCAGCCCTCGGTGATCAGCACGCCGTTGGCCTTGAGCGTGGTCGGGTGGAACTGCATGAACTCCATGTCCTTGAGCGGCACGCCCGCCCGCCACGCCATCGACATGCCGTCCCCGGTGCAGGCGTAGGCGTTGGTGGTGCCGCGGTAGATGCGGCCCAGCCCGCCGGTGGCGAGAATCGTCGCCCGCGCCTCGACGCCCTGGACGCCGCCGCGGACGAGATCCCAGGCGGTGAGGCCGACGCAGCGCTCGCCGTCCAGCACCAGGTCGAGCGCGAACCACTCCTCGTAGACGGTGACGCCGCTCTTGACCAGCTGCTCGTACAGCACGTGGAGCAGCACGTGGCCGGTGATGTCGGCGGCGTAGCAGGTGCGGGGCGCGCCGCCGGCGCCGAAGGGCCGCTGGGCGATCTTGCCGTCCTCGGTGCGCGAGAACACTGCGCCCATGTGCTCGAGCTCGTAGATGTCGCCCGGGCCCTCCTCGCACATGACGGCGATCGCGTCCTGGTCGCCCAGGTAGTCGGAGCCCTTGACGGTGAAGAAGGTGTGCTTCTCGGGGCTGTCCTCGCCGGCGTTGCCGAGCGCCGCGTTGATGCCGCCCTCCGCCGCGCCGGAGTGGCTGCGGGTGGGATGAAGCTTCGAGACGACCCCGACGTCGGCGCCGTACCGCGATGCCTCGATCGCGGCGCGCATCCCCGCCAGGCCTGCGCCGACCACCACCACATCGTGTCGAACCATCAACGCCTCCGAGAACCCATCGTGGTTGCCGGACTTCAGCCTACCAAGGGGACTCCCTGGACGCGTTGCTTGTGACAGCAGTTGGGGTATCCTGGACGGATGCGCGGCGAGGGGTTCGTGTCGCGCAATCCGATCATTTCCGGGAGGAACCCTTGGCGAAGATGGCCTTTGCGTTGCCGGGAGCGCGGAGCGTGCTCCGCAACCTGTCACAGGCGGAGCTCCAGCGGCTGACATTCGCGATGCCGACCTGCCGGCGGACGGACTACGGCGCGCCCAACATCCAGACCGAGGTGCTGGCGCGCTCCAAGGCGAGCACGTTCATCGTCTCGGACGACCCCGCGGGCGAGCCGCACCAGGCGATCGACCGCGACGAGTGGGAGCGGGTCTCCGCTCTCCAGGACGCGCACATCGCCGAGCTCGAGATGATCGTGGTCGACGGCTTCATCGGCAACGACCCGGAGCGGCGCGTGCCCGCCCGGCTCTTCATCGACGCCGCCAACGCGAACATCGCCGGCATGCAGGATGTCCTCTACTTCCACGACGAGGAGGCCGGCGCCGAGGGCTTCGAGCCCGAGCTGCTCGTCATCTACACGCCCAACCTCGCCGTCGAGGGGTATCCCAGCGACCGGCTGATTGCGGTCAACCTCGACGTCAACGTCACCCGCGTCTTCAACTCGGACTACTTCGGCGAGTCGAAGAAGGGCGGCCTGCGCATGTGGAACAAGCTGGTGCAGGACCGGGGCGGCCTGGCGCTGCACGCCGGCTGCAAGGTGATCCCGACGCCGTCCGGCGACCGCGTCGGCCTGATCGTCGGCCTCTCCGGGACCGGCAAGACCACCACAACGTTCACGCGCCAGAACGGCTCGCTGCCGGTGCAGGACGATTTCGTCGCCTGGTGGCCGGACGGCTCGGTGAGCGCGACCGAGGCCGGCTGCTTCGCCAAGACCTACGCGCTCAGCCCCAAGGACGAGCCGACCATCCACGGCGCGGTGACGCGCCCGTCGGCGTACCTGGAGAACGTCAGCCAGGACGAGGCCGGCGCTGTCGATTTCTTCGACGAGAGCTACACCAAGAACGGCCGGGCCGTCTTCTCGTTCGGCGACATCGAGGCCGCCGACGCCTCCCTGCTGGAGCGCGCAGACTTCCTGCTGATCCTCAACCGCAACGAGAACGTGATCCCGGCGGTCGCCAAGCTGGAGGGGCCGCAGGCCGCGGCGTTCTTCATGCTGGGCGAGACCACCGGCACCGCGGCCGGCGGCTCGGACGAGGAGGGCAAGTTCCTGCGCGTCCCCGGCACCAACCCGTTCTTCCCGATGCATCACGACGGCCAGGGCAACCGCTTCCTGGAGCTGCTCGAGCACAGCCCGATCGAGGTCTACATCATGAACACCGGGCGGGTCGGCGGGCCGGAGAGCCAGGAGGCATCGAAGAAGGTGCGCATCCCGCACTCGTCGGCCATCGTCAAGGCGGTCGCCGAGGGCACGATCGAGTGGGAGCGCGACCCCGACTTCGGCTATCAGGTGGCGCGCCGCGTGCCCGGCATCGACGAGGGCGACCTGGACGTGCTCCAGCCGCGGCGGCTGTACGAGGCCACCGGCCGCGCCGACGAGTACGCGGAGAGGGTCGCCAGGCTGAAGGAGGAGCGCACCGCGTTCCTCGCCCAGTTCCCCAGCCTGTCGGCGGACATCGTCGCCAGCGTGGGCTGACCCTGCGCGAACCCATCTGCGGGCAGCTCGTCTGCCTGAAGCCGCTGTCCGTGGCGGATGCGCCGCGCTGGCTGCGCTGGATGCACGATCCGGAGACGACGCGCTACCTGTACGCGCCTGGGGACGAGCCGAAACGGCCCCACACGCTGGAGTCGCTGACGGAGTGGGGTCACCTGATGCTGGCCGACCCGGTGCGGATGGTGTTCGGCCTGGCCGAGCCGGGCGGGGGCTCCACGATCGGGGACGCCCGCCTCGCCCCGGCGGCGTCCGGCCACAGCGCCCGCTTCTCGATCATGATCGGCGAGGCAGCCAGCCGCGGCCGCGGGCTGGGCCGTGAGGCGACCGAGCTGGTCTGCGCGTACGGCTTCGGACCGCTCGACCTGGACGAGATCCGGCTCGAGGTCGATCCTCGCAACGAGCCCGCGATCCGGGCGTACCTGGCCGCGGGGTTCGAGCAGCACCGCCGCCGCACGATGCGGCTGAGCCGCCGGCGCTGGGCGGCGGCCCGGCGCACCGGCTGACGCGTGGACGGCTGGCTCTCGCGGTCGGCCGGATCGTTCCGCCTGGCGTTCGCCGAGCCCGGGCTGGCACGGCTGCAGACGGCCTGGGCGGCATGCATCACCGGCGAGCAGTGCTTCGAGATCGCGCTGGCCGTGTTCGCCTACGAGCGGGGCGGGATCACCGCCGCCGGCCTGCTCGCCCTCGTCCGCGCCGCCGTGTCCGCGGCCACCGCGCCGTTCACCGCCGGGCTCGGCGACCGCTTCCCGCGCCGGTCGGTCCTGGTCGCGAGTGCGGCGGCGATGGCGGTGATCGCGGCCGGGATCTCAGCCGCGGCCGGTGCGGGGCTGACGGACGCGGTGTACGGGCTCGCCCTGGTCTACGCGGTCGCGGTTCCGGCGTACCGGCCGGTGCAGTCGGCCCTCCTGCCCGGCCTGGCGCGGACGCCCGAGCAGCTGACGGCGAGCAACGTCGTCGTCTCCCTGCTCGAGGGCCTGGGCAACCTGGTCGGGCCCGTGATCGCGGGGGTGCTGCTGGCGACGAGCGGCGCGGCCGCGGCCTTCGCCGCCGTTGCGGTGCTGCTCGCGGGATGCACGGCGGCCGCCTGGCTCGTGCCGGCACCGGCCGAGGCGCCCGCAGACCCGGGCAGCGCCCAGCCCCACGCGCCGCTGGCCGGGCTGCGCGAGGCGGTGCGCAACCCTGCGGTGCGCACCCTGGTCGGCCTCTACACAGTCTCGATGCTGGTCTGGGGGGCGTTCTTCCAGGTGCTGGTGGTGGTGATCGCCGTCGAGCGGCTGGACATCGGCCAGGGCGGCGCCGGGGCGCTGGCCGCGGCGACCGGCATCGGCGCGCTCGTGGCGGGCGCCGTCGCCGTGGCGCTGATCGGCCGGCGCCGGCTGGCCCCCGCCCTGGCCGTGGGCGTCGCCTGCTGGACGCTCCCCCTGGCCGCGATGGCGGTCACCCACTCGCCCGGACTGGCAACAGCCGCGGCGACGCTGATCGGCGCAGGCGTCGTGCTGATCGACGTCGCCGTCTTCACCCTGCTCCAGCGCGCCGCGCCCGACGACGTATTGGCCCGCGTCTTCGGCGTGCTGGAGAGCGCGATGCGCGCCGCGCTCGGGATCGGCGCGGTCGCCGTGCCGCTGCTCGTGTCCGGGCTGGGACTGCGGGCGGCGCTGCTGCTGGTGGCAGCGGTGCAACCGGTCGCGCTGGTGTTCGCCTGGCGCAGCCTGCGCGGCGTGGACGCGCTCGACGTGCTGCCCGCCGAGCGGCTCGCGCTGCTGCGGCAGGCCGCGCTGTTCGCCCGCCTGCCGGCGCTGCCGCTGGAGCGGCTGGCGGCACGAATGGCGCCGCGCGAGGTGGCCGCCGGCACGATCGTCGTCACCGAGGGGCACCCGGGCGAGACCGCGTACCTGGTGGCCTCGGGGCGGGTCGAGGTGACGACGCACGACGCCCACGTCGCCGAGCTCGGCCCCGGCGATGTGTTCGGCGAGATCGCGCTGCTCCGCGACGTGCCGCGCACCGCGACGGTGACGGCGCTCGAGCCGGCGCTGCTCTACACGGTCGAGCGGGAGGACTTCCTGGCCGCCGTCACCGGCCACGCGCCGACCAGCGCGGGTGCGGGCGCGGTGGTCACCGCCCGGCTCGAGCAGTTGCGCTCGATCTAGTAGGCGGCGCCGGGGCGCATCTCGCGCACCCGTGCGGCCAGCGTGCGCAGGATCTTGCGCTCGACCTTGGGCTCGGCGTTCAGCATCGAGTGGAACTCGCGGGAGGCGAGCACCATCAGCCGGCACGCGGTCTCGGCGATCGCTGTCGCGCTGCGCGGGCCCTTGTCGATCAGCGCGATCTCGCCGAAGAAGTCACCCGGCCCCAGCGTGCCCAGCCGGCGGCTCCCGCGGCGGATGGCGATCTCGCCCTCGACGATGATGAAGAACTCGCCGCCGGTGTTGCCCTCACGGATGATGACGGTGCCCTGCTTGACGTCGACCTCGTCCATCAGGCGTGCCAGCTTCTTCAGCTCGGCCGTTGACAGGTCGGCGAACAGCGGCACGGGGCGCAGCAGGGCCTCCTTGCCGGCAGGCTTCGACGCCGTGCGCGCCACCTAGGCCGCCTCGGTCGAGGCGGTGCGCCGCTCGATCGGCTCATAGGCTCGCAGCGACGGCCCGACGTACTCGCTGCTCGGGCGGATCAGCCTGTTGTCCAGGTGCTGCTCGATCACGTGCGCCGCCCAGCCTACCACCCTGCTCATCGCAAAGATCGGCGTGAACAATCCGGTCTCGATCCCGAGGTAGTGATAGGTGGACGCCGAGTAGAAGTCGACGTTCGGGTACAGGCCCTTCTCGGCCAGCACGGCCGCCTCGATCCGCTCCGACATCGCGTACCAGTGCGGCTCGTCGGAGGCGTCGGCCAGCCGCTTGCTGAACTTCTTGAGGATCACTGCCCGCGGGTCGTAGGTCTTGTAGACGCGGTGGCCGAAGCCCATGATGCGCTCCTTGCGCGCCAGCCGCTCGCGGATCTCCTCGTCCACCCGGTCGGGATCCTCGATCGAGCTGAGGAGCTTCATCACCTGCTCGTTGGCGCCGCCGTGCAGCGGGCCCTTGAGCGCGCCGATCGCGCCGGTCACCGCCGAGTGCATGTCCGAGAGCGTGGAGGCGATCACGCGAGCGGTGAACGTCGATGCGTTCATCTCGTGGTCGGCATGGAGGATCAGCGCGACATCGAACGTCCGCGACGCGTCCTCGCCGGGCGCCTGACCGCTGAGCATGTGCAGGAAGCTCGCCGCGTGGCCCAGCGACGGGTCGGGATCGACCGGTTCCCGGCCCTCCCGCCGGCGCGCGTAGCGCGCGACCATCGCCGGCATCGCGCCGATCATGCGGGTCGCCTTGCGGACGTTGGCGTCCTCGGCATTCGAGTCCTTGTCGGGGTCGTCGAACGAGTCGGCCGAGACCGCGGTGCGCAGCATCTCCATCGGCGCCGCGTGGTCGGCCAGCATGTCGATCACCTCGGCCGTCTCCTCCGAGAGCGTCCGCGCGGACGCCAGCTCGGCGGAGAACCCGTCGAGCTCGTCCTGCAGCGGGAGCCGCCCACGGAGGATCAGAAACGCGACCTCCTCGTAGGAGGCGTGCTCGGCCAGATCGTTGACGTCGTAGCCGCCGTAGATCAGGATCCCGCGCTGGCCGTCGATCGAACAGAGCCTGCTGCGGGCAACGACCACTCCCTCGAGACCGCCCTTGTCCGCCATCCTTGCTCCTCTCGTCGACCTCCACCGGATCGTAGCCGTTCGTGCGACAATCGCAGCCGTTCTGAGCAGGGTGCAAGCGACAACGGGGGACACCGCTACATGAGTCGAGTCAAGGTCACTGTGGTCGGCGCGGGCAACGTCGGAGCGACCACCGCGCAGCGTCTGGCCGAGCGGGATTACGCCGACGTCGTGCTGGTCGACATCGTCGAGGGGCTGCCGCAGGGCAAGGCGCTCGACCTGAACGAGACGGGCCCCGTGGTGGGCTTCGAGCCGAACGTCGTCGGCACCAACGGCTACGAGGAGACGGCCGGCTCGAACATCTGCGTGATCACGTCGGGCATCGCCCGCCGCCCCGGCATGAGCCGGGACGACCTGCTGACGACGAACCAGAAGATCGTCGCCGACGTCACCCGCAACCTGGTCGAGCGTTCGCCGGAGACGATCCTGATCGTGGTCACCAATCCGCTGGACGCGATGTGCCAGGTCGCCTTCGCCGAGTCGAAGCTGCCCCGCGAGCGCGTGATCGGCATGGCCGGCGTGCTCGACTCCGCGCGGTTCCGCACGTTCCTGGCGTGGGAGCTGGGCGTCTCCGTACGTGACGTCACCGGCTTCGTGCTGGGCGGCCACGGAGACCAGATGGTGCCCGTCGTCTCCTACACGAACGTCGCCGGCATCCCGGTCTCCCAGCTGATCCCCGCCGACCGGCTGGCCGAGATCGTGCAGCGCACGCGTGACGGCGGCGCCGAGGTGGTCAAGCTGCTCAAGTCGGGCTCGGCCTACTACGCGCCCAGCGCGTCGGTCTGCGAGATGGTGGACTCGATCGTGCTCGACCAGAAGCGCGTGTTGCCCTGCGCGGCCTACCTGACGGGCGAGTACAGCCTGAACGGCATCTTCATGGGCGTGCCCTGCCGCCTGGGCGCTTCCGGCCTGGAGGAGATCGTCGCCATCGACCTCTCCGACGAGGAGCGCGGCCAGCTCGACCGGTCGGCGGACGCCGTCCGCGAGCTGATCGGCGTGATGGGCCTCACCTAACGCGTAGGGCGACCAGGGAGAGCATCTCGAAGCAGGCCGCGGCGGCCGCCAGGCCGGTGATGTTGCCCGGCCCGTCGTAGGTCGGCGCCACCTCGACGCAGTCGAACGCGCGGAAGTCGATGCCGGTCAGCGCCCGCACGCAGGCCAGCGCCTGGCTGGTGGACGGGCCGCCCACCTCGGGCGTGCCGGTGCCCGGCGCGAAGGCCGGGTCGACGAAGTCGATGTCGAACGAGAGGAACGCCGGCCGCGGGCCGACGCGCGCCCGCACCCGGTCGCCGTACGCGGCCGGGCCCAGCGCCTCCAGCTCGATCCAGGGCACCGCGTCGAACCCGAGCCGGCCCGGCTCGGCGATGTCCGCGGCGCCGTACAGGGTGCCGCGCATGCCGGCCTGCACGGAGGCGGCGGGGTCGATCAGGCCCTCCTCGGCAGCGCGCTTGAAGACGGTGCCGTGGAAGTGGCGGGCGCCGAAGTACGACTCCCAGACGTCGGCGTGCGCGTCCAGGTGCACCAGCGCCAGCGGGCCGTGGACGGCGGCGGCAGCGCGCAGCTCGGCCAGCACCATCGAGTGGTCGCCGCCCAGGCAGAGCGGCGTCACGCCCGCGCGGTGCACGGGCAGCAGGAACTCCTCGATCCGCCCCAGCGTCTCCTCGTGGAAGCCGGGCACCGTCGGCGAGTCGCCGTAGTCCACCATCGAGAGCCGCTCGGCCACGTCCACGTCGAGGTTGGGGTTGTACGGCCGCAGCAGCACCGAGGCGCTGCGGATCGCCTCGGGGCCGAACCGCGCGCCGGAGCGGAAGGAGACGGCGTCGTCGGTGGGGATGCCGATCACGGCCACGTCCACGTCCTGCGTGGTCTGCAGGTACGGCAGCCGCATGAAGGTGCGGGGGCCGCTGAATCGCGGCGACTGCGTGGAATCGACCGGGCCGTGACGCATCGGGCGGGTATGGTACCGGGCCGATGGAGCTGGGACTCGACGGCACCTCCGCGATCGTCTGCGGCGCGTCCTCCGGGATGGGCCTGGCGATCGCCCGCGGCCTCACCGCCGAGGGCTGCGCGGTGACGATGCTGGCCCGCGACCCGGGCAAGCTCGCGGCCGCCGCGGCCGGCGTCGAGGGCGCCCTGGCGATCGCCGGCGACGTGCGCGACGCCGCCGCCCTGGAGCACGCGGTGGACGAGACCGTCGAGCGCCGCGGCCGGCTCGACATCATCGTCAACAACGCCGGCGGCCCGCCCGCGGGCACGTTCCAGGAGACGCCGGCCGAGGCGTGGGTCGAGGCGTTCGAGCTGTCGCTCAACTCGGCGGTCACGCTGACGCGGCTGGCGCTGCCACACCTGAAGGGGAGCGGTCGGGGGCGCGTCCTCAACATCACCTCGTGGTCGGTGCGCGAGCCGATCCCGCACCTGATGCTGTCCAACGCGATCCGCCCCGGCGTGATCGGCTGGGCCAAGACGCTGTCCCACGAACTGGGGCCGGACGGCATCACCGTCAACTCGATCGCCCCCGGCAAGATCGACACCGAGCGGATGATGGAGCTGTGGGGCCGCTATCCCGACCCGGCCGCGGCGCGGGCGTCGGACGAGGCCGCGGTGCCCGCACGGCGGCTGGGCAGGCCCGAGGAGATCGCCGCCGCGGCCGTCTTCCTCTGCTCCGTGCCGGCCGCCTACATCTCGGGCGTCGTGCTGCCGGTGGACGGCGGACTGCTGCACGGAATCTGGTAGCAATCCAGCGCCCGTACAATTTGCGCCGATGGCCACCTGCTACCGCCACCCCTCGCGCGAGACGGGTCTCAGCTGCTCGAACTGCGGCCGCCCGATCTGCACCGACTGCATGACGCAGACGCCGGTCGGCGTGCGCTGCCCGGAATGCTCGGGCCAGCGCAGCCGGGTGCGCGCCCCGGCGGCCGTCCAGGCGAGCAAGGCGCCGCTGACCCGGCTGCTGATCGCGGTCAACGTCGGCATCTTCGTGATCTCCACGCTCCAGAGCTCCGATCCGGGCGGCCACCTGACCGGCGGCAACCCGCTGTCGTCGCTCGACCTGCACATGGCGCTGTTCGGCCCCGCCGTTGCCGCCGGTGACACGTACCGGCTGCTGACCGCGTCCTTCCTGCACTTCGGGATCTTCCACATCGCGTTCAACATGTACGCGCTGTATCTGCTGGGCACGGCCCTCGAGACCTACGTGGGGACGTTCCGGTTCGGCGCGATCTACCTGATCTCGGCGCTGTCCGGCAGCCTGGGTGCGCTGCTTTTGACGCCGAACACGATCGAGGGCGGCGCCTCGGGCGCCATCTTCGGGCTGATGGGCGCGCTGCTGGTGCTCCAGCGCCAGCAGGGCATGCGCCTGCTCGAGGGGCCGATCGGCGGCCTGCTCGTGATCAACCTGATCATCACCTTCGGCGTGCCCCACATCTCGATCGGCGGGCACCTGGGCGGCCTCGCCGGCGGCGTGGCCACCGGCCTGGTGCTGTCCGGCTTCGGTCGCGGCCACATCGCCTACGGCCGGCTGACGCCGGTCACGATCGCCGGCCTGGCCGCGCTGGTGGTCGGCACGGTAGCCTGCTCGGTGGCGATCGCATGACGGCCGGGAGCCTCCGCCGCCCCCGCTGGCCGCTGCTGGCGGCGATCGCGTTCGCCGTCGTCGCGGTGGCCGTGACGTGGGCCTGGAACACCGACTCCGGCTACTTCGCCTACCTGCCGGACAAGGCGCACGCCACCGCGCCGATCGTCAGCGTGCCGGGAGGGACGCCGCAGAAGAGCGACGCCGGCATCTACTTCGTGGACGTCAGCGTGCTGAAGGCGAACGAGGTGCAGAAGCTGTGGGCCGAGCACCTCGTCCACGGCGCCACCCTGGTGCCCGACACGGCCCTGCTGGTGCCGGGCGAGAGCGAGCAGCAGCGCATCACCGAGGACGCGCGGGCGATGGCGGACTCCAAGACCACCGCACAGGTGGTGGCCGAGCAGGCGCTGGGCATGAACGTCCGCATCGCGCAGCTGGGGTCGCAGATCCTCGAGCTGCAGAAGGGCGACCCTGCCGCGAACGCGGGCATCAAGCCCGGCGCGATCATCACCGGGGCACAGGGCGACCCGGTGCACGACTCCAGCGACCTCGTCCACGCGCTGGCGGGTGTCAAGCCCGGCCAGACGATCTCGCTCGCGCTCGCCGGCGGCCGCCACGTGCACCTGAAGACGATCGCCGACCCCAGCAACCCGCACCACGCGATCGTCGGCATCGCGATCGGCGACGCCGTGCACGTCACCCACATCCCGGTCAAGGTGAGCATCTCGACGCCCGGCATCGGCGGCCCGTCCGCCGGCCTCGCCTTCGCACTCGAGATCTACGACTCGCTCAGCCACCGCACCCTGCTGCACGGCCACAAGGTGGCCGCGACCGGCGAGCTCGACCTGGCCGGCGGCGTCCACGCGATCGGCGGCGTCAAGCAGAAGACGATCGGCGCGATCGAGGCCGGGGCCGACACGTTCCTCGTGCCGGAAGGCAACCTGAAGGACGCGAAGGCGGCGGCCGACGGCCACATCAAGGTGATCGGCGTCGGCACCTTCCGCCAGGCGCTCGCCGCCATCCGGGGTCTGTGACCCGGGCGGTCACGGCTCCTTTACCAAGAGCTCGCAAACAGCGTATTTTCCCTTCGGCGAACGCTGGCCCGAAAGCCGTTCGCCACCTACACTGCGTCTTCGTTTCGGCGACCGGAGACAGGGGAGAGATGGCGACGAAGGCTCGGTGCGTGACGTGCGACGACTGCTACTTCCGCAAGACGAGCCTGTGTGCGCTCGACCTCGCAGAACCATGTCCGACCTTCCGCCCCGCGCTCCGCGGCGAGATGGTCTCACCCCGCCAGGCGCGCCTGGTCGAGCAGCCCGAGCTCGTCCGCAGCCCGCTGCTGCTGCGACGGCCGCAGATCGCCGCCGGCGTGGCCTGAGCTGACTCCGACACGCGCGGCACCGCATGCGCATCACCGACGGACAGCAGCAGCCCCACTCCACGGTCAATCTGGGACTGACCGAGCAGGAGGCGCTGGACCTGATCATCGCGCTCGGGGACATCGTGGAGGCCGAGCCCGGCTGGCACGTCCACATCAGCGGCGAGTCGTCCGCGCACGAGATCACGATCTACCGCGAGGACGACGAGACCGCCGGCTTCTGAGATCCCGGGGCGCCGGAACTAGACGGTCGCCGGGGCGGGCGCCTCGGCAAGCAGCGCGCCCAGCCGGGCAACGCCCTCGCCGATCTGCTCGACCGACACGGCGCTGAACGCGAGCCGCAGCGAGCTGCCGCCGCCGCCCGCGCAGCGGAAGTCGGCGCCCTTGACGTAGGGGACGCCGCGCTCGGTCGCGACCGCCAGCAGTGCGCCCGTGTCCACCGACTCGGGCAGGTCGACCCAGTAGAAGTACCCGCCCCGCGGGGTCGTCCAGCGGGCGCCGTCGGGGAAGTGCTCGCGCAGCCCCGCCTCCATCGCGTCGCGCCGCTCGCGCAGCGCCGCGGTGGCCAGCTCGACGTTCGGCTCGAAGCGCCCGGCCCGGCAGTACGCGTTCAGCGTCGCCTCGGCGAAGGAGTTGGGCCCGATCGTCGTGTTCTCGGAGATCTTCGCCAGCGGCCCGGCCAGCCGCTCGGGCAGCACCAGGTAGCCGGTGCGCAGGCCCGGCGCCACCGTCTTGGTGAACGACGAGCTGTAGATCACGTTGTCGCCGCCGTCGAGCTCGTGCAGCGAGGGCTCGGCGTCGCCCTCGAACCGCAGCAGCCCGTAGGGGTCGTCCTCGAACAGCAGCACGCCGGCAGCCCGGCACAGCTCGACCAGCCGCTGCCGGCCCTCGGCGGGCAGGGTGACACCGGCCGGGTTCTGGTAGGTGGGGATGCTGTACACCAGCTTCGGCACCGGGCCGCTGCCGAGCGCCCGCTCAAGCGCGTCCACATCCATGCCCTCCGCCGTCAGCGGGACGCCCTCGACCTCGGCGCCGAACGTGCGCAGCGAGATCAGCGTGCGGTCATACGTCGGATCCTCGACCAGCGCACGGCCGCCCGAGCCCAGGAAGAGCTGTTGGGCGAGAAAGGCGACGCCCTGCAGCGAGCCGTTCGTCAGCAGCACGCGCTCGGGCGCCACTCCGTGCCGCTCGCCGATCCACTCGCGCAGCGGCCGGTAGCCGCCGGGCGCGTACGACAGAGCGCCCGCGGGGTCCTGCTCCAGCGCCGCCGCGGCCGCCACGCGCAGGTCGTCCACCGGCAGCATCGATGCCGCCGGGACGCCGCGCGTGAACGGGATCGTGGTCACGCGAGCAGGTTAGCCAACCAGCTCGACGGCAAGCGCAGCCGCCTCGGTGGGGCTGGAGCCGACCCGGACGCCGCGCGCCTCGAGCGCCTCCTTCTTGCCCTGGGCGGTGCCGGACGAGCCGGAGATGATCGCCCCGGCGTGCCCCATCGTCTTGCCCGGCGGCGCCTGGAAGCCGGCGATGTAAGCGACCACGGGCTTGGTCATGTGCTCCTGGATGAACGCGCCCGCCTTCTCCTCCTCGTCGCCGCCGATCTCCCCCACCATCACCACCATGTCGGTATCCGGGTCGTCCTGGAAGCGGGTCAGCACGTCGATGAACGAGCTGCCCACGATCGGGTCGCCGCCGATGCCGACGATGGTCGAGTTGCCCAGGCCGCTGTCCGCCAGTTCCTTGCCGATCTGGTAGGTGAGCGTGCCCGAGCGCGAGACCAGGCCGATCCGGCCGCGGCTGAACACCTGCGCGGGGATGATGCCCACGTTGGCAATGTCCGGCGAGAGCGCACCCGGGCAGTTCGGCCCGAGCAGCGTGATGCCGAGCGGCCGCAGGTAGTTGTAGATGCGCAGCATCTCGTGGGCGGGGATGCCCTCGGTGATGCAGACGATGGTCGTGATGCCGGCGTCCGCGGCCTCGTAGATCGCGTCGGCGGCGAAGCGCGGCGGCACGAACACCATCGCCGTGTTCGCGGCCTGGTCGGCGACGGCGTCCGCGACCGTGTCGAACACGGGGACACCGTCGACGTCCTGCCCGCCCTTGCCCGGCGTCACGCCGGCCACCACGGCGGTGCCGTAGTCGCGGTTGCGCAGCGCGTGGAACCTGCCCTCGCGGCCGGTGATGCCCTGCACCACGAGCCGCGTCTCGACTGTCACCAGGATCGCCATCTGATCACCCCGCCCTTCCGGCCAGCTCGACGACGCGCGCGGCGGCGCCCAGCATCGTCTGCTCGACGTGGACGTCCGGCGGCGCGGCGTCGGCCAGGATCTGCCGGCCCTCGACGTCGTTGGTGCCGTCCAGCCGCACGACCAGCGGCACCGCCACCTGGAGTCGATCGAGCGCCGCGAGCACGCCGCGGGCGACCTCGTCGCACCGGGTGATGCCGCCGAACACGTTGAACAGCACCGCCCGCACCTTGGTGTCGGAGAGCAGCACCTCCATCGCGGTCACGATCTCGTCCGCCTGGGCGCCGCCGCCGACGTCGAGGAAGTTCGCCGGCCGGCCGCCGGCCAGCGCGACCACGTCCAGCGTGGACATGACCAGCCCGGCGCCGTTGCCGAGGATGCCGATGTCGCCGTCCAGCTTGACGTAGTTGACGCCCCGCTCGCGCGCCATCTGCTCCTGCGGGTCGGCTGCCTCGACGTCGCGCATGGCGGCGATGTCTGGATGGCGGAACAGCGCGTTGTCGTCCACCGTGTACTTCGCGTCGAGGGCGCGGACGATGCCGTCGGGCGTGACGATCAGCGGGTTGATCTCGACCAGCATCGCGTCCGTCTCGATGAAGGCGCGGTACGCGCGCTCCATGATCTGCGCCACCTGCGCCGTCTCCTCGGCCGGGATCCCGGCCGCGAAGCAGAGGCGCCGCGCGTGGAAGGGCAGGAAGCCGGTCAGCGGGTCGACGTGCAGGCGGGCGAGCGCGTCGGGATTCGTCGCCGCGACCTCCTCGATGTCCACGCCGCCCTCGGTGGTGAGCATGAACAGCGGCCGCTTGGCCCCGCGGTCGAACGTGATCGAGAAGTAGTACTCGCGGGCGATGTCGGACGCCGTCTCGATCCAGACCCGGCGCACGGTGTGGCCGCGGATGTCCATGCCCAGGATCTCGCCGGCGCGTGCGGCCGCCTCATCGGGATCGGTCGCGAGCTTGATGCCGCCGGCCTTGCCGCGGCCGCCGACCAGCACCTGGGCCTTGACCACCACCGCGGAGCCGATCTCCTCGGCAGCCCGCCGAGCCTCGTCGGCCGTCGTGGCAACGGCGCCGTCGGACACGGGGATGCCGAAGCGCGCGAACAGCTGCTTGCCCTGGTACTCGTAGAGATCCACCCTGCCTCCTGCGACGTGGCCAGCCGCGAGTGTACCGCCGGCCGCGCCGCGGCCGGTGCGGTGTGCTCCCTTACAAAGACCTAACGGATTCGCGGAGTTTTCCGTACAGATCACATGGACAATCGCTTCCGGACGCTGCGATCGAACGTGCCCACACCTCGCAGCTACCTGCCTCCTCCGACGGCCCGCAACTTGCGGGTCGTCGGTCTTTCTAGGGACGGATCGCGACGAGGGCGCCGGTGCAGGTGAAGCCCGCCGCCTCGACCGCGGCGCGCAGCGCGTCCGGATCGACCCGGCCTGCGTCATACTCCAACTCGACCTCGTCGCCGATGTGCTCGGCGGTCGCCCGGCTGACGCCGGGCACGGCCTCGAGCGCCTCCTGCACGCGCTGCTCGCAGCCGCCGCAGTGCATGCCGCGGACGCAGAGCAGAGCGAGGGTCACGGCGACGAGGAGGGCAGCGCGTCCGGGTTCGCGGCGGTCGCGGCGACGAACGCGGCCACGTCCTTGGCGTCCTGGCCGGTGACGAGGTTCGCGGGCATGGCGACCGGATGGGCGTAGGGCGAGCCGAGCGAGATCTGCTCGCGCACCACCGCCTCGAAGGAGGTGCGGTCCCAGCCCTCCTCGGCGGGCTCGCGGTAGGCGGCGTCAAGATCCGGGCCGATCGTGCCCTTCGTGCCCGCGGCCGCCAGGGTGTGGCAGCCGCCGCAGCTGGCCTTGAAGAGCGTCTGGCCGTTGGAGAGGTCGGCGCTGCCGGGAGGGCTCACCCCCGTGTCGGTGCCGCACGAGCTGGCCAGCCCGACGACGAACGCGACGATGACCACCATCAGCCCTCGCTTCACGGGCGGGAACATTACCAGCCGGATCACCGGTCGGGTCCTCGGTACGCGCCCCGCCAGGTGACCGCCTCGGCCGCCCGCTCGGCGGCGAACGCGAGCGCGCGTTCGAGCGGCCAGCGCGACGCGAGGCCGAAGGTGACGCCCGCGACGAACGTGTCCCCGGCACCGTAGGTGTCCACCACCGGGCCGGGGGCTCGACCGGCGCATAGCCGGTACCGCCCCGCGCCCCGTCGGTGATGATCACGTGGCGCGGCTTCCGGGCCAGGCGGCCGAGGTCGAACTGCTCGCCGGGGTCGGTGCGGCTGCCGATCAGGGCGTCCACCTCGACGCCGCTGGCGACCAGGCTCTCGAACCGCCGCGCGGTGACGACGAGCGCGGGAGCCGCGCGCGCCAGCTCCAGCGTGCGCGGGTCGAGGCCGGAGAAGTAGACGCCGTCCTGGTCGGCGAGCTCCTCCCAGGGCAGCGGGTCGTCCGCGTCCGGGTGCATGTTCTCGCCGACGACGATGATCGTGCGCTCGCCGCTGGGGTCCTGCATCGTCACCGCGCGGGTCTGCGGCCGCGGCCGCTCCGCCGCCAGCACGCGGATGCCCAGCCGGGTGAGGATCGGCACGGACAGCCCGTCGCTGCCGACGGCGGTGAAGAACGTGACCTCCGCGCCCATCCGCACCAGCGCAGCCGCCGAGACCGCGCCGCCGCCCGCCGGCTCGTCCAGCGGGTCGGTCAGCTGCACGATCTGCCCGGCCGCCGGGATGAACGGCGCCCGGGCATGCGTCACCCACTCGATGTGGCCGATGACGGCGATCCGCATGGCCCGACCGGCGGCTACGGGCACGTAGACGATCTTGCCCTGCACCTTCAGCTCCTCCATCAGCTGCTGGCCGCGCGGCACCTCACTGAGCGACATGACGGTGTCGATCACCGGCTTGATGTGGCCCGCCTCGACGGCGCTCAGCGCTGCCGAGAGCTCCGCCTTGTTCGAGAGGTGGCTGCCCATCAGGTTCTGCTGCTTGTTCCACAGGAACCGCAGGTCGGTGACCGCCTCGAACCCGGTCGAGGCGCCGCAGACGACGATCCGCCCGCCCCAGCGCAGCGCCGCCATCGAGGCCGGCCACGTGTCCTGGCCGGAGTGCTCGAAGACCACGTCCGCGCCTGCCTTGCCGGTGATCGCCTTCACCTCGGCGACGACGTCCTGGCTCTTGCGGTCGATCACGTTGACGGCGCCCAGCTCCTCGGCCTTGGCGACCTTCTCGGCGCCGCCCACGACCGGGATCGGGTTCGCGCCGAACATGCGGCAGATCTGGATCGCCATCGTGCCCAGCCCGCCGACGCCGCCCCAGATGAGGACGTGCTCGCCGGGCTGGATCCGCGCCCGCGAGACCAGCATCCGCCACGCCGTCTCCAGCACCAGCGGCATCGAGGCCGCCTCCTCGAACGTCAGGTTCGACGGCTTCGGCAGCACGTTCACCGCCGGCATGGTCACGTACTCGGAGTGGCCGCCGTCGTTGGGCCCGCTCTGGAAGCCCCAGATCCGGAACTGCCGGCAGAAGAACTCCCGGCCGGTCACGCACATGTCGCAGATCCGGCAGGACAGCCCGGGGTGGACGACGACCTCGTCGCCGGGGGAGATCGGGGCCGAGCCGAAGCCGGTCCCCGACACCGCCGACCCGACCGCCGCGACGACGCCGGACACGTCCGAGCCGGACACGTGCGGCATGATCACCTTCATGCCGGGCATGCCGCGGCGCGCCCAGATGTCGTTGAAGTTGGCGCCGGCCGCCCGCACCTCGATCAGCACCTCGTGCGGCTGCGGCTCAGGGTCGGGGATGTCGGTGTAGGAGAGGACGTCCGTCCCGCCGTGCTCCTCGAAGACGACTGCTTTCATGCGGAGAGCGCCTTTCCCAGGTAGTCGAAGTTGTCCACGTAGCGGCGGACGTCCTCCTCGCTGTGCTGCACGGAGAGCGTCCAGTTCTCGCTCTTGCCCCACGGCGCCATGAACACGCCGCGGTTGAACTGCACCAGCCAGTTGACGTACGCCAGCTCGTCCGAGACCTCGAGGTACTCGCGGTAGTTGCGCACCCGCTCGCCCCGGTAGGTGACCGAGCCGCGGGCGGACAGCACCGTCGTGTAGGCGGCGATGCCGGCGCGCTCGATCACGCCCTCGCACCCCTCGCGCATGATCTCGCCCAGCCGGTCGAACTCGTCGTAGGCGTCCGGCGTGAGGATCTCGGTCAGCGTCACCAGCATCGACGCCATCGTCAGCGGGTTGCCGTTGAAGGTGCCGACCTGGTCGATCTTGCCCTCGGCGATCCAGCCCATGACCTCCTCGGAGCCGCCGATGGCACCGCAGGGGAGGCCGCCGCCGACCGACTTGGCCAGGCAGAGCACGTCCGGTGTGACGCCGAAGCGCCTGGTCGCGCCGCCGTGGTCGATGGTCGCGCCGGTCTTGACCTCGTCGAAGGCGAGCAGCGCGCCGTGCGCGTGCAGCAGCGCGCGGACGCCGTCCAGGTAGCCGTCGTCGGGCGTGACGATGCCGGCATTCATCATGCAGGGCTCGACGATCATCCCGGCAACCCGGCCGCGGAACCGCTCGAGTGTCCGCTCCAGTGCGTCCAGGTCGTTGAACGGGACGACGCGCGTCAGCTTGACGTAGTCGTCGGGCAGGCCCAGCGTCTGGGGAACGGATACGGGATCGTCGTACGAGCCGATCTTGTCGCCCGGCGGGGCGACGGACACCATCAGCGCGTCGTGGTGGCCGTGGTAGCTGCCCTCGATCTTGAACACGACGTCGCGGCCGGTGTAGGCCCGCATCAGCCGGACGGCATCGAGGGTCTCCTCGGTGCCGGAGTTGCCGAAGCGCCACAGGGGCAGGCCGAACCGCTGCTGGAGATGCTCCGCGACGGCGATCGACTCCTCGGTGGGCTGGGCGAAGTGGGTTCCCCGGCGGACGCGCTGCGAGACGATCTCGGCGATCTTCGGGTGCGCGTGGCCGACGGCGACGGCGCCGTAGCCGTTGTGCAGGTCGACGTACTCGTTGCCGTCCACGTCCACGACCTTCGAGCCCTTGCCCTCGACCAGGTAGATCGGGTGGGGGTCGGTGGCCTGCCAGCTGGAGGCGACGCCGCCGGCCAGCGAGCGGCGCGCGCGCTCGGTCATCTCGCGCGACTTGACGTGGCGGTCGTTGAAGACCGCCTCCTCCGTCTCGATCAGCTTCGCCAACCGGGTCGGGTCGATCGTCCTCGTGGTGGCCATCAGCTCACTCCTCCCAGTACCTCGCCGTAGCGGCCGTCTCGCCAAGCGAGCGCCGCCTTCAGACCCTGCGATCGCACGATCTCCATGAACTCGCGCTGCTCGGGCGCGTCGGCCGCGTTCAGCATCGAGGAGAGATCGAGGTTCATATTGACAGCTTCGCGCAGCCCCATGGCCTCGAAGGCCCGGACGAGCGCGATCTTCGTCAGCCGCAGCACGGGCAGCGGCGTCGGCGCGATCTTGCGGACGAGGTCCTCGACCTCGGCCTCGACCCGCTCGTCGGGCACCACCCGGTTGATCATCCCGGCGCGCTCGGCGGCGTGGGCGTCGATCATGTCGCCGGTGAAGAGCAGCTCATTCGTCTTCTTCTGGCCCAGGATGAACGGCATCAGCAGCGTCACCGGGCCCGAGCCGTACCGGATCTCGGGCTCGCCGAAGCGCCCGCTCTCGCCGCTGACGATCATGTCGCAGGCCATCGCCAGCTCGCAGCCGCCGGCCAGGCAGTAGCCGCGCACGGCGGCGATGGTCGGCTTGGGCAGCGACCACAGCCGCATGGTGGCGTCGATGTCGGTGCCCAGCACGCCGTGCCACTCGTGGGCCGGGATGTCCGAGTGGGCGGCCTCGGCGCTGAGGTCGTAGCCGGCCGAGAAGGCCCGCTCGCCGGCGCCGGCCAGCACCACCACCTTGACCTCGTCGTCCGCGACCGCACGGTCGAAGGCGGCGTTCAGGCCGTCCAGCACCGCCCCGTTCAGGGCGTTCAGCTTCTCCGGCCGATTGAGCGTGATCCAGGCCGACGGCCCGCGGGTCTCGTAGAGGACCGGGTCGCTCATGCGCTCTCACTTCCCTTCAGGACGATCAGGCAGTCGAGCGCGACGGCGCGCTCGGGGGACACCAGCAGCGGGTTGACGTCGATCTCGGCGATCTCCGGATGCTCGGCGGCCATCCGGGAGACGGCGACGACGGCGTCGGTGAGGCCGTCGGGGACGACGCCGCCCAGCAGGCGGGACAGCGCGGGCAGGCTCAGCACCAGCTCGCGGGCGCTCTCGGCGTCGAGCGGCGCCAGGCTGGCGGTGACCAGGTCGAGCGCCTCGGCCAGCGCGCCGCCGATGCCGACGACGACGGTGGCCCCGTAGTCCGGGTCGCGCACCATCCCCACCAGCACCTCGACGCCGCCGCTGACCTGCTGGGCGACGACGACCGCGCCGCCCATCCGCTCCGCCGCCTCGCGCACGGCGGCCGCGTCGGACAGATTGAGCGCGACGCCGCCGACCCGCGCCTTGTGAGCGACGTTGTCGATCTTGACGACGACCGGGTAGCCGATCCGCTCGGCGGCAGCGACGGCCTCCTCGGCGGACTCGCAGCGCTCCGCATCGACGTAGGGCACGCCGTGGTCGGCGGCGATCGCGGCCGAGTCCAGCTCGGCCAGCGCGCCGCTGCCATCCAGGGCCGGCGACGGCACCACGTCGCGGCTGGGGGGCACCCGGCCGGTGTGCGCCAGCCGCGCGGCCAGCGCCCGCAGCCCCGGCAGCGTGCCCTTGAGCATGGGGATGTCGTGCGCCCGCGCCCAGCGCAGGTCCTCGACCGGCGGGCACGCGGTGGTCACGGTGATCACGCAGGGGAACAGGTCGGTGCCCTCGCAGGCCGCGCGCAGGTCGTCGGCGATGTTCTGCGCCAGCTCGCGCTCGCCGCCCACCAGCCAGTTCGAGTGGTCGATGTTCGAGACCAGCACGTCGAACTCGCCGGACTCGGCCATCAGCTGGAACACGCGGGGGAACACGATCCGGTCGTCGTCGATCGCCCAGCAGTCGGCCGGGTTGCCGACGTGATCGAAGTTCGGGAACTCCTCGGTGATGCGCGCCCGCAGCTGCTCGGAGAAGAGCTGGAGCGGGATGCCGGCCTGCTCCGCCTTGTCGGCGAAGTACTCGCCCTCGCCGCCCGAGTTGGTGACGGCGCCGATCCGCGCACCCCGCGGCGGCTTCGCCCGGGAGAACACCTCGAGGTGCTCCAGCCAGGTGCCGAAGTCGTCGCAGCGGATGGCGTCGTAGTAGCGGAGCATGGCCGAGAAGCTGCGGTCCGACCCGACCAGCGCCCCGGTGTGGGCCAGCGCGGCCCGGGCGCCCATCTCGGACGTTCCCACCTTGAGCACGATCGCGACCTTGCCGGCCTCGGCCAGCCGCCGCAGCGCCTCCTCGAAGGCGGCCGGCCGGCGCACGGTCTCCAGGAACATGCCGACCACGCGGCACTCGGGGTCGTCGGCGAAGTACGCCGTCATGTCGGCGACGTCGGTGACCGCCTCGTTGCCCGCCGAGACCACGGTGCGGAAGCCGACCCGGGGGCCGAGCGACACCAGGATCTCGCCGATCGAGCCGGAGTGGACGAGCGTGGCCACCGGGCCGCCTGTGAAGTCCTCGGTGAGGGTGCCGATCCAGGGCGACGGCGCGCCCGGCGTCGCGATACCCATGCAGTTCGGCCCGACCATGGAGATGCCGGCCGCCTCGACCCGGCGCCGGATCCGGTCGGCCACCGGCGGCCCCTCGGGCCCGGCCTCGTTGCCCAGCCCGGGCGCGATGATCGCACGCACGCCCTCGACCGACAGCACGTCCTCGACCGCCGCCTCGATCCGGCCGTGGCCGACGCCCATCACGACCATCTCCGGCACGCCCGGGCAGTCCGCCATGCTCGGGTAGCAGGTGACGCCGCAGGCCTCGCTCTTGGTCGGGTTGATCCCGTAGAACGGCACGCCCGGCAGGGTCATGTTCTGCGCAATTCGTTGCGAAGTCCGGTCCGAGATGCCATAGATCGCAACGGATCGTGCGCGGAACACCCCGTCCAGATCGGTGTCGAGGAGCGGGCGATCAGCGGTTTTCATGCGGGCTCCGTGCTTGGGAACGGCGGTGCGGCGACGATTCTACGCAATTCGTGTTGACGCTGCACCCCCCTGCGAATATCGTAGGCACCTGATGGCCGACCGCCTCGACCTGCGGATCGTGGACGAACTGGTCGCCGACGGGCGCCGCCCCTTCGTGCGCATCGCCGCCCGCCTGGGCGTCTCCGAGGCGTCGGTGCGCCAGCGCGTCGCCCGCCTGATCGGGGACGGCGTGATGCGGATCACCGCCGTCACCAACCCGCTGAAGCTGGGATTCGACGTCGTCTGCCTGATCGGGCTGAACGTCGAGAAGCCGCAGATGGCGGCCGCCGGCGCGGCGCTGGAGGCGATGGACGAGGTCACGTACCTGGTCGCCTGCACGGGCCGCTACGACTACCTGGTCGAGGTCGTCTGCGTGGACAACCGCCACCTGCTGCAGTTCATCAGCGAGCGCCTGGCCGAGGTGCCGGGCATCAGCGGCAGCGAGTCGTTCGGGTACCTCTCCGTGCTCAAGGAGAGCTACCGGACGACCTCGGTCCTCGACGGCTGAGCCGAACCTCACGACGAGCGTTCGCCCTGCTCCACGAAGAAGCGGCCCGTCTCCCCGCCCGAGAACCAGCGCGTCGTCACCGTCTTCTTGCGCGTGTAGAACTCGACCGCGTCCTGGCCGTGCGCATGCAGGTCGCCGAAGAACGAGCCGCGCCAGCCCGAGAACGGGAAGAACGCCACCGGCGCGGCGACGCCGACGTTGACGCCGATCATCCCCACCTCGACGTCATGGCGGTAGCGGCGCACGGCCGCGCCCGACTCGGTGAAGATCGAGGTGCCGTTGCCATAGCGGCTGCCGTTGACGATCTCGATCGCCTCGTCCAGTGACTCGGCGTGGATCACCGACAGCACCGGGCCGAAGATCTCCTCCTGTGCGACCTCCATGTCGGCGGTGACGCCGTCCATGATGGTGGGCCCGACGAACGCGCCGTCCGGGTTGGCCGACGGCCGCCGACCGTCCACGACCAGCTCGGCGCCGCCCTCGACGCCCTTCTCGATCCAGCCCAGGATGCGATCGCGCGACGCGCACGAGACGACCGGGCCGACGTCCGTGGCCTCCTCCAGCCCGTCGCCGACGGCGAGGGCCTCGGTGCGCTCCTTGAGCAGGTCGAGAAGCGGCGCCTTGGCGTCGCCGACGGCGATCACGACCGAGCCCGCCATGCACCGCTGCCCGGCGGCGCCGAACGCGCTGCCGAGGATGTTCGAGACGGTGCGGTCGAGCACGGCGTCCGGCATCACGACCATGAAGTTCTTGGCGCCGCCCAGCGCCTGGACGCGCTTGCCGTTGGCGGCCGAGCGCTCGTACACGTAACGGGCGACCTTGGCCGAGCCGACGAACGAGACGGCGTCGATGCCTGGGTGGTCGAGGATGCCGTTGACGACGTCCACGGATCCGTTGACGAGGTTGACGACGCCCTCCGGCAGGCCGCCGGTCTCGTGGATCAGGTTGAACACCCGCTCCTGCGTCAGCGGCACCTGCTCGGACGGCTTGAGGATGAACGTGTTGCCGCAGGCGATCGCGAACGGCAGGAACCAGAACGGCACCATGGCCGGGAAGTTGAACGGCGCGATCGCGGCGCAGACGCCCACCGGCTGGCGGATCGTCTCGGTGTCGATCGCGGTGGCGACGTTCTCGAGGATGCGGCCCTGCATCGTCTGCGGCACCGCGGTGGCGGCCTCGATCATCTCGATCGCGCGGCCGACCTCGGCGCGGGCGTCCAGCAGCGTCTTGCCCATCTCGCGGGTGACCAGCTGCGCCAGCTCGTCCTGGTGCGCCTCCATCACCTGCCGGAAGCGGAACAGCCAGCGCGCGCGCTCGATCACCGACCGCTTGCGCCAGCCCGGCAGCGCGGCCCGCGCGGCCGCGACGGCGGCGTCGACGTCATCCGCGCCGGACAACGGCACACGGGCCAGCACCTCGCCGGTGGCGGGATTGGTCACGTCCAGCGCGCTCGCGCCGTCGGCGGCGGGCACCCACCGGCCTCCGATGTAGTTGCCGAGCAGGCGCGTCTCGGTTGCGGTGGTGGACACGTTGCATCACTCCCTGTGCGATCGGACCGGATCTGGACGGACATGTAGTCAAGCAGAGCCGGGCCGTCGGCCGTCCGCGTGTGGGTACGCTCCGGCCATGCCGGACAACCTGATCGACGCCGGCTGGGCGGCCTGGCTGCCGTTCGAGCTGCTGGACGCGCACCGCGCGCTCCGCGGCGGCTCGGCCGAACGGCGGGCGCTGCGGCTGCGGCTGGAGCGCGGCCCGTCGGCGGAAGACGAGGAGCGGTGGGACCGCTTCCGGCTCGTCTGCCCGTCGCGGATCGACCTGCCGGCCGACGCGCGGGAGCTGACGCCGGAACGGGCAACGGAGCTGCTGGGCGAGCTCGGGCTGACCGGACCTGCCGCCGAACCGGTCGAGCTGGTGCTGACGCTGGACGAGGAGGAGCTGCGCGAGCTGGAGCGGGTGCGGTCGGCCCGCGACCCCGGCGCTGCCCTCACCGACGACGCCGGCCTGCCCTCGATCGACCTCGTTCTGGGCGGCGGGAAGGTCGGCCGCAACGATCCGTGCCCCTGTGGTTCGGGCAAGAAATTTAAACGGTGTCACGGCCGGTAAACGACCGCCGTAAACGGTATGCTTGCAGCGCGGCACGGCTCCTCCGCAACAACCCGGGCGACCAGGCAGGCGACCCGGAACAGGGATGGGGCGCGACCCACCAATCAGCGGACAGCCGCTCCGTCGGCGTGCCCGTGTCCAGACCCTCTCGTGAAAATGGTGCGCTGGCCTCTTGACACAGGGGTGTGGACGATCGAAACTCGACATTGAGCAGGGAAGATAGGGGGCTTCATTTCGTGGGCAGCGAGGCGGTACAGCGTCCGAACAGGGACGTCAGCGGTGGAGGCACCGCTGACGACCGATACCCCAGCACCGCGGTGCTGGTCATCAAGCGCACCTTCGACATCGTGGTCGGCGGCATTGGGCTGACGTTCTTCGTCCTGACGTACCCGATCATCGCGCTGCTGATCAAGCTCGACTCGCCGGGGCCGGTGCTGTTCCGGCAAGAGCGGGTCGGCATGAACCGGCGCACGGCGCGCCGCGGCGAGGCCGAGCCGGTCAACGTGAACTACGGCGGCAAGCCGTTCACGATCTACAAGTACCGGACGATGCGGATCGACGCCGAGGAGGCCGGGCCGATGCTCGCCGTCACCGGCGACCCCCGCTCGACCAGGGTCGGCGGCGTGCTGCGCAAGCTGCACATCGACGAGATCCCGCAGTTCCTGAACGTGATCCGGGGCGAGATGAGCATCATCGGCCCGCGGCCGGAGCGGCCCCACTTCACCGTCCAGTACGACGCGGCGATCCCGCACTACGACCGCCGCACGCTGCACATCAAGCCCGGCCTGAGCGGCCTGTCCCAGGTCACGCTCGGCTACGACGACTCGCTCGAGAGCGTGATGCGCAAGCACGACTACGACCTGATCTACTGGACGTCCCTGTGCGACTTCCGGTCGTTCGTGAAGATGGAGTTCTGGATCCTGGCGAACACGGTGGTCTACTTCACCGCCAGCCTCGTCCCCAGCAGCTGGGCCAAGCGCGAGCGCACGTGGCACATCCCGCCGCTGACCGGCGCGCCGTCGAGCCCGCTCGTCGCCGGCGACGGCGGCGGCTCGGGCCACATGACCCACGCCGGCACGAACGGCCACATCACGCATACCGGCGAGACGCACGTCGTCCACGCCAACGGCCACTCGACGGCGAACGGCCACCCGGTACACACCGACGGCGACGTCAGCTCGACGACGCCGCTGCAGCAGGCCGGCCCGCCGGCCGGGTCGTCCACGGACGCCGCCGCCGCAGCCGCGGGCTGAGTCAGCTCAAGCGAAGCAACAGCTGACCACTGCCGACCTGGTCGCCTTCGCTGACGGCGACCTCGGCGACCGTGCCCGCGGCGTGGGCGACGATCTCGTTCTCCATCTTCATCGCCTCGACCACGACCAGCACCTGCCCCGGCGCGATCTCGTCGCCGGGGCCGACGTTGACCTTGAGGACGGTGCCCTGCATCGGGCTGGCCACGGCGTCCGCGCCGCCGTGGCCGCGGCCGGCGCGCTCCGCCATCGCGGCCCTGCGGGCCCGCAGGCGCGACCGCCCGCGATGCTCCGGCACCAGCACCGTCACGTCGAAGCGCCGCCCGTCCACCTCGACCGGCACCGACCGCGGCTCGCGCTCGGCGGCCGGCTCGATGGCGGCGGCGTCTTCCCCCTGCGGCGCCGCCGTGCGGGCGTAGCCGCCGCCCTCGACGAACTCACGCATCGTGCCGCCGGCGGCGAACTCGGGGTGCTGCATGATCGCGGTGTGGATCGGCACCAGCGAGCGGACGCCGCCGATCTCGAACTCGGACAGCGCCCGCACCATCCGCCGCCGGGCATGGTCACGGTCCATGCCGTGCACCACCAGCTTCGCGATCATCGGGTCGTACAGGTCGGAGATGACGGTGCCCTCGACCACGCCCGAGTCCACCCGCACGCCGGGGCCCGACGGCTCGCGGTAGCGGGTGACCCGGCCCGGCGTGGGCACGAAGTCGTGCAGCGGATCCTCGGCGTTGATCCGGCACTGGATCGCGTGGCCGCGGAGCTCGACCTGCTCCTGGGTCAGCGAGAGCGGCTCGCCGGCGGCGATCCGCAGCTGCTCACGGACGAGATCGACGCCGGTCACCTCCTCGGTGATCGTGTGCTCGACCTGGAGCCGCGTGTTCATCTCCAGGAAGTGGTACGCCCCGTCTGACAACAGCCCCTCGACCGTACCGGCGTTGACGTAGCCGACCGCGCGCGCCGCCTCCACGCCGATCCGGCCGATCCGCTCGCGCAGCTGCTCGTCCACCGCCGGCGAGGGGGTCTCCTCGACGATCTTCTGGTGCCGCCGCTGGATCGAGCAGTCGCGCTCGCCGAGGTGGATGACGTTCCCGTGCGTGTCGGCGAGCACCTGCACCTCGACGTGCCGCGGATCGTTCAGGTACCGCTCCAGGAAGACGGTGTCGTCGGCGAAGTACGCCTTGCCCTGGCGCCGCGCAGACTCGTAGCCGCGGCGCAGCTCGTCGGCGTCCGCCGCCACCTCGATGCCCTTGCCGCCGCCGCCGGCCGATGCCTTGACCGCCACCGGATAGCCGATCTGCTCGGCGATGGCGAGGGCGTCCTCGACGGTCTCGACCGGCGCATCGGTGCCCGGGATCACCGGCACGCCCGCCGCCTCCATCAGCTTGCGAGCGCTGATCTTGGAGCCCATCGCCTCGATCGCGTCGGGCGGCGGCCCCACGAAGACGAGGCCGGCAGCCGCGCAGTCACGGGCGAACGGCGCGTTCTCGGCCAGGAACCCGAAGCCGGGGTGCACCGCCTCGGCGCCCGCGCGTACGGCGGTCTCGATGATCCTCTCCGAGAGGAGGTAGCTCTGCGCAGCCGGGCCGGGGCCGATCAGGTAGGCCTCGTCCGCGTAGGCGACGAACGGCGACTCCCTGTCAGCCTCCGAGTAGACGGCGACCGACCCGATCCCCATCTCCCGCAGCGTGCGGAAGACGCGGATCGCGATCTCCCCCCGGTTTGCGACCAGCACCTTGGTGAACATCCGGCGCCGATTGTAGGAGGCCGAGCCGCACCAGCGCGGCGCGTATCGCCTCGGCCTCGTCGGGCGACGGCTGCGGGGTGATCCCCAGGCGGGTCACAGGGGGATGTTGCCGTGCTTGCGCGCGGGCACGTCGACGCGCTTGCCGCGGCACGCCTCGAGCGCCGTGATCAGCGCCGGCCGCGTGCGCCGGGGGGCGATGACGTCGTCCACATAGCCGCGCTCGGCGGCGGTGAACGGGTTCGCGAACGCATCGGTGTACTCGCCCACCAGCTCGTCGCGGCGGGCCGCCGGATCGTCGGCCGCCTCGATCTCCTTGCGGAAGATGATGTTGACGGCCCCGTCCGAGCCCATCACCGCCACCTCCGCCGTGGGCCAGGCGAAGTTGAAGTCGGCGCCGATGTGCTTCGAGCCCATCACGTCGTAGGCGCCGCCGTACGCCTTGCGGGTGATCACGGTCAGCTTGGGCACGGTGGCCTCGCAGTAGGCGTAGAGCAGCTTCGCGCCGTGGCGGATGATGCCGCCCCACTCCTGGGCGGTGCCGGGCAGGAAGCCGGGCACGTCCACGAACGTGACGACCGGGATGTCGAAGGCGTCGCAGGTGCGGACGAAGCGTGCGCCCTTGGTCGAGCTGTCGATGTCGAGCACGCCGGCCAGCGCCCGCGGCTGGTTGGCGACGACGCCGACGCTGTGGCCGCCCAGCCGGGCGAAGCCGCAGATCAGGTTCTCGGCCCAGCGCTCGTGCACCTCGAGGAACTCGCCGTCGTCCACCACGCGCCGGATGACGTCGTGCATGTCGTACGGCTTGGTCGGCTCGTCCGGGATCAGCCGGTCGAGCTCGGCGTCCTCGCGATCGACGGGGTCGGAGGGCGGCTCCCACACCGGCGGGCCGTCGTTGGACTGGGGGAGGAAGCTGAGCAGGTAGCGGCAGTCCTGGATCAGCGAGGCCTCGTCCGCCGCGGTGAAGTGGGCGACCCCGGAGCGGGTGGCGTGGGTGCGCGCACCGCCCAGGTCCTCGAAGCTGACCTCCTCGCCGGTCACCGTCTTCACCACCTCGGGCCCGGTGATGAACATGTGCGACGTCTCCTCCACCATCATCACGAAGTCGGTCATCACCGGCGAGTAGACGGCACCGCCCGCGCACGGCCCCACGACCAGCGAGATCTGCGGCACGACGCCCGAGGAGCGCACGTTGCGCAGAAAGATGTCGGCGTACCCGGCCAGCGAGACGACGCCCTCCTGGATGCGGGCTCCGCCGGAGTCGTTGATCCCGATCAGCGGGCACCGGTAGCGGAGCGCCATGTCCATCACCTTGACGATCTTCTCGGCGAACGCCTCGCCCAGCGAGCCGCCGAACACGGTGAAGTCCTGGGAGAAGACGAACACGCGGCGGCCCTCGATGGTGCCGTGCCCGGTGACGACGCCGTCGCCGAACGGCCGGTTCTCCATCATCGAGAAGTTGGGGCTGCGGTGGCGGACGAAGGCGTCCAGCTCGACGAACGACCCGGGGTCGAGCAGCAGGTCGATGCGCTCGCGGGCGAGCAGCTTGCCGCGCTCGTGCTGGCGGCGCACCGCCTGCTCGGAGCCGGCGTGCAGCGCCTCCTCGCGCAGGTGCTCGACGCGCTCGATGCGGCCTTCGGTGGTGCGGTCGTCCACGGGTCGCCCAGCCTACCCGACGGGCCGGAGCGCCCGGCTCAGCCCGGCGCCACGCCGAGCAGGGCGGCGTAGCGCTCGGCCACCCGGCGGGGCCGGAAGCGCGCGATGGCGAGGTCGGGGTCGGGCACGGCCGGATCGCGCAGCGCGGCGACCAGCGCGCCGGCCAACGCGTCGGCGTCGCCGACCGCGACCAGCCGCCCCAGCCGGCCGTCGCGGAGGATCTCGCGGGGGCCGCTGGGGCAGTCGGTCGAGACGACGCGCAGACCCAGGGCGAGTGCCTCCAGCAGCACCGTCGGCAGCCCCTCGAAGCGCGACGACATCGCCAGCACGCGGGCAGCCCGGAACCACGGGTAGGGGTTGGCGACGAAGCCCGGCAGCTGCACGGCGTCCTCCAGGCCGAGCCGGCGCACCTGCTGCTCGAGCGCGCCGCGATCCTCGCCCTCGCCCAGGATCAGCAGCCGGCACGGCTCCTGCTCGCGGGCGGCGGCGAACGCGTCGAGCAGCGTGGCGAAGTCCTTCTGGGCGGTCAGCCGCCCGACGGCCAGCACCACGGGCGGGGCGCCGGCCGCCGCCCAGGGGTGATCGAGCGGCTCGGCGGCGCGGGCGCGGAGGAGGTCGACCGGGACCGGGTTGAAGGCGATGTCGATCGACGCCGGCGGCAGCCCGGTCGTGCGCGCCAGGTCGTCGGCGACGCCGCGGGAGACCGCCACCACGCGGTCGGCCAGCGGGTAGGCGCGGCGGATCATGGCGGCGGCGACGCGGGTGCGGACGTCGCGCGAGTGCAGCAGCGAGGTGGACAGGTTGAGATGCTCGCTGACGGCGACGGTCGCGTCGCTGCGGGCGGCGCGGGCCGCCGCGATCGTGACCAGGTTGGCGTTGGTCAGCGCGGACAGCACGGCGTCGGGGCGGCCCCGGCGCAGGTGCATCGCGAGCGGCGCAACGGCCAGCGAGGTGACGCGCGCGCCCAGCTGCACCACACGGACGCCCTCGGGCGAGGCGCCGCGCAGCTCGCCGCGATCGCAGGCGACGACCAGCTCGACCTCGCACCCCATCGCTGCCAGCTCGCCGGCCAGGTCGAGGAAGACGCGCTGGGCACCGCCCCCTCCCAGCCCCGGCAGCACGAGCGCGACCCGGCTCACGCGACCCCTCCGGCCGCGAGCCGCTCGGCGGCCAGCATCCGCTCGTACAGCCGGCGGTAGCGCGCCAGCATTCGCTCGGGCGACCACCGGTCGGCGGCCGCGAGCGCGCCGGCGGACAGGCGAGCCGCCTCGTCGGGCGAGGAGAGCACGCGGTTGACCGCCTCGGCGACCGCCGCGGCATCCCCCACCGGAACGCTGATCGCGCAGTCGGCATCGAGCACCTCGGTAACGCCGTCCACCTCGGTGGTGACCAGCGGCGCTCCCAGGCCGAGCGCCTCGAACAGCGTCAGCGGCAGGCCCTCCCACTCCGAGGTCGAGACGATGCAGTCGGCGTTGCCGATCAGGGCCGCGACGTCCTCGGTCGGCCCGATGAAGCGGACGCGACCGCCGGCCGCGGCCGCGGCGCGCTGGAGGTCCTGGTCGAGCCAGCCGTCGCCGGCCACGACCACGTCGGCGTCCGGGCGGAACGATCCGGCGGCCTCGACCAGCACGTGCCACGCCTTCTGCGGCACCAGCCGGCCGATGCCCAGCACCAGCGGCGAGCCCAGGCCGAAGCGGGCGCGCGCCGCCGCCAGCCGCTCGGGGCCGGCCGGGTCGAGCCGCGCGGCGTTGGCGATGGCGACAACCAGTTCGGGTGGGCACCCCGCCTCGACCAGCGATGTCGCCACCACCCGCGAGCAGGCAACCACCTGGGGCCGGAGGATGCCGAGCGCGCGCGCCGACATCGCGTAGTGGCCGGGCTGGACGCCGTGGAACGTCGTCGCCACCGGCGCCGTCGAGACGCCCGCCGCGGCGGCCCGCGCGGCGAGCGTGACGCCGACCGAGTGCGTGTGGATCAGGTCGGGCCGGAACTGACGGATGATCCGCCGTAGCCCGGTCGCGGCCGACGGGGCGGGCACGAAGCGGCCGCGCTCGAGCGGCACCACCCGGTGCTCGGCGCCCATCTCGCCGAACAGGTGCTGCCAGACGCCGCCGTTGGACGCGACCACGACCTCGTCGCCGTGGGCGAGGGCGTCCTCGGTGAGCTGCAGCACGAGGCGCTCCGCACCGCCCCGGTCGGTACGGGGGATGGCGTGGAGCAGCTTCATCGCTCGGGCGAGGCTTCCGCCCGTCCGCGCCGCACCAGCAGCGGCACGCCCATCGCCAGGGCGGGAAACACCCACAGCGGTGCCTGGAACTGCTCGGTGAGGAAGGCCGATCCGACGACGGCGACCACCATCGACGCCGCCACGGCGGTCGCCAGCGCGTCCTCGGGCGAGCCGGGGAGCCCGCGCCTGCGGGCGCGCAGCCAGCACTGCACGAGGTAGGCGATGAACAGCGTGAGGCCGCCCAGGCCCATCTCGGCAAGCACGTTCAGGTACGTGTTGTGCGTCGTCTGGACGCCCTTGCCGAAGTCGTAGATGGTGCCCACGTCGGTGTAGCGCACGTCCCAGTTGCCGGGGCCGACGCCGGTCATCGGGTTCAGCCCCGCCTCGCGCAGGGCGATGTTCCAGTAGTGCAGGCGGGAGCTGATGTTCTCGTTGGCGACGTAGGACTTGCGCTGCACGCGCTCGGTGATCGTGTTGCCGGCGACCGCGTAGGCGGTGCCCCCTGCCAGCAGGGCGACGACAGCCACGCCGGCCACCCAGCGGAACCGCACGCGCCGCGTGACGATCAGCCACAGCCCGGCGACGGCGACCGAGAGCATCGCGCCGCGCGAGAGCGACGCCCCCACCGCCAGCAGCAGCGCGGCCGACGAGGCGCCGCCCAGCACGCGCAACAGCATCGAGGGGCCACGTAGCGCCAGCCACACGGCCAGCGGTAGGGTGCAGCCCATCAGCAGGCCGTAGTCGTCCGGGGTCTGGATCAGGCCGCTGGAGTGGCCGGTGGAGTGGTTGGAGACCCACTCGACCAGCCCGGCTGCGGCCGCCAGCCCACCGCTCAGCGCCAGCGCGATGACCGTGTGCTGCAGGCGGCGGCCGCCGCGCATCACGTTCTGGGCGATCAGCAGGAACATGACGCCGTACAGCACCCAGCGCACCGCGTCGGACAGTGCGGCGCTGCGGTCCTCCGCGCCGATCGAGGACGGGATCAGCCACAGCCAGAGGGCGACCAGCGTCAGCAGCTGCGGCAGCGCCACCGCCGGCCGGCGGCGAATGGCCCAGTCGATCAGCCACGAGCCGACGGCCAGGGCGCCCAGCACCTTGGTGGCGGCCGATGTGCCGCCGCTCGAGCCCAGATACGCCTGGAAGTAGAAGGAGCAGGCGACCGCGGTGATCGCCAGCTCGAACCGCCACACGAAGGCGGCCAGCACCGCCATCCCCACGAGCACGCCGAGGCCGACCAGCGGCGACGTCCAGAGCACGGCCAGCACCTCGAACAACGCGGCCGCGGCCAGCCACTTGCCGAGGTTGCGGCGCTGGCCGATCAGGTCGTAGCTGATCGCGGTCACCGGGCCACCTCCCGCCACAGGCTCGCCGTGCGGTCGACCATCGCCTCCAGCGAGAACTGCTCGACCGCGCGGCGCCGCACCTCGGCGCCAAAGGCCCGGCGCAGCGCGGCGTCGGCCAGCAGCCGGTCGAGAGCCGCGGCCAGCGCGGCCGGGTCGCCCGGCTCGACCAGCAGGCCGGCGTCCTGGACGGCACCCGCGCCGTTGACGCGGGTGGCGACGATCGGCGCGCCGGAGGCCATGCCCTCGAGCAGCGCCAGCGAGAGCCCGTCCCAGCGCGACGGCACGCAGACCACGTCGGCCGTGCGGTAGTGGCGCTCGGGGTCGTCAACCGACCCGGTCAGCTCGACGCGGTCGGCCACGCCCAGCTCGTCGATGAGGGCGACGATCGCCTCGTGCTCCTCGCCGTCGCCCACCAGGCGCACGCGCAGCCCGGGCGTCTCGGTCAGCACCAGCGCGCGCAGCAGCAGATCCTGGCCCTTCGCCTCGGTCAGGCGGCCCACGCACACCACCAGCGGCTCGGGACGGCGCTCGGCCGGCTCGGCATCCGGGCTGAACCGGTCGACGTCAACGCCGTTCACGATCAGGCGCATGTTCGAGGCGCGCGGCCCCAGCACCTGGGATCCCATCTCACGGGCGTCCTCGGACACCGCGACCATCACATCCGTCCAGGGCGCGGCCAGCCGCTCGAACCCGCGGTACGCCCACTCGGCCCGTCCGCCCACCTGCCACGACCAGCCGTGCGGCGTGAACACCGAGCCGGGCCGCGACCGGCCCATGCTGCGCAGGGCGACGCGGCCCAGCGCGCCGGCCTTGGCGCTGTGCAGATGCACGACGTCCGCGGTGCGCAGCAGCCGGCGCAGGCGCAGCGTCATCCGCAGGTCTGCGGGCGTGGGCGAGCGCACCAGCGGTACCTCGACCCAGCGCGCACCGCTGTCGCGGATCCAGCCCGGCAGCTCGTCGCGGTCGGGCGAGGCGACCGTGATGTCGAGGCCGCGGCGGACGCCGGCGCGGGCCAGCTCGCGCACGCAGACGGCCGCGCCCCCCGTGGTGGGCTGGACGACGTGCAGCACCCGCAGCGGGCGCTCGGCGACGGCGGTCACGGCGCCTCCCGCTCGATCCGCGACGGGCGCCGCCGGCCCAGGTAGCCGTAGCGGGCCAGCAACGGCAGGGTCAGCGCCGACACCGTGCGCCGATCGCCGGCCGGCATCGCCCGCGTCCACTCCAGGTCGACCGCGATCCGCCGATCGCCCCGGTCGAAGCGGATCGGGTTGCCGGAGACGGAGTGCACGGCCGGCTCTGCGGCCGCAGCCGCCGTCAGCGCAGCGAAGGCGGGGGACAGCGGCGCGAACCGGTCGCGCAGCCGCCGCATCGCGGCCTCCGGGTCACGCGCCATGTCCTCGTAGTGCAGCCGCAGGTAGCCGGAGCGGCCCAGGCCCATCAGCTCGTAGAGCCCGTTGGTGCGGCTCCACAGCTGGGAGGAGACGAACGGCGAGTAGCGGCGCATGTACTGCACCTGCCAGTGGATCTCGGGCCGGACGCGCTGCCGCTGCCACGAGTGGGCGACGGCCCGGCTGTCCCGAACCAGGTGGGCGACGTAGACGTCGATCCCCTCCACCGTGTCGAGCAGGAAGGCGTAGGGAGCGTCCTTGGAGGAGTCGATCACGACCTCGGCGCCGGAGACGTCGCGGATCGCGCGGTAGAGCGCCGCCAGGTCTGCGCCGTGGCGCTCGAGGTCGTCGCGGTACGCGCTGCCGCGGAGGGCGTCGAAGCGCATCCGCGGGATGTTGCGGATGCGGTCGATGCGGCGCTGGCGGGCGAGCACCGCCTCCGGGTCGATGCCGCCGGGGTAGGCGGCGGCGACCACGGCCGTCCAGAACGGGCAGGACAGGAACGGCTCGCCGCACGAGCAGAGGTGGTTCTCGACGAAGCCGCGGAGCCACAGGTAGCGCATCTCGCCGACGGCGACGAATCCCGGCGAACGGGCGAGCATCTCCTCGAGCAGCGTGCTGCCGCTGCGCCCGGTCCCGGCCACGTAGAGGACGCGGACGGCCGGGATCGAGCGATCGCCCACCGGTCGGTCCGCGAAGGTCACCGACGGCTCAGCGATCGACAGGAGCACCGCTCTTCGCGACCACCACCGGCGAGGGCTCGATCCGAGCCATCGGGGCGGGCTCCGGCATGACGGGCGCGGCCAGGCCGGCCCACCAGCGCTTCGCCGCGCGGCGGGTGACGCCGGTCAGCACGACGCCGACGACAGGTGCGGTCAGCCCGTCCCACCCGGCCGCCAGCTCGCGGAGGCGGGCGGGCCGGCACTCACCGGAGCGGACGACCAGCACGGTCCCCTGGGCGATGGCGGACGCCAGCCGGACGTCCTCGCCGGAGTCGATCGCCGCCGTCTCGACGACGATGTGCGCCGTGCGGCTGCGGTTGCCGAGCAGGCCGCCCAGGGCGGCTCCGTCAGGGCTGGCGGTGACGATGCGGACGCTCTGGGCGTCGCCGTCGGCCCCCAGTCCGAACACCGCCGTCTGGCGGGGCTCGACCGGGTTCGCGTCGACCAGGACGACCTCCTCGTGCAGGCGGCCCATCTCCAGCGCGACGTTGGCAGCGACGGTGCGCGACCCGCTGTCGGGGCGGACGCCGACCACCGCGACGGAGCGCGGTTCGCCGGGGGTGCCGGGCCAGGGGTCGAGCAGCAGGATGTTCGTGCGCAGGGAGGAGAAGGCGAGCGAGAGCCCGTTGCGGCCCTCCTCGGCGTCGATCAGCCGTGGGCCCTTGTCGAGGGCGCCGTCGCGCGGGATCACGCCGACGATGGGGAGACCCAGCCGCAGCACGTCCTCGGGCTCGCGCACCTCCGGGAAGAGGCGATCCCAGATCACGGCGGCGGCGCAGCCCAGCAGCAGCGCGCCCAGCAGCCAGGCGGCAAGCACGGACGTGTCGCTCGGCCCCTGTGGCGCCTTGGGCAGCGTGGCCGTCCCCGGGACGAGGTTGAAGACGGGGTTGCTGGTGCCGTCAGGCTTGACCGTGAGGATGGTCGAGCGGTTGGTCTCGGCCAGCGTGCCGGCCGTCTGGGTCGCGATCAGCTTCGCCTGCTTGGCGTCCTTCCAGTCCACCTGGATGACGAGCACGCTGGTGTTGTTGACGACGTTCGCATTCAGCGCATCGGACAGCTCTGGCGTGCCCACGTCGAGGCCGTAGCGCTGCACCGACTGCTTGACGGAGTTGAGGAAGCCGGGATCGTGCAGCTGGCGCGCGAAGTTGCCCGCGACCGTCTGGGAACTGTTGGCGAACCCGGCGGTGACCCGGTCGGTGGGCAGGATGGTGACGTCGATCTGCGACCGGTACTTCGGCGCCGGGCGGGAGTGGACGTAGAGCACGCCCTCGCCTGCCACCAGAAGAAACACAATCGCGAGAATCGGCCACCGGCGCCGGAAGATCGCTGCTAGATCGGCCACTCTCACAGAGACCCCATTGTACCCGTGGCCATTGGAGGTGCCTAGATGTTCCCGGCCCTACGTCAACGCGGCTCTCATCCGCCGCCGCGGCCGTACAGCAGGCGGCGGTAGAGGCTCCGCAGCGGCGGCGGCGAGTCGTGGCCTCCCGCCACCTTGGCGCGGAAGTCGAGCATGCGGTCGCGCCGCTCGACCGCGGTGCGGTTCAGCGCCAACGGGTCGGTTGCCGCGTCGTTGGTGCCCGGCTCGACCGTGACCGCGAATCGGTATCCCGCCTCCTCGGCCAGCCGCCGTTCGCGGTCGCCGAAGAGCCCCGCCGGGTAGGCGAACACGTCGGCCGTCCGTCCCAGCCGCTCCTCGACGACGCGCCGCGATCCGCTGATCTCGGCCGCCGCGGCGTCGTCGTCCAGCGCCAGCAGGTTGGGGTGGGTCAGCGTGTGCGGCTCGAACCGGAGCACGCCCCCGGCGTCCACGCGGCGGATCTCGTCCCACCCGATCAGCGGCGGCTGCCGGTCGTACCACGAGAAGCCGACGCGGCCGTCGATCGCGTCCGGCACGATGAAGACCGTGGCCGAGCAGCCCAACCGTTCGAGCACGGGCAGCGCGTTGTCCACCACATCCTGATAGCCGTCGTCGAAGCTGAGGCCGATCACCCGCGGGTCGGGCCGGGGCCGGCGGGCCTCGGCCGCGGCCGCCGCCACGTCCACCACCCGGAAGCCGTGCTCGACCAGGTACGCCATCTGGCTGGCGAACAGCCCGGGGTCGACCGCGAGCGCGTCCCGCTCGGCCGAGACCCGGTGGTAGAAGAGGATGCGGACGCCGCGACGGCCGACCCGCCGGTGGGTCGCCAGATACGCGGCGGAGCGCGCATGCACATACCCGGCCTTGGCCGGATAGACGAACCGCGGTCCCATGCGAAGCCCCTCGCGCACTAGATGGTTGATTCCCCGGGATTCGTGGCTCGGGGAGTGGATCCAGCGTCGCTCAGACGCTGGGAGCGTCTGAAGGGCAGGCTGGATGAAGCCTGTTCAAGGACGATCGCGGCGTCTGAGCCTCGCTGGGCCCCTTCCAGAGTCGTGAGGCTCGTGGAATCAATCATCTAGCCGCCCGGGAACGTCCCCACGCAGTGCAGCCCGTCGATGTGGACGTCCCAGCCGACCGGCGTTCCGATGCGCTGCACGCAGTAGCGCGACGGCCCCACCATCCACTCGCCGAACACCGAGTGCGCGGCCAGCGCCCGCAGCTGAGCGTCCGGCCCGGCGGTCGCGGTCACCCCGCCGATCGAGACGTGCTTGAAGCGCCCGCCCTTGCCGGCGTTGATCGACACGACCGACTCGCAGCTTCGGGCCGTGACGCCGGAGACCTTCAGCCCGTCCGAGCCGCGCTGGTCGTGCACCGAGATGACGAGGGCGGCATGGCCGTTCTGGCAGTGGATGCCGCGCGCGCTGACGTCGCGAATCGATCCGCGGTTCGTCTCCAGGCGCAGGGCAACGCCGCCCTGCGACGTGATCTGCGAGAAGCGGATGCCCTCGCCGCTGTTCATCCCCACCGCGCCGAACCCGAACGGCGACCCGGTGCTGACGATGTCCGAGATGACGCCGTCGCGGGCGTCCTCGAAGGGGCTGAACGCCGGGCTTTTGCCGGCGATCATGCCGATCACCGGCGCGTAGCTGGAGGGCGCGCGGCCGCTGCGGTCGCTGTCCACCTGGCGGCCGATCATGTGCGAGACGACGAAGTGGCGGGCGTTTCTGATCAGGACGGCACGCACCTTGACGATGGGGGACGAGCGCGTCAAGTCGGCGATCCAGCGCGACGTCCCGCCGCCGGGAGCGGGGACGCCCACCAGCCGCACGTTGCGGACGAACCGCTCGGTCTGGTCGGGCGCCACCAGTTCGAACAGGGAGACGCTGGCCGACCGCGAGAGGCCGGCGGTGTAGGGCTGGATCACCGTGCCGCCCTGGATCTCGACGGTGATGTTGCTGCGCAGGCCGATGTTGCGGATCTCGTACGCGCCACCGCCGGCGGCGGGCACCAGCACGCGCTGGGGACGTGCGGGGGTGGCTCGCGCCCCCGCCGCCGCGATCGCCTTGCGGAAGGCACGGGAGTCGTCGCGCCCGTCGCCCGCGACCGCCCCGAACTTCGTCACCGACACCGCGGTCGCCGTCCCGGGCGTCGTCACCGGGGGGCTCGGGTGGTCGTTGCCACGGCGCACGACGGCCACGGCGATCACGGCCGTGACCGCCACGACCGCGATCAGTCCGATGGCGATCCGCATCGTCTGAGGATACCCAGCGTCCTCGCGGCTCCTGCCGCCGCACACCCCGCGGGTATCGTCCGCGGGGTGAGCTACGCGATCTACGCCGGCCGCGACCGCACCGCAAACGGCGTCGCATTCCTGGCCGGCTACGGCGACGAGCCCTCCGGCCACTGGCTGGAGCTGGCCCCGCGTCAGCAGCACCCTCCCGGGGCGACGATCGAGGTCGGCGTCACTCCCGCGGCGCTGATGCCGGGCGTGCGGTCGGCCATCCCCCAGGCGGCCGTGACCGCCCGCCACCTGCGGGTCGGCTACTCCCACTACCGCGGCGTCCCGGGTCCGCTCACCAACGGCGGGCTGAACGAGCACGGCGTGTCCGTGCGCGACGTCTGGTCGCCCAGCAGCGAGCGCCTGATCGCTCTGACGCCGCCCGACCAGCGCGGGCCGAACTACAGCGACCTGGCCCGGATCGTGCTCGAGCGCGCACGCACCGCCCGCGAGGGCGTCGAGCTGATCGGCTCGCTGATCGCCGCACACGGCGAGTCCACCTACGGCGGCAACTCGCACCTGATCGCGGACGCCGAGGAGGCATGGGTCGTGATCGAGTTCGCGGGCGGCCTCGGCCTCTGGGTCGCGGAGCGGCTCGGGCCCGCCGACATCCGCGTCAGCCGGCCGGGCTACGTCCTCACCGTCCCCGCCGGCTTCGCGGACTCCGACGACGTGCTCGGCCCGCCGCACCTGATCGAGGCCGCCATCGAGCGCGGCTGGTACGACCCCGCGGACGGGCCGTTCGACGCGAACGCCGTGTACGGCGACGGCACGGGTCGCTGGGACGGGGTGCGGTGGATGGAAGGCGAGCTGGGGCGCCGCGCGGACTCCGGCGGGCTCACCCTGGCGGACGTCGCCTGGGCCGTGCGCACCGAGCGGCTGACGGGCGACAGCGCCGGCTACGGCCAGATCGTCCCGCTCGACCAGCCCGGCCACGACGAGCTGCGCCTGCTGTGGCACGCCCCGATCGGCCCGGTCGCGGCGCCGTTCACGCCGTTCTTCTGCGGGGTTGACGCGATCCCGGTCGAGCTGGGACGCCACCGCCACCTGGGCGAGGGCGAGGCGGCGACGCTCGTCGACCCGCTCGACCCCGACGATTCGCCGTCGCCCGTACCGCAGCGCGTCGAGGCGACCCCGTCCGCGGTGGCGGTCTACCGGCGCCTGCTGCACCTCCTGGCCGAGCACCACGAGCAGTTTCTGCCCGAGGTCACGCCCGTGTGGGAGGCGCTGGAGCGCGACCTTGCCGTCGGGGCTGCCGAGGCCCGCGACGCCGCCCGCATCCTGCTCGACGCCGGCCGCGGCGACCTCGCCCGCGGCCTCTTGACGCGGTTCGCGTCATCGTCGGCAACGGACGCGCTCGGCCTCGCGGCCGCCATGGCCGACAGCATGGATCTGCGCAGCCGGGTGCTCTACGGCATCCGCGACGAGCCCGGCTGGCGCGGCCCCGAGCGGATCTGGTAGCACCTCGCTGCTCCCTTCGAACGGGTGCTGAGCGTGGATCCAGCGTTGCTCAGACGGCGGGAGCGTCCGCAGGGCAGGGTGGAAGCCTGTTCAAAGGGCGATCGTGGTGTCTGAGCCTCGCTGAAACCGTGCTCAGCTGCAGGGGAGGTCGCTTTGGATGTGGTTGGTGCAGGTGAGGTTGGTGATGTTGACGTGGAAGGTTTCGTTTTGGAGGTTGATGGCGGCTGAGCTGGTGCCCATGTTCCAGGGGAAGTGGTTCCCGTTTTGGAGGATCTGGGCGAGGGTGCCGCTGGTCACGGTGACCTGGTTGACGGTGCTCGAGTTGGAGAAGACGCCGTTGTTCTGCGGCATCGGGCCGCCCTGCATGACCTTGACGCCGTACTGGCAGCTGGTGGCGGTGACGTCGCTGATGTGGACGACGCCGTTTCGCTGGTCGTGGGGGGTGATGGCGACGGCGCTGTTGCAGTTTCTGCCCTCGACGGTGGTGGCGGTGACGTCGTCAACGACGCTGTAGCGGCCGGGCTGGCTGCCCGTCTCCAGGCGCAGCGGCTCGCCGCCGTCGTTGTAGATCCGGTTGACATCGACGTGCAGCGAGCTGTTGAAGCCGACGCCGCCATAGCCGCGCGGGGAGTGGACGGTGTAGAGGTTCGTCATCTCGCCGTTGGTGGGCAGCTCCGGGTGCGACTGGGTCGACCCCATCTGGCTGCGCATCCCGATCACGACGTTGTTGTTGTTGGGGAAGCCCTCACCACAGCTGGGACAGCTGTTGTCCTGGATCATGAAGACGTTCTCGATCAGGAAGCCATCCACCCAGGTCACACCCAGGCCGCGACTCTCGTTGTTCACGTTCGTCGCCTTGGGATCCAGATTGAACGTAAACGAGTGGCTGATATCCCACCCCGCCGCCGCCACCGGCTTACCGGCGCTGCTCTGCCCGACCCCGACCAGGCTCACGTTGCGGACACCATTGCCCCACAAAAACGCGCTGCCGTTCTTGCCCGACGCGACCTCCAACACCGCGCCCGCATCCACCTCCATCCGCACATTCGACGGCCACACCACGTTATAGAGCCGATACGTCCCCGCCGGCACATACACCACACCCTGCGCCGCGCCACCCGGCCCACCCGCAAAGATCTTCGCCCCCGAACTGGCAGCCGCAAGCGCCGCCTTGAACGCCGCCGAATCATCCCCCGACCCCGAACCACTCGCACCAAACCGCGCCACACTCAACCCACCCGGCGTCGGCGAAATCCCCCCACCACCACCACACGCAGGCGCCGAGATCGACACCGACACCACCACACCCAGATTCCCCGCACCATCAACCGCCCGCACCCCAAACACCGCACTCGACCCACACCCAAACCCCGCCACCGACCACGACAACCCCGCCACACGATCAACCACGACACCATCCCGCAACACGTCATACCCCGCAACACCACTCCCCACATCCACCGCCGCACCCCACGACAACGACACCACACCACCACCAACCGACCCACCCAACCCCACAACACCACCAGGCGGCGTCACATCGACGCAGCCGTCGCTCGAGACCGACACCGTCGCCACGTGCCCGACGTTGCCCGCGCCGTCCACGGCCCGCACGCCGAACACGGCGTCCGCGCCGCAGCCGAACCCGGCGGACGTCCATGACAGCCCGGACACCCGGGTGACGACGGCGCCGTCGCGCAGCACGTCGTAGCCGGCAACGCCGCTGTCCGCGTCGGTCGCGGCGTTCCAGGAGAGCGACACGACCCCGCTGTCGTCGACCGACCCGGCCAGCCCGGAGACGTCACCGGGCGGCGTCACGTCGGGACAGCCGTCGCTGGCGACGGCATCGGTCGCCTGCGGCGACGCGTTGCCCGAGGAGTCCACGGCCTCGACCGCGACCTCGTAGGTGGTGCCGCAGACCAGGCCGCGGACGACGAAGCTGGGATCGACCGTGGTGCCGATGATCGTGCCGTCGCGGTACACCCGGTAGAAGGAGACCGCGTAGTCGTCCGTGGACGGATCCCACGACATGGTCGCGGTCGTCCCGTCCACCGAGGCGGTGAGGCCGGTCGGCGCCGACGGGCGCTGGATGTCCGGCACGTACTCGAGCACGGCGGCGTCGGAGGCAGGCGACTCGTTTCCGGCGCGGTCGATCGCGACCACCTCGTAGCTGTGGAACCCGGCGCTGAGCGGGCCGGCGTCGCGGAAGGTCGGGTCGACCGTCGTGCCGACGACGTCGCCGTCGCGCAGCACCCGGTAGGCGACGACGCCGCTCAGGCTGTCGATCGCCGGAGCCCAGGTGACGTCGCCGCCCAGGGCGTCCTGCACGACCGCGACCCCGGCGGGCATCATCGGCGGCGAGCTGTCGCGGGTCGCGCCGGCGGCGGCCGAGCGCGTCGAGGACCTGCCGGACGCGATCGCGGCGACCTGGTACAGATGATGGCCGTCGGGAGCGTCGGAATCGGTGAAGTGGGACGACTCGGTCGATGCGACGTAGTCGCCGTCGCGGTAGACGTGGTAGACGGCGTGACCCCTGCCGCCCCAGCGCCAGGCGATGCCGATCGGGCCCTTCGTGGGCGATGCCATCGCGTGCACCTTGGTCGGCGCCGGCACCGGCTCGAGCGGCGGGTGGAACGTGATGCGGCGCATGAACAGGCCGACGGTGCGGTGCGGACGGATGCTGCGCCGGCCGCGGATCGCGAAGGTATAGGTGTGGCCGTAGCGCAGGTGGTGGAACACCGTCGCCCGCCAGGGCGAGATCCGCGCCAGGTGGCCGTTCACGTAGACCAGGTAGCCGTGCGTGTGGCGGATCGGGTTCCAGACCAGGAGCAGGGAGCGGTGCGGCCGGCGGTAGATGCGAAGCGGCGGCGGCTTGGACACGGCAGCGTTCGCCGTCCTGCCGGAGACGCCCGAGGCTGCAACGGCGCTGCACGGCGACAGCGCGCCCAGCGCGGCCGCGATCGCAACTGCGGCGACGAGCACGAACATCCGTGTCGAACACCTAACCGTCGAGCTGTCCTGCATCGATCCCCCTTGTCGTGAGGCGCTGCGGGCGACGCCCGCATGCCGCCGGCTCGGCGCCGGCTCACGACGTTGAGAATCGGTTTGCCCACCGGACACTCCGTCCCCCGGGCGGGGGAGTTGCCCTGCCCGAAACTGGGCGTGGGGACGATCCTCAAAGAGTCCTTACAGCCAGTTGACAGTTCCCGTAACTCGGCTTCCGACAGTCCCCTGCAGAGAACGGGTGGTAATCGGTTCGGTTGAGACCACCCGCCAACGATCAGAGGAGGTGCTTCCGGCGTGCATCGCAGTGCAGTCCGCGTCTCGATCGGAACGCTCGCCGTGCTCGCGGCGCTTGCAAGCTCGCTCGTTCTGGCCTCGGCCGCCTCGGCCGCGTCCTACAACGTGCTCAAGTTCGGCGCCCGCGGCAACGGCGTGACCAACGACACGGCCGCATTCCAGCGCGCCGTCGACACGGCCTCGGCACACGGATCGCTGCGGTGGCCGGGCATCGTCTACGTGCCCGCGCGCAACTACGTGGTCGCGAACCTGCGCATGAAGAGCAACGTGTGGATGCGGGCCTACGGCGGTGCGCGCCTGATCCTGCCCCACACCGCCGGGACGAACGCGGCCGTGCTCAGCATGGGCGCCCCCAGCGGCTACCTCTGGAACGTCCGGCTTGCCGGCATCCAGAACGGCCGGATGCGGATGGTCACGCTCGACGTGTCGCACGCGGGATCGCGGTACGTGAACGCGATCCAGGTGCGGAACGTGCAGAACTTCGCGATCGGGTCGGTCCACATCGTGCAGAACGCCTCGAACCCACGCGGCGCCCCGAGCACCTACGGCGGCGGCATCACGTTCCACTCGGTGCCCGGATCCCGGGCCGGCGGGCCGTACTACGACCCGCAGCGGGGCTGGGTCAGCAACGTCGTCAGCACGGGCTCGCCCTACGCGTTCGGCCCGGTCGTCGTGGGCAGCGCCGCGTCGGTGCGGTTCAGCCACATCGTCAGCTGGGGCGGCGTCGCGCTCAAGATCGAGACCGACCAGCACATCCCCGGCCGCGTCAGCAACGTGTCGGGCAGCTACATCTCCTGCCACTACGGCCACAGCGCGGTGCTGCTGACCCCGCACGGGCAGGCGAACAGCGGCATCCACATCAGCCATGTGGGCGCCTACAGCTGCGAGAGCGGCATCCGCCTGGGCCAGTCCACGGGCGGCAGGTTCACCAGTTCCAGCATCTCCGCGGCGACCATCGCCGGCGGCATCCACGCCCAGGTGCGCGACCCGCGCGGCGGGCTCACGGGAGGCTGGTGGGCGATCGGCCGGTCGCAGTACTGCGTGTCGCGCGACCACACGGTCGGCTGGTACGTGGCGTTCAGCGCGATCCACTGCTCCGGCACGTAGAAGCCAGGCGCAGAGCCACACAGCGCGTCCCGCGGGGGCGGCCCGCAACGGCCGCCCCCGCTGCGTTCACGGATCGCACCTACTCCCTGCACACAGTCCTAACGCGTGGCTGACAGATTCTGCATGTACGAGGCGCAGACTCCCCGGCGGGGCCGAGCAAACTCCACATCAGGCGCGCCCCCAGGCGCGCCGCCCGCTGGGCGGTGCGCGGTTTCTGTCGTCCACGGAGGGGGTCTCCTTTGCCGTGCCATCGTTCACGGTGGGCCACCGCGCTCGCCTTTGCCGGAGTCGCCCTGTGCGCCTTCGCGCCCGCAACCAGCGCGTCGACGGCCACCTACTCGGTGACCGACTTCGGTGCCTCGCCCAACACCAGCTTCATCAGCAGCGGGTCATTCCAGCAGGCCATCGACCAGGCCGCCGCCCACGCCACGGCGACCAAACCCGGCATCGTCAGCGTCCCGGCCGGCACCTACACGGTCGCCAACCTGCGCATGCGCAACAACGTCTGGGTCCAGATCTCGAGCAAGGCGACGCTGCGGCTGGGCGGGAGCGTCAGCGAGAACTCGGCCGTGTTCAGCATGGGCACGCCGGGCAAGGCCTTCCTCACCAACGCCCGCATCACCGGCGTCGGCGGGTCCTTCACGATGGACCTGTCCCACTCGCCGAACCGCTACGTGAACGGGATCCAGGTCAGGAACGTCCGCAACTTCCAGATCGCGAACATGGTTGCGATCCAGAACGACGCCAACCCCCGGGGTGCCCCCAGCACCTACGGCGGCGTGATCACGTTCCACTCGGTGCCGGGATCGCGCAGCGGCGGGCCGTACTACGACCCGCAGGACGGCACGATCACCAACATCGTCACCCAGCACTCGCCCTACGCGTTCGGCGCGGTGGTGCTGGGCAGCGGCACCGGGCTGAAGTTCTCGAACATCACCTCGAACGGCGGCGTGCCGCTCAAGATCGAGACCGATCAGCACATCCCGGGCCGCGTCGCCTCGATCACGGCCAGCGGCATCCACTGCGCCCACGGCCACTCGGGCCTGATGCTGACGCCGCACGGCCAGGACAACACCGGTGTCCATGTGACGACGGTAACGGCCAACAGCTGCGAGAGCGGGCTGCGCCTGGGGCAGTCCACCGGCGGCTCGTTCACGTCCTCGTCGGTCAGCGGCGTTCAGGTCACAGCCGGCTCGGGCGCCCAGGTCCGCGACCCCGCGGGCGGCCTGACGGGCGGCTGGTGGAAGATCGGCCGGAGCGCGATGTGCATGTCCAAGGACGGCACCGTTCACTGGAACCTCTCGATCGGGTCCATGCACTGCGCCGGCTTCTAGCCCCAGCGGACTGAACGCCGGCCGGTGAGACGGGGCGGGGGAGCGACGGCCGCTCCCCCGCCCCGTTCTCGTTCTCGCGGCCGGCCCGCGTGCTCAGCTGCAGGGGAGGTCGCTTTGGATGTGGTTGGTGCAGGTGAGGTTGGTGATGTTGACGTGGAAGGTTTCGTTTTGGAGGTTGATGGCGGCTGAGCTGGTGCCCATGTTCCAGGGGAAGTGGTTCCCGTTTTGGAGGATCTGGGCGAGGGTGCCGCTGGTCACGGTGACCTGGTTGACGGTGCTCGAGTTGGAGAAGACGCCGTTGTTCTGCGGCATCGGGCCGCCCTGCATGACCTTGACGCCGTACTGGCAGCTGGTGGCGGTGACGTCGCTGATGTGGACGACGCCGTTTCGCTGGTCGTGGGGGGTGATGGCGACGGCGCTGTTGCAGTTTCTGCCCTCGACGGTGGTGGCGGTGACGTCGTCAACGACGCTGTAGCGGCCGGGCTGGCTGCCCGTCTCCAGGCGCAGCGGCTCGCCGCCGTCGTTGTAGATCCGGTTGACATCGACGTGCAGCGAGCTGTTGAAGCCGACGCCGCCATAGCCGCGCGGGGAGTGGACGGTGTAGAGGTTCGTCATCTCGCCGTTGGTGGGCAGCTCCGGGTGCGACTGGGTCGACCCCATCTGGCTGCGCATCCCGATCACGACGTTGTTGTTGTTGGGGAAGCCCTCACCACAGCTGGGACAGCTGTTGTCCTGGATCATGAAGACGTTCTCGATCAGGAAGCCATCCACCCAGGTCACACCCAGGCCGCGACTCTCGTTGTTCACGTTCGTCGCCTTGGGATCCAGATTGAACGTAAACGAGTGGCTGATATCCCACCCCGCCGCCGCCACCGGCTTACCGGCGCTGCTCTGCCCGACCCCGACCAGGCTCACGTTGCGGACACCATTGCCCCACAAAAACGCGCTGCCGTTCTTGCCCGACGCGACCTCCAACACCGCGCCCGCATCCACCTCCATCCGCACATTCGACGGCCACACCACGTTATAGAGCCGATACGTCCCCGCCGGCACATACACCACACCCTGCGCCGCGCCACCCGGCCCACCCGCAAAGATCTTCGCCCCCGAACTGGCAGCCGCAAGCGCCGCCTTGAACGCCGCCGAATCATCCCCCGACCCCGAACCACTCGCACCAAACCGCGCCACACTCAACCCACCCGGCGTCGGCGAAATCCCCCCACCACCACCACACGCAGGCGCCGAGATCGACACCGACACCACCACACCCAGATTCCCCGCACCATCAACCGCCCGCACCCCAAACACCGCACTCGACCCACACCCAAACCCCGCCACCGACCACGACAACCCCGCCACACGATCAACCACGACACCATCCCGCAACACGTCATACCCCGCAACACCACTCCCCACATCCACCGCCGCACCCCACGACAACGACACCACACCACCACCAACCGACCCACCCAACCCCACAACACCACCAGGCGGCGTCTGGTCAACGGCGACGGCCACCGTCTCCGACATCGGAGATGCGACGCCCGTCGGATCGACGGCGGTAACGCCGTAGGTGTATGTGCCGTCGGCCAGGGCGGACGGCTCCGTGAAGGACGGGCCGGTCACCGATCCGACCTGGACGCCGTCGCGGTACACCCGGTAGCCGGCGACGCCGCTGCCCGTGCCGGTCGGAGCCGACCAGCTCAGCGACACCACGCCGCCGGCCACGGTCACGGCGGGCTGCGAGGGCGCCCCCGGGGCGCTCGCCCCGACCACGGCGGTGCTCGGCGCCGAGGCCGCGGAGACGTTGCCCGCGCCGTCCACTGCGGCGACCGTGTAGACGTAGGAGCCGGCCGGCAGGCCGGCCGGCTCGGTGAAGGTCGTACCGGCCACCGTGGCGATCTCGACGCCGTCGCGATCGACGACGTAGCCCGCGACGCCGCTGACGGCATCCGCGGAGGCGGCCCAGGTCAGCGAGGGACCGGCCCCGCTGACGGCGACGACCGGCGCCGCGGGGACGCTGGGCGCGGTGACGTCGATCACCGCGGTCGCCGGGAAGGAGGTCGCCGAGACGTTGCCGGCGCCATCCACCGCCGCGACGGCATAGCTGTACGAGCCCTCGGGCAGGTCGGCAGACTCCGCGAAAGCCGGCCCGGACACCGCCGCGACCTGGACACCGTCGCGGTACACCAGGTAGGAGGCGACGCCGCTTCCGGCATCGGCCGACGCTGACCAGGCCAGCGACGGGCGGGGGCCCGAGGAGACGACGGCGGGCTGCACAGGGACGCTGGGGGCGGTCGCGTCCACCACGATCGTGGCCGGCGCGCCCGCCGCCGAGACGTTGCCCGCGCGGTCCACGGCGGTGACGGTGTAGCTGTGCACCCCGTCCGCCGGCGCGGAGGGCTCGTTGTAGACCGTGCTCGAGACCGTCGCGACGCGCGTCCCGTCGCGGTAGACGCGGTAGCCGCCGAGGCCGCTGCCGGCGTCCGTGCTGGGACCCCACACCAGCGTGGGCCGGCCGTCGGCCAGACTCACCGAGGGCGTGCCCGGCACGCTGGGCGCGGCCGTGTCCAGCACGGTCGTGACCGGCCGGGCCTTGGCCGAAACGGACGAGCGCAGAACGGTGCGCACGGTGTAGGCGTGGCGGCCCGGGCGGGCGCGAGAGTCCAGAAAGCTGGTGTGCGCCGTGGTGGTCACCAGGACGCCGTCTCGCAGCACCCGGTAGCGGTAGTTGGCCTTGCCCGGAGCCGCCCACGTCACCCGCGGCGCGGTGTGCGTCATCGCCGGAACCGCCAGCTTGCGCACAACCGGCACGGCGGCGGCGTGCGCGAGTGAGGCGCCGGCGGTGGACGCGAACGCAGCGGCGAGCAGGACGGTCACGGCAGCGCGGCGCCGGACCGAGCGAGTCGATCGAGACAAGGCAAAGACCCCCTTGAGCCGACGGCAGCGATGCGCGCCGGGCTCCGGCGTGCGTGCGGATCACCGTCGACGATGTGTTGTCAGACCCCGACCGCCGGTGACACCGGGCGGTCGGGTGGGGTAGTCGTCGGGCCCTGAGCCGATCTTGAGGCCGTTTGCCCCGTTCTGGAGCCGTTTACCGCAAGGTGGGGAGGCGCGTCATTCTGGAGCCTGGACGGCCCCGAGCTCTATGACGGCCAGTGCATGTCGCGCTCCAGGAAGGCGCCCAGGCGCTCGTTCCCGGGCGCGAACCGCTCGGCCAGCCGGCGCCGCACAGGCTCGTCGATGCCGGCGTAGGCGCGGGCGTTGAGCTGCCGGTACCCGCGGCCGCGGAACGGCGGCAGGCCGAGGAAGTCGAGCGCCCGGGCGACCACGCGCGCGGGGTCGGCGAAGAGATCCTCGCTGCGCAGCACCAGGATGCGGTCGGCGGGGTAGGCGTCGTACCAGCCGCGCAGCTGGTCGAGGTAGTCGCCGCGGGCCTGGTAGGAGAAGTGGCGGAACGCGAAGGCCGCATAGGACGGGTCGCGCTCGATCCGCTCGCGCTCGCCCTCCAGCCGCTCCTCCTCGGCGTCCAGCGCCTCGGCGAATCCCAGCGGCTCGCAGCCCAGAGCGACCTCGAGCTGGTAGTGCGAGTACGCCCGAGCCACCGGGTCGCGCAGTACGGCGATGATCCGCGCCTCCGGCAGCAGGGCGGCGGCCCGCGCCGGCGCCAGCGGGTGGAAGAGGTAGTAGGGGCTCGCCTCGCCCACCAGCAGCCGCCCTCCCCGGCGCGCTCCGACCGCGGCCGCGTAGGCACGGGTGGGGAAGTGGCCGCGGTACCAGCGCTCGCCGCGCGCATGCTCGATGCTCAGGTACTGGATCTCCTTGATCCGCGGCCGGCCCACCCGCGGATGCTCGGCCAGGTAGTTGTGCAGCGACGTCGATCCGCAGCGCTGGCCGCCCACGATCAGGTAGTCCGGCAGGACACGGAGCCCACCGGTGGCCGTCCCGTACGCCGCCCGGCCTCTCTCGACGGCCTCCCGCACGGGATCGGGCAGCGCGGAGCGCAGGGCGCGCGGCGCCCGCCGCAGCATCAGCCCACCTCGGCGGCGGCGGCGCGGCGGCGGTTCTGCCCGGCCCGGAACGCCACGGCGTCGCGCAGCGCCGTCAGGTGCAGCGCCCGGCGCGAGCGCCAGACGAAGAAGATGTAGGGCGGGCTGCCGATCAGGAGGCTGGCGACGGCCACGGCCGGCGAGTGCCCGAAGGCGGCCTGGAGTCCGAGACCGACCGCGCCGAAGCAGAGCGCGGCCATGCCGACCAGCACCGGGAACAGTGCCGAGAACGGCTGCATGCCCCAGAACCGGCGCACCAGGATGAGGTTGAACAGGTTCGTGAGGATGATGCTGACCGCCCACGCCGTCGCCGCGCCGGTCATGCCGAAGGTCGGGATCAGCGCCGCGTTCAGGATCACGTTCGAGCCCAGGCCGATCGCCGAGTTGGCGAGGTTCCAGGAGCTCTTGCCGCCCATCAGCAGCACCATCCCGATCGGCCCGGTGGCCATGTTCACCAGCGAGGCCAGGGCCAGGATCCGCAGCGTGTTGACGCCCGACTCGTAGCCGGGGCCGAACAGCGCCATCATCAGCGTCGCGAAGGTCGCCATCCAGATCAGCGCGGGGAAGGACGCCACGGTCAGCCAGCTGGCCGCGGTCTGGTACACCGTCTCCGCCCGGCCGTACTCCTTCTGCGCGAGCAGCGCGCCGATCTGCGGCGCGATGACGAGGATCACCGCCGTCAGGAACATCCCGCCGGCCGCCATGTAGCGGCTGGCGGCGGTGTAGACGCCGGCGTCGCCGGACGACTGGAGCGCGCCGATCAGCAGCACGTCCAGCCACAGCAGCCCCACCTGGAGCGCCGTGGACAGCGCGCGGAAGCTCGTGAACCTCCAGAACTCGGAGGACAGCGAGCCGGTCGCGCGGACCGTCGCCCCGGTCTCGGCGGTGCGGCCGGCGGCGACCAGCACGCGCTCGGTCCACCACAGCGTGACGACAAAGCCGACCGCGGGCGGCAGCACCAGCGCGAGCCACAGCGGCGTGGCACCGGCGCCGACCGCCACGACGGCGATGACGATGGCCAGGCGCATCAGCGGCTTGCCGATGTTCTCGACCACGTTGGTCGCCACCATCGAGCGCAGCGCGCGGGTGGTCGGCATCAGCACGGCCCCGAGCGTGGTCAGCGGCAGCGCCACCGCGGCGGCGCGGATGTAGGTGACGGCGACGTCGCGGTCGGCGCCGTTGATGACGATGCGGGCGATCTCGGGCGCGAAGACGCCCATCAGGAGGGCGACGACGAGCGACAGCCCCAGCACCGGCAGGCACGCGACGAACACGGCACCGCGCGCGTTCTGGAGCTGGTTCAGCGCCTTGAACCGCGACAGCATCCAGACCACGCCGTCGGGTGCGCCCAGCTGCGAGAGCACCGCCGCGATCGTGAGCAGCGCGTACGCCTCGAAGAACACACCCGCCGACTCGCGGCCGAAGCCGCGGGCGATCACCGCGGCCAGCGCGAAGCTGACAGCGCCGGACGTGACCGTGCCGGCGACGTTCAGCAGCAGCCCGCGCGCGAGCGTGAGCAGGTCTGAGCGAGTGTCCATCGTCGTGAGCCCTCAGGCCGCCCCGCGTGGCCGGCCGGGGAGCGCGGCGGGCGGCATCTCCACCGTACGGCGGATGGGCTCGAAGTCAAGGCGCGCCGGAGGCCTCACAGCTCGTACCCGTATCGCTCCAGATCGGCGCCCAGCACCTCGTTCAGGTCGGCGACGTCCTCCTCGCCCAGCTCCCGGCGATAGGCGTCCTGCCGCCCGGGCGAGATCGAGTAGCTCGCCACCATCCGCTCGAACTCGTCGTTCCAGCCGAGGCCGGCGAAGTCGAGGATGCCCTGCATGTGCGACCGCGGCTCGGCGACGAAGTCCTCGTAGCGGATCTCGTGCCAGCGGTCCGCCGGGATCGCGGACTTCGCCTCCTCGGCGGCGTCCATCAGGATCTTCCACTCGAGCCCCGCCAGCACCACGAACGAGCGGCCGTGGCTCTGCCACAGCGCATCGTAGGCCTCCGGCAGGGGCCCGAACGACCACTCGGTGGGCCCGCGGTAGCCATGCCACCAGCTCTCGTGCAGCAGCGAGTTGGCCACCGCCCGGCCGTCGCGGACGATGTGGACGAACTTCGCCTCGGGCAGGATCGCGTCCACGAAGCGGGCCCGGTTCCAGCCGGTGAACTTGTGCAGGAAGACGGGCTGTCCCTGGGCCTCCGCCCGCTCCTCGAAGAACGTGCGGAAGCGGTCGGCCATCCACGGCGTGGCATCGCGCGCGGTGAGATCGCGGCAGGGCGTGGAGATCATGCGGGAGACGTTGCGGTTGAGCACGGCGTAGGCCTCCGCGGGCGCGTACGGCTGGGAGTACTTGCCCAGCGACGGCAGCTTGCCCCGCACCCCGCCGCGGGTGCTCCGGTCGAGCGGCGACCCCATCCGCCGGTACAGCCGGTTGTTGTGGCGGCCCAGCGTGCCGAAGCGGCGCAGGCGGTCGTCGGCCCGCGCCACGAAGCCGATGTGCGGATGCCCGCACAGGGCCTGCTGGACGAGCGTCGAGCCGCAGCGCCCGGTGCCGATCAGGAACAGAAAGGTCATGCGATCCTCTCTCGTGGTTGTGGTCATGCCAGAAGCGTGTTGAACGCCGCCGTGAACTGCGCCAGCTGCGCGGTGGTGGTGGCGTTGAAGGAGTGCAGGTGGTTGCGGGTGTGGGCCGGGGGGAAGACCCGGGTGTTCTCCGCCAGGCGCGGGTTCGCCTCGACAACGGGCTGGTCCGTGCGCCCGTTCTCGACCACGTGCTTCGCGCCCAGCACGGGGCAGGTGTACCGCAGCGCGGCGGCGAGCGACGCGGCGACCGGCGGCTGGTAGACGAAGTCCATCCACGCCGTTGCGTGGTCGATGCCGAGCGCCTTCTTCGGTACCAGCATGTCGTCGCTCCACATCATCGCGCCGTCGTGCTCGGGGATCGCGAACTTGAGATCCGGCTTCTTCGCCAGCAGGTCGGGCATGTCCGCCGACCAGGCCAGCGAGGCGATCGAGCGGCCCTCGGTGAGGTCGGAGACGTAGTCGTCCGACACCCGCGCGTACCCCTGGTCGACCGGGCCGCGAAGGTGCGCCACGGCCCGCTGCCCCTCCGCCGGCACGGCGGTCGAGGGATCGATCCCGATCGAGAGCATGACCATGCCCAGCGTATCCCGGAAGTCCGGCAGCAGCGTGACCGCGCCGGGCTTGGCGATGGCCAGCAGATCGTCCATCGACGTCAGGTCGCCGCCCACGGCGGCCGGATCCCATGCCAGCCCCACCATCGATGCCTGCCACGGCACCAGGTGCAGGCCGGAGGGATCGACCGGCCGGTGGCTGAGCTGCGGCATCAGGTTGGCCTCGACGTTCGGCAGGCGCGACGTGTCGAGCTGTTCCGCCCAGCCCAGCTCGACCCAGATGCCCGCCATCCAGTCGCTGAGGACGACCAGGTCGAAGGGGATGCGCCGGCCGGCCGTCAGGGCCGGCTTCTGGGCGGCGGTGAACGCGGCGTTGTCGGTGATCGAGGGGTCGTAGATCGTGTCGGCGCCGGTGCGCTGGTCGAACAGGTCGATCGAGGGCGGCGTCCCGGTGCCGTCGCCGTCGATGTAATCCGGCCAGTTCGCGAACGTCCAGGTGGGGGACGGCGGCGACGGCGTCGTGCTGACCGGCGCCGACCCCGGCGCGCTGGCCGCGGAACCGCCGCCCAGGCAGCCGGTGAGCGTGGCGCCGCCCAGGGCGAGCGCGCCGGCCGCTCCGGCCCGGCGCAGCAGTGCACGGCGTGTGAGCGGCGTCATGGGGCGCTCCCGGCCGGCGGCCGCCGGCCGGTCAGCGTCCTCCGGCCTGGCGGCCGGTGGCGACGTGAAGGACATCGGAGAGGCTCCGCTTCGCGGCCGCGACCGTGGGCATCGGGTCGCGCCAGTTGAGACCGTCGATCCTGGGGAGGCGGGGCACGTAGTCGGCAACCAGGTCGCGGGCCGCGTCGGCGAACCGCGGGCGCGGCTCGGGGGCGCCGATCAGGCGGGCGCCGACCAGCCGCAGCTCGCCCTCCAGCCAGGACAGGCGCACGCCGACGCGGTAACCGGGCGACGGCGTCAGCCGGCCGCCGCGCGCCCACTCGAGCTGCATCGTGGCGAAGTCGACGCCGGCCAGCAGCGCCAGCTCCACGGACGCCGAGAACCGCGGGTTGATTTCCATCAGCAGCGGCCGGCCGTCGGCGGCGCGGCGGAACTCGACCTCGCCGTAGCCCTCGTAGCCGATCTCCTCGGTCAATGCCACGGCGTGGCGCAGGCTGTCGGCCGGCATGCGCACGGACTCGCGCATCACCGAACTGCCGCCCAGCGGCGGCCAGGTGCGGGTGGCGGCCATCGCGAACGAGGCGACCAGGCGGCCGTCCTGCCGCAGCACCGTGATCGCCTCGCGGCGGCCCGGCGCGAACTCCTGGATCAGCCCCGGCGTGTCGGCGGCGACCAGCACCTCGCCCTCGCGGCGGGCGTCGTCGGGGCTCGCCAGGAAGGCGCAGACGACGCGCTGGCCGGCGGCGCCGTTCAGCACGCGCCACGACTCATCGGGCTTCAGCACGCACGGATAGCCGAGCTCGTCGGCGGCGCTGACGACGTCGGCGGCGGAGGTGACGGCGATGCTGCGCGGCCCGGGGACGCCGGCGCGGCGACCGGCCTCGAGCGTCTCCTCCTTGTTCAGCGTCGCCCGCATGGCGGGGGTGGACGCGAGGCCGAGCCGGGTGAGTTGCTCGATCTCGTCGCGCCGGCCGAGCAGCGCGGTGGCCGTCTGGTCGCTGGAGGTGAGGACGACGTCGGCCGGGTGCTCGCGCAGCCAGCCGATGATCTGGTCGGCGTACGTGTTGATGTTCTCGCTGGGCGGCACGAACAGCGCGGTCTCGGCCGCGTAGCGCGTGCGCAGGCCGGGATCGCCGGGGTCGTAGGCGCCCATCGCCACGCGGTGGCCACCGCGGCCCAGCTGCCGCGCGACGGCGAGGCTGCCACGCGCGTGGCTGTCCAGAACGAGTGCGTCGAGGGTCGAGGTCACCGGCCGGGGTCCGATCTCGGGCTGGAAACGCTGCGAACGGTCAGCGCCCCTCCCATGTTGTAGTCCGTGACTGTCGTTCGTCGCGCTGCCGGACAACCCTGTCGTCGCTCGGAAGCCAGCAGCCGACCTAGGAAACGTTCAGCGTGATGGTGCCCGGCTGGCTGGTGAGGCCGCGTGCGTCCGTCACGGTGTACGTGAAGGTGTCCTTGCCGGTGAAGCCCGCAGCCGGCGTGTACGTGACGTTCTGGCCCAGGCCGGTGTTCGCCTTCAGGGCGAGCGTGCCGTGCGCCGGCTGCTGGGTGATCGTGAAGGTCAGCGGCCCGTTCGCCTGGTCGAACACGTAGCAGTTCAGGTCGGCGCGGATGGCGCATGTGCCGACCCCCTTCCAGGCGGGAACGTCGATGCCGACGATCTGCCCGTTCAGCAGGAACTTCTTGGGCGTGTTCGCCACGACCCCGCGGGAGCGCGTCTCGGCGATCGTGCCCGGGATCGTGCGATCGGCGGTGATCGTGTTGTTGCTCGGGTCGGACTCGTCGATGTAGCCGTACGGGTTGACCGTGGCGCGCAGCTGGTAGGTGCCCGGGGTCAGCCCGGTCACGTCCACCCACTGCCAGGCCGCCTGGGCTTCGTAGAGGTCGCCGTAGGTGGGCGAGATGCCCTCCCGCGTGAACGTCGCTGTGGGCTGCTTCTTGGCGCACCAGGTGTTGGGGCCGACGCCGGTCATGCCCTCCGGGAAGTAGCGAGGAGCGGTCTTGTTATCGGAGGGCCAGGTGTCGTACATGCAAAAGCCGATCTTGTCGGACACGCGCACGGTGCCGTCAGGCAGCAGCAGCTGGTACAGCGCCGCGTTCTGGAAGTGCCAGTGGTTGTGCCCGGAGGCAGCCGAGTAGACGAAGCTGGCGCCGTTCGTGGCCGAGCGGTTCTCCAGCGTCACGGCCGATCCGCTGGGCGCGACGTTCGGGTCGGGCGCCGTGGTGGGCACGCCGCCCGTCCACACGCCCTGATACGCCGAGCCGCCCTGCATGAAGATGTCCATCGTGCCGCCCAGGTTCTTGATCACCGTGTCGAAGCGGTAGAGCACGTGGCCGGGCCGGGTGTACGTGTCCATGTACACCGGCGCCACGTTGACGACGCCCTTGGGCACCGAGGTGGGCAGCAGGGGCACGAGGTCGGGCTTGTCGGAGGTCGCGCTCGCAAACGCCGACCCGACCAGGACGACGGTGCCCAACCCGACCGCGAACAGAATCGCGACACGCTCGCGCGAGGCGCGAATCACCCGACTGAGAGCCACTATCTACCTCCGTGAAACGAGACTGCCCGGACAAGCGTACGAGGGCCCCTGGGGGCTGTCAAGAAACGGTAGCGCGGCCGTGTGAGCAGCCACCCCACCCGTCGTCGCCACCAAGAGCAACCGGTATAATCGGCAAACTGCGAGGGGGCCATCACCGTCATCATCCAATCATCGCGAGAGGCAGCGGGCACGTCGCTGACCGTTGAGACACTCTCGCGGCTCGACCAGTTCGAGCCGCTGCGGACCGAGTGGGACGCCCTCGTCCGGGCCATGCCACAGCCCAGCCCGTTCCTGCTCCACGACTGGCTGGCCGAGTGGTGGCGCATCCGCGCGCACGGCGCCACGATGGTCGTCCACCTGGCCCGCCGCAACGGCGTGCTGGTCGGCGCCGCGCCGCTGATGATCCGCCGCCAGAAGGGCGTGCGGGTGCTCGAGTTCATCGGCGGCCGCGACTCGGCGCTTGCCGATCTGCTGCTGGCCGACCCGGCCGACACCGAGCTGGCCGCGGTGCTGACCCGGCGGATCCGCGCCGGCTCCCACGACGTCGCCGATCTGTTCGGGCTGCGCTCCGACAGCGTGCTGCTGCGCCAGCTCGCCGGTGCCAGCGTGCACACGATCGAGCGGGTCGAGTCGCCCGTGCTCGACCTGAGCCGCGGCTGGGACGAGGTCTACAAGGAGAAGACGAACGCGAAGCGGCGCAACCTCCACCGCCGCCGGCGCCGCCAGCTCTCTGAGCTGGGCGACGTCGAGATCGAGATCGCCTCGGCGCCGGACGCGATCCTGGCCGAGCTGGACGATGCGGTGCACCTGCACGAGCTGCGCTGGAGCGGCCGCCCGGACGGCTCCGGGTTCGCGACCGCCGAGGGCCGCCGGTTCTACGAGGCAGCGCTGGCCCGCCTCGCCGCGGACGACGTCGTCCGCCTGCTGATGATGCGGGTGGGCGGCAGGGCGGCGGCGTTCCACCTGTACTTCGCCCTGGGCGGCAGCATGTACGTCCACCGGCTCGCGTTCGACCCCGAGCTGGGCCGGTTCTCGCCGGGCGTGATCGCCACGCTGGCAGCGATCGAGGCGGCGTCCGCCGAGGGCCTGACACGGGTCGAGTTCCTGGGCGGCGACGAGCGCTACAAGGTCGAGCTGGCGGACGGCTTCGAGCCGATGAACCAGGCGCTGGGCCTGGCCCGCACGCCCCGCGGGCACGCCTACGCCCACCTGCGCATGGCCGCCATCCGTTCCCGGCGCCGGCTCAAGCGCTCCCCCCGCATCCACACGTTCTACTTCGAGACGCTGGCCTCGACGCGCCGCCGCCTGGGCCGCGCCCGCCGCCTGCTGCACCTCTCCTCGGCGCCCTAGCGGGTCACCCGCGCGCGGCCAACGTGCGCTCGTAGACGGTGCGGTAGCGCTCCAGCATCGCCTCCGGCGACCAGGCCGGCGCGGCGGCCAGCGCCGCGCGGGACAGACGGGCGGCCAGTTCGGGATCGGCCAGCACCCGGTTGACGGCATCGGCGACCGCCCCGGCGTCGCCGACCGGCACGTGCTCGGCGATCTCCGGGGTGAGCACGTCGGCGACGCCGTCCACCGCCGTCGTCACCAGCGAGGCGCCCAGCGAGAGCGCCTCCAGCAGCGTCAGCGGCAGCCCTTCCCACTCGGAGGTCGAGACCATGCAGGTCGAGGCGCCGATCAGTGCGGCGACATCGTCCACCGGCCCGATGAACCGCACGCGGCCGCCCGCGGCCGCGGTCTCGGCCCGCAGCTGCTCCTCGATCCGGCCGTGGCCGGCGACGACGATGTCGGCCGCCGGGTCGATCCGGCCGGCGGCGGCGATCAGCGTCGACCACGACTTCTGCGGCACCAGCCGGCCGATCCCGATCACGAGCGGGTCGCCCAGGCCGTAGCGCTCGCGGATGGCGGCGATCCGTCCCTCGTCGGCGGGGTCGAGCCGCGCACCGTTGTCGATCACCGTCACCCGCGGCGCCGGGTACCCCGCATCCTCCAGCGAGCGGCCGACCGCGCCGCTGCAGGCGATCACGCTGGGCGCCAGCACCCGCAGGGCACGGGCTGACATCGCGTAGTGCTCCGGCGGGACGCCGTGGAAGGTGGTGAGCAGCGCGGGCGGCCGGCGCAGGCCGAGCATCGCGGTGCGGGCGGCCATCGCCACGCCCACGGTATGCGCGTGCACGATGTCCGGCCGCGTGCTGCGCAGCACCCGCCGCATCGCCACGGCGGCCGACGGGCTGGGCAGCAGCCGCCCCCGCTCGAGCGGCGCCAGGTGGTGCACGGCGCCGACCTCGGCCACCCGGTCCATCCAGACGCCGCCGTTGGAGATGACCCCGACCTCGTCGCCGCGCGTGACGGCGTCGGCGGCGAGCTGGAGCACCAGCCGCTCCGCGCCGCCCCGGCCCGTCCGCGGGATCGCCAGCAATAACTTCATGGACTACGGGCGGGCGCGGAGCGCGTCGAAGGTGCCCCACGAGGCGCGCAGCACGTCGCACACCTCGCCCACGGTGGCCATCGCCGCCAGCGCCTCGCGGATCGGCGGGAGCAGGTTGGCGTCGCCCTCCGCCGCCACGGCCACGTCCGCCAGCGCCGCCTCGACGGCGGCGGCGTCGCGGCGCGCCCGCACCGCCTGCGTCCGCTCCTGCTGGCGGCGCTCGGAGGCCGGGTCGAGCGCGTGCAGCTCGATCTGCTCGCTCGCCTCGGACGCCCAGCGGTTGACGCCGACGATCACCTCCTCGCCCTCCTGCACCCGCTGGTGGTGGGCGAACGCCGACGCCTCGATCTGCTCCTGCACCCAGCCCGACTCGACGGCGGCGACCGCGCCGCCCATCGCGTCGATGTCGGCGATCAGCCGGGACGCCTCCGCGATCAGCTCCGCCGTCAGCGCCTCGACGTAGTGGGAGCCGCCGAAGGGGTCGGCGGACACGGTGCAGCCCGCCTCGGTGGCGAGGATCTGCTGGGTTCGCAGCGCGATCGTCGCGCTGCGCTCGGTGGGCAGGGCGAGCGCCTCGTCGAAGCCGTTCGTGTGCAGGCTCTGGCCGCCGCCGCAGGCCGCGGAGAAGGCCTGGAGCGCGACCCGGACGATGTTGTTCTCCGGCTGCTGGGCGGTCAGCGTCGAGCCGCCGGTCTGCGCGTGGAAGCGCAGCATCAGGCTGCGCTCGTCGGCGGCGCCGAAGCGGTCGCGCATGATCCCCGCCCACAGGGTGCGCGCCGCGCGGAACTTGGCCACCTCGACGAACACGTCGTTGTGCGCATTGAAGAAGAACGAGAGGCGGCGGGCGAAGGCGTCCACCTCCAGGCCCGCCTCGACCGCGGCGGCCACGTAGGCGATGCCGTCGGCGAGCGTGAAGGCGAGCTCCTGCGCGGCCGTCGAGCCGGCCTCGCGGATGTGGTAGCCCGAGATCGAGATCGTGTTCCAGCGGGGCAGCCGCTCGGTGCAGTAGCGGAACGTGTCCACGGTCAGCCGCATGCTGGGCCGGGCCGGGAAGATGTAGTTGCCGCGGGCGATGTACTCCTTGAGGATGTCGTTCTGCACCGTGCCCGAGAGCTGCTCGGCGGGCACGCCCTGCTCGGCCGCGACCAGCTCGTAGAGCAGCAGCAGCATCGAGGCCGGCGCGTTGATCGTCATCGACGTCGAGACCTCGCCCAGCGGGATCCCCGCCAGCAGCAGCCGCATGTCCTCCAGCGAGTCGATGGCGACGCCGGTGCGGCCGACCTCGCCCCGGGCCAGCTCGTGGTCGGAGTCCAGGCCGAGCTGCGTGGGCAGGTCGAACGCGACCGAGAGCCCGGTCTGGCCGCGCTCGCGGAGCAGGTGGAACCGGCGGTTGGTCTCCTCGGCGGAGCCGAACCCGGCGTACTGGCGCATCGTCCACGGACGGCTGCGATAGCCGTCGGCGCGCACCCCGCGCGTGTACGGGAACGTCCCCGGATCGGGGGCGGGGGGCGGGGCGTCCGCTGCCGTGGCGTACGGCCTGTCGGAGACCGATCCGGCGCGCCGGTGGCTGTCGGTGGACGCCATCCCGATCATCCTACCGGCCTCGAAACGTACCGAGTCCCGGGTGCCTCCACCTCCGCCTTCGTCGGCAGGGTCGCCGGCGAACCGGCCACCGCGCCTCCAGCGGGGCTCGGGCCCCCGGGACTGCAGTTGGGCCAGCCTAGGCCCGCGCCCGGCGGCCTGCAAGGCGGCCCCGGCGGAAACCGCGCAAAGTGCGGAGAAATCCGGCGACGGTACCCTGTTGTCATGGAGATCACGGTCAGGCTGTTCGCGGCCCTCCGCGAGCGTGCGGGCACCGGCGAGCGCCGCCTGGAGCTGGCTGAAGGCGCCTGCCTGGGCGACGTCTGGACCGCGCTCGACCTGGGCGAGGAGCCGCCGGGCATGGCGTACGCCCGCAACCGGGAGTACGGCGAACGGTCGCAGCCGCTGGCCGACGGCGACGAGGTGGCGATCATCCCGCCGGTCTCCGGCGGCGGCTTCCGGGTCGTCTCGGGGCCGCTCGACCTGGCCGCGCTGGTCGCCGAGGTGGGCGACCCCGGCGCCGGCGCGATCGCCACCTTCATCGGCACGACCCGCGACGAGAACCGCGGCCGCACGGTGGAGCACCTCGAGTACGACGCCTACCCCGAGATGGCGGAGGCCGAGATGCGGAAGATCGCCGAGGGCCTGCGCGAACGGCACGAGATCACGGCCGTCGGGATGGCGCACCGCACCGGCCACGTCCCGATCGGCGAGGCGAGCGTGATCATCGCCGTGTCGGCGCCCCATCGGGCCGCGGCGCTGGAGGCGTGCCGCGAGGCAATCGACACGCTCAAGGTGACCGTCCCCGTCTGGAAGAAGGAGATCTTCGAGGGCGGCGAGGAGTGGATCGGGAGGGAGGGCGGATGAGCTGGGAGCTGCCGCCGGAGACGCCGCCGCGCGAGACGGTGCCCCACGAGCCGCCGCCACCGCCGCCGATGCAGTCGCCGGTGCAGGAGCGGCAGCACCCGCTGAAGCGCATCGGCGGCGGCTTCGTCGCCCTCGGGCTGCTGATCTGGAAGCTGCTCGCGCCGTTGCTGGTGCTGGCCAAGAGCGCGAAGTTCTTCTGGACCGGGATCACGTTCTTCATCTCCGTGGCGGCGTACGCGAGCATCTGGAGCTGGCGCTTCGCGCTCGGCTTCACCGTGCTGCTGCTGGTGCACGAGCTGGGCCACGTGATCCAGCTCCGGCGTGAGGGCGTCCCCGCCTCGATGCCGCTCTTCATCCCGTTCCTGGGAGCGGTGGTGGGGATGAAGGAGCTGCCCAAGAACGCGTGGGTCGAGGCCAAGGTCGGGCTCGCAGGCCCCGTGCTGGGCACCGTCGGCGCGGCGGTGTGCCTGGGAATCGCGGTCGCCACCGACAGCGACCTGCTGCGCGCCCTGGCGTACACCGGCTTCCTGCTCAACCTGTTCAACCTGATCCCGGTGCTGCCGCTCGACGGCGGCCGGGCAGCCGCGGCGTTCAGCCCGCTGATCTGGTTCGTCGGCCTGTTCGCCGTCGCCCTGCTCTTCTTCCTGCACCACAGCACGATCCTGCTGCTGATCCTGGGGCTGGGCGGCTACGAGCTGTACGAGCGCTGGCGACGGCGGGCGCTCCCCGAGTCGGTCGCCTACCACACCGTCACGCGGCACCAGCGGGCCGCGGTCGGCGTCGTCTACCTCGGATTGGTGGGCGTGCTCGTGCTCGGCATGGACATCTCGTACCTGCACCGCACCTTCAACTAGACGGTTGATTCCACGGGATCCGTGGCTCTGGGAGTGGATCCAGCGTCGCTCAGGCGGCGCGGGCGTCCGCAGGGCAGGCTGGATGAAGCCTGTTCAAGGACGCGCGTGGTGTCTGAGCCTCGCTGGGCCCCTACCAGAGCCGTGAAGCTCGTGGAATCAATCATCTAGCCTCGGTGGAGGCGGTGGAAGCCCCAGTCGAGCATGTGCGTCGCCGTCTGGAACTCGTCGCCGTGCGAGCCCAGCACAACAGCGATCAGCGTGTGCCGGCCGACCGTGGCCGCGGCGGCCAGGCAGCGCCCGGAGGCGTCGGTGAAGCCGGTCTTGACCCCGCGCGCGCCGGTGTAGTTCCAGAGCAGCTGGTTCGTGTTGACCAGGTCGTCGCGGCCGTGGATCGAGTAGACCTTGCTGCCCACCAGGGTCGCCAGCGATGGCGTGGCCAGCACGGCCCGGGCCAGCACGGCGACGTCCCATGCGGACGAGTGGTTGCCGGCGTCCACGATCCCGGACGGGTTCGAGTAGCGCGTGTCGTGCAGCCCCAGGTGGCGGGCGTACGCGTTCATGCGAGCGACGAACGCGGGGACGGTGCCGGCGGTGTGGATCGCCAGCGCCTGCGCGGCGTCGTTGTCGGAGGGGATCAGCGCGGCCGCCAGCATGTCCCGGGCCTTGACCCGCGACCCGGCCTGGATCCCCAGGGTGTCGCCCGAGACCTGGGTCATCGCCGGCGTCACGACGAAGCTGCCGGACGTGCGATGTGCCTGGTTCGCCACCAGTGCGGTGGTCATCTTGGTCAGGCTGGCGATCGCCCGGTGCTGGTGGGGATGGGAGAGCCAGAGCACGCGTCCGGACTGGGGATCGACGATCAGCCCGGCGTCGAGCGAGACGCCGGGGATGCCGTGCGTCGACGCCCGCGCGGCGCTGAGCGCGGGCAGCCCGGCGGGCGCCGTCGCGGTCTTCTGGTGGTGGCCGGGCGCGGGCAGCGTCGGCACCTCGTCCGCGGGGATCGCACCGGCCGCGCGGTCGGTCAGCGGCCGCAGCACCCACACCGTGTAGACCACCAGCCCGACCAGCACCGCGGCCACGGTCACGGCCACGACCGCCCAGGGCGAGACGCGGGGAGCCTGGGGCGGCCGCTTGCGTCCGGCTTCGAGCGCGAACAGCGGCGGTCGGTTGCTGCGGGCCACGCAGCGTAGAATTGCACGCATGGCACCGGAGACGATGCGAGACCTGCCGTCGGTGGACGCGCTGCTGCGCTCGGAGCGCGGCGGACAGCTGATCGAGCGGCATGGCCGGGCGGCCGTCACCGCCGCCCTGCGGGCCGCGCTGGAGCGTTGCCGCGCGGAGGCGACGCCGCGGCCGGCCGCGACCTTGCTCGAGGACGCGGCGGCGGCGCTCGAACGTCCGCCCAGCCTGCGGCCGGTGCTGAACGCGACCGGCGTGATCATCCACACGAACCTGGGCCGGGCGCCGCTGGCGGACGCCGCGCTGCGCCGGATCGGGGAGGTGGCGGGCGGCTACTCGACGCTCGAGCTGGATCTCGCCGACGGCCGCCGGGGCTCGCGCCACAGCCACCTGGCGCCGCTCCTGCGCGAGCTGACCGGCGCCGAGGACGGGCTCGCCGTCAACAACAACGCGGCCGCCGTGCTGCTCTGCGTGGCCGCCACCGCCGCCGGCGGCGAGGTGCTGATCGGCCGGGGCGAGCTGATCGAGATCGGCGACGGCTTCCGGATCCCGGACATCCTCGCCCAGTCCGGCGCCGAGCTGGTCGAGGTCGGCACCACCAACCGCACGCACCTGGCCGACTACGAGCGGGCCTTCACCGAGCGGACGCGCGCGATCCTGCGCGTGCACCAGTCGAACTTCCGCCTGGTCGGGTTCGCCGGCATCCCCCAGACGGCCGAGCTGGCCGCGCTGGCGCGCGACCGCGGCGTCCCCCTGGTGGACGACCTCGGCTCCGGCTCCCTGCTCGACCTGCCCGCGCTGGTGGACGAGCCCACCGCCCGCCAGGCCGTCGATGCGGGCTCGACGCTGGTGGCGTTCTCGGGCGACAAGCTGCTGGGCGGGCCGCAGGCCGGCATCGTGGTGGGGGCGCGCAACGCCGTCGAGCTGGTGCGCCGCCACCCGCTGGCACGGGCGTTGCGCATCGACAAGCTCTCCCTGGCCGCGCTGGAGGCGACACTCGAGCTGTACCGCGACCCGTCGCGGGCGCTGGCCGAGCTGCCGGTGCTGCGCGCCGTCGCCGAGCCCGAACAGGCGGTGCTGGCCCGGGCGGAGCTGCTGGCCGGACGGCTGGGCGGCGAGGTGGTGGAGACGGTCGCGCGGGTTGGCGGCGGCGCCGTGCCGCTGCTCGAGCTGCCCTCCCACGCCTGCGCCCTGGACGGTGGCGAGGAGCTGGCCGCGCGGCTCCGCGCCCACGATCCGCCCGTGATCGCCCGGATCCGCGAGGGCCGTGTCCTGCTCGACTGCCGCACGCTGTCCGAGGACGAGTGCCGGCGCATCGCCCTCTGACCCTCGGCACCGCCGGGCACATCGACCACGGCAAGACCGCGCTGGTGGCGGCCCTGACCGGCGTCGACACCGACCGGCTGCCGCAGGAGAAGGCCCGCGGCATCTCGATCGAGCTGGGCTACGCGCCGCTCGAGCTGGCCGACGGCAGGCGCCTCTCGGTCGTGGACGTCCCCGGGCACGAGCGGTTCGTGCACACGATGGTCGCCGGCGCCACCGGGATCGACCTGTTCCTGCTCGCGGTCGCGTTGGACGACGGCGTGATGCCGCAGACCCGCGAGCACCTGGCCGTGATGCGGCTGCTGGGCCTGGACGACGGCGTGGTCGCACTGACCAAGCGCGACCTGGTGGACGCGGCTCGCGCGGCGGCCGTCCGCGAACAGGTGGCGGAGCTCCTGCCCGGCGTGCCGGCGATCGAGGTCTCCGCCGCGTCCGGCGCCGGGCTGGACGAGCTGCGCGCCGCGCTGGCGGCGGCGGCCGGCCGGGTCGAGGGCCGGGGCGCAGACGGCCCGGTGCGGCTGCCGATCGACCGCTCGTTCACGCTGCGCGGCATCGGCACCGTGGTGACGGGAACGCTCTGGTCGGGCACCGTGCGGCCAGGCGCACGGCTGGTGGTCGAGCCGGGCGGGCGGCCCGCCCGGGTGCGCAGCGTGCAGGTGCACGACCGGCCGGTCGAGGAGGCGGCCGCGGGCCAGCGGGTGGCCGTCGCGCTGGCCGGCACGGAGCGGGCGCAGGCGCCGCGCGGCAGCACGCTGGCGGAGGCCGGCGCCCTCCACACCGGCTACCGGCTGGAGTGCGACCTCGAGGTCGTCGCCGACGCCCCCCGGCCGCTGCGCCACGGCGAGCGCGTGATCGTCCACCACGGCACGGCGGAGCTGCCGGCCCGGGTGGCGGTGCGCGAGGCGGCCGAGATCGCCCCCGGGGCGTCCGGCCGGGCGCAGCTGCGGCTCGACCGGCCCGCCCCGGCAGCCGTGGGCGACCGCGTGATCGTGCGGCTGACCTCACCCAAGGTCACCGTGGCCGGCGGCCGCGTCGTCGATCCTGCGCCGACCAGGAGCGGCCGCCCGGCGGAGCCCGCGGCGGCCGCCGAACCCACGGCCGCGGCACCGCGGGCGGTTCCCGCGGCCGCCCAGCCCCTGCTCCAGCGACTGCGGGCCGAGGGCCTCCAGCCGGCGCCACTGGCGGCCGGCGAGCGCGATGCCGTCGCCCACCTGGTCGAGTCGGGCGACGCGGTGCGCGCCGGGCCCGACCTGGCCTTCGCCACCGAGGCGTTCGAGCACGCGGCCGCGGAGGCCGCCGCGATCGCCGCCGCCGGTGACGGCGTCACCATCGCCTCGCTGCGCGACCGCCTCGGCATCGCCCGCCGCCACAGCCAGGCGCTGCTGGAGGCGATGGACGCGGCCGGGCTGACCCGCCGGGTGGGCGATCGCCGGATCCTGCGCCGGCGCGGCCGCGAGCTGCTCGAGCACGGCGCCGGATGAGCCTGGCCGCGATCCTGCTGGCCGGCGGCGAGTCGCGGCGGATGGGGCGCTCCAAGGCGCTGATGGACTGGCACGGCGTGCCGCTGCTGCACCGTACGGCGTCCCTGCTGGGGCGGATCGCCGCGCCGGTCGTCGTCGTGCACGCGGTCGGCCAGGAGCTGCCGCCGCTTCCGGCCGACGTGCGCCGGGTCGCCGACCGCCGGCCCGACGAGGGCCCGGTGGAGGGGATCGCCGCGGGGCTGGACGAGCTGGCCGGCGCCGCCGAGCTGGTCGCCGTGGCCGCTGCCGACCTGCCGTTCCTGCACCCGGCGCTGCTGACGGGGCTGGCCGAGCGGATCGGCCGAGCGCGGGGCCGCGGTGGCCGTCGCCGACGGACGGCCGCATCCGCTGGCGGCCGTCTACCGGGCGGCGGTCGCCGGACCGGCGGCGCACGAGCTGCTCGAGCGCGGCGAGCGCCGCGCCCGGATGCTGGCCGAGCGCTGCGACGCCGTGCTGGTGGACGCCGGCGAGCTGGCTGCGACCGGATCGCTGCGAAACGTCAACACGGCCGAGGAGTACGCGTCCGCGCTGGCCGAGCCGCCGCCGCTGGTGACCGCCGCCGGCCGTCAGCTGCGGGCGGCGACCCTGGGGGACGCGCTGGGCGCGGCGCCGGGGCTGCGAGGGGTGCGGGTGCTGCTCAACGGCCGCCCCGTGGACGCCGACCCGTGGACGCCGCTGGTGGACGGCGACGTGCTGACGATGGGCTGACTTCAGGCGTCGAGCGGCGCGGCGGTGCCGTGGGCCGGCATGCGGCCGGCGTCCACGTCCACGCCGTCGGCGTAGTGCCCCTGGCCGGGCCAGGGCGCAAGCAGCAGGAGCAGCCGCGCGTCGGAGAGGGCGGCGACCGCGTGCCGCTCCTTCGGTGCGAAGGTGGCGAGCGTGCCCGGCTTGCACTCCTGCCCGCCGATGGTCACCTGCCCGGAGACGACCTGGAGCACGGCCCGCTCATGCACGCTGTGCTCGCCGAGCTGCTCGCCGGCCCGCAGGTCGATGACCACGGCCCGGCACTCGTCGCTCGAGAACAGCACACGCGGCTCCCGCCGGCCCTCGGAGGCGATGGAGGGGATGTGCCAGCGCTCCATGCCGCCACCATACCGCGCCGGGACGGCCGGCGAAGGCACCGGAGACGGTCGCCCTTATGGCAATGTCATTGCCATCTATCTCCGAGCAGGGAACGGCCGCGGGGTGCAGAACTGGTGAGCCATGTCGGATCTCGTCAAGGTACAGGGCTCACAGGCCACCGATGCCGCCGTGCTCTCGCGGATCATCGTCCCGTTCATGCAGGTCAAGCGGGAGGACAACCTGGGCGGCGTGCGCGGGATGTCCCGCGAGTTCTGCGCGGTGCCGTTTCCCCCCGGGGCACGGGTCGTGCAGGCGGAGAAGACCGAGGGCGCCTGGGTGGTCTGGTACGTCGAGCGCGTCGAAGCGATCTAGCTCCCGCTAGACCGCTTTTGCGAGCGCTGGTGCCCGCTGTGGTGCCGGCCGTGGCCTGAGCGCTGATGGCCGCTCCCGCCGTGATGGTGCGGCTTGCCGCCGCCCCCACGGTGATGGTGGTGGCTCGAGCCGTGGCCCTGCGTGGCGCCGCCGTGGTGATGGTGGTGGCAGGAGCCGTGGTGGCCCGTCGTGCCGCCGTGGTGTCCGGTATCTCCACCGTGGTGTCCGGTCGTGCCGCCGTGGTGCCCGGTATCGCCCCCGTGGTGGTGTCCGCCGTGATGCGGCGGCTTGCCGCCATGGTGGCCGTGGTCGCCGCCGTGGCCGTCACCCTGTGGCGTGCAGTGCCGCTTGCCGTGGATGTCGTGCTGGCAGCCGCCGCTGGGCGGGGGCGAGCCGCCATGGGCGCTCCCGCCGTTCTGGCCGGGGTGGTTGCCGCCGCCGGGGTTCCCCCCGCTGCCGCCGTGCGATGTGCCGCCGCCCGTGGGCGTCCCGCCCGAGCTACCGGAGCTGCCGCCCGACGTGCCGCCGGCCGGCGGCGGCGCGAAGGCCGAGCCGGGCGTCACCGACGGGGTGACCTGGGCCGCAAGCGAGGGCTGCGGCGTGAATGTGGGGCCCGCGGGGCCGGAGGACGACGGCGCACCGTTGTAGTCCCCCGACGCGGTCGGCGAGAGGTTGACGGACACGATCGTGTTCACGGCCGCGGCCGGAAGCCGCAGGACCATGCCCACGTCGACCGCGCCCAGCGCAAGCGCCGCGATCGCTCCGTACGTCATGAGGACGGTGACCACGAGCACGCTGAACGCGCCCGTACCCCCCACCCGCTTCGCAACTCGTGCGTACAACCCCTGCCTGTCCTTCCGTGGGACCGGCGTGCAGCCGCGGTCCCTCGACCCTCAGCATAACCTTCGATGGCCGCCCCGCCAAGACCCGCAACGAACTCCTTACAGTGCGGCGGCACCGTCACGCAGCCACGCCTCGATGTGATCGGCGAATGAGGGCCGCACCATTAGCCGGAACTGCGGCGGCGGATCGCCGGTCAGCTCGACGATCGCGGCCACGCCCGCCACCAGCGTCTGCACGCAGCTCCCGACGCCGAAGGAGCGGGGGTGGAGGTCGATCGCGCAGCAGCCCGCCAGCAGGTCACGCGCAGCCGGGCCGCGCACGGCCAGCGCCAGCCGGTTGGCGGAGAGCTCGACCGCGGCGCCCTCGCCCGCCAGCGACTCGCGCAGGGCCGCCTCGGGGACGTCCCGATCGACGACGAGCCATTCGTCCGGCCCCAGCCAGAGGATGCCCGCAGCGGCCGTGTTCGGCCCGGGGAGCGGCGTTTCCAGCAGTGCCTCGACCCGCGCGGCGGCGGGGCTGCCCGGCGCGACGCGGATCCCGACCTGGCCGGGATGTCCCAGCCGCTCGACCACGGTCTCAGCCGTCACGGCGGGCTCCCTCGGCGTCCACGAACACCGGATCGCACACCTGGGCGGCGACCGCGCCTCCGGGCAGCGGCGCGTGCACAGTCTCGCCGTGCCGCTCGCGGCCGCGGCGCAGCAGCGCCAGCGCGAACGGCCGCCCCAGCGCGGCGCTGTCGTAGGACGACGTGACGTGGCCGAGCATCGTCATCGGCACGGGCTGACCCGGGTCGTCCACCAGCTGGGCGCCCTCCGGCAGCCGCCGCTCGGGCAGCAGGCCGACCAGCTGCTTGCGGTCGGTGCGCGCGGTGTCGGCGCGGCGCAGCGACCGGCCGCCGACGAACGGCTTGGTGCGGGACACGATCCACTCCATGCCCAGGTCGATCGGCGTGACCGTGCCGTCCGTGTCCTGGCCGACGATGACGAAGCCCTTCTCGGCGCGCAGCACGTGCATCGTCTCGGTGCCGTAGGCGGTCACGCCCAGAGGCCCGCCGCTCGCCCACAGCGCCTCCCACAGCCTCAGGCCGTCGGTGCCGGCCACGCTCACCTCGAAGGCCAGCTCGCCCGAGAACGAGACGCGGGCGATCCGGGCCGGGATCCCGGCGACCTCGCCCTCGCGCAGCGCCATGAAGCCGAACGCCTCGCGGGACAGGTCGATCGCCGTCAGCGCCGCCAGCAGCTCACGCGACCGCGGGCCGACCACCGCCACCGTCGCCAGCTGCTCGGTGACCGACGTCAGGTGCACGCGCAGCTCGGGCCACTCGGTCTGGAGCCACTCCTCCATCCAGTCCAGCACCGCCGCGGCGTTGCCGGTGGTGGTCGTGGTCAGGAACCGGTCCTCGTCCAGCCGCATGGCGACGCCGTCGTCGAACACCATGCCGTCGGCATGGCACATCAGGCCGTACCGGCAGCGGCCGACCGCCAGCGTGTCGAACGCGTTGGTGTAGAGCCGGTTCAGGAGCTCGGCCGCGTCCGGCCCCTGGACGTCGATCTTGCCCAGCGTGGAGGCGTCCATCATCGCCACCGCCTCGCGGGCCGCGGCGCACTCGCGCAGCACCGCCGCGTGCAGGTCCTCGCCCGCCTGCGGGTAGTACCAGGGCCGCTTCCACTGGCCGACGTCCTCGAAGACGGCGCCGGCCGCGACGTGCCAGGGGTGGATCGGCGTCGTCCGCACCGGATCGAACAGCTCGCCCCGGCCGCGCCCCGCCAGGACGGCGAACGGCACCGGCTCGACCGGCGGCCGCGTCGTGGACGTCCCCACGGCGGCAATGTCCGTGCCCAGCAGCTCCGCGGCGATGGCGGCGGCGTTGACCTTGGCCGTCCGCCCCTGGTCGGCGCCGGTGCCCGCCAGCGTCAGCCGCTTGACGTGCTCGATCGAGCGCAGCCCCGCGTCCACGGCCCGGCGCAGGTCGGCGGCGGTGACATCGCGGTGCAGGTCGACGTAGGCGTCCTCGTCGCGCTCGCCCGTCAGCCAGCAGGCCTGGACGGCGGGCAGCCCCTCGCCCGCCGCCGCTCCGGCGATCCGCTGCCCCGGCAGCGGCCGCTCGGCGACGAAGCAGCACCGCTCCGCGTCCCAGCGGACGGCGCCGCGGCGGTGGCTGTGCAGGTCGAGGCGCGGGTCGAAGCCGCCCGAGACGCCCAGCAGGTCGCACTCGATCCGCTCCACCGATCCCGGGCAGTCGGGACGGCCGACCAGCACGGCCTCCAGCCGGCCGGCGCCCTCGGCGGCCAGCACGACGCGGCCCTCGCGGGCATCGACCACGACCGCCCCCAGCGCCCTGCCCGCGTCGGCGCCGGCGTCGTTGTTGCAGAACACGCAGGGCCGCTCGGCGGCCAGCGCGAAGCGCTCCAGGTAGGTGCGGGCGGCCGACGCCAGCATCACGCCGGGCAGGTCGTTGCCGGGGAACACGATCGGCCGCTCGCGCGCCCCGGTCGCGATCACGACCCGTTCGGCGCGCACCTGCCAGAGCCTGCGGCGGTGAGCATCCAGCCGCTGGAGGAGCATCACCAGGTTGTCGTCGTAGCTGCCGAAGGCGACGGTGCGGTCGAGCGCGACGACCTCGCCCGCCACCGGCCCGATCGGCAGGAAGTCGCGATCGCAGATGAGGACGCGGTCGCCCCGGGCGCCGGCCTCGCGTGCGGCGTCCAGGCCGGCCGCGGCCGGCGCCGACGACCAGCAGCTCGCAGTGGTGGTGGCGGCGGTCGTGGCGGGCGCCGTCGTCCCCGGCCAGGCGGCCGACCCCGCCCAGCGGCCGTGCGGCAAGACCGTCCACCGCCTCGACCAGCGTGGCCGCGACCATCGGCTCCTCGCGCGGCAGCTCGAGCTGCACGAACGCGTTCGGCTCCTCGTCACCGGCCGAGAACACGCCCCGCGGCCGGCCGTGCACCGTGCTGCGGGCGACGACGTCGATGCCGGCCGCGAGCAGCGCCGAGGCCAGCGTGTCGCCCGGGTGGGCGGGCAGCTCGCGCCCGTCCCAGTGCAGCGTCAGCTCGGTCGAGCGGTCGATCAGGCCGCCCTCCGGCAGCCGCCTCACGGCCGCTCGCCCAGCTCGTGGCTGACCGTGTCGCGCACGACGGTGAACCAGCGCCGGCAGCCGTGCTGGTGCACCCAGCGCTCGGCCCGCGGGCCCTTCGGGTTGTCCCGGTAGAAGAGGTAGCGGCTCCACGCACGGTCGGAAAGCGCCTCCGGGTCGGCCGGGTAGGCGACGTCCGCCTGGCCGCCGTAGCGGAACTCGGTCTCGTCGCGCGCACCGCAGTGGGGGCAGCGGATCAGCAGCATCAGTGCGCCACCGCGGCCGCGCCGTGCTCGTCGATCAGCGCGCCCGTCTCGAACCGCTCCAGCGAGAACGGCCGGTTCAGCTCGTGGGCGCCGCCGGTGGCCAGCGTCCAGGCGTAGACCCAGCCCGACCCCGGCGTCGCCTTGAACCCGCCCGTGCCCCACCCGCAGTTGACGAACAGCCCGTCCACGCCGGTCGGCCCGATGATCGGCGAGGCGTCCGGGCAGACGTCGACGATGCCGCCCCAGGTGCGCAGCACGTGCGCTCGGGCGAACACGGGGAAGAGCTCGCAGGCGGCCGCCATCTGGTGCTCGATCACGTGGAACGAGCCGCGCTGCGCGTAGGAGGTGTAGCTGTCGATGCCGGCCCCCATCACCAGCTCGCCCTTGTGCGCCTGGCTGACGTAGACGTGCACGGCGTTGCTCATGACGACGCAGCCGAGCACGGGCTCGAGCAGCTCCGAGACCAGCGCCTGGAGGGGGTGGCTCTGGATCGGCAGCTCGACGCCCGCCATCTCCGCCAGCACCGACGAGTGGCCGGCCGCGCACAGCCCGATCCGCCCCGCGCCGATCCGCCCGCGCGTCGTCTCGCACGGCGACGGCCCGGCCCGCCTCCAGCTCGATGCCGGTCACCTCGCAGTCCTGGATCAGGTGGACGCCCAGCCGGGAGGCCGCGCGGGCGACCGCGAAGATCAGCGCATCGTGGCGGGCGATGCCGCCGCGGCGCTGCAGCGTCGCACCCAGCACCGGGTAGCGGATGTCCGGCGACGTGTTGACGACGGGGCAGAACTCCTTGACGCCCTCGGCGTCCAGCAGCTCGGCGTCCACGCCGTTCAGCCGGTTGGCATGGACGCGCCGCTCGGCCTCGCGCAGGTCGCCCAGGTTGTGGCACAGGTTGAGCACGCCGCGCTGGTCGAACAGCACGTCATAGTCGAGCTCCTCGGCGAGGCCCTCCCACAGCTTCAGCGAGTGCTCGTAGATCGCCGCGCTCTCGTCCCACAGGTAGTTGGAGCGGATCACCGTGGTGTTGCGCACGGCGTTGCCCCCGCCCAGCCAGCCCCGCTCCAGCACCGCGACGTCGCGGATGCCGTGCACCTTGGCCAGGTAGTAGGCGGTGAACAGGCCGTGGCCGCCGCCGCCCACCACGACGACGTCGTAGGACGGGCGCGGCTCCGGGCTCGTCCACAGCACGCCGGGGCCGTCAGGGTGCATCGGCCACGGCTCCGGCGCCGCCGGGGTGGCGGGGCAGCCCGTCCTCCGGCAGCTCGTAGTAGTCGCCCTTCTGCGCCGTGTGGATGTGCGCGATCGTGCGCAGGCCGGTCGGCTCGTCCAGCGTCCCGGCGGCGATGCTGACGGTCGGCCGCTCCGGCGCGTCCCAGAACAGGCTGGAGCCGCAGGCCGTGCAGAACCCGCGGCGGGCCCCGGCGTCGCTCCGCGGCGAGTCGAACCAGCGCAGCTCGGAGCCGGTCACGGTCAGCTGCTCGCGGCGGACGGCCGTCGCCGCGCAGACGTGGCCGTGCCAGCGGCGGCACTCGTGGCAGTGGCACACGATCACGTCACGCAGAGGACCGGAGATCTCGTAGCGCACGGCGCCGCACAGGCAGCCGCCGGTCATGCCGGCTCCAGCACGACGCGGGTCGCCTCGCCGCTTCGCACCGCGTCAACGGCCGCACCGACCTCGGACAGCGGCAGCCGGTGGGTGATCAGCCGGTCGAGCGGCAGCCGGCCGCGGCGGTAGAGGTCGAGGATCAGCGGGAAGTCGCGGTCGGGCCGGGCCGAGCCGTAGATCGACCCCAGCACGCGGCGCTCCATGCGCGGGATCGAGAGCGCGGGCAACACCAGCTCGGCGTCGGCGCGGGGGATGCCGGCCAGCACCGCGGCGCCGCGCTTGCGGGTCGAGCCGAACGCGGCCCGCATCGACGCCGGACGGCCGGTGGTCTCGATCGCGTAGTCCACGCCGCCGCCGGTCGCCTCCACCACGCGGGCCGCCACCTGGTCGGGATCGCCCTCGAACCGCACCGTCCCGGTCGCGCCCAGCCCGGCCGCGCGCTCCAGCCGCAGCTCGCGCCCGTCAACGGCCACCACCTGGCCGGCTCCCGCGGCGAGCGCGCCCAGCACGGCCGAGAGCCCGGTGCCACCCAGCCCGAACACGGCGACCCGGTCGCCCGGCCGGACGCCGGCGGTGCGCCAGACGGCGCACACCCCGCTGGTGACGGCGCAGCCCAGCAGCGCCGCGATCTCGAACGGCACCTCGTCGGGGATGCGGACGCACGAGCGGGCCGGGACGACCGCCTGCTCGGCGAAGGAGGAGAGGAAGCAGTAGTGGTGGACGGCCGCGCCGCCGAACGAGAGCCGGGTGGTGCCGTCCAGCAGCCCGCCGCGCAGCATCATCGGCCAGGCGGTGCCGCACAGGTGCGGGAGGTCGCGGAGACACTCCTCGCAGGTACCGCAGTAGGGCGCCCAGGAGAGTGCGACGTGGTCGCCTGCGGCCAGGCCCGTGACGCCGGCGCCCAGCTCCTCGACCACCCCGGCGCCCTCGTGGCCCGGCACCACCGGGCAGGGGACGTCCACGCTGCCATCGAGCACGTTGAGGTCGTCCGAGCAGACCCCGCTGGCGTGCAGCCGCACCCGCACCTCGCCCGGGCCGGGCGGCGCCAGCTCGAGATCGACGACGCGGAGCGGCGTCCCCGGCGCGGGCAGCAGGGCGGCGCGCACGGTCACGCCCGCAGGCGCTCCCCGGCCGGGTCGTAGAGCGGCTCGGCGGTGACGGTGCCCTCAACGCGGCGGTCGAAGATGCCGACCGCGACGCGGCTGCCGGGCTCGGCCAGCTCGGCCGGCAGGTAGCCGTAGACGATGCTCTGTCCGACGGTGTAGCCGAAGTTCGCGCTGGTCACGTACCCGACCGCGCGGCGCCCGTCCAGCAGCGGCTCGTAGCCGAGCGGCGCGGCATCCGGGTCGTCCAGCACGATCGCGCACAGGCGCCGGGCGGGCGGGCCCTGCTCGCGAGCGCGGAGCACCGCCTCGCGACCGACGAACGAGGACTTGGCGAGGCTGACCGTGAAGCCCAGGCCGCATTCGTCGGGGGTGTGCTCGGTGTGCATATCCACCCCGGCGAAGCGATAGCCCTTCTCGACCCGCAGCGAGTCGAAGGCGCCCGTTCCGACCGGCGCCGCGCCCAGCGGCCGGCCCGCCTCGAGCAGCGTGTCCCACAGCCAACGCCCGTGTTCGGACGCGACGTAGAGCTCCCAGCCCAGCTCGCCGGCGTAGGAGATGCGCAGCGCGTGCGCCGGCACCGGGCCGAGCTCGACCGGCCGCGCATCCAGATAGGGGAAGGAGAGGTCGTCGTCGCAGATCGCGCACATCAGGTCGCGGGCACGCGGGCCCCACACGCCCAGCACGGCCATCGCCGACGTCACCTCGGTCATCCGCACGCCCCCGCCCTCGGGCAGCAGCCGCCGCAGCCAGGCCAGGTCGCGCGGGCCGGAGCCACCGCCGGTGACGACCAGGAAGCGGTCCTCCGCCAGCCGCGTCACGGTCAGGTCGCAGACGACGCCGCCGTGGTGGTCGAGCACCGTCGTATAGACGATGCGGCCCACCGGCCGGTCCATCTGCGACGCGCACACCCGGTTGAGCCATTCCACCGCGCCCGACCCGGCCACCTCGACCTTGGTGAACGGCGTCAGGTCGACGATCCCTGCCGCCTCCCGGGTCGCCTGGTGCTCGCGGCCGATGATCGGCGACCAGTGCCGCGCCGCCCACGCGTCGCGGTGCTGCACGTGCGGCGGCTCGGGCAGCGCCTTGTTGGCGCCGAACCACAACGCCCGCTCCCACCCGGCGCTCTCGATCAGCTCCGCGCCGGCCTCCTCGAAGCGCTGGTGGTACGGCGTGCAGCGCAGGCCGCGGGGGTGCTCCATCTGCTGGAGCGGGTGGATGATGTCGTAGACCTCGATGTACTGCTGCTTGCCGCGCGCCCGCACGTAGGAGCGGGTGACGGCGTGGCGCTGGAAGCGGTCGGGGCTGCACAGCCTCAGGTCGACCTCGCTCCGCCCGGTCGTCATCAGCTCGGCGACGGCCCGTCCGGAGCCGCCGGCGTGCGTCACCCAGATGCCCTCGGCCAGCCACAGCCCGGGCACGTGCGAGGACGGGCCGAGCACGGGGTAGCCGTCCGGCGAGAACGAGAAGTGGCCGTTGAAGGGATCGACCAGCGGGCAGTCGCGCAGCGGCGGCATCAGCGTGTTGGCCGCGTCGCGGGCGTCGGCGAAGTGCTCGGGGGTGAAGTCGCTCTGCGCCGTCGAGTGGCCGTCGGCGTCGCGGGCGAACTCGTGCGGGTCGATCGGCAGCGGTGCGTGCCGGTAGGCCCCGATGCCGTAGCCGTCGTGCCGCTGGCGGAAGTACATCGAGCGGTCCTGGTGGCGCAGGATCGGGTGGGCAGCCTCGGAGTCGGCACCGGCCAGCTCGGCCACCGGCGGCGTCCACGCGAACAGGTGCTGCATCGGCTGGAGCGGGATCGGCACGCCGCACATCCGGGCCAGCTCCGGGCCCCAGATGCCGGCGCAGACCAGCACCGTCGCCGTCGCGATCGTCCCTTCCGTGGTCTCCACCGCGCGCACGCCCCCGCCGTCGCGGACGATCGCCGTCACCGGCGTCCCGCCGTGGAACTCGGCGCCGCGGGCCTCGGCCTCACGCCGCAGCGCGGCGCACACGTTGCCCGCCTTGGCGAGGCCGTCGCGGGTCACGTGCAGGCCGCCCAGGATGGCGCCGGGGTCGATCAGGGGGATGTGCGAGGCGACGCCCGCCGGATCGAGCACCTCGCCGGCGATGCCGACCGCGGCCAGGTAGGCGCGGCGGCGATGGCACTCGGCCAGGCGCTCGGGCGTCGTGGCCACCTCGATGCCGCCCACCTCCAGCCATGTCCGCAGCTCCGGCGCGTCCAGCTCGCGGTAGAGGTCGGTCGAGTCGCGGGCCAGCAGCTCGAGCGTGCGCGAGGCGTTGGCGTGGAACACCAGGCCGGGCGCGTGGAAGGTCGAGCCGCCGGTGTGCTCCAGCGGGCCCTGGTCCACCACCACCACGTTGCGCAGGCCCATCCGGGTCAGGTGATGCGCAGCGCTGCACCCGACGATGCCCGCACCGACGACGACGACGTCAGCTCGCTTGCGCATGCTCCGCTCCCTCTCCGATCAGCAGCTCCAGCTGCCGCTCCAGGCCGTCCTCGCCGACCTCGGCGACCTCCAGCGGCAGGCCCAGCATCGCCGCGGCGCGCTCGGCGTCGCGGCGCAGCCGCGGCGTCGGCCGCTGGGCCAGCCAGACCACCCGCGTGTAGTTGCCGAAGTAGCTGTCGCGCAGGTCGGGGTGGCGGTCGAGGCCGAGCGAGCGCCACACGGTGCGGTCGAAGCTGCGGGCCAGGAAGTCGGTCAGGAAGTAGGTGCCCGGCTGCTCAGCGCTCGCCCGGCGCACGGCCTCGCGGCCGAAGACGTCGTAGCAGTGGTCGCCGGCCAGGCGGGCCACGCCGCGCTCCGCCAGCACCGCGTCGAGGGCGCCGTAGCTGCCGCAGTCGGCGTAGGCGACGGCCAGCAGGCGGTGGCGGCCGGCCAGCCGGTCGAGCAGCTCGGCCACCGCCGGGGCGATCCGCTCGGGACGGTTGTGCAGCTCCGGCGGCAGCGGGTGCAGCTCGACGTCCCAGCCACGGCGCGCGGCGATCGCCGTCACGTGCACCGACAGCGCCCCGCAGGCGACGATGCCGACCGCGGCGCTCACGACGGGAACGCCAGCTGGTCGATGAACACGTCCTGGAAGTCGGCGCGCCCGGACAGCTCGACGTACTCGACCTCGTCCAGGATGGCGTCCGCCGCCGCCCGCTCGCGGATCGACAGCGCGCACATCTTGGCGCCCTCGCCGGCGACGTTGCCGGCCGAGACGATACGAGGCAGGGCGAGGTGCGGCACCAGGCCGATCCGCACCGCCGCGCCGGGCGAGAGGTAGGAGCCGAAGGAGCCCGCCAGCAGCACCTGGGAGATGTCGCCGACCTCGACGCCCAGCTCCTGGACGAGCGTCATCCAGCCGGTCGCGATCGCCGCCTTGGCGAACTGGAGCTCGCGCACGTCGCGCTGGGAGAGGTAGACGGCGTTGGCCGGGTCATCGCCGCGCCAGGCCAGCACGAAGACGCGCTCCTCGCCCACCCGCACCAGCCGCCGGGCGAGCACCGGCCAGCGCTCGGCGGCCACCTCGTCCGGCACGTAGCGGCCCGAGCTGTCGATCATGCCGATGCCGACCAGCTGGGCGACGGCGTCCACCAGCCCCGACCCGCACATGCCGACCGGGTCGGCGTCGCCGATCACCTCCAGGGTCAGGTCGTCGTCGACGATGCCGACGCCCTCAATCGCGCCCTCGGCGGCACGCATGCCGCAGCGGATCTGCGCCGCCTCGAACGCGGGCCCGGCCGGCGCGGCCGTCGACACCACCCGCTCGCTCGAGCCCAGCGCGATCTCGCTGTTGGTACCGACGTCGATGAAGAGGCGCAGCCTGCGGTCGCGGGTGACGCCGGTCGCCAGCAGCCCGGCGACGATGTCGCCGCCCACGTAGGCGCCCAGCGAGGGCAGCACCACGGCCGGCGCGCGGGGGTGGGCGCGGACGCCGAAGTCCGCCGCTGTCGCCGGCGGCAGCCGCCGCGCGGCCACCACGAACGGCGCCATCGAGAGCGGCTCGGGGTCGATGCCGAGCGCGATCTGGGTCATGGTCACGTTGCCGCAGACGACGATCTCGTAGACCTCGCGGGCCTCGACGCCGCCCTCCTCGCAGACCTCCTGGGCGAGCTGGTTGAGCGTCTCGTGCGCACGGTTCTGGAGCAGCTCGAGCGCGTCCGGGTCGGTCATCGTCGCCGAGACGCGGGAGATCACGTCGGCGCCGAACGGCTGCTGCCGGTTCAGCATCGAGCGGACGGCCAGCGGCTGGCCCGTGCCCAGGTCGAGCAGCGTCGCCACCACCGTCGTGGTGCCCAGGTCGAACGCGATCGCGTGCCGGCGGTCGGTGGTGTCGCCGGGCTCGACGTCCAGCAGCAGGTCGTCGCAGATCACCGCAGTCACGTTGTAGTCGGACGCGCGCAGGGCGCCGCCCAGGTGGCGCACGGCGTCCAGCTCCACCCGCAGCTCGAGGTCGTCGATCGCGGCCAGCACCCGCTCCAGGTCGGACGTCTGGTCCTCCAGGCTGGGCTCCTCCAGCTCCAGGTAGCGCTTCTGCACCGCGGGCCGCAGGATGACGTGGCGGCCGACGCCGACCAGCGCCGCCTTCGGCCGCGTCTGGAGCGGCGGCACCTCGATCGCCAGATCGGCCTGCGCGATCGCGCGGCAGGCCAGCCGCCATCCCTCACGCAGCTCGCCCGGGTGGAAGGCCCGCGGGTCGAGCGTGTCGATCGGCACGTCGCCGTCGGTCACCCGCACCTTGCACTTGCGGCAGGTGCCGTGGCCGCCGCAGGTCGAGTCGATGGCGATGCCGTTCCAGCTGGCGGCGTCGAAGACGGTCGTGCCCGCGGGCACGCGCACCTCGGCGCCGTCGGGGCTGAAGGTCAGCCGCACGCGGCCGGTGCCCGCTTCGACGGCGCCCGCGCTCACGACGCGGCTGCCGCCTTCTTGGCGCGGAAGTCGGCGATCCAGCGGGCGCCCCACTCGTCGCGGCCGAGCAGGAAGTCGGCGGCGCGGACGGACTCGACGCACACCGGGTTGCGCGCGTCCATGATCGCGCTGGTCAGCCCGTGGCTGGACGCGATCGCCAGGAAGGAGCCGTTCAGCGTGTGGCGGCCGGGCAGGCCGAACGAGGTGTTGCTCGCCCCGCACGTCGTGTTCACGCCCAACTCGTCACGGATCAGGCGGCTGGTCTCGATGAACAGCGTGACGGCGCGCGGCTCGGCGCCCACCGGCATCGCCAGCGGGTCGATGATCACGTCCTCGGGCGGGATGCCGTGGTCGCCCGCGACCGAGACGATCTTGCGCGCGACCTCCAGCCGCCGCTCCGGCTCCATCGGGATCTCGTCGTCGTTGGCGAGCCCGATCACCGCAGCCCCGTGGCGCGCGACGATCGGCAGGATCCGCTCCAGCCGCTCGTCCTCGCCGGTGACGGAGTTGACCAGCGCCTTGCCCTGATACGCGGCCAGGCCGGCCTCGAGCGCCTCGATCACCGACGAGTCGATGCACAGCGGCAGGTCGGTCAGACCCTGCACCAGCGGCACCGCCTGGCCCATCAGCCCCACCTCATCGGCCAGCGGGTCGCCGACGTTGACGTCGAGCACGTCCGCGCCGCCCGCCACCTGCTCCAGCGCGTCGATCTCGATCTGCGAGATGTCGCCCGCCTGGAGCTGCGCCTGCAGCGAGGGGCGGCCGGTCGGGTTGATCCGCTCGCCGATGATGCAGAACGGCTGTCCGGGCCCGATCACGTGGGTCTTCGAGGCCGACTCGAGGACTGTCTCCAATGCGCTTCCTTTCCGAGGTGTCAGGCCGGGAGCGGCGACGACGTGCGCAGCTCCGCAAGCCAGGCTGCGGTGCGCTCGAGACCGCCGAACGGGAACAGGTGGATGCCCGCGAACAGGCAGGCCGGGTCGGCGTCCTGGGCGTCGGCCACGGCTGCGACGATCGCATCCGGGCGCCACTGCCGGGTGGTCGCGAGCTTGACCAGGCCGGTCTGCTTGCGCAGCACCTCGAGCGACGCGCCGATGCCGCAGCGCGCGCCGAACGCGATCAGCCTGGGCGGCGACGTGACCCCGGGCATGCCGGCGATCACGGGCAGCCGGTTGCCGGCCGCGCGCAGGGCCTGCTCCCACGGCCCGTACGGGTCGGGCGCGAGCGCGAACTGGCTGACGATGCGCAGCTCGATCGGTGAGCGCTCGGCGAAGGTGTTCTTCCAGGCGACCGCATCGGCCACCGCCCGGGGGGCGATGTCCGGCGTGCCCTCGGGGTGGCCGGCAACGCCGGCGCGGCGGATGCCGTGGCGCTCCAGCAGGCCCGACGAGAGCACGCTCATCGAGCTCGGGTAGATCCCGGCCGGGCGCTTGATCGAGCCCGCCACGACCAGCACGTCGTCCACGCCGCCCTCGGCGGCGAGGCCGCCCAGCAGGTGGTCGAGGTCGAAGGCGCTGGCGATGCCGCGGGCGGCGATGTGCGGCACGGGCACCATGCCGCCGCCGCGCAGGGTGGCCGCGGCGCGCACCAGGTCGGCGTTGTCCGATCCGGGCAGGGCCGTGACGTAGACGGTGCTCCCCGCCGGCAGCAGGCGCACGGCCTCGCCGGCGTCACGCGGCGTCACCTCGACGCTGGCGTCCGCCGCCAGGGCGCGCAGCCGGTCGGAGGCCGGCTTCACGCGCCGACCGCCGCCGAGCGCCGGAACTCGATCAGCTCCTTGGCCTTGCGCACCGCGGTGGAGGCGTCGGCCGCGTAGGCGTCGGCGCCGACCGCGTCGGCGTACTCCTGCGTGACCGGTGCGCCGCCGACCATCACGATCACCTTCTCGCGCAGGCCGGCCTTCTGGAGCGCGTTGATGTTGGCCTTGAACATCGGCATCGTGGTGGTCAGGAACGCCGAGAACCCGACGATGTCCGGCTCGTGCTCCTGGATCTGCTCGATGAACTTCTCCGGGGCCACGTTCACGCCCAGGTCGTGGACGGTGAAGCCCGCGCCCTCCAGCATGATGTTGACGAGATTCTTGCCGATGTCGTGAACGTCGCCCTTGACCGTGCCCATCACGACCGTGCCGACCGGCTTGGCGCCGGTCTCGGCCAGCAGGGGGCGGAGGATGTCAAGCGCGCCCTGCATGGCGCGGGCCGCGATCAGCATCTCGGGCACGAAGAAGTCGCCGCGCTCGAACCGGGCGCCGACCTCCTCCAGCGACGGGATCAGCCCGTCGTAGAGCATCTTCTCGGGGTCCATGCCGTCGGCCAGGCCCTGCTCGGTCAGCTCGCGCACGGCCGGCGCGTTGCCGACCAGGGTGTTCTCGTACAGGCCCTGGATGATCTCGTCGTGGGTCATGCGGCTCCCTTCGTGGCCGGGCTGTGGCCGAGTCGTGCGGAGAGGTCGGAAGTTTCGCGCAGCAGCAGGCCGCCCAGCGCAGGCAGCATGCCCGGATCGAGCCGCATCTGCGGCCCGGAGATGCTGATCGCGGCGACCGCGGCGCCGCCGCCCCCGAACACCGGCGCGGCCACGGCCACCAGGCCGGGCTCCAGCTCGCCGACGGTGGTGGCGTAGCCGAGCCGCCGCACCTCCGCCAGCTCGGCCTCGAGCCGGTCACGGTCGGTGGTCGTCGCGGGGGTGAAGCGCTCCAGCCGGCCCGGCGCGACATCGGCCGCGCCGTAGGCCAGGAAGACCTTGCCCACCGAGGTGCAGTGGTGGGGCAGCCGGCGCCCGACCCAGCTGCCGGTGCCGATGAAGTGGCGGCTGTCCACCTGCGCCAGGTAGTGCTCCTGGCCGCCGGGGACGGGCACGGCGAGGTCGACGGTCTCGCCGCAGGCCGCGCCCAGCCGCTCCATCGCGGGCGCGCACAGCTCGGTGATGTCGCCGTCGGAGATGCCGCGGCGGGCCAGGCGTAGCAGCACCGGGCCGGGGCGGATGCCTCCGCGGGCGCCGTGGCGCTGGACGAGACCCTGCCGCTCGAGCGCCGAGACCAGCCGCGAGACGGTGCTCTTGGGGAGGCCGGCGGCCTCCGCCAGCTCGCCCACGCTGCGCGACTCGTCGTTCTCCACCACGAGGACGAGGAGCTGCGCGGCGCGATCGATCGACTGGGTTCCGGTCTGCATTGCGTTTCGGCCCATCATGTGGAACGATTGTTCCACAAACAGAGCTTAGAGGAGCGCCCGCATGTTCGTCAACAGGATGCCGAGGTACGAGATCCTCTCCGAGGACGCGGTTGCCACGCTCGACCGCGGCTGGCGGCGGATCGTCTCCGAGCTGGGCGTGGAGTTCGTCCTGCCGGAGGCCGTCGAGGTGTTCGCGCAGGCCGGCCAGCAGGTCGAGGGCCAGAACGTCAAGCTCGACCCCGACTTCGTGATGGAGCAGGTCGCCAAGGCGCCCCGCGAGTTCGACGTCGCCGCGCGCAACCCCGAGCGCACCGTGCACATCGGCGGCGACCACATGGTGTTCGCCTCCGTCTACGGGCCGCCGTTCGTCCGCGAGGGCGACGTGCGGCGCGAGGCGACGATGGACGACTTCCGCCGCTTCGCGATGCTCTCGCAGCACTTCGACCAGCTCGACTCCGCGGGCGGCACGATCTGCGAGCCCAACGACACGCCGCTCGACTCGCGGCACCTGGACATGGTCTACGCGCTCCAAACGCTCACCGACAAGCCGTTCATGGGCTCGGTCACCTCCGGCCCGAACGCCGCCGACACGATCCGGATGAGCGAGATCCTGTTCGGCGGGCGCGAGGCGATCGAGCGGTCGCCCGTCTCCATCTCGCTGATCAACGTCAACTCGCCGCTGCGCTACGACGACCGGATGCTGGCGGCGATGATGGAGTACGTCCGCGCCGGCCAGCCCGTCGTGATCACGCCGTTCCTGCTGATGGGCGCGATGTCGCCGGTGTCCGTCCCCGCCTCGCTCGCCCAGCAGCTGGCCGAGGCGATGGCCGGCATCGCGCTGGCGCAGCTGGTGCGGCCGGGCACGCCGGTGATCTTCGGCTCCTTCCTGTCCAACACCGACATGCAGTCGGGCTCGCCCAGCTTCGGCACGCCCGAGTCGGCGATGGGGCTGCTCTGCACCGGCCAGCTGGCCCGCCACTACGGCCTGCCGTTCCGCAGCGGCGGCGGCCTCACCTCCAGCCAGACGGTGGACGCCCAGGCCTCGTACGAGGCCATGATGACGATGATGCCGACCTTCCTGGCCGGCGTGAACTGGGTGATGCACTCGGCCGGGTGGCTCGAGTCGGGCCTCGTCTCCTGCTACGAGAAGTTCATCGTCGACATCGAGATCCTGCGCATGCTGCGCGAGGAGTTCACGCCGCTCGAGATCGACGAGGCCAGCCTCGCCTTCAGCGCGCACGAGGAGGTCGGCGCCGGCGGCCACTTCCTGGGCGCGGTGCACACGCTGGAGCGGTTCCGCGACTGCTTCTACCGGCCGCTGCTCTCGTCGACCGAGAACTTCGAGCGCTGGCAGCGGCTGGGCGGTCGGGATGCGACGGCGCGGGCCGGCGAGCTCTGGCGGGAGGCGCTGGAGAGCTACCAGCAGCCGCCGCTCGAGGACGCGATCCGCGACGAGCTCCAGGAGTACGTCGTGCGGCGCCGTGCCGAGCTGGGGGACTAGCGGAGCCGAGCGGTTGGGTGGGCGACGGTTGGGCCACTAAGCGTGGCGTCGGTGGACCAACCTGGAGGGTCAGGCACCGATTCCTGGCACCGACACGGATCGTGGTGTGCGCTCGGCTGGCGGTCGAACCGGAGCCAGGCACGGAGCCTGACCCTCGGTTTCGCAGGTTGGGCTCTTGACGGTTGCGTCACGGCTTCGTCAACAGACCGTCACGGCACTCCGCGTCGGTTGTGTTTGGTGTCCGGCACCGTGCCGGACACCGTACCGGACACCATGCGGTTTCGGCCTGGTTGACACGAAACGGCCTGCCACGGAACCGTCACGCCTTCCACCCTGAAACGTCACGGTACGCCGGATCGGCCGTGAGAGGGGTCTGGCACGGTGCCAGACCCCGTGCCAGACCCTGTCAGCGCAGCGCCGCGGCCATGGCGGCGATGTGCGCCGGGGTGCTGCCGCAGCAGGCGCCGATCACGTCCACGCCCAGCTCGCGCATGCGGGCCGCGTAGCCGGCCATCACCTCGGGCGTGCCGCCGTAGCGGAACTCGTCGCCCACCAGCTGCGGAAGCCCCGCGTTGCTCTGCGCCAGCAGCAGCACGCCCTCCGGGCGCTCGGCGGTCATCGCGGTCATCACCTGCTCGATCTCCTCGGGGCCGCTGCCGCAGTTGCCGCCGACCATCTCGACGCCCATCGCCGTCAGCTCGCCCAGCGCCTGGGTGGGGCTGACGCCCATCATCGTGCGGCCCTTGACGTCGAACGTCATCGTCACGGCGACCGGGACGCCGCCGCCCGCCGCCCGCATGCCCTCGACCGCCGCGCGCACCTCGCCCAGATCGCTGAAGGTCTCGGCCAGCAGGATGTCCGCGCCGCCCGCCGTCAGCGCGCCGGCCTGCTCGGCGAACAGCTCGACCGCCTCCTCGTGGCTCATCGTGCCCAGCGGGTCCATCAGCTCGCCGGTCGGGCCGATGCTGCCCAGCACGTGGATGCCGGACCGATCGGCGACCTCGCGGGCCAGCCGCGCGCCGGCCTCGTTCAGCTCGACTGCGCGATCCTGGAGGTGGTGCAGCGCCAGCCGCGGGCGGGTGCCGCCGAAGCTGTTGGTGGTGAGGAATCGCGCGCCGGCATCGGCGTAGGCCGAGTGGATGACCCGCATCCGGTCGGCATGCTCGACGTTCCAGAGCTCCGGGGAGGCGCCGGGCATCAGCCCGGCGGCCTGGAGCATCGTCCCGATCGCCCCGTCAGACAACACCGGCCGGTCGTCTCCCAGCAGCTGCGCGATGGCGGTGCTCACGGGCTCCACTCCTCCTCCAGCCGGGCCGCGACTGCGGCACACACCTCGTCCGGCGTTCCCTCGGCATCCTGCCACTCGCCCAGCCGCCACTGCTCCAGGTACGCATCGGAGCCGGCCATGCCCAGCCGCATCGCCTCCTCGTCGATCGCCTCCTGGAAGCTCTGCGGCAGCTGCACCTTGGCCTGGGCGCCGGACGCGTCGCGGGCGGCGACCATCGACGGGATGTCGCGCCAGTAGGTGACGCGGTACTCGGCCATCAGCCGTTCCGCGCAGCGACCAGCTCGGCCGCCTTCTCACCGATCATGAACGTCGCCACCATCGGGTTGACCGTCGGCATGGACGGGAAGATCGAGCCGTCGGCGATCGAGAGGCCGTCCACCCCGCGCACGCGCAGCTCGGGATCGACCACCGCCACGTCGTCGCCCACCGCGCCCATCTTGCACGTGCCCGACGGGTGGTAGACCGTGTGGTGCACCGCGCGGCCGTAGGCCGACAGGTCGGCGTCCGACGCGATCGACGGCCCCGGCGCGACCTCGCGCTTGAGCCAGCCCTTGAACGGCTGGGTGTTCGCGACCTCGCGGGCGATCTTGAGGCCGTCGACGATCGTCTGCTCGTCGTACGCCTCCTCGTCCGTGAAGTAGCGGAAGTCGAGCGCCGGCTTGACCGAGGGATCGGCGGAGAGCAGCCACATCCGCCCCACCGACCGCGAGCGGGGGATGTTGGGCGTCATGCAGATGCAGTGCTCCGGCACCGGGTAGCCGAGCCGCTCCGTGTTGAAGGTGAACGGGAGCTGGTAGGTGTGGTACATCAGATCGGGCCGGGAGTCATTGCCCAGCCGGTTGACGAAGAGCGCGCAGTCGGCGTCCATCGCCCCCTCCGGCGGCAGCGGCCGGTTCAGCTCCCAGATGATGATCGACTCCGGGTGGTCGATCAGGTTCTCCCCCACGCCGGGCAGATTGTGCTGCACGCCGATGCCCAGCTCGCGCAGGTCATCGGCAGGGCCGATGCCCGACAGCAGCAACAACCGGGGCGTGTCCACCGAGCCGCCGCAGACGACGATCTCGCGGGCGGCGCGGGCCGTGCCGCGGTCGGTCGAGACCGAGACGGCGCGGCCGTTCTCGAGGTTGACGCGGCGCACCCAGGTGTCGGTGAGGACGGTCAGGTTCTCGCGCGATCCCATGATCGGGTGCAGGTAGGCGACGCTCGAGGACGAGCGGACGCCCGTCGCCGGGTCGTAGCCGACGTCCAGGAAGCCGGCGCCGTCAGGGAACGGCCCCGCGTTCCAGTCCGGGTTCGCCTGCACGTCCGCCGCCTCCGCCGCCGACGGGATCCAGTCCACCAGCAGCGCGTTCTGATCCTTCTCGGCGACGATCTGGTGCTTCGTCAGCAGCCGGTCGTAGTACGTCTCCATCGTCTCCGGCTCCCAGCCGGCGGCGCCGCGGTCGACCCAGTCCTGCCAGTCGCCGGGGAAGGGCTTGAAGTAGATCTGGGTGTTGTGCGAGGAGCAGCCGCCCAGCACGGCGGCGCGGGAGTGGACGATGTGCGCGTTGCCGCGCGGCTGGAGCGTGGTCGTGTACGCCAGGTCGATCGGGCCCTCGAGCAGCGACAGCCAGCGGCGCAGCTGGAGCACGTCGTCGAAGCCGACGTCGGTCGGCCCGGCCTCGATCAGGCAGACCCGGACGTCCGCGTCCTCCGACAGCCGTGCGGCGATGATCGCACCGGCGGTGCCGCCGCCGACGATCACGTAGTCGAAGGTACCGATCTCGCCGCTTGCGCTCATCGTTCTCGCTCCTTGTCGCTGGGGTGAGCCATCATCGCCGATCAGGCCGCGGTCTGCCGGTGGCCGAGCGAGCGCGAAGCGGCCCGCGCCGCCTCGACGCAGCGGGTACCGAGCTCGGGCAGCCGGGCCTGGCCGATGCGGTAGAGCGGCCCCGACACGCTGATCGCCGCGACGCAGGTGCCGCCGGCGTCCAGCACCGGCGCCGCAACGGCGACCAGCCCGGGCTCGAGATCCTCGATCGCGATCGCGTAGCCGGCGCGCTGGGTCTGGGTGATCTGCTCGTGCAGGACGGGCGTGGTCTTGCCGACCGAGGCCGCGCCGAAGGCGAGCAGCACCTTGCCGTTGGCCGTGTGCTCGAGCGGGAGCCGGCGGCCGGTCCAGTCCGTCACGCCGACCAGGTGGGCGCCGGCGATCTGGTCGATGTTGAGCGCACCGTCGCCGTCGGCCACCGCCAGGTTCACCGTCTCTCCGGTGTCGCGGGCGAGCGAGGTCATCGCCGGGCGGCACGCCTCCGCCAGGCCCAGCTGGCGCACCGCCAGGGTGCCCAGCCGCACCAGCTCCGGGCCGAGCCGGTAGCGGTCGCCGACCCGGGTGACGAAGCCGCGCATCTCCATCGCGGTCAGCATCCGCGACGCCGTGCTCTTGTGCGTGCCGATCAGGCGGCTGAGCTCGGTGACGCCGCGCTCGGGGTGTGCCTCGTCGAAGAGGCTGAGGATGCGGAGGGCTTTGTCGGCTGACTGCATGTTGCTCGTTCTGCAACGAGGGAGCGGACCGCGCAACGGCGACCATACCATCGCGCCGCTCAACACGCCGTGGCCGCCGCCGATAACGGTCACGTGGCGTACGAGTACGACCTTGTCGTGATCGGATCCGGCCCCGCGGGCCAGAAGGCGGCGATCCAGGCTGCCAAGCTGGGCAAGCGGGTCGCGCTGGTCGATCGCGGGCACATGATCGGCGGTGTCTGCATCAACACCGGCACGATCCCGTCAAAGACCCTGCGCGAGGCCGTCATCTACCTGACCGGCATGCACCAGCGCGGGATCTACGGCCAGAGCTACCGGGTGAAGCAGCAGATCAGCGCGCACGACCTGTTCTGGCGGATGACCAACGTGATCGGCCGCGAGGTGGACGTCGTCCGCAACCAGCTCGGCCGCAACCACGTCCAGCTCGTCAACGGCACCGCCCGCTTCCTCGACCCGCACACGATCGGTGTGCGCGGCGAGAACGGCGAGGAGCTGCGCCTGACCGCGTCCCGCGTCGTGATCGGGGTCGGCACGCGCCCCGCGCGTCCGTCCACGGTCGAGTTCGACGGCCGCACGATCCTCGACTCGGACGACATCCTGAACCTTGACTGGATCCCGAACTCGCTGCTGGTCGTGGGCGCGGGCGTGATCGGCATCGAGTACGCCTCGATGTTCGCGGCGCTGGGCACGCGGGTGACCGTCGTCGAGCAGCGCTCGCGGCTGCTCGAGTTCTGCGACTCGCAGGTGATCGAGGCGCTCCAGTACCACCTCCGCGACACCGGCGTCGTCTTCCGGTTCGGCGAGAAGGTGACCGCCGTCGAGAAGCACAAGGCGGGCGCGATCGCCCACCTGGCCAGCGGCAAGCGCGTCCCCGCCGACGCCGTGCTCTACTCCGCGGGCCGGCAGGGCGCGACCGACGACCTCGAGCTCGAGAACGCGGGGCTGAAGGCGGACAACCGCGGCCGCATCGCGGTCAACGACGCGTACCGCACCTCCGTCCGGCACATCTACGCGGCGGGCGACGTGATCGGCTTCCCCAGCCTGGCCGCCAGCTCGATGGAGCAGGGCCGCCTGGCCGCGGGCGACGCGTTCGGCCTGCGCTCGCACCGCACCGACGCGCCGATGCCGATCGGCATCTACACGATTCCCGAGATCAGCTTCGTCGGCAAGACCGAGGAGGAGCTGACCGCCGCCGCCATCCCCTACGAGGTGGGCATCTCCCGCTACCGCGAGCTCGCCCGCGGGCAGATCGTCGGCGACGACCACGGCATGCTCAAGCTGCTCGTCAGCTCCGAGGACAGCAGCCTGCTGGGCGTCCACGTGTTCGGCACCGGCGCCACCGAGCTGGTGCACATCGGCCAGATGCTGATGACGACCGGCGGCACCGTTGACCACCTGGTCAACGCGGTGTTCAACTACCCGACGCTGGCCGAGTCGTACAAGGTTGCCGCGCTGGACGCCATGAACCGCGTCCACGCCATCCGCCGCCTCGCGGCGTAGCCTCCAGGGTGGTCCACCGGCGCCACCGTCAGTGGCCCAACCCGCGCCCCGCCGACCCTTGCCACCGCCGATGGTAAGTGGTACCTTACGTAAGTCGTGACTTACGCAGCTGCCCTCGACGCCCTCGGTGACCCCACCCGGCGCGTGATCGTGGAGCGGCTCAAGGACGGCGCGCGGGCGGTCGGGGAGATCGCCCGCGACCTGCCGATCAGCCGCCCCGCCGTCAGCCAGCACCTGCGCGTCCTGCGCGAGGCCGGGCTGGTCCGCGACCGCCGCGACGGCACCCGGCGCCTGTACGAGCTCGACCCCGAGGGGCTCGCCGAGCTCCGCGGCTACCTGGACAGCTTCTGGGAGACCGGCCTGGCCGGCTTCAAGGCCGCCGCCGAGGCGGAGGAACGGAGGACGCGATGACGACGACCACCACCATCCCCCCGATCACCAAGTCGCTGCTCGTGGCCTGCGCGCCCGAGACCGCGTTCCGCGTCTACACCGAGGGCGCCAACACGTGGTGGCCGCTCGACACCCACACCGTGTTCGATGACCGGCAGAGCGAGGTCGTCTGGGAGGGCCGGGCGGGCGGCGAGGTGTACGAGCGGACTGCCGACGGCGAGCGCGGCCACTGGGCCGACGTGCTCGTCTGGGATCCGCCGCACCGGCTCGTCATCGCCTGGAAGGTCAACCCCAACGACATCGCGGCCACCGAGGTCGAGGTGCGGTTCACCGCCGAGGACGGGGGCACCAGGGTGGACGTCGAGCACCGTCACTGGGAGCTGCTCGGGCCGGAGCGCGGACGCGACGCACGCGCCGGATACGACGAGGGCTGGGATCCGGTGCTCGCCGCCTACGCCGCCGGCGCGGCGGCGGCCGGCTGACCGAGGGTCAGGCCGCGGCCGGGCGGGAGATCAGCGCCCGCCGGAACCAGAGCAGCGCCGCCAGCACGGCCACGTCCAGCGCGGCGAAGCACCAGGCCAACGGCGAGCCGTCGGCGGCCGCGGAGCGGACGTCCATCGGCAGCAGCACGGCCAGGCTGGCGACGAACAGCCAGTAGCCCCACGGCCAGCCGGTGAGGAACCCGAGCGCGCCGGCCACCTTGACCGCGCCCAGCAGGATCAGCCCGATCGCGACCAGCCAGGCGTGGGCGAACAGGGTCGGCAGCTGTCGCTCGAGCAGCTGGACGAACGGGTTGCCCGGCTGCTGCGACGCCATCCACGCGACCAGCGAGCGCAGCTGCTCCTGCACGAAGCCGGGCGCGACCAGCAGCCACACGATCCCCGTCGCCAGCTCGAGCACGCCGAACGCCAGCTTGAAGAACGCGAACGCGCGGACGAGGCGGACGGTGGACATCTCCTACCACCATCGGCAGGAGCATCGAGCCGGTTTAGGTGCGGACGAGCGGCTTGAAGCGGATCCGGTGCGGCTGCGCCGCCTCCTCGCCGAGCGTGCGCCGGCGATGCTCCTCGTACTCGTCGTAGTCGCCCTCGAACCAGGTCACCTGGGAGTCGCCCTCGAAGGCGAGGATGTGCGTCGCCACCCGGTTCAGGAACCAGCGGTCATGCGAGATCACCACGGCGCATCCGGCGAAGTCGAGCAGCGCATCCTCGAGCGCGCGCAGCGTGTCCACGTCGAGGTCGTTGGTCGGCTCGTCGAGCAGCAGCAGGTTTCCGCCGCTGCGCAGAAGCTTGGCCAGGTGCAGCCGGTTGCGCTCGCCGCCGGAGAGGTCGCCGACCCGCTTCTGCTGGTCGCCGCCGCGGAAGTTGAACGACGCCACGTAGGCCCGCGACGCGATCTCGCGCTTGCCCAGGACGATCCGGTCCATCCCGCCCGAGATCTCCTCCCACACCGACCGACCGGGGTCGAGGTCGGCGCGCGCCTGGTCGACGTAGGCGATCTGCACGGAGTCGCCCAGCTCCAGGGCGCCGCCGTCGGGCTGCTCGGTGCCGACGATCATGCGAAACAGCGTGGTCTTGCCGGCGCCGTTGGGCCCGATCACGCCGACGATGCCGCCCGGCGGGAGCGAGAACGAGAGATCCTCGATCAGCAGCCGGTCGCCGAAGCCCTTCGCGACGTCGCGCGCCTCGACCACCTTGTCGCCCAGCCGCTCGCCGGCAGGGATGTGGATCTCGACCGACTCGAGCTTGACGTTCTGCTCCTCCGCCAGCAGCTGCTCGTACGCCGCCAGGCGCGCCTTCGACTTCGCATGGCGCGCCTTCGGAGCCAGCCGCACCCACTCCAGCTCCCGCTGCAGGGTGCGCCGGCGGGCCGAGGCCTGCTTCTCCTCGACGCCCAGCCGGGCCTCCTTCTGCTCGAGCCACGACGAGTAGTTGCCCTGGAAGGGGATGCCGTGGCCGCGGTCGAGCTCGAGGATCCACCCGGCGACGTTGTCCAGGAAGTAGCGATCGTGGGTGACTGCGAGGACGGTGCCCGCGAACCGCTCCAGGAACTGCTCCAGCCACGCGACCGACTCGGCGTCGAGGTGGTTGGTCGGCTCGTCGAGCAGCAGCAGATCGGGCGTCGAGAGCAGCAGCCGGCAGAGCGCGACGCGGCGGCGCTCGCCGCCCGAGAGCGTGGAGACGTCGGCGTCCGGCGGGGGGCAGCGCAGCGCGTCCATCGCCACATCGAGGTCGCGGTCGAGATCCCAGGCCCCGAGCCGCTCGATCCGGTCCTGCACCTCGCCCTGTTCCTCGAGCAGCGTCGCCATCTGATCGTCCGACATCGGCTCGGCGAACTTCGCCGACAGCTCGTTGAAGCGATCGAGCAGGCCGTGCTTCTCGGCCACACCCTCCTCGACGTTGCCGCGCACGTCCTTGTCCGGGTTGAGCTGCGGCTCCTGCGGCAGGAAGCCGACGGTGGCGCCCGGCGCCAGCTCGGCGCGGCCGCTGGACGGCTCGTCCAGGCCGGCCATGATCCGCAGCAGCGTGGACTTGCCGGCGCCGTTCGGTCCCAGCACGCCGATCTTGGCGCCCGGGTAGAACGAGAGCGAGATGTCGCGCAGCACCTGGCGCTCCGGGCCGTGGAACTTCTGCACCCGGTGCATGGAGTAGATGTACTGCGCGCTCATGGCGCCGAAGGATAGGCGCCGTCAGGGGCTGCCGCGCCGACGCCCGCCCCACATCAGGCCGAACACACCCGCGGCCGCGAAGCCGACGGCGCCGGAGAGAATCCCGACCACGATGTCGCCGCCCAGGTAGTGGACGCCGACCAGGCCGGGCCCGGCGATCAGGAACGCGGGGATCAGCACCAGCAACCGGTCGCGTCGCATGTCGGGCGGGCCCGCCGCCCACCAGTAGACGCAGCCGACCGAGACGACGACCGCCACCGCCACCGCCGCCCGACCGGCGGTCACCCTCGACAGCGTCCCCAGCTCGACCGCGGCGATCAGGCTGTACGCCCAGATCGCGATCAGGCTGCCGGCGCCGACCACGACGAGGTCGCGTCGCACGAGCTTCCGCAGGCGTTCCGGCTCCATCGTCACGACACTGATTGTCCCACACCCCCCTCGGCGCGAAACGGCGGGGCGGCCCGCTCCTGCGAGCCGCCCCGCGTCCATCCGCGTCAGATCACGGACCGCCGTGGATCGGCGGCTGGGTGACCTCTGCCATCGCCTCGGCGGTCGAGCCCGCCCGGTGCTCGGGCAGGACCTCCATCTTGTCCTTCTGATAGCCGTAGTACACCAGCAGACCAGCGCCCATGGCGATGACCAGGCCGAGGATCACGCCGTAGTGCTGGTACCACAGCGTCCCGTAGAAGTAGTCCCGCGGCCAGACGAGGTTGATCGACATCGCGAGGCCGTAGAAGATGGCGATCGCGTTTGTCAGCAACGCAAAACGACCGAGGCTGAACAGGCCCATCCTCCCGGTCGGCAGGTTGCCCGGCCAGCCCTCCCGGCGCCGCTGGAACAGCGGGATCGTCACACCCAGGTAGGCGACGTACATGAAGACGATCCCGAGGCCGAGTACGATCGTGACGGCGTACGGATTCGCGATGTTGAGCGCAAGCACCGCGATCGCGATCGCTCCCACGAGAATGGCCGGGAACACCGGCACCCGGCGCGTGCCGGAGACCGATGCGAGCCTGGCGCCACCGGGAAGGTTGTTGTCCCGGCCCATGGCGAACAGGATCCGCACGGACATCGCGTGGATCGCGAGGCAGCACACGAAGATCGCAAGCGCGCAGTCCCAGAGGAACACATCGCCCCAGAAATCTCCGAGCACGTCCTTCGTGATCGCCGCCAATCCCAGCGCCGTCGGAGTCTTGTAGAGGACGTCGCTGACCGCCATGGTGCCGAACAGGATCAGCAGGAAGCCCATGGTTCCCGCCGTCGCCAGCGCCTGGATGATCGCCTTGGGCGCCTTCTTCCTCGGATCATCGGTCTCCTCGGCCAATGACCCGGCGGAGTCGAACCCGTACATGACGTACAGCGGCATGATCGCACCGACCAGCAGCGCGCCCAGATACCCCCAGGCGTGATCGATCGGCACGTTGGCCGTGTTGGCGGTATTGGTCAGGACATCGCTCGGTGACCGGTTCGCGTGGATCAGGAACAGGATCACCAGGCCGCCGGCGCCGACCAGCTCGGAGGCGACACCGATGTTGTTGATCTTCGACAGCACGGACACGCCCATCACATTGATGATGGTCGTGAAGACGATCATGATGATGCCCAGGATGATCGCGTTCTTGGCAAACGCAGGGTTGTTGAACGCCGGGAAGCTGGGGTCCGTACAGGTGTCGCTCGGCGTGCACTTGATCATCTGGAACCGGGTCGAGATCTGCGGCAGGATGACCTGCCACGCCAACGCCACCGCGGGAACGGTCACGATCTGCGCGCACATGTAGATCCAGCCCGTGTTCCATGCCCAGGCCTTCCCCGCGACCTGCTTCGACCACTGGTAGACGGATCCCGCCAGCGGATAGTGCGCGGCGAGCTCCGAGAACTGCAGTGCCACCATCATCTGTCCGAAGAAGACGACCAGCCATGCCCAGATGAACGCCGGCCCGGCGAAGTAGAAGCCGAGGTAGGACGTCTGGAACATCCCGGTCAGGATCGAGATGTAGCTGAACCCCGCGGCGAAGGCCGAGAAGCTCCCCAGCGTTCGGTGGAGCTCCTGCTTGTAGCCGAATTCCGCGAGTTGGTCGGCATCCGAGCGCTGTTCCGAAGCCATGCGCACCCCCTTCGAGGTGGATACGGGTGGAAAGATGACGGGGCATCTTCCGCCTCGCCTCGGCTGTTGTCAATGGCGCCCGCACTGTGTTGCGGATCGCGCAACAAGCGACGGGTTCTCGGTCTGCTAGGGTTGGAGCCCGCGCGCGCCCGGAAGGGTGCGCACGCGCGCCGCCCGCCCGCCAACTCATCGCGTCCCACCGCCCCGCGCCGCCCTGCGCGCGCCGGGCGGGCCATCCGCGACCCACGAGGTTTCCACCGTGTCCGCGACACCGGCCGTCCAGGTCGACCAGCTGCGCAAGGAGTTCATCCGCCGCGACGGCAAGCGCCGTTTCGCGCCGCGCCGCCGCGTGCCCGCGCTGCAGGGCGTCACCTTCAGCATGGAGCGGGGCGAGTGCGTCGCGATCCTGGGCCAGAACGGCTCGGGCAAGTCCACGCTGGTGCGGCTGCTCTCGACGCTGCTCCTGCACGACGGTGGCAGCGCGGAGGTGTTCGGCGTGGACGTGTTCACGAACCCGCGGGCGGTGCAGCGGCTGGTCAACCGGGTCTCGGTCGAGGCCTCGTTCTTCAAGCGCATGTCGCCGGTCGAGAACCTCAGCTACTCGGCCCGGTTCTACGGCATCGGCCCGCGGGAGACGCGGGAGCGGATCCCGCTGATCCTGGCGCGGGTCGGCTTCCCGCCGGAGCGCCGGCACGAGCCGATGGAGGACCTCTCGCGGGGCATGCAGCAGAAGATCGCGCTGGCCCGGGCGCTGCTCACCTCGCCGGTGCTGCTGCTGCTGGACGAGCCCACCACCGGGCTCGATCCGCGCTCCAAGCTCGAGGTGCAAGCGTTCATCCGGGAGATCCGCGCGGAGCACGACGCGACCATCCTGCTCTGCACGCATGACATGGCCGAGGCCGAGGCGCTGGCCGACCGGATCGGGATCCTCCACGCCGGCGAGCTGCTGTTCATGGGGACGGCGGACGCGCTGCGCGAGCGCTACGGGGCGGAAACCCTGGAGCTGGCGTTCCTGAACGCCACCGGCCGCGCGTTCGAGGACGAGTACGAGGAGGAGAGGCGCTGATGCAGACCGAACAGGGGGCGTTCCGCCGCGAGCTCGTGGGCTTCGGCGGCATCGTCGAGCGCAACATCTACCTGATCCGCCGCTTCTTCTGGTGGGAGCTGGCGTGGTTCCTCTACACCGTCGCCAACACGCTGACGATCGCGTTCATCGCCAAGGGCTTCGGCGCTGCCGGCGCCACGCTGGACGTGAACGAGGCGACGATCGTGCTCCTGATCGGCGCGGTGATCTGGTCGTACCTGGGGCTGATCTTCGAGATCGTCACCGAGACCGTGGCGTGGGAGCGGTGGGAGGGGACGATCGAGTACACCTTCATGGCGCCGCTGTCGCGGCCGGCGCACCTGCTGGGGATGGGCGCGTTCGCGGTGCTCTACGGCATCGTCCGCACCGTCCTGCTGTTCGCCGCCGTCGCGGTGTTCCTCGACGTCACGTTCACCAATCCCGACTTCGCATCGGCGGCGCTGGTGCTGGCGGTCTCGTCGTTCTCGTTCATCGGGATCGGCATGATGACCGCGGTGCTGCCGCTGATCTCGCCCGAGAAGGGCACCCAGCTCGGGTTCATCGCCCAGGGGCTGCTGCTGGTGGTCTCCGGCGTCTACTACCCGGTGTCGATCCTGCCGCAGTGGATGCAGTGGCTGTCGGTGATCTCGCCCGCGACGTACACGCTGGAGGGGTGCCGCAAGGCGATCATCGACGGGGCGGGGCCGGCCGCGGTGTGGGCCGACATCTGGCCGCTGCTGATCATCGGCACGCTGGCGATCCCGGCCGGGCTGCTGGTGTTCCGCCGCGGCGAGCGGTTCGCGAAGCAGCACGGACGCCTCAAGCGATCGGGGTAGCCTTCGCCCATGGGACGCGAGGTGCGATGTCTGGTCCGGCACGGCGGCGAGGAGTCCGAGGCGAAGGCGCTGCTGGAGACCGACGAGCTGATCGTTCGCAGCCCGTTCCGGCTGAAGGTGCCGCGCGAGGAGATCACCGGCACCCGCGTGCACGGCGAGCGGCTCGAGGTCGAGCACGGCGGCGCCGAGGCCCTGGTGCTGGAGCTCGGCGCCCGCGAGGCGGAGCGCTGGGCGAACGACATCGCGAACCCCAGGACGCTGGCAGACAAGCTGGGCGTGAAGTCCGGCCAGCGCGTGCGGCTGGTCGGCGAGGTCGATCCCGCACTGGTCGGCGCGGGGACGCCTGCCGCGGAGGGCGAGCAGGCCGACGTCGTCTTCATCGCCGTCGAGACCGCGGCCGACCTGCCGGTCATCGGCAGGCTCCAGGACGCGATCGCGCGCGACGGTGCGATCTGGGCCCTGCGCCCCAAGGGCCGCCCCGACCTGACCGAGGCGATGGTGATGGACGCGGGCATCTCGGCCGGCCTGGTCACCGTCAAGACCGCGCGCATCTCGGCCACCCACACCGGCGAGAAGTTCGTCATCCCCCGCGACCGGCGGTAGTCGGGATCACTGGCTCTGGGAGGGGCCCAGCGTCAGTGGAGGAAGTGGCGGCGGCCGGTGAAAACCATCGCGATGCCCAGCTGCTCGGCCGCCTCGATCACCTCGGCGTCCCGCTTCGAGCCGCCGGGCTGGATGATCGCCTTGACGCCGGCGCCGACCGCGGCCCGCGGGCCGTCGTCGAACGGGAAGAAGGCGTCGGAGGCGAGCACCGCGCCTGAGGCCCGCGCGCCGGCCTTCTGCGTGGCGAGCAGCACGGCGTCCACCCGGCTCATCTGACCGGCTCCGAGCCCGACCGTCGCCAGGTCGCGCGCGATCACGATCGCGTTCGAGCGCAGGTACTTGCACACCCGCCAGGCGAACAGCAGGTCGCCCCAGTCCTTCTCCGACGGCGCGACGGCCGTCACCACCTGCATCGCGTCGCGGTCGTCCAGCTCGGTGTCGCGGTCCTGCATGAGGACGCCGCCCAGCACCCGCCGGATGTCCCGCTCGCCGGGGCTCGACTTGCGCCGCTCGCGGTCGTCCAGGATCCGCATGTCCGGCTTCGAGCGCAGCAGCTCGAGGGCGCCGTCCTCGTACCCGGGGGCGAACAGCACCTCGATGAACTGCTCCCGCAGCGCGCGGGCGAGGTCGAGGCTGACCGGGCGGTTGACGGCGACGACGGCGCCGAACGCCGAGACCGGATCGCAGGCCAGCGCCCGCTCGTACGCCTCCTCCACCGTCGCGCCGACCGCGGCGCCGCACGGGTTGGTGTGCTTGACGATGACGCACGTCGGCACCTGGAAGGCTGCGGTCATCGACCGCGCGGCGTCCAGGTCGGCGAGGTTGTTGAACGAGAGCGCCTTGCCGTTCAGCTGCTCGATCCACGACAGCAGGTGGCGGCGGGCGGAGGTCTCTGTGTAGAGCGCGGCGCGCTGGTGCGGGTTCTCGCCGTAGGCGAGGTCGCCGGCCTTGACCAGGTCGAGCACCACCCGGTCGGGGAACGGCTCGGTGTCGGAGAACCACGCGGAGATCGACGCGTCGTAGCCGGCGGTGTGCGCGAACGCCTCGGCGGCGAGGTCGCGCCGCGTCCCGTCCGACAACGCCCCGTCCGAGTCGCGCAGCTCGTCGAGGACGAACCCGTACCGCTCCGGGTCGGTGATGACGGCGACCGAATCGAAGTTCTTCGCCGCCGCGCGAATCATGGCCGGGCCGCCCACGTCGATGTTGGCGATCACCTCCGCCTCGTCCACGCCGCGCCGGTTGGACACCGCACGGAACGGATAGAGGTTGACGACGACCAGGTCGATCGCGCGGTAGCCGTGCTCGTCCAGGGCGCGCATGTCCTCCTCGTGGCCGCGGCGGGCGAGGATGCCCGCGTGGACGGCCGGGTGCAGCGTCTTGACGCGGCCGCCCAGCATCTCCGAGGCGCCGGTCAGGTCCTCGACCGCCGTGAACGGGATGCCCGCCTCCTCCAGCGCCCGGGCCGTGCCGGACGTGGAGACGAGCTCGACGCCGAACTGGTCGAGGGCACGGGCGAACTCGACAAGGCCGGTCTTGTCGCTGACGGACAGCAGCGCTCGCTCGATCCTCACACTGGCTCCTTCACCCGCACACGCCGGCCGAACAACTCGATGCGGCCGGCCGCGTACAGCCGCACCGCCTCGGGAAGCAACCGGTGCTCGATCTCGTGCAAGCGCTCGGTCACTTCCGCCGGGCGGTCATCATACGAGACCGGCAGCGGCTCCTGCAGGACGATGGGGCCGGAATCGGCCGCGACGTGCTCGCGATCGATCAGGTGGACGGTCACGCCGGTGACCCGCACGCCGTGGTCGAGCGCGTCGTCCACCGCGTGCGCGCCGGGGAACGCCGGGAGCAGCGACGGGTGCACGTTGAGGATGCGGCCCGAGAACCGGTCGACGAACCAGGGCGAGAGGATCCGCATGTAGCCCGCCAGGACGACGAGTTCGGCGCCGTGCTCCTCCAGGAACTCGGCGGCCGGCTCCTCGTCGATCGTGACCAGCACCGGCAGCTGCGCGGTGGCGGCCCGCTCCAGCCCGTATGCGTCCTCCCGGCTGGAGACGACCGCGGCGACCTCGATGTCGGGAGCGTCGATCAGCGCCTGGAGGTTCGTGCCCGACCCGGAGATGAGCACGCCGACCCTCAGCGCAGGGTCACCCCTTGGCCCTCGACCAGGCGGCCGGCGATCCAGGCCCGCTCGCCGGCGGCCTGGAGGGCGCGCAGCGCCGTGTCGGTGTCCGTCTCGGCGACGACCACCGCGAATCCCAGGCCGAGGTTGAACACGCGCCGCATCTCGTCCTCCTCGACCCCGAGCGACGCGAGCCAGGCGAACACGGCCGGCCGCTCCCACGAGTCCAGGTCGATCTCGACGCCGAGGCCGTCGGGCAGCGGCCGGGCGAGGTTGCCGGGGATGCCCCCGCCGGTGACGTGGGCCATCGCCCGAACATCGACCGAGCCGATCAGGCCGCGCACGCCCGCCGCGTAGATTCGCGTCGGCTCGAGCAGCGCGTCGGCGACCGAAGTGCCGCCCAGCGCCTCCGGGGTGTCGTCGAGGCCGACGCCGGCCCGCTCCAGCAGCGAGCGGATCAGGGAGAAGCCGTTCGAGTGCGGCCCGCTCGACGCGAGGCCGATCACCACGTCACCCGCGGTGCAGCGGGCGCCGCCCACCATCTCGCGGCGCTCGCAGGCGCCGACGCAGAAGCCGGCCAGGTCGAAGTCGTCCTCGCCCATCATCCCCGGGTGCTCGGCGGTCTCGCCGCCGAGCAGCGCGCAGCCGGCCTGGCGGCAGCCGTCGGCAACGCCCTCCACCAGCTCGGCAATCCGCTCCGGGACGAGCTTACCGCAGGTGATCAGGTCGAGGAAGAAGGCCGGCCGGGCGCCGGTGGTGATGACGTCGTTGACGCACATCCCGACCAGGTCGACGCCGAGCCCGTGCAGCCGCCCGGCCGCCGCGCCCAGCAGGATCTTGGTGCCGACGCCGTCGCAGCCGGCCGCCAGCAGCGGGTCGCCGAGGCTGGGCGCATACAGCCCGGCGAAGCCGCCCAGACCGCCCAGGACGGGGGCTGTGGCCGTCGACGCGATCGCCGTGCGGATGCGGCCGACGACCTCGTCGGCCGCGTCCAGGCTGACCCCCGAGGAGGCGTAGGTCAGCGGCTCGTCGCTCAACCGGCCGCCGCCCTCGCCGGCTCGAAGCGCAGCTTGGACAGGCGCATCTCGTCGGGGATCGCGGTCGGGTACTCGCCCGTCAGGCAGGCCCGGCAGAAGCGGTCGGCGGGCTGCTCGGTCGCCGCCTGGAGCCCCTCCAGCGAGAGGTAGGCGAGCGAGGTCGCGCCCAGCGCGTCGCGCACCTGCTGCACGTTGCGGCCGGCCGCGATCAGCTGGTTCTGGTCGGCCATGTCGATGCCGTAGAAGCAGGGCGAGATGATCGGCGGCGAGGAGATGCGCAGGTGCACCTCGCGGGCGCCGGCCTCGAACAGCATGGCCACCAGCTTGCGGGTGGTGGAGCCGCGGACGATCGAGTCGTCGACGACGATCACCCGCTTGCCCTCGAGCACGCTGCGCAGGACGTTGAACTTGAGCCGCACGCCCCGCTCGCGCAGCCCCTGGTCGGGCTGGATGAACGTGCGGCCGACGTAGCGGTTCTTGACAAGGCCCTCGCCGAACGGGATCCCCGCCGCCTGCGCGTACCCGACAGCGGCGGGCGTGCCCGAGTCGGGCACCGGGATGACGACGTCGGCATCGACCGGCGCCTCCTCCGCGAGCCGCCGACCCATCTGCACGCGCGCCTCGTACAGGCCGCGGCCCTGGAGGGAGGTGTCCGGCCGGGCGAAGTAGATGTACTCGAAGATGCAGAGCGAGGCGCTGCGCGCGGGCGCGGCCTGGCTGAAGCGGGCGCCGCGGTCGTCGATCACGACCAGCTCGCCCGGCGCCAACTCGCGCTCGATCCGGGCGCCGATGATGTCGAGCGCGCAGCTCTCGGAGGCCAGCACCCAGCTGTCGTCAAGCCGGCCGACGACCAGCGGCCGGATGCCGTCCGGGTCGCGGAAGCCGGCGACGGCGTTCTCGGACAGGACGACGGCCGCGAAGGCGCCGTCGATCTGGCCCATCGTGTCGGTCACCGCAGCCTCCAGGTCGCCCGACTCGTGGTGGGCGATCAGTGCCGCGATCACCTCCGTGTCCGAGGTCGAGCGCAGCCGCACACGACGGTCGCGCAGCTCCTCGCGCAGGGCGGTCGTGTTGGTCAGGTTGCCGTTGTGGCCGAGCGCGACCGTGCGCCCGCCGGCGTGCTGGACGATCGGCTGCGCGTTCTGCCATACGGTCGAGCCGGTGGTCGAGTAGCGCGTGTGGCCGATCGCCATCCGCCCGGGCAGTGCCGTCAGCTTCGGCTCGTCGAACACCTGGTTGACCAGCCCCATGTCGCGCATGGCCGTCACCCGGCTGCCGTCCGACACGGCGATGCCGGCGCTCTCCTGGCCCCGGTGCTGCAGCGCGTAGAGCCCGAAGTACGTGAGCCGGGCGACGTCGCGGTCAGGCGCACCGACCGGGTCGTAGATGCCGAAGATGCCGCACATCAGGCGCGCTCCCCCGCCATCGCCGCGGGCAGGGCCGCGTCATGCATCGCCGCCGCCTCGCCCAGCGACAGGTCGATCTCGTCGCCCAGCCGGATCCGGTCGCCGCCGACCGTGCCGATCTCGCGCAGCGGCAGGCCGCCGGCCAGCTCGTGCAGCGCGTCCACGTCGGCCGGGCGAGCCGACACCACGGCGCGGCCATCACCCTCGCCGAACAGGTCGTCCACCTGGGCGTCGACGCCGACGCCGCCGGTGATCGCCGACTCGCTGACGCAGACGGCGAGGCCGCCCAGCGAGACATCGTGGGCGCTCCGCAGCAGCCCCTGCGCCGCGGCCGCCGCCAGGAACTCATGCAGCCGCCGCTCCAGCGCGAGGTCGGGCTCGGGCGGGCGGCCGCCCAGCTCGCCCAGCACGACCTTCTGGTAGGCGGAGCCGTCCAGCGCCGCGGCGCCGTCGCCGGCCAGCAGCACGACGTCGCCGGCGCGGTCGAAGGCGGCGCGCACGGCCTGCGCCGCGTCGTCGAGGACGCCGACCACGCCGACGACCGGCGTCGGGTGGATGGCGCGGCCGAAGTGCTCGTTGTAGAGCGAGACGTTGCCGGAGACGACCGGGATCCCCAGCGCCTCGCAGGCCAGCGACATGCCCTCGATCGACTCGGCCAGCTCGTAGCCGACCTCGGCGCTCTCCGGGTTGCCGAAGTTGAGGCAGTTCGTCATCGCGGCCGGGCGGGCGCCGGTGCAGGCGACGTTGCGCGCCGCCTCGCAGACGATGCTGATGCCGCCGCGCCGCGGGTCGAGCGCCGAGCGCCGGCCGTTGCCGTCCAGGGAGACGGCGATGGCCCGCGAGGACGGCGTCAGCCGGACGACGGCGGCGTCGCCACCGGGCCGGACGACCGTGCCCGAGCCGACCAGCTGGTCGTACTGGCGGGTGACCCACCGGCGGCTACCGCAGACCGTCGAGCCGAGCAGCGCGCGCAGCGCACCGGCCGCGTCGGCAACCGGGCCGAACGGTCGCGGCTCGTCCTCCAGCCGCGCGGGCCGCGAGCGGCCGACCTCGTAGCGGGGTGCGCCGTCCACCAGCGTGCCGACCGGGATCGCGCCCACCTCCTCGCCGTCGAACGACGCGCGGAGCACGCCGTCGTCGGTGATGCGGCCGATCACGGTCGCGTCCACGTCCCAGCGCGCGCAGACCGCCAGCACGCGGTCGAGCAGCGCCGGCTCGACCACCGCCGCCATCCGCTCCTGCGACTCGGAGATCATGATCTCGAACGGCTCCATGCCCTGCTCGCGCAGCGGCACGGCGGACAGGTCGACCTCGATGCCGACGCCGCCGCTGGCGGCCATCTCGGAGACGGACGAGGCGAGCCCGGCCGCACCCAGGTCCTGGAGCGAGGCGAGCAGGTCGCCGCCGAGCAGCTCCAGCGTGCACTCGATCAGCTTCTTGCCCATGAAGGGGTCGCCGATCTGGACGCTCGGCCGCTTCCCGGAGGAGTGCTCGTCGAAGCCCTGCGAGGCCAGCACCGACGCGCCGCCGATACCGTCCCGACCGGTGCGCGAGCCGTACAGCACGACCAGGTTGCCGGTGCCGCTGGCGCGGGCGCTCTGGAGCCGGTCGGCCGGCAGCAGGCCGACGCACATCGCGTTGACCAGCGTGTTGTGCTCGTAGGCGTCGTCGAACTCGACCTCGCCGCCGACGTTGGGGACGCCTACGCAGTTGCCGTACGAGCCAACACCGCGGACGACGCCGCCGAACAGGTGCCGCTGGCGGTCGTCGTCCAGCTCGCCGAAGCGGAGCGAGTCGAGGATCGCGATCGGCCGGGCGCCCATCGCGAAGATGTCGCGGAGGATCCCGCCGACGCCGGTGGCGGCGCCCTGGAACGGCTCCACGGCGGACGGGTGGTTGTGGCTCTCGACCTTGAGCGCGACCGCCAGGCCGTCGCCCACATCGATCACGCCGGCGTTCTCGCCCGGGCCCTGGAGCACGCGCTCGCCCGCGGTGGGGAAGCGGCGGAGCAGCAGGCGCGAATGCTTGTAGCCGCAGTGCTCGCTCCACAGCAGCGAGTAGACCGCCAGCTCGAAGTCGTTCGGGTCTCGCTCGATCAGTGCCTGGATACGGGCAAGCTCGGCGTCCGTGAGGCCGAGCGCGCGATGCAAAGGCTGTGGCGAGACAGCGTTCAAGGCCTGAGGAATGCTACCCGACGGGGCGGCGGAACCTGTCCGGTCGGCTACGCGGCGACCGGGCTTCGGGCGAGGTCGAGCAGCCCGCGGAGCACGATCTGGCCGTCGACCGAGCCGAGCAGCGGGTCGACCGCGTGCTCGGGGTGCGGCATCAGCGCGGCGACGTTGCCCCGCTCGTTGGCGACGCACGCCACCGAGCCGACCGAGCCATTCGGGTTCTCGCGGTAGCGCAGCAGCACCTGGCCGTTCTCCTCCAGGGCGGCGACCGTCTCCGGATCGGCGAACCAGCAGCCGTCGTGGTGCTTGACCGGGATCGAGATGACGTCGCCCGGCTCGCAGCCGGGGAGCCAGGGCGACCGCGTCTCGACGACGAGGTCGGCGTCCAGGCAGCGGAACTCCAGCGAGAGGTTGGTGCGCAGGACGCCCGGCACGAGCCGGGTCTCGGTCAGCACCTGGAAGCCGTTGCAGACGCCCAGCACCGGCCGGCCCGCCTCGGCGTGCTCGCGCACGGCGGCCATCACCGGCGAGAGCGCCGCCAGCGCGCCCGGCCGCAGGTGGTCGCCGTAGGAGAAGCCGCCGGGCACGATCACCGCGTCCACCCCGCGCAGGTCGGCGTCGCCGTGCCACAGCGCGACCGGCTCGCCGCCGACCAGCTCGACGGCGCGCAGCGCGTCGCGGTCGTCGCAGGAGCCGGGGAAGACGACCACGCCGACGCGGGTCACGCCGGCACCACCTCGAGCTCGAACTGCTCGATCAGCGGGTTCGACAGCACCTTCTCGGCGATCTCGCCGGCGATCCGCCGCGCGCCATCCTCGTCCGCCGCCTCGACGTCGAGGTCGAACACCTTGCCCGCCCGCACACCGGCGGCGGGGTAGCCCAGGCCCGCCAGCGAGCGGCGCACCGCCTCGCCCTGGGGATCGAGGATCCCGTCGCGGGGCCGCACCAGCACGGTCACCTTCATTGCACTCCCATCCGTCGCAGGTACTCGGCGAGAGGCTCGCCGGTGAGGCGCTCGTACGCCTCCAGGTAGCGGCCGCGGGTGCCCTCGACCACGTCCGGGGGCAGCTCGGGGCCGGGCGCCGTCTTGTCCCAGTCCAGCGTCTCCAGGTGGTCGCGCACGAACTGCTTGTCGTAGGACGGCGGCGACTGGCCGGGAGCGTAGCCCTCGACCGGCCAGAAGCGCGACGAGTCGGGCGTCAGCAGCTCGTCGCCCAGCACCACCTCGCCGCTCTGGTCGATGCCGAACTCGAGCTTCGTGTCCGCCAGGATGATGCCGCGCTCGAGCGCGTAGGCCGCGCCCTCCTCGTAGATCGCGAGCGAGAGCTGCTCGATCCGGTCGAGCCGCTCGTCGCCGACCAGCAGCCGCGCGTCGGAGCGGCTGATGTTGATGTCGTGGCCCGCGGTGTTCTTCGTCGCCGGCGTGAAGATCGCGTTGGGCAGCCGGTCGGCCTCGCGCAGCCCGTCGGGCAGCGAGTGCCCGCAGACGGCGCCGGACGCCCGGTAGTCCTTCCAGCCCGAGCCTGCCAGGTAGCCGCGGACGACGCACTCGATCGGCAGCATCGCCAGCCGCCGCACCAGCATCGACCGGCCCGCCAGGTCGGGGTCCTGGCGCGCCTCCTCGGGGAAGGAGCCCTGCCGCACGGAGATCATGTGGTTCGGCACCAGCCGGTCGGTGCGCTCGAACCAGAAGCGGGACAGCGCGGTCAGCACGCGGCCCTTGTCCGGGATCGGCGTCGGCATGATCACGTCGAACGCCGAGATCCGGTCGGAAGCGACCAGCAGCAGCTTGTCGCCGAAGCGGTACAGCTCACGCACCTTGCCGGAGCCCTCGTGCACCGTTGCCAGGCTGTCAGACACGCGTCACCCCCAGTCGCTCGGTCGTCCGGTCGAACACGTCGTCGACGTGCCGCAGAAAGTTGTCAAGATCGAAGACGGCGTCCAGCGCGTCGGCGTCGAGTAGCGCGGCGCTCTCCGGATCCGCCTCGAGCAGCGCCCGCAGCGGCAGCTCCTCGTCCCAGGCCCGCATCGCGTTGCGCTGCACCACGTCGTACGCGCCCTCCCGTGACATGCCCGCCTCGACCAGGGCCAGCAGGGCTCGCCCGGAGAACACCAGGCCGTGCGACGCCTCCAGGTTGCGGGCCATCCGCTCGGGATCGACGCCGAGGCCCTCGATCAGCCAGGTGTAGCGGTCGAGCATGTAGTCGAGGGCGATGGTCGAGTCGGGGAGCACGATGCGCTCCGCCGACGAGTGGGAGATGTCGCGCTCGTGCCAGAGCGGGATGTCCTCGAGGCCGACGATCGCGTTGGCGCGCAGCACCCGGGCGAGGCCGCTGATGCGCTCGCACACGATCGGGTTGCGCTTGTGGGGCATCGCCGACGAGCCCTTCTGGCCGCGGGCGAACGGCTCCAGCACCTCACGCACCTCGGTGCGCTGCAGGTGCCGCACCTCCGTGGCGAAGCGGTCGAGCGAGCTGCCGGTCACGGCCAGCGCGGCCAGCAGCGTCGCGTGGCGGTCGCGCGGGACGACCTGCGTGGCGACGTCCTCTGCCTCCAGGCCCAGCGCCGTCAGCGCGTACTCCTCCAGCCGCGGGTCGCTGTTGGCGTACGTGCCAACAGCCCCGGACAGCTTGCCGACGCGAACGCCCTCGAACGCGGCCAGCAGGCGGTCGCGGTCGCGCCGCAGCTCGCACGCCCAGCCGAGCAGCTTCAGCCCGAAGGTGGTCGGCTCGGCATGGACGCCGTGCGTGCGGCCGATGGTCGGCGTGTGGCGGAACTCCTCGGCCCGCACCAGCGTCGCCCGCTCGGCCCGCTCGAGCGCGGCCACCAGCAGCTCGCCGGCGTCGCGCAGCTGCAGGGCGAGAGCGGTGTCGACCACGTCCGAGGACGTCAGGCCGTGATGGAACCAGCGGCCCTCCGGCCCGACGCGCTCGGCGATCGACTCGGTGAAGGCGAGCACGTCGTGGTGGGTGCGGGCCTCGATCTCCTGGATGCGGGCGACGTCGATCGCCGCGTGCTCGCGGACGGAGGCCAGCGCCTCGGCCGGCACGACGCCCAGCTCGACCGATGCGGCGAGGGCGGCGATCTCGACGTCGAGCCACCGCTGAAAACGGCGCTCGTCCGACCAGACGGCGCCCATCGCGGGGCGGGTGTAACGCGAGATCACAGCTGGAATGAGTCTACCAACGGGTTCAGTCGAGGTGTCGCGGGCGGCTCGGTCGGGTACCCCGCCGGCATGACATCCGACCCGATCGAGGACCACCCCACCGGCGCGCCTCACGAGCCGCGGCCCGAGCACGGCAAGGACGCCCCCGACCTGCCGCCAGACGAGGCGGAGGGAACCGCACGGCGCAATGTCGTCGACGAGGGAGGCGCGGAGGGCGCGCCGGCCGACCGCGACGACCCCGCGCGCCACGCCCCCGCCTCGGACGTCGGTGCGACCGCTGCCGGCGCGATCATCCCGGCGCTCGCCGCGGACGGCCGGATCGAGAAGGGCAGCGACCCGGGCTCCCCGCTGGCCGGGCTGCTGGCGGCGGGAGCCGCGCTGCCCGGGCCGGTCGACGAGGGCGCGTACCGGGCGTTCCTCGAGTCGCACCCCGGCCAGGGCTGGGCGGCGCCCGACGATCTGGCCGAGCAGTACGGCTCGTTCGCCGCGGCGCTCGCCGCCGCCGGCATCGGCAACTGAGCGGGGCCCGGTACGGGGTCCGGCACCGTACCGGGCCCCAATCACCGCCGATCCGGAGAGTCGTGACGATCCAGGGTGCAAGGCGTAACCACTCCAGCCGGCCGAGAGTCGCTCAACCATGGGGTCTCGAGAGGGTGTCCGGTACAGGGTCTGGCACCGTGCCAGACCCCCATCACAGCCGATCCGGCGTTCCGTGACGAAGAGGCACCAAAGACCTGACCAACCGTCAGAGCCCAACCTGCGAAACCGAGGGTCAGGCTCCGTGCCTGGCTCCGGTTCGACCACCACCCGAGCACCAACCCGAAACCGTGTCGGTGCCAGGAATCGGTGCCTGACCCTCCAGGATGATCCACGACGCCACCGTCAGGAGCCCAACCCACGCCCACCCGCCCGGCGGGGCTACAGGTCGGCGGTGGGCGGGAGCTGGCCCTGGGCGAGGATCTTGGCGGCGTAGATCGCCGCGTTCTTGGCGCCGTTCACGGCCATGCCGGCCACCGGAACGCCCTCGGGCATCTGCACGACCGAGAGCAGGGCGTCCATGCCGCCCAGCGAGCCGCGCTCGATCGGCACGCCGATCACCGGCAGCTCGGTGTAGCTGGCGATCACGCCGGGCAGCGCCGCCGACCCGCCCGCCGCGGCGATGATCACCCGCACGCCGCGCAGCGCAGCGGTGCTCGCGTACTCGGCCACCTCCCGCGGGTTGGCGTGCGCCGAGAGCACGCGCACCTCGAACGTGATCGCCCGCTCCAGCAGCTCGTCGCAGGCGCCGGCGATGATGTCGCGGTCGCCGTCGGTCGCGATCACGATCCCGACCTGCGGCCCGGCGGCCTCGAGCTCCTGCCAGACCGGGTGTACCTGGGGCTGCGGCTGCTGCTCAGACACCTCGGCCCACCGTGGCCGCAGCCCCGATGTCCGTGCGCACCTGCCCGCCGGGCAGGTCGATCAGATCGACCGCCTCGTACGCCCGCGCCCGGGCGGCGGCCAGGTCGGCGCCCAGCGCGGTGACGTTGAGCACCCGGCCGCCGGCAGCGACCACCCGTCCGTCGCGCTCCGCGGTGCCGGCGTGGAAAACGGTGACGCCCTCCAGGCGCTCCGCGCGGTCGATCCCCTCGATCACGCCGCCCGCCTCCGGGGCGTCCGGGTAGCCCGGCGCGGCGATCACGATGCTGACGCACGCCTGGCCCGAGACGCCCAGCGCGGCCCGGTCGAGCGAACCGTCCGCCGAGCGCCGCAGCGCGTCCAGCAGATCGCCCTCCAGCCGCGGCACCAGCACCTGCGTCTCGGGATCGCCCCAGCGCGCGTTGAACTCGAGCACCCGCGGCCCCTGAGCGGTCAGCATTAGCCCGGCGTAGAGGCAACCGCGGAACGGCATGTCGCGGCGGGCGAGCTCGTTGATCACCGGGCGGTGCACCGTGGCCACGATCTCGTCCACCAGCTCCGGCGGCACGTCGGGAACCGGCGAGTAGCAGCCCATCCCGCCCGTGTTCGGACCGCGATCGCCGTCCAGCAGCCGCTTGTGGTCGCGCGCCGCGGCCAGCGGCAGCACGTGCTCGCCGTCGCAGAGCGCGAGCAGCGACACCTCGGGGCCTTCCATCCGCTCCTCGATCAGCACCTGCGTGCCCGCCGCGCCGAACCGGCGGTCGATCAGGCAGGCCCGCACCGCCGCCTCGGCCTCGGCCACCGATGAGCAGACGAACACGCCCTTGCCGCCGGCCAGGCCGTCCGCCTTGACCACCACGTTGCCCTCGGCCTCCGCGATCGCGAGCTGCGCCGCGGCCGGCGTGTCGCACATCGAGAACCCCGCGGTGGGCACGCCGGCGGCGTCCATCACGCTCTTGGCGAACAGCTTCGAGCCCTCGATCTGCGCCGCCGCGCCGCCGGGGCCGAACCAGGCGATGCCGGCGTCCGCCAGCCGATCGCCCAGCCCGGCGACCAGGGGCGCCTCGGGGCCGACCACGACCAGGTCGGCGGCGAGCCGCTCGGCCAGCTCCGTGAGCTGCTCGAGGTCGGAGACGGGGACGTCGTGCAGCGTCGCCAGCGCGCCGATCCCGGGGTTCCCCGGAGCGGCGTGCAGCTCGGTCAGGAGCGGCGAGCGCGAGAGCCCCCAGGCGAGCGCGTGCTCACGGCCACCGGATCCGACGAGGAGGACGCGCATGGGCCCGCGAGTCTACTCGACGGGCACGAGGAAGACGGGAATCTGGCGGGAGCGCGTGCGCACCCGGTGGGGCTCCTGCGACCAGACGAAGTCGCCGATCAGGCGCCGCTTGGGGTCGGCGCCCATCACGATCGCGTCCACCTTGCGCAGCGTCGCCTCCTGGATGATGCGCTTGCGGGCGCGGCGCGTGGCCAGCACCATCCCGTTCGCCGTGAACCCGGCCTTCTCCAGCGAGGACACGGCCTCACGCACCAGCAGCCGCTGGGTGTCCCACTCGGCCCGGGTCGGCAGCAGGCCGGGGTTGGGAAACCCGAGGCTGGTGCCCCAGATGCGGGCGATCGACATGACGAAGATCTCGGCGCCCAGCGGCCGGGCCAGCTCCATCGCCTCCACGATCACCGGGTAGGCGATGCGCCTGCCCTCCGACGCGACCATCAGCCGGCGGATCTCGAGTGACGCCGGATCGGGTGGGGGCGACGCCCGTCGAAGCATCGCCCCCACCATACCCGCAGGTGTCAGTCGCCCGCCGTCAGCGGCGGCGCATCGGCCTGCCCCATGCGCGCGTGCTTGGGATCCTCGACCTTGACCCGGTAGTAGTAGATGGGCAGGTACGAGACGAGGATGAGCCAGCCAATCAGGAAGTAGATCTTGGTGTCGTTGTTGCCCAGGAAGGCATTGGGCAGCGACGCCTCCACGATCCCGCCGTACGACCAGATCACGAAGTAGCCGATCGCCATCGCCAGGGCGATGTACTTGAAGAACTCCGGCAGCCGCACCGGCCGCTTCATGTCCGCGCGGTAGCGGCGCAGCAGGTAGTAGCCGACCAGCACCGGGATGAACGAGACGGTGTAGCCGACATTGGACAGGGTGTAGATCTCGACGGCACCGCCGGTGAACACCAGCAGGATCGAGCAGACCACGTTGAACCCCATCGCGAAGCCCGGCACGCCGTGCCGGTTGACGCTGGAGAAGATCCGCGGGAACTGCCCGTCGATCGACATCTGGTGCAGCGAGCGGGCGCAGCCCATGATCGAGTTCAGGACGGACAGGCAGAGCGCCGTGATCAGCATGATCGCGATCAGGTCGTCCAGCCAGTTCGCACTCGATCCGAACAGTTTGTTGGAGAAGGTGACGAAGATCTGGTTTGCGTCGACCAGGCCTCCCACCGAGGACACGTAGGCGTTGATCTTGGGGATGCCGATCACGATGATGAAGCTGATCGGGATCATCGTGTAGATGAAGAGGCCGTACAGGCCCTCGAGGTTCATCGCGATCTTCGCGTCACGCTCCGGATCGCGGCACTCGCCGATGTAGCAGGCGGCCGCCTCCATCGCGATCACGTTCCACGTCAGCAGGAACGCGAAGGCGAGGTTGATCGTGATCCAGTTGTGGCCGTAGAGGTTGGTGAAGAACCCCGTGCCGTCGATCTGCGCGAACAGGCTCGGGGTGTTCAGCTGGCCCCAGTCCGCCTTGGACGGGGCGAACAGCGGGGCGATCGCCAGGAACGTCAGGGGGATCATCGAGATCAGCCCGAGAATGGTGGCGAAGATCGCACCCAGCCGGATGCCCAGCCAGGCCGGAATGAACACGAGCAGGATGCCGCCGATGGCGATCCCGATCGTCCAGTACGCGATGAACGTGTGGATCGGCGTCACGCCGCTGGTCAGGTCGAGCCCGAACAGCGACGCGATGTAGTACGAGGCCAGGATCATGTTGAGCGGCGCGACCGGGAACCACCCCAGCCAGTACGCCCATGCCGTGAAGCCGTTGATGTGCCCCGCGAACCTCGGCCAGCGATCCTTGTACGCCGGGTACGCGTAGGACGGCGATCCGCCGGTTCGTTCCGGCATCATCGCCGAGAGCTCCGCGAGGAGCAGGCAGAGCAGGTACCCGGTGATCGTGATGACGATGATCAGCGGGATGGCGGCGGCGCCCAGAGAGGTCACCATCACCGGTGCGATCCCCGTGACGAGGATCGTGCCGGCGAGGCCGATGACAAAGGCGCCCCACCAGTTGGTCTCCCGGCTGAGCCCTCCGCCCTCGTAGTCCGGTGCGCCGGATTCAACGTCCGACATACGACCTCCTCTCCGGTCACGTGCGCCTTGTTGCGATCAGGTCAAGTCAACCACGCCGACCGGACGGTTGTAAAGACCCCCGGACCGGATCGTCAGAGACCGAACGGCACGAACCGGGCGAGTTGCTTCTGCTCGGTCGCGACCACCCGCAGCGCCTGCTCCAGCTGGCCCCGCGCGAGCGGCGAGATGGCGGAGACGTCGAGCAGGTTGTCGGGCGGCATCCCCGCCTTGACCAGCTCGACCTGATGGTCGAGCCGCATGCCCAGCGTCAGGTCGAACGCCTCGATCAGCGCGCTCGCCGAGGCGCGGGTGAGGCCGCCCGCCGCCTCCGCCGCCGCCAGCCGGTCGACGGTGCCGGAGATCGTGATCCCGTTCGCGATCGCGTGGAACCGGGCGAGGTTCGCGATGGGCAGGATCGCCCGCTTCTTGAGGTCGATCCTGCCGTCCCGGTCGGGTGAGAGCTTGCCGCGGCGGCCGAGGGCGGGCGCGAAGTCGGTGGCGGTGCGGGCCAGGCGGCGCACGAAGTCGGGGTGCTCCGGCGCGCGCCGCTCGATCGCGACCAGCGGCCGGACGATGTCGAGCCCGCCGGAGACGTGCCGGAAGTCGAACGAGACTGCGGCACGGATCAGGTGCGAGCGGTCGGGGCGCTCGAGGCAGTCCGCGAACACGCGCGACCACTCGCTCTCGGACATCCGCCACTGGCGGTTACGCGCCATCACGTCGGCGTTGTCGGCGCCGAACCCGCAGCGCTCGAGGTCGGTGTTGACGTCGGCCGCCAGCGTCGCGAAGTAGGCGTCCACCTCCTCACCGCCGGGGTCGTCGTAGGCGAGGGAGTTGTCCTGGTCGGACGCGAGCGTGAGCTCGCGCCGGGCGACGCTGCCCAGCGCCATCCACGACCAGGCGCAGGGCGGGGTGCCCTGCCGCTCGACGGCGAGCTGGATCAGCCGGATGGCCGCCGAGTCGCTGGTCAGCGCCAGCACGCGGCAGACGTCGGCCGGCGCAACGCCGGCGCGGTCGAGCGCGACCACCGTCTGCGGCAGGTACGCGGCCGCGGCGACCACCTCGTCCGCCGAGCGGGCCTTGCCGATCGCGCGGCGCAGCGCGAACGGCGTGCGGCTCTCCAGGTACATCAGGTCGGTGGCGGTGATCACGCCCAGCGGCACGCCCCTCGCGTCCACGACCGGCAGGTGGTGGATGCCCGCGTCGAGCATGTCGATCATGGCGTCGATCGCCAGCCGGTCGGGCGGCACGGTCAGCGCGTGCTCGACCATCAGTTCGGAGACCGGCGTGTCGTAGGAGAGGCCCTCCGCGACCACCCGGCGGCGCAGGTCGGAGTCGGTCAGCACGCCGTAGCCCGAGCCGGTCTCGACCAGGATGCACGACACGTCGCACTCGGCCATGCGCCGCGCTGCCTCGCGCACCGTGTCGTCGGGCCGGCAGATCGGGGCGGGACGGTGGACGAGGTCGCCCAGGTGTGCGGTGCGCACGTCCGCCTGCGCGTGCACCACCTCGCCGGCCCGCACCATCCGCTGGCGCAGCGTGGAGGCGACGAAGCCACCGGTCAGGTGCGGGATCGCGGCCTCGCCGGGGATCACCACCAGCTCGCTGGGCTCGCGGGCGCGGACGGTGAACGCCGGCGAGCGCCCGGACAGGAACGAGGGGTGGCCGAACATCTCGCCCACCTCGAGCACCGAGACGGCCTCGTCGTCGTGTACCAGCTCGACGGCACCGGCGCGGACGACGTAGAGCTGGCGGGCGGGCGGGCCGTCCTCGACCAGGATGTCGGCCCCGGCGGCAACATGCTCGACGCGGGAGCGCTGCGCGAGGCGTTCGAGCTCATCCTCGACCGCGTCGTCGAAGGGCGGGAACCGGCCGAGGAAGGCCGCAAGCTCGGACATCGCGACCACCCTACACCCGATCGTGGATACTGCCGTATGCCAAAAACCGCCAACCGCCTCATCCCCCGCGACCTGCTCCGCCAGCGCCTGATCGGCGAGCTGGCGCTGTCGCCCGACGGGAACACGATCGTCTACACCGAGCGCACCACGGAGGACGGTGCCGACCGCACCGGCCTGTTCGCGGTGCCCTACCGGGGCGGCCGCGCCCGGCGCCTGACCGGCGGTGCCTGGACGGACAGCAGGCCCCGGTTCTCGCCGGATGGCCGGACGCTCGCCTTCGGCTCCGACCGCGACGGCGAGATCACCCAGATCTGGCTGCTGCCGATGGAGGGCGGCGAGGCCACCCGCCTGACCGAGTTCAAGCGCGGCGTTGCCGGGTTCGAGTGGATGCCGGACGGCCGGGCGCTCGCCGTGCTCGCCCACGACGACGACTCGCACCTGCTGGCCGGCGAGCGCGACAAGGGCACGCCCACCGCCCGCGTGCTGCGCAGGGTGGACTGGCGCTCGGACGGCGAGGGCCTGCTCGAGCACCCCACGCACGTCCACCTCGTGCAGCTGCGCGGCCGCACCCGGCGGCTGACCAAGGGGCCGTGGTACGCCTCGGCGGTGCACCCCTCGCCCGACGGCAAGCGGATCGGCTTCCTGGCAAACCGCGAGGAGCGGCGCGACATCGACCCGATGGCGAGGCTGCACACGGTGGACGTCGCGTCCGGCCGCATCTCGGTGCGCTCGAAGCTGCCCGGCCACGCCGAGCGCTGGTCGTTCGACGCCGACGGCACCCCCGTCTGCGTCGCCCTGCCCCGCCACCCGACCACCTCCGACGACCCGTCGGTGCTGTACCGGCTGGCCGCGAACGGGACGGCGACCGCCCTGACCGGCGACCTCGACCGCTTCGCCGGCCAGGGCGACACGGACGACGAGCGGCTGACGGTCATCCACGACGACGGCAACGACGTCCCGTACCGGGTCACCGACACCTCGATCGAGCCGCTGGTCGATCCCGCGCTGGAGCCGGCCGCGCTGGCGCTCGCGTCGGGCGGCGGCAGGGTGGCTGCGCTGATGACCCTGGGCGCGGCCAGCGACCCCGACATCTACGCACTCGACGCCGGCGGGCCGCCGCGCAAGGTCACGGGCAGCGGCTCGGCCTGGTCGCGCGGGCGGGGCGAGCCGGTGCAGGAGACGCTCGAGATCCGCGGCCCCGCGGGCCCGATCCAGACCTTCGTGCTCTCCCCGCCGGGGGCGCGCAAGCGGCCGCTGCCCACGATCCTCGAGATCCACGGCGGCCCGACGTGGGCGTTCAGCCGCAGCCCCAACAAGGACTCGCTGATCTGGGCCGCCGCCGGCTACCGCGTCGTGCGCCCGAACATCCGCGGCTCCTACAACCGCGGCAGCGAGTGGATCCGGCCGCTGCTGGGCGACTGGGGCGGCGTGGACGCCGCCGACTGCCACGCCGTGCTCGACCACCTCGTCAAGGCCGGCCTCTCCGACCCCAAGCGGCTGGGCTGCTACGGCAACTCCTACGGCGGCTTCATGGTCAACTGGCTGGTTGGCACCAGCGACCGCTTCGCCGCGGCGGCCTCGTCCAACGGCGTCGCCAACCAGGTCGCCGCCTTCGCCAACTGCGACTTCGGCGTGATGTACAACGAGTCCGAGGGGCTGGGCACGACGCTCACCGCGGCCGGCGTCGACTCGCTCTGGCGGCAGTCGCCGCTGCGCAACGTCGCCTCGATCACGACGCCGCTGCTGATCCTCCAGGGCGAGTCCGACCTGCGCTGCCCATCGTCCGACAACGAGCAGCTGTTCGTCGCGCTGCGCGCGCTGGAGCGCGAGGTCGAGTACGTGCTCTACCCGGAGAGCGACCACGGGATGAGCTACACGAGCCGCCCCGACCGGCGCGTCGACCGGGCCGAGCGGCTCCTGGCCTGGTTCGGCAAGCACATGAAGGCGTAGCCAGGGGCGCCGCCCAGCAACGCGGCCGCCGCGATCGCTAGATCGCGGCGTAGGAGGTGACCGCGCGCTCGCGGGCGCGGGTTGCGCGCGCCAGCGAGGGGCGCAGCGTCTCCAGGTGCGCCGAGGCGATCGCCTGGGTCGAGAGCAGGCTCGCGTTCAGCTGGGCCAGCGTCGCCGCCGAGCGGGCGGCCGCCTCGGCCAGCAGCGAGCCGGCCAGGGCGTCGCCCTCCAGGTTGCGGTTGCCGGTCTCGGCGACGTCGGCCGCCAGCACGGCCACCTCGGACGCCAGCTCGAGCACCCGCATCGGCACCGCGATCGCCTCGGAGACGGCGTCGTCCAGCCGGCGGTGGCGCTCCTCGCCCGGCGCCTCGCGCAGCGCGTCCAGCACCCGGCCGTAGGCGACGCCGTCGGCTTTGGCCAGGCCGGTCACCTCCTCGCGCACCTCGTGGGCCCGCGCACGCACGCGCTCGAGCCCCTGCGCCGACCCGAACGAGGTCGCCATCTCGACCAGCGCCGCCCCCATCGCGCACGTCAGCGCGGCGGCGGCTCCGCCGCCCGGCGCGGGCGTCCGCGCGGCCAGGTCGTCGAGGAACTCGGCGACCGTGCGCGACAGGTAGGGGTCGCCGTCCGGGTTAGAAGAGTCCGACAGTCGTGCCGTCCTCGTCGATGTCCACGTTGAAGCCGGCCGGCGTCCTGCCCAGGCCCGGCATCTGCATGATGTCGCCGCACAGCGCCGTCAGGAATCCGGCTCCCGTGTACGGGCGGATATCCCGCACCGGGATCCGGTACCCCGTCGGCGCGTTCGCCAGGTTGGGATCGGCCGAGAGCGACAGGTGCGTCTTGGCCATGCAGATCGAGAGGCCGGTGAGGCCGTCCTTCGTGAACTGCTCGATCTTCTGCCGCGCGACGGGTGAGAAGTCCACGCCGTCCGCGCGGTAGACGCGGGTGGCGATCTTCTCGATCTTGACGTCGATCGGATCTGAGTCCTGATAGATGAAGTTGAACGAGTTCGGCTGCTCGCACGCGTCGGCGACCGCCTCGGCCATCTCGGCCGCGCCGGCCCCGCCCCGCGAGAAGCCCTCGTTCAGCACCGCGGCGTGGGCGCCGTACTCCATCGCCAGCTTCTGCACCAGCGCCACCTCCTCGTCCGTGTCGGTCGGGAAGCGGTTGGCGACGACCACGCAGGGCACGCCGAACTCGGTCGCGTTCATGATGTGGCGCTGGAGGTTCTTCGCGCCCTCCTCGATCGCCTTCAGGCCCTCGGCACCGGTCGCGTCGAACTTGCCGGCGTGGTGCTTGAGCGCCTTCGCGGTCGCCACCATCACCACCGCGTTCGGGCCGAACCCGCCCGCGCGGCAGACGATGTCCATGAACTTCTCCATGCCCAGGTCGCTGCCGAAGCCGGCCTCGGTGATCAGGTACTCGCCCAGCTTGCGGCCGGCCAGGTCGGCGACGATCGACGAGTTACCGTGGGCGATGTTGCCGAACGGGCCGATGTGCATGAAGCACGGCTGGCCCTCCAGCGTCTGGATCAGGTTCGGCTTGAGCGCGTCCTTGAGCAGCACCGTCATGGCGCCAGCGCAGCCCATCTGCTCCGCCGAGACCGGGCTGCCGTCCACGTCGTAGCCGACCGTGATCGCGCCGATCCGCTTGCGCAGGTCCTGGAGCGAGGTGGCCATGCCCATGATCGCCATGATCTCGGAGGCGGCGACGATGTCGAAGCCGGTCTCGCGGGGCAGCCCGTGGGTGGGGCCGCCCAGGCCGGTGACGATGTTGCGCAGGTTGCGGTCGTTCATGTCCACCGCGCGCCGCCAGGTCACGCCGTGCGGGGCGATCCGGCACTCGTTGTCGTAGAACATGTGCCGGTCGATGAACGCGGCCAGCATGTTGTTCGCAGCGGCAACCGCATGGAAGTCCCCGGTGAAGTGCAGGTTCAGGTCCTCCATCGGCACGACCTGGGTGTAGCCGCCGCCGGCCGCGCCGCCCTTGATGCCGAAGATCGGGCCCAGCGAGGGCTCGCGCAGGCACAGGATGGGGCGCTTGCCGATGTGGCCGAGGCCCTGCGTGAGCGACACCGACGTGGTCGTCTTGCCCTCGCCCGCCTTGGTCGGCGTGATCGCCGAGACGCACACGATCTTGGCGTCGGGGGCGCCCTTCAGCCGGTCGATCACGCCCAGGCTGACCTTCGCCTTGTACTTGCCGTAGAGGTCGACCTCGTCCTCGGACAGCCCCATCTCGGCGGCGATGTCCATGATCGGCCGGAGCGTCGCCTCCTGGGCGATCTCGAGGCTGCTCTTCATCGTGGTGGTGCTCATCTGTCGGGTCGCTCCAGTGTCGGGATTCAGTGGGAGACGGCGGCGGCGCCACGCTCGGACACGAGCTCGTCCTCATAGAAGCGCGCCAGCCGGAACGGGTGGATCAGGTCGGGAGTCTTACCGGTGCCGACCAGTTCCGCGATGGTCCTGCCGACGATCGGGGAGGCCTTGAAGCCGTACGTCCCCCAGCCGGCGTCGATCACGAACCCGTCGACCTCGGTCAGCCCCATGATGGGCGAGTAGTCCGGCGAGACGTCGCAGAGACCGGTCCACTGGCGCAGGATCTTGGCGTGCCCGAGCATCGGCAGCAGCTCGATCATGTGCATCGCCAGGTCTTCGATGAACCGGAAGGTGCTCTTGGTCGAGTACCCCGAGTAGGGCTCGATCTCGGAGCCCATCACGAACTCGCCGCGGTCGGACTGGCTGATGTAGATGTGCAGCGTGCCGGACACGATGATCTTGTCCAGCAGCGGCTTGACCGGTTCGGTGACGCAGGCCTGGAGGATGTGGGTCGTGATCGGCAGCGGCACGCCGACCATGTCGCAGGTGAGCGTGCTCCAGCCGGCGACGCACGAGATGACGGTGCCGCAGCCAATGGTGCCGCGGTTGGTCTCGACGCCGGTGACCTTGCCGCCTGCGACGTTGATGCCGGTGACGTCGGTGTACTGGTGGATCTCGACGCCGAGGCGGTCGGCCTCCTTGCCGTAGCCCCACACCACCGCATCGTGGCGGATGACGCCGCCCGGCGGGTGGTAGAGCGCCCCCAGGATCGGGAACGTGGGGTGGTCGGAGGTGTCGAGCTGCGGGCACAGCTCCTTGACCTCGTCCGGGTTGACGACACGTGAGTCCACGCCCACCAGCCTGTTCACCTCGGCCCGCTCCATCATCGTGTTCAGGGAGCGGTCGGAGTGGGCCAGCGTCAGGTGGCCGTGCTGGCTGAACAGCATGTTGAAGTCGAGGTCTTGGGAGAGCGTCTCGTAGATCTTGACGCTCTCCTGGTAGAACCGGGCGCCCTCCGCCGTCAGGTAGTTCGAACGGATGATGGTGGTGTTGCGGCCCGACGCGCCCGCACCCATGTAGCTGCGGTCGAGCACGGCGATCGACTTCACGCCGTGGTTCTTGGCCAGGTAGTAGGCGGTCGCCATGCCGTGCGCGCCGGCGCCGATGATGACGACGTCGTAGTGCGCCTTGAGGTCGTGCGCGCGGAAGTAGCGGTGCTTGCGGAGCAGGCCCAGCATCAGACGGCCACCCCCTCGCGCAGCGCGACCGAGGCCGACACGGGGGCGATGCCGAGGTTGACACCGGCGTCCAGGATCGCCTCCCAGAAGTACTCGCCCAGCTCCCAGCCGACCAGCATCCGGAAGCGCTCGTCGTCCTCGTTGAGGACGATCGTGTTGCAGCGCATGACCGAGCCGGCGGCGCAGCGGCCGGGCCCGAACGTCGTCGCCCGCACGTCCAGGCCAGACGAGCGCATGAACACCTCGCGCAGGCTGGGCCCGCCCAGGGTGACCGCGGCGAACCCGCACGTCATGTCCGTGGCGCCCTCGCCGATCTTCTCGCACAGGCCGGCGACCCGATCGAACCCGCACAGCACGACCGCGTGGGTCGGCGTCAGCCGCAGCGTCCACACGCCGTCGTGGTGGCTTGCCGCGCCCAGCGGCGCGCCGGCGGTGAGCTCGTCCACCCGCTCGCGCGTCCCCCGCACGTCGATCTTGCCCGTGTGGGAGATGTCGGCCAGCCAGGCGTCGCCCGGCTCGGCCTCGTAGCGGGCGATCCGCCAGCCGTCGGCCTCCTCCAGGGTGGCCCCGGCGGCGACGTGGCTCCGCTCCATCGGCGTTCGCAGCAGCGGGCGGTGCTCGCCGCGCGCGGCTGCGGCCGCCGGCGACAGGAACGCGAACGAGTCGCTCATGAGCGCAACCTCTCTCCCTCGGGGTCGTAGAACGCGGTGTGGGTGACCGTGGCTGGGATGCGGGCGCCGGTCGGGTCGGAGATGGTCAGCCGCTGGCCCTCCTCGGACAGCTCGGCGGGCACCCAGGCGATGCCGATCGACTTGCCCAGCCGCGCCGAGAAGCGCGAGCTGGTGATGCGGCCGGCCGGGTCGCCGTCGTCGCCGATCACCTGACTGCCCTCGACCGGCGTCCGCCCGTTCTCGCAGACGAAGCCGACCAGGGCGTCGCGCTTGCCGCGCCGGTTGAGGTACTCGAGCTGGTAGCGGCCGATCCAGTCGCTCTCCTTGTCCAGCTTGACGATCCAGGGCATCGCCGCCTCGAACGGGTTCGACTCGGCGTTGGTGTCCTGGCCGACGATCACGTGCATCTTCTCCAGCCGCAGCACCCGCTGCGGCTCGAGGCCGAACGGCATGACGCCGTGCTCGGCGCCGGCCGCCATCAGCGTGTCCCACAGGTACTCGCCGGCGGCGGCGGGCAGGTGGATCTCGTAGCCCAGCTCGCCGACGAAGCCGATCCGCAGCAGCAGGCAGGGCACGCCGGCGATCTCGGCGGAGCCGGCGCCGAGGTACGGGAACGCCTCGTTGGAGAGGTCGAACGACGTCAGCCCGGCCAGCGCCTCGCGCGACATCGGCCCGGCCAGGTTGTAGGCGGCGATCGCCGAGGTGACGTTGACGATCTGCACGTCCATGTTCCAGACGGCGTTCCACCAGGTGAACCACTGCTCCATGCCGCCGGCGCCGGAGGAGGTCGTCGTCACGTAGTACTCGTTCTCGGACATGCGGGCGACGGTGCCGTCGTCGATGATCGAGCCGTCGTCTCCGCAGACGATGCCGTAACGGACGCGCGCCTGCTTCATGTCGCCGAAGCGGTTCGGGTAGATCCGCTCCAGGAAGGCGGCGGCGTCTGGCCCGCGGACGATCAGCTTGCCCAGCGTGGAGACGTCGATCAGCCCCAGCGACTCGTGGACGGCGGCCACCTCGGCCATCGCGTCGCCGTAGTCGTACGGCCGCTTCCAGTCGCCGGCCCACAGCATCTTGCCGCCGTGCTCGGCGTGCCAGTGGTGGGTCGGCGTGCGCTTGACCGGCTCGTAGCCGCGCGCCGCGAGCAGCGCGAACGTGGTCGGGTTGTGCGGCGGCCTGGCGGTGGTCACGCCCACCCGCTGCTCGTCGGGATCGACGCCCAGCTGGTCGGCGATGACGAGGCCCGAGTTGCGGTGGCACATGCGCCCCTGGCAGGGGCCCATCGTCACGGTCGTGTAGCGCTTGGACAGCTCCAGCGAGGCGAAGCCCTCCTCGAGCGAGAGGCCGACGTCCTTGGTGGTGACGTCCTCGCAGAAGCAGACGAACTGCTTGGCGCCGGCGTCCTTCGCCTTGGCCGGCACCGCGCCGGCGACCGCGTCCGCGCCGGCCAGGGCGCCGGCGACGCGGAGGCCGTCGGGCACGTGGTCGGGGACGTAGCGGCCCTGCGCGCGGTCGTAGCGGATGGTGCCGCCGGCCTGGGTGAAGAAGCCGTAGGCGCCGACGCTGCGGCCGGAGACGACCAGCAGGTCGCACGCCAGCGAGCGCTCGTCGCTTGTGGAGGCAACGACGACGCCGGTCACCTCCTTCGAGCCCTTGGCCCGCACCGGTGCATAGCCGGTCAGGTGCTCGATGCCGGCGTCCGCCAGCCGCGGGTCGGTGTCGATGGTGCGCGAGTCGGCGACCGCGGCCACCTCGATGCCGGCGTTCACCAGGTCGACGGCGGCCTCGATGCCCTCGTCGCCCGCAGTCACCACCACCGCCCGCTCGCCGGGGGCGATGCGGAACTGGTTGACCATGCGGCGGACGGCGCCGCCCAGCATCACGCCGGGCAGGTCGTTGTTGCCGAACACCAGCGGCTGCTCGATCGCGCCGGTGGCGAGCACGATCTCGGCCGCGCGGAACCGGTTCATCGTCCGGCCTGCGTAGACCGGCACCAGGTTGCCTTCGTAGACACCGCCCGCGTAGGCGGGATTGAGGATCTCGACGCCGGCCTGCCGGGCCTGCGCGGCCAGCCGGTCGCGCAGGTCGGTGTCAGCCGTCGCGCCGTAGGCGAGGCGGCCGCCCAGCGCGGCGCCCTCCTCGACCAGCGCCGTGTGCCTGCCGGCCGATGCCGCCTCGATCGCGGCCTCCAGCCCGGCCTGCCCGCCGCCGATCACCAGCACGTCCACGTGGCAGTGCACCTTCTCGTAGCGCTCGGTGCGCCGGTGCGCCTCGTCCAGCCGGCCCAGGCCGGCGGCGTTGCGCAGGATCTTCTCGTAGAACGGCCACAGCCGCCGCGGGCGGATGAAGGTCTTGTAATAGAAGCCGACCTGCATGCCGAACGCGGGGGTCGCCCTGCCCACCGCGTGCAGGAAGTCGCGCTCGAGCGACGGCCACGCGTTCAGGTGCGAGACCTCCATGCCCTGCTCGATCGGCGTCATGCACGCCCGCACGGTGGGCTCGCCGTCCACCTCGACCAGGCAGTTGGGGCACTGGCCCGAGCAGCACATCAGGCCGCGCCGGCGGTGGTACTTGAACGAGCGGGAGAACACCCGCACGCCTGCGGCGAACAGCGCCGAGGCGATCGTGTCGCCCTTGTGCCCGCTGTAGGAGCGGCCCTGCCAGGTGAAGGTGATCGTGCGCCCGCGGTCGATCAGCTCGCCGCGGCGCTCCCCCAGCCGGCTCACGCCAGCTCCCCGGGGTAGGCGGTCTGGAGCACGCGGTTGTCGTTGGTGTCCCGCTCGGCCTGGAACCACTCACGGCAGCCGGAGGAATGGAACTGCCACTCACGCTGGTGCCCCGCGGCGTTGTTCCGGAAGTAGAGGTAGGAGAACAGCGCGCGCTCGTCCTCGGACGAGGTGGCGCGCACGGTCACCTCCCCTCCGAAGGAGAACTCGTCGATGGGACGCGGCCCGCAGTTCGGGCAGGTGAGGAGGAAGCTCAATGGTGCACCTTGGTCGGGGCCGGATGGCCGTTTTGGTGAGTCTGGGCGGCAAGCTCGCGCGCCACGGCGGCGGCGAACGAGGAGGGCCGGAACGAGAAGTCGGTGCCGACCAGGGGGATGTCGGTGATGGCGGATGCCTCGATGGTCATGGCGCGCAGGTCCTCGGGCTCGAGGTCGTGCACGTCATTCTTGCCGCAGGCGCGCGCGAACATCTGCAGCTCCTGCGTCATCGAGTTGAGGAAGCCCTCCACGCGGTCGGCCGCCTCGTCCACCGGCAGCCGCGCGATCAGCTCCTCGTCCTGCGTCGTGATGCCGACCGGGCAGAGCCCGGTGTGGCAGTGGTGGCAGGCCCCCGGCTCGGTGCCCATCGCGTGGTAGCCCTCGACGTACCGGGGCGCGTTGCAGCCCAGGGCGATCATCGCGGCGGTGCCGATCGAGACCGCGTCCGCGCCCAGCGCCAGCGCCTTGGCGGCGTCCACCCCGTTGCGGATACCGCCCGAGATGATCAGGTTGACGACGCCGTCCAGGCGCATCTCGCGGATCGCCGCCACCGCTTCGACGGTCGCCGCCAGCGTGGGGATGCCGGTGTGGTTCATCAGCGAGTCCGGCGAGGCACCCGTGCCGCCCTCCATGCCGTCGATCACGATCACGTCGGCGCCGGCCTTGCACGCCAGCTTGACGTCGTCGGGCACGCGGCAGGCGCCGATCTTGACGTAGATCGGGATCTGGCCGTCGGTCGCCTCGCGCAGCTCCTCGAGCTTGATCTGCATATCGTCGGGGCCGACGAAGTCGGGGTGCCGGCAGGGCGAGCGCTGATCGACGCCGGGCGGCAGCGTGCGCGCCTCGGCGATGATCGGCGAAACCTTCGAGCCCAGCAGCAGGCCGCCGGTGCCGGGCTTCGCGCCCTGCCCGATCACGACCTCGGCGGCGTCCGCCATGCGCAGGTGGTGCGGGTTGAAGCCGTAGCGGCTGGGCAGCACCTGGTAGACGAGCTGGTCGGATGCCTCCCGCTCCAGGTCGAGCATGCCGCCGTCGCCGGTGGTGGTGGAGATGCCGATGCGGCTGGCCGCAATGCCCAACGCCTGCTTGGCGTTGCGCGACAGTGCGCCGTAGCTCATGCCGGCGATCGTGATCGGCGTGGACAGCCGGATCGGCTTCGCACCGTGCCGCCCGCCGATCTCGATGGCGGTGCTGCAGCTCTCCCGGTAGCCCTCCAGCGGCACGCGCGAAAGCGTGCACGGGACGAACGTCAGGTCCTCGAAGTGCGGCGGGCGCTTGGTCATGCCCAGGCCGCGGTTGGTGTAGCGGCCCAGGTCGGCCTTGGTCTGGATGTCCTCGATCGTCTCGGGCGACCACACCCAGAGCTTCTGGAGGACGTGGCCGTCGCTGCCGCGGGGAACGAAGTCGCTCACATCGCCGCCCTCCACGCGTCGTACTCGTGTTTGCTGAAGTTCCACAGCTTGCGGCCGGCCACCAGCTTCTTCCAGTCGTGGCCGCCGGCGCCAATGCCCCGCGGCCCCAGCTCGGCCTCGAGCATGGCACGATCGTCGCCCGTCAGCTCGGCCTCGACGCAGTCGGCGCCGAGGCCGGCGATCGTCCCGCCGACGAAGACGGTGCCCTCGTACATCGAGTCGCCGATGCCGTCCGCCGCGTCGCCGCAGACGATCATCGTGCCCCGCTGCATCATGAAGCCGCTCATGTAGCCGACCGAGCCGCCCACCACCAGCAGGCCGCCCTTCATCGAGATGCCGCAGCGGGCGCCGCCGTGGCCCTCGACGAACACGGAGCCGCCGCGCAGCGTGGCGGCCGTCGAGTTGCCGGCGTTGCCGTGGACGCTGACGCTGCCGCTCATCAGGTTCTCGCCGACGCTCCAGCCGCAGTTGCCCTGAACGACAACGTCCGGGCCGTCGCACATGCCCGCGCAGTACCAGCCGACCGGTCCGTCGAAGACGACGCGGATGGGGTGCATCACGGCGACGGCCAGCGCGTGGCGTGCGGCGGGGTTCGTCAGGCGCACCTCGGGCGCGCCGTCGGCGGCCGCCCGCTTGATCGCCTGGTTGATCTCCCGCGTCGTGTGGTTCGAGCAGTCGATCTCGCTCATCAGCGTAGCCACCAGCGCACCTCCCCCGCTCCCAGCTCGCGCGGCGTCAGCTCGCGGCCCTCGGTGACGCGGCGCAGGGCGATCTCCTCCGACGCCATCACCACGACCTCGTCGTCCTCGGCGACCACCATCGGCTTGAGCGCGAACCGGTCGCGGGCAACGCCGATGCCGTCCGGCGTCGAGATCAGGTAGGCGAAGGTGCCGTCCAGGTCGTGGACGGACGAGCGCAGGGCGTTCTCCAGCGTCTCGCCGCCGGCCAGCTTGTCGGCGATGTAGACCGCGATCGCCTCGGAGTCGTTGCCCGTGGCGAAGCGGTGCCCGGACTCCTCCAGCCGGCGGCGCAGCTTGTGGTAGTTCGTGATGTGGCCGTTGTGGACGACCGAGATGTCGGGGAAGGGACGCGCCCAGAATGGGTGGCTGTGGGCGACGTCCACCACCGACTCGGTCGCCATCCGGGTGTGGCCGATCGCGTGGCTGCCCTCGGCCTCGCGGAAGGGCGCCGACGCCTCGACCTCGCGCACGTCGCCCACCTCCTTGACGATCTCCATCGAGCGCCCGATCGAGAACACCTCGACGTCGGGCACCTGCTCGACGGCATCGGTCAGCGCCCCCAGGTCGCCGTCGTAGGCGACGCGGGCCCGCAGGTTGGCGCCGTCCACGCGCTGCTCGTCAACCGTCCCAGCCCCGGCCAGCGCGTCCAGCACCCGCTCCGGGGTCGAGCCGTTGGCCTCCATGCGGACGCGCAGCAGGTAGCTGCCGTCGCGAGGACGGCCGTACAGCGCGATGCCGGTGGAGTCGATGCCGCGCCGGTCGAGCGGCCCCAGCATGTCGTACATCATCCGGCCGATCGGGCCGTACCGCGCAGAGTCCTTGTAGAGGAATCCACACAACCCGCACACGGGTCCACGTCCTTTCGAGAGGTCCGTCGAACAGCCTAGATCGTACGGATCGCGCCATGCGACGGGCAGTGCCAAGCCGCCAACAATTCAGCTGGGTCGTGTGTACGGAACGTCACCCCGGCTCGTCGCCGTTGCTGCGAATGCGAGCACGCGCGGGAAGTCCTCCGGCCCCGGCTCCTCGAAGCACTCGAGCCGGAAGCCCGCGCCGATGGCGGCGTTCAACAGCTCGGCCGCGGGCAGGTGGCGAACGCCGACGCGCTGTCGCAGGCCCTCGCCGATGCCGGGACCGGCGAACGCCCGCGCGGTCGCGCGGTAGCCGGGGTGAAGCTCCGGTGGACGACCCGGCTCGTAGCGAGCGAACGGCCCGCTGAAGCACGGATGCAACCCGACGTGCACGAACCGGCCGCCCGGCACGAGCACGCGGCGCGCCTCGGCAAGCACCGCCGGGTAGTCGTCCATGTCGGTGTGGACGAACACGGCGACCGCGGCATCGAACGAACCGTCGCCGAACGGCAGCGCCGCGGCGTCGGCGCGGACGAGGGCGGCGGACGGGACGCGGCGGCGCGCCACGGCCAGCTGATCCACGGAGACGTCGACCCCGGTCACCGACCAGCCCAGCGCCGTCAGCACCTCGAGCTGGAAGCCGCCTCCGCAGCCGAGCTCAAGGGCCGTGCCCGGGCCGGCGCCCAGCAGGCGCTCGAGCACGTCCGCCGCCCGGGACGCGAACTCGCCCAGGTGCTCCTCGTACCAACCCGCAAGACCGTCGTACCGCGCCACTCGCGCCACGATAGCGAGGGGTGGGCGGAAGGGTCAGTCCCCTCTCGCCCACCCACCGCTCACGGCCGCTAGAAGAGCGTCAGGTAGCGCTTGACCTCCCACTCGCTGACCTGCTCGTGGTAGGCCCTCCACTCGTCCTGCTTCGTCTTCACGTAGTAGTCCACGTAGTCCTCGGTGCCGGTGTTGCCGAGCGCCTTGCGGATGACGTCATCCTGCTCCAGCTCGCGCGTCGCGTCCAGCAGGTTCGCCGGCAGCAGGTCGATCCCGGCCTTCTTCAGCTCCTCCGGCGTCAGCGTGTAGAGGTTGGCGTCGTTGAAGGGCCCGGCGTCCAGCTCGTTCTCGACCCCGTCGAGCCCGGCGGCCAGGATCGCCGCCATGGCGAGGTACGGGTTGCAGGAGCCGTCCACCGTGCGGTCCTCGACGTGCCCGCCGGGCACGCGCAGCATCTGCGTGCGGTTGTTGGCGCCGTAGGTGATGAAGATCGGCGACCAGGTGGCGCCCGACGTGGGCGTGCCCGCCGTCGTCGTCAGCCGCTTGTAGCTGTTGACCGTGGGAGCGGTGATCGCGATGTACGACTTGGCGTGCTTCAGCAGCCCGGCGGTGAAGTGGTAGCCGAGCTTGGACAGGCCGAGGCCCTGCGGATCGGCATCGTCGGCGAACAGGTCGGTGGTGTCGTCCGGGTCCCACAGGCTCATGTGGAAGTGGCCGCCGTTGCCGGTCAGGTGCCCGAACGGCTTGGCCATGAACGTCGCCAGAAGACCGCGCTCCTGGGCCATCGCGTGCACCATGTAGCGGAAGAAGATCGCCCGGTCGGCGGTGGTCAGAGCATCGGCGTACTCGAAGTTCGACTCGAACTGGCCGTTCGCATCCTCGTGGTCGTTCGCATAGCTGCCCCAGCCGAGCTTGTTGACGCTCCGGGAGAGCTCGGAGAGGAACTCGTACTGGCGGGTCAGGCCCTTCATGTCGTAGCAAGGCTGGTCGAGGTTGTCGAGCGGGTCGGCCAGCTCGATGCCGCCGTCCGCGCTCTCGCGGAGCAGGAAGAACTCGAGCTCCATGCCGACCTTGAAGACGAAGCCCATCTCCTTGGCCCGCTCGAGCTGGCGGCGCAGGATCGTGCGCGGGCAGTACGGCCACTCCTCGCCCAGCACGGTGATGTCGCAGGCGAACCGGGCCAGGCCGGGCTTGAACGGCACCGGCGTGTAGGAGCGCATGTCGGGGATCGCCATCATGTCCGGCGAGGCCGGCGTCTGTCCGATGGGACCGGCCGCGAAGCCGGCGAACCCGGCGCCTTCGGTGACCAGGCCGTCCCAGTTGGACATCGGCACGAGCTTGGCCGAGGGCTTGGCGTTCATGTCCACGAACTGCGCGAAGCAGAACTCGATGCCGTCCTCCTCCGCCCGTTTGCGGATGGTGTCGGCGAGGGGACGTGCGCTCACGGTGGCCATTCCCTTCCTCTCCTTAGGTCGTACAGACCGGCACAATCTCCCACGAACGGGCCGGAAAGAAAAGGGGGGTCACGAAAGCGTCACGCGACCACGCTCCCGGGGCGGCTGGAAGGTCAGGCGTCGGGCAGCTCGCCGCCGCCCAGCGCCTGCTCGAGGCGCAGCAGCTTGAGCTCGATCTCGATCATCAGCCAGTCCTCGTTGGAGACGTCGAGGCCGGTCAGGTCCTGGATGCGGCGCAGTCGCTGGCGCAGCGTGTTGGGGTGGACGAAGAGCGTCTGGGCGGCGGCGGCGATGTTGCCCCGGCGGCGCAGGTACTCCTCCAGCGTCAGCAGCAGCTGGGAGCGGTGGCGGCGGTCGTACTCGGCCAGCCGCTGGAGCGCGTCGCCGCGGCGGTCGCGGACGCGCCCGTCCTGCACCACCCGCAGCAGATACTTGTAGGCGCCGAGGTCGTCGAAGCCGACCACGGCGGGGCTGCGGCTGACCAGCGAGGCGGCCGCCACGGCGTGGTCGGCCTCCTGGAAGCCGGTGGCGAACGCGGCGGGGCCGCAGCACATGTTGGAGACGCCGATCGCGAGCGGATGGCGGGTCGTCAGCCGCCCGTGGATCTCGCGCAGCCGGCCCATCGCCTGCTCGTCGCCGGCGCCGTTCAGCCGCACCAGGCCGCGCAGCGCGCTGTCGCGGTGGTCGAACAGCGAGCCCGGATAGGCGCGTCCTACAGCGGCCTCCAGCGCCTCTGCCACCCGCTCCCACGGCTCGTCCGCCACCGCGGCGCCCGGCACCGCCTGGACGACCAGGTGAGGCTCCGACAGGTCGCAGCCGAGGCTCTTTGCCCGCTCGGTCAGCTCGGTCGACGACGCACCGCCGTGCGAGAGGTCCTCCAGCAGATCCTTGATCGCGTTGCGCTCGGTCAGCCGGTCGATCAGCTGCACGCGGCGCAGGGCGACGGCGGTCTGGCCGGCGATCGAGGTGACGATCTCGGCCTCCTCGGACGTCGGCCGCCGGTGCCGGGGCAGGCGCAGCGCCAGGAACCCGGTCAGCTCGTCGGCGACCACCATCGGGACGACCAGCGGAACGCCCGGCGTGTCGGCGCCCCATAGCGCGGCGGCCAGGCGCGCCGAGGCATCGCCGCCGCCGGCCGCGAGCGCCAGCTCGATGCCCAGCTCATCCGCCTTCAGCGTCCGGCACTCCGCGTCGTCCGGGGAGGCGGCGCCCACCCGCAGGCGGCCGGCGTCCCCCTCGACCACCAGCACCTGGCAGCCGTCGGCCGACAGCAGGCGCTGGGCGCGGGTGGCGACGGCGGACAGCAGCAGCGTCTCGGTCCCGGCGGCGGACACCGCCCGCGTCAGGTCGGACAGGCCCTCGACCAGCCGCAGCCGGCGCCGGGTGTCCTCGTAGAGGCGGGCGTTCTCGATCGCGCCGGCCACCAGGCTGGCGGCGTGGACGAGGAACTCGGAGTCGTCGATCGTGAACTCCTTGGGCGCCTCGGCGTGCAGCGCGATGACGCCGATCACGGTGCCGTCCTTGCTGCGCAGCGGCGCGGCGCAGAACGACTGGTACTTCTCCTCCTCCGCCTCCGGCACAACCTTGATCCGGGGGTCGGCCAGCGCGTTGTCGGGGATGAACAGCGGCTGGTCGCGCTCCGCCACCCAGCCGGCGAAGCCCTCGCCCCGCTCGAACCGCAGGCGGTCGACCAGCGCGCCGTAGGGATCGGACACCGCCCGCAGCAGCAGCGAGCCGTCGTCCTGCTCGACCGAGTAGACGAAGCAGGCGTGGCAATCGATCGCCTCGCTGACCAGATCGACGATCGCGCGCAGCACGCGGTCGACGTCGAGGGTCGAGGAGACCGTGTTGATGATCTGGTAGAGGTAGCGGCCCTCGACCGGGCGATCGACCTGCGGCACCGCCCGCAGGGGCACCGATGTGTGCGCGGTGGACATGGACAAAGCGTACATGGGGTGATCCGGCGACGGTCCCCGCTGGAGCGTCGGGCCTCGTGTCCGCGCCGAAATGTCCACCCGGCCAAGAGGTGGCGAGGGCAACATAGACCCGCCCACGGCTCGGAGACTAGGATATGCCCCGCACGCGACGCTGTTTTGACGAGAGGAGAGCTGAATGGCAACGGTCGCTCCCGAGTCGGCCATGGCCGGGCTCGACCCGATGTTCGACCCCGACTGGTTCCTGGATGACGAGCAGAAAGCGCTGCTCGAGCGGCTCAAGGAGATCTGCGCGGAGACGATCCGGCCGCTCGCGGCCGAGAACGACCGCACCCTGACGTTCCCGCGCAAGAGCCTGGAGGCTCTGGGACCGGACGGCTTCCTGGGGCTGATGCTTCCGAAGGAGTGGGGCGGACTCGGTCAGAACCACGTCATGTACGCGAACGTCACGGAGACGCTCGCCCGCTACGGCGACGCCTCCTGTGCGATGTGCTACACGATGCACATCGGGGCCGTGGAGGCGCTCAAGCTGCGCGCCACCGAGTACACGATCGAGAAGTACCTGAAGAAGGTGCGCGAGGGCCTGATCGGCACGCTCTCCTACTCGGATCCCGAGACGGGCTCCCACTTCTGGTATCCGATCGCGTCCGGCGCCCGCCGCGTGGACGGCGGCTTCGAGGTGCTGAAGAAGGCCTCGTGGACGACCTCCGCGGGCTTCGCCGACTTCTACGTACTGCAGACGACGTCGCCCGACTACAACGGCGACTACTCGAACCTGTCCGTGTTCGTCGTGGACAAGGACGAGATCGAGGCCAAGCCGCAGGAGTGGGACGCGCTCGGCCTGCGCGGCAACCAGTCGGGCACGCTGCTGCTGGACTGGAAGTTCGTCCCCGAGAACCAGGTCGTCGGCGAGATCGGCGACGGTGCGTTCTCCAACGACGAGTCGGTCGACCCGAACTTCCTGATCGGCTCGTCCGGCACGTGGAACGGCATCTCGCTGGGCGCGATCGACATCGCCTGCCGGCACACGACGCGGAAGACGCACAAGGACGTCGGCCTGCGCGTGTGCGACTACCCGACGATCCAGGACACGGTCGGCGAGGCGATCATGGACACCAACGCGTCGCGGATGTTCGTCTTCAGCGTCGCGAATGCCCTCGACCGCGTCACCGACGGGTCGCAGGCGAAGATCACGAACGAGCTGGCCCGCGGGAACTACCTGCCCTGGCTGTGGCAGATCAAGTTCAACGCGGCCAAGAACGTGGCGCACGTGGTGGACAAGATGCTCCACTGCTGCGGCGGCACGGCGTTCAAGAAGGAGCCGCTGCAGCTCGAGCGCTACCTGCGCGACGGCAAGGCCGGCTGGGTGATGGGCCCGACCAACGAGGTGCTGCGGCAGTTCGTCGGCAAGACCGCCCTGCTGGGGATGGACTCGCTCGACTACTGGAACGTCAGCATCAACGAACGGGCGCTGAACAACGAGCTCAAGAAGTTCTCGGCCGACCAGAAGCGCGAGCTGGCCGAGCGGCTGCTGACCGAGGCCGGCGAGAGCTGATCCCTTGACGCCGAGGGGCCCGGGACGGCGAACCGTCCCGGGCCCCTCTTGCGTTCTCGGACTAGACCGACGCCGTCGGGATGTCGGCCATCCGCGCCTCTTCCTCGGGCGTCCGCGGAGCGGGCAGCCGCAGCTTGAGCGGCTTCTTCTCCTGGACGACCACGCGGTAGATGTAGAGCAGCGCGGCGATCAGCAGGATCAGGATCGCCTTGAACACCGTGGACTTGCTGGTGTCACCCCAGGCCAGGCCGGAATTCCAGCCGCCCCAGACCAGCAGGACGAGGTCGAACGCGGCCAGCACCACGGCGCCCATGATCCAGGGCCGGCCGACCTTGATCGGCCGTGGCCAGTCCGGACGGTCGCGCCGAAGCAGCACGACGCCCGACATCGCGAACACGTGGCAGAGCACGTATCCCAGGTTCGAGATGATCAGGATCTTGAGCGACGCCGACGCGTCGGACGCGAACGTCAGCAGCAGCACGATGTTCAGCACCGCGTCCAGCGTCATCGCGTTGGCGGGGACATGGCGGCCGTTCAGCTTGCCCAGCCAGCGGATGGTCATGCCGTCCTGGGAGATGCCGTAGAGGGCCCGCGAACCGTCCGCGGTGGCCGTGTTCATGGCCAGCACGATGCCTGCGCAGAGCAGGATGATCGCGATGCCGGTGCCGCCGCCGAGGATGTCGTGGAACGTGGTGGCGTAGAAGCCGCCCAGGTAGTTGTCCACCGTGATGTTCTGGTCGCCGAACGTGCCGACGGCGCCCAGCGGCAGCAGGGCGTAGGTGATCACGCCGAAGATGGCCGCGACGCGCAGCGCCTTCGGCGTGTCCCGCGCCGTGTCGTGGTACTCCGGCGCGAACGTGGCGCAGCACTCCATGCCGTAGCTCGACCAGCACATGGCGTACAGCCAGACGATCACCAGGGTGCCGGTGCTCGCCCCCAGCGCGTGGGCGTTCGTGGCGATGTTGTTGTGCAGGTTCGAGCTGTGCCAGTCGCCGGTGAAGTAGGGCAGGAACATGATCACGGCGAGCGGGATCATCAGCAGCGCCCCGGTCACGTAGCCGACCCAGACGGCGGGCCGCATGCCGATCACATTGAAGACCCAGATGATGCCGATGATGAGGCAGGTCAGGGCGATCGGAAAGCTGAAGTAGAGCGGGACCCCGAGGAAGTGGCCGCTGTGGTTCCAGCTGCTCGAGGGATCCGCCGAGGACGGGTAGAACTGCGTCTGGACAAGCAGCCCGACCACGATGCCGGTCGCGGAGAGCACGACCGACCAGCCGATCCAGTAGCCGAACGCGGCCACCGGGCCGACGAACGAGAAGTACTTCTTCCACGCCTCGTGGGCGTAGATGGCGATGCCGCCCGAGAGCTTCGGGAACATCGCAGCCGACTCGCTGTAGATGTAGTTGTGGAGCGCGCCGAGGATCACCGACACGGTCCACAGGATCACAGCGCCCCAGCCGCCGAGTGAGAGCACCGAGCCACCGAGCCCGGTGATCAGGAAGCTGGGGTTTGCCAGCGCGACGACAAAGCCGTCGAACCAGCTGATGGTCTTGAGGAGTTCTCGCTCCTCGACCGAGGCCGTAGCCATGAGCACCTCCCGCCTGACAGACGAAGAAGAAGGGGAGAAAAGAGCGTCAGAGCATGAAACCGTATTCCGCTCAGGGGGTCAAGATCATTCTCCTCCACCCTGCGGACGGCGGTTGCGACCATCCCTACATGACTGGGCCGCCCCCCTTGCGGTGAGGTGGCCGGATCGGCGAAGATAGACGGCATGAAGGCCCCGGCCATCACGCTTCGCTGTGACTGCGGGGCGGACGGGCGCGCGAAGTACGGCGAACGGTGGACGTGCGCGGCCTGCGGGCGGGTCTACGACACGACCGAGATCCCCGAAAGCGAGTACAAGGCGCTGGCGTCGCTCGACCTGCGCTACCGGCTGTTCGGCTACGGCGTCATCGCGCTGATGGGCGTGCTCGTCCTGCTGGCCGCCGTGCGCGGCGACTTCCTCCAGATCATGGCGACGCTGGGCGTGGTGCTGCTGGGCTGGTTCCTGTTCCTGAAGCCGGTCGTCCACCGCAGGCACCGCCGCGCGGTCGGCCTGCTCACCCGCCGCTGGGAGCTCCACGCCGAGGGCGGTGACGGGTCGTGAGCCCGATCCTCCGCGCACGCAGCCGGGTGCCCGACGCACCGCCCGTGGTGTTCGGCGGGCGGCGGAACCGGCCGGTGGTGCTGGCGACGCTGGCCGTGCCGTTCGAGCCGGAGGCGGCGCGGATCGCGATCCAGGCCGCGCTCGAAGGTGACGTCAAGCTGATCGTCGTGGACGCCGTCGAGATGCCGCTCTGGCCGCAGTCGATGGCGATGCGCTACGCCGAGCTGGAGGAGCCGGACGACCGCGAGGCGATCCGACGGCTGGTCGAGCAGACCGCGGCGCTGGGGCTCGAGGTCGAGCACCTGCGCGTGCGCAGCCCGCGGCCGGTGGAGGCGCTGCTGGAGGTCGCCGGCGAGCGGGACGCGGCCCTCCTCGTGATCGGTGCCGACCCGAGCCGGATCCGGCCGCGGATCTTCCGCAAGGCGGTACGCCGCATCCGCCGCCGCTGCTCGTGCCTCCTCTGGGTGGCCGGCGAAGGGCCTTAGCCCAGGTCGAACGTGATCTGCTTGGTCTCGGTCAGCGCGTCGATGATCCACCCGGCCAGCTCGCGGCCCGCGCCAGACTTCTTGGCGCCGCCGAACGGCGCCAGCTGATCCCAGTAGTTCGTTGTCTCGTTGATGTGCACCGTTCCGTGCTGGAGCGCCTCGGCCGCGTGCCAGGCGTCATGCAGCGAGCGCGTGAACACCGCCGCGGTGAGGCCGTACTCGGTGCCGTTGGCGATCGCGATCGCCTCCTCGAGGGTGTCGAAGACCATGATCGGGGCGACCGGGCCGAACGTCTCCTCCCGGGCGATCAGCATCTCGGGCGTGACGCCGTCGATCACCGTCGGCTCGTGGAACTGTCCATCGCTGCCGCCGCCCAGCACGACCGTGGCGCCCTGCTCGACCGCCTCGGCCACGTGCCGACGGGTGCGCTCCAGCACCGCCGCCGTGCACAGCGGTCCCATGTCGGTGGCGTCGTCCAGCGGGTCGCCGACGCGCAGCCGCATGGCGCGCTCGACCAGCAGCTCGACGAACCGGTCCTTGACGCTGCGCTGAACGAGGATCCGCTCGGCGGCAGTGCAGCACTGACCGGCGAGGTAGAAGCAGCCGGTAATCGCGGCGTCGGCGGCGCGCTCCAGGTCGGCGTCGGCGAGCACGATCTGGGGGCCGTTGCCGCCCAGTTCCAGCACCCGGTTCTTCAGCCCGGCGTCGCGGGCGACGCGCTCACCGGTCTCGACCGAGCCGGTGAAGACGACGCTGCCGACGCCGGGATGGCGGACGAGCTCGGCGCCGGTCTCGCCGCGGCCGTGAACGAGGTTGATCGTGCCCGCCGGGAACCCGGCGTCGCTGAGCAGCTCGGCGAACAACTGGGCGCACAGCGGTGCGTATTCCGACGGCTTCCAGACCACGGTGCAGCCGAGCGCGAGGCCGTAGACGATGGGGATGCCGGCGATGTCCACCGGGAAGTTCCAGGGCGAGACGGCGGCGACGACGCCGATCGGCTCCTGCACGACCATGATCCGCTTGTTGGACGTCCGCTCCTGGGTCGAGGGCAGCACCTGGCCGGCCTGGCGCAGCACGTCCTCGGATGCGCGGCGGAAGTGGTCGGCTGTGAACTCCTCCATCTCCTCCCGGGACTCGCGGATGGTCTTGCCGGTCTCCGTCGAGATCATCCGGGCGATCTCCTCGTTGCGCTCCATGCACAGCGTGAACGCGCGGCGGCAGACGTCCACCCGCTCCAGGACGGAGGTGGCCCGCCAGGCGGGGAAGGCGGCCGCGGCGGCCGAGACCGCCTGGTCGACCTGCGCCGCGGACGATGCCGTGACGGTGCCGACCAGCTCGCCGGTCGCGGGGCTGCGCACCTCGATGGTGTCGCCGTCGCCGTCGATCCAGTGCCCGCCGATGAACGCTCCGCTTCGCGTCGCCACGCTTGCCATGTCGGCTCCTTCTCCCGGGGCCGCAGAGCCTACCGACTCGCCGGGGCGGCCGGTAGCCTGCGCCGATGACCAGGGTTCGTATCGCCGTCGCCTCGACGCCGCTGACCGCGACGCTGGACGAGGCGGTGCCCGCGGCCGTCGCCGCGGTCGAGGAGGCGGGCCGGCAGGGGGCGGCGATCGTCTGCCTGCCCGAGACCGACCTGCCCGGCCACCGCATGCAGCAGCGGGCGGTGCAGGACGTGACGATCGAGGAGGTCGACCGCGCCCTGGACGAGGTCGCCGCCGCGGCCGCGCGCGCGGGCGTCGTCACCATCGCCGGGGTCGAGCGGCCGTGCCCGGCGGGCCGGGAGATCGTCGCGGTCGTGCTGGGCGTCGACGGTGTGCGCCTGGGCGAGCAGGTGAAGACGCAGATCGATCCCGATGAGGAGCCGTTCTACGTGCCCGGCAGCGGCCGCCGCCTGTTCCGTGCCGCGGGCGTGACCTTCGCGGTCGCGATCTGCCACGAGGCGTTCCGCTATCCGGAGCTGGTGCGCTGGGCGGCCCGCGAGGGCGCCGAGGTCGTCTTCGCCCCGCACTTCGTCACCACGGACGACGGCACGCCGCAGCAGCGCTGGTGCGACCCGGCCGGCTCCTACCACGAGAAGGCGCTGATGTGCCGGGCGCTCGAGAACACCGTGTACGTCGCCGCGTCGAACGCGGCCGGACCGGCCCAGGGCTCGGCCAGCTGCATCATCGACCCCGATGGGCGGCTGGTCGTCCAGGTGCCCTACGGCCAGGTCGGCGTCGCCGCGGCCGATCTCGACCTCTCGCTCGCACACGGCCTGCTGGCGCGCCGCTACGCGCCGGAGCGGAACGCCGTTCGCTCCTAGCGGACGGTGGGTGGCCCGGGGGTTGGGCCGCTGACCGTGGCGCCAGTGGACGGCCATTCCGATGACGGGCGAAGGTTGGGCTCCTGACCGTGGCGTCGGTGGACCACCATTCCGTGTCCGGCACCGACCCAACCGGTTCGTGTCTCTTGGTCGCCTCTCGACGTGCCGGACACTCCGTCGCGCAGGTTGGGCTCCTGACGGTTTGCGTCACGGTCTTCGGTGCAACTGGCCGTCACGGAACTCCGGATCGGTGGTGTTTGGTGTCCGGCACAGTGCCAGACACCGTACCGGACACCATTCAGGAACGCCTGGTTGACGGGAAACCTGCCTGTCCCGACTTCGTCACGCCTTCCGCGTCGGTTCGTCACGGAACGCCGGATCGGCCGTGAGAGGGGTCTGGCACGGTGCCAGACCCCGTGCCAGACCCCGGATGGCAGGCTGGACTCCCGACCGTTACTTGCAGGGTGGCGGCTTGGAGCCGCCTGAGCCCGGCGCCTCGAACGCCGCGGCGAACGTGGCGTTCGGCGGGATCGTCCAGAGCGCGGTCTTGTTCTTGCCGGCGAAGGTCGCGTCGTCGCAGGCGACGTCGGCCACGATGCCGATCGTCGAGAACGGGATGATCATCGTCGGGTTCGCCATCGACCGGGGCGCGGAGAACAGCCCGCAGCCGGTCACGTCCCCGTGGGCGTGGTCGAGCGTCGAGAACAGCACCGAGTTGTCCTCGATCGCGATCCCCGAGATCGAACAGGCGCCGAGCAGGTCGGACAGGTCGAAGCTCTTGATGGTGCGGCCGTCGGTGCTGACATGCAGCATCGTCCGGCCGTGCAGGGCGGCGGTCCACAGCGTGTTGCTGCCCGAGTCGTACTCGAGGCCGCCGCCGCAGTCGGGCGCCGGCGCCTTGCGCACGAACCTGTCCTTGGCCAGGTCAACCGTCCCGAAGCTGGCCGTGCCGGTCGCGGGGAGCGTGCAGGCCCACAGCCGGGAGTGCACCGCGTCGTAGGCGATCGGGCCGAGCCGAGCGCTGCCCAGGCCGGTCAGCTGGTGCACGGCGATCAGCGTGCCCTTGCCCACCTTCGACTCGACGATCGACGGGCCGTAGCCGGAGCCGCCCGAGCACGCGACCAGCACCGTCGCGCCGACGATCGTGATCCCGCTGTTCGGCTTGCCCGGACAATCGGTCTGCGTCTCGTCGATCGAGAGGGTGCGCATCGTGTCGCCGGAGGTCGCGGTGGCCGCGGCGGTGAGCGCTGCGAACGCCGCCACTGCCGCGACGAGCGCGATCAGAACCCTGGCCATCAAGTCGTCGACTCCTCCTACCGGCCCGCTCACGACAGCCCGGTGTCAGACCATATGGTGCCACATGCAGGTGAAACAGCTCTCAGGCGCGCGGCCGCAGCTTGCCGGGGTCGTACACCGGCAGGCCCGCGACCCGCGCGGCGACGCCCCCCGCGACGGCCGGCGTGCCCGCCTCGATCGCGTCCACGTCCACCACTGCCAGCGCGATCGGGCGGCCGATGGTGGGAGCGAGGCACGAGCTGCGCACCTCTCCCGCGGGACGTCCCCCGACCAGCACCGGCGACCCCCGCTCGGGCACCTCGCGCCCGTCGCAGACGAGCGTCGTCAACCGCCGCGCGGGGCGGCGGGCCGCGCGCTCGATCAACGCGTCGCGGCCCCGGAACTCCGGCTTCTCCAGCCTGACCACCCGGCCCAGGCCAAGCTCGTAGGGATCGCTGGCGCCCGGCGCGAAGTCGTGGCCGGCCAGGATCAGCCCCGCCTCCTGGCGGAGCGTGTCCATCGCCTCCAGCCCGTAGGGACGCGCGCCGGCGCCGACCAGCGCGTCCACCAGCATGGCGGCGTGCGGCGGCTCGGTGAACAGCTCGTACCCCAGCTCGCCGGTGTAGCCGCAGCGGGCGACCCAGACCGGCGCGCCCTCGATCCGCAGCGGCTCGCCGAGCAGGCCGAAGTAGCGCAGGCCGGCGAGGTCGGCGCCGGTCAGCTCCTCCAGCACCGCCCGCGACCGTGGGCCCTGGAGCGCCAGATGCGGCGTGCGGTCGGTGACGTCCAGCAGCTCGTGGTCGGCGTCCCCGGCCGCGGCGGCCAGCGCATCCGCATCGGCGGGAAACCGCAGCACCAGGCCGTACAGGTCGTCGGCGAACCGCATCGCGATCCCGTCGCCCAGAACCGCGCCGTCGTCGTCGCAGAAGACGCTGTAGCGGAGCCGGCCGCGCGCCAGGCCGGCCATCTCGTTGGTGGCGAAGCGGTCGAGGGCGAGGCCGGCGCCCGGCCCGCGCACCTCGTAGCGGCGCAGCACCGCCGACGCGTCGCACAGCCCGCAGTCCGCCCGGACGGCCAGATGCTCGCCCACCGGATCGCCGAAATCGCGGCCCCACGCCCGGCCGCCGACACTCAGCGCAGTCGCGGTCTCCTCGGGCATGGGGAACGAGTGTAGTCGCGGTCGGGCACAATAAGACGCGTGCCACCGACCGGACGACCCGCCGAGCGCAAGCTGGAGGCGGTCGAGCGCGCGATGCGCGTGCTCGACGCGTTCCTCGAGCTGCCCGGCGAGGCGGGTACCAACGAGCTCGCGCGCCGCACCGGCATCAACGCCAGCACGGTGTCGCGGCTGTTGGCGACGCTGGTGGCCGGCGGCTACGTCGAGTACGTGGCCGACAGCGGCCGCTACCGCCTGGGGCCGCACCTGATGCGGCTCGCCAACCACGCGCTGTCGGGGCTCGACCTGCGCGCGCTGGCCCGGCCGCACCTGGCCGCGCTGGAGGAGGCGACCGGCGAGACGGCCACGCTCTCCGTCCCCGGCGGCGACGAGGCGGTCACGGTCGAGTTCGTGGCGAGCCGCGCCAGCGTGGCGAGCGTCGCCCGGGTCGGCCGCCCCAGCGTGGCCCACGCCACCGCGACCGGCAAGGTGATGCTCGCCTTCGGCACCCGTGCGCAGGCGGCGCCCGAGCCGGAACGGTTCACCGAGCGCACGATCGTGGACGCCAACAAGCTGCGCAAGGAGGTCGAGGCGGTGCGCGTCCAGGGCTGGGCGCAGGCCGTGCGGGAGCGCGAGGCCGACCTGAACGCGATCGCCGCGCCGGTGTTCGCCGCGGGGGGCGAGCTGGCCGCGATCCTGGGCGTCCAGGGGCCCGCCGACAGGTTCCGCCGGCGCCGCCGCGAGGCCGCGCTGCCCGCACTGGCAGGCGCGGCGGCTGCGCTTTCGGCTGCCCTCGGGTACACTGCGATCGTACCCAGTGAAATGTCATTGCCATAACGGCAATAGGAGGAGACATGAGCCTTCCCGGCAGCGTCAAGTACCTGATCATCGGCGCGGGCGTGCACGGCCTCTCGACCGGCTGGCACCTCGCCCAGGAGCAGCGCGCCCATGGCGAGGAGCCCGACGTGCTGATCGTGGACAAGACCGGCGTCGGCGCCGGCGCCTCCGGGATCGCCTGCGGCGTCGTCCGCAACAACTACTACCAGCCCGCCATGAGCGAGCTGATGGCTGCCAACGTCGAGGTCTGGGAGCAGGATCCCGAGGCCTTCTCCTACCACCCCGTCGGCTACCTCGCCGTCGGCGCCGAGCGCCAGGTCGGCGACCTGACCGAGGTGCACGAGCGCCAGCAGCGGATCGGCTACCCGTCCGACCTGGTCGTCGGCGAGGACGAGGTGCGCTCCTACATGCGCTCGATGTTCCCGGACTGGCGCGCGCAGGGCGTCCACGTCGCGCTGCACGAGCACAAGGGCGGGTTCGCCAACAACATGGCCTCGATGCACGGCCTGGCCGGCAAGGCGACGGCGGCCGGCGCACGGATCGTGGACGGCGTCACCGTGACCGGCTTCGAGATGGACAACGACGGCGCGGTCACCCGCGTCCAGACCGACCAGGGCGCAGTGGACGTCGAGCAGGTCGTGATCGCGGTCGGGCCGTGGGTCGCGAACCTGTGGGAGATGCTGGGCCTGTCCGACCACACCGACGTGCGCACGCCGTCGGGCGAGGTGCACAGGGATCAGTACATGTGGACGTACTGGTACCTCCAGGAGGGCGAGATCGACGTCGATCCCAAGCTGCTCTCACTGGAGGACGGGACGATGCCGCCGGTGCTGCACGTGGACTCCGACGCGCCGCTCTACGACGACGAGGGCGCGCTGATCACCGACGAGTTCTGGGGCAACTACTTCAAGCAGGACCCGCACGGCATCCAGGGCGGCGCGGCGCCGGTCATCGTCGGCCAGCAGTTCGACGTCGACCCCTACCCGACGGCGTCGGTGCAGGAGGGCTTCGCGGACATGTGGTGCGCCTCGCTCTCGCACTGCCTGAAGCGCTTCGAGGGCAAGCGGGCGACCTACAAGAACATCCGCTCGGGCGGCGTCGGCTGTTTCACGGTGGACAGCTTCCCGATCTTCGACTACATGCGCCCCAACGCATACGTGATCGCCGACTCGAACCACGGCTACAAGATGATCGGGGTCGGCCGCGAGGTCGCGCGGGTGATGACCGGCGGCCACTCGAGCATCCTGCGCCCGTTCCGCTTCGAGCGGTTCGCCACCGGCGACCTGCACCCGGTGTCGAACAGCCCCTATCCCTGGAGCTGACGCCCGCGGAGGTGGGCGAGGCAGACGAGCGCGACGGCGGCGGTCACCGGCAGGGCCGCCGCGGCAGGCTCGATCAGCCAGGTCGCCGCGGCGCCTGCGATCGCCCCAGCGATGCCCGCGGCCGTGAACAGCCGGGTCGCGGCGGCGATACCCAGGCAGACCGCTAGCCCAACCAGGGCCGAGACGGGGCTGAGCACCAGCAGGCCGCCCAGCGCAGGCGAGAGTCCGCGCCCGCCGCGGAACCGCAGCTGCACCGGCAGCACGTGCCCCGCCACCACGGCGAGCAGGCACACGCCCTGGCCCGCGTCGCCCAGCCCGGCGGCGGCCGCGATGCCGACGGCGAGCGCGCCCTTGCCGGCGTCCAGCAGGAAGACGGCGGCGGCAACGCGGCGGCCGGCGGCGCGGCCCGCGTTGCGCGCCCCGGTGCTGCCGGTGCTGCTCGCCCGCAGGTCGACGCCGGTGCGCCGGCGGACGAGCAGGTAGCCCGGGGAGACGCAGCCGATGGCGTACGCAAGCAGGACGAGAAGCGCCGGCACTCAGCCGATGCTACGCCAGGCTTGCGGTCTCGCTGTGCGGCGCGGCCTGGTGGCCGAGGTAGCCCGCGTGGCTGACGCCGAGCAGCCAGACGAAGCCCGCATCGACGGTGGGAAGCGACCCGATCGCGTGGCTGCTGGAGACGTCGAGTGTGCTGCCCAGCGCGAAGCCATAGGCGAGCACCGCGACCAGCGTGAAGAAGAACAGCTGCACCTTCCCCATGTCCACCCAGGCGGCGTTCCCGGTCTCGTCGCCTTTGAACATGTCGGCGACGGACGCGTCGGCCGTGTGGCCGTGGGCCGCCACCTGGCCGACCGCGACCAGCCGGCCGTTCGCCCGGGTCAGCGACTGCTCCGTGACCGGCTCGGCCACCTTGGCAATCGGCTTGTTGGCCTTGACGGCGAGCGTCTGGTGCAGCTCGGCCGTGTCGGGGCTCCGCCGCCGCTTCGGCGCCATCACCAGCGGTGTCCCGGCGAGCGAGATCGCCGAGATCCCGAGCATCGCCCAGACATGGTTGGGGATGTTCACCGCAAGCGGATCAGCGACGCCCGCACGGAGGTTCTGGCCGACGGCGGCCATCAGCGCCGAGAGCACGAGCACCGTCCAGGCAGCGGTCTGCAGACGGGCCAGCGACATGCGGTTGGTGCTGCTGATCAGCACGCCCAGCGGCTGGCGGTCCACGGCCAGCCCGATCACGACCAGCGTGACGATCATGATCACCATCGTCAGCCCCCACGCGCCCCGCGCGTCGGGGTAGACGGGGATGCTGCTCGTCCACTGGTAGTTGACACCCCAGATCGCGAACCCGAGCACCGTCACCGAGAGCAGGAAGAGGCCGGCCTGCACCCACGCGTCGTCGACCCACCGCGACTGGGCCGGGGCCTGAACAGCGGGAGCGTTCGGCATCACTCCACCTCCTGGTCGCTCACGGGAGTCGATCGTGCCACGTATGGTGACAACTGTCAACGCATCACCGCAGCCAGCGCGCCGGCCGCCTGCCGCCCCGCCTCCGACAGCTCCCCGGCGGGCAGCTCGACGACGAACGAGACCTGGCCCAGCGCGACGTTCTGCCAGTGCGGCGCGGTGCCGCCCAGCCAGCGGCGATCGAGCAGGCGCATGCCGGAGGCCCGCGCGTAGCGGCGCCCGGCCGCCAGGCTCGGCCCGTGGGCCCACACCGTGTCCATGTGCTGGTGGTACCAGACCGTGACGTCCGGCCGGATCCGCTCGACCAGCGAGCGGACGATCCGCGTCTCCCGCTCGGAGAACGGGCGCGGGCCCGGGTACTGGACGTCGCCGGGACGGCCCCACGACCGCCAGCCGGCCGGGAAGTTGCGGTTCAGGTCGACGCCGCGCGCATCCTGGCGGGTGCCCAGCGCACGGCCGTCGGGGTTCAGGTCGGGCACGAGCCAGAGGTCGATCCCGGGCGGCGGCGGCCAGTACTCGAGCAGCCGGACGACGCGGATCCCGGCGCACTCCGTCCCGTGGATGCAGCCGACCACCAGCAGCCGCCGGCCGAACGGGTCGCCGCGCTCGATCGCGACGATCGGCCTGCCCTGCTCCGACGTCCCCAGCCGCACCCCGTGCGCCGGCATCGCCGCGAGGGCCACGGCTGCGAGCAGCGAGAGGAACCCGGCCATGCACGACTACGGCGGCCCGGCGCCGGCGCGTCCCGCGCCGCAATTTGAGAGGAGCGCCCGGAGGGGAGTTCCGGACGCTCCTCGGGGGTCGGAGCCGCTCTACCGCCGGGTTGTTAGTGCGCCGGCGGCTCCCAGCCTTCCAGGACAGGAGGCCGCCAATCGGCGCCCACCGTCCGGGATCCCTCGACCCAGGGGCCGAGTTCCGGCTGAGGGAATTTGCAATGGTACTCCTTCAGGCGAATGCCGTAGGAGTTGCCTTCCTGGAGATGCTTGATCAGCACCTTGCGGGCGATCTCGTTCCCACGGCCCTCGGGGATCGGGAAGTAGATCTTGAGGAACGAGTTCGAGTAGCGGTCGAACACCGCCGGGGTGCCCTCCTCCACCAGCAGCTCGATGTCCTCGAGCCAGTTGATGTCCTCGCCGGGCGTCGACGCCAGCAGATCGACGTCCTCGACCAGGCTGATGTCCTCCTGGTAGGGGAAGCGCCGGCCCGAGAGGTACTCGGCGTCGATCGACTGGATCTTCTGCGGTTCCTGCGGATTGGCCATGTCAGTCTCCCGCCGTCTCGACGTGGGGGATCGCCTGCGTCGGCTCGGTCTGGTCGTAGACCAGCTTCTCCAGCATCGCCTTCATCTCGGCCAGCGTCCGCTCCTCGCTGACGCCGGGGATGTAGGAGGTGCCGGCCAGCGGCACCTTCGCCATCGCCGCCGCCTCGACGGTCAACGCCGCCAGGTCCTCCGGCTCCAGGCTGTGGATGTTGGTCTTGCCGCAGGCGCGGGCCAGCATCTGCACCTCGAGCGTGAGCGTGTGCAGGAAGTTGTAGACCCGCTCCGCCGCCTCCTCGACCACCAGCCGCTTGCGCAGCTCGGGATCCTGGGTGGCGACGCCCACCGGGCAGCGCCCCGTGTGGCAGTGGTAGCACTGGCCGGCGGGGACGCCGACGGTGCCCTCGTAGTCGGTGACGCCCGGGATCTCCTTGTTGCAGTTGAGCGCCATCAGGCCGGAGTGGCCGACCGCGATCGCCTTCGCGCCCAGCGCCAGCGCCTTGGCGACGTCGCCGCCGTTGCGGATGCCGCCGGCCACGACCAGGTCGATCTCGTCGGCCAGGCCGACGTCCTCGAGGGCGCGCCGCGCCTCCGGGATCGCCGCCATCAGCGGGATGCCGGTCTCCTCGGTGGCGATGTGCGGGCCCGCGCCGGTGCCGCCCTCGGCGCCGTCCAGGTAGATGATGTCCGGGCCGCACTTGGCCGCCATGCGGACGTCGTCATAGACGCGCGCCGCGCCCAGCTTGAGCTGGATCGGGATCTGGTAGTCGGTCGCCTCGCGGATCTCCTGGATCTTGAGCGAGAGGTCGTCCGGCCCCAGCCAGTCCGGGTGCCGGGCCGGCGAGCGCTGGTCGATGCCGGCCGGCAGCGAGCGCATCTCCGCCACCTGCTCGGTCACCTTCTGGCCCATCAGGTGGCCGCCCAGGCCCACCTTGCAGCCCTGGCCGATGAAGAACTCGACGGCATCGGCCAGCATCAGGTGATGCGGGTTGAAGCCGTACCGGCTCTGGATGCACTGGTAGTACCACTTGGTCGAGAGGTCGCGCTCGGGCGGGATCATCCCGCCCTCGCCGGAGCACGTCGCCGTGCCCGCCATCGAGGCGCCCTTGGCCAGGGCCATCTTGGCCTCCAGCGAGAGCGCGCCGAAGCTCATCCCGGTGATGTAGACGGGGATGTCGAGCTCGATCGGCTTCTTGGCGAAGCGCGCACCGAGCACGGTCTTGGTGACGCACTTCTCCCGGTAGCCCTCGATCACGAAGCGCGTGAGGGTGCCGGGCATGAACATCAGCTCGTCCCAGTGCGGGATGGGCTTGAACATGCTGAAGCCGCGCATGCGGTACCGGCCCAGCTCGGCCTTCATGTGGATGTCGTTCATGACCTCCGGCGTGAAGATCCGGCTGTGTCCCAGCACCGCCCGGCGGCGTGTGACGAGTTCGTCGTTTGCCATCGCGGACTCCTAGAGGACGAGCTTCCGCTCGGAAGGCTCGAGGCTGTCGTAGTTGTAGAGCTTCTTGCCGCACACGAACTTCTGGAACTCGGGCGGTGACCCCAGCCCGTAGATCCGGAACTTGCGCTCGATGAACTCGGTGTCGGACTCGTTCCACTCGCCCGGCACGCAGTCGATGCCGAGCGCCTTGACCTTGCCGCCGACGTAGATGATGCCGTCGTACATCGAGTCGCCCAGGCCCGGGCCCGCATCGCCGCAGATCACCTGGCGGCCGCGCTGCATCATGAAGCCCGTCATCGAGCCGACCGATCCCATGGTCAGGATCGTGCCGCCCTTCTGATCGATGCCCGAGCGGGCACCGGCGCGGCCCTTGATGACCAGGTCGCCGCCGCGCATCGCGGCGCCGGTCAGCGAGCCGGCGTTGCCCTCGACGATGACGACGCCGGACATCATGTTCTCGCAGGCCGACCAGCCGACGCGGCCGGTGATGTGGATCTCCGGCCCGTCGATCAGGCCGCAGCCGAAGTAGCCGAGGCTGCCCTGGAACGTGATCTTGCAGCGGGTCAGCAGCCCGACGCCGAGCGAGTGCTTGGAGCCGGGGTTCTTGACCGTGACGTCGGTGACGCCCTGCTCGAACAGCAGCGAGCGCAGCTCGAGGTTGATCTGGCGGGTCGTCATCGTCTCGGCGTCGAACACCGCCGTCTTCCCGTCGACCTGGGAGACGTGAGGGACGGTGTCGTCGGGCTCGACCAGCCCGCGGGCGTCGTACGTGATCCGGCGCTCGCCTACCGCTTCCATACCAGCACCTCGCGCTCGTAGGGGTCGTAGGTGTCGATCTCGTGGTCGACGATGGCGCGGATGGCGATCTCCTCCGATGCCAGCGCGACCAGGTCGTCCGATTCGTACAGGACGAGCGGCTTCGCGGCCATCTCGTCCTTGGCCACGCCGAGAGCGTCGGCCGTCACGCACATGTACGTGAACACACCGTCCAGCTCGTCCAGGCTCTTGTGCATGGCCTCCTCGAGCGAATCGCCCTCGCTCATCTTCTCGGCCAGGTAGACCGCGATGATCTCGGAGTCGCACTCGGACTGGAACCGGTGGCCGGAGCGCTCCAGCCGGCGGCGCCACTGGAAGTAGTTCGTCAGCTGGCCGTTGTGCACGACGGCGACGTCCGAGAACGGGTACGCCCAGTAGGGGTGCGCGCCCGAGATGTCCACGTCGGACTCGGTCGCCATCCGCACGTGGCCGATGGCGTGGGTGCCCTCGAAGGCGTTCAGGTGGTACTGGTTGGCCACCGTCTCGGCGTCCCCCAGGTCCTTCACGATCTCGAGCGAGTGGCCGAGCGACAGCACCTCGGCGCCGGGCACGTCCTCGACGTAGTCCGCGAGCGCCTTGAGGTCGCCCTCGTAGCGCATCGTGGCCCGGTAGGCGTAGTCCGTCTCGGCCTCGACCTTGTCCACCTTCGCGCCGATCACGGACAGCCGCGCCTCGACCTCGGCCCGGTTCTTCTCCAGCCGCTCCGAGAAGTCGAAGTCGCGGGGGTCGTTGGCGTCGGCCAGCGTGTAGCGCATCAGCACGACCTTCTGGGCCGGGCCGTACAGCGCGTAGCCGGTCGAGTCCGGCCCCCGGTGCTTCATCGACTGCAGCATCCGGGTCATGTCACGCCCGATATCGCTGTCGCCGTTTCGGTAGATGATTCCTGCGATTCCGCACACCTTGATGCCCTCTCCTCCGTGTTCTCGCGCGGCCCTAGATGGTTGGTTCCACGGGATCCGTGGCTCTGGGAGCGGATCCAGCGTCGTCCAGAGGACGCGGGCGTCCGCAGGGCAGGCTGGATGAAGCCTGTTCAAGGACGCTCGTGGCGTCTGGGCCTCGCTGGTCCTCTCGCAGAGGCGCGAAACTCGTGGAATCAATCATCATGGCAGCACGTCCAGGTACTCCTTGACGTCCCAGTCGGTGACCTCGGCGCAGTAGCGCTCCCACTCGTCGCGCTTGTAGTGCCGGAACACCTTGAACATCTCGCCCGGCATCGCCGACTGGATCACCTCGTCCTGGTCGAGGGCGTCGAGGGCGTCGCCGAACGTCATCGGGATCTTGCGGACGTCCTTGCCCGCCTCCATCGCCTCGTAGATGTTGCGCTCCTCGGGCGGGCCCGGATCGACCTCGCGGCTGAGGCCGTCGTCCATCGCCATGATCAGCGCGGCCAGCCCCAGGTACGGGTTCACCGCCGAGTCCACCGAGCGGTACTCGAACCGGCCCGGCGCCGAGATGCGCAGCGCCGTGGTGCGGTTCTGGAAGCCCCAGTCGGCGAACACCGGCGCCCAGAAGCCCGTGTCCCACAGCCGCCGGTACGAGTTCACCGTCGACGCGGTCACAGCGGTCAGCGCCGAGAGGTGCTCGAGGATGCCGCCGACGGCGTGGAGCCCGACCTTGCTGGGCAGCCGCGGGTTGTCGCCCTCGGGCATGAACAGGTTCTCGTCGCCCTTCCAGATCGAGATGTTGGTGTGGCAGCCGTTGGCCGACACGCCCATGAACGGCTTGGGCATGAAGCAGGGGAAGACGTTCAGCTCGCGCCCGACCTGCTTGCAGACCTGCCGGAAGGTGGACAGGTTGTCCGCCGTCTGCTCGGCCCGGTCGAAGTTGAAGTTCAGCTCGATCTGGCCGGGGGCGTCCTCGTGGTCGCCCTGGATCATGTCGAGGCCCATCTTCTGGCCGTACTCGATGACCTTGTGGATGATCGGCTGGAGCTCGGAGAACTGGTCGATGTGGTAGCAGTAGGGCTTGGTCACGCCCTCGACGTCCGGCGTCCCGTCCGGCTTCATCTTCAGCCACATCATCTCGGGCTCCATGCCGGCGCGCAGGTGCATGCCGGTGCGGGCCTCGAAGTCGGCCTGGATGCGCTTGAGGTTGCCGCGGCAGTCCGACGTCAGGAACGAGCCGGGCGCCTCCTCGTCCTCCCGGTTGCGGAAGCAGGTGCACCAGACGCGCGCGATCCTGGTGTCCCAGGGCAGCACCTGGAACGTGTCCGGCTCCGGTAGGCCGACCAGCTCCCAGGCCTCCGGGCCGTAGCCGATGTAGTCGCCGTGGCGGTCGACGAACAGGTTGGCCGTCGAGCCGTACACGAGCTGGAAGCCCTTACGCGCCATGCTCTCCCAGTGCGGGGCCGGCACGCCCTTGCCCATGATTCGGCCCGTGACCGAGATGAACTGGTAGTAGATGTAGGTGATGCCCTCGGCGTCGATGCGCTGGCGCACCTCCTTGATCAGGTCCTCCCGGCCGTCGGTCTCAACAAACCCCTCGAGGTCGGTCGCCACGAACACCCTCCTTGATCGCCCGTGCCTTCGGGTGGAGAAACGCACACGTTTCTCCCAGCGTGCAACAGGCTACGCGCGGAATGGCCGGTTGGGCAATGGTGGAAACGCACATACCGACGGAGGCGCAGGAATGTGCGCGGACATTCGCCCCGGCGGTCAGCCGGTCTCGACCGGGGTGTCGTCCCGGTTGCCCCACTCGTTCCACGAGCCGTCGTAGACGGCCGGGCGCGCCGCGCCGGCCAGCTCGACGGCGTGCGCCACCGCGGTGGCCGAGACGCCGCCGTTGCAGTAGGCGACGATCGGCCGGTGGAGGTCCACCCCTGCCTCCGCCAGACGGCGCGTCAGCTCGGCGGGCTCGAGGAAGCGGCCGTCCGGCCCGAGCAGGGTGCGGTAGTGGACGTTGCGCGCGCCGGGGATGTGCCCGGCACGGCGCGCGTGGGTCTCGTCGCCGCGGTACTCGGCCGGGGCGCGGGCGTCGAGCAGCTGGGCGCCGGCGTCGATCGCCCGCTGGACGGCGGCGAGGTCGATCAGCCCGTCCGCGGGCCGCGGCACCGGGTGCGGCGGGTCGGCCGGAGGCGGCGTCACCTCGCCCGGCTCGAGCGGCAGCCCGGCCGCCGTCCAGGCGCCGAGCCCGCCGTCCAGCAGCCACGCCCCGCCGTGGCCGTAGCTTCGCAGTACCCAGACGACGCGCCCGGCCAGCACGCCGAAGTAGTCGTCGTAGGCGACCACCGCTGTGTCTGCGCCGATCCCGAGCCGGGTCGCCTCGGCGGCGAACTCCTCCGGCGGTGCGACGGTGACGGGCACGGTGGCGGCGCGATCGGTGAAGTCGTGGCGCCAGTCGCAGAAGACCGCGCCGGGGACGTGGCCCGCGCGGTAGCGGTCGGGGTGGGCCCGGTAGCGCGGGTCGGTCTTCGCCACCTCGCCGCGCACGTCCAGCACGCGCACGCGGGCGAGGTTGTCGCGCAGCCACGCGACGGAGGCGAGCGGGCCGTCCATGCCCGGATGGTACAAACCGCGCGTGGCGATCACCGACCGGTACTGGCGGCCGATCGAGCCGGCCGAGGCGGAGCGGGTGCTCGGCCGGCCGGTCGAGATCGTCAGCGCGCACCTGCGCTGGCTGTTCGCCGTCGCACGCTGCCGCTGGGAGGGCGGCGAGGCGATCGTCAAGCGGCAGCCGCCGATGGGGCGCGACCCCGAGCAGCTGCGCTGGCAGCACCGGCTGACGAACCACCTGGCCGACCGCGGTGTCCCCGCGGTACGGGTGCGCGACATGGTCGAGCTGGACGGCCTCTGGTACGAGGTGGCCGACGTCGCCCGCGGAGAGGACCGCTACGCCGGCGTCGACACCTGGGAGCCGTTCCGCGACCTGGACGACGTCGCCTCGGCGGGCAGGACGCTGGCCGCGGTGCACGAGCTGGGCGCGAGCTTCGAGCCGGCGCGGCCGCAGCCGGCGGCCGGCTTCACCGTGCAGCTCGACCGCGTCCGGCTGGGGCCGGCGGAGGCCGTCGCCGAGCTCGCGGCTCTGCGGCCCGCCGTCGGCGAGTACCTGGACGGACGATCGTGGGAGGCACCGGTGGACGCGGCCTACGAGGCGATGTTCGACCGGCTCCGCGACCGGCTGGAGGAGCTGCCACGCCGGCCGCTGCACGGCGACTGGCAGACCAACAACCTCTTCTTCGACGAGGCCGGGATCAGCGGCATCATCGACTTCCACCAGGCCGACCACGGGCCGCGGATGCTCGACCTGGCGACCGCGGTCGAGCGCAACTGCTTCTTCTGGAACGCGATCTCGGAGGGCGACGACGGCGCCTACGACCTGCGCCACGCGCGGCAGCTGATCGAGGCCTACCACGCCGCCACGAGCATCACCGGCGACGAGCGGGCGGCGTTCGCCGATGTGCTCGCCTGCTGCCAGTTCGAGTACGGCATCTCGTTCCTCGACTACTACCGGGGAATCGAGCACGACCAGGAGAAGGCCGACTGGGCCTGGAGCACCTTCGTGCTCGGCCATGCGCAGTGGTGGGGGACGCCGGCCGGCGACGAGGCCCGGGAGGGTATCGAGCGCATCCTCGACGGCCTGGGCTGACGCCGTCAGCCGCCGGCGCGGAGCCGCTCGAGCAGCGGGCGGGCCTTGACCAGCGACTCCTCGACCTCGGCGGCCGGGTCGGAGTCCCAGACGATGCCGCCGCCCACCCACAGGTGGATGCGACCGTCGGCGAACGCGAAGGTGCGGATGGTGAGGCCGAGATCGAGGTCGCCGTTCGGGTAGACGCGGCCGAGGGCGCCCATCGAGGCGCCGCGGCCGACGGGCTCCAGCCGGGCGATGTGGTTGATCGCCGCGATCTTGGGCGCACCGGTGATCGAGCCGCCCGGGAACGTCGCCCGCAGCAGCTCGGCGATGCCGACCCCCAGCCGCAGCCGCCCCTGGACGCGCGAGACCAGGTGGCGGACGCCCGCCATCGGTCGCTCCACCAGCAGGTCGGGCACGTGCACGCTGTGCGGGACGCAGACGCGGCCCAGGTCGTTCCGCTCGAGGTCGACGATCATCACGTGCTCGGCGCGATCCTTGGGGTCGTCGGCGATCCGGTCGGTGCTGGTCGCCGGCCGCGTGCCCTTGATCGGCATCGTCTCGACCACGTCGCCGCGCCGCCGCAGGAACAGCTCGGGCGTCGCCGACACGATCGACCATCCGTCGCCGTGCATGGCCCCACCGTGCTCGGCGCCGAGCGGCGTCAGCGCGGCCTCGACGGCGGCGGGGTCGCCGCTGAACGGCGCCGACAGATGCTGGACGATGTTGGCCTGGTAGACATCACCCCGGGCGATCGCGGCCCGCACTGCGCGCACCGCCGCCTCGTGCTGCACGGCCGTCCAGGTCGGCTCGAACGCGCCGGCGGAGAACCGCCCGGGTACGGCGCGGCGCTGGCCCTCGGCGGCGCGCACCCGGCAGGCGAGCATCGGCAGCCGGCACGGCTCCGGAGGCTGCGGCTCGCGCGCACCCGGCAGCGACTCGGCCAGCCGGTAGCTGAGGTAGAGGTCGGCCACCAGCCCGTCCGCCGCCGGCACGAATGGCTCGTCCCAGACGCCGAATCCGTGCTCGGTCAGGAACCGTTCCAGCAGCCCGAACGGATCGTCGACAGCCTCGTCGACGACCAGCCAGGCGTCAGTCCGCGTCGCCGTTCCGATGCGCGTATGGTACCGGCGATGAGCGTCCCGTTCCCCGTCGAGGAGTACCGCGACAGGGCGCGCCGCGTGCGTGAGGAGATGGCACGCCGCGACATCGACGTGCTCTACGTGATGAGCCCGGCCAACCTCTGTTACCTGACCGGGTTCGAGTCCATCTGGTACCCGCCCCGGGCGCCGCTCGGCGTGCTCGTGCACCGGGAGGACGAGCGCATCGTCTTCCTCGACTACGAGCGCCACGAGCACCTGGTCGGGATCTCCGCGCACTACGACGAGGCGGTCTTCTACCGCTACGAGGACGCGGTCGAGACGGTCGCCGGCGCGCTGGCCGAGCGCGGCTGGGCCGACGGCCGGGTCGGGGTCGAGCGCTGGACGCAGAGCCCGGGAGCGCCCCTGGTCGACGAGGTGCGCCTCGCCCTGGCCCGCGGCGGCGCCACCGTCGTGGACGGCGACTGGGCGGTCGACCGCGTGCGGCTGGTCAAGTCGGCCGCCGAGCTGGAGCGGGTGCGGCGGGCCGCGGCCATCGTCGATGACGCGTTCGAGGCGCTGCCCGGCGAGGTGAAGCCGGGCATGACCGAGCTCCAGATCGCGTCGCGGCTGGACGGCCTGATGGCGGAACGCGGCGGCGAGCCGGCGGCGATCCGGACGATGGTCTCGGCGGGGCCCGACGTGTGGGCGCGCACCCACGGCGCCCCCGGCCGGCGGCCGGTCGAGGTCGGCGACGTGATGTACGTGGACGCCTGCGGCGTCGTCGACCGCTACCACGTGGACGTCTGCCGGACGTTCGCGATCGGCCGCGACAGCCCCGGCGCGCGGGCGATCCTCGACGTCACCGCCGGCAGCGTCGAGGAGGTGCGGCGCGTCGTGCGGCCGGGCGACCCGCTCGACGTCGCCCAGCGGGTGGCCGAGGAGTACGTCTTCTCGCGCTTCTCCCGCGACCAGGTCTGGTGGGTCGGCGGCTACGCGCTCGGCCTCTCCGTTCCGCCCAACTGGGTCGGCCACACATACCTGTCGAACGACGCGTTCGAGCCGTTCACGTGGGAGCCGGGCTACGTCACCAACTACGAGAACATCCTGTTCAGCCGCGAGGAGGCGTTCACCGCCAGCTACATGGAGACGCTGCTGATGACCCCGGACGGGATCGAGATCCTCTCCCGGCTGCCCCGCGGCCTGACGGTCATCGACGCTTAGGCGAACAGCGCCGAGAGCTCGGCGGCGGCGCCGGCGTCGAGCCCAGCATCGCCGGCCGCGGCGTTGTCCCGGGTGTGATCAGGATTGCGGCTGCCCGCGATGGCGGCGGTCACACCGGGCTGTGCGAGCACCCAGCGCAGGGCCAGCGCCGGCAGGCTGATGCCCAGCCGCTCGGCGATCGGCCGCATCGCATCGACCCGGTCGAGCGTCCGCGCCAGCGGCTCCGGGTCGAACGCCCATTCCGGCCCCTCGTCGCGCCAGCTCGCGAACTCGCCGCGGCCGCTGCGCCAGTCGTCGTCGCCGAAGGTGTGGCCGGGCCGCATCGCGCCGGACAGGCGCCCGCTGGCCAGGGGGCCGTAGGCGAGGTAGCCGATCCCGCGCTCGGCCAGCCAGGCGAGGAGTTCCGGCTCGTCATCGCGGACGGCCAGCGACAGCTCGTTCTGCACCGACGTCACCGGGTGCGCGGCGTGGGCGCGCTCGATCAGGTCCTCCGGGTAGTTCGAGAGCCCGATCCAGCGGACGCGGCCGGCCGTCACCAGCTCGGCCATCGCACCCCACGTCTCCTCGATCGGCACGCTGTCGTCGGGCCAGTGCACCTGGTAGAGATCGACGTGGTCGCGGCCCAGCCGCTGGAGCGACGCCTCGATCGCGCCCAGGATCTGCTCGGGCCGGATCCCGCTGCCCTCGTCCGGCGCGACCTTCGTGAACACCATCGCGTCGTCACGCCCGGCAACGGCCTTGCCCACGATCCGCTCCGACACACCCTGGCCGTACACCTCGGCGGTGTCCACCCAGGTGATGCCGGCGTCGAGGCCGGCATGCACCGCGCGCACGATCTCCGCCTCGGACTGGTTCGCGCCCCAGTGGGCGCCGCCGGCCTCCCACGATCCGAAGCCGACGACGGAGATCTCGGGGCCGTCCGCTCCCAGCCGGCGCAGCTCCATCAGGCCCGCGCTCCCGGACCGTAGGCGAGGCGCAGCAGCTCGCCCTCGGCGAAGCGCTGGGGCCGCAGCGGCCGGATGTCGATGGCCGGCTCGCGCCCGGCGATCTGCGCGGCGGCGCACTCGGCCACCGCCGGCGCCAGCTTGAGCCCGTGTCCAGACATCCCGGCGACAACGTAGCGCCGATCGTCGAGGAAGCCCACCACCGGGTTCCAGTCGGGCGTCGAGTCGTAGGCGCCCGCCCAGCCGCCGACGCGCGGCGCCTCGGCGATCGAGGGGTACCGCTCCCGCAGGCCGGCGCGCACCATCGCCTCGTAGCCGGGGTCGGCCAGCCCGTCGCACTCGTCGCGGCGGGCGTAGATCGTCTCGCCGGCGTAGGCGACCACCCACGCGCCGCCGCCCGCGGTGGGGCGGATGACGATGTTGGCGACGGCATCGGAGACCACGCGGCGCACCGGTGCGGCCTCCAGCACGGCGATCTCGATCCGCCGCAGCACGACGTCGAGCTCCGGCACCAGCTCCGGCGTCCAGCCGCCCGCGCAGAACGCCGTGACCTCGGCGTCCCCGGGCGTGTCCTCGCCGATCCGCACGTCCACGCCCAGGGCCATCGCCTGCGCGAACCAGGACAGGGCCAGCTTGCCGGGATCGACCAGGCCCGCGTCCGGCTCGTACGCCGCCGCCGCGATGCCGGTCGTGTCGATCAGCGGCTCGAGCGCGGCGACCTCGTCCGGCTCGAGCAGCCACGAGTCGACGCCCAGCGACCGGCCCAGGGCGACGTTGCCCTCACAGGCGGCGCGCTGCGCGGGGCCGACGGTGAGCAGGTAGCCGGTCTGGCTGAAGGCGCTGGCCGGGTCGGCCCGGAGCAGCTCGCAGCCCCGCTTCGCCAGCCGCACGGTGACCTCGTTCGAGTAGTGGCGGCGGATCATGCCGAACGAGCGGCCGGTGTCGCCCGACGCGGGCAGCCGCCGCTCGTGGAGCGAGACGCGCAGGCCCTCGCGGGCAAGGGCGCACGCCAGCGACGTGCCGAAGAGCCCGGCCCCGACGACGGCGACGTCCGTGCGCGGCATCGCCGTAGTGTAGGTTGCCGGGCCTCATGGACAGGCCCGCTCCCCGCGCCGTCGTCTTCGACTTCAACGGCACCATCTCCCACGACGAGCCGCTGCTGGCGGAGCTCTTCCACGAGATGTTCGCGGAGGTCGGGATCGACGTCCCGGCGTCGCTCTACTTCGAGCGGTTCGCCGGCTACTCCGACCCCGAGATCGTCGAGCGCGTGCTCACCCACTTCGGCCGCGGCGGCGACGAGGCGACGGCCGAGCGGCTGGTGGCGCGCAGGATCGAGCTGTACCTGGAGGCCGTGCGCACGCGCAGCACCGTGCTGCCGGCCGCGGCGGCCGCGGTGTGTGAGATCGCCGGACGCCTGCCGGTGGCGATCGCCTCGGGCGCCGCCCGTCCCGAGATCGAGGCCGTGCTGGCGTCGAGCGGCCTGCGGCTCCTGTTCGAGGTGATCGTGGCGGCCGAGGACGTCGCCAACGGCAAGCCCGACCCCGAGGGCTACCGCACCGCGCTGGCGCAGCTCGGCGTCGACGGCAGCGAGGCGCTGGCGTTCGAGGACTCGGACCAGGGCGTGATCTCGGCGGTCGCGGCGGGGATGCGCTGCGTTGCCATCACCGGCACCTCCACACCCGAGCGGCTCGAGGCTGCCGGCGCGGAGCTGGTCGTGGAGGCCCTGGACTGGGCCGACCCGCGGGTCAGTGGGCTCTTCGTCTAACTACGCCCGGGTGGCGCGGCCGCGCAGCGTGATCGTGAAGCGGGCGCCCTGGCAGGCGTTCGCGACCGTCGAGGGCATCGTCACGTGGATTGTGGCGACGCGCGACGTCCGCTTGGGGATGACCACTGCGCGCATGCCCTTGGTCGTCACCACGATGTTCGTCTTCGCCCCGGTGCACCCGACCTTGGTCGTCCGCGCCGCGACGGTCGCCGTCAGCGCCGGCACCCTGATCGAGAACGTGTACGGGTTGCTGATCTTCACCTGGAAGACCTTGGTCGCCCGCGGGTAGAGCTTCGTCACGGGAACGCCGGCCAGCTTGAAGCCCTTGATCGAGGCGATCATCTGCATCTTCACCGGCGCCGGCGGCTGGGCGCGGTGGCCCATCGCGACGCCGGCCGCGGCCACGACGGCGACGACAAGAGCGATCGAGGTGATGGGGATGCGGCGGAGGATCACGGGTGGTAGGTGAAGGTGGTCGAGGTGGTGGCGGTGTTCCCGGACTTATCGGTCACCAGCGCCCGGATCGTGTAGCCCGTGCCGTTGGTGAACCGGGCGGCCGGCTCGAGGATCGACCAGCTCGGCAGCGCCAGCGTGGTCTGGGCCAGCAGCTCGGTGGCCGAGGTCCAGGTGCCGAGGCCGGGGTCGAAGTACATGCTGGGCGCCGCGCTCTGGCGGAGGCTGACCTGCACCTGGAAGACGCCGGCCGACGCGTCGGTCGCGGTGCCGCAGATGTCGTCGGTCGAGGCCGTGCTGCAGCCCGCCGTCCACCCGCTCGCGTACGAGGCCAGCGGGAAGGTGATCGCCAGCGTCGGTGCGGTGCTGTCGGACAGCACGGACTGGGCCGGGCTGGTGAAGGCGTTGCCGGCCTGGTCGGTGATCGTGATCGTGAACGTCTTGGTGCCGGCGCTCAGCGTGGAGCTCGCCGTCAGCGTCGAGGACGTCCAGCCGTGCGTGATGCCGCCGGCCGAGCAGGAGGAGACGCAGGCGGTCATCACCGCAGCGCTCTGGCCGGACGTGAACGTGTTGGCGTTGGTCGTCACCTTCCACACGCCGCTGGTGGCGTCGGCGACATCGGCGTAGATCACGTACGGCTGGCTCTTGCCGACGAACCCGGGCACGTTGGTGGCGACCGTGGCCAGCGCCGCCGCGCTCATCGTCGGCGCAGTGTTGTCGGCGGTGGTCGAGAAGCCGGTGCGGGTTGCCGAGTTGTTCGCCTTGTCCACGATCGTCAGGGTGTAGGCGACGGCGCCGGCAGCCAGCGTCGAGCCGGCCGTCTTGGAGGCGCTCTTGTAGGCGTAGGTGACACCGCCGACCGTGCAGCTGGTGGTGCACGCCGTCAACGACAGCGCGGTCTGGCCGCTGGTCAGCGTCGAGACGTCGGCCTTGACGGTGTAGACACCGCTGACCGAGTCGGCGACGTTCGCGTAGACGTAGTAGGCGCCGCTCTTGCGCACCCACCCAGCCGCGTTCGTCGTCGAGTTCGCGATCGTCGTCTGGGTGACCGTGCCGCCTGTGTTGTCCACGGTGACGGAGAAGGTGCCGGTGGTGGTGTTGGCCGCCTGGTCGGTGGCGGTGACGCCGAACGAGACCGCGCCCTCGGCGATGGTGGCGTCCGCGGTCTTGGACGAGCTCTTGTAGCCGTAGGTGACGCCGCCGATGGTGCAGCTCGACGTGCAGGCGCTCAGCGCCAGCGCGGTCTGCCCGGCGGTGATGCCGCTGACGTTGGCCTTGACCGTGGACATCGCCCCGGTGTCGGCCGCGTTCGCGTAGACGACGTAAGCGCCGCCCTGCTTGATGAAGCCGGCGGTCGAGCTGGCGCTGGTCACGATCGCCCCGGCCGTGACGGTGGGCGCGGTGTCATCGACGATCACGCTGTAGGAGCCGGTGGTCGCGTTGGCGGCGATGTCGGTGGAGGTGATGCTGAAGGACTTGGTGCCCTCCGAGACCGGCGAGCCGGCGACGGTGGCGGCGCTCTTGTAGGTGTAGGTGACGCCGCCGATGCTGCAGCTGGACGTGCACTTGGGCAGCGCCAGCGCGGTCACGCCGGGGTTCAGCGCCGAGACGTCGGCGGTGACCGAGGCCAGGCCGCTGGCGGGCGAGCCCGCGTCGGCGGAGCTGGCGTAGACGACGTAGGTGCCGCCCTGCGCGACGCGGCCGACGGCAGTGGTCGCCGAGGTCGCGATCACGGCCGCGGTCACCGACGGGGCGGTCGAGTCGACCACGGCCGAGTACGGGGTGGTCGCGCCCAGGTTCCCCACGTTGTCCTGCGCCCACACCGAGTACGAGACGGTGCCCTGCGCGAGCGGGGCGTCGGCCGTCAGCGTCGCGCTGCTGTAGGTGTACGTCTTGCCGGCCACGGTGCACGAGCACGGCGAGAGGGCGACCGCGGTCGCCCCCGCCTTGATGGACGAGACGTTCACCTTCGCCCACGCGATCCCGCTGCCGCCCGTGTCCAGCACGTTCGCGTAGACCACGAACTGGCCGCCCGCACGCACGGCGCCGCCCGCAGCCGTCACCCCGGCGGGGGCGATGGTGCTGCGCGAGACGGTCGGCGCGTGGAAGTCCGCACTGGCGATCGCCACTCCCTGGCCGGTGCCCGGCACCGTCCAGGCCGCCCAGGCAGTGCCGGCGACGAGGACGGTGACGAGCAGTCCGGTCAGGACGCGCCGACCGCACAGCAGACGCTGCAGGGCGGCGAGCACGTCGGGTCTACGCGCTCGTGGCCGTCGCGGTCAGGTACAGCGTGAAGCTGGCGCCCTGGCACGAGTCGTTCGCCGTCGAGCCCATCGCGATCGCGTCGCTGGCATCGACGTCGAGCGAGCCGTTGGCCGGGATGTCCCAGCCGGAGCCGCCGTTGTTCTGCGTCGTGAACGACAGGGTGGCGATGTTGCAGCCGCTGTGGCCGGCGTCAACGGAGAAGCCGTTGGTGCCCTGGCCGCTGTCCAGCGCGATGCTGCTGACGTGGACCGGGAACGGGTTGGTGTTCGCGATCGACGTGGCGACGTCGGCGGTGGCGCCCGGATACAGCGGGTCGCCGGGCGTGCCCGGCGTCAGGGTCAGGGCGACGGCGGAGGTCGCCGATGCGGATCCGGTGCCGCTGCCGTTCACGGTCCAGGCCGCGTAGGCGACGGTGCCGGCGATCAGCAGGCCGGTGGCAGCCGCGATCAGTGTCTTGGTGGCTCGGGTGCGGTTCATGTACGTCCTTCGGAGATCGGGGGGATAGCCGATGCCCATTCAGGCAAATGGGGTCACTCTCAGAATCGGCAAAGTTGGGGGACCCCGCCTCCCACAATCGGGGTATCCCATCCGGCGGACACACCGGCCGCGATTTGACCGGTCTATACCACTTGTGCGACAGTTCCGGCCGTGAAGAGCGAGGCCAGGGCTGTTGTCATCGGAGGCGGCGTCGGCGGGTGCAGCATCCTCTACCACCTGGCCAAGCTGGGCTGGACGGATGTCGTGCTGGTCGAGCAGTACGGCCTGACCCACGGCTCCACCTGGCACTCCGCAGGCCTGGTCGGCCAGCTCCGGTCGACGGTCAGCCTGACCAAGATGATGCAGTACTCCGTCGGCCTCTACGCCGACCTGGCCGAGGAGACCGGCAAGGATCCCGGCTGGCACGAGCTGGGCGGGCTGCGCCTGGCGTCGTCCAAGGCGCGCTACGAGGAGATCCAGCGCCAGGCCGGCTGGGCCAAGAGTTTCGGGCTGCCAATCGAGATCGTCTCCGCCAAGGAGGCGCAGGAGCTGTTTCCGCCGATGAGCACCGACGGCGTGCTGGCCGCGGCGTACATCCCGCAGGACGGCTACCTCGATCCCAGCCAGCTCACCTTCGCGCTGGCCGACGGGGCCCGCCGCCGCGGTGCCGAGATCAACGAGCGCACCCGTGTCACCGGCATCACGCTGCGCGACGGCCGCGTGCACGAGGTCGTCACCGACAAGGGCACGATCCGCACCGACGTCGTGATCAACGCCGGCGGCATGTACGCGCCCCAGCTCGCCCGGCTGGTCGGCGTGGACGTCCCGATCATCGCCTACGCCCACGAGTTCCTGGTCACCGAGGCGTTCGACCCCCCGCTCCAGCCGCTGCCCACGCTGCGCGATCCCGACAACCTGATCTACTACCGCACCGAGGTGGGCGGGCTGATCATGGGCGGCTACGAGCGCCACCCGGCGGCGTGGGCGCTGGACGGCGTCCCCGACGGGTTCGAGGCGCAGCTGCTGCCCGAGGACTGGGAGCGCTTCGACGAGATCCTGACCAACTCGATGGTGCGCGTGCCGTCGATGGAGCGGGCCGAGGTGCGCAAGCTGTTCAACGGCCCGGAGGCGTTCACGCCGGACGGCGAGTTCATCCTGGGCGAGTCCGACGTGCCCGGCTTCTGGGTCGCCGCCGGCTTCTGCGCGCACGGCCTGGCCGGCGCCGGCGGCATGGGCTGGCAGCTGGCCGAGTGGGTGGTGAACGGCGAGCCGAGCCTCGACCTGTGGCACATGGACATCCGCCGGTTCGGCCGCCAGTACGCCAGCCAGCGCTACACCCTGGCCCGCTCGGACGAGGTCTACGGCACCTACTACGACATCAAGTACCCGAACCACGAGCGCACCGCCGGCCGGCCGCTGCGGCTCTCGTCCACCTACACGCGCCTGCAGGAGCTGGGCGCGGCCTTCGGCGAGAAGTCGAGCTGGGAGCGGGCGAACTGGTTCGAGCCGAACGCCGCCGAGGGCGACGAGTCGCTGCGGCCGCGCGGCTGGGCGGGCGAGCACTGGTCGCCCGCGATCCACGCCGAGGCGGCCGCCACCCGCACCGCCGCCGGGCTGTTCGACCAGAGCTCGTTCGCCAAGTTCGAGGTGCAGGGGGCTGGCGCCACCGCGCTGCTCCAGCGGCTCTGTGCGAACGACATCGACCGCCCGCCGGGCACCGTCGTCTACACCCAGATGCTGAACAGCCGGGGCGGGATCGAGGCCGACTTCACGGTCACCCGGATCGACGAGCACACCTACCGGATCGTCACCGGCACCGCCTTCGGCAACCACGACATGGCGTGGGTGCGCAAGCACCTGCCGCGCGACGGCAGCGTCTTTCTGAACGACGTCACCTCGGCGTGGGCCTGCTTTTGCCTGTGGGGCCCACGGGCCCGCGACATCCTGGCGCCGCTGACCAAGGCGGATCTCTCCAACGAGGGCTTCCCCTACATGCAGGGGCGGCGCATCTCCGTCGGCGACGTGCCTTGCTGGGCGGCCCGCGTCACCTACGTCGGCGAGCTCGGCTGGGAGCTCTCCTGCCCCAGCGAGTACGGCCGGGCGCTGTGGGACACGATCTGGGAGTCCGGCACCGAGCACGGCCTGCGGGCGTGCGGCTACCGCGCGATCGACGCGCTGCGGATCGAGAAGGGCTACCGGGTGTGGGGGTCGGACATCACGCCGGAGGAGACCCCGGACGAGGCCGGCCTCGGCTTTGCGGTCAAGCCCGGCAAGGGCGACTTCGTCGGCCGCGGCGCGCTGCTCGCCCACCGCGAGGCCGGCGTCGCGAAGCGGCTGTGCTGCCTGCTCCTGGCCGACCCGCGGTCGGTCTGCCTCGGCTCGGAGCCGGTGCGCGCCGGCGGCGAGATCACGGGCCGCGTCACCACCGGCGGCTACGGCTTCGCCGTCGAGCGCTCGATCGCCTACGCGTACCTGCCGGTCGAGCACGCCGAGGTCGGCACGGCTGTCGAGATCGAGGTGTTCGGCGAGTGGATCGCCGCCGATGTGGCGGCCGAGCCGCTGTACGACCCGCGCGGCGAGCGCATCCGGGCCTGAGCCCCGCGGATCTAGAGTTCCGGGCATGTCGATCGCGACCGCCGAGGAGCTGCGCCGCCTGCGGGCGGCCGGCCGCGCGGTCGCGCTGACGCTGGCCGCGATGCGGGCCGCCGTCCGCCCCGGGGTGACCACGGCCGAACTGGACGCCGTGGCGGCCCGCGAGATGGAGCGGGTGGGCGCCCGCTCGGCGCCGTCGCTCGTCTACGGCTTCCCCGGCTGGACGTGCATCAGCGTCAACGAGGAGGCGGTGCACGGCGTGCCGGGCGACCGCGTGCTGGAGCCCGGCGACCTGGTCACGCTGGACGTGACCGCCGAGCTGGACGGGTTCATGGCGGACGCCGCCGTGACCGTGCCGCTGCCGCCGGTCGAGCCGGAGACCGCGGCGCTGTGCGCGTGCGCCGAGGCGGCGCTCGAGCAGGGGCTGCTGGCGGCGCGGGCCGGGCGCCCGGTCTCGTCGATCGGCCGGGCCGTCGAGGCCGAGGTCGAGCGGCGCGGCTTCCGCGTGCTGCGCCAGCTGACGGGGCACGGCATCGGCCGCACGATCCACGAGCCGCCGACCGTCCCCAACCACGAGCTGCCCGGCCAGCGCGACGTGCTCAGCGAGGGGCTGGTGATCACGATCGAACCGATCGTCTGCCCCTCCACCCGCACCGCCCTGGAGACGGGCGACGGCTGGACCGTGGTCACCGACGACGGCAGCCGCGCGGCGCATGCCGAGCACACGATCGTCGTGCGCAAGGGCAGCCCGCTGCTGCTCACCGCCGCCTAAGCCGCTCGCAGCACCTCGTGGACGGTGATGATCTGGTCGCGCCGCTGGCCGGTGCCGACCATCGCCACCGGCACGCCGACCTGCGCCTCGACGAACTCGAGGTAGGCGCGGGCCGCCGCCGGCAGGTCGTCGTAGCTGCGCACGCCGGAGATGTCGGTGCTCCAGCCCTCGAGCTCCTCGTAGACCGGCTGGGCGTGGTGGAAGTCGCTCTGGTGCGCCGGGAACTCCTCCAGCACGCGGCCGTCGGGCAGCCGGTAGCCGACGCAGACGGGGATGCGGTCGAAGATCGAGAGCACGTCCAGCTTGGTCACGGCCAGCTGGGTGAGGCCGTTCAGCCGCGCGGCGTAGCGCAGGCCGACCAGATCGAGCCAGCCGCAGCGCCGCTCGCGGCCGGTGACGGTGCCGTACTCCCCGCCGTGCTCGCGGATCCGCGCGGAGCCCTCCTCGTCGGCCTCGCTGGGGAAGCCGCCCGCGCCGACGCGGGTCAGGTACGCCTTGGCGACGCCCAGCACGGCGTCGATCCGGGTCGGGCCGATGCCGAGGCCGACGCAGGCGCCGCCCGCGATCGGGTTCGAGCTGGTGACGAACGGATAGGTGCCGTGGTCGAGGTCGAGCAGCGTCGCCTGGGCGCCCTCGCAGAGCACGGTCAGGCCGTCGTCCAGCGCGCGGTTGACGATCAGCGACGTGTCGGCGATGAACGGCTTGATCCGCTCGGCGTAGCGCAGCGTGGCCTCGGTCATCACGTCCTTGTCGAGCGGCCGCTGGTGGTAGATCTTGCGCAGCACGACGTTCTTCACGGACAGCGCCGTCTGGATCTTCTGGCGCAGGATCTTCTCGTCCATCAGGTCCTGGACGCGGATGCCGACGCGCGACGCCTTGTCGGCGTAGGCCGGGCCGATGCCGCGGCGGGTGGTGCCGATCTGGAGCCGGCCCAGCATCAGCTCGGAGTCGGCGTCGATGATGCGGTGCCAGGGCATGATCAGGTGCGCGTTGCCGGAGATGCGCACGCCCGACACGTCGAGGCCGCGCGCCTCCAGGCCGTCCAGCTCCTCGATCAGCACCTCCGGGTCGATCGCGCAGCCGCTGCCCAGCACGCACAGCGTGCCCGGCCAGAGCACGCCGCTCGGCACCAGCCGCAGCTTGTACGTCTCGTCGCCCAGCACCAGCGTGTGCCCGGCATTGTTGCCGCCCTGGTAGCGGGCGACGACGTCCGCCCGCTCCGCGAGCAGGTCGACGATCTTGCCCTTGCCCTCGTCGCCCCACTGGGTGCCGACGGCGACCGTGCACGGCATCGCTACCCGACCCCCCGAGCCTTGTTCGCGAACCGGGTGTAGCGCCCCTGGTAGACCAGGTTGACGGTGTCCAGCGGGCCGCTGCGGTGCTTGGCGACGATGATCTCGGCCTCGCCCGGGTGCTCGCTCTCGGAGTCGTAGTAGTCGTCGCGGTAGACGAACATGACCAGGTCGGCATCCTGCTCGATCGAGCCCGACTCGCGCAGATCGGAGAGCTGGGGCCGGCGGTCCTTGGCGCCGCGCTGCTCGACCGCGCGGGAGAGCTGCGACAGCGCGATCACGGGCACCTCGAGGTCGCGGGCGATCAGCTTGAGCTGCCGCGAGATGTGCGAGATCTCGGTGACGCGGTTGTCGAAGCGACCGCCGCCGGACATCAGCTGCAGGTAGTCCACGATCACCAGCCCCAGGTCGGGGTGGCGGGTCTTCAGGCGGCGCGTCTTGGCCTTGATCTCGAGGGCGGTCACGCCGGCGGTGTCGTCCACGTAGATCGGCGCGGTGGACAGGCGGCTGCAGGCGTCGGTCAGCCGCGGCCACTCGTCCGGCGCCAGCTTGCCGGTGCGCAGGCGGCTCGAGTCCACCTTGCCCTCGGCGCACATCAGCCGCTGGGTGACCTCGTCGCGCGACATCTCGATCGAGAAGATCGCGACCGGCATCCCCTCGCGGATGGCGACGTGCGAGGCGATGTTGAGCGCCAGCGACGTCTTGCCCATGCCCGGCCGGGCGGCCAGGATGATCAGGTTCGAGGGCTGGAAGCCGGCCGTGATCCTGTCCATCTCGCGGTACCCGCTGGGGACGCCGGTCAGCTCCTTGCCGCTCTTGTGCAGCTCCGAGATCCGCTCGAACGAGGCGTTCAGGAGCTCCTTGATCGGGCTGAAGTCGCTCGACACCCGCTGGTTGGCGATCTCGAACACGACCTGCTCGGCCTTGTCCACCGCCTCCCGCGGCTCGCCCAGCCGCTGGTACCCGAGCTCCGCGATCTGCTGTCCCGCACCGATCAGGCCGCGGTAGGTGCTGAGGCTCTTGACGATCTCGGCGTAGCGGCGGGCGTTCGAGACCGCGGGCACGGTCGACGCGAGCGTGTTGATGACCGCCTTGCCGCCGACGTCTTCGAGGATGCCCTTCGCCTGGAGCGCGTTGACGACCGTGATCGAGTCCACCGCGTCGCCCTCGGCGTACATCTCGCGGATCGCGTCATAGATCAGCCCGTGCGAGCGGCGGTAGAAGTCCTCGGGCCGCAGGATCTCGGCGACGATCGAGATCGCGTTGGAGCTGACCAGCATCGCGCCCAGCACCGATTCCTCCGCGTCGAGATCCTGCGGCGGAAGATGCGTCGCCTGCTGCGGCTGCTGCTCCTGAACGGCCAACCCGAACTCCCCGTCTCGTGTAGCCGGCTAGATGGTGGAACTGGTCATCTACAGGACGTCGTCCTCGACCGGCTCGGCCTCGAAGGCTTCGACCATGCCCTCCTCGCCGCTGGCCGCCGGCACCACCATCACCTTGACCACCGCCCGCACGTCGTTCCAGACCGTGATCGGCACGCGGTGGCTGCCGAGCGCCTTGATCGGGTCCTCGAGCTCGACCTTGCGGCGGTCGACCCGCAGCCTGCGGGCCTTCCAGATCGCGTCGGCGACGTCCGTGCTGGTAACCGAGCCGTACAGCCGGTCCTCGACGCCCGCGCGGGCCTTGATCGTCAGCACGGTGCGGTTGAGCGTGTGGGCGATGTCCTTCGCCTGCTCCTCGCTCTGCGCCTCGTGGCGGCGGCGGAGCTCCTCCTGCCGCTGCATCTGGCTGACCATCCCCGGCGTCGCGGTCTGGGCCAGCTTGCGCGGCCCCAGGTAGTTGCGCAGGTAGCCGGGTGCGACGTTGACGACGTCGCCCTTGCGGCCGAGCTTCTCGACGTCCTGCAGCAGGATCGCCTGTGTTCCCTTGTGACTCATCGTGTCGTCCTTCGATCGGGCGGAGGGCTCGGCCCGTCCGTCCATGGTTGCACGGCCCCGGTCCCCGGTCGAGGCGGGCCGGCCGGATTTTCCCGCTACCTGCGGGAAATCCGGGAAACGGTCAACTCAGTTCGCGGCGTAGGGCAGCAGGGCCACCTCGCGGGCGCGCTTGACGGCGACCGCAACCTGGCGCTGGTGCCGGCGGCAGGCGCCGGTGATCCGCCGGGAGCGGATCTTGCCCTTCTCCGAGACGTAGCGCCGGAGCTGGTTGTAGTTCTTGTAGTCGATCTGCTCGACCTTGTCCTTGCAGAAGAAGCAGGTCTTCCGCCGGGTGCTCCCGCCGGCTCCGGCGCGAGGCTTGGTCGTGCGACGCTTGGGCTTTGCTGCCAAGGTCGTCCCTCCTGTCAGAACGGAATGTCGTCGTCGGCAGAGGCGCCGCCCGCCGGAACGGGATCGGGGCGCAGCTCGGCCGTCTGCTGGAACCCACCGCTGCGCTGGCCGCCGGCCGCGCCCCCGCCGTCGCCGTCACGCGGCCCGCCCAGGAACTGGACGGTGTCGGCGATGATCTCGACGGACTCGCGCTTGGCGCCGTCCTGCGTCTCCCACTGGCTCCACTCGAGGCGGCCGTCGATGGCGACGGCACGGCCCTTGGCCAGATAGTTGGCGCAGTTCTCGCCCTGGGCGCCCCACACCTTGACGGTGAAGTAGTTGGGCTTCTCGGTCCACTCGCCGGTCGAGTTGTCCTTGTAGCGGCGGTTGGTGGCCACCCGTAGACGGCACACGGAGGTGCCGCTGGGAAGGCTCGAGAGCTCCGGATCGGCGGTCAGGTTCCCGGTGATGATCACGCGGTTGATGTTGGCCATGTTCAGTTCTCCTCTGCCTCTTTGGTTCAGTCGAACGTGCGTTCGATGAATGGTAGAGGCGTGTGCGGACGGTGTGGCTCGGTGATGCTAGGCCGTCGCCTCGACGGGCGGGGCGGACGACGGAGCGGCCTCGTCCGGCCGCGCCGGCGAGTCGCCGGAGACGCGGTTGACGGCCATGAAGCGCATGACTCCGTCGGTGATGGCGAGCACGCGCTGGGCCTCGGCCAGCGGCGCGGCGTCTGCCTGGAAGGTGAGCACGTAGTACCAGGCTTCGTCCTGGTGCCGGATCTCGTAGGCGAGGCGGCGTTTGCCCCACGGCTCGACGCTGCCCCACTCCCCGGGCCCCTTCTCGATGATCGACTTGACTCGCTCGATGATCTCCCCGTGGCGCTCCTCGGCGACCTCGGGCTCGATCAGCAGCATGATCTCGTATGGTTTGATCCCGATCACCTCCTTCGGTCTGATGCGGCCCCGGCGGCGGTGGGCCCCGCGATCAGGATCAGTGAGCGGTGCCCTGCCGGGGCAGGAAGCGGTTCGATTGACGAGCGGGCAGTATACTCGCGTCCCTCATGGCACGAGTCCGATGGTTCCTGGTGGGAGCGGCCGCGGCTGCGGGAGCACTGGTCGTGTACCGGCGCTCGCGCGGCGACGCGTTCGAACTGGACGACTTCCAGCCCACGCCCGTGCAGGAGCCCTCCGGGCCGCCGCCGGCGAGGCGCGATCCGCCGCCCGCCGCCGCCTTCGCGACGATCGATCCCGAGGCGACGCAGGAGATGCGGGCGCGGATCGACGAGACCCGAGCGCGGATCGCCGAGAAGGCCGCGGCCAAGGCTGCCGAGGACGACGCGGCCCCGGCAGCCGAGACCGAGTAGCCGTCTCGCTCACTGGTCGGAGGGGTACGCCTCGATCCCCTGGGCGGCCAGCATCCGCGCCACGGACGGCCGCTCCGAGAGGCGGGCGTAGTGCGTGCCCAGGTTGGGCAGCGTCCACGCCTTGCGGGGCAGGTTGCGCCCCCAGCGGGTGAGCATGTGCAGGTAGAGGTCGGCGCCGGAGAAGCCGCCCAGCAGGTGGTCGCGGCCGGCCAGCTCGGCGTCCAGCCAGTCGAACATCTCGTCCAGCTGCCGCCCGGCGCCCTGTCTGACCGCCGCCTGGACGCCGGCGTCCGCACCGATCGCGCGCTCCGGGTAGAACCACCACATGAAGGTGGCCTGCACCGTGTTGGTCAGGTAGGCGAGGCTGCGGTAGGCGTACGAGCGTTCGGCCGTGCCGAACGGTGGCAGCAGCCCCGCCTCGGGGAAGCGGTCGGCCAGGTGCATCACGATCGCGGCGGCCTCGTACAGGGCGACGTCGCCGTCGCGCAGCGCCGGCACGCGGCCGAACGGGCTGGCGGCGACGAAGCCGGGCGGGCCGACGGCGTGGCGGTCGGCGTCGCGCACCGCCTCGACCGCCTCGAACTCGGCGCCGGTCTCCTCCAGGGCCGCGTGGGGCGCCATCGCGGCCGAACCTGGGATGTAGTAGATCGTCAGCATCGGCGGGCACGCCCAACCTACCGGTAGGCTGGGCGCCGTGCGCAGGCGAGGATCACCGTGACCGAGCGCCCACGGGCGGCCGTGCTGCTGGCGATGGTGAACGGCTACCAGGTGTCGCAGGCCCTGCACGCCGCCGTCGCGCTGGGCCTGCCCGACCTGCTCGCCGCCGGGCCGCGATCGTCGTCCGACCTCGCAACCGCGTGCGAGGCCGACGAGCCGACCCTGCGCCGCCTCCTCCGCGCGCTGGCCGGGCTCGGCGTGCTCAACGAGGAGGCCGATGGCCGCGTCTCGCTGACCGACCTGGGAATGCCGCTTCGCACCGACGCGCCCGACTCGATCGCCGGCTGGACGCGGCTGATCGGCCGGCCGTACTACTGGAGCACGTGGGCCGTGCTGCCCGATGCGGTGCGCACCGGCCAGAACGGGTTCCGGATGCTGCACGGCACGGACGTCTGGTCGTACCGCACCGATCTCCCCGAGGAGAGCGCGATCTTCGACGGGGCGATGGCGGCGCTGACGAACCAGGTGACCCGGGCCGTGCTGGACGGCTACGACTTCTCGCGCTTCGCCACCGTTGTCGACGTGGGCGGCAGCCGCGGCGCGCTGCTGGAGGCGCTGCTCGCGCGCCACGCCGCGATGCGCGGTGTGCTGTTCGACCAACCCCACGTCGTGGACGGGCTGCCCGGCACCGAACGGCTGGCGGTGGTGGCAGGCAGCTTCTTCGACGCCGTCCCGTCCGGCGGTGACGCCTACGTGCTGAAGATGATCATCCACGACTGGGAGGACTCCGAGGCCGTGGCCATCCTGCGCACCGTCCGCGCCGCGATGGGACCGGAGGCCGTGGTGCTGCTGATCGAGCGCTCGCTGGGGCCGCCCAACACGGCGCCCGGCGGAAAGCTGTCCGACCTGAACATGCTGCTGATGCCAGGCGGGCGCGAGCGCACGCACGAGGAGTACGGCGCGCTGTTCGCGGCCGCGGATCTGCGGCTGAGCGGCGTCACAGAGACCGGGAGCGTCGACGTGATCGAGGCGGTCGCCGGATGAGCCGCGAGCTGACCATCGTCCGCGCCGACGGCGACCCTGCCCGGCGCGGCCGGACCATCGGCCGGGAGCTGGCCGAGGGGCACGCGCGGGCGGTCGACTTCACGCTGCGCTACACCCGCCGCCACGGCCTGGCCGACCGCCATCTCGAGCCGCTGCTCGCGCCGTACCTTGCGGCCGCGCGGCGGACGGTGCCGCACCTGGTCGCGCAGCTGGAGGGCATTGCCGAGGGCGCCGGGCTGCGCTTCCTCGACGTCTTCGCCGTCAACGCGTTCGAGGAGCTGTACGCCGTGCTCGAAGGCGGGGTGGCCGCCCCGGCCGGCGTGACCATCGAGCCGGCCCCGCCGCCCGCGCCGATCGAGCGCTGCACGGACATCGTCGTCCGCACGCCGGAGACGACCATCCTCGCGCACAACGAGCAGTGGTACGCGGGCGACGACGGCGGGGTGGCGGTGATCGTCGAGCGCCCGGACTCGGGCGACGAGGTCGCGATCGTCGCGCCGGCGTCCGTCGGCACGCTGCCGCTGGTGGGGATGAACGCCCGCGGCGGCGCGCTCGGCCTGATGTCGCTGACGGGCGCCGACGAGCGGGTCGGCGTCCCCCGCGCGCTGCTGGGCCGCGACGGCATCGAGGCGGTCGATCGCGCCGACGCGCTGCGCCGCGTCTCCCGCCCGGGGCGCGCCGGAGGCTACAGCTACATGTACGCGTTCCGCGGCGGCGACGCATTCACGCTCGAGGTGACCGCAACCCGCGGGGCGCTGGTCGAGACCGCCGTGCACACCAACCACGCGCTGGACGAAGGCGTGGCGTCGGCCGCCGAGGCCCCGTCATCCGGCAGCCGGTCACGGTTCGCGCGGGCGGCCTCATTGCTCGACGCCGACCCGCCGCAAACCGCGCAGGACGCGATGCGCCTGCTTGGCGACCACGGCGCTGACGGCCAGGACATCTGCGTGCATCCCGATCCGGCGGCCGGCGACGAGGGCTCGGCGATCCAGTTCGGGATGGTGTGCGACGTCGAGGCGGGCGTGATGTGGCTGGCCGTGGGGCAGCCCTGTACCGCGCCGTTCCACGAGCTGCGGCTCGACGAACTCCTCTAGCGCGTCCCGGCGCGGAGCCCCGCCGTCTCCAGCACCGCCCCGATCACCTCGTCGACCTGGCTCTCGGTCATCTCGGGGTAGATCGGCAGCGAGAGGCAGGTGGCGGCCAGCTCGTCGGTCACCGGCAGCGCGTCGCCCGCGACACGGTGCCCGACCTCGGCCATCGCCGGCTGCCGGTGCACGGGGATCGGGTAGTGGATCCCGGCGCCGATGCCGCGCTCGTTCAGCTCGGCCTTGATCCGGTCGCGCTCGGGGTGCAGCAGCACGAACAGGTGCCGGGTGTTGACGAAGCCGGCCTCGACGGCCTGCACGGGCAGGCCGCTGCCGGCGAGCCCCGCCTCGTAGGCCTCGGCGATCCGGTGCCGCGCGTCGATCCACTCGGCGAGGTGGGCGAGCTTCGCGCGCAGCACGGCCGCCTGGATCTCGTCCATGCGCGCGTTCGTCCCCACCCGCGCGTGCTCGTACTTCGCGCCGAAGCGGCCGTGGTCGCGCAGCTCGCGCAGGCGCAGGGCGAGCGCGTCGTCGGCGGTGATGACCGCGCCGGCGTCGCCGTAGGCGCCCAGCGTCTTGCCCGGGTAGAAGCTGAACGTCGCCGCCGTCGAGCGGCTGCCGACCGGCAGGCCGCCGTACCGGGACCCGTGCGCCTGCGCCGCGTCCTCGACGATCGGGATGCCGGGCGCCGCCGCGGCGATCGCGGGCACGTCGGCGGGGTTGCCGTACAGGTGCACCGGCACGATCGCGCGCGTCCGCGGCGTCACGGCCCGGGCGACCTGTTCGGCCGAGATCACCCACGTCGCCGGATCGACGTCGACGAACACCGGGGTCGCGCCGCTGCGCACGATCGACCCCGCCGTGGCCATGAAGGTGTGCGAAGCGGTGATCACCTCGTCGCCGGGGCCGAGACCGAGCGCGTCGAAGACGAGCTCGAGCGCGGTCGTGCCGTTCGACACGCCGATGCCGTGCGGCACCTGGGAGAACGCGGCGAACTCGTCCTCGAACGCCCTCGTCTCCTGGGCGTTGATAAACGACTGGCGCTCGACCACGCGGTCGATCGCGGCGGCGATCTCGGCCTGCATCGACGCGCGCTGCGCCTGGAGGTCGACGAGCGGGATGCGGCTCATGCCAGCGCCGCCACGGTGATCCGCTGGCCGCTCTCTGCGTGGGATGCGCTGGCCGCCTCGAGCACCTCGACGACGCCGGCCGCCTCCTCGAAATTCGTGATCGGGTCGGCCCCGGTGGCGATGCAGTCGAGGAAGTGCCGGCACTGGGCGGCGAGCGGCTCGACCGGCTTGATGCGCGGCACGTGGAGGTCACCCATCCGCTGGATCAGGCGGAACTCGTCGAACGTGTTGAAGTCGGCGAACGACTTGTCCACCCGCTCGCGGTCGATGCCGGCGTCGTGCACGACCACCTGGTCGGCGACGTCGTCGTACACGACCATCTTCTTGCTCCCGACGACCGTCATCCGCCGCACCTTGCTCGGGCTGAGCCAGCTGATCTGCACGTGGGCGACCGCCGACGGGTACTCGAGCAGCAGGAACGCCAGGTCGGGGATCCCCGGCTGGAGGTAGTCGTAGGCGTGGCAGCGGACGGTGTCGGCCGGGCCGCCCATCCAGTGGTTGATGATCGAGATGTCGTGCGGGGCGAAGTTCCAGATCGCATCCACGTCGCGGCGGACGCGGCCGAGGTTCATCCGCTGGGAGTCGACGTAGTAGATCTCGCCCAGGTCGCCGGACTGCAGCAGGTCGTAGATGTAGTTGACCGAGGGGCTGAAGCGGAAGGTGTGCCCCGCCATCAGCACCACCCCGTTCGCCCGGGCCAGCCCGCCCAGCAGCCGGCAGTCGGCGGCGCTCAGCGCCATCGGCTTCTCGACCAGCACGTGCTTGCCGGCCTCGAGCGCGATCGACGCGACCTCGGTATGGGTGCTGGGGTTCGTTGCGATGATCACCGCGTCCACGTCGTCCAGCACCTCTTCCAGCGACGACGCGATCCGGGCCCCGGGATACTGGCGGCCGAGCGCGGTGGCCAGGTCGACGTTCAGATCGACCAGGGCGGCGACCTGCGCGTCCGGCAGCGACGCCGCCGCGCGGACGACCTTCGGGCCCCAGTAGCCGCAGCCGACCAGGGCGATGCGCACATGGCCACCGGGCGTGGATTGTCCGCTCATCGTTGAACCTCCTCCAGGACCGCCGCCATCTCCTCCGCGCGCGTCCGTCGATCGATCGTCGTTCGAATCTCTGCAGGGATTGTGCAGTCCCCGAGGTCGCCGGCGATCCACTCATCGCACACCCCGGCCAGCGTCGCGCGGATCGCATCGATGTCGTCTGGATCGGCAACACGCCCGGTGCCGGTCGCGCGGAGCAGGTCGGCGGCGGCGCCGTCCACCGGCACCAGCCCGATGATGGGGCGCTCCGCGGCGAGGTACTCGAACACCTTCCCGGAAAGCACGCTCCTGCCGATCCCGCCGGCATCGGGGATCAGCAGCAGCAGCGCGTCGGAGCGCTTCATCGCCTCCAGCGCCTGGTCGTGCGGGACGAAGCCGTCGATCCGCAGCGCGTCGCCGAGCTCGAGCCCCGCCGCCCACTCGGCGTCGGCCGTGCGAAAGCCGCCGATGAACCGCGCCTCGACCAGCCCCCGCAGCTCGGGCCGCTCGTCGAGCAGCGCCCGCAGCGCGGTCAGGAACGGCCGGGGGCTGCGCACGCCGAAGAAGTAACCGGCGTGGAGGATGCTGAGCCGGTCCGACCGCTCGTAGGTGAGATCGGCGAAGTCGTCGAAGTCACAGCCGTTCGACACCACGCGGGTCGGCGTCCCGGCCGGGGTCAGCCCGCGCGCCTCCTCGGCGATCACATCGGTCACGGCGGTGACAGCGCTGGCCCGGCCCAGCGTCTGGCGTGCGATCCGCTCCAGCAGCGCCCGCTTGGCGCGGACGGTGCGCCGCTCGTAGCGGTGGTGCGGGTTGGCCAGCCACGAGTCGCGCAGGTCGGCGACCCAGGGGACGCCGGTGCGGCGCCGCACGATGTGGCCGGTGATGTGCGTGGAGGTCGGCGGCGACGTGGTGAGGATGGCGTCGATCGACTGCTCGCGGACGACGCGGACGGCCTCGCGGACGGCGCTCGGCACCCAGACCACGCGGGGGTCGGGCACGAGCATCTGCCGACCGAGCACCGCCGCGCGCGTCCCCACGCCGCGCAGCCCGTGGGCGCCGGCCAGCCGATCGACCGCGGGGCGCTCATCCGACGGCCCGCGGTAGCGCGCCCGGCGGACGGTCGTGCCCTCGGCGATCTCCGACTCCAGCGCGGGATCGATCGCGAGCCAGCTGGGATCGTCGGGCGCGAGGACGTGGACGTCCCAGCCGAACTCGGGCAGGTGCTTGCACAGCTTCAGCACGCGCTGCACACCACCGCCGCCGGCAGGGGGGAAGTAGTAGGAGACGATCAGGACGCGCATGGCCCCTCAGGTTTCGTCGTACTCGACCTGGTCGTAGTAGCGGACGGCCCGCCGCGTCGCGCGCACGCGCGACTGCATGGCCGCCACCTGCTCCTCGTCGAGCTCGCCCAGCGCGAGCCGCAACGCCAGGTAGGGGAGATTGAGATCCTCCTGGTAGACGATCGTCGAGATCCGTGGATTGACCTCGAGCAGACGGCCGTCGATGAACTGGACGTTGACGAGCCAGTCGATGCCGAGTTCGCGCACGAGGCCGCGCGACGCCTCGACCAGCTCCGGAGCGTCGACGCTCTCGAAGTACATGGCCAGGCCGGCGCGCACCGCCTCGCGCGTCTTCGCGTGGCCGATCAGGAACCGGCCCTCGCGGCAGACCGCATCCACCGTGTGCTCCTTGCCCTTGATGTACTCCATCACCAGCAGCGACGGGAACTCGCCCTCCGAGGTGAGCGCCTCGAGCGTCTCGTCCACCGTCAACGGCAGCGGGCCGGGCCGCGCCTCGAGGATGTGCCAGCGCCGGTTCGGGCGTGCGGAGAGCACCAGGAAGCCGCGCGAGCCCTTCAGGTTCGTCGGCTTCATGCAGACGTCCACCTCGGGGTAGCCGAGCTCGGCCGCCGCCGCGCGGAGCTCGTCGGGCGTGGTGGCGACGATCGAGCGCGGCACGGGGATGCCCAGCCGCTCGGCCAGCTCCGTCGTCTTCGACTTGTCGTTCGACGCCGCGATGGCCGAGGGGGTCGGCACCAGCACCGGCATCTCGAAGCGGTCGACGGCGTCGGCCACCGCCGCGACCTCGAACGAGGATGACGGCAGCACCGCGTCCGCGCCCTCACGCGCGGCGAGCTCGGCGAGGAAGGGCGCGAGCTCCGGGGACGATCCGGGAGGCGCGACGTGGAACTGCTCGGCAATCATCCGGCCGCCCCGGCGGGCGCTCATGTCGGTGCCGATCACGTGCAGCTCGCGCTCGCCGTTCTGCTGCAGGGAGCGGACCAGCCGGGCGCCGCCCGGCGAGCCGCACGCGGTCACCAGCACCCGCAGCGGCCGAAGCCGGGAAGCCGCGCTCCCTCCCATGGAACCCTGCTCCCGAGCCAACAGACGTCCTCCTCCAGAAGTCCCGTACGGCGGCTGACACGACCGTCCCGCCGCCGCGCGTCGGCCAGAGTATCACCGGAGGCACCGCCGGCCCGGCAGGCCGGAAACGGCGGTTTCGGCACTGCGACGCGGGCCTGATCGCCGCCTTCGAGGGCTACGATGGCGGCCCACCTGGAGCGGCACGGGCCCGGTGGCCCATCCGGTCTTCAAAACCGGCAGGCCGATGTAGCCCATCGGTTGGTAGGTTCGACTCCTGCGCCGCTCCGCTCACGAATCACCTGCAAATACCGCGTTTCGGGACCGCGTCGTTGTCCATTCTGTCGGCATCTCCGGAACGGCTCCGTGTGAGGCGCGTCCGCGGCGTCGCCACTGGTCGGCCGCCCGGAGGAGAGAGTGTTTGCCCGCGCCAAGACTGGAGAGGCTGCACGCTGGAGCGCTGCTGCCGGCTGCCGAGGCCATGGGCATCCCCAGGGCGGAACCGCACACGCCCGTCGATCGCGGGAACGGTCAGCGTTCGTCAGCGGCAAGTTCATAGGCAGGCTCTCCGCGGACGTGTAGCGCGGTGCGTGTCCATTGCGGCATCCACCAGTTGGCGTCGCCGAGTAGGCGCATCAGCGATGGCACGAGCAGGGCGCGGATGAGGGTCGCGTCGAGGATGATGCCGGCTGCGAGGCCGATTGCGAGGGGCTTGAACTCGTAGCCGGGACCGGTCGAGAGGACGAGGAAGGCGAACATGAGGACGAGGGCGCCGCTGGTGACGAGCTTTCCTGTGCGGGCGAGCCCGAGCTCGATCGCCTTTTCGGTGGAGCCCGTCTCGTCGTAGGCCTCGCGCATGCGGCCGATCATGAAGACCTCGTAGTCCATCGAGAGGCCGTAGAGGAAGGCGAAGATCATCAGCGGGATCCAGGCGAGCACGGATCCGCTCGCCGGGATGTCCCAGAGCTGGGAGCCGTGCCCCTGCTGGAAGACGAGCACGACGACGCCGAAGGTCGCCGCGAGGGAGATGAGGTTGAGCACGACGGCCTTGAGCGCGAGCACGATCGAGCGAAACGCGCGTGCGAGCAGGATCAGCGTCAGGACCAGTAGCAGAGCGAGCACGTAGGGGAAGCTGCGGAAGAGCGCATGGATGAAGTCGCGGTCCACTGCCGTCACCCCGGTGAGCGTGCCGTTCGTGCCCTTCAGCCTGTCGTGTGCGCGGTCGACAGTCGCCTGAATGCCGGGTGCTGAGCCGTCGATAGCGGGGAACGCCTCGACCAGCGAGCTCGAGCCCCGGCTCCACGCTGGGGGCGCGGTCGCTCCGACGATGCCCGGAACCGTTCGCAGCTTGGCGGCGATCCGTTGGGCGTCGCCGCTGCGCTCGACCAGCACGTCGAGCGGCTTCATCACGCCCGGGCTGATGTGCGCGTCGGCGAGCATCTGGCGGCCGGCGATCGCGGTGCCGGTGCCGGGGAAGTTCTTGAGCTGCGGCTCGTTGGGGTTCAGCTGCGTTCCGAAGCCCGCAAGCAGCGTGGCGATTGCAAGGCCGGTCGCTGCGACCGGGAGCGGGCGGCGAACCACGAAGCGCGCCCAGCGGCCCCAGGCTCCGTGCTCGGGATGGCCGCGGTCAACGAAGCGACGCGGTATGACGCGAAGACTGTTGACGCGCTCTCCAAGCACGGCCAGGAGCGCAGGTAGCAGCGTCAGCGACGCGAGCACCGAGACGGCGGGGATCAGCATGCCGGCGACGCCCATCGAGCGGACGAGCGGCAGCGGCACTGCGATCAGCGCGAGCAGTCCGATCGCGACCGTCGAGCCCGACACGATCACGGAGCGCCCCGCGTGGGTGACCGTCTCGACGAGCGCCGCGTCGACGTCCGCGCCGTCTCGCAGCTCCTCGCGGAAGCGGAAGATCATGACCAGCGCGTAGTCGATCGCGACGCCGAGGCCGACCAGCGCGATCAGGAACTGGACGATGATCGAGACGTCGGTCACGTACGTCAGCGCCCACACGAGCGTGAACGTGTTGAGAATCGCAGCCATCGCGACGACCACCGGCATCAGCACGGCCGGCAGCGTCCCGAAGACGAACAGCAGGATCACAAGCGCGCCCAGCGCTCCGATCACGGCCTCAACCAGCAGGCTGGGACCGCCGCTCGAGCCATCGGCGCTCGCCTCGTCGAGCGGGAGGTGGCCGGTGACGTTCACGGTGATCCCGGCCGGCAGGCCTGCCGCGGCCGCGGCCCGCATCTTCACGGCACCGCTCTTCGTGGCGACGGTGGCCGGACCCGGCGGATAGACCTCGGCGAAGGTGGTGTGCCGGTCGCGCGAGACGTACATCGCGTCGCCGGTTGTGAAGTACGAGCTTACGAGGGCGCCGGGCATGGTGGCGGCGGCTCGCCGCGTCGCGCGCTCGATCGCCCTGCTCTTCGTCGCGTCACCAGCCGCGTGGAAGACGACGACGTTCGGTGCGCGTGCGCCGGCGCCGAACGCATCCAGCGTCCGCTGGCTCGCCTCGTAGGCGGGGCCGCCAGGGATCGCGAGGCCCTGGTACCAGCGGTTGGAGACCTCTCCGGCAGCGAAAGCGCCGAAGAGCGTGAGAACCGCCCAGGCGCCGATCACGGCCCAGCGGTGCTGGTTTGTCAGATGTGCGAAGCGGGCGAGCATGGGACTCTCCTGTCGGCAGTCGTCGAAATCCGTCACGGGGGAGGATCCACTGCGACGCCCGCGTCGGCATCGATCCCTCGGCTATCGTCGACGCGACCAAAGTCGCCGATGCACACCGACCTTCGACGTCGACCGAGCACCATGGGACGAGTCACGATGAGAGCGAGAACGGCCGCGCCGGGCACCCTCGCGGGCGCGTCGCCGGCTTCGGCGCGGCCGCGGTGAGCGGCCGGCTCAGTTCTCGGCTTCGCGGACGAGCAGCGCGATCTGAACGCGGTTATCCACTTCCAGCTTCGTCAACAGCCGAGACACATGGGCCTTCACGGTGGACGTGCTCATGTAGAGCTCCCCGGCGATGTCGGCGTTCGCCAGCCCACGGCCGACCGCCAGGGCCACCTCCCGCTCGCGCCCGCTGAGCAGCCCCATCTTCTCGCGCGCGTCCTCGTAGCGGGCGGCGGTGTCCGAGTCGCCCGCGACGAGGGCGACCAGCCGTCGAGCGATGGTCGGCGAGAGCATGCTTTCCCCCGCGCCCACAAGCTCGATCGCGCGGACGATCTCACCAGGCGGCGTATCTTTGACCAGGAAGCCGGCCGCGCCCGCACGCAGCGCCCGCAACACGAGCTCGTCCTCCTCGAACGTCGTCAGCATGAGCACCGCCGGCGGCCTCGGCTGGCTTCGCAGCAACCGCGTGGCGGCGATGCCATCCAGCTGCGGCATACGGATGTCCATGAGAACGACGTCCGTGTGGTACCTGTCGATCGCCGCCAGGACACCGCGGCCGTCGGCTACCTCGCCGACCACGTCGATCCCCGCGGCTCCGGCGAGCATGAGCTGCAGGCCCGAACGGACAAGCGCGTCGTCATCGACGATCAGGACGCGGATCGACTCACTCACGGCGCCCACGGCAGCGTGGCCCGCACGACGAACCGACCGGCCTGGTCCTCGCCGTGCTCGAGCGAGCCGCCCGCGAGCGCCACGCGCTCTGCGAGACCGACCAGCCCCAGGCCTGCACCGGGCAGCCGTTCGTCGTCGAGGAGCTCAGACGCGCGACCGCTGACGACCTCGAGCACCATCGGCGGCCCTGGGTCGAGGCTCACGGTGACCGACGCGCCGCGGGCATGCTTGCGCGCGTTCGTCAGAGCCTCCTGCAGGACGCGAAAGGCAGTGCGTCCAACAGCGGGCGGAACGGCGTCCGTTGCGGCACGCTCCTCCCAGCGCACGTCCATCCCCGCCGCCCGAGATTCGTCGAGGAGGGCGGGGATCTGCGCCAGCGTCGGCTGGGGCGCCTCCGGGCCGGCGCGGTCGTCCTCCTCGCGCAGCACGCCGATCACGGCCCGCAGCTCCTCCAGCGCGGCCTGGCCGCTGGCGCGGATGACGCCGGCAGCTTCGGCCACCTCCTCAGGCGAGGCGTCGCGTCTGAACTCGAGCGCGCCCGCGTGGAGACTCAGGATTGAGAGACGGTGCGCGAGCACGTCGTGCATCTCCCGCGCGATCCGCCTGCGCTCTGCGTCGCGCGCCTGCTCGACGCGCAGCAGCTGCTCGGACTCGAGCCGCCGAGCGCGTTCGTGCAGTGACGCAACCAGCTCCCGTCGCGTTCGCGCGAAGAGTCCCCAGCCGATCGCGACCGTCATCACGAGCACGCACAGCGCCATCGTGCCCCAGTAGCCGCCGGTGTCCGCATCGGGGTAGAGGAGCGGATAGATCGCGTTCGAGACGAGCGACAGCGCGAAGATCCAAGCCAGCGCGCGAGGCGACGATCTGACAGCGGCGTTGAACAGCGCGATCAGCGCGGCAAACCCCGCCAGCGGCGACACGGTCGTCGCCGCGAGCGCGAGGACGGCGACGGCAGTTGGGTGCTGACGGCGAAACGCGAGCGCCGCACACGCGACGGAGCCGAGCCCAACGTCAAGCCAGAGGCTCCACGCGTCCCGTCCAGCCCAGACGGACGCGAGCGAAACGGCTCCCAGCACAGCCGCAACCAGTACTAGGACGCCGTCGATGACACGGTCGCGCACGACGGGCTCGTCCTGCGACGGCTCCATCACCGCCGTCGGCAACAGTTGCCGCTGCAACCATGGCACAGTGGAATGCGGCCAGGACACTGCCATCTCCGGCACAGCATAACGCTGCAAATTGCCGCGCCGCCGCGACTTAAGTCGATCTCGACAGCTACCGAAGCCCGCGCTGAAGCGCTGACGCCGCGGTGAAGAAACAGGGCGACTGCTCCCAAATCTGCCTGCCTGGCGCCGGCGATTCCATGGATCCGCGGAGGGCAAGCCGAGCGGATAGCTCGTGGAGGGCGCGATCGAGGGCGCAGACCCCTCGCGAGGCGTCTTGCAGAGCCAAACCCGTCCGGCCTTCAAAGCCGGCAGGGCCGATGTAACTCAACGGTTGGTCAGTTCGACTCTGCGCCGCTCCGTCCCAGAAGTACCTGCAAAACGGTAATTTTCGACGGCGCCTGGCGGCTTGCGGGGGCCTCTCACCCTGCCGGTTCGTGAAACCGGCCAGGGGGGCAACCTGCGGTTCGGCGTCGGCCGCCCTCGACTTTGCGTGCATCAGGGTTGCTTCCAGCGTGCGGCGTGGACGTGGGTCATGTAGGGCGTGTCGATGGAGGTGACTTGCGAGTGGTCGAGCAGCGCGCTGAACTCGTCCATGGCGGCACTTAGCTCGGTGGCGTCGAGTGCGGCCATCCACGTCCACGAGCGGATCATCGCAAGCAGCTCCGTCCTGGTCTGGTGGTGCACGTGGGGGAATGCGCGCTCCTGGAGCGCGCCGAGCTTCGGGTCGGCGCTGAGTGCGACGCGCCACTGACCCGAGCTGTAGGGGCGCCAGTCGGTGGGGCGATGCCGCTCGATCAGCTCTCCGAACTCGGCTACCCAGGGTTCGTCCCAGGAGTCAACGCAAGCGAGGTTCCAAAGCAGCGCCAACCCGCCACCCGGGCGGGTAACGCGGCGAATCTCGCCCAACGCCGTTGGATTTGCGAACCAGTGGAACGCCTCCCCTGCGAACACCGCCCCAACTCGGCCATCCGGAAGCGGGATCTCTTCCGCGACGCCGGCCACCACGGACACCTGTGGAAGGCTCTTTGCGAGGCGTGCTCGCATCGCGTCGAGCGGCTCAACAGCGATCACCGTGTCCACGCACCGGGCTAGGCCAGCGGTCAGCTTCCCGGTGCCCGCACCGAGGTCGATCACACCATCCCCGCGACCAACGCCCAGCATCCCAAGCGCCCACCGGATCGCCGCCGGCGGATACCCAGGACGACCACGGTCATACGCCTCGGACACTCCGTCGAAGGCAGCTGCACGAGGATCGAGCTCCACGACGACGAGCGTACACGTCCGGCTCGGTCAGCCTGCAGAGCTTATGCAGGCGATCATGGCAGGTCTTCGATGTCCAGGTCTCGGGCATAGTCGGAGGGTGATGACCGTTTACACAAATCCCGTGCTCGATCGCGACATTCCCGATCCGAACGTCATCCGCGCCAGCGAGCTGGTGGTACGCCTATGCGACGCAGGGACTGGGCGAGCGGCCGATCATCACACCCAGGTCGCCCGTTCGCGCGATCTGGTGACGTGGGAGTACCTCGGCGAGGCGTTGCCGCTGCCTTCTCACGGAGTCGAGCCGTCGACCTTTCACCGTGGGGTTACCTAAACGGCCAGGGGTTCGGGACCCGTACGTCGGGGCCTTCTGCGCGCCAGTCAGCGTATGCCTCCGCCGGGTCGTCGGTTTCTTTCGACACCGAAGCGTCATACTTCGCGGCCGTGTCGTTGACGGTGTAATGGCATGCGTCCACGCGCCGTGAGCCGATCATGAGCACGCCGCAGGACCCGTTCCCGGCTCCCACGAAGATGTGCTCGCTCCCAGCCGGGCAGTGGAGAAAGTCCCACTGACGCAGCGCGAGTTCCTTGTCCTCCATGATCGCGATGCACTCCCCGTAGAGGACGAGAAAGTCCTCCTGGACCGGTTCTGAGTGGTAGCGGCCGTTCGGCTCCCCTGGCTGCATAACTTGGACGTTGACGCCTGTGTCAGGCCAGGTCACGCCATCCGGTTCGAGCTGGATGAACGTGGCTCCTCGCGGAGCGCCGATCGCAGGTGCGTCGGCGAGATTGATCACGAACGGCTCGTCGATGGCCACACCATACAGATGGAGCGGAGCAGGCGCCCAAAAGGAAGCTCTGCCGGCTGCAACGCCACTCGCTCTACACCCACCTCAGCGACCGCTGACCGCCAAACCCCGCGGCGATTCGGTCCCGGTCAAGCACCTGTGTTCGGCGCGTCGTGGAACGAGGGTGTGTAGCAGACCGCGACCAGGAGTCCTTCGGGGCTCAACAAGCGGGCGGTGATCCGTGCCCACGGTTCCGTACGGGCGTCGTGGATCAACCGATGTGGGCTATCCCGTTGACTCCAGCAGGTCGAGGGCTGCCTCGGCCATATGCCTTCTGCGCAGGCGTGGCGGGCACTACGGCAGTTCTCGAAGCGGTTCCGCAACGAGGCGACTGGCTGCCGATCAGGTTCGTGTGCCTTGGCCGGAGGCTTCGCTGCCCACCTTTAGGCGGGGCGTCGCCATCGCACGAGCTTGTCGAGTCAATGCACCCAGAAGTCGTTCGGCAGCACCTCGATGTCCGACGCGGCCGACTCAAGGTACTCCGCGACGAACAGGAGTCCGATTGCAGCCTGATCCCCGTTGTCGGCCATCTCGCGGATCGCGCTGGCCTGCCGCCGGGCGCGCTGCACGACGACGGCACCGAACGCTTGTCTGTCTGCGTCGTACCCATAGGCGTCAAGCAGGAGATGAAGGCGGCGGGATCGTCCGTCGAAGTCGTGGAAGCCCAACGGCTCGACCACACTCGGCGGGCCGAGCGGCACCCACCACAGGGCCGAGAGCGCAAGATCGAACTCTCGCGACGACGGCCCCGCGATGTCCCAGTCGCAGAAGCCAACCAGCCGGTCGCCGTCCATCACCGCGTTGTACGGCGCCGCGTCCTGATGGCCGACGATCAAGCCCGGTCGCACCGTGCCGCCGATGAACCACCGCTCGTCTGCCGGCGGCACGAAGCTCACCGTCGCGTCATGGAGCCGTCGCAGCCATCGGCCGACCTGTACCAGCGTCGCGTCGCGAGATGCCCAAGCCGGCCACGGCGTCCGGTCGCCGACCGTGTCGCCGGGCAGATAGGTGAGCATCTCGCGGCCCTGCTCGTCAAAGCCCAACACCCGCGGAGCATCCTCGAAGCCGGCACCCTCCAGGTGCCGCAACAACGCATGCACCGTGGACGTCCAGGGCGCGGCCGGCTTGTGGATGACGTCACCGATCAACACGGCGCCCGTGGTGAGACCGCCTGGCAGGCTCTCTTCAGTCATACCCTTGTGTACAGCATCTTGACACGCCGCGTCGGGGCACCAGACCAGGGCACCCGCGGCGTGATGTTCATGTGGGTGCAGCCCAACCCTCAACCCACAAGCGGCCTTTTCAAGCCAGCACTGGAGCAAACGGGATAGCCCAACCGATATCCCTTGGTCTCGAGCTCCCTGGCCGCGGCGGCGAAGTCAGCTACTTCGAACTCGATGCTGGCCCGAGGCACGGGCACGTCGCTCGGCCACTCGCTTATCCCGACGCACGCGGTCGCGGCTTCCCATAGCGGCCAGAGCCCGAAAGGGTGTACATCGCCGCCCTCGAACGAGAGGCCGAGCGCGTCGCGGTAGACGCACGGGCTGCCGCGGAGTCTTGGACGAGCGGGGCGACACTCGCCACGAACTGGACGTTCATTGGGGGCACCTCCGTTAGCCAGCTGGGTTCGCATTTTGGAGGCAGGAGCCAAGCGCTGATCTCGGGCGCCTCGGCGCGTGTCTGGCGAAACCGTGCTCCCCCCGGTCGGCGACGACGCCCGCGCCAGATGTCCGGCCAGTTCGATCGTGACAAGAATGAGCGGTTCGGGGAAGGGGCCAGTCTTCGCCGCGATGATCATTGGAGGGCGCGCTCGGGGGCGCAGCCCCGCTCAAACCCTGTCGTTGAGCCAAATCCGCCTGATCTTCAAAATCGGCAGGTGGTAGGTTCGTTAGACTTGGGCGACCCGTCGTTGGGACGGGGACGACCTGCCTCTCATCGACCACTGCGGGCCGTTGGGCGGGACAACCTGCCTCTCATCGGCCGGCTTCTCCGCCCGGGTGTACCTCTCCCGGGGGCGCGGCTGCGTCGACTGCGGATGTACAGTGCGTTCGCTGCTGACTTCGCCCGAGTCAAAGCCTCCGGCTTCGGTGCGGCCGGTCGTGAACGGCTTGGATGCTCCGGAGGCGGATCAGAGGGTGCGATGCGTCAGGGGCTGGATGCAGCAGAGGCGCGGCTAAACCGCCTGCTGAACCTCATCACGGAGACAGCGGTGGACGTGCTCGGCATCGACGCGGCGACGGTGACCGCTCGGTATCGGGCAGATGCGGTCGAACACCATCAGGTAGCGGAGGATGGATACGCGACGATCTGTGCGACCGACCAGCGAGTGGTTGCACTCGATGATGTGCAGTACGAGTCCGGCCAGGGTCCGTGCCTGGCGGTGCTGGAGCCCCACGAGCCGATCCTGCTCCGCGACATCGCACAGGATCCGGGACGCTGGGAGCACTACGCGTTGACCGCGGCGTACCTGGGCGTCGTGTCGTCGATGTCGGTGCACATCCCCACCGACGAGGTGGCGGAGATGGCGGCTTCGCTGAACCTCTACGCTCGAAACCGGTGGGAGATCACAGAACAGCAGGTGCGCGCGGCGGAAGGGTTCGCCGAGCAGCTGTCCGCCACGCTGATCGGCGTAGAGGGCTATCGCGGCGCCGCGAACCTCGCCGAGCAGATGTCCGAGGCGATGCGCTCGCGGGCGGTGATCGAGCAGGCAAAGGGGATCATCATCGCCCTGACCGGCTCCACCCCAGACGAGGCGTTCGAGGTGCTGCGCCGCCGCTCCCAGGACGCCAACGTGAAGCTCCGTGACACCGCCAAGCAGCTCGTCGCCGAGAACATCGGGCCTCGCGGTCCAGGCTGAACGGGGACAACCTGCCTCTCATCGGCCGGCTCCTCCACTCTGGCTTCCCAGACGGCCTCTATGCGCGGTCCGGGACGGCTCGTACGCTGGTCATGTGACCAAGACGGACAACACGCGCCGGCTCAGGCTCAGGTACGCGCCTCGTGGTGTCGCGTATGCGGCTTGACCGCAGGCGCCGTTTACGGCTCAAGCGTGGTCGCCGCGCCGGCTGGGCGAGGCGGGTTGCTTCAGCGAGGTCGATGGCCGGCATGACCCATCCGATCGTACGACGCTGGGCTGGCCAGGCGCCGCTTTAGAGCGCCTAACAAAGGACTCGCGGGCTGGGCCGCTGAGGTTTCGGTCGCAGCCTCAGCCGGTTGGCGGTCGTCGGCTGGCGAACTCGTAGAGATTGCCATCTGGACAGCGGGCGTGGAGCCACTCCCAGGTGCTGTCCCGCTGCATGTCGCCAACCAGTTCGATACCGGCGGCGACAAGATCCGCGCCCGCCACCCGGACGTCGTCCACCTCGAACAGGGCGACCGGGCCACGCGCGTGTTCGCGGAAGAACGCGAAGTACGGGTGACCGGGCGCGAACACCTGAACTCGATCGCCGCTCGGAAGCGACAACTCCGTCGTGGTCGCGTCCTCGAACTCGACGTGCAGACCCATGATATCGCGGAAAAGACGAACCATCGGCTCGTACTCCTGCGAGGGGATTCCGAGCCAGCACAGCCGCAGAACTTTCACCCTGCCAACTCTAGTCCGCTGGCAGAAGGTCACCAAAGGACTGGGATGCGGACGCGGTTGAGGTGAGCCGGCACCAGCAGATGAGACAGCAGCCGAGGCCAACGAACGCCTGGTTCATCTCGTGTGTCCGCTCATCGCGCCTGCGCGCGCATTGATCGATCCACCATCTAGGCTTTCCGCATGAAGATCTTCAATCTCAACGCAGACGAGTGGGATCGCACGGAAGAGCGCGAGGGCTGGCGCTCTAAGGACGCCTGGGTCGGCGCGCACACCGACGCTGAGCTGATCGGCGCGAGCATGTACGAGGTCGAGCCGGGGAACAAGCAGTGGCCATTTCACACCCACCACGCGAACGAGGAATGGGTGATCGTCCTCCGCGGCGAGCCGACGCTGCGCACGCACGAGGGCGAGCAGCAGCTGCGCCAGGGCGACGTCGTCGCGTTCCCACGCGGCAAGGAGGGCGCGCACCAGATCCGCAACGACACAGACGCGCCCGTCCGCGTCCTCATGCTCTCCACGCTGATCGCGCCGGACATCGTCGAGTACCTCGACACCGGCAAGATCGGCGCGCGCAGCGTCGCCGGCGAGCGGATCATCTTCGCTCGCCCCGGGCCCGAGCTCGAATACTGGGACGGCGAGGACTAAAGCCGCTTCCGGCGCACCATCACCGCGATGATTCGAATCGGCTCGATCGTTTTGCGTGTGGACGATCATCCCGGCCCGCGCGGCACCGTCCACCCCGGCCTCTGCCGGGTGGTTCGCTGTCTCCCAGCCGCAGGGTTGCCGGACTCAAGCCGCGGCTGACTGGCGTCGCAGCATCGCCACGGGCGAACCGCGAACCAGCTCAGGATCAGTGTCCACATTGGTCCTCAGACCGGCAGGATCGTGGGACTATGTGACCACGCCGTTCTCGATTCCAGCCCAGCCCGGCGGAGCCGCCGCCGAGGCCACGGTTATCCGGGACACCAGTTCTTCGCGAGGTTCTTCGAGATGGCCTTACGCTGCCGAGGCGAGAGCTCATGGTGCATTCCGCGAGCTTGCACGCCGCGCACCACTGGCCGTCGAGGTGAACGCCCCAACTGACCGCTTCGACCCCGGAATCGAAGCCGCTGCATATTTCGTCGGTTGCGAAGGACTCACAAACGCCATCAAACATGCCCACGCTACCCGGGTCAGCGTTAGCGCGCTGCAGCAGAACGGGCGCCTCGTCGTCAGCGTCTCAGACAACGGAGTCGGCGGCGCTTCGCTCACACACGGCTCCGGGCTCAGCGGGCTCCATGACCGAGTCGCCACACTCGGCGGGACGCTCCGCCTCGAAAGCGAACAGGCCAGCGGCACGACACTCACCGCGGAACTTCCATGCAGGTCGTGATCGCCGAGGACCAGGCGCTACTACGCGAAGGCCTCATACGCCTCTTCCGCGATGCCGGACACCAAGTCGTCGCCTCGGTGGGAGACGCGGACGGATTACTGCGCGCCGTGCGTACGCGAGCCACCGACCTTGTCGTCGTAGACGTCCGCATGCCACCAAGCTTCACCGACGAAGGCGCGCGCGCTGCAACCGAAATCAAACAGACCTACCCAGGCATCGGAGTGCTCATCCTTTCCCAGCACATCGAGACGACTCACGCGATAACCCTTGTCACGCTCGGCGGATTCGGCTATCTGCTCAAGGACCGGGTCCTCGACGTCGACGAGTTCCTTGCAGCAGCCGAGCGCATCGCCAGCGGCGGGTCGGCGCTCGATCCCCAGGTCGTCGCGACCCTGGTATCGCCACCCGACAGGAACGACACACTCGCGGAGCTCAGTGACCGCGAGCGCGAAGTACTCGAACTAATGGCACAAGGGCTCACCAACACAGGCATCGCCGCGCGTCTTTTCCTCAGTGAGCGCACCGTCGAAGCCCACATCCGCCACCTACTCATGAAGCTTGACATACCCACCCACGGAAACGGCCACAGGCGCGTGCTCGCCGTCCTCGCCCACCTAACCGCCACACAGGCACGCTGACAGGCTCGCTGCGCGTTCCTTCGAGCGGTCTCAGCCAGACGAGCATTACCCGGCGGCCACCCGCGGGATCGAGATCCAGTCTCCGGCTCCCAGTAGATCCGCCGGACGCCATGTGAGTGTCAAGACCGACCGCTTCGTAGCTCCGCTGCCTCGCCCCGGCGTGGAGGGCGCGGCTGGGGGCGCAGACCCCGCTCAAACCAGTTCGCAGAGCCAAATCGATCCGGCCTTCAAAACCGGCAGGCCGATGTAGCCCATCGGTTGGTAGGTTCGACTCCTGCGCCGCTCCGTTAGGAAATCACTGCAGACGAAACCAGCGGCGGTAAGACGCGATCAAGGCCGGATGTCGAACTATCGCCGAGGGTGATGCCGGCGTCGGTTGATGGTGAACTCCCGAACGTGCGTGTCGTTCTTGGTGGCGCGGGTCTTGAGGACGGTGATGGCGCGGCGGATGCCGGCGCCGTCGCGGAGGTACTGCAGAAGCAGGACGTTGTCGGAGAGGTGGGAGACGCCGTGGTCGGACAGGCGGGTGACGGTGAAGAGGTCGGCAAGCTCGGACGTCATGAAGACGCTGACGCCGGCGCGGGCGAAGCGCTGGGTGAGCGAGTACATGTATTCGCGGAAGCGGGTGCGGTCGCCGGATGGCGAACTGGAGGTCGGCGAGGCTGTCGATCAGCACCCTCCGCGCACCGATCCGTTCGACGGTTTCGAGCAGGTCGTAGATCCATTCGTCGATCTGGATGTCGACCGGGGAGCGATACATGACCTCGACCACGCCATCAAGCGTCCAGGAGAACGAGCGCGCCACGCGTGCGAGCTGGGAGGGGTTCTCCTGCAGGCTGGCGATCACGCCGGGTTCGTCATGGGCCGCACCGCTGGTGATGAAATGCAGGCCCATCAGGGTCTTCCCGATCCCCGAGGGCCCGGCGCAGAGCGTGGTCGAGCCCGGCCAGTAGCCGTCGCCGAGCATCTCGTCGAGCAGGGGGATGCCGGTGGAGACGCGCTCCGGGTCCATGCTGTAGGTGGAGTCGTCGCGCGTGTCGGCCAGGCGCGGGAAGACGTCGAGGCCGTCGCTGGTCAACCGGTACCCGTGCTGCCCCGATACGTAGTCGCTGCCGCGCAGCTTGAGCACCTCCAGGACGCGTTCCGAGCGATCGCCGATGGCGCGCGTGCCCAGTGAGATGACGCTGTCGGCGACAGCGAACTCCGGCGCGGTTGCGATCTCGTCACTGCTGTACTCGCCCAGCCAGAAGCTCGACCCCGTGATCGCAGAGACGGCACCCGCGAGGCTGTGCAGGAAGGTGCGGTAGTCGCGTGCGTCGGACGCGTACGGCGTTAGCGCCTTGAAGCAGTCGATCACAACGACGCCCGGGCAGCCGCTCACGCAGCAGCGTCTGGATCCGCTCGGTGACGGCGGGTAAGCCGCCGCGACCGAGGTCATTGCCGATGTCCTCGTAGAGGACGCGCTTGCCGACGGCCTCGACATCGAAGAACGACAGCGTCTGGCCGAATCGGACGATCTTGTCAGCGGCTCGAACACCGTCGAGATGTACAGCGCAGGCCGCTCGACGGTGCCGTTCGTGAACGCGTAGCGCTGCGCCAGGATCGTCTTGCCGCTGCCGGGGACGCCGATCACCAGGTTGATCGAGTTCGAGACCAACCCGCCCGACAGGATCCCGTCGAGAGGAGCGATCCCGCTGGGCAGCCGCTCGATCACGACGTGGAGCGCACCCGTGCGCCCGTCAGCGCGCTGGTCCCGAGCAGGTCACGCACCGTCGAGAGCAGCACCACCGGGTCGATCGGCTTCTGCAGGAACGCGTCGGCACCCAGTTCTGCGGAGACATCACCGGCGGCCAGCGGAGAGATCGCAATCACGAGCACGCCCGAAGGTTTGAGACGCTCGACCAGCGCGCCGCCCAGTCCGCCCGAGAGCAGCAACTCGACGATCACCAGCTGCGGTGACACCGCCGCGAAGCGCCGCTCCGCCTCCTCCGCATCCCCGGCCAGCTCGACCCGATAGCCCTCCGTGCGCAGAAAGTAGTCGAGGTAGCTCGCCGCGTACGGGTCGCGCTCCGCGAGCAGGATCAACACGCCCGCCCCCCGCTCCGGGTTCGCCGTCACGGTCGAACCGCGATCCGACAGCAGCCTGTGCGCATCCCCCGGCGACATTCCTTCGCCCACCTCGCGCGCGACGAACATCAGCTGCTCGAGCTGGTCGCGGCTGTAACGCCGCTGACCGCCGGCGCTGCGACTCGCGACCACCAATCCGTACCGCTCCTCCCAGGTGCGCAGCGTGCCGACGGCGACCCCGGTCATGCGCGCCACCGCGCCAATGCTGTAAAGCGCCACCTCACTCATCGGCCGGAGTATACCGAGGGGCCATCGATATCTCCGCAAAAACTGGACATAACCTCGATATTTCCTCTTTCTAACCTCCTCAGATGTGCTACCGTGGACCAGGTCATGCCCCCGACATTTCCCAGTCCCCAAACGCCCTCGGTGACGGCGGAAGCCTTCGCCCCGCACGGGTCGTACGTGCGGATCTGGGGCGACCTCGACCTCGCTTACGCGGCGACCCTCGGAGACGCGACGACGTGAGATCGCCGGCGGCCACCGCCATCTGGTGTTCGCCCTGACCGAGCCACGTTCCTCGACTGTGCAGCGTCGGAACGCTGCTTCGGGCCGCGGCGCCGCTCCGGCACGATCCCGACGCGGCCATCGTCCTGGCCGTCGCGAGGGGGGTCGTGAAACGGATCCTCTTTCTTCCCCGGCTCGACCTCCTGTTCACATGCTCCCGACGTCGATCACGCCCGCGAGCACGCAACCGCCGCCGATCGCCGACCCGTCGACGGCTGGCGGAACCTCCGGCCACGAACCGCTCAGAGTTGACCAGCCCAGGCTCGGACACTGCGAGCCCCCGAACGCCCGACCGGGCGCGTCCGACGGCGTGCCCGTCCACCCAACGAAGGAGTAGACATGGCAGATCTCACGAACCTCGAGACAAAGCTCGGCGAGGTGACCGGCTTGGCGATGGCCGCCCAGGCGGCGACCGAGAAGGTGCAGAAGCTGGCCAAGCAGGACGGCGAGGCGGAGCTCGAGGCCAAGCTGCAGCAGATGCACGACGAGGCCGCCGAGACCGAGAGGCGCTGCACCGAGCTGCCGGACTCGTTCGAGGGCAAGAAGACGGCGATCCTGGACGAGGCGCGCGTCGACCAAGGCCAAGGGCGCCGAGATGATGAAGACCTACCTCGACGAGCGAGTCGGATTCGCTGGACGGGTTCGAGTTCCTGACGATGGCCGAGGCCGGCGAGGTCGGCCACTGGTCGGTGCTCAAGGCGATGAACGGCGACCGCTCATGCGCAGGTCGGCAGAGCTCGTCGAGTGGGCGCTGCCGATCCAGCAGCGCCACCTCGACGAGCGTCATGGCCGCCTCGGTCAGCCTGGCGGCGAGCGAAGACCCCAACGGGACCGCCTGAATGGCCGTCGACCCCCGCAACCAGAGGCAGGGCGAAGGCAGTCGACCGGAGTCCGACGGCCCGGACCGGCCGCACCCGCCGGCGCTTCCGTCGAACGATCCCACTCGATCGGAGTCGCCGGAGAAATCCGACGACGTCCACGGCGCACCGGAGACCCCGGTCTGATCTGACGACCGCTCGCGGCCCTGTCCACGACCATCGAGCAGAGACGACCACCTACGTTGGAGGCAGAATGATTCTGCGCATCGACCGACTGCAGACCGAGCTCCCGCCGCCATCCGAGCCGGACCCCGAGGGCGCCGCCGCCGTCCAGGAGCTGCTGGGCGGCAAGTTCGGCGAGATGTCGACCTGGCTCAACTACACGTTCCAGTCGTTCAACTTCCGCAGCCGACAGGGCGCCCGGCCGTTCTACGACCTGCTGTGCAGCATCGCCACCGAGGAGTTCGGCCACGTCGAGCTCGTGTCGGCGACGATCAACACGATGCTGACCGGACGCGACGCCGGTGGACGACGGCCGCGCGCCCGGACGCTGCGCTGGCCGACGTCAAGGGGATCGGCAACCCGCACCACTTCCTCGCCGGCGGCCAGGGCTCGCTGCCGCAGAACTCGCAGGGACGCCCGTGGAACGGCGACTACGTCTTCTCGTCGGGCGATCTGATCGAGGATCTGACGCACAACTTCTTCCTCGAGACCGGCGCCCGCAACAACAAGCTGAAGGTCTACGAGATGGTCGAGCACCCGGCGGCGCGGGCGCTGACCGGCTACCTGCTCGTCCGCGGCGGCGTCCACCAGGTCGCCTACGCGCGTGCGCTGGAGCGGCTGACCGGCGCGGACCTGATGAAGCTGTTCCCGTCGCCCCGGATCCCGACGGACAAGATCCCCGAGTGCCAGCCGCACATCGAGCGCGGCGAGCATCTCAAGCTCTACCGCTTCTCCGAGGAGGCCTTCCCCGAGGTCGGCGCGGTCTTCAACGGCCCGCATCCGGAGACCGGCGAGGAGCTCGTCGTGGCGGACGAGCCGCATCCCGAAGGCGCCCCGGCCACCGACCTGCCGCCGCAGCCGGCGGTGTTCGCACCGGGTTACGCGCCCGAGGAGATCGTCGAGATCGCGCAGCGGCTGCGCAAGGATGCGGGACTGCCGGACACGCCGAGCGGCGAGGTCTCCAGGCACTCCGAAGACCCGTTCGGCATGCTGACCAAGGCGTAGCCGAACCGCCCACCGCCGGTTGGAGACCATCGACCCGCGCCGGAAGGCATGGGCGATGGCCTCCGCGGGGAAGACCGCTCACTCCATCCGTTAGGGGGCGCCGATCAGGCGTGGTTTCGGCGATGGGTCTATCGTGCCCCCTGTGGACGAGCAGCAATCGGGCAGCTCGAACGCCGGCAACGCCGCATGGCACCGGCAACTCCACCACACAGGCAGTGACGACCTCAGCGAGGACACGGCGCAGACGCCGGGCATGCGCCGTTACGAGGCAATCTCGGGAGCGCGTCACGGGTCGCGGAAGCTGTGGATGGGCAAAGCGGTCGTCGCGCCCGGGATGATGTCCGGCGACCACCACCACGGCGAGGCGGAGACAGGCATCTACGTCGTCTCCGGCCATCCCGTGTTCGTGTTCCTGGAGGACGGCGCCGAGCGTCGGATCGAGACGAGTTCGGGCGACTATGTATACGTGCCGCCCTACGTCCCGCATCGCGAGGAGAACCCCTCGCCGGATGAGGAGGCAGTCGTCGTGCTCGCCCGGACGACGCAGGAGGGGATCGTCGTCAACCTGACGAGCCTGCGCGCGGAAGTGCCCGAGCTCGACCAGCTCGTCTCCGAGCTCAGGAGCGAGTCAGGTGCCTGACCGACCCGCGACCTGAGCCCGTTCCGCGTCGCCGGCCGTGCCACCGGGCGATTCGGTTCAGCCGCTGATCACGGCTGCGAGCTCGGCCAGCGCGTCCCGGACGAGCCGGCCGAACTCGCGGTGCTCGTCCTCGTCGATCCAGCGCTCGAACGCGGCCCGGAAGACTGCGACGCCGGCGTCGGCGGCCAGGTGAGCGGATGACGGCTCGACGCCGCGCCCGCGCAGGGCTTCGGCCAGCTCTGCGGCGAGCGTCGCGTACTTGATCTGCTCGCGCTGCTGCAGGCCGGGGTTGGCGGCGATCACGGCCTGCCGCCGGCGGGTCATGTCGCGGCGCTCGTCGAGCACGGCCCCGGCCGCGTCGAGGGCGGCCATGACGGCCTCGATCGCCGTCATCGACGCGGGAGCGTCCGCGACTGCTCCCACGAGCACGCGATGCACCTCGCCCGAGAACACGACCTCGCGCTTGTCGGCGAAGTGGCGATAGAACGTCCGCTCGGTGAGGCCGGCGCGCTCGGCGATCTGCGCCACCGTGGTCTGGTCGAAGCCGTTCTCGGCGTAGAGGTCGAGCGCCGCCTGCCGGAGGCGGCCGCGTGCGTTGGGCTGCCAGCGGCTCATCGATTCGATTCTAGTGATGACAGTGGCTGTCATCGAGTGCTAGGCTATGACAGTGACTGACATCGACCCCGCCCGCCGCCCCCGCCTGGTGCTGGCGATCTGCTCCACCGGCCTGTTGATGGTGGGCCTCGACGCGACGATCGTGAACATCGCACTGCCCGCCATCCACCGCTCGCTCGGCTCCTCGCTGGCCGGGCTGCAGTGGACGGTCGACGCGTACACGCTCGTGCTCGCAAGCCTGCTGATGCTGGCCGGTTCCACCGCCGACCGGGTCGGCCGCAAGCGGGTGTTCCAGCTCGGCCTGCTCGTCTTCTCGCTCGGCTCGCTGCTGTGCGCGCTCGCGCCCACACAGGGTGTGCTGATCGCCGCCCGGGTGCTCCAGGCGATCGGCGCCTCGATGCTGAGCCCGGTGGCGCTGTCGATCATCCGCACCGTGTTCGTCGATCCGGCCGAGCGGGCCCGCGCGATCGGCATGTACGCGGCGATGTTCGGGCTCAGCATCGCGCTCGGGCCGGTGCTCGGCGGCATGCTGGTCGGCACCGTCGGCTGGCGGGCGGTCTTCCTGGTGAACGTGCCGGTCGGCCTGCTGGCGATCCTCGCCACCCACCGGTTCGTGCCCGAGTCGCGCGCCGACCGGCCGCGCCGGATCGATCCTGTCGGCCAGGTCCTCGTCATCGTCGGCCTGGCATCGCTCACCTACGGCACCATCGAAGGGCCCGACCACGGCTGGGCCTCGACCGACATCGTGGCGGCACTCTGCGTCGCAGTGCTGGCGTTCGCCGCCCTGATCCCGTACGAGCTGCGGCGGCGCGAGCCTCTGCTGGAGGTGCGCTGGTTCCGCAGCGCCCCGTTCTCGGGCGCCAGCGCGATCGCCCTCTGCGCGTTCGCGGCGCTGGGAGCGTTCCTCTTCCTCAACACGCTCTACCTGCAGGACGTGCGCGGGCTGTCGCCGCTTCGAGCCGGCCTGTGCATGCTGCCGATGGCCGCGATGGTGCTCGTCTTCGCGCCGCTCTCGGGCCGCCTCGTCGGCTCCCATGGCCCGCGGCGGCCGCTGCTCGCGGCCGGCGCCGGGCTGACCGTTGCCGTGGCGATGTTGACCCAGCTGCGGGCCGACAGCCCGATCGCCTACGTGCTGATCGCCTACACGGTGTTCGGCATCGGCTTCGGCCTCGTCAACCCGCCGATCACGAACACCGCCGTCTCCGGCGTCCCGGCATCGCAGGCCGGCGTCGCCGCCGCGGTGGCATCGACCAGCCGCCAGGTCGGCCTGACGCTAGGGGTGGCGCTGGCCGGCGCCATCGCCGGCGGGAGCGGCGCGCTCGACGGCGGCGCCGCGGCCGGCTTCACCGCCGCGGCCCGGCCGGCGTGGTGGATGATCCTCGGCGCCGCCGTCGCCGTCCTCGTGCTCGCGGTCGTGTCGACGACCCGCTGGGCCGAGGCGACCGCACGCCGTACTGCCGGGGCGCACGCCTGACCTCGCGATCCGGCTGGCGCGGGGCTGCCGCTGTTCAGGGATCTGGCCGGCCGCTCCAGCTCGAGCTGGTCGAGGCGACGACCCACCCGTCGGGGATCGCCGTGCACGTGTACCGGGCGCGCTGAGTCCCGGAGCGCCCGGCGGTTGGTAGGTTCGACTGGTGCGCCGGCCCACCACCATGGTCAATCCGAGGCCCCCGGCCGCTCGTAGATCCTTGGGAGGACTGTGATGGACACACGCCAACGCGCCCTCCCTGACGACGGCAAGCTCTCGGCCGAGGCCGTGGCGCACGCGTTCTGGCTGCGCGCGCCGGGCATCGGGGAGATCCGCCCGATGGCGCTCCCCGAGCCGGGGCCGGACGACGTGCTCGTCCGCACGGTGCGGTCGGGCGTCAGCCGCGGCACCGAGACGCTCGTCTACGGCGGCGGCGTGCCGGCGGATCAGCGCTCGGCGATGCGCGCGCCGTTCCAGGAGGGTGACCTGCCCGGGCCGGTCAAGTACGGCTACCTGAACGTCGGCATCGTCGAGGAGGGGCCGCGCGGACTGCGCGGGCGCACGGTCTTCTGCCTGTACCCGCACCAGACCGCCTACGTCGTCCCCGCCGAGGCGGTCGCCGTCGTGCCGGAGGGCGTGCCGCCTGCCCGCGCCGTCCTCGCCGGCACCGTCGAGACCGCGGTCAACGCCCTGTGGGATGCCGCGCCGCTGATCGGCGACCGGGTGACGGTGGTCGGCGCCGGCATGGTCGGCTGCTGCGTCGCGCGCCTGCTGCGCAGGTATCCGGGCGTGCGGGTGACGCTGGTGGACGTCGAGCCCGGCCGGGCCGGCGTCGCCGAGGCGCTCGGCGTCGAGTTCGCGCTGCCGGCCGACGCCGCCGGCAGCCGCGACCTGGTGATCCACACGAGCGCGACCTCCGCCGGGCTGCAGCGCTCGCTCGAGCTGCTCGCGCCCGAGGGCACCGTGCTCGACCTCAGCTGGTACGGCGACCGCGAGGTGCGGCTCTCGCTGGGCGGGGCGTTCCACACCGGCCGCCTGCGCATCCGCTCGAGCCAGGTGGGCACCGTCTCGCCGGCCCGCAGCGCGCGCCGCACGACGGCCGACCGGCTGGCGCTCGCGCTCGACCTGCTGCGCGACCCTGCCTTCGACGCGGTCGTGACCGGCGAGTCGCCCTTCGCCGAGCTGCCCGGCGTGATGGCGCGGCTGGCCGCCGGCAGCCTCCCCGCCCTCTGCCACACGATCACCTACGGCGCGGGCTGACGGTGTTCAGCGTCACCGTCCGCGACCACATCATGATCGCCCACAGCATGCGCGGCGAGGTGTTCGGCCCCGCGCAGCGGCTGCACGGGGCGACCTTCATCGTCGATGCGACGTTCCGGCGCGAGGCCCTCGACGACGACGGCATCGTCGTGGACATCGGCCGGGCCGCGGAGGAGCTGCGCGCCGTGCTCGCCGAGCTGAACTACCGCAACCTCGACGAGGAGCCGGCGTTCGCCGGCACCAACACGTCGACGGAGACGCTGGCGCGCACGATCGCCGACCGCCTCGCCGATCGGATCGGCACCGGCAACCTGGGCGCCGGCGCGCGCGAGCTGGACGGGCTGATGGTCACGCTGCACGAGTCCCACGTCGCCTGGGCGAGCTACGAGCGGGCGCTGTGAGCGACGTCCACTTCGTTGTCCCGGACGGCATCGACGACCCGGCTCGCCCCAGCGGGGGCAACACGTACGACCGCCGGATCCGTGCCGGCCTGGCGGCGACCGGCCGGCGGGTGCAGATGCACGGTGTGCCGGGCGCGTGGCCGCACCCCGACGCCGAGGCGCAGGCGGCCCTCGCGTCCATCCTCGGGCGCTTCGCTGACGACGCGCCGGTGCTGCTCGACGGGCTGGTGGCGTCGGCGGCTCCCGACGTCCTGGCCCCGCACGCGAGCCGGCTACGGCTCGTCGCCCTCATCCACATGCCGCTCGGTGCCGACGCGGCCGCGAACGGCGCGCGGTCGCGGGAGCGCGCGGCCCTCTCGGCGATGACGTCGGTCGTGACAACAAGCGGGTGGAGCCGGAAGGCGCTCCTCCGGGTGTACGGGCTCCCCGCCGATCGCGTGCACGTCGCCGAGCCAGGGGCCGAACCGGCGGACCTCGCGCCGGGCAGCCCGGCCGGCGGCGCCCTGCTCTGCGTCGCGGCCGTGATCCCCGGCAAGGGCCACGACGTGCTGATCGATGCCCTGGCGACCGTCGAGGGCGAGTGGCGACTCGTCTGCGTGGGGAGCCTCGAGCCCGATCCCGCCTTCGCGGAGCGGGTGCGGCGCAGCGTCCTCGACCGCGGGCTGGAGGGTCGCGTGCGGTTCACCGGCCCGCACGACGGCTACGAGCTCGCCCGCGCCTATCGCGACGCCGACCTGCTGGTGCTCGCCTCGCGCGCCGAGACGTACGGCATGGTCGTCACCGAGGCGCTGGCCGCCGGTCTGCCGGTTGTCACGTCGGACGTCGGCGGCGTGCCGGAGGCCCTCGGCCATGGCGCCGGCAGCGTCCGGCCCGGGCTGCTCGTCCCGCCCGGCGACCCCGCCGCGCTCGGTGCCGCGCTGCAGGCGTGGCTCGGCGACACCGACCTGCGGCAGCGGCTGCGCTGCGCAGCGCGCGAGCGGCGGGCCACGCTCCCGTGCTGGCCGGCGACAACCTCCGTCGTGGCCGGCGTCCTGGCGGAGGCGGCGCGATGATCGGCGAGGCCGTCCGCGTCAGCCCCGAGTGGCTGCGCCTGCGCGAGCCCGCCGACGCGGCGGCGCGGGCGCGCGGCCTCGTCCTGCGCCTGCGGGGGCACCTCCCGGCGACGGGGCACCACGTCGTCCACGATCTCGCATGCGGCAGCGGCTCGATGGGCCGGTGGCTCGCGCCGCGGCTGCCCGGACCACAGCACTGGGTGCTGCACGACCACGACCCGGACCTGCTCGAGTACGCCGCGTCCGAGCCTCCCCGCCAGGCCGCCGACGGCGCGCCCGTCGAGGTCGAGACGCGGCGCACCGACATCAACCGGCTGGGCGCGGACGAACTCGCCGGCGCCGACCTGATCACCGCGTCCGCGCTGCTCGACCTGATGACCGCCGACGAGCTCGACCGGCTGATCGCGGTCTGCGCCACGGTCGGCTGCCCCATGCTGATCACCCTCTCGGTCGTCGGCCACGTCGAACTGTCGCCCCCGGATCCGCTCGACGCCCGCGTCGCCGCGGCGTTCGATGCCCACCAGCGCCGCGGCGGGATGCTCGGCCCGAACGCGGCCGCAGTGGCCGCGAACCGGTTCCGCGCGATCGGCGCCGACGTCGCCGTCGGATCGAGCCCGTGGCGGCTCGGCGCCGCATCCGCAGACCTGGCCGTGGAGTGGCTGAGGGGCTGGATCGAGGCGGCGTTCGAGCAGGACGGCGTGCTGGCCGTCGAGGGCGCCGCGTACGCGAGGCGGCGGCTGGCCCAGGCCCGGGCCGGTCGGCTCGGGGTCACCGTCGCGCACTCCGACCTCTTGGTGCTGCCATGACGAGGCGGCTCGTCCGGATCTGGGCGCCGGCCGCGCTCTCGGCCGCGACGCTCGTCGTCGTGTTCTGGCGCCTGGGCGGCGGCCCCTTCCGCGACGGCCTGCGTGCCGTCGACGCCACCACCCTCGCGGCGGCTGCCGCGATCGGCCTGATCACCACCCTCTGCTGCGCCTGGCGCTGGAGGATCGTGGCCCGCGGGCTCGGCATCGACCTCTCGCTGCCGGCCGCGGTCGCCGCGTACTACCGGTCGCTGTTCCTCAACGTCACCCTTCCCGGCGGCGTCGTCGGCGACGTCCACCGCGGCGTTGCCCATGGACGCGACGCCCACGACGTCGGGCGCGCCCTGCGGGCCGTGGCATGGGAGCGCACCGGCGGCCAGGTCGTGCAGCTGCTCCTCACGGTGGGCGTGCTGCTCGTCCTGCCCTCTCCCGTCCGTGCGTACATGCCGGTCGTGGCCGTCGTGCTCGCCGTTGCGCTGGCCGGCGTCCTGCTCGCCGGCCGGGCGTGGCCGGGGGACGGCCGCTTGCCGTGGGCGCGCGCCCGGCGCACGATCGACGGCGACCTCCGCGGCATCCTGCGCATGCGCAGGGCGCTGCCGGCGATCACGCTCGCCTCCGCGGTGGTGGTGCTCGGCCACGCGGCCACGTTCCTGATCGCGGCGCGCGCGGCGGGATCGACCGCGCCGCCGTCGCGGATGCTGCCGCTGGCGCTGCTCGCGATGCTGGCCATGGTGCTGCCGAACGTGGCCGGATGGGGGCCTCGAGAGGGCCTGACCGGCTGGGCGTTCGCGGCCGCGGGCCTGGGGGCCGACGCCGGCGTTGCGACGGCGGTCGCCTACGGGGTGATGGTGCTCGTCGCCAGCCTGCCGGGCGCGGTCGTCCTGGTGGCGGCGTCGCTTCCTCGGACCGTGCGGCGTGAGGGGGTGACCAATGCCTGAACGGCCGTACACCCTGCTCTCGTGCAGCGTGTCGATCGACGGCTACATCGGCAGCGTCGCCGACCGCCTGCTGCTCTCCAACGACGCCGACTTCGACAGGGTGGACGCGGTGCGCGCATCGTGCGACGCGATCCTGGTCGGCGCCGAGACCGTGCGCACGGACAACCCACGGCTCCTCGTCCGCTCACCGGTCCGTCGCGACGAGCGAACCGCGCGCGGCCTGGCGCCGTCGCCGATCAAGGTGACCGTGACCCGGCGCGCCCAGCTCGATGCCCGCTCGGCGTTCTTCACCCAGGGCGACGCCGAGAAGCTCGTCTTCTGCCCGAGCGGGACCGTCGGCGACGCCCACTCGCGGCTCGACCCGGTCGCAACCGTCGTCGATGGGGGCGACACGATCAAGATGCGCGGGCTGAGCACGAACCTGGCCTCCCGCGGTGTGGAGCGGCTGATGGTCGAGGGCGGCGGCAACGTGCACACCCAGTTCCTCACCGACGACCTCGTCGACGAGCTGCAACTGGTGATGGCGCCCATCTTCGTCGGCGACTCCGACGCCCCCAGGTTCGTGCTCGACGGCCGCTTCCCGTGGAACCCCGGCCGCCGCGCGACGCTTGCCGACGTCCGTCAGATCGGCGACGTCGTGCTGCTGCGCTACGCCCTCTCGTCGCGCTTCCAGGCGGACTGAGCTCGGCCGGCGGAACGGCTGCTCCAGCACCGCCGCGAACGCCCGCGCGAACGCGATCGTCGCCGGCACCGCCAGGGCCAGCAGGACGAGAAACGCCGGAGCACCCTGGCGAACGCGGCCGGCCACGACCTTCTCGTAGAGGACGACAACGATCGGCGCGTGCGTCAGGTACAGGCTGTAGGACGACCCGCCCAGATGCCGCACCGGCCGGGTGTCGAGCAGACGCACCAGGGCCGCGGGCCGACCCATCGCCAGGGCAGCGAACAGGCACCCGACGGCCGGGCCCAGCGAGAGGTCGATCCAGAACAGGTTGTCGAGCGTCCATACCGACCCCTGCCACCAGATCACCGCCAGGATGGGCGCCGCCGAAGCCGCGGCGATCCACGCCCAGGGCCACGACCTGCGCGCGTTGCCGACATTGACGATGACCGCGGCCACGACGCCGACCGCGAACAGCGCGGCCAGGTCGGGCGGCGACTGGATCACGAACACCTCGAGCCGCGCGATGTGCGGGCCAAGGATCCCCACGGCCGCGACGACGAGCGCCACCGCAGCCAGCATCACGGCGGCGCCCCGGCGGCGGAGCAGCAGGAGCAGCAGCGGGAACAGCAGGTACAGCTGCGCCTCGACCGCGATCGACCAGAACGCCCGGTTGGGGATCGGCGCGCTGACGAGGTTCTGCACCAGGAACCCGTTCACGACGACCGACCGCAGGTCGGGACCCGCCTGCCCCGGCGGGGGCACGACCAGCCACGCCACCGCCAGGCTGAAGACGAGCGCGCCCCAGTACGCCGGCAGGATGCGCCGCGCCCGCCGCACCGCGTACGGCACCAGCCCGTCGAGCCGCCCGCCGTGCCGGGCCGGCGACAGGGCCAGCGAGAAGCCGGAGAGGACGATGAAGACCACCACCGCGAACCGCCCGTAGATGAACCACGAGGCCCAGAACGGCGCGTGGTTCTCGGGATAGCCGGGGAACGTGCGCAGGAAGACGTGGTTGCAGACGACGTAGAGCGCCGCCAGGCCGCGCACCCCGTCCAGGCCCGCCACCCACCCGGGCGCCTGCCCGTCCGCGGGGGCCGGCCCGGCCCTCACCCGCCCGGGCCGAACGTGCGCAGGAAGCGATTCCGGAACGAGCTCATCAGCCACACCGGAGCCGTCGTCGCCGGCTGCATCCCCGGCGTCCAACCCCAGCCGGCCACGCGGCGCAGCACCGCAGGATCGCGGGCGATGATCGAGATCGGCACGTCGTGGTCGACGCCGAACCCGGTGACGACATGGGCCGGCTGGTGGTCTCCGAGCGCGACCACCACGAGGTTCTTGCGGCCGTAATGGGTGACGAACGACGTCAGCGCGCGGAGCGAGTACACGATCGAATGGCCGTATCCCTGTGTGGTGCTGTGATCGCCGGTGCGATCAACCGGCAGGCTCTTGAAGATCGACCCGTCACCGACCTGGTTCCAGGCGATCATCGGCGGCACCGCCGTCCACGGCTCGTGGCTGGAGACGGTGTCAACTTCGGCGAACACCGGGCGCCGGTGGGGCTTCGCCAGCTCCAGCCGCTGAAGGGCGCCGTACGTGTACTGGTCGGGCATGGAGGCGTACGCGTAGGTCGGACCGTGGTAGCCGACGTCGAGGCGGTTGTAGACCTTGTCGAAGTGGTAGAAGGACGACCCCTGCGACCAAGGGCGGTCGTCCGAGGGCACGTCGTCGATCACGCGCCAGCCGCCCCGCCTGAACGCCTGGCTGAGCGTGAAGCGGCTGCTCGCCACGAGCTGGTCGTACCGGTTCTGGCTGTTGACCCAGAGCCCCGCCTGCATGGTCGAGTGCGCCAGCCAGCTGATGCCGCCGAACGTCGGCGAGGTCATCCAGCCGCTTCGGGCCGAGAAGCCCGCGCCGCGCAGCTGACTGGTGCTATCGGTGAGCGCGACATCGACCCCGGGCGAGATGGACGATCCCTGCACCGCGTACTTCCCGTAGCTCTCGACGAACACAAGCAGCACGTCCTTGCCGCGCAGGCCGGTGAGCAGCCGGTCGTCGGGCGTCGTGCGATAGGGGTCGTGCCGGATCTGCGCCGCGAAGCGCGCGTGGTCGTTGAGGGCGGCATCCACCGCGCGCACCTCGTCCACGGCCAGCCGGGCGGTGCTGAGGGATGCGATCGGCGCGCCGGGGACGAGCTGCGCCCCCAACGCCCACAGCACCAGCCAGGCACCGCCCAGCGCCATGACCGCACGGGTCGCCGAGCGGCGGTGACGGGACGTGACATGGGTCAGGCGAAGCACCGCCAGGGTCGGGAGCAGGAGCGCGGCGACGCCGATCAGCGCGACGGCGGCGAGCACCAGGTCAGCCTTCGTCCGGCCGACCGAGGCGCGCAGCGTCTCGATGCCGCTGCCGGTGTAGCTCCAGTCCTCGACGGGGTTGAACGGGCGGTCGAAGGCGGTGAAGAAGCCGACGTCGAGCAGCTTGACGACGACCAGCACGCCGAGCACCGGCCCGATCACCCAGGGCAGGAAGCGGCGGCCGGAGCGCGGCAGGGCGAGGGCCAGGATGACGACCACGAGCAGCTCGAGCGGGAGCCGCATGAACATGTCCAGGCGGAACCGGCCTGGATCGTTCGGCGCGACGAGCGCGGCCCACACCAGCAGCAGGGCGGCCAGCGTGAGGACCGCGGCGCAGCCGGCGCGCACGCGCCCAGATCCGCCGCCGGTGTCTCCGGCGGGCTCTGGCACGACACCCTGCGGCTCCAGCGTCGCGACGGCGAGATCGGAGACGTGTCGCCGCCGCCACAGCCACACGACGTCGCGGCCGAACGACTCGGCCAGCAGGATCAGCGCGCCGAGGACGGCGATGGTCATCAGCACCGGCGGCACCACCTGCGCGGCGGCGATCACGAGCACGACGCCCACGACCGCCGTCACCACCTTGCGCCAGTCGCGCCGCGGCAGCGGCGCCCGCATCCACGCGAACGGCCAGCCGGCGGCCAGGAACGCGTAGCGCGCCAGGCCGATCGCGAGCACCCAGACGCCGAGCGACGGCGCGACGGCAACGCTCAGCGTGAGGATCAGGAACGCGTCGACCTCGCCGTCCAGCTGGGCGCCGAGCGTTGACTCCGTCGAGGTGCGGCGGGCCACCTGTCCGTCCACCCAGTCGAGCGCCAGCGCGACGGCCGCGAGCGCAACGAGCGTTGTCAGCGAGACGGGCCGGACGAACGAGTCCGCCGTCAGCGCCGCGACGCCAACGACCAGCGTCGCCCGGGCCAGGGTCACCCAGACGGCCGGGCCCAGCCGGTCGGCGTGGTGGTGGACGACGAGCCGCGCCAGCGCCACGGTCACGACCAGCGCGCACGCGGCGCCGACGAGCCAGCCGGCGGCACCGAGACCGGCGGTCGCGGCGAGGGCGGCGAGCAGCATCGCCTGGCCGGCCGGCACGATCGCCGGGGCGCGTCGGGCGGGCCGCAGCGCTTCTCCGTATGCGAACATTCGCAACGAATTACTGTGCATGGCCCCGTTCGGTTCTGGGCCTCCATCCGTCCTCACAAAGGCAGGCCGATCGTCGAGCACACGCCGTGAAGCAGGACGACCGCGCGCCCTTCGTCGAGGCGCTCCGGCAGGCCAGGGAGGCGGCGTACCCACCGGGCGAGTACGTCGAGCAGGAGAGCTTGATGCGGGCGGGTGAGATCCGGGCGCTGGCGGGGCACGCCGGCATCGCTCCCGGGGTCTCCGTGCTCGACCTGTGCTGCGGCATCGCCGGCCCGGGGAGGCTCCTCACGCGGGAGCTGGGGTGCGACTACCTGGGCGTCGACTCCAGCGCGAGCGCCATCGAGATCGCCACGCGAGCGGGCCGCGCGACCTGCCCTGCCGCTTCGCGGTCGCGGAGGTCCCGCCGCTTCCTGCGGGCAGGTTCGAGGTGGTGCTGCTGCTCGAGACCATGCTCGCGTTTCCCGACAAGCTGACGCTGCTCGAGGCGGTTTCCCGGGCGCTCCCCGCCGGCGGCCGGTTCGCCTTCACGCTGGAGGAGGGACGGCCGCTCACCGAGGCGGAGCGAGCCCGCATGCCCGACGCCGACACGGTCTGGCTCACCCCGCTCGAGGAGATGCACGCCTCGTTGCAGCGAGCCGGACTGACCGTGCGCTGGCAGGGCAACTGGAGCCGGTCGCACCGCGAGATGGCGGCTGCGCTGGCCGAGGCGTTCGCCGCCGACGCAACGGTGATCTCTGCGCGGATCGGACGCCGCGCGCTGGACGACCTGCTCGCCGCCCACCGGCTGTGGAGCGAGTGGCTGGGCACGGGCCGCGTCCGCAAGATCGCGTTGGTGGCCGAGAAGCCGTCCCCGAGCTAGAACTGGAACAGCTCGTGCACCTGACGCATCTCTGGCGGGCCGCTGAGCTCGACGCCGACCTGTTCCAGCACCGGCATCAACGTCTCGTCATTGAACGCGCGCTGCTGCGCCTCGGTCGCCCAGATCTCGCTGACGCGGAGGCTCCCCTCCTCGCCGAACAGGGCGTGGAGCTCGAGCCCGGCGGGCGGGAACTCGCCCTCCTCCAGCAGCTTGCCGACGTCGTCGTACTGCTGTCGGGTCATCCCGACCTCTTGATACCTGACCAGGACACTCATGACTTCTCCTTCCCCGGGACCGAACCGGTCCACGCTACCACCTTCCGGAACGCTGTTTGGTGTGCCGGCACGGCTACAGTGGAACGGCCGCAGCCCTGGTCCACTGCGCCGTTTGACGAAGGTCGGTGTCCATGTACGTTCCGCGCACAAACGTCATCGAGGACGAGCAGGAGATCCGCGGCTTCGTGGCCGAGGTCGGGGCCGCGCAGCTGATCACCACCGGCGCTGACGGCTATCCGCTGGCGACGCTGCTGCCGGTGATCTGGGAGGGCGACACCGTCATCGCCCACATGGCCCGGGCCAACGGGCACTGGAAGCAGATCGACCCGGACATGCCGGTGCTGCTGGTCGTCTCCGGGCCGCAGGCGTACATCTCGCCGTCCTGGTATGCGAGCAAGGCCGAGCACGGCCGGGTCGTGCCGACCTGGAACTACTCGGTCGTGCAGCTGGCCGGCCGGGTGCGCGTGCACGAGGACGCCGGCTGGCTGCTGACGGCGGTGGACGGGCTGGTCGAGCGGCACGAGGCAGCGCGGGCGGCGCCGTGGAGCACCGCGGACGCCCCCGAGAGCTACGTCGAGGGGCAGCTCCGGGCCATCGTCGGCCTCGAGATCGCGGTGGAGCGCGTCGAGGGCAAGGCGAAGCTGAGCCAGAACATGTCGGCCGCCGACCGCGAGGGCGTCGTCACCGGCCTGCGGCAGGAGCCCTCCGCCGAGGCGCGTGCCGTGGCCGACCAGATGAGCGACCACCTGCGGAACGAGCCGCGCAGCTAGGAGCGCGTCCGGTGGGCCGGCGGCTGTGCATGCACGCCTTGACAAGAAGTCTTTGCAAAGCTATCTTTGCATGAGATGACCGACACGCCCCTCCCCCGCCGCGAGCTCGACGACCCCCGCGCGATGCGCGCGCTCGCCCACCCGCTGCGCCTGCGGCTGCTGACGCTGCTCACCCGCGAGGGGACGCTGACCTCGACGCGCGCCAGCCGGCTGACCGGCGAGAGCACCGGCAGCTGCTCCTTCCACCTGCGCCAGCTCGCGAAGTACGGCTACGTCGAGCCGGCCGAGGGCGGGCAGGGACGCGAGCGCCCGTGGAAGGCCGTGAATCTCGACCTCCGCTGGTCGGCCGTCCAGCCCGACGCCGAGCGGGATGCCGCCGCCCAGGAGATGGTGCGGCAGCTGGTCGGGCGCGACCTCGCCGACCTCGACGCGCACCTGCGCAGCGGCGACAGGGAGCCCGAGCGGTGGCGCGAGGCGGCGCAGATGAGCTCAGGGCTGCTGTTCATGACGGTCGAGGAGCTCGAGCAGTTCGGCGAGGACTACCTCGCCCTCGCCAACCGCTACATCGGCCGCACCGCGGATCCCTCCAGCCGCCCGCCCGGCAGCCGCGCGGTGCGCCGCCTCGCCTTCGCCGTCCCGCTCCCCGACGCCGAGGAGCCCGCGCCGTGACCGCGCTGCGTAAGCAACCGCGACTACACCCTGCTCTGGTGCGGGCTGGCCGTCTCGACGCTCGGCTCCCGCGCGTCGGCCGCGGCCTACCCGCTGCTCGTCCTGGCGCTGACGGGCTCCCCGGCCGACGCCGGGCTGGTCGGCTTCGCGGCCACGCTGCCCTTCCTGCTGGTACAGCTCCCGGCCGGCGTGCTGGTCGACCGCGGCGACCGCAGGAGGCTGATGCTCTGGTCGGACATCGGTCGCGCCCTCGCCCTCGCGAGCCTGGTCGCCGCGATGGCGGCCGACCGCCTGACGGTCGCGCAGATCGCCGTCGTGGCGTTCATCGAGGGGTGCCTCTTCGTCGTCTTCATGCTGGCGGAGCACGCCGCCGTCCCCCACGTCGTCGAGCACGACCAGCTGGCCGCGGCGATTGCGGGCAACGAGGCCCGCACCCGCGGCGCCAGCATGCTCGGCCAGCCGGTGGGCGCTGCGCTGTTCGGCCTCGGCCGCGCCGTCCCCTTCCTGTTCGACGCGCTCACCTACCTCGCCTCGATCGTCGCCCTGCTGCTGATCCGGCGCGACTTCCAGGGCGAGCGGGAGCACGACCCGATCTCGCTGCGCCGGGCGACCGCGGAGATCCGCGAGGGCGTCGCCTGGCTGTTCGGCCAGCCGTTCCTGCGCGACGCTGCCCTGCTGGTCGCGGGCAGTAACTTCCTCTTCCAGGCGCTGTTCCTGATCCTGATCGTGATCGCCGAGCAGCACGGCGCCTCCCCAGCAGCGATCGGCCTGATGCTGGCCGGGGCCGGCGTCGGCGGGCTGCTCGGGGCGCTCAGCGCGCCGTGGCTCGAGCGCCACCTGCCCACCGGGCTGGTCGTGATCGGCGCGAACTGGGTGTGGGCCGTGCTGATGATCCCGATCGCATTCACGACCAGCACCCTCGCCCTCGGCATCATCCTCGCGCTGATGGCGTTCGTCGGGCCCGCCTGGAACGTCGTGGTCGGCGCCTACCAGCTCGCCAGCACGCCCGAGCCGCTGCGCGGCCGGGTCTCCAGCGTGGAGACGCTGATGGCGTACGGCGCGATCCCGCTCGGCTCGCTGGCAGCCGGCTTCATGATCGAGGCCGTGGGCACGACGAAGTGCGTCCTGGCCCTGTCGGCGTGGATGCTCGTGTTGGCACTCGCGGCAACGGCGAGTCCCGCCGTGCGGCGCACCTCCGGACACCCGCCGGCCCTGCCCGAGCCTGGGTGAGACTCGCGCGGGAGGCCGGCCATCGAGGGGTCTCCCACCCGTGCGACAATGGCGGCCGTGAACGCAGCGGCCACACCGGGAGGCGGCGAGTCGCTCTGGCCGCGGCTCGCGGAGCTGCCGCTGGTCGTCGAGGCGTGTGCGTATGACCGGCTCCACGCCCTCCTCGCGTACGACTTCGACCGCATCACCACGGTGGTGCGACTGGTCGGCGGCGGTGACGACGGGATGGGCGAGGACGTCTCGGTGTTCAAGGAGGACGGCACGACGCTCCACGAGACCAGGCCGGCACTGCCGCTCGCCGGCGAGTGGACGCTGGGCAGCTTCTGTGAGCACCTCGCCACGCTCGCGCTGTGGCCGGAGCCGCCTGAGTGGGATGTGGCCCTGCGCTTCCGCCGATGGGCGTTCGAGTCCGCGGCGCTCGACCTCGCCCTGCACCAGGCCGGCCGCCCGCTGCACGACGTGCTCGGGCTGGAGCCGCAGCCGGTGCGCTTCGTCAACTCGATGGGCCTGGGCGACCAGCCGTCGATCGAGCCGGTGCGCCGCCGGCTGGCCCGCGCGCCCGGCGTGCGCTTCAAGCTCGACGCGCAGGCGACCTGGCCGCCGGCGCTGGTGGACGAGGTGGCTGCGACCGGCGCCGTGGACACGATCGATTTCAAGGGCCAGTACGGATTCGAGGTGGAGGATCCGGAGGCGCTCGGCGCCCTCTACGACCACGTGCTCACGGCGTTCCCGGACGCCTACCTGGAGGACCCGCACGACCTACCTGGGATCGCGGAGCGGCTGGCCGACCACCTCGAGCGGGTCTCCTACGATTCGCCCATCCACGGGCCCGACGACATCGGCGCGACGCCGGTGGCCGCGCGCGTGGTGAACGTCAAGCCTTCGCGGATCGGCGACCTGCGCACCCTGTTCGAGGTGTACGCCCGCTGCGCGCGCGAGCGGCGGCCGATGTACGGCGGCGGCATGGGAGAGCTCGGCGTCGGCCGCGGGCAGATCGAGCTGCTCGCATCGCTGTTCCACGCCGACGCCCCCAACGACGTGGCCCCCAGCGCCTACAACGAGGACGACCCGCCGGGCGACCTGCCCGCCAGCCCGCTGCCACCCCGCCCGGCGGCAACCGGCTTCCGCTGGGCGGGGTAGACCAGCGCGCGTCCTACCGGACGACGTCGTAGGTGAGGTAGGAGAGGCCGTCGCCGACGGTGCGGGCATCGCGCAGGCGCAGCGCCTTCTTGTCGCTGGTCTTGCCGAACAGGCGCTCGCCGCAGCCGAGCACGACCGGGAACACGATCAGCCGCAGCTCGTCCACCAGGTCGTGCTCGATCAGCGTCCGCGCCAGCTGGCGGCTGGCGTTGACGACGATCTTGCCGTCGATCTCCTGCCGGAGCTTCGCGACCTCCTCGACCACGTCGCCGCGGAGCACCGTCGAGTTCGTCCAGCAGGCCGTCTCCAGTGTGGACGACACGACGTACTTGGGGAGGCTGTTCAGCCGGTCGGCCCACTCGCCGGTGCGCGTTGTCCACCGCTCCGCGAAGTAGGCGTCGGTGCGCCGGCCCATCAGCATCGCCTCGACGCCCAGCGCCTCCTCGTACTCGACCCTGGCCCACGCCTCGCGGTCGCCGTTCAGGAACTCGCTGAACCAGCCGCCGTGCCGGAACCCCTCGTCGCCGGTCGGATCCTCGACCACGCCGTCCAGCGAGACGTTCTCGCTGATCACGATCTTGCCCATCCTCGGCCGTCCTTTCATCGAGTGGTTGTGCCGTGGTGGTTGAGGCGCGGGCGGCCGCCGAAATTGCCCGACCAATTTCCGGTCGGCCCGACGTCGTATCTGTGATGAGGACGGAGGAACGAGTTGATGCGAGGATGCCGGGCATGACCGAGCAGACGCTCGCCCGCGCACGGGCAGGCGATGACGACGCCTTCCGCGAGCTGACCGACCCGTACCGGCGCGAGCTCCAGCTCCACATCTACCGGATCGTCGGCTCAGCGCAGGACGCGGAGGACCTGCTCCAGGAGACATTGCTGGCCGCGTGGCGTGGCCTCGACGGCTTCGAGGGCCGCGCACCGGTGCGGGCCTGGCTGTACCGGATCGCCACCAACCGCTCGCTGGACGCCCTGCGGGCGAGCCGGCGGCGCCGGGCCGAGCGGCCGCCCCACATGCCCGAGCCGACGCGCTGGAGCGAGCCGCTCTGGCTCGAGCCCTACCCCGACGCGCTGCTCGAGGGGATCCCCGACCAGGCGCCCGGGCAGGACCTACGCTACGAGGCCAAGGAGGCGACCGCTCTGGCGTTCATCGTCGGCCTCCAGCACCTCCCGCCGCAGCAGCGCGCGGTGCTCGTCCTGCGCGACGTGCTGGGCTACCGCGCCGACGAGGTCGCCGAGATGCTGGAGACGAGTGCCTCGGCGGTGAACGGGCAGCTGCGCCGCGCGCGGGCCGCGTTCGAGTCCCGGCTGCCCGCCGTCCCCCGCGAGCGGGCGCCGCTGCCCGACTCGCCGGCCGAGCGCGAGATCCTCGGCCGCTTCGCCGACACCGTCGAGAACGGCGACATCGAGGGGATGGTCGCGCTCCTCACCGACGATGCGTGGGTGACGATGCCGCCGCTCCCCCACGATTACCAGGGACACGCGACGATCGCCGCGTTCCTGCGCGGCGCCCAGGAGCGCCGCGGCGCGTCGCTGCGACTGGTGCCGACGCGGGCCAACGGCCAGCCGGCGTTCGGCTCCTACGTGCCGGACCCGGACAGCGGCGATGCCCATGCGTACGCGATCTTCGTGCTGGCGCTCGAGGGCGACCGGATCTCCGCCATCACCTGGTTCGCCGGCGGCGGCATGGTCGGACGGTTCGGCCTCCCCGACACGCTGCACAGCTGACGCCGCTCAGGCCGGGGTCGCTATCGTGGTGGCCATCGCGTTCGCGGTGTCGTGGAAGCCGTTGGTGAAGTCGAAGACCAGCGCGGTGGCGACGGTGAGGATGACCAGTGCAAGCATCGAGTGGAGGGGTACCTGATCCGGCCGCGGCCCAGCGCCTGCGTCACCGGACTTTCACCAGTGCTTGTCCGGTCCACCAGGAACCGGCCACCTATCGTTCGCGTATGCGGCACGGCGACCATGAACGGCGAGGGCAATGACCACGTCGCCTGATGAGACGACACCGGCCGCCGAGCTCCGCCGGGCGCTGATCAACCGGGACATCAGCTGGCTGGAGTTCAACCGGCGCGTCCTGCACGAGGCGCTGGACGACCGCAACCCTCTGCTCGAGCGGGTCAAGTTCCTGGCCATCTTCTCGTCGAACCTCGACGAGTTCTTCATGAAGCGGATGGCGCGGCTGTCCGACGGCGCTGCCAGCGCCCGCTCGGAGCTGGCGGCCCACATCCGTCAGATGGTGATGTCGATGCTGGCCGACCAGGCCGCCTGCTACTCCGAGGTGCTGCGCCCGCAGCTGGCGGAGCACGGCATCCACCTGCTCGGCTGGGACGACCTCACCGCGGCCCAGCGCGAGCAGGCCTCGGCGACGTTCGAGAGCGACATCTCGCCGGTGCTGACGCCGCTCAGCCTCGACGCCGCCCATCCGTTCCCCTACGTCTCCAACCTCTCCACCTCATGGGCGTTCCAGCTCGAGGATCCCGTCAGCGGTGAGGCGGTGCTGGTGCGCGTCAAGGTACCCAGCGACCTCCCGCAGTGGCTGCGCGTCGGCGCCGACGACTCGGCCGACCTGGTGTTCGTCGGCCTCGACCAGGTGATCCGCGCGAACTCGGAGCGGCTCTTCCCGGGCATGGCGGTCGTCAGCGCCAGCCTGTTCCGGGTCTGCCGCGACGCCGACGTCGAGCTGGACGAGAACGACGGGCTCAGCAAGCGCGCGCTGGTCGAGGAGGAGCTGCGGCAACGCCGCTTCGAGCCGGTCGTGCGGCTCGAGGTGCAGCCGGGGGCGGACACGGCCATGGTGGCGGAGCTGGTCGAGCGGTTCGGGCTGGGCCCGGACGGCGTCTACGAGATGTCGGCGCTGCTCGACTACACCACGCTGTTCGAGATCGCCGGTCTCGACATCGACGAGATCCGGGAGACGCCGTGGACGCCGCTGGCACCGAGCGAGCTGACCACGGCGGACGGCGACATCTTCTCGGCGATCCGCGCCGGCGACATCCTGCTGCACCATCCCTACGACGGCTTCAACGCGAGCGTCGAGCGGTTCATCCGCGAGGCCGCCGACGATCCGCAGACGCTGTCGATCAAGATGACCGTGTACCGGGTGGGCGACGACACGCCGTTCGTGCGCTCGCTGATCCACGCGGCTGAGGCGGGCAAGCAGGTGGCCTGCGTGATCGAGCTGAACGCGCGGTTCGACGAGGAGCGCAACCTCCACTGGTCGCGGGAGCTGGAGCGCGTCGGCGCGCACGTGATGTTCGGGATGACCGGCCTGAAGACGCACAGCAAGGTCGCGCTGGTGGTGCGCAAGGAGGGCCGAGCGATCCGCAGCTACGCCCACGTCGCGACCGGCAACTACCACACGCGCACGGCCAAGCTCTACGAGGACGTCGGGCTGCTGACCGCCAACCCCGCGGTCACCGGCGACGTCGTCTCGCTGTTCCACTTCCTCACCGGCCGCTCGCGGACGCCCTCGTTCGCGACGCTGCTGGTGGCGCCGCTGCGCATGCGGTCGCGGTTCGTCGAGCTGATCGAGGCCGAGATCGCGAACCACCAGGCGGGCCGTCCGGCCCGGATCGTCTGCAAGATGAACCAGCTGGAGGACGAGGAGATCTGCCGGCTGCTGTCGCGCGCGTCGCAGGCGGGCGTGCCGATCGACCTGATCGTTCGCGGGCTGTGCGTGCTGGCCCCGGGTGTGGCCGGGGTGACGGAGAACCTTCGCGTCCGGTCGATCGTCGGCCGCTTCCTCGAGCACTCGCGCATCTTCCACTTCGCCGCGGGGTCGGAGGATCCGCTGGCGGGCACGTTCCTGATCGGATCGGCCGACTGGATGCACCGGAACCTCTCCGAGCGGGTCGAGGCGGCCGTGCCGATCACCGACCGGCGCCTGCGGGCGCGGCTCTGGGAGATCCTCGAGATCTGCCTGACCGACTGCCGCAGCGCCTGGCAGATGCAGGCGAACGGCAGCTACCTCCAACTGCGGCCGCACGGCGATGAGGACGGCTGCAGCGAGGGCACCCACGCCACCATGATGCGGCTGGCGACCGAGCGCCACCGGCTCGAGGGCGGCCTCTTCACCCCGACCGCGCGCTGACCGGCGGCGATCGGGTAGCGTCGTATGGTGTTCTTCCGTCTCACCAGCCTCGAGCTGCTCCTGCTCCTCAGCGCCGTCGTCTTCGGCGCGACCGGTATCGCGGTGCTGCTGGGTCGGCGGCACCGCGAGACGGCGAACATCCGGGAGCCGTTCGCGGTGCTCCAGGGCGCGCTGCTGGGCATGGTCGGGCTGATCCTCGCGTTTGGGCTGTCGCTCGCGGTGGGCCGTTACCAGGACCGCCGCGCTGCCGTTGTCGACGAGGCGAACACGATCGGCACCACCTACCTGCGCGCCCAGACGCTGGCAGAGCCGGTTCGCACCCGGTCGCTAACGCTGCTCGTGCAGTACACCGACCAGAGCCTGAAGCTGAGCAGCGCGATCCCCGGCAGCGCCGACGCGCAGCGGATCATCGCCGCCGCCTCGGTGATCGAACGACGGCTGTGGGCGCTGGCCGGACAGGCGCTGGCGACATCGCCGGTGGACACCGCGCCGAGACTGTACGTCGAGAGCCTGAACGAGATGATCGACGAGCAGGGCGTCCGCGTGGCGGGGCTGAACAACCGCGTGCCCAACGCCGTCCTGCTGCTCGAGGTGGTCGGCGCGGCGCTCGGCGTCGCCCTGCTCGCGTTCTACCTCTCCGTGCTGGGCCGGGGCCTTCTCACCGTGCTGCTGGCCGCGGGGCTGGTGACGATGCTGCTCTACGTCACCTTCGACCTCGACCGCCCCACCCGCGGCCTGATCACCGTACCCTCGACGCCACTCATCGCTCAGCGGGCGTCGATGAGCTTGCCGCCGGCGGCGAGCGCCCCTCCCGTCACGCCGTAGCTACGCGCGCATGCGCTCGAGCAGGTGGTCGCCCACCCGCAGCGAGTTCGCCATCGCCGTCAGCGCCGGGTTGACCGCCCCGATGCTGGGGAAGATGCTCGTGTCCACGACGTAGAGGTTGTCCACCTCGTGCGCCCGGCACTGCTCGTTCAGCGCCGACGTGGCCGGGTCGGAGCCAAACCGGCACGTGCCCGCCTGGTGGGCGCAGCCGGCGACCGGGATCTCGTTCTTCATGTACGCGAACCGGTGGATCAGGTGGTCGTCGTGCATGCCCAGCTTGCCGAGCAGCGAGCGGAGCCTCATGTAGAGCCGCTTCTTCGGCTCCTCGTTGTTGGGGACGTACGCCAGCCGGATGTTGCCGTCGCCGTCGAGCGTGACCCGGTTCTCCGGCCGGGGCAGGTCCTCGGTCGAGAGCCAGAAGTCGATCGCATGCGTGGCGACCCGCTCCAGCGACCACTGCGGCGCGAGCCGCGTCTCGCCCGGCTTCTCGCCGCGGAACATCGGTGCCTGCGATTTGCCGACCATCTGGATGTTGCCCAGCGGGTAATCGACGTCCTGGCCGTGCAGGTAGTAGTCGTTCACCCCGAGCGTCTTCTGGAAGACCGTCGGGTTCTCGTCCCGCGAGAGGGCCAGCACCGCCTGGCTGTTGTGGAAGACGTAGTTGCGCCCGACCTGGTCGGAGCCGTTGGCTAGGCCGTTCGGGTGGCGGTCGTTGGCCGAGCGCAGGAGCAGCGCGGCCGTGTTGGCGGCGCCGCAGGCGAGCACGACGAGGTCGGCGCTGTACCGCTCGGTCTCGCCGTCGCGCTCGACCACGACGGCGCTGACCTGCCGGCCGGCGTCGTCCGTCTCCAGCCGCACGACCTTGGCGTTGACGAGCAGGGTGACGTTGTCGTGCTCGAGCGCCGGGCGCACGCCCAGCACCTCGGCGTCCGACTTGGCGTGGACGGCGCAGGGGAAGCCGTCGCAGTCCATGCACCGGACGCATACGCTGTACGGCATGTTCGTCTCGTTCAGGCGGACGCCGCAGGGCGCGTGGAAGGGGTGGTGCCCGGTGGCGGCGAGGTCGTCCGAGAGTTGCTGGATCCGCGGCTCGTGCGACACGGCCGGGAACGGGTACGGCCCGCTGGCCGGCGGCTCGGTGGGATCCTCGCCGCGCGCGCCGTGCACCTCGTACATCTGCTCGGCCAGCGTGTAGTACGGCTCCATCTCGTCGTAGGAGATCGGCCACGCGGGCGAGATGCCGTCGTGGTGGCGGAGCTCGCCGAAGTCCTCCGCACGCAGGCGGTAGAGCGCCGCCCCGTACAGCTTGGTCGCGCCGCCGACGTTGTAGTGGATCTGCGGCTGGAACGGCTTGCCCGTCGCGTCGTACCAGGTGTCGGCCGAGACGTAGCGGTTGTCCACGAAGACATCCTGCGCGCTCCAGTTCTGGGGCTCGCGCAGCAGCCAGTCGCCCCGCTCGAGCAGCAGGATCCGCTTGCCCGACGGCGCCAGGTGCCGGGCCAGCGTCCCGCCGCCCGCACCGGTGCCGACGATGATGACGTCGTAGTTGTCCATCAGATGGTCGATTCCATGGGATCCGTGGATCTGGGTGCGGATCCAGCGTCGCCCAGACGACGCGGGCGTCCGCAGGGCAGGCTGGATGAAGCCTGTTCAAGGAGGCGCGTGGCGTCTGGGCCTCGCTGGGCCTCAACCAGAACCGCGCAGTTCATGGAATTGATCATCTAGTACTGGCTCAGCATCTCGGGGACGATGATCCGCGCAGCGGCCTCGATCAGCGCCAGGTGGGAGAACGCCTGTGGGAAGTTGCCCAGGTGGCGGCCGGTGTCCACGTCGAACTCCTCGGCGTAGAGGCCGAGCGGCGAGGCCACCCGCAGCAGCTTCTCCATCAGGTCGCGGGCCTGCTGGATCTCGCCGACGATGGCGAGCGCCGAGACCAGCCAGAACGAGCAGATCAGGAACGTGCCCTCCTTGCCGGACAGGCCGTCGTCGGTCTCGTCGGTGCGGTAGCGCAGCACGAAGCCGTTCTCGGTGAGGTCGCTCGCGATCGCGTCCACCGATGCCCGCAGCCGCTCGTCATCGGCGGGCAGGAAGCCGAAGCTCGCCGCCAGCAGCGTCGACGCGTCCAGCGAGTCCGTGTCGTAGTGCTGGCGCAGCACGCCGTCCTTGAGACCGTGCTCGATCACGTCCGCGTGGATCTCCTCGGCGGTCGCCGCCCACGTCGCCTCGAGCGTCGCGTCGCCGCGGATCGCGGCCAGCTTGGCGGCGCGGTCGAGCGCGACCCAGCACATCAGCTTGGACGAGACGTAGTGCTGCGGGGCGCCGCGCGCCTCCCAGATCCCCTGGTCGGGGTTCTGCCACACGCGGGTCGCGCACTCGGCCTGTGATTGGACGATCGGCCACAGCCGGCGCGGGAGCCGCTCGCTCTTGCGCGAGTGCAGCAGAATCGAGTCCAGCACCGCGCCGAAGACGTCGTTCTGCTTCTGGTCGAACGCGCCGTTGCCGATCCGCACCGGCTTCGCGCCGGCGTAGCCGGACAGGTCGTCGCGGGTCGTCTCCGGCAGCTGGCGGCGCCCGTCGATGCCGTACATGATCTGCAGCGACCCGTCCTCGGTCGGCTCCAGGTCGGCGACGAACTGCATGAACTCGTCCGCCTCCCAGTCGAGGTTCAGCCAGTGCAGCGCCTGCAGCGTGAACGTGGTGTCGCGCATCCAGGTGTAGCGGTAGTCCCAGTTGCGCTCGCCGCCCGGCGTCTCCGGCAACGACGTTGTCAGCGCGGCAACCGTTGCGCCGGTGGGCATGTAGGTGAGGCCCTTGACCGTCAGCGCGGAGCGCTGGATCGCGTCACGCCAGCGGTGGTCGGGGGTCCGCGCCATGCCCAGCCAGTTCCGCCAGAACCGCACCGTGGCGTCGATCTGCGCCTCGGCCTCGGCGACGTCGGCGGGGACGTCGAGGCCCTCGGCCCAGGACAGCACGCAGAAGGCACTGTCGCCCTTCTCGAGCACGTGCCGCGCCCGCACCCGCGTCTCCTCGACGCCCAGCGCGAGGTCGGACGCCAGCCGGAAGGTCTGGCCGGCGCCGGACGCGTCGGCGGCGTGGCGGCCGCCGTCGACCAGCGTCCAGGTGGCCGGCTCGCGCCCGTAGTCGAAGCAGGGCTCGCAGACCAGCTCCACCTCCATCCGGCCCTCGAGACAGCGGACGGTGCGGACGAGCATGTGCTCGGCGTCGTCGTCGGCCGGCGGGCGAGTGTGCGGCGTGATCTCGTCCTCGTGGTCGCGCGGCCCCATGGTCAGGGCGTCACGCACCTCCAGCCACCCCGTCGGCGTCCGCCAGGTCGTCACCATCACGTTGGTGCCGGGCACGTAGGTGCGGTCGACCGGGTGGGTGATGCCGAACGGGCCGATGCGGAAGCTGCCGCCCTGGCGGTCAAGCAGGCTGCCGAACACGCTGGGCGAGTCGAACGACGGCAGGCACAGCCAGTCGATCGCGCCGTCGGCCGCGACCAGGGCGCCGGTGTGGCAGTTGGAGAGGAACGCGTACTCCGCGATCGGCGGGAACGGCGAGGGCGCCGCCGCGCTCTGCGGCTGGGACTTTGGTGCGGGGCTGGTCGTGCTCATGCTTCGATCCAGGGTCCGTGCCAGCGGCCGTGGCCGGCCACCAGCGCGTCGGCGGATGCGGGGCCCCACGAGCCCTGGGCGTACGGCTCGATCGGCGACGGCGCGTCCAGCAGCGGCTGCATGATCCGCCACGTCTGCTCGACGCCGTCCTGGCGGGTGAACCGCGTGCTGTCCCCCACCATCGCGGCGTGCAGCAGCACCTCGTAGGGCGTCGGCCCCTCACCCCCCTCGGCGGCGAACTCCATCGAGAGGTCGATCGCGTCGGCGCCGGCGCGGTCGCCGCGCTGGGCGTCGAGGATGACCTTGACGCCCGTCGAGGGGTCGAGCTTGACCACCAGCTGGTTGGGGTCGGGCCGTTGCTCCAGCATCTTGAAGCCGAGCCGGGGCGGGTGCTTGAACACCAGCCGCAGCTCCGTCTGGGTCACCGGCAGGTGCTTGCCGGTGCGCAGGTAGAACGGCACGCCCGACCAGCGCCAGTTGTCGATGTCCAGCCGCAGCGCGGCGTACGTCTCGGTGGTCGAGCCGGCCGCGACGCCGGGCGTGTCCAGGTACCCCTCGTACTGGCCGCGGACGTAGTGGGCCGGGCTGGCCGGGTTGACGGCGCGGAAGAGCGAGACCTGGGCGTCCTTCAGCGTCGTCGGATCGCCGCCGGCCGGCGCCTCCATCGCGCCCGCCGCGACGACCTGCATCATGTGGTTGACCACGACGTCGCGGAGCGCGCCGACCGGGTCGTAGAAGTGGCCGCGGTCCTCGACGCCGAAGCTCTCGGCCATCGTGATCTGGACGGACTCGATGTAGTTGCGGTTCCAGACCGGCTCCAGCATCGTGTTCGCGAAGCGCAGGAACAGGAGCTCGACCAGGCCCATCTTCCCCAGGAAGTGGTCGATCCGGTAGAGCTGGGACTCGTCGATGTAGGCGTGCAGCTGGTCGGCGAGCGCGCGGGCGGACGCCATGTCGTGCCCGAACGGCTTCTCGACCACGACCCGCCCGCCGGTGGTGAGGCCGGCCTCGGACAGGCCCTCGACGACCTTGCCGAACAGGAACGGCGGGATCTCCAGGTAGAAGACGGGGTGCTCGGCGCCCTTGATGGCGTCGGCCACCCGGCTGTAGGTGTCCGCCTCGCCGAAGTCGCCCTCGACGTAGGAGAGGCGCTCCGCCAGCCTGGCGAACACGGCGGGATCGACCTGCTCGCCGGTCCCGGTGATGCACTCCAGCGCGTGGTCGCGGAGGTGCTCCACCGTCCAGTCGTTGCCGGCGACGCCAACGATCGGGCAGTCGAGCAGGCCGCGCCGCTCGAGCCGGTAGAGCGAGCGGAAGGTCATCACCTTGGCCAGGTCGCCGGTGATCCCGAACACGACGAACACGTCCGCCGGCTGCTGCTCGCCGATCCTGGCCGGGGCCTTCGCTGCCTGCGTGCTGGTGCTCATGTGCATAGCTCCTCGTCGATGGGCGCCGCGATCATCATCGGGCCGCCGCTTCCTTGTCGGTCTCCACCGTGATCCGGCCGGGCCGCTCGTGCGAGAAGCCCGCCCACGTCCAGTTGATCAGCGCCTTGGCCCGGTCCTCGCCGGTCGACAGCAGCGCCAGGTGCACGGCGCCCCACGCCAGCGAGGCCGCCTCGCCCTTGATCGTGCGCCCGCGGTGCGTCTGGATCACCGCGGCGGCCCGGCCGATGGTGGCCATCGTGCCCTTGTCGTGGTACTTGAAAGGCTTGGTGTCCTTGTCGGCAACGCGACGGGCGATGTTCTCGCCAGCGCACTCGCCGGACTGGAGCGCCACCGAACCGAGCTGCGGCAGCGGCCGCTCGGCGCCGTCCTCCGCGATCGCTGCGATGTCGCCCACCACCGAGATCTCGGGATGGCCGGTGACGGTCAGGTCGGGCTCGACCGGCACCCGGCCACCGCGCGCCAGCTCGACGCCCAGGGCCTGGCTGACCGGGTTGGCCTGGAGGCCGGCGCCCCACACCAGCGTGTGCGCCGGGATCTCCGTGCCCGACTTGAGCCGCACCCGGGTCGGCGTGACCGACGCGACGACCTCGCCGCACATCACCTCGACGCCCCGGTGCTCGAGCAGCTCCTTGGTGTAGGTGCGGATGTCCGGCTTGAACATCGAGAACACCTCGGGCCCAGCCTCGACCAGCACCAGCCGGATGCGGTCCTGCGGCAGGTCGGGATAGTCCTTCGCGAACTCGCTGCGGTAGAGCTCGGAGAGCGCGCCGACGCTCTCGATGCCGGTCGGCCCGCCACCGACGACGACGACATTCAGCGCGCCGTCGTCCACCAGTTGGGGATCGCGGTCGGCGGCCTCCCAGCGGCCGAGGATGTGCTCCTTCAGCCGGACGGCATCGGGCAGCGTGTAGAGCGGGAACGCGTGCTCACTCGCGCCCGCGACGCCGAAGAAGTTGACCTGGGCGCCGAGGGCCAGCACCAGGTGGTCGTAGGTGATCGGCTCCATCTCATCGAACCGCACCTCGCGGGCCGCCGGGTCGATGCTGACCACGGTCGCCTGGTGCACCCGCAGGTTCGGCTGGTCGTGGAACAGATCGCGAAGCGGATGGGCGACCATCGTCGTCTCCAGCAGATCGGTCGCCAGCTGGTAGAGCAGCGGCTGGAAGGTGTGGTAGTCGTGCCGGTCGATCAGCACGACGTCGACGTCGGAGCCCTTCAGCTTGCGGGCCGCGCCGAGGCCGGCGAAGCCGCCGCCGAGAATGAGCACACGCTGACGCACTGCTCTTCACACCCCCATCCGGTGTGCACCGGCGGTCGCCGTCCCGGCGGGACGGCCGACGCCGATGGCGGAGTCTTATCACACCGGACGACGCGGCCCGCGGTCACGGCTCGGGCGCCCGCTCGACGCTCACCCGGGCGCGGAAGACGTGGTACGTCCAGCCCTGGTAGAGCAGGATCAGGGGCACGAAGATCAGCGCCACGACGCTCATCACGGCCAGTGTGTAATGGGCCGATGACGCGCCGGTGACCGTCAGGCTGTTGCCGAAGTCGGTGCTCGACACCATCACCCGCGGGTAGAGGCCGCTGAACAGCGTGGCGACCCAGAGGATCGTCGCCAGCCCGGTGAAGGCGAACGCCCGTCCGCTCCGCCGCCGGCTGACCATGACCACGGAGAGCACGAGCGCGGCCGAGCCGAGCACGGCGAGCGCCAGCGGCAGCCAGGCGCTGCGGTCGTTGGTGTGGACGGCCTCGTACACCGTCGCGGCCAGGAAGCCGATCCCGGCGACCGCCGCCGCCGCGCCCAGCCGGCGCGCCGTGGCCTGTGCGCGCTCGCACAGCTCGCCGGTCGTGCGGATCGTCAGGTACGTGGAGCCGTGGTAGGCGAACAGCAGCACAACGGAGACGCCGCCGAGCAGCGTGTAGGGAGAGAACAGGTCGATCAGCCCGCCGGTGAAGTCGCCGTTGCCGTTGATCGGCAGACCGCCCAGCAGCGCGGACAGGCCGACGCCCCAGATCAGCGACGCGCCCAGGCTGCCGATGGTGTTCGCCCAGAGCCAGAAGCTGCGCGCCCGGGGGCTCTCGACTTTCGACCGCCACTCGAACGAAAGGACGCGCACGATCAGGCAGACCAGCACGATCAGCAGCGCCAGGTACAAGCCGGAGAACATCGTCGCGTACCAGGCCGGGAAGGCGGCGAACGTGGCGCCGCCGGCGGTGACCAGCCACACCTCGTTGCCATCCCAGACAGGACCGATCGTGTGGAGCATGGCCGAGCGCTCCTCCTCGTCGCGGCCGACGACCGGCAGCAGCATGCCGACGCCGAAGTCGAAGCCCTCGAGCAGGAAGTAGCCGCTCCAGAGGACGGCCACGAGGATGAACCAGAGCTCCGCGAGGCTCATGCCAGGCCCTCCATCAGTACGACGCCGCCATCGTCGGTGCGGGGTCGCCGGACGGCGCCGGCGGCTCCGGGTCGCGGCCGGCGTAGCGCCGCATCAGCACGACGTCGAGCACGCCCAGGCTGGCGTAGAGCGCAACGAACACGGCGATGCTGATCACCAGCCAGGTCGAGCTGACCGCGGGCGAGTTGGCGTTCGAGGTCTTCAGCAGGCCCTGCACGATCCACGGCTGGCGGCCGACCTCGGTCAGCGTCCAGCCGAACAGGCAGGCCACGAACGGCAGGAAGCTCGCGGCGACGCCGATCCAGAGGAACCAGCGGATGCGCTCCAGCTTCCGCTTCCAGTAGAGGAACGCGCCGACCACCGCCACCAGGGCCACGGCCGAGCCGGCGTAGGCCATGCCGCGCATGCTCCAGTAGACCGCCTCGACGGGCGGCACGTAGGTGCCTTTCCCGTACTGCTGCTCGTACTGCTGGTTGAGCTCGGTCAGCCCGGTCACCTTGCCGTTGAACGAGCCGGTGGCGAGGAACGAGAGCAGCCCGGGAACCTCGATCGAGAAGGCGGGCGACTCGTCGGATTGGCTGAAGCCGCCGACCTGGAACAGCGAGAACGCGCACTTCTCGCAGTCCTTCCACTGCGCCTCGCTGGCCGAGATCTTCATCGGCTGCAGCTCGGTGACGAGGATCCCGAAGTGGCTGCCGAACCCGAGGTTGAACAGCGACACCGGCACCAGCACGATCAGCGCCAGCTTCGCCGCCGGCCGGAACAGCTCCGCGTTGCGCCCGCGCACGAACTGCCAGCAGCACACGCCGAACACGACCGCAGCCCCGCAGGTCAGCCCGGCGAGGATCGTGTGCACGAAGGCGTACGTCGCCCAGCGGCTCGACAGCAGCGCCGAGACGCTGGTCAGCTGCGCCTCGCCGTTGACGAGCTTGTAACCGACCGGATCCTGCATGAACGAGTTGGCGACCAGGATGAAGTAGGCCGAGAGCCACGTGCCGGCGACGGCGATCCAGAGCGTCGCCAGGTGTAGCCGGGGCGAGAGCCGGTCGCGCCCGAAGATCCAGAGGCCGAGGAACGTGGACTCGAGGAAGAACGCGGCCAGCCCCTCGATCGCCAGCGGCGCGCCGAAGACGTTGCCGACGAACTTCGAGTAGACCGACCAGTTCATCCCGAACTGGAACTCCTGCACGAGGCCGGTGGCCACGCCGATCGCGAAGTTGATCAGAAACAGCGTGCCGAAGAAGTGCGTCAGCGTCAGCCAGCGCTCGTCCTTCGAGCGCAGCCACATCGTCTGCATGATCGCGACCAGCGGCCCCAGCCCGAGCGTCAGCGGGACGAAGAGGAAGTGGTAGAGCGACGTGGTCGCGAACTGGACGCGGGCGAGGTCGACCACGGTCGAGTCGAGCACGGGCAGGCCGCTCGTCACGGTGCCACGCCGCCGGGTCCGGGCATCACCACGTCTTCGTCGAACACAACGCCACCCTCGTTGGTGTTCCGCGCCGGCACGACTCTAGCGCGGCCCGCCGCGCGGCCGCGAGGGCGGCAAATGTGAACGGGGCCCGGTACGGGGTCTGGCACCGTGCCAGACCCCACTCGCAGCCGATCCGACGTTCCGTGACGGATCGTTGTGGAAGGCGTGACGGATCCGTGACGGGCGGATTCCCGTCAACCAGGCCGATTCTGGTGGGTGCCCGGTACGGTGTCCGGCACGGTACCGGACACCAGACACAACCGATCCGCCGTTCCGTGACGATCTGGTGAGCGAGGCGTCACGAAGCGGATACGATCGGCCGATGGCGTACGACGAGGAGCTGGCGGGCCGGATCCGCGAGCTGGTGGCCGACCGTCCGGACCTCTCCGAACGGCGGATGTTCGGCGGGCTCGCGTTCCTGGTCGGCGGCAACATGGCGATCTCGGCGAGCGGCCAGGGCGGCGTGCTGGTGCGGGTGGATCCGGCGCAGTCCGACGAGCTGGTCGCGACGACCGCCGCCGAGGAGGCGGTGATGCGAGGCCGGCCGATGCAGGGCTGGCTGCGCGTCGATCACGAGCACCTGGGCGGCGACCGGCTCGCCGCGTGGGTCGAGCGCGGCGTCGCCTACGCGGGCTCGCTCCCGGCGAAGCGCTAGAGCGCGATCCCGTCCAGCGCGTGCTCGCGCGCCGGGACGTCGCGGCCGAAGCTGTCCGGGTTCGTGCCCAGCCGCTCCGCGGTCTCCAGGGCGATCCGCTGCACGACCGCGGTCAGCGGGAAGACCGAGAGCAGCTCGTTCGGCGCATCGCTGACGATCACGTGTGCCGGGACGCCGACCGACCCGGCCGAGCTCGCGACGGCCAGCAGCCGTTCCCGCCCCGGGCCCCGCCCGTCCAGGCAGACCAGCGTGTCGGACGGGCCGACGGCGACCGACGGGCCGTGCAGGTACTGCTCGACGCCCATGCCGGACGCGGCCACGTAGGCGGTCTCGCGCACCTTGAGCGCGCCCTCGGCCGCCGTCCACTGGTTCGGGCCGGCACCGATGAACTCCATCGCGCGGGCGGGCGGCTCGATCCCGACCGGCTCGCCGTCGACCACCCCGGCGACGAGGTCGGGCACGGCGTCAAGCGGCCCCAGGTCGGCGCCCAGCGCCTCGGCGAGCTGGGCGAGGCGCAGCATCGCGCCGGTGTGGCTCGCCGTGTAGGCGGACGATCCCTCGGGCGCCGACGTCTCGATCTCCGCGCCGGGCGCGCCCCGGCCCGAGATGACCACGGTCACGGCGCCGTCGGCGCGGGCCTGCTCGAGCACCTGCGTGGTGTAGGTCTTCGTCCCGCGGTGGCTGAGCAGGATCAGCCCGTCCTCGCGACCGGGGCGGGGGCCGTGCAGCGCGGCGTCCATCGCCGGCACAGGCCAGGCCTCGGCGCCCGACGCGCGCAGGAACCACGCGCCGATGTTGGCGGCGTGCCAGCTCGTGCCGGTGCCGACCAGCAGCAGCCTGCGGCCGCGCAGCCGCTCGGCGGCCGCCGCCACCGGATCCGTGTCCGCGAGCATCCCCCGCAGCTCCTCGCGCTGCGACCTCATCGTCTCCCACATCAGGCTCGTCACGGCACATCCCTTCGTCGCGGTACCGGCATTATGTGCAAGCGCCGTCGCTACCATCGACGGATGAGCACCGCTGAGAGCAGCACCTGGCGCTGGTGGACGCTGACCGCGGTCTGCGCGGCCACCTTCATGCTGCTGGTGGACGTGACGATCGTCCAGGTCGCGCTGCCCACGATCCAGCGGCACCTGCACTCGAGCTTCTCCGACCTGGAGTGGGTGATCGACGCCTACGCGCTCTCGCTGGCGAGCGTCATCCTCTCCGCCGGGTCGCTGGCCGACCGCTACGGCCGCAAGCGCGTGTTCATCGCCGGCCTGGTCATCTTCACCGTCGCCTCGCTGATGTGCGGCGTGGCCGGCAGCTCGGTCTTTCTGATCTGGTCACGGGCACTGCAGGGGATCGGCGGCGGCGCGATGTTCGCGACCGGGCTGGCACTGATCGGTCAGAGCTACCAGGGCGCCGACCGCGGCCGGGCGATCGCCGCCTGGGGCGCCACGGTCGGGGCGGCCGTCGCCATCGGCCCGCTGATCGGCGGCCTCCTCACCGACACCCTCGGCTGGCGCTGGATCTTCTTCGTCAACGTGCCGATCGGGATCGCCACCGTCGCCCTCGCCGCTGCCAAGATGGTCAACATCAGCGACCCCGACGCGAAGCGCCTCGACGTCGGCGGCCAGATCACCTTCGCCAGCTCGCTGTTCCTGCTCATCCTGGGGCTGCTGCGCGGCAACGACGACGGCTGGAGCAGCCCCTTGATCGTCGGGCTGCTGGCCGGATCCGTCCTGCTGATGGCCGCCTTCGTCGCCGTCGAGCTGGCCCAGGAGCGGCCGATGTTCGACCTCTCGCTGTTCCGCAAGCCGAGCTTCGTCGGCGTCTCGCTGGCGACGTTCGCAATCGGCGCCGGCATGTTCGCGATGTACCCCTACATCACCCTCTACCTCCAGAACGACCTCGGCTACTCGCCGCTGGCCGGCGGCGCGCGGCTGCTGCCCTCGACCGTGCTGCTGTTCGTGGTTCCGCTGGCGACGCGCTCGGTGGTGGAGCGGTTCCCGCCCGGCGCGGTGCTCGGCACCGGCATGGCGATCACCGCCGCCGGGGTGCTGGCGATGGCCGGGCTGTCTGACGGGTCGAGCTGGACGCACCTGATCCCCGGCCTGCTGCTGACCGGCTTCGGCATCGGCCTCGTCAACCCGGCGATCGCGAAGGTCGGCCTCGGCGTCGTCCCGCCGCAGCGAGCCGGCATGGCCTCGGGCATCAGCAACACGTTCCGGATCGGCGGCCTGGCAACGGGTGTTGCCGCGCTGGGCGCGATCTTCCAGCACCAGCTCACCACCGAGCTGGAGGGGCACCCCGTGCCCGCCTCGGTGCTGGCCAAGACGGTCGCCTCCGGCGGCACCCGGGCCGCCCGGTCGCTCGACCCGACCGTCGGCACCGCCGCGAGCCACGCGTTCGTGTCGGGCATGAACGTGATCCTGATCGTGGGCGCAGCGACCGTCGCGTTCGGCGCCGTCTGCGCCGCGGTGCTGATCCGCCGCCGCGACTTCCACGTCATGCCCGCCGCGCCGGCCGCCCAGCCGCAGCCCAAGGCGGCCACCCGGACCTAACGCCGCCGCGCTGCGACGTTGATCGACGTCGCGCGCAGCTGATCCTCGGCGCCCGGATCGTCCTCGCGGCCGCCTCGCATCAGCGACGCGACGGCGGCGATCAACGACAGCCCGGCCGCCGTGCTGAACACCACCACCAGGCCCTGGTGGAACGGCGCCGAGATCAGGTCGGGGAAGAAGTGCTTGCCGGTCAGCGTCTGTTGGGCGGCGGCCGGCAGCGAGGCCAGGGTGCCGCCGGCCGCCAGAAGATGCTCGACCGGATTCACGCCCAGCACCGCCGCGAACAGCGACGAGACCGGCGGCAGGGTGCCGACGTGGTGGGCGACGCCGTGCGGCACGCCCTGCTGCTCGAGGCCGCCGGTGAGCGTCCGCGGCAGGCTGTTGGCGAGCCCCGCGATCATCAGCGAGAAGAACACGCCGATCGAGAGCGCCGTCCCCGTGTTCTGGAACGTCGAGCGCATCCCCGATGCGGCACCGCGCTGGCGGGCGGGCACGCTGCTCATGATCGAGGCGGCGTTGGGCGCGCTGAACATGCCGGTGCCGATCCCGTTCGCGGCCAGCAGGAAGGCGAACTCGGGATAGGAGAAGTCCACCGGCAGCAGCATCAGCCCGATGCAGCTGGCCCCGAACAACACCATGCCGGCGGTGGCGAACCCGCGCGCGCCGAACCGGTCGGAGAGCGCGCCGCTGATCGGCCCCGAGACGAGGAAGGCCGCGGTCAGCGGCAGCAGGTAGATCCCGGCCCACAGCGGCGTGTCCACGAAGTTGTAGCCGTGCAGCGGCAGCCAGATCCCCTGCAGCCAGATGATCAGCACGAACTGGAGGCCACCCCGCGCCGCCGACGCCGCCAGCCCGGCCACGTTGCCTGCGGCGAACGCCCGGATCCGGAACAGGTCGAGCTGGAACATCGGCTCGCTGAGCCGCCCCTCGATCACGACGAACGCCGCCAGCAGCGCCGCGCCGCCGGTGGTGCAGGCGATCACCATCGGGTTCGTCCAGCCCATCGTGTGGCCGCCGTAGGGCTGGATGCCGTAGGTGACGCCGATCAGGATCGCGCTCAGACCGACCGCGAACGTGATGTTGCCCCACCAGTCAATGCTGGCGCGGTGGCGCTCGCCGGTCTCGCGCAGCTTGCGGTACGCCCAGATCGTGCCGAACACGCCGACCGGCACGTTCACCCAGAACACCGCCCGCCAGTCGATCGCGGCCAGCACGCCGCCCGCGATCAGGCCGATGAACTGGCCGCCGATCGCGGCGATCTGGTTGACCCCGAGCGCGAGGCCGCGCTGGTCGCGGGGGAAGGCGTCGGTCAGGATCGCCGCCGAGTTGGCGGTCAGCATCGACCCGCCCAGCGCCTGCAGCAGCCGCCAGCCGATCAGCCATTGGGCGCCGCGCACGCCGGTGCCGGGGTCGAACGAGAGCAGGATGGAGGCGGCGGTGAAGACGACGAAGCCGGCGTTGTAGATGCGCACGCGGCCGTACATGTCGCCCAGCCGGCCCAGCGTCACCACCAGCACGGCCTGGACGAGCCGGTAGCCCATGATCATCCACAGCAGGTAGCTGATGTTGCCCGGCGCCAGCGGGTCGAGGTCGATGCCGCGGAAGATCGCGGGCAGCGCGATGATCACGATCGAGCCGTCCAGCGCGGACATGAACACGGCCATGGTCGTGTTCGAGAGCGCCACCCACTTGTAGCGGTCGGGCACGACGGCGGACATCAGATGCTGTGGGCCAGCCGCTCGAGCAGCGGGGTCGCCGCCATCAGCTGCCGCAGCTCAGCCGGCGTGAACCCGGCGGCGAGGGCCCCGGCGAGCGCCTCGGTGCGGGCGTTTCGGCGGCTGCCCAGCACGTCGCGGCCCGCGGCGGAGATTGAGAGGATCACGCGGCGGCCGTCGTCGGGGTCGCGCCGCCGCTCGACCAGCCCGCGCGCCTCGAGCCCGGCCAGCGTCGCGCCCATCGACTGCGGGCTGATCTGCTCGAGCTTGGCCAGCGCCGCCGCGGTGGCCGGCCCGCCGCGGTCGAGCCGCACCAGCGCGGCGCTCTCGGGCAGCGACAGGTCGCCCTCCAGCGGCATCTGCCGCGCGCGGCGCAGGAAGAGCCCGACGCTCAGCCGCAGCGCCACCGCGACCTCCTCCGGGCTCGGATGCTCCGCCATGTTCGCAGCCTAGACTGATCAGTCCAGACTTGCAATATGGAGAGGCCCACGACGGGCCGGCCCCGCTCGGCCGGCCCGCCGCACGCAGTTCTACCAGCCCACCGCCTCGCCGTCCTTGCGGAAGTCGGAGGCGCCGTGGTAGACGCCGTTCACCGCCGGGTCGCCCTTGCTCACCCCGTAGGGCGGCGGCGCGAGCCCCGGCGCCCGCTGGAAGTAGATGGCCTGGTAGCCGCCGAACTCGTCGTCATCGCCGGCTACTCGCACCACCTTGTGTCCCATCGCGGCCAGCTGAGCGCCCACCAGGTCGTAGAGCTTCGACTCCAGGTGGACGACGTTGTGCGACTGGCCGTGGTGGAAGCGGGCCGCATCGCCCGCCGCCTGCACGTTCATACCCAGGTCGACCATGTTCACGATCTCGGTCGCCTGCGCCTGGGCCTGCTCGTCGCCGCCCATATTGCCGAACGACATCAGCGGCTGCCCGTCCTTCATCACGAAGGCCGGGATGATCGTCATAAACGGCCGCTTGTGCGGTGCCACGACGTTCGGCGAGCCCGGTTCGAGGTCGAAGAACGACCCGCGGTCGTTCAGCGGGAACCCGTAGCCGGGCACCGAGACCGACGACCCGAAGTAGTCGTAGATGCTGTAGATGAACGAGACCATGTTGCCCCAGCGGTCAGCGGTCGTCAGGTAGACCGTGTCGCCCCGCTCGTGCATCTGCACGGCGCTCGTGGCCGCCGCAGACGTCGGGGCGGCCGCGTGCCCGCCCGCATGGTGCAGGTCGATCTTGCTGCACAGGGTCGCCGCGTACTTCTTCGAGATCAGCCGGTCGACCGGGATGTCGGAGAAGCGCGGGTCGCCGTTGTGGCGCCACAGGTCGATGTAGGCGAGCCGCTTGGCCTCGATCAGGATGTGCCAGAACTCGGCCGAGCGGGGGCCGAGCGCCTTCAGGTCATAGCCCAGCGTGGGCGCGCAGACCTGGAGGATGTTGAGCATCTCCAGCGTGGCGAAGCCCTGCGTCTCGGGCGGCATCTGGTAGACGTCGTAGCCCTTGTAGTTGGTCGTGATCGGGTTGACCCACTCCGACCTGAACGAGCTCAGGTCGGACATCTTCCAGTCGCCGCCGCCGGCGTTGACCCGGTCGACCATGGCCTGGCCGATGGGGCCGTCGTAGAACGCCTTGGGCCCGTCCTTGGCCAGCAGCTCGTACGCGCGGGCCAGGTCGGGGTTGCGGAAGATGCTGTACAGCGCGGGCACGTGCCCGTTGACCAGGAACACCTTGCGCGACTCCGGGTCCTTCTTCAGCATGTGGACGTAGAACTGGTCGTAGCTGTTCCAGTCGCCGCGGATCCGCTCGGTCAGGCCGAAGCCCTGGCGGGCGGTCTCGATCGAGGGCTGCAGCACCTGGGCCAGCGACATCGTCCCGAACCGCTTGAGCAGCCGGTTCCAGCCGTCCACCGCGCCGGGGATGGTGACGCTGTCGACGCCGTAGGCGGGCACCGAGTCGAGCCCCTTGTTGTGGAAGTAGGCTGGCGTCCACGACGCCGGCGACCAGCCCTGGCCGTTCAGGCCGTAGAGCTTGTGGTCCTTGGCCGAGTAGTAGATGGCGAACATGTCGCCGCCGATGCCGGCGCTGTGCGGCTCGACGACGCCGAGCATGGCCGCGGTGGCGACGGCGGCGTCAATCGCGTTGCCGCCGTGCTTCAGCACCTGCAGGCCGGCCTGTGCGGCCAGCGGCTGGCTGGTGGCGACGACGCCGTGGCGGGCGAGCACCTCGGAGCGGGTCTGCTCCGTCCACGCCCACAGCCGGTCGCCGCGCACGGCGGTGATGTTCTGTCCCGGGTCCGTCACGTTCGCGGTCGGGATGCCGAACGGCGTCGGCGAGACGTCGCCGCTCCCCGCCAGCGAGGTGCCCGCCGCGACCGCCGCGAGCACCACCACCGCGAGCGCGGGGACGCCGCGGCGCCACCATTTCGAGCCTTTTCTCAGCTGCATTGCTCCCCCAATGTCCGATCGTTTCCGGTGGCGCCCGATGCGCCGTCGGTTGCTGATGGGTATTCCGCCTGAGGCGAGAGATCAGTCACGAGATCGCGTGCAGCACCTCGCGGGCGGCCCGGTCGCCGCTCTCGACACCGCCGTTCAGGTACCCCTGGCTGTGCGTCGAGGTGTGCTCGCCGGCGAAGTGGATGCCCTCCTCTGGTTTGCCGAGATAGCCCCAGAACTTCGTGTACTGGCCGGGCAGGAACCCGGCGTACGAGCCCTTCACCCAGGGATCGTCCACCCACGAGTCGAGCCACGACCGGCCGTTGTAGGCGTCGGTGATGCCGGGGACGCCGCGCTCGAAGGCGGCCAGGTTGGCATCGACGATCGCGGGCGGCGCCCACTGGTGCGGGATGTCCGTCGGGTAGCTCGCGCCCGACCTGCCGCCGCGCCAGATCGTGATCACGCTGGTGCGCCCCTGCTGTCCCTCCGTGGACTCCCAGCTCGACTGCCGGAACGGCTCGTCCATCGTCATCCCGCCCGACCACCGGCCCAGTTTCCAGGGCCGGACGTCCAGCTGGACGTGGTTCTTGGCGTTGGTGCCCATGCCCAGCTCGTCGATCGAGCGGCGGCGCTTGGCGCTGAGGCCGGACGCGTCGAGGTCGACGTCGCGCAGAGTCGTGAACGGCAGGCACAGCACGACCAGGTCGGCGACCACCGGCTTGCCGATGCCGCCGATCGACATGCCGTAGCTGCCGTCGTCCCGCCGCCACAGTGCGCGCAGCGGGGCGTCGTAGCGGATCGCGCCCTCGCCCAGCGTCTGCGCCATCCCGTACGGGATCTGGTCGTTGCCGCCCGTGGTGTGGTACCGCTCGTTCGCGCCAGGGTACGGCGCCACGTACGCCTCGAACAGGTTGATCGCGCTCATCCGCGACGCGTCGACGCCGAAGAAGCCGCTCTGGGAGATGTCCACCGCCTCGCGCAGCAGCGGATCGTCGACGTTCGCGTTCAGCCAGTCCAGCGCCGTCATCTCGTCGAACGCGCGGGCGGCATCGGACGCCACGTGGTAGTGGTAGTCGCCGACCCGCTTGTAGTCGGCCTTCAGCTTCGCGTACAGGTCGTCGAAGCCCGCGAAGATCGCCGCCCGGTCGCGCAGCTTGCCGTTCAGCCACAGCGGCCGCTCCAGGTTCGGGTGCTGGCGCTCCGCCTTCGCGCGGTCTTCGAGCTCGAGGCCGAGCTCGTCCACGATCCGCAGGATGTGCACGTGGCGGGTGTCGATGAACTCGCCGCCGTGCTCGCCGACCTGGCCGTGCTGGAAGCCGCGGACGGTCCAGCAGCGACCGCCCAGCCGGCCGTCGCGAGCCTCGTAGATCTGCGCCTTGACGCCTGCCTGGTTGAGCCGGTAGGCGCACGTGATCCCCGGCCAGCCCGGCGCCGATCACGACGACGCGGGCGCCGGTGCGCGCCTGCTGCCGGGCTCGCGCCCGGCGCTCCCGCCGTGATGCCGCCAGGGCGCCGGAGGCCGGCCCTGCGAGCAGCAGCCCGGCGCCGACCGCAGCGCCGCGCCCGAGCAGCTGCCGCCTGGTCGTCCCTCCCGGCCGGTCGGCCTCGAAGGCATCGTCCTGCCTGAGCTCGGCCGCGCGCTCGCGCAGCAGCCGCTGAATCGGATCACCGGTACCTGGCATCTCACTCCCCCTGGTTGCTGGTCAGCCGATGGCCCGCCGAGTCTAGCCAGGGTCGGGGAGGATTGCAAAAGCGTTTTTGCAGAGGCAACGCGGCCCGGATACCCTGTGCGGTGAACCGTCCGATGCCGAACGACCAGCCCGTCCGCCTGATCGACGTCGCCCGCGCAGCGGGCGTCTCGGTCACGACGGTGTCGCACGCGCTGAGCGGCAAGGGGCGGATCCCGGAGGCGACCCGCCGGCGCGTCCTCGAGCACGCCTCGGCGATGCGGTATCGCCCGAACCCGGCGGCGCGGCGGCTGGCGTCCGGGCGATCGCAGCTGCTGGCCATCGCGATCTCGCTGCCCGGCGAGCTGCCGATCCCGGTCACGGACGTGAACTACTTCAACCGGGCGATCCAGGCCGCCACCGCCCGGGCGCTCGAGCGCGACTACGCGATGGTCGTCTGCCCGCCGACGCCACGGGCCGAGATCTGGGCCCAGGTGCCGTTCGACGGCCTGATCGTGCTCGACCCGGTGGCGGGCGATCCGATGCTGCTGGAGCTGCGCGCACGGTCGGTGCCGCTGGTGCTGATCGGCCGCGATCCCACCGACGGCCACGATGATTACTGCGTGGACAACGACCACGTGGCCGGCACCCGGGTCGCGCTCGACCACCTGGCCGAGCGGGGAGCGCGCAGGGTCGCGCTGCTGGCCGGCGACATCGGCGATGCCTTCACGGACGACTGCATCGCGGCCCACCGCCAGTGGTGCCAGGAGCGCGGCGTGCCGCCGATCGCCGAGCTCGTGCCCTTCGGCCAGCTCGCCGACCCCGAGCACGCCAGGCGGCTGCTCGACGCCGCCCGAGCCGCCCGACGGCGTCTACGCCAACGAGGAGGCGATCGGGGTCGCGGTGGCGGCGGCGGCAGAGGGCCTGGGGCTCCGCATCCCCCAGGATCTGATGGTCGTGGTCGCCGCCGACGGCCAGCCCGCGGGGGCGTCGGTCCCGCTGACCGCCCTTGAGCTGAACCCGGGACGAACGGCGGCCGAGGCGGTCGACCTGCTGATCGACGTGGTCGAGGGGCGTCCGCCCGCCGAGCGGCTGCGGCTGATCCCGACGCGGCTGGTGGAGCGCGCCTCGACCAGCCGCGAAGCGTCTCGCAGCTAGATGATGATTCCACGAGCTTCACGGCTCTGGGAGGGGGAGACTCAGATCGCGGCCCGGCGGCGATATACCGTCTGGGATACAGTCGCCCGCATGCAGCTGCGGGAGCTGAGCACGACCGGCGTCGCCCTCTCCGCCATCGGCCTGGGCGGCTACGAGCTCGGGCATCTGGACATCCATGTCGCAGGCGCCCGGGCGGCCATCGAGGCGGCGGCCGAGACCGGCACCACCTGGATCGACACCGCCGAGGCGTACCACGACACTGCCAATGAGACGATGATCGGCGAGGCGCTGCGCGGCGTCTCCCGGCAGCCCCTGATCTCGTCGAAGCGCGCCCCCGACGACGCCGGCTTCACCGCCGCCGGCATCCACGCCGGCTGCCGCGCGAGCCTGCGGCGGCTGGGCCGCGACCATCTCGACCTCTACTTCCTGCACTGGCCCGACGAGCCGGACGGCGTCCCGCTGGACGAGACCTGGGGCGCCATGGCCGAGCTGGCCGAGCAGGGGCTTGCCCGCGCGATCGGCCTCTCCAACTTCACCGCCGAGCAGGTGCGGGCCTGCCATGCGGCGCGGCCGGTGGACGCGGTGCAGGATGGGCTGTCACTGCTCGACCACCTGGCAAACCGCGCGCTGTTCGTGAGCTGCGCCGAGCTCGGCATCGCGGTGACCGTGTACGAGCCTCTGGGCAGCGGCCTGCTGACCGGCGCGATCCGCACCATCGACGACCTGCGCCGCACGTGGGACGACCTCGAGCAGTGGTCGTTCTACGACCGCCTGTGCGCGCCCGGCCGGTGGGAGCGGACGTCCGCCGTAATCGGTGGCCTCAGCGACCTGGCCGAGCGCCGGGAACTGACGATGCCAGGGCTCGCGATCGCCTGGGTGCTCGCACAGCCCGGCGTCTCGTCCGCGATCTGCGGCAGCGCCAACCCTGCACACGTCCGCGACAACTCGGCGGCGGCCGGGATCGCGCTGGATGCCGGGCTGCTGGCGGAGCTGGACGCGCTGGTCGCACTCGGCCCGCTGGGCTGAGGGCCAGCGGAAGCCCCCAGCGGCTGACTCAGCCCGCGTGGCACTCCGCGTCGATGCAGAGGCGCGAGCGGTCGCGGGTGACGCAGACCAGCCCGGCGTAGGTGCTGCCGTCGTCGCCCAGTACGACCAGCCGGCGCCCGCCGACGTCGTCCAGCACCGGGAGTGCCTCGCCGACGCTGGTCGATGCCGTGGCGGTGGGCGGGGTGCTGACCGCGTAGCGCGTGACCGGCTCGTCATCGCGCGCTTCGGCGATGTCGTCACGGGAGACGGCGCCCGTGTAGGTTTGCGCCGTCCAGCACGGGGATCAGCTGCACCGAGCTCGACCCGAACAGCTCCCGGGCGTCGCCCACCGTCGCCCCCACCGTCAGCTCCTTGCCGCGCACGGTGATGACCGATCCGACGGGGCGGTCGGCGACCTCGGCGATCCCGGCATGGACGATCCCCATGCCCGGACGGTAGCCGATGCCCATCGCGTTGTATGGTCGGCATGACCCCGACTCCAGAGGAGCAGCCATGGCATTCGCACGAGTCGTGCAGTTCGAAGGCGTCCCCGCCGAACGGATGGCACAGATGAAGCAGCAGATCGAGGAGGGCGACCGGCCGGACGACATCCCCGCCTCGGAGATCGTCCTGCTCCACGAGCCGGAGTCCGAGAAGGCGCTGGCGATCCTCTTCTTCGAGACCGAGGACGACTACCGCACCGGCGACGCCACCCTGAACGCGATGGACCGGGGCGACACGCCCGGACGCCGCGCGGATGTGACGAAGTACACCGTCGGAGTGCACCGGATGGCGTGACGGCCGCGTCCGTAGCGTTGCCGTAACGCGGCGGACGTAGCCTTCGGCACATGAGCGAGCACGTCGGGCAGGCGTGGGTCGGCCGGTTCGTCGCCGCGGTCTGGGCGGGAGGCGCGGCGGCGGTCGCGGTCGCCCTCATCCTGCAGGCGGTCTATCGCGACACCTCCGCGGGCCTCGACCACCCGATGGCCAACAACGTCGTGTTCGCCGCGTTCGCGCTCTCCTATGCGACGGTCGGCGCGCTGATCTGCGCCCGCCGGCCGGACAACCGGGTCGGCTGGATGCTGCTCGCGTCCGGGACGATCTTCGCCCTCTGCACGATCGCGTTCGAGTACGCGGACATCGGCCTCGCAGACGGCCGCGACCTGCCCGGCTCGGTGCTGGCGCTGTGGATCGCGAACGCGGTCTCGCCGATCGCGCTCGAGCTGATCCCGCTGGCGCTGCTGCTGTTCCCCGACGGCCGGCCGATTTCGCCGCGCTGGCGGCCCGTCAGCGCGGTGCCGGCGGCGGCCGCGTTCGGCATCTGCGTCGGCGTCGGCTTCCTGCCAGGCTCGATCGACGCGAACGTGCCCGTCCCCAACCCGTTCGGCATCCCCGGCGCGCACGGCGTGCTGACCGCCGTCGAGGTCGCCGGCTGGACGCTGACCGCCGTCAGCCTGGGCGCGGCCGCCGCGGCGATCGTCGTGCGACTGCGCCGCGCCGACGGTGTGCAACGGCTGCAGCTCAAGTGGGTGGCCTCCGCGGGCGTGGTGCTCGGCGTCGTCTGGATCCTGTGGGAGGTGACGTATCTGCTGCCGCCGGCCGGCCGGGTCGTGACCGCCCTCGAGCTGCTGGCCGCGACGCTCGCCATGACCGGGATCCCGCTGGCCGCCGGCGTCGCGATCCTCCGCTACCGGCTCTACGAGATCGACGTGATCATCCGCCGGACGCTGGTCTACGCGACGCTGATCGCCGTGCTGGCTGCGTTCTACCTCGCCGGGATCACGCTGCTCGAGTGGGCGATGGAGTCGGTCACGGGGCAGTCCAGCGCGCTCGCCGTGACGGCGTCGACGCTGGCCGTGGCCGCCGCGTTCCAGCCGGTTCGCTCGCGGATCCAGCACGCCGTCGAACGGCACTTCTACCGCACGTCGCACGACTCGGCGCAGGCACTCCAAGCGTTCGCCGGCAGCGTGCGCGACCAGGTCGACCTGGAGACGCTCCAGCAGGAGGTGCTGACCGCGGTGCAGGCGACCGTCCAGCCCGGCCATGCCAGCCTGTGGCTGCGGGATCGATGACGCCCGAAGCGCCGCTGCGGATGACGAAGAACGGGCTGGCCGCCGACCAGCCCGGCTGGTTCGTCGTCAACGCCCGCGACTCCCGCTGGCGCGACGAGGGGCCACTCGGCGCCTACTGCACGTTCGAGGGCAAGCGGCGCTTCCCCCAGGTCGGCGTCAACATCAACGTGCTGGAGCCGGGCCAGTCGATGGGCATGCACCACCGCGAGGCCGGGCAGGAGGGGTTCCTCGTGCTGGCCGGCGAGTGCCTGCTGATCGTCGAGGGCGAGGAGCGCACGCTGCGGGCCTGGGACTTCGTCCACTGCCCGCCCGGCACCGAGCACGTCATCGTCGGCGCTGGCACGACCGCCGCGGTGGTGGTCGGGATCGGCGCTCGCAAGGGCGGCGTCCGCTACACCGTGTCGGAGGCGGCGGCGCGCCACCGCGCGAGCGTCGAGCGCGAGACCACGTCGGCGAAGGAGGCGTACGGCGCCGTCTGGGCGACGCTTCCGCGCTCGCGCTGGGTGCCCTACCGGGACGGATGGCTGCCGGACGCGCGCTGATCGGGGATGATGGGGCATGGCGATGCCCTGGCGGATCGGCGGCACCTACCTGGAGGTGTGCAACTGCGAGGCGATCTGCCCGTGCCGGCGGATCGGCGGCGTCGCGGGCGGCCGCTCCACCTACGGCGAGTGCACCGGGGCGCTGTCCTGGCGCATCACCGAGGGCGGCGTCGGCGACCTCGACCTCTCCTCCTTGAACGTGGTGCTGCTCTGCCGCTACCACGACGACGAGCCGGGGTCGCCGTGGACGTGGATCCTGCACGTGGACGAGCGCGCGAGCGAGGAGCAGCGCGAGGCGCTGGCGGCGATCTACTCGGGCAGGCTGGGCGGCACGCCGATCAGCCAGTTCCCGTGGGCGTTCAAGGAGAGCACGCTGCTGCGGGTGATCCCCAGCGCAATCGAGATCGACCACACGCCGGGGCGCGGCTGGTTCCGGGCGGGCGGCGCGGTGACCGTGCGGATCCGCGAGGTGTTTGCGGAGCAGACGACGGTGTCGTGCATCATCCCCGGCCACCACCGCGCCGGCCGCGAGGTGGTCGCCGAGACGTTCGCCGTGGACGAGGAGCCGTTCCACTACGAGTACTCGGGGCGCTGCGGCTACGAGGCGACGTTCGCGTACGCGAGCGACCAGTGAACGCCCGCATCGCCGTGATCGCCGTGCCCTACGAGCTGGGCCGGCTGCGCGACGGCGTCGGCCGCGGCCCGGAGCGCCTGCTCGAGCGCGGCGCCGAGCATGCGCTCGCGTCGGCCGGGGCCGAGGTGACGGTCGAGCTGGTCGAGATCGACCCGCGGTTCAACCAGACCGGGCTGGGCGAGGGCGACGCCGGGTTCGAGCTGATCCGCGCAGTCGCCGAGCGCGTCCGTGCGGCGCGCTCCGGCGGCGCCTTCCCGGTCATGCTCTCGGGCAGCTGCTTCGCCGGCGTCGGCGTGGTGGCGGGGATGGACGAGCCGTCGCCGGGCGTCGTCTGGTTCGACGCGCACGCCGACTTCAACGAGCCTGTCACGTCCGTGTCGGGCTACCTCGACGGGATGGGCCTGGCGGTGATGACCGGCAGCGCCTGGCAGGGGCTGCTCGCCACGGTGCCCGGCGCCCGGCCGGTACCCGAGACGGCGGTCGTGCTGGCCGGCGCGCGCAATCTCGACCAGCCGGAGGTGGAGCGGCTGGCGGCGTCACGGGTGGCGCAGGTGCCGGCGGAGCGGGGCGCGGTGGTCGGTGCGGCGGCGGCGCTCGACGTCACAGGGCTCTACCTCCACGTCGACCTGGACGTGCTCGACCGCTCCGCCGCGGAGGTCAACATCTACGCCGCGGACGGCGGCCCCGATGCCGACGAGCTGGTCGCCACGGTCGAGGCGCTGTTGCGCGACCTGCCCGTGCGCGGGATCTCGCTGACCGCCTACGACCCCTCCTACGACACGGACGACCGGGTGCCGCCGATCGCGCTTCGCATCCTCCGCGCCGTGGCCGCGACCCGGTAGACAACAGCGCCGGCGCGACCCGAGCGATCCCTGGTAGTGTCGGACGTCACATGGACGTCGGCGCACTCTCTGAGCCGGGGCGGGCGGATCGCCGGACGACGGTCGTCGTGGGGATCCTGTTCGTGTTGGCTGCCCTGGCGTGGATCGCGGCCGTCGGGCACATGCGCGGGATGTCGATGGGCGACCGGTTCGATCCGGGGACGTTCACCGTGTTCGTCGCGATCTGGGTGGTGATGATGGCGGCGATGATGTTCCCGTCGGTCTGGCCGGCGGTGAGCCTGCACGACTCGATGATGCGCCACCGCGCCGCCCGCGGCGCGCCCCTGAGCGGCGGATCGGCGATGTTCGTCGGCGGCTACCTGGTGGCGTGGACCGGCTTCGGGATCGTCTCCTACGTCGTGCTGGTGATGGCGTCGCGGGCGCTGGGCGGCGTGTCCGACGAGGACGTCGCCCGGTACGTCGTCGCGCCGGTCGCGCTGCTCGGCGCCGTGTACCAGCTGACGCCGCTGAAGCGGGCGTGCCTGCACCACTGCCGCGGGCCGCTGGGCCTGTTCATGCGCCACTGGCACGACGGGCGCCGCGGCGCGCTGACGATGGGCGCCCAGCACGGCGCCTACTGCGTGGGCTGCTGCTGGCTCCTGATGGGGCTGATGCTGGCGGTGGGATTGATGAGCATCGCCTGGATGGCGATCGTGTCCGTGGCGATCGCAGTCGAGAAGCTCGTCCCCGGCCCCGAGCGGCTGGCAAGCGGCGCGATCGCCGCCGGCTTCCTGGCCGTCGCCGTGATCGCGCTGGTCGACCCGGGCCTGCTGCCCGGCTTCAGCACCAGCCCCGCCCCGATGGCCCCGATGGGCAGCGGCGGAATGTAGAGCTCCGAGACCAAGAAGGAGGAACGATGGCCTGGCATCTGGAGGGGACGTACGTCGAGAACTGCAACTGCGCGGTGATGTGCCCGTGCGGCGCCAGCGGGTTTGCGCTGCCGGCAACAAACGAGCGGTGCAAGGTGCTGCTCGCGTTCCACATCGACAGCGGCGAGATCCAGGGTGTGGACGTGTCCGGCCTCGGCCTGGCGGTGCTGGCGGACACGCCCGGTCAGATGACGGACGGCAACTGGCGGGTCGGCGTGCTGGTGGATGCCAACGCGTCGGAGCAGCAGGCGCAGCTCATGGGCGGGGTGTTCAGCGGCCAGATGGGCGGTCCGATGGAGGCCTTCGCGCCGTTGATCGGCGAGATGCTGGGAGTCGAGGCGGCGCCGTTCGAGTGGTCGGAGAACGGCAATCACCACCGCGTCCGGATCGGGGACTTCGTCGAGCTCGAGACCGAGGACTTCGTCCCCCAGGGTGCGACCGAGCCGATCCGCGCCACCGGGGTGCCGCATCCGGCCAGCTCCACGCTGGCCCTCGGCCACGCGACGTCGTCGCGGATCGATGCGTTCGGGATCGACGTCCAGGGCGAGGGCCTGAACGCGCACTCCGCGCCGTTCTCCTGGGCCGCGTAGAAGAGTCCGGTTCCGTGCCGAGGTCAGGCGGCTGACTCGAGCAGCTGCTTGAGCCGGGCCAGGTCCTTGCGGTTCGCCCGGCGCATCGCCGCCGACATCATCGGCTTGGCGGCCCGGGTGAAGCCGGCCGGCTCGCCGCGGTTTCGCAGCGTCATCAGGGTGCCACCGTCCGCGGTGTCCTCCCAGGTGTAGGTGGTCTCCATCGGGAACGGCCCCTCGGCGGTGGACATCACCAGCCGCTCGCCCGGCACCAGCTCGTGGATCTCGTAGGTGTAGGCCATCCGCCGGCCCAGGAACGCCGCGCCGAAGGCGACCCGCGAGCCGACCGCCAGCGGCGGGTCGGTCTCCCACTCGACCCGGGAGATGTTGGCGTACCACTCGGTCGCGTTGTCCGGCTCGGCGGCGTAGGCCGCCACCTCGTCGCGCGGCCGGGCGATCTCGATCTGCGTGCTGACGTCGACCGGCACGCGGCCAGCGTACCGCCGCCGGGGAGCGGCCCGCTCGCCGCTCCCCGGGATCGGCTGGTGCGCTACGCGGCCACGGTGGCGGCGAGGTGCGCCAGCGAGACGTCCCACAGCCGCGCGGCCGACTCGGGGTCGAGCGCGTAGGGGGCGACGCCGGTGCGCGCCGTCAGCTCGGTGGTGCTGGCCTCGTTGCAGTTCTCGAAGTAGCGCCCGGTGGCGCCCTCGACCAGCGGCGAGACCGCGAGCAGCACCGAGGTGGCGGCGCCCTGCTGCGGCGTCTTCCACATCGGGCCGGAGACGCCGGCCTCCTGGCGCATCCGCTCCAGCACGGCGTCGTCGACGTGGCGCTGGAGGTTGGTGCGGATCCCGCCCGGCATCAGCGCGTTGACGGTGATGCCGTCGTCGGCCCAGCGCCGCGCGGCCTCGACCGCGAACAGCACGTTGGCCGTCTTCGACTGGCCGTAGGCGGCCCACGGGTCGTACTCGCGGTGCTCGAAGTGGATGTCGTCCCAGGTGATGTCGGAGCGGTGGTGCGCGCTCGAGCTGACCGCGACGACGCGGGACGCGCCGGCCGCGGCCAGCGCGTCGTGCAGGCCCGGTGGTCAGCGCGAAGTGGCCGAGGTGGTTGGTCGCGAACTGGAGCTCCCAGCCCTCGGCGGTGCGGCCCAGCGGGCAGGCCATCACGCCGGCGTTGTTGACGAGCACGTCGAGCGGGCCGTCCCACGCCTCGACGAAGGCGCGCACGGAGGCCTGGTCGGCCAGGTCGAGGTGGGCGACGTGGATCTGGTCGTTGCCGGTGTCCTCGCCCAGCTCGCGGGCGACGCGCTGGCCCTCGTCCACCCTGCGGACGGCCAGCGTGATGTCGGCGCCGGTGCGGGCCAGCGAGCGGGCGGTCTCGATGCCGATGCCCGAGGCGCCGCCGGTGACGATCATCCTGCGGCCGGGGAGCGCGATGCCTTCGACGATCTGGTCGGCGTCGGTCTCGGCGCCGTAGGGGGTGATGAAGCGGCTCATGTCATCCTGCCTTTCCGGGGCTTCGCGTAGAATGTGGAGGAAGCCTCCGGTTGTAGTATATGGAGGCACCCTCCACTTCGCAAACCGATGGCCACCGAATCCCGACCGCTCCGCGCCGACGCCCGCCGAAACCGCGAGCAGCTGCTGGATGCCGCGACCGCGGCGTTCGCCGAGGCGGGCACCGGCGTCGCGCTGGAGGAGATCGCGCGGCGGGCCGGCGTCGGCATCGGCACGCTGTACCGGCACTACCCGACCCGCGACGCGCTGGTCGAGGCGGCGTACCGGCACGAGCTGGCGCGGCTGTCCGAGACCGCGGACGCGCTGCTGGCCGACGACCGGCCGGGCGACGTCACGCTGGGCGCGTGGATGGAGCGGTTCGTCGAGTACGCGGCGACCAAGCGCGGGATGGGCGACGCGATCCGCTCGATCGTCGCGGCCACGCCCGAGCTGCGGGGCGAGGCCTACGCGCTGCTGATCAGCTCGATCGAGCGGCTGCTCGCGGCCGGCGTCGCCGACGGGACGCTGCGGGCCGATGCCCGTGCGGACGACGTCGTCCGGGCGATGGGCGCGGTCTGGCTGATCCCCGAGGAGCCGGACTGGCAGGAGCAGGCCCACCGGCTGCTGGCGCTGCTGCTGGACGGCCTCCGCACGCGGCGCTGAGCGGCATGGCGCGGTTCGTCGTCCAGCTGCACGACGCGACGACGCTGCACTACGACCTGCGGATCGAGGACGGCGGCGTGCTGCGCTCGTGGGCGGTGCCGAAGGGCCCGTCGATGGATCCCGCCGTCCGCCGGCTCGCCGTCCAGGTGGACGACCACTCGCTGGCGGCGGGTGAGTTCGAGGGCGTCCACGAGGGCAGCCGGCGCGGCACCGGCGCGGTGATCGTGTGGGACGAGGGCGACGTCGAGATCGACCGCAACGAGCCCGACCACCTCGGGTTCACGCTGCGCGGCCAGAAGCTCGCCGGCCGGTTCGCGCTGACCCGCACCGGCGGCACCCAGTGGATCCTGGTCAAGGCGCGCGACGGCGGAGGCGCGGCCGGGCTCGGACATCGTGGCCGAGCAGCCGGCCAGCGTGCGCAGCGGCCGCACGTGGCAGGAGGTGGCGGAGCAAGCTGCTGGAGCCGCGCTCCTGACCGCACCTGAGTACGGCTAGCATGGCGCCGATGGGAACGAAGGAGCGACAATGCGGAGAAAGGCGCGCGACGCGCGCAACGGCCTTCCTCGAGTGACGAGTGCCGCCGATTGCGAACGAACACGATGCACGACCTCCGCCGACCCGCCGAGCGGCCGACTCGCCGTACGAAGCGGCACGCCGCGTACGCGTCCGACGATGATCTCGCGGGCGACGAGTTCGGGTTTCTCACGCCCAACGAGTGCACCGCATCGGGCACCTGGCGGCGTGACGACAACTCCGAAGAACTGGGTTGCACCTCGAACGTCAGACCCAGTCTGTCCAATCGATATCGGACCAGCACGTCCCGTTCAAGCACCGAGGAGCTGCAGATGGCCGATGGCTCCGACTACCGGTCGCCGCCAGCCGCTCCTAGCTCGGCGCTCACGGCGTCAGGTGCGTGACGTGCGCGCCGGCCTCGGCCAGCCGCGCGGCGAGCAGGCCGCGGTGGCAGGCGGCCGGCTCGCGCTCGACGCAGAACAGCGCGAGCGGCCCGGCGGCGCCGAGCTCGGCCAGCAGCGCGCCGGCATCGAGGCCGTCCAGCACCTCGGCCTCGTAGGCCTGGACGAACGCCTCCCCCAGCCGCGTCCGCGCACGGCGAGCGATGCCGCGCTGCGCGTCGGCCGCCTCCTGCGCGCGGCGCACGGCGAGGCTGGGCGAGAGGTCGATGCGGTGGACGTAGACGATGCCCAGCTCGGCCAGCCGCGCCTGTAGGCGGCCGCTGTTGGCGAACGCGTACTCGTGCCCGCGGACGCCGCGGCGGCGGCGGACATCGCAGAACGTGGCGACGCCGGCCTCCCGAGCGCGGCGAAGAACGCGTCCTCCGTCCAGCCGTACGCCCCGATCGTGACCACGTCCACCGGAGGTTCAGGCGACCCGGTGCCGCTTGCGCGATCGGCCGCGCCGGCTGCCGAAGAGCGGCTCCTGGCCGCCCGTGATCAGCTCCATCACCTCGGCGATGCGAGCGGACCTGCCCCGTGCTCGTCGATGTGCGACACCGGCACGCCCAGCTCGACCAGCTCCTCGGCGATCAGCGTCGTGCGGTGGCAGCGCTGGGGCTGCTCCTCGGCGCACATCAGGACGACGCGGTTGCCGCCCTCGTGGCCCGCCTCGAGGCTGGCGAGGCCCCAGCGGAACGCCGGGCGGTGGCGGCAGCGCTCGTAGTCGACGTGGCCGGACTCGTCGTAGCAGCCGGGATCGTCGGGACGGCCGCCCAGCGAGTCGCCCATGAAGACGTAGCGGATGCCCTCCTCCGCAAGGCGGGCGGCCAGCGGCTCGCGCGAGAACTCGGGCTTGTAGCGCGAGTAGGGGGCGGAGCGGACATCGACCAGGAACTCGATGCGCGATGCGCGCAGCACCGCGAGGAACTCGTCCATCGTCCTCGACCCGTACCCGATCGTGCGGATCTCCCTGACCCCGCCCACCCGATCGACTCTAGCGACCGGCTCAGACGCCAGAAAGCCTGCGGGCGCCCGGTCGTGCAGGGCGCCCGCAGGCTGGTTGATGTCAGGCGGCGGCCATGCCGGCCGCGTCGCCGCCGATCAGCCGCGCCAGCTCGGCGCGGAGACGGTCGGCCTCACGGGAGTGCGTCGCGACGTCCTCGGCCGGCGCGCCCCGCTCCTCGAGCAGGTCGCGCACCAGCACCATGCCGCGGAGGCGGAGGAGCAGGTCGTCGATCGTGGGATCGAGCACCACGTCGTGCTCGACGGGCCGGCCGGGGGTGTGCAGCATCGTCATCAGGCAGCCTCCTCGAGGCGAGTGGGGTGGTCGGTGGTGAGGCGCTCGACGCGAGCGCCCTCGGGGTTGGGCCGCAGCATCACGGCGGCGGTGGCAGCGCCGGCCAGCGCCGCGACGGCGAGGACGCCGAACGCGACCTGGAAGCCGTGCACCGGGCCCGCGCTGGTGGCGTAGGTCTCGGCGACGGTGGTCACCGCGGCCAGGCCGACCGCGCCGCCGACCTGGCGGCTGGTGTTGATCAGGCCGGACGCGATGCCCGCATCGGCGCGGTGGACGCCGGACAGGCCCGCGATCGTCACGGGGACGAACGAGAAGGCGAGGCCGACGCCGGTGATCAGGAACGCCGGGAAGAGATCCCAGAAGTAGTGCCCGCCCACCGGCAGCCGGGTGAAGGCGGCCAGCGCGACGCCGTCCAGGACGAGGCCCGCGGTGAGCACGCTGCGCACGCCCAGCCGCGTGACCAGCCTCTGGGCGACGTTCGAGAACACGATCATCGAGAAGGTGATCGCGGCGAAGCCGGCGCCGGTCTCGATCGCGGAGTAGCCGAGCACCTGCTGCATGTAGAGGGTCAGCAGGAAGAACTCGGAGAAGGCGATCGCGCCGATCACGGCGGCCACCGAGTTGGCGGCCGTCAGCGAGCGGTTGCGGAAGATCCGCATCGGCAGCAGCGGGGCCGGCGAGCGGAACTCGATCGCGATGAAGGCGGCGATCAGCGCCGCGGAGATGCCGAGCAGGCCGACGGTGGCGTCGCTGCCCCAGCCCTCCTGGGTGGCGCGGGTCATCGCGTAGACCAGCAGCATCACGCCGCCGGTGACCGAGGCCGCGCCGGCCACGTCGAAGTGGCGGTGCTCCTGGCCGCGGCTCTCGAGCAGGACGATCGGCGCCGCGGCGATCACCGCGAGCCCGACCGGGACGTTGATGAAGAAGACCCACGACCAGTTCAGGTACGAGGTCAGAAAGCCGCCGAGCAGCACGCCGGCCGCGCCGCCGCTGCCCGAGGCCGCGCCCCAGATGCCCAGCGCGCGGTTGCGCTCGGCGCCCTCGGCGAAGGTGGTCATCAGGATGGAGAGGCCGGCAGGCGCGAACAGCGCGCCGCCCAGGCCCTGGAGGGCGCGGAAGCCGATCAGCGAGCCCTCCGACCAGGCGAACCCGCAGAGCAGCGAGCTGAGCGAGAAGATCGCCAGGCCGAGCATGAAGACCCGCCGCCGGCCGAAGACGTCAGCCAGCCGCCCGCCCAGCAGGAGGACGCCGCCGAAGAGGATCGCGTAGGCGCTGATCACCCACTGGAGGTTCTCCTGGGCGAAGCCGAGATCGCCCTTGATCGCGGGAAGCGCCACGTTCACGATGGCGATGTCGAGCACCACCATGAACTGCGCCGCCACGATCACAGTCAGGGCCAGCCACTTCCTCCGGGATTCGCTGGCTGCTGCAATCAATGTCGTCATCATTCATGGCTCCCTAGAATCGTTGGTGATTGCAACGATAGCACATGCCGACCGTTGGATGCGCTACACTTCGAACCGATGACCACGACAGATCTCCACACCACCCCGATCCTGGCGCCCGTTCCGGGCCCGCCCAAGGAGCTGCTGTCGTCCACGACGTTCCTGCTCAAGCGGCTCGGCTTCGCGGCCAAGGACCGCTCGCACGACGCCTTCGAGGGCACCGGGCTGACCGCGTTCCACTTCGCGGTGCTGGCCCTGCTCGAGGAGGATCCGCGCGAGACCCAGGCGCAGATCGCCGACGCCCTCGGCTACGACCGCAGCCACATCGTCCGGCTGCTGGACGAGCTGGAGGAGCGGGAGCTGGTCGCGCGCAAGCGCGACCCGGAGGACCGCCGCCGCCACATCGTCAAGATGACGGCGGCCGGGCACGAGATGCTCGGCCGGCTACGGGCGATCGTGCAGGGGCTCGAGGACAGCTTCCTGGCGCCGCTGGACGCCGAGCAGCGGGCGGCGCTGCACGCGCTGCTCGGGCCGCTCGCGAGCTACCACGATCCGCGGTGCGCGATGCGGGATCCGGCTCCGCCGGCATAGCAACCGAAGTTCCAGTCGTCGCCGACGGTTGTGAGCGGCTTCCCGGTCTGAGCTATCCCACGGCATGGGCTCGTCCCGGTCGGCCGAGGCTCGGGGAAATGGACACGCCCCGCGGTCGTTCGGCGACGATGCCGCCAGTGGATGGTGTTGCAGCCAGGCAAGGAGCCCATGTCGCGACAGTGTCCATCTCAAGAAGACAAGTTCGACCGGGCCGGCCGTGCAGAGCTGCGGCAAGCGGCAGCCGGCCGCGGAACTGACATAATGGGACGACGAGTGTGCTGCCTCAAGGTTCCTGACTCCGCCCATGCCGCCTGATCCAGCCAGACTGCCGCTGCGTGGGTTGTTCGCCCTGGTGGGTGTGGACGCGCAGCTTGAGCGCGCGGTAACCGCGTTCGGAGTGACCGACCTGGATCGCGCACGGGATAACTTCAAACTGCTGAACAGCGCGCCGTCAATGCAGTCTGACAAAGAACCGGCTATTTGAGCGGCGGTAGGCAAACTCAGTCCCCAAAGACCGCTCTCTTGCGGTCCAACAAATGCTTGAGCTGCTGCGCATGTTCCGCGCGTCCCGCGCAACGGGCCCGTTGGACTTGCGTGGCCCGCTAGGGATGATCGTGACGAGACTCCTATCCGGAGACGAGGTGGACCATGAGTCCCGCCGGCCCGCACGCAGCCGTCACATGGATGAAGGACAACGCCTTCAAAACAGTTCCAGGCGGGTTCCATGCCTCGATTGCGAATCAACCTGGAGCACGAAGGCGAACAGGCCTACGTCCCGGATCCGGCAAGTAGCAGCGCCACGGGACGGCGACAAGCGGAGCGATTTCTTGCCGAGACGGCGAATCTAAGCGTGATACTGGTAGTCCCGGAGAACTTTGGCGATACCAACCTCATGCATGTGATCGCGAAGTCAGACATCTTCGGCAACTCCGTGGTCGACTGCGTGAGTGATGAAAGTAAGTGGCAGCCGCTTCTTACAAGCCAGGCCACGACGACGGTCATCGGGCCGTCTGGCACGAAGAGCCCACCGATCACCTTCAAGGCACCTGCCCGGTCAGAGGTCGTGCGGGATTGGTCTACCGAAGACTTGGCTGGTGTACCGCAGCGATTCATGGATTGGTTGAAGGAGCTCCGTATCAACGGAGACCTTCCCGCGGCGGCGGACCTCGTCAGTGCCTTCCTTTCAAGCCAGTTCCTTCTGTTCGCCGGGCAAAGTGGCACCGGGAAATCGACACTCGCTCGGGCCGTGGTCGACTACTTCACCCCCGCAGATTCAATCGCCGTCATTGACGGCCGCCGTCAGCTAATCGGACCCGAGGATGTTGCTGGCTACTCCACACCGTTTGGTGGTGGCGGCTTCGCGAGAGGACTGGACTTCGACCTATTATGGCGGATCTCTGGCGGCGACGCGACGGCCGTCAGCCCTGCGTTGCTCGTGGAGGAGATCAACCTCTCACCGGTGGAAGGCTACTTGGCGCCGTTTGTGCATGGGCTGAGCTCGCCATCCAGTCGCAGAGTCTTGTGGCGACTGCAGGCGGACGACTCATCGGAGAATGACCTACCAGCAGAACTGGCGTTTCTTCCCTATCCAAGGTTGTTAGGAACAATCAACGTTGACGCAACAGCTCTCGCGCCCTCACCGAAAGTCGTTGCGCGATCTTGTGTGATTCTAATGGAGCCGTCACCTCAGATCTCAGAAGGCCTGTTCGCCGATACCATTAGCTCTCTGGCTGGATTTGAGACGGTTTCGGACGCTTTGTCCACCACCACTGTAGGTCGTCTTGGGGCCACTCACCGCCCTGACAGCAGGTTCGTTGGCGATCCGCTCGCGGCGATTCGGGCTCTCAAGTCGGCGGAGCAAGCCGCCCTCGGCAAGCAACTTGCTAGCACGTTCCGTGATTTGCTCCCGAAGGATCCTTCCGGAAGCGCTCCGACCGCTCTCAACCCGGTCTCTCGGCGACAGCTCGCTCAGGCGGCGTCCTATGCCGCATGGTACGTGAAGCTCGCCTCAACATTGGGCGGGGTGGACGAGGTGTCTGCCGTGGCCGGCGAGAACGCCTTTGCTCATTTCGTCTTGCCTGCGTTGCCGCCCGACATGTTCGCCTCGACCCTGGTTCACCTCGATGCGGAGCGGCCGCGTGATGGGTCGTCGGGCCTCCGGTCCGTGCTGTGGGAGCGGACGTCGCGACTGCTGTCTGCGTCGGGGCCGGACTCATTCGACGGCACGGCTGACTTCTGGGATCGCCTGTCCTAAACGTGACCGAGCTCCGACTACTCGGCCGGATGGACGAACAGCTCGGCACGATGCACGTAACGCCACCCGTCCTTCAGCCGCCCGCTGGCTTAGCGTCCCGCCTGCGCGGGTCGACAATCGAGTGGAAGTTGCCTGGCAGGGAGCTATACGGCGACGACCGTCCCGGTGTTGACAGCTTCGTGGGATCAGTTCCGGTGATATCGGGAGCCGTGCACGGCCGACGACTTGGGCTGAGCTTTCTGGAGGTCCCGCCGCCGCCGCCGTTCACGACAGACAATGTCGAGACTATGCGGGCCGCCGCCTGTTCCGCCCCGGGCCCGCGCCTGCATCAGTACTTGGACAGGGCCTATCGCACCTTGCGCGCGCAACGGTCGGAGCCGACGGCATCCAACTACTCGGCCTGCCAGAGTTAGTGGCAGTGTCTGAACGGTTGCTCGCGCACTGGCCGGCCCGCGAGTCGATCGAAGTGGTATGGCGGCCCGTGGAGCTTCCAGGCGGCCGCGAGAAACATCCGCCTGACAGCTCGCTCTCAACGGTCCATGATCGACCTGAATGGGCGGCCGCGTCGCTCTGCGCGGATGCGCTCCGCCGACCGGCGTTGGTGCTCCAGGTCAGTAGCGGCGATGGCGGAGGCGGTGGCCGCGGCACTTGAAGCCGGGTCGGTAGCCGAAACGTCCGAACCGGGGAGGATTCTTCGCTGATCCGTCAGGTAGCAGAACTTGCACGGCCCTCGGATCGGCGACGCGACCCCGCACGCGGATCCTGGCCAACCCTGCTGCGACGCCACTACGACCTCGCCTACTGGACCCTGCACGCTCTAGAGGCCGCGGGTGGCGGGCGTAGTCACGCGCCGCTGTGCCGGTTTTGGGAACTCTACGAATCTTGGGTCGTTAGCCGGCTCGCCGAGCACCTGGAGGCCGTCTGCGGGCAACCTCGGATCGCGCCAACGAGGTGGGATGGGCGGACGCTGGCGGTGCCAGTCCCCGGCCGACATGGTGGACGTACTGGATGAGCGGCGACCGTCGACTTGACGTGTGGGTTCAGCTGCGGGTGGGTCGAGGCGGGCCGAAGGTCTTCAAGGCGGACTGGTCCGTGAACCATGAGGCTTACCGCGGGCTACCTGGTCTGGTCTCGGTCACGTCCGATCTAATCCCGGACGCCCTTCTCGTGGCCCGCCACGGCGCGAGCGTGGTCGGGGTATGGGTGGCGGATGCGAAGCATCGCGGGGCAGCAACGATGCAGGCGGGCGACGCTGGGGCGAACGGAAGCAAATACATGTGGGGGCTTCGAAACAGCGATGACCCGGAGACAGCCGGTCTGCGTGGGGTGGTGCTCGTAACTCCCGCGCTTCCGGCGTCGATGCATAACCCGGCCGCATCGGCGATCAGTGTCGTTCAGGCGTATCCTAACTTCGGCGAGGTGCTACCTCCGGGCTCGCCGAGGCGATGGTTTAGATCGTCTCTCCCGCCAGGCGCTCTGCGTTCGTGCAGCGATCGCCTCGGGCGTCTCATGCTCCCATCCGCGTACGACGAACCACCCGGCCGCAGCCAACTGACGGTCCAGTCTCGCGATCACGCTGGAAGTTCGCGGCGAGTTTCGTCTTCCACCACTTCGTATTCGTCTTGGGAAGAGTGCCGTGGATGGGACAACAGTGCCAGAAGCACCCATCGATGAAGACCGCGATCTGCGCTCGTGGGAACGCGATGTCAGCGCGCCCACGGCGGCTCGGAAGCGGCCGGAAGTCGACCCGATACCGGAGTCCGGATTTGTGCAGCAACTGCCGGACGGCAAGCTCCATCGGTGTGTCTCGACGCTTTATGTGTTGCATCCGGCGCCGCACTGCGGGATCTGCGGACTGCGGGAACCCCTGCGTTCCCAACCCATCGTCCTCCTGCGTGGTGGTGGTGCTACATCCTGTCTCGGTGTCGGGCGACCGCGCGGAGGAATCCATCACTGAACCGCAACTTACTCGACTCAGCGCGTCGCAGGAAGCCCGCGGATGCCCGAAACGACAGCGGATTCAGGTCTCGCTCTAAGAAAGCAAGAAGCGGGGGTGGAGCACCGCCAAACGGTCGCATCCCAACATCGACCGCGAACCGCTCGCCAGAAGTCCCCCAGGCGGCGATCGGCCACGCCGCCCCTTGCAATGGAGTCTCCAGGGCAGGGTCGAAACAACCAGGATCATTGAGTCGCTTCCCTATCCACTCGGCCATGGGCACGCGGACAAGCGTTCCCCACGAGCGTCCATCGATTGCGACGCGGCCTCTTGTCCATGACGTCCGCAGGCTCGGTCCAGCCCGACCGGGAACACTGGAGCCGCTTGACATCCTCCAACCCCGGTGTTCCGACGAAGTCGTCACGGGGAACCCAGACGGCCGGAGGAGATGGTATGCCGACTCGCGACCCTCCTTTTACGGTTGGAACCGCGTCCTCCGCCCAGCCTAGGCCCCGACTGCCTTCTGTCCAGTAGAAGCCATAGCTCGCCTCTGCTCGCACTGCTCCGATGCGATCCAGCTCCGAAGGAATTGGTACATAGTCCGCGAACAGGACTGGGCGAGGGTCTTGCGTGCGCGTGGCGAGCAACATCACACGCTGCCTCCGCTGTGGAACGCCGAACCAGCGGGCGTCGACCACGCGGTATGCCCACGTGTACCCAGCTTCTCAAGCTGGCCGGTGACGTGTGCGAGAAGCCCTTCCTTTTATCGAGACGCCGCATATACGAAACGTTCTCCATCAGCACCCATTCAGCGGGAACACCCGACACAAGCATCTCTCTCAACAGTCTGAACAAGTGGTCGACCAAGCCAGACTGCAAGCCGCCGATACCCCGCTTACCGCCGGTCTGGCTCAAATCCTGACAAGGGAATCCGGCGGCTACCAGGTCGACGGCCCCGATGCGGTCTAGTTTCGTGATGTCTGACTCGGGGACCACCTGGAAATGGGTACGCAGTACTTCAGCTGCCCCGGCCTCGATCTCACACAGCATTTCGGTGTGATGGCCAGCAGCACGAAGACCGAGCTCAATCCCCCCTATACCTGCGAACAGACCCGCGACCGATAGTCCGATCGACTGTTCGCCGATCAGATTGAGCGGTTCGGGGCGAGCCCGAGACGGACGTCGAGTACAGAGTACTCATCGTAGTAGCTCTAATGCAACGGCGTACCCGAGCTTGGGCGGCACTGCGTTTCCGATCATCCGCTGCAACCCTGTCCTGCGAAACTCAGTGAGACGAAAAAAGTCTGGAATGAACTGGAGCCTCGCCGCCTCGTGAGGTGTGATCGATCGCGGTTCGCGCGGGTGGACGAAACGGCCCTGGCCGGTCGAACCGAACCCCGCGGTGATTGTGGGCTAGCCCGATGCGCCCTCATCCTCCCGTACACGGCACGATAGGTATGGGGCTCCAGTCGATGACAATCGGGCCTTTCGGATTCCGGTAAGTCGTACAAATCGTGACTGAAGAGATACTGGATCCTCCGACGGTTGTCGGCTGAATGTGTTGCAGAACTGTTGAATACGTCCGTAGTCACGGACTGGAGGTCTCCGCAGGCCCAATCGAAGCTGCGCTCTTCCCCGGGAACCATGGTGGGGGATGGGAGGGTTATGCTCCGCTCCAACGATGCAACGGTGAAATACCGACGTCGACGTTGAGCAACGCCAAACGCCGAAGCATCCACAACCGCACCGCCGACGGCGTAACCGAGCGATCCGAGGATCGCCCACGTAGCCCCGACCAATTGCGGTGATCATGCACGACTCCGGGTACGTTCTCTATGACAATGTTACGGGGCCGAAGTACGACTGCAAACCGTGCGGCCGCTAGGTACAGCCGGTTTTTAGGGTCGCTCCGGCGCGTGTGATTGTTGAGGTCAGAATGTCCCTGGCAAGGCGGGCCCGCGAGCATGAAGTCGACATCGCCCAACTGTTGTGCCAACGAGCGTTCAGCTGCCGTTGCCGGTTTCAGTCCTGCGCCTTGGGCTAGCTCGTCAACCGACTCCGCCAAGCCCCTACCACCAAAGTTCTCTACGTAGGCCGAGACAGCCGAAGCGTTATTGTCAACAGCCGCGATGGCCTCCATGCGCTTGCCCACCGCTCGGCAGGCCTCCCAAAGTCCGAGCGACAAACCACCGCAACCGGAGAACAGGTCGATGGCCCGCACGACGCCACGGTGTGCCGGTGAATCAGGCGCGGTCGGTGACCGCAACCAACTCTGGTCGAACGCGTCGTATGGTGACAGACTCAAGCGCGCCCTATCCGCGATATCGGAGGACCAACTGGAACCGTCCCGCAATTGGATGCGCCTTGTAATCCGTCCCTTCTGACGCGTGTACTGACCTGCCGGAGAAACCTCAGTGAAAAGCCGGCCCGTGCCGCCAAACGACTGGTGGTTGCGGGTCGCGGAAATGCTGGTCGCGCCTATGACCGATGCAGACATCCAACGAGAATAGCCGGGGGGTCTGGCTGCCCCTCACGGGTCGTTGGATCCGTCGGGAGCTCCCATCGCCGTGGATCACCGGACTCGTTGATCCAATTGGCGCACCTGCTACAACCACGCCCCGACATGCCCGACGAAGCCCGCATCCAAGCCGCCATCGCCGGCGCCGAGCGCCACCTGAACGGCTGGCACGGCGGCCCGACGCTGCGCGAGCAGCTCCAGGCGCTCGCCGACCAGACCGCCGAGGACGAGCGCGGCGACACGTACGGCGAGGGCGAGCGGATCGGCCGGCTCGAGGCCCGCATCGCCGAGCTGCTGGGCAAGGAGGCCGCCGTGTTCATGCCCAGCGGCACGATGGCGCAGCAGATCGCGCTGCGGATCTGGTGCGAGCGGCGGCGGCTGCCAGACGGTCGCGTTCCACCCCACCTGCCACCTCGAGATCCACGAGCAGAAGGGCTACCAGCGCCTCCACGGCCTCCACGCGCGGCTGGTCGGCAACCCCAACGAGCTGATCACCCTCGCCGACCTGGAGGGGATCCACGAGCCGGTCGCCGCGCTGCTGCTGGAGCTGCCCCAGCGCGAGATCGGCGGGCGCCTCCCGGCCTGGGACGACCTGGTCGCGCAGACCGCCTGGGCGCGCGAGAAGGGCATCGCGCTGCACATGGACGGCGCCCGGCTCTGGCAGTGCGGGCCGTTCTACGAGCGCACGCACGCGGAGATCGCGGCGCTGTTCGACAGCGTCTACGTCTCGTTCTACAAGGATCTCGGCGGCCTCGCCGGCGCGGCGCTCGCGGGCGACGCCGACCTGATCGCCGAGGCGCGCGTCTGGCAGCGCCGCCACGGCGGCAACCTGGTGACGATGCACCCGTTCGTCGTCTCGGCCGAGCTCGGGCTCGACCGGCAGCTGCCGCGGATCCCCGAGTACGTCGCCCACGCCCGCGCGCTGGCCGACGCGCTGCGCGAGGTGGACGGCATCGAGGTCGTCCCCGACCCGCCGCAGACGCCGATGTTCCACCTGCTGCTGCGCGGCGACCGCGAGCGGCTCTCCGACGCGGCCCTGCGCCTCGCCGAGGAGCGCAAGGTCTTCCTCTTCGCCGACCCCGACCCGACCACGTCGCCCTCGGTGCAGCGCCACGAGGTGATGGTCAGCGACGGCACGCTGCGGCTCGACCCCGCCGAGGTGGCCGAGCTCTACGCCCAGGTGCTGGCCTGGGCAGCCGAGCCCTGAGCCCCGCCTCACTGCAGGCTGAACGGCGGGTACTCGTCGGTGGTGAGGATGAACGCGTACGCCTGCACGCGCAGGCTCCAGCGCAGCACCCCGACGATGTAGTCGAACGCCCAGCGCGGGTAGCGGCCGGTGAACAGGATCGCGAACCACGCGACCACGGCCACGGCCAGCACCCCGACGAAGAGGAACGCCAGCACGACATAGTGCGGCAGCGCCATCAGCCACTTGATCAGCGGCATCCCCCGCGACAGGTTGGGCGCATCCGGCGGGTCGATCTCGAGGTGCACCGACTGCTCCTCGTCGGTTGACGGATAGGCGTCGTCCAGCAGCAGCGCGTACGCGCCGACCCGCGTCCCGAACCGGGTCAGCTCGAGGTTCCAGGTGAACCACCAGCGCGGGTACTTGCGCCGGAAGAGCAGCATCAGCACAACCGGCAGGAAGAGCAGGCCGCCGAAGGAGCCGCTGCGACCGATCAGCGAGAGCAGGATCACGATCGGGATCGCCGCGAAGATCCGGAAGAACGTCGACGTGCGGTTGAGGTCGCGGTCGGGATAGTCGATCGCGAGCCGCGCCGGGTACCGCTGCGAGATCGCTGCCATCGTCACTGACGGTAGCGAGCGCTTCGGACGCGCCGGTTTGCGGCCGCCGCAGCGGCGGGTAGCCGTGCCGTCACGCACTTCCGACGTCGAGACGAAACGAGGAGCACGATGGCGACACTGGACGGCAAGCGAATCGCATTCCTGGCCACCGAGGGCGTGGAGCAGGTCGAGCTGGAGAAGCCGCTCGCGGCCGTCCGCGAGGCGGGCGCGCAGGCCGAGCTGATCTCGCTCGAGCCCGGCGAGATCCAGGCCTTCAACCACCACGACAAGGGCGACACCTTCCCGGTCGACGGCACCGTGGCCGACGCCGACCCGTCGAGCCTACGACGGCCTGGTGCTGCCCGGCGGCGTGATCAACCCGGACGCCCTGCGCGCCGATCCCCGCGCCGTCAAGTTCGTCAGCTCGCTTCTTCGAGCAGGACAAGCCGGTCGGCGCGATCTGCCACGGCCCCTGGATGCTGGTCGAGGCCGGCGTCGTCGACGGCCGCACGGTCACGTCCTGGCCGAGCCTGCAGACCGACCTGCGAAACGCCGGCGCCGAGTGGGTGGACGAGCAGGTCGTGACCGACGGCCGCCTGATCACCAGCCGAAAGCCCGACGACCTGCCCGCCTTCAACCGCACGATCGTGGAGGCGTTCGCCTGAGAGCCGACACGGTGACGGCACATCCTCACCGTCTGATTCCGATCTGGTGAACATGCGGTAACCGGTCACCCTGCGGGGTGTCCGGGCGGCCTCGGGTGTGCGAGGGTGCGCCCGATGTCGCTCCCACGACGAGGCCTCCTCAGGCGGCTCCCGTTGCTCCTCGCCGTGGCCGGCCTGCTGGCCGCCGCCGGCGCCGCGCAGGCCGCCGACTCGCTGCCCGACTACGCGGTGGACACGTTCGCGCGCTCCCAGCTGAACGGCTTCGGGGTCGCGGACATGGGCGGCCCCTACATCTACGACGGGCCGCACAGCGACTTCGCCGTCGCCGCGGGCAACGCCTGGATGTGGCTGCGCGACTCGGACCCGCGCCGCGCGGTGCTGCCGAACGCCCCGGCCCACGACCTGGTCGCGGGCACCAGCATCAGCCTCGGCCAGCTGCCCTCCGGCGGCACCGTCTCGGTCGGCATCGTCGCCCGCGGCGGCTTCACCGACGCCGACCCCTCCTACCGCGGCGTCGTCCAGGTCGGCCCCGACGGCACCGCGATCGCCTCGGTCAAGGCCGTCACCGGCGGCATCCCCCGGATCGTCGGCGACCCGGCGACGCTGCCCTTCAAGGTGCTGCCCGGCAACGTCTACGCGATGCGGCTCTCGGTGCAGGGCGCCGACCCGACCACGCTCACGCTGACCGTCTTCCCCGCCGGCACCGACGCGCCCGAGTCCCAGATCACGGTGACGGACGCGACGCCGGCGCTGCAGGGCACGGGCCTGTTCGGCCTGCGCGCGCGGGCCAGCTACGGCACCCGCGACCTGCCGCTGCTGGTCGGCTTCGGGCCGCTCGAGGTCTCCGCCCCGCCGGGCGCGGGCGACGACACCGACCCGCCCAGCACGCCGGCCGGCCTCGCCGTCACCTCGATCAGCGGCAACGGCGCCACCGTCTCCTGGACGCCCTCGGTGGACAACGTCGGCGTCAGCCGCTACCAGGTCACCGTGGACGGCACGACCCGGCAGACGGCGACCGCCTCGCTGACGCTGTTCGACCTCTCGTGCGCGACGTCCCACGACGTCAGCGTCACCGCCGAGGACGCGGCCGGCAACGAGTCGGGCGCGGCGACCGGCAGCTTCACCACCGCATCCTGCGGCGGTGACGGCGGCGGCGTGCCCGACGGCGCCCTGCCCGTGACCGACTTCGGCGCCACGCCCGGCGACGCCAGCGACGACACGCAGGCGTTCCACGCGGCGCTCCTCGCCGCCGCCGCCCGCGGCCGCGTGGTGGTCGTCCCGGCGGGCACGTACCGGCTGCTCAACCTGACCTGGGTCTCCGGCGTCGAGATGGTCACGCAGCCCGGCGTCACCTTCGCCAGCGGCGGCGAGCGGGGCGCCGTGCCCGGCTCGCTGATGGTGCTGGACGGCGTCTCCAACGTCCACCTGCGGAGCGCCGACGGCGGCTACGCGGTGTTCAACATCGACGCCGCCGCCACCGGGGGCAACCACGACGACCGCGCCATCGCCGTGCGCGGCGTGTCCGACTTCAGCCTGGCGGACATCGAGGTCGTGATGAACAACTCGCACACCGACAGCAGCGCGCCGACGCAGAGCTCGTCCGGCATCCGCTTCGCGCCCAACCTGGCCGTACCCGCCCACGACGGCACGATCAGCCACGTCCGCGGGGTCAACGCGCCCTACGGATACGGCACGATCGAGATGAACGCGGGCTCCGACATCACCTTCGACGACATCGCCGCCGAGGGCGGCATCGCCCTGCGGATCGAGCTGATGCGCGACATCAGCGGCGTGCGGGCGACGGACATCACCGGCACCAACTGCAAGTCGGCGCTCTCCTATTCGGTGCACCGCTTCCGGCTGACGGACGCCGTGGCCAGCGGGGTCACGTCGAACTCGTGCCAGTACGGGATCACGGTGAAGAGCGACGGCGGGGCGTTCGCGGGCGACCGGATCGACGGCGCGACCGTGCGTGGCGGGGCCACCGCGCAGGTCGTCCTGCCCGGCTCGTGGCCGGCCGGCGTCAGCTTCCCCTGGTCGATCGGGCCGTCCAAGGGCTGCACCGACAACGAGTCACATGGGAGCGTTCCAATCAACGCGCTCTCCTGTGTGATGTAGCACGCAAATCCGAACGCCCGCGCCTCGCATAGTTCTTCCAGGATGGAGGGTGCAGTGTCAACGGCGGACCGCGACCGCTCGTTCTGGGCGGAGAACGCGGCGCGCTACGACGGCACCGTCACCCGGCGCTGGCTGCTCTACCACGACCGCGTCTTCCTGCCCTTCCTGCGCGGGCTGCCGGCCGCCGACCAGGGCACCCGGGTGCTGGACGTGGGCTGCGGGACCGGCATCCTCACGCTGGCGCTGGCCGAGGCCGGCTTCCGGGTTGACGCCTTCGACAACTCGCCCGACATGCTGGCGATCGCCCGGCGCAAGGCGGAGGAGCGGGGCGTCGCCGACCGGATCACGTTCCACCAGGGCGACGCGGCCGCCCTGCCCTTCGCCGACGCCTCGTTCCACGGCGTCACCAGCCAGCGGATGCTGCACCACCTGGACGACCCGCGGCCGGTGCTGAACCAGCTGGCGCGCGTGCTCGAGCCGGGCGGCTTCCTCTACGTCTGCGACGAGACCACCGACCGCACGCCGCTGCGGCGGCTGGGGCGGCGGGTGCGCGACCGCTGGTGGGCGCTGCGCGGCCGCTCGCGGACGCCGGTGCTGGTGCAGGCGCCGGACGAGCACGCCCACGCCTCGTCGGTGATCGTCGGCACCATCGCGGCCGGCGGCGTCGACGTCCGCGCGCGCTACGTGACGAACCTGCCGCAGATCCGCAAGCTCTCGCCACGGCTCCGCTACGGGATCACCCAGGTCGTGTCGTTTCCGTGGCGGAACAGCACCGGCGACGTCGTCTTCGTGTTCGGCCGAAAGCCAGGCTGAGCGAGCAGGAGACTGCCCGCCGACGCCGTAGAGGGTTCGGATGGGCGGCGGGTCGAGACGGCGATGGGCGCGAGCGGCGGCGGTGCTCGCCGTGCTGGTCGCGCTGGCGGCCGCGGCGTCGCCCGAGTCCGGCGTGGCGGCGCCGGTGACCTGCACGATCACCGGCACCCAGAACGACGACACGCTGAACGGCACGGCCGGGCCGGACGTGATCTGCGGCCTCGGCGGCGACGACGTCATCAACGGCCTGGGCGGCAACGACGTGCTGGTCGGCGGCCCCGGCAACGACACGCTGGACGGCGGGCCGGGCGAGGACACGGCCGACTACAGCGACTCGGCGGCGGCGGTCACCGTCAGCCTGGCCACGGGCCGGGCGAGCGGCGACGGGTCGGACACGCTGGCGAACGTCGAGGACGTGACCGGCTCGAACTTCGCCGACCACCTCACCGGCGACGCCTCGGCCAACCTGCTGGACGGCGGCTCCGGCGACGACACGATCCGCGGCGCGGCGCCGCCCACGACGGGCAGGCTCGTCTACGACGGCGTGGACGGCGGCAACTTCGACATCTACACCAAGCTGCCGTGCCTGTGCACGCGCACGCGGGTGACGAGCGCCCCCGATCCCGACTTCGCGCCGGCATGGTCGCCGAACGGGGCGCGGATCGCGTTCACCAGCCGCCGCGGCGGCAACTACGACCTCTACCTGATCAACGCGGACGGCACCGGCCTGCGGCGGCTGACCAGCGCGCCCGGGTTCGACGGGTTCCCGTCGTGGTCGCCGGACGGGACGCGGATCGCGTTCGAGAGCAGCCGCACCGGCGGGAACCTCGACATCTGGGTGATCAACGCCGACCCGCCCGCCGACCCGCTGCGGCTGACCTCCGACCCCGCGATCGACGGCCTGCCGGCGTGGTCGCCCGACGGGCGGCGGATCGCGTTCGACTCGAACCGCACCGGCGGCTACGAGATCTGGGTGCTGGCGCGGCGCGGCCTCTCCGGGCCGACGCGGATCACGGCGAACAGCGAGCGCGACGTGCAGCCCAGCTGGTCGCCGGACGGCCGCAGGCTGCTGTTCGTCCACTACTCCGGCGGGCCGCACATCTACGCGCGGACGCTGGCGACGGGGGCGGCCGTGCGGCTGACCAGCGGCACGTCGTACCAGCCGTCGTTCAGCCCGGACGGCTCGTCGGTGCTGTACGCGGGGGCGCGGACGAGCCTGGAGCTGCTGCTGCGCTCGGCGACGGGGACGGTGCAGACGCTGACATCGAACTCGACGCTGGACGAGCTGGCGCGCGCGTCCGCGGAGTGCGACGGGCCGTGCGACGGCGGGCCGGGCGACACGCTGATCGGCGGGCTCGGCGACGACACGCTGCTGGCATCGGGCGCGAGCACGGTCAGCGGCGGCGCCGGCAACGACATCCTGCTCGGCGGGCACGGCTCGGACACGATCTCGGGCGGCGACGGTGACGACCGGCTGATCGGCGGCGGCGGCACGGACGCCCTGTCCGGCGGCCCCGGCAACGACTCGCTCAGCATCCTCGACCGCTCAGGCGGCGACAGCGCCGACGGCGGCACGGGGACGGACTGGTGCGAGGCGGACGCCGGGCGAGCCGCGCATCTCGTGCGAGCGGTGACCGGGTTGCGAGAGAGGTGTGCTGATTCTGCGCCGAAGCGCCGCGCCAGAATGATTGGACTCTGACCCCGTTCACTGGTCAGGCGACGGTCGGACCGCGGAGCGGTTGCGCAGCGGTCATGGAACTCGGCACGCCGTCGGCGACAGGTATGGCCGCTCCGTCACGGGTACGTGCCAGGCGGATGCGGAAGCGCACCGAGGCGCCGCGGCCACACGACCGGGCTCTGACCCCCTGTCGTGGTTCTGCAACGTTCGTGCCGGAAGCGTCGCGCTATGCCGGGGCGATCTGGAGCGAGCCCAGCACGCTGTTGACGCCCGGCATCAGCGCCCGCGCCTCGCCGTCCGAGCCGAGCACCACGTAGAGGGCGAAGGCGCGGCCGGCGTCCGTGAAGAACTGCTGGTAGCCCGCCTGGCCGGGCCTGCGGCGGAGCATGTGCGACGGCTCGGCCTGCCAGGGATCGACGGCCGCCGGCTGCGGGTGGTCGAACAGCGGCTGGCCCGCCATCGCCGACTCGTACTCGCAGAGCACCATCAGCGCACCGCCCGGCCCGAGCTGCGCCGCCGTCGCCAGCGCGAAGTCGCCGTCGTCCGGCGCCAGTGCGCCGTTGGCCGCGTGCAGCACCGGCTGCGCGTCGGGATCGGGCCGGCGGTAGATCCGCCCCTCCCAGCCCGGCGGCAGCACCACCTCGATGCCGTGCGCCGCTAGCGCCATGCCACCGCCACCGCCCGGCGAGCACGGCCGGCACACAGGCGACCGCGACGAGCGTCGCGCGGCGGGCGAGCGGCTCCAGCCGCTCCAGCATGCCGTCCACGCGGATCAGATCGACCGGCCGCCGCACCCAGCGGCCAGGCACCACCGACGCCGCCCGCACCGCACCGAAGACGCCGCCGATCAGCGCGCCCCACCCGGCCGAGCCGGACAGCGCGGCGGCGGCGAGCATCGCGTAGACCGCCGACGTCGTCACCACCGTGACCACGCCCAGCCCCAGCTGGAAACCGAACCCGACGCCGTACACCCAGCCCCGGTAGCGGCCCAGCCACCGCTCGTCCACCTGGCGGCGCGGCGACGGCAGCCGCAGGCCGCCCAGCCGCAGGTCGAACGCGAGACCGGCCGTCGCGACGACGGCCAACAGCAACGCGGCCCAGCGGGAGCCGATCGCCTCGGCCGGGATCGAGCCGGCCGCTCCCAGCACGCCGCCGATCAGCGCGCCGCCGGCGACCGCGCCCAGCGCGAACCACCCCGCCGTGACTCCCCATCGCGCGTGACGGCCCGACTCACCGAGCCGGGTGATGCTGCCCAGCATCGACGCCCCTCAGGGCGACCACGCCGACCGCAGCCCGGCGGCGAGCGCCAGGGCCACGCCGGCGGCGACGATCACCGGCCCCATCACACCTCCTCGGCGTCGTCCGCGCGGTACAGACTGGGATCGCCGGCCCGGATGCCCGCGGCCGCGAGCTCGCGCTCGACGCGATCATGGTCGTCGGGCATGCGGCGGGCAGCGTCCTCGGCATCGAGCAGCGCGTCACGCAGCAGCGACGAGACCTGATCCCAGGTGCGGGCCGCGCCCTCGCCCTCGATCGTGCCCGACTCGCCCGAGACGAGCACGAAGTACGGCGCCAGCGGCACCCGGTAGTCGTCCCACGCCTGCGAGGACATGACCACGGCCAGCCCGTCCGGCGCCAGCTCGCGGAGCTTCGCCGGGCTCTCCATCTCGGGCCCGCGCGTGACCGCGACCACCCGCACGCCGTCCGGCGCCGGCTCGTCGCGGAGCGCCTGCCAGAAGCCGCCGCAGATCGTGCAGCCGCTGGTCAGGAACGCCAGCAGCGTCCGCGTCCCCGGCGCCGTGACGGCCAGCTGGACGGCATCGCCGCGCAACGTCGCCCCGGTCACGTCGGCCGGAGCGGGGACGTCGTCCCGCGGCTCGGCCAGTGCCAGGTCGCGCGCCGGCCGCTGCGGCTCGGCGACGCCACCGCCTGCCTCCAGCCGGCGCAGGATCTCGGCGTGGCTCCGCAGCAGGCCGACCACCAGCGCGGCGAGCAGCACCAGCAGCACCGTCTCGACGGCGACGAGCGCGGTCACCGGCGATCACCCATAGCCGCCGCCCCCGCCGCCGAACAGCCCGGTGTACGCCGACTGCACGTCGCTCGCCAGGCACGGCACGTCGTGGCCGCAGGTCGCGTTCTCGGTGAACGTCGTGCAGCCGCACACGCCGGGGTAGATCCGGCACGGGTTCTCGCACTTGATCACCCGGCAGACCACCTCCGTCGTCTGCGACACCTGGGTGTTGCACTGCCCGTAGCGGAACACGTTGCAGCACGTCGAGCGATGCGAGCACGACCCCCCGGCGCACGAGCAGCCGTTGGGGCACCGCTCGCCCGGCTTGCGGTTGCAGTCGATGTAGTAGCGCACGCCCTCGGTGTGGCAGATGTTCGTGCCGGTGTAGTTCGTGCACTTCCACCAGCCGCCGATGAAGGTGTAGGCGGGACAGGCGTTGACGCCGCCGTTGATGACGCAGCAGAACTCGGTCCAGCCATCGCAGCAGAGCCCGCGGCCGCCGCAGCCCGAGCAGGTGATGACGGCCATCGCCGTCCCCGGCCGCAGCAGGTAGCGGAGCGGCCCCACGGCGACGGCCGAGCCCGCGACCGCGAGGCGCACCAGGAGGCCGCGGCGCGACATCCGCCGCTCGAGCATCCGCGAGGTCGCGTTGGCGAACCGCCCGCTCACGCCTCGCCTCCCGCCGCCTCGGCCCGGTAGGAGAGCAGCACCGCCGGCAGCGTCTCGAGCGCCGCCACCACCAGGGCGACGCAGGCGGCGAGGCCGAGCAGCAGCGGCACGGCCGTGGCCGGCGACGCGCCGACCAGATCGGGGAGGGACGACGCGCCGGCCACCACGCCGATCAGCGCCGCACCCGCCAGCAGCACGTCGATCCCCGCGTGCAGGGCATGGGGCGGCGGCTCGTCCGCGCCGCCGATGCAGCCGCAGCTTGCGGGAGGCTCGGGCAGCCGCGCCGCCGCCAGCACGAACGCCGCCAGCGCCAGGTAGAGCACCGCCATCGCCAGGCAGGCCGCCCGCACCGGGTCGAGCAGGCAGACGAGGCCGACGGCCACCTCCACGCACGCCAGGAGCCGCACCGCGGCCACGCCACCGGGGAGGCCGACCGCGGCCAGCGCCGCGGCAGCAGCATCCGGCCGCCGCAGCTTCGGCAGCCCCGCGACCAGCAGGACGCCGGCGGCGACGGACACGGCGACTCCGGTCACATCGGGATCAAGACCACCCACCCCCGCCACCGTACCAACGGGCCCCGACGGAGCACCGAGCGGAGCACGGGGCGGGCCGGCGTTCCGGCCCGCCCCCATGTGCCCGCGTCAGGCTGCGGCGCGGTAGTACAGGTACTGGTCGTGCATGCGGGTCGCCTGACCGTCGGTGAACTGCGTGTAGCAGGAGTCCCACGAGTAGTCCATGAAGTTATGGACGGGATCGAGGCCCGGCTTGTTGCAGGTGTCCTTGTCGGTCGGGCAACCGGCCGTCGGCGTCTTCTCGGCCGGCGTGTCGGCGACCAGGTCGTTGCTCGGGCTGCAGGCACCCTGGAAGGTGTGGTACAGGCCGAGCCAGTGGCCGCTCTCGTGGGTCAGCGTCTGACCCAGCGAGTAGTCGGTGCCGTAGGGGCCACCGGGCATCGAGCGGTAGTCGATGACGATGCCGTCGACGGCCGAGTGCGCGGCGTAGGACGACGGGAACGTCGCCCAGCCCAGGTACGCGCCGCCGGAGGCGGTGTACACGTTGAGGGCATCCGCGCCACCCTCGCGCAGCGCCTTCTTCATGTCGTGCTCGGCCTGGTCGCCCGGCTGGACGTTGTACCAGGTCGCGTTGACCGTGTGGTCAACGCCGGCGACCTGGAAGCGGAAGCCGGTCTTGGCGCCGCCCAGATCGCCCGCGTACGCCTTGTTCAGCACCTTGATCTGGTTGTTGATCGTGACGTCGCTGACGTCGCCGCTCGTGCCATCCGTGATGATGTGGAAGTACACCGGGATGGCCGCGTGGAAGCTGCGGGTCGCCATCTTGCGGGCGAACGACGCCGGCACCTCGCGCATGTGCTCGGACATCGCCGGCTCGCGGTCGCCGATGCCGCCGCGCGCGGAGGCCGCGTTCGACAGGCAGTCGCTGTTCCCCGCAACGACCGACACCGGACGAGCTGACGCCGGAGCCGCCGTTGCCGCCATGGCCGCGCCCGCAAGCGCGGCGACGGCGAGCGTGACCCGTACGCCGGAACTGGTGATCTTCACGTATCCCCCCATGTCGTCGTGGATCCAGCGCGAGTAGCGTACCGACCGCAATCGGTCACGTCTAGAGGGGCGACGAGCTACCCCTGGCCCGGCGAGGGTGCGTACTCGCCCAGGAAGCCCTTGCCGATGATCGCCTGATCGACCGCGGCCTGGCCGATGTAGCACTCCCACTCGCGGCCGTCGGACGCGAGCGAGCGGCAGCCGCCGTTGACGCGCTTGGCGGCGTTGACGGTCGGCTCGACCGTGCCCTTCCAGTTGCTCACCTCGGGCGCGGGGGCACTGGCCAGCGTGCAGTGGTACTCGACGCCCGCGGTGACGACGGTGCAGGTCGGGTGCGTGCCCGCCAGCGAGAGCGTGCCCGCGGGCAGGCTGGCCGCCACGTCATCGGTGGTCAGGTAGCGGTCGGCGGCGACGGCCACCGCCGGCACCGCCAGGACGGCAACCGCCACCGCGGCCAGCAGCCGCCGGCGCGGCCGGCGCCGCCGCGGCGCGGGACGCAGGTCGCGCGAGGCGGCCGCCTCCAGCGCGTCGCCCAGCTCGGCCAGTCGGGGTTCCAGGTCGTTCATCGCATCTGCTCCTTCGTGTTGCCCAGGCGGTGGCGGAGGGTGGCGAGGCCGCGGTGCACCCGCACCCGCGCCGCCGCCGGGCTGGTGCCCAGCCGGTCGGCCACCTGGTCGTAGTCGAGATCGTCGATCACCCGCATCCGGATCGCCTCGCGCTGGCCGTCGGGCAGATCGTCGAGCGCCTCGTCGAGGCCCTCCAGCCACGTCTCGTCCGGATCGGCGGGAGCGGCGCCCCGCGGGCGGGGCAGGGTCAGGCGCAGCCGCTCGATCGCCGTCCGCTCCAGCGTGCGGCGCCGCACCGAGGCGAGCACGACGTGCCGTGCGATCGCAAACAGCCACGGCCCGGCCGACCCGCCCGCCTCGTCGCGGAACCCGCGGCGGCTGAGCCACGCCTGCGCGAACGTCTCGGCGGTGAGGTCGTACGCCGCCTCCACGTCGCGCGAGCGCCGCAGGTGGTAGCCCTGCACCCGCGCCGCGTAGCGCTCGTACAGCTCGCGGAACGGCGCCGCATCGTCCGCGGCTGCGGCCAGCAGCTCGGCATCGGTTCGCATCGGCATCTGTATGTCGCGGGACGCGCCCGGCGTTACACGTGCGCGTGCTCGGCGGGCAGCCCGAGGCGGCCGACGGTGTCGCGGCCGCAGTCGTACTGGACGAGGATCGCCGCCTCGTCGCCGTCCACCCAGCCGTCGTGGCCGGGCGGGACGACGACCGCGGCCGGCGCGACGAACACGTCGCGGCAGCCGTCGGCGTACTCGACGGTCATCGCACCCTGGACGAGGAAGCCGACGTGCCCGTGGGTGCACAGCTCACCGCCGGTGACCGGCCGCATGTGGGTGCTCCAGCGCCAGCCGGGCGGGTAGATGACGCGCTTGATGCGGCCGTCCCCCGCCTCGACCTCGTCGATCGCGAGACCGCCCACCTCGCTGTGCGTGGCGCCCTCGATCGGCCCGCCCATCACGCCCATGCCCGCAGTGTCGCACATGGGCGTGATGGCCGGGAGCCGGATCAGACCGGGTGGTTCGCCCGGAACATGCCCGAGGGGTCGTACGTGGCCTTGACCTGGCGCAGCCGCCCGTGCCGGTCACCGGGGAAGAGCCGCGCCGGATCGGTCGGCCGCTCGGTGAAGTTGGCGTACGAGGCGCCCGCGTTCCAGGGATCGAGCGCCGCATGCAGCAGGTCGATCCGCTGGTCGATGGCGGCGCCCATCTCGGCGTTCATCGCGATGCCGACCGCGAACGTGACGAACCCGGCGTCGATCATGTCGAGCGCGCCATGGCCCTCGCCCGAGCGGCCGATCGCGCCGCCCAGCTGGCGGATCTCCAGCGACAGCAGCGGCGAGCCGGAGCCGGCGCCCGCCAGCGAGATCAGCGTGTCGATCGCCGTCGGCGTGAGATCGGCGAGCAGCATGCCGTCACCGACGCCGGGCACCGGGTGCTCGGGGTCCATATGCAGGTGCTGGAGCGCAGACGTGGGGATCGTCGCGAAGGTGTCGATCTCGGGCTCGAGGGCACGCATCGGCGCGATCAGCGCCGCGCCCTCGGCCTCGTCGCCCTGATGGACGGCCTCGATCGCCACGAACGAGCGGCCGCGGAACGGCTCCGGGATGTCGGGGATCGGCGGCAGCTGGAGCAGCCTGCCGACGGCGATCGTCCGCTCGGGGAGCGTGTCCGTCCACTCACGCCAGGCGTGCAGCACCTCGGCCGCCTGCTCGATCGGCCACAGCATCATGCCGGCGTACACCTCGGCGACCGGGTAGAGCCGGAACTCGATGGCCGTGACGATGCCGTAGCTGCCGCCGCCGCCGCGGAGCGCCCAGAACAGGTCGGGATCGGTGGCCTCGTCCACGCGGCGGACGACGCCGTCGGCGGTGACGACCTCGATCGCGGTGACGCTGTTGGCGGCCAGGCCGTGCGAGCGGGCCAGCCAGCTGAGCCCGCCGCCCAGCGTGTAGCCGACCACGCCGACGTCGGGTGAGGAGCCGGCCAGGGCGGCCAGGCCGTGCTCGGAGGCGACGGCCGTCACGTCCTGCCAGATCGCGCCGGCGGCTGCGCGGGCGGTGCGGGCGACGGGGTCGACCGTGACCTCGCGCATCCGCGAGGTGCGCAGCAGGATCGTCCGGTCGTCCAGGCGCAGCGGGCCGGCGGCATGGCCGGTGCCCTGTGCGGCAACGCTCAGCGAGCGCGCGCGCGCCGCCTCGACGGTGGCGACGACGTCCTCGGCGCACTCGGCCAGGACGACCGCGGCCGGACGCTGATCCGCCGCGAGGTTCCAGGCCTGCCGTGCCTCGTCCCAGTCCGCGTCGCCCGGCAGGACGACGGAACCCTGGATCCGCTCGGCGAGCCCGCTCGCGGCGATCGACCGGTCATCTTCAATAACTCCCATGGCATGCTCCTTCTCAACGGATGGTGCGGTGTTGTCTGCGGCCATCCTGACGCCCTCGCGTCACGAGCACACTGGGGATAACCCCCCAACGCCCCCGGGGATTACTCGACGGTCGAGTCGACGAACGCGGCCACCGCGGGTGCCAGCCCGGCCGCGATCGCGGCACCGTCGCGCGGCCCGCCCGGCGCGCGCAGCGAGTGGTCGCCGCCCTCGATCGAGAGCAGCTGGGCGCGATCGCCCAGCCGGGCGAGCACCGCCGCCAGCAGGTCGGGCCGGGCGAACGGGTCGCGGCTGCCCTGTACGAACAGCATCGGCGCGCTCACCTCGTACAGGTGCGCATCGCGCAGGCGCTCGGGCTTGCCGGGCGGGTGCAGCGGATAGGCGAAGAAGACGAGGGCGTCGGCGGGCATCCCCTCGGCGACGGCCATCGAGGCGATCCGCCCGCCCATCGAGCGGCCGCCGGCGACCAGCGGCAGGCCGGGCGCGAGGCCGGCGCCGCTCTCACGCACCCGTCGCCACGTCTCCAACAGCACCGGCGGGCGATCGGGCGCGCGCTTGCCCGCCGCCATGTACGGGAACTCGAAGCGGAGGACGCAGATCCCCAGCGGGGGCAGTGCCGCGGCGATGCCCTCCATGAACGCCGAGCGCATCCCGGCGCCGGCGCCGTGGGCGAGCACGGCCACCGCCCGCGGCTCCGCGGCAGGCGACCAGATCGTCTCGGGAGGTGCGTCCACCGTGCCATGATGGCAGCCGTGGCGGGTGCATTCCATCTGGGCACGTCGGGGTTCGCCTACGACCCCTGGATGAACGGCGTCTTCTACCCGAAGGGCGTCAAGCCGGCCGGGCGGCTCGCGTACTACGCGAGCGTCTTCAACGCGGTCGAGATCAACTACACCTTCCGCCGCTTCCCCACCGACGAGCTGCTGGCCGGCTGGCGCGAGCAGACGCCGCCCGGCTTCCGCTTCGCCCTCAAGGCGAACCAGCGGATCACCCACACGCTGCGGCTGACAGGGACGCGCGGGGTGGTGGCGACGTTCGCGGAGCGGTCGGCGACGCTGGGCGACCGGCTGGGGCCGGTGATGTTCGTGATCCCGCCGACGCTGCCCTACGACGAGGCGCTGCTGCTGCGATTCCTGGAGGAGCTGCCTCGCCGGCCTGCGGGCGGTGATGGACTTCCGCGAGTCGTCCTGGCGGGCGTCGCGAGAGCTGCTCGCCGAGCGAGGCGTCGCCATGTGCCTCACCGACAACGACGAGCAGGATGTCGGGCCGGACGACCTGGCGTGGGCGCCGTTCGGCTACCTGCGGCTGCGCAAGGCCGCCTACTCCGACGCCGAGCTGACCGTCTGGGCCGAGCGCATCACCGCCGCCCGCGCAGCCGGGCGCGACGTCCACTGCTTCTTCCGGCACGAGGACGAGGCCGCGGGGCCGCGGATGGCGATCAGGCTGCGGAACCTGATGGAGGCGTAGGATCGCAAGCGTGATCCGCAGGCTCCTCGTCCCCACCTCGGCCGCACTCGCCACGGCGGCGATCGTGGCAAGCCTTGCCGTCGCCGCGGGGCTCCACGCGTCGTCCGACGCGAAGAGCAGCTACGCGGTCGGCCTGTGGGGCGACATGCCCTACTCGGACGAGCAGCAGTCCGTCGGCGTCCCCAACCTGATCGCCGACATGAACGCCCAGGGCCTCGCCTTCAGCGTGCATGACGGCGATCTCAAGCGGGGCGGCACACCCTGCACGGATGACGTGTACACCCAGGCGAAGGCCATGCTCGACTCGCTCGATGCGCCGGCAGCGTTCACGCCCGGCGACAACGACTGGACCGACTGCGACGCGACGGCCGGCTACTCGTCGCTGGAGCGGCTCGACCACGAGCGCGCCGTGTTCTTCTCAACGGACACGACCCTGGGGCAGAACCAGCTGACGCAGAAGGTGCAGGCCACGCCGGCCTGCCTGGGCGTGGACGGTCCCACGCCGTGCGTCGAGAACCGGATGTGGGTCTACCGGGGCGTCGTCTACGCCACGCTCAACATCCAGGGGTCGTGCAACAACCTCTGCGGCGAGGCGCCCGACCCGGCCGAGTATGCGGCGCGCAACGACGCCGACATCGCCTGGATGCGACGTGCGTTCGCGACGGCGACGAAGCGCGACGCGGCGGCCGTGATGCTGATCTCGCAGGCCGACCCCGGATGGGACGAATCGGACGTCACCCGGGCGCCGCTCCGAGACCCCGAGACGCTGGTCGAGACGGGCGACTCTCAGGACGGCTACCGATCGTTCCTGCTGGCGCTGCGCGACCAGGTGATCGCGTTCCGGCGTCCGGTCGCCTATGTCAACGGCGACTCCCACTACCTGCGGATCGACAAGCCGTTCCAGGACGACCAGGGCCGTAGGCTGGAGAACTTCACGCGCGTCGAGACGTTCGGCGACCACGAGAAGAACGGCAACAACGACGTCAACTGGCTCAAGGTCGAGGTCGATCCCGGCAGCCGCGAGGTGTTCGCCTTCCAGCCGCAGATCGTCCCGGCGAACCGCGTCGCGGTGCCGGCGCCGTAGCGGCTCAGGCCGCGAGTACGATCGTCCGACCGATGCAAGGGTTTCCCAGTGGCGAGGTTGCGGTGGTCGGCGTGTACGAGTCGCCGCTTCGGCGCGCGCCCGGCGTGCACCCGTTCGCGATCCACGCCGAGTGCATCCTCGGCGCGCTGGCCGACGCCGGGCTGGAGCTGGGCGACGTGGACGGCTTCGCCACGGCCGCCTCCTTTCCGTCCGAGGGCGGCCTGCAGATGTCGTTGAGCGAGGTGGCCGAGTACATGGGCCTGTACCCGCGCTGGTTCGACTCGACCGACATCGGCGGCGCCGCCTTCATCACCCACGCCGGCCACGCCGCGCTGGCCATCGCAGCCGGCATGGCGGACGTCGTGGTCGTCAGCTACGCCGCGGCAGGCGCATCCGGCGTGCTGCCCTTCCCCGACTACGGCACGGCCGCCGCCGGCCCCGGCCAGTGGGAGGTGCCGTACGGCCCGACCACGGTCGCCACCTACGCGCTGGCGGCGACCCGCCACGCCCACGAGTTCGGCACGACGCCCGAGCAGCTGGCCCGGATCGCCGTCCAGTGCCGCGCGAACGCCGCCGCCAACGAGCACGCGCGCTTCCGCGACCCACTGACGGTGGAGGACGTGCTGGCCTCGCCGATGATCGCCGAGCCGCTGCACCGAAACGACTGCTGCGTCGTCACCGACTCGGGCGGCGCCTTCGTCCTCACCTCGCGGCGGCGGGCCGAGCAGCTCTCGGGGCGGCCGGTCTACCTGCTCGGCTTCGGCGAGGCGCTGGGCCAGGTCTCGATGAGCCAGATGTGGCCGTTCACCGAGACCGCCGCCGTGGCCAGCGGCCCCCGCGCCCTCGACTCGGCAGGCATGCGCCACGACGAGATCGACTGCGCCCAGCTCTACGACAGCTTCACCGTGACGGTGCTGGTCACGCTGGAGTCGCTCGGCTTCTGCGAGCGCGGCGAGGGCGGCGCCTTCGTCGACTCCGGCGCCCTCGCGCCCGGCGGCGCGCTGCCGATCAACACCGACGGCGGCGGCCTCTCCAGCAACCACCCCGGCCGCCGGGGCGTGTTCTGCATGATCGAGGGCGTCCGCCAGCTGCGCGGCACCTCGCCCGGCGTGCGGCTGGACGCGCCGCGCACCTGCCTGGTGCACGGCACCGGCGGCAGCCTGTCCGCGACGGCAACGGCGATCCTGGGCGTGTGATGGCCGAGCCGAAGCCGACCCCGCAGACGGACGCGCTCTCGCAGCCCTACTGGGAGGCCGCCGCCCAGGGCCGCCTGCTGATCCAGCGCTGCGAGGCGTGCGGCACGCACCAGTGGTACCCGCGTGCTCACTGCCTTGCCTGCGGCGGCGGGCAGCCGGCCTGGGTCGAGGCGAGCGGCCGCGGCACACTCCACACCTTCTCGGTCGTCCACCGCACGCCGAACCCCGAGTTCGCGGACGACACGCCCTACGTGTTCGCCATCGTCGCGCTGGAGGAGGGCGTGCGGATGGCTTCGCGGATCGTCGGCGTCGCGCCGGCGGACGTCCGCTGCGAGATGCCGGTCCGGGTCGTCTTCCCACCGGGCGACGGCCCCGTCACCCTGCCCTGCTTCACAGGAGGCTGAGATGCCCGCATACCTCGAGGACCTGGAGCCGGGGGCGGAGTTCCGCTCGGCCGGCCGCACCATCACCGAGAGCGACATCATGGCGTTCGCGGGCGTCAGCGGTGACTTCAACCGGCTGCACACCGACGAGCCGTGGGTGCGCGAGCACACGCCGTTTCGCGGCCGCATCGCCCACGGCCTGCTCGTGCTCGCCGTCTCCAGCGGCCTGGCCACCCCGGGCCTGGACGAGCTCGAGGTGATCGCCTACCTGGAGGAGACGCGGCGGTTCACCGGGCCGACCTACCCCGGGGACACGATCCACGCCGAGTGGCGCGTGACCGAGGTGCGCCCCAGCAGCTCGCGCCCGACCACGGGCGTCGTCACGCTCGACGTCGAGGTGCGGAACGACCGCGGCGAGGCCGTCCAGTCCGGCCGCGACGTCTGGCTGGTCGCGCGACGGCCGGAGGACGCATGAGCCGCGTCGCGCTCGTCACCGGCGCCGGCTCGGGGATCGGCGCTGCCGTCGCCCGCCGCCTGGCCGCGGACGGCGCGACCGTGATGGCCGCCGACCTGAGCGGCGAGGCCGCCGCCGGGATCGCCGCCGAGCTGGGCGGGCCGAGCGTACGCCTGGACGTCGCGCAGCGGGCGGACTGGGAGGCGGCGACGGCGCAGGCGGCCGCCGCGCTGGGCGGCATCGACGTGCTGGTCAACTGCGCCGGCATCACCCGCGACCGGACGCTGCTGAAGATGACCGACGAGGAGTGGCACGCGGTGATCGAGGTGCACCTGACAGGTACCTGGCTGGGCTGCCAGCACGCCGTCCCGCTGATGCGCGAGCGCGGCGGCGGGGCCATCGTCAACGTCTCGTCGGAGGCGCGCCATGGCTCGTTCGGGCAGGCCAACTACGCCTCGGCCAAGGCCGGCATCGTCGCGCTGACGCGGACGGTGGCGCTGGAGCACGCCCGCCACGGCATCCGCTGCAACGCGGTCGCACCCGGCCCGGTCAACACGCCGATGCTGGAGGCCGTGCCGGAGAGCGTGAAGGAGGCGTGGCTGCCGCAGATCCCGATGCGCCGCTTCGCCGAGCCGCCCGAGATCGCGGCCGTGGTCGCCTTCCTGGCCTCGCCCGAGGCGAGCTACGTCACCGGCCAGTGCCTGGGCGTGGACGGGGGCAGCACGTGGAGCTGACCCGCTCGCTGCGGCCGCTGTTCGATCCCGCCTCGGTGGTCGTGTTCGGCGCGTCCGACGCCCACGGCGCGTGGGGCCGTTCGGTGGCCGAGCGGCTGCTGCGCGGCGAGCACCGGCGCCCCGTCTACTTCGTCAGCGAGCGGCGGCCGGAGGTGCTGGGACACGCCACCCACCGCTCGCTGGAGGAGCTGCCCGAGGTGCCCGAGCTGGCGGTGCTGGTCGTGCCCTCGCAGATCCTGCCCGACGTCACCGACCGCGTCCTGGCGGCGGGCGTGCGGGCGGTGGTGGCCCTGGCGGCGGGGTTCGGCGAGACCGGCGAGGAGGGCCGCGCGGCCGAGCGCCGGCTGGCGGAGCGGGTGCGCGATGCGGGCGCGGTGCTGCTCGGCCCCAACTGCATGGGCGTCGTGGACACCGCCGCCGAGCTGCACGCCGCGCCCTGGATCGACCTGCCCGACGGCGACGTCGCCTTCGTCTCCCAGTCGGGCAACCTCTGCATCGACTTCGCCGACCGCGCCCGTGATCTCGCCTTCGGCTTCTCCCGCTTCGTCTCGGTGGGCAACCAGGCGGACGTGACGGCGGCCGACGTACTGGAGGACTGCGCCGATCACGAGGCGACCGGGGTGGTGGCCGTCTACTGCGAGGCCTTCCCCGACGGCCGCGCGTTTGGCCGGGCCGCGGAGCGTCTCCGCGCAGCCGGCAAGCCGGTGGTGCTGCTGGCGCCGGGCCGCTCGGCTGCCGGAGCCCGGGCCGCGCTGTCGCACACCGGCGCGCTGGTCGGCGACGCGGCGGTCGTGGACGCGGTCTGTGCCGCCGCCGGCGTGATCCGCGTGTGGACGCCGCGCGAGATGGCGGAGGCGGTCGCCGCCCTGCGGGCGCTGCCGGCGCCACGGGGGCGGCGAGTCGGCATCATCACCACCGGCGGCGGCAACGGCGTGATCGCCTCCGACGCGGTCGCGGCCGCCGGCCTGGACGTGCCGGTGCTGCCAGACGCCACGGGCGAGCGGATCGCCGCATCGGTGCCACAGGTCGCCTCGACGGCCAACCCGGTGGACCTGATCGGCGCGACGCTGAGCGACGCGGGCAACCTGGTGGCGGTGTCCGACCTGCTGCTCGACTCGGGCGCCGTGGACGCCGTCGCGATCACCGGATCGCCCTTCTCGATGTGGTTCGACGCCGACGAGTCGCTGGCGAGCCTCGAGCGCGGCTCGGTGGACGGCTTCCTCGCGCTGCAGCGGCGCACCGGGATGCCGGTCGTGTTCACCACCGACCGGCCCGGCTCGCCGGCGGTGGCGGCAGCGATCGAGGCCGGCCTGGTGGTCGGACGCGACATCGAGTCGGCCGCGCGGGCGATGCGCGTGATCTGCGACGCCGCCGAGCGCCCGACCGGGACGCCCGCCGAGCTGGATGCCGAGCCGCCGGTCGAGACGGCCGGCTACTGGGCGTCGCGTCAGGCGATCGCCGCGCTGGGCATCCCCATGCCCGCGGCCGAGCTGGTGCGGACGGCCGAGGAGGGCCTCGCCGCGGCGGAGCGGCTCGGCTATCCCGTCGTGCTCAAGGCGCTGGCGGCCGAACACAAGTCGGAGGGCGGCGGCGTGGTGGTCGGCATCCCCGGTCCGGCCGAGCTGCACGCCGCGCTGGACTCGACCGCCGGGCGGCTGGCCCCGGAGGCGTGGTCGGTCGAGCGGATGGTGACGGCGGCGGGCATCGAGCTGCTGGCGGGCTGCCGGCGCGACCCCTCGTTCGGCACCGTGGTCGTCGCCGGCGCGGGAGGGACGCTGACCGAGCTGCACGCCGACACGGCGGTCGCACTCGGGCCGATCGGCGAGGACGCGGCCCGCGCCCTGCTCGGCCGGCTGCGCTGCGCCCCACTGCTGGACGGCTACCGCGGCGCGCCGCCGCTGGCCGCTGCCGAGGCCGCGGCGGTGCTGGCCACGCTCGGCCGCTTCGCCTCGGCCCACCCCGAGATCGCCGAGATCGAGATCAACCCGCTGCTCGTCGCCCGCGACGAGGTCTGGGCGCTCGACGCCCGCATCATCATCGACCAGGGAGCGCCCCATGCCGGACGTTGACGACGAGCTGGTGCAGCTCGCCCACGAGTTCGCCGAGCGGGAGATGCGCCCGCACGCCGCACGCTACGACGAGTCCGGGGAGTTCCCGTGGGAGGTCGTCCACAAGGCGGCCGAGGCGGGGCTGACCTGCTACGACCTGCCTGAGCAGTACGGCGGGGGCGGCGTGCACAGCCTGCTGACCGGCGCCAGGATCATCGAGGAGATGGCCTGGGGCGACGCGCCGATGGCGGGCTGCATCGGCGGCGGCGGCTTCTTCGCCGGGCCGATCCTGGCGATGGGCACCGACGAGCAGCGCGAGCGCTGGGTCACACCGCTCTGCACCGAGCGGCCGCCGATCGGCGCGCTCGCCACCACCGAGCCCGAGGTCGGCTCCGACGCCGCGGCGATGTCGTCGCACGCGCGGCGGGAGGGCGACGGCTACGTCCTGAACGGCCAGAAGACGTGGATCTCGAACGCGCCGACTGCCGACCTCTACCTCGTGTTCGCGACGGTCGCCCCGGGCACGCGGTCGAAGGGCATCACCGCCTTCGTGCTGGAGCGCGGCGATTCCGGCTTCGAGATCGGGCGCAAGCTGCCCAAGATGGGCGCCCGCTGCTACCCCGCCGGCGAGCTCTTCTTCGCCGACTGCCCCCTGGGCCTCGACCGCCGCATCGGCGAGGAGGGCCAGGGCTTCTACGGCGTGATGCGCTGGTTCGACGTCACCCGCGTCCAGCTCGCCGCCAACTCGGTCGGCATCGGCAGGGCCGCGCTGGAGTACGCAGTCGAGTACGCCAAGGAGCGGCGCGCCTTCGGCAAGACGATCCACGAGTTCCAGGCCGTCTCGTTCCGGCTGGTGGACGCCCGGATGAAGCTCGACCAGGCGCGGCTGATGGCCCACCACGCGGCCCGCTTGGCCGACGCCGGAAAGCCGTTCTCGACCGAGGCCTCGATGGCGAAGCTGGCGGCCTCGGAGGCCGCGTGGTTCGCCGCCTGGGCGTGCTGCCAGACGCTCGGCGGGTACTCGTACTCGACCGAGTATCCCGCCGAGCGGTGGCTGCGCAACGCGAAGCTCGAGGAGCTCTACGAGGGCACGAACGACATCCAGCGCCTGATCATCTCGCGCAGCATGTTCCGCTAGCTGACGAGGGTGCGGGCCGTCTGTGCCTGGAACTGGAACTGGCACGAGGTCTCGCTGGGCGAGACCGCCGCGCCGAACGTGAGCACGGTGGTCGTGTCCTGGCCGCCGATCGTGCCGGACAGCAGGACGGTGCCGGTCGTGCCGTGGTCGTTCGAGCCACCGTCGGAGTTGAACCCGACGAACTCGGGCGTCGTCAGCGTCGAGAACCCGTGCGTCGGGCCCATGCGGTCGACGCCGTTCCAGAAGACGGTGTCCGTCTGCCCGGTCTGCCCGCCGACGGAGATCGTCGCGTTGTCCAGCGCGCCGGCATCGCAGAAGACCTGGATGTGCGCGAGGCCAAGCGAGAGGTTGTCGTGGGCGCCGGCCGTGAACGGCAGGCTGAACACGCTCGAGTTGATGTTGCCGTGGCCGTTGATGAACCCGGTCGAGTTGATGCCGTCCAGCGAGTCGGCGTTCAGGTTCTTGACCCGGACGCCGGAGTTGGTCGTGAACGGTGCGCGCGACGGATCGACGGTGAGGCCGAGCGCCGTCGCCTTCGTGCCGGTCTGGGTGTTGATCAGGTTGAGTCCGGGGCCGTTTCCGGCCGTGGACGTGAGGGCTGTGGTCGTGTCGGCGCTGTTGGGCTGGCCGAGAGTGAACGTCCCGCCGGTCGCCGCGTAGGCGCTGCCGCCGAGGGCAACGAAGAGCGCGGCCACCGAGATGGCGAGCGAGGGCGTGACGCGTGGAATGCGCAAGCGCATGGGGACCCCTTTGGTCGTGGTACTCCGAGTGTCAATCCGGACGCGAACGGGACGCGTTCGCTTCCATTCCGCGGATACGGAACGACCGTCGGGGCGGTTCACTGTGACGGCGGCCACGCCGCGACCGGCCGGCGCTGCGGTGCGCCGGCCGGTCAGCGCTTCAGGTCAGCACACGACCATCAGGTGGAACGGCCGGTCGAGGTTCGCCCCGCCGAAGAACAGCAGGTTCTGGATGCGAACGTCCACCGTGGTGGCGGTCGGGCCGTTGTAGACGTCAACCGCCGCCGGGTTGAACACCAGCGTGTTGTCCACGGCGCCGATCGAGGCCACCTTGGCGCAGTTGCCGACGTTCCGCGGGAACGTCAGCCGGTACGTCCCCAGCCCGGTGCGCGTCGAGCTGACGCCGGTATGGCCGCGAACGAACGTCCCGTCCTGGTCGACGACCGCCCCGAGCAGGCTGGGCGAGGATGCCGAGCAGTACGACGCGGTGTGCACCGGATAGGCAGACAGGCCGCCGCCCGGGTTCTTGGTCTCGATGTAGACGTTCGACGCCGGCTGGCCCGTGTTCGCGAACACGTACCCCGGCCCCAGCACCAGTCCGTTGTCCACCGCGCCGATGGTGGCGATGTCGGTGCACGCCGTCATCGACCGCGTGTACTTGACGCGGTACTGGCCGGTGACGCGGTTGCGCACGGATGTGCCCGTGCTGCCGCGGACAAACGCCCCGCTGTCGTCGAACACGGCGAACCGGATCCCCGCCGCGGTGGTCGGACACTGGGCAACCACGTTGAACGCGAAGTCCTGCAGGCCACCCCCCGGGTTCTTGGTCTCGACGTGCACGCCGGCCGTCGAGTTGTGACCGGACGCCGTGAAGATCGAGCCGTACGACGCATCACCGGTGTACTGGGACGACGTTGTGGCGATGTACGCGCACGCCGACATGTCCCGGTTGAAGGTGATCTCGTACCGCCCCGGCCCGTCCCTCGTGAACGACACAACGCCCTTTCCCTTGGTCAGGCCCGTGCCGTCCGATCGCGCCCAGAGGTTCGCCCCCAGTGCGTTGCCCGGCGCGGCAAGCGCGCCGAGAGCCACGATTGCGATGAGCATGGCTCGTCTCATCGATGCCCCCTTCCCTGGCTAGGTGACGATCGTGATGAACCGCACATGCTACAGGACACCTGGCCGCGACGCCTGATGGCTTCCCTTTTGCTCCCGACGGGAGTAGCATCGCCAGTGGCGACAACCGTCACGAATCGGACGGCGCCAGGCTTCATGGAGGGGCACAGAGAAACGAGATCGACCGCGGGCACGGCGGCCGTCGATCCACCCTCCGCGGGCACGCACGTGGAACCACCGACTGGAGGGTCAAGAGATGAGACGGACTGCACGGATCGCGATGGCGATGCTGGGGCTCTGCGCCGCCGCGGCGCTGGTGACCTCGGCAGCAACCGCGGCGGCCGGCAAGCACCCGGCGACCGCGCACCGCGCCACGCACATCGTCGCGGGCAAGCACCTGGGCCCGGCCGCGCCGCTGCCGAACGCGGTGCCCCCGAAGTACACGGTGGTGACGAGCGCGCTGCTGACCGCCAACCCCGGCACGCAGACGACCGGGACGGCCACCTGCCCGGCCAAGACCGTCCCGTACGGCGGCGGCGCTGTCATCAGCTCGATCAGCCTGACGACCAACATGAACAGCTCGGTCCCGCTCACGACCGGTTGGAGAGCGGACATCAACAACGCGGGCGGCACGGCCGACACGTTCCGCGTGTACGCGGTGTGTGCGAAGAAGAATGCCTCGTACAGCGTCGTCACGAGCTCCGCGGTAACGAACCCCGCCGCCAGCCAGAACTCCGCGATCGCACAGTTGCCCCGCCGGTACCAAGGTGACGGGCGGTGGCTCGTTCTCCAGCAGCGGCAGCACCTGGTCAACATGAACACGACGTTCCCCATAAGTCGGGCAAGGGCGCTTCGGCCATGTACAGTGGCGACGGACGAGAACAACGCGGCCGGCGGCGCACCCACCTTCGTGGTCTACGCCGTCTGCGGTCACGCGGCCGGGATACACGCTGGTCGCCGGCACGCCGCAGGTGAATCCGGCCATGACGCAGACCGGGGCGATCGCGGTCTGCCCGTCCGGGAAGGTGCCGCTGGGAGGCGGCGGCCTCTCGAGCTCGGGCAACGTCGCCGTTGACCTCAACAGCTCCCAGCCGGCGTCAGCCACCTGGGAGGCGTTCGAGGACAACAACGCCACCGGCGCGCCGACGATCACGGCGTACGCCATCTGCGCCGGAACCTGATCTGACACCTGATCCGGCGGCGCCCGATCGTGGGCGCCGCCGGATCACACATCCACGCTCCCCGCAGGAGTATGGTCGGCCCGGGCGGCCATGAGGGTTGCCCGAGCAGGACCAGGGGGTCTGAGATGACACGGATCGCACGGATCGCCGTCGTGGTGATCGGACTCGGCGCGCTCGCATTCGCACCGGCGGGGGTGGCGGGGGCGGCCGCCGCGAAGCACCCGGCTCCGTTGGGCGTGGTGCCGAACGCGCTCCCCCACGGCTACATCGTGGTGTCGAGCCCCGGCCTGACCGCGCCGGCCGGATCGCAGACCCACGGCACCGCCGACTGTCCGGCCAACACGGTGGTGTACGGCGGCGGCGTGTTCGTCAACTCGCTCAGCCTGTCGGCGAACGTGAACAGCTCGTACCCCAGCACGACCCAGTGGAACGCTGACGTGAACAACGCCAGCAGCTCGAGCACGACGTTCACCGTGGACGTGATCTGCGCGAAGCGCACCGCCGACTGGAGCATCGTCCACTCCGGCAGCGTCACGAACCCCGCGATGCGCCAGTCGCGAGCCAGCGTCGCCTGCCCGAGTGGCACCAAGGTGCTGGGCGGCGGCGGCTTCTCGAGCACGCTCAGCACGAAGGTGAACGAGAACTCGTCGTTCCCGCTCAAGAGCGGATCAGGCGCGCTGACGACGTTCTTCTGGACGGTCGATCAGAACAACGCGAACACGACCGCCGCGACGGTCACCGCCTACGCGGTGTGCGGGCATGCGTCCGGCTACAAGCTCGTGACCGGAGCGTTCACGTCCAGCCCGGCGCAGACGCAGGCGCTCGCGGCCGTCTCGTGCCCCGGCTCGAAGGCGCCGCTGGGCGGCGGGATCGCCACCAACTCGAGCTCGCTCAAGGTCAACATCAACACGACCTTCCCGGCGCCGCACGGATGGCAGAACTACGAGAACAACGCAACCACCGGCGAGTTCACGCTGACGCCCGACGTGATCTGCGCAGGCCCCTGATGGAGCGTTCGACGGCAAGGAGGAACGGACGATGAGATGGATCGCGCGAGGCGCGATCATGGCGCTCGGGATCGGCGCGATCGCGGTCGCGCCGGCCGGCGAGGCCGCCGCGACGCCCAGCACGACGAAGCACCTGACGCCGGCCCGGCACGTCGCGCACCCGGCGCCGGGCAAGCGTCCGGCAGCCTTCGGCACGACCGCGGCCAAGCTCCCACCCAAGTACACGGTCGTGACCAGCGCGCCGTTCGCCTCCCCCGCGAACACGCAGTCGAACGGCAGCGCGACCTGCCCGGCGAAGACCGTCGTCTACGGGGGCGGCGTCTTCTTCAGCTCCGGCTCGACCGCCGGGAACGTCAACAGCTCCTACCCGCGGGACACCACGTCATGGACTGCCTTCGTCAACAACGGCACGGGATCCGACTCCTCGTTCGTCGTCTACGCCGTGTGCGTGAAGCGGAACGCATCCTGGACGATCGTGACCGGCGCCACCGTCTCGAACGGGCCCGGATCGCAGACCCCGGCGACCGCGACGTGCCCGGCCGGCGACAAGGTCCTTAGCGGCGGCGGGTTCTCCAGCTCCCTCAGCACGCTCTCGAACGAGAACTCGACCTATCCGACCAGGTCGGGCACCGGGCATGCGGCCGTCTATGGCTGGGCCGTGTTCCAGAACAACGGCAGCGCCGACGGCGACGCCGTCCACGCCTATGCCGTGTGTGGCCACGTCACCGGGTACACCCAGGCGGCCGGAGCGCTGACGACCAATGCCGCCGGCGCCCAGACCGAAAGTACCGTGGGCTGCCCGACGCACACGGTGCCCCTGGGCGGCGGCATGTTCTCGTCGTCGCTGTCCACGGCCGTCAACCTGAACACCAGCTACCCGACCAGCACCGGCTGGGCTGCCTTCGAGAACAACGCCTCATCGGGGACGGCGACCATGACCACGTACGTCATCTGCGGGAAGTGACCGACTCGCGGTCCCGGCGGCGCATTGCCAGCGCCGCCGGGATCGCCAAGTTGGTCAGGCCGGGACTGGGAGCCCAGCCAGCTCGTACGCCTCGGCTGACGGGCTCTCCTCGCTCGGATCCTTGAGCCGGAACGGCTTGCCGTGCTGCCGCTGGCCGATCACGTAGCCGAGCACACCCGCAGCGAGCGCGGCCAGCCCGACGATGATCGCGGCGGTCGTGTAGCCGCTGACGTCAGTGCCCTTGATCAGGTAGCCGGTGTAGTCGATCCAGAGAACGCCGAAGACCGTCGCCATCAGGTTGATGATCAGGCAGGCCCAGCAGATCGGTATCCAGTAGGACGCCAGCTTGAACGGCCGTGGCCAGTCCGGCCGGTCGCGGCGCAGAAGCAGCACGCCGGACAGGGCGAACACGTGCGAGAGGATGTAGCCGATGTTGCCCGCGACCAGGATGAAGAGCAGGCTGGGCGCGAAGAACAGCAGGCAGATGTTCAGGATGCAGTCGAGGGTCATCGCCCGGCCGGGCACGTGGTAGTGGTTGAGCCGGTCGAGCTGCCGGACGGTGAGCCCCTCCCTGGCCATCCCGTACAGCGCGCGCGAGCCGTCCATGGTCGCGGTGTTCATCGAGAGCAGCAGGCCGGCGCTCAGGAACACGACGAAGACGCCGCCGAGCGTGTTGCCGGCGACATTGTCGAGCGCCGTCGGTCAGGTATGCGATGAACGTCGTGTCGCCGGCGATGAAGCCGGTGCCCAGCTCGGCCACGATCGTCAGCGGCAGCAGCAGGCAGAGGAAGCAGTTGAGGACGCCCGCCGAGACCAGCGCCTTACGGGTGTCGTTGCGCGTGTCGTGGAACTCCGGGCGCGAACGTCGCCGGCGCCTCGGGCCCGTACGACGACCAGCCGATCACCCAGAACCAGACGACGGCCATGGTGATGCTCGACCAGGTGCTCGGCGTGCCGCCGTAGAAGGCGACGGATGCCGAGATGAAGTTCTGGTTGAGCGCGTGGTTGCGTGATGTCGCCGTTCAGGAACGGGATGATCGCCAGCGACAGCACCGGGATCAGCATCATCGCGCCGGTCACGTAGCTGAACCAGACCGCCGACGCGCATGCCGCGGACGTTGAACGCGAAGCACGAGAGGATGCAGACGAGGCCGATCAGCCGGTAGCCGTTCACGTCCATGAAGCCGAGGTGCCAATGAACGTGCCAATCCAGTCGGTGGCCCAGAACCGGGTGATCAGCAGCGTGCCGATGATGCCGCCGTAGATGGCGAGCACGCTCGACCAGGCGAACCAGTAGCCGAACGTCGCCAGCGGGCCGGCCAGCGAGAAGTACTTGCGCCAGCCCTCCTTGGCGTACATCGAGAGCCCGCCCGACTTGTCGGGGAACATGGTCGCCGGCTCGGCGTAAATGTACGCCTGGAGCGCGCCGACCACCGAGGACGAGAACCAGATGATCGCGGCCCATTTCGGGCCGAGGGTGACGACCGAGCCTGCCAGGCCGGCCAGCAGGAACCCGGGGTTGCACAGACCGACGACGAACCCGTCCCACCAGTTCATCGTCTTGAGCAGCCTTCGGTCATCAACGGCCAACCGTTGCCACAATCCACCTCCCAGCACTGAGGAAGAACGAACGGACTACGATAACCGGTCCGCGACCGATACTCCTAGGTGCCGGCGAGGAGGTGGCGAGGTGCAGGTTCCGATCGTGGTCACCTGCGAGTGCGGCCACACCACCGAGGCGGTCGCCGGGGACGTGGTGACGTGCGCCTGCGGGCGCCGCTACGCGACGGAGCTCTCGCCCGCGCAGTCGGCCGCGATCAGGGCGATGGGCACGCGCCTGCAGGTGTTCGCGCGGCTCGGGATCGGCGTCGTCGGCCTGGTCTCGCTGGCCGCGATCCTCTGAGCTGGGCACGTACCCCGGCATCGCGGTGCTCGCTGTCGGAACCACCCTGTGGTGGGTCGTGCTCCAGCCGATGTGGCGCCGCCGCCTGACGTCGGAGATCGCGCGGCTCCCGCCGGGCGACGATCCAGCCGCTCTGATGCAAGGGGCACGGTGCGACGACACGTTCACCAACGTCCGCAAGCCGAAGCTGACGATCAAGAAGGTGCTGAAGCCGGCGACGGATCCGGGCAGGTTCGACCTGATGGCCGGCGCGCTGGTCGTGAAGGCAGCTGCCGGGAACGGCGACTCGGGCAGCGTGCTGACCAGCCGGGGCCGGTGACGGTGAGCGAGGCCGCCGCCGTGGGCAGCCTGGCGAACTACAAGACGCGGATCACCTGCAAGAAGAACGGGCTGCCCGACGTCCCCGGGCCGATCACGTCGGTCGGCATCGACCTCGCAGCGGGCGACGTCGAGGTCTGCACGTTCAAGAACACGCGGCGGTAGCGCCCGGCCGGATGAGCTAGATTCAGCACCAGCGTCGACGCCCGCGAGCCAGGCAGTTGGGTGATCGAAAGGGGGCGAAGCGTTGGCACCCGAGCGGACCGCAGCCGAGCCTGAGCAGGCCCGGCGAGCCGCGCCCGGCGAGCAGGCTGGGGTGCACGACGTCGCGCGGCGACCGAGCCCGGAGCGGCCGGCCGGGATGCTCGCGCTGCAGCGCACGGCCGGCAACCGCGCCGCCGGCGGTCAAGGCGAAGGAGAACCGCGCGAAGCAGGACAAGACCGAGGCCTCCACCGCCGCGAGCACACGCAAGGACACGGGCGGAGACTGGGGGAAGGGGCCGAATCCGCGCTTCACGCGGCGGACGATGATGACGCCCGGCCATCGCTAGCCGTGGAGTAGTATGGTCGTTCGCGACCGGGGAGTTATGAAGCGGTTCGTTGTATTCGCGTTCGTGCTGGCGATGCTGGCGGCTGGCGCCGTGGCTTCGGCGAGCGCTACGGCGACCGACGCGACAACGGTGCTGGTCAGCAGGATGCAGAACGGCGAGCCTCCACCCGACGGGGCGTACGACCTGTCGATCAGCGACGACGGTCGGTACGTCGTCTTCACGACGGACGACCTCCTGACGGACGACGACACGAACGGCTACCGCGACGTCTACATGCGGGACATGTCGCTGGGGACGACGACGCTGCTCAGCTTCACCAGGACGGGCGAGGCGGGGAACAGCCACAGCACCGGCCCTGCGCTCAGCGGCAACGGCCACTACGTCGCCTTCGTGACCAACTCGACGAACTTCGAGCGCGATTACAACGGCAACGCCGAGGATGTGTTCGTGCGGAACCTGCTGACGGGCGCGGTCCGTCGGATCGACGAGTCGACGGCCGGGGTGCAGGCGGACGGCAGCAGCAACGGCCCGGTGCTCGATCGGAGTGGGCGGTACGTCGCGTTCACGTCGGCCGCTGGGAATCTCGTCCCGGGCGACACGAACGACCGTGGGGACGTATTCCTCCGCGACCGGAAGCTGGGAACGACGACCCGGATCAGTCTGACCGACGACGGTCAGCAGATTCCAGACGGGGCCGGCGGGCCGACGATGAGCGCGTCCGGGCGCTACGTCGCGTTCACTACGGAGTCCTCGCTCGCACCGGCGGACACGAACGGCACCGCGGACGTGTATGTGCGTGACCTGGTCGATGGACGGACGATCCCGGTCAGCGTGGCCGACGACGGGCACTTCGGCAACGTCCAGAGCTATAGCTATCTGAGCTCCAGGTTCGCGATCAGCGCCGACGGTCGCTATGTCGTGTTCACATCGCTCGCCGACAACCTCGTTCCCGGTGACACCAACGGAGAGACGGACGTCTTCGTCCGCGATCTGGTCGGCCAGACGACTGTGCGCGCGGACGTCTCGACCTCGGGCACTGAGGACATCTACGGAGCCGAGCTGGGATCGATCAGCGCCAACGGGCGCCACGTGGTGTTCGACACCTACGGCGCGCTCGTCCCCCACGACACGAACGGGATCGGCGACATCTACGAGCGGAACCTTCTCCAGGGCACAACCCGCCGCCTCAACATCCCGGACACCGGCGGCCAGGCGCGGGGCGGCAACAGTCTGTCGCCGATCAGCTCAGCGGACGGCACGTGCGTCGCGTTCCAGTCGACCGCGACGAACCTCGACAGCAGCATCACGGAGCCGGGATACCAGGACGTGTACATGCGCGAGCTCACCGGCAGCTGTCCGTAGGCCGGAGCCACGCGGCCGTTTCAATGGGCCGTGCAGGTCTCGAACCTGCGACCTTGGGATTAAAAGTCCCCTGCTCTACCAGCTGAGCTAACGGCCCCGGCTGATTGTACGGCGCCCCCGCGAGCTTGACGGGCGCGCAGCATGCTCGGTAGTCTGGCCGCGTCTACATGGGGGGAACGGGGAGATGAAGGTTCGAGTCTGCATGGCCGCCGTGGCGGCGTTGGTGGTTCTGCTCGCGCTCAGCACGGGCGTCGCCCGGGCGGCGACCTGCGATCCGCTGACGACCAAGCCGATCTACGACCGGGACGTCCCGACCACGCAGGACGTGCTCGGCGTGATCCTCGGCCGCAAGGAGCTGTCCGTCGACCAGGTCTACACCTACATGGACGCCCTGGACGCGGCCAGCGACCGGATCGTGACCGGCACCTACGGCACGTCCGTGGACGGCCGGCCGCTGCGCTACGCGATGGTCTCGAACCCCGCCAACCTCACCCCGACCGCGCTCAACCAGCTCAGCTCGGACGCCCAGGCCCTGCGCAACCCCCTGCTCGACCCCGACAAGGCGGCCACGATCGAGGCTCGCCTGCCCGCAATCCTCAGCATCGGCGCCAACGTCCACGGCAACGAGCCCTCCGGCACCGAGGCGACCCTGCGCACAATGTACGAGCTCGCGGCGCGCGACGACTGCGCCGCCACCCAGCTGCTCGACAACTCGGTGATGCTGCTGATCCCGACCCAGAACCCGGACGGCCGCGAGGCCGGCTTCCGCCGCAACTCGTACTGGTTCGACCTGAACCGCGACGACTGGGCCCGCACGCAGCCCGAGACGGACAGCCGCATCGAGCTGTTCCGCAAGTACCCGCCGCTGCTCTTCGCAGACGAGCACGAGAACGGCAGCAGCTCCTACTTCTTCCCCCCCAACACCGACCCGATCTACCACGAGGTGCCCGACACCGCCCTCAACTGGATCGACCACCTCTACGGCGACACGCTGGCCGGCGCCTTCGCGAGCCTCGGCTATCCGTACTACACGGGCCAGCAGAGCGGCTACGACTTCTTCGCGCCGGAGTACGGCGACACGGTGGTGGCCGACGGGTTCGGCGGCGCCGGCATGACGTTCGAGAAGGGCTCGAACGACGTGTACCGGCTGCGCGTGCGCCAGCAGTGGGTGAGCCAGTGGGTCTCGCTGACGCAGGGCGCGACGCACCGAAGCGACCTCGTCACCGGCTGGCACAACCAGTACGTCGAGGCCTACCAGGAAGGCAAGGCCGGCATCCTCGAGCCGAACGTACTGGAGGATCCGCACAACCCGCTCTACCAGCAGGTGCCGGACATGCTGGTGCGCCACTACTTCCTGCTCGACAACCCCGGAGACCACCGGGCGCTCCAGATCGTGGTGCGGCGGCTGCAGCGGATGGACGTGGCCGTCTACCGGCTGAATGCGCCGCTGACCGTCTCCGACTTCAAGCCGTACGGCCGCCCGCGGCACTCGACGACGCTGCCCGCGGGCACGGTCTGGGTGCCGATGGCCCAGGGCCAGAAGCACTGGATCCAGACGATGCTGAACGAGGACACGTACATCGGCCGCGCGTACTTCTACGACACCACGGCGTGGAGCCAGCCGCTGATGCTGGACATCCCCGGCGGCTACTCGGGCAAGGTGCTGACGCCGAACGCCAGCAAGATCGGCGGCACGGTGTCGGTGCCGGCGCAGCGCTTCCCGGCCGGGCCGCACCCGCGCATCGCCGTCTTCCGGATGGCGAACGACTTCGCCAGCGTCGTCTCCGACGGCTGGCTGCGCTGGACGTTCGACCACGACTGGAACGTGCCCTACCGCGAGGTGACCGCCCAGCAGATCGCCGACGGCGCCCTCGACTCGGTGGACGTGCTGCTGGTGCCCGACGGGCACGCGGTGGCCGGGGCCGGCTTCCTCGGCCCCGCCGGCGAGCAGGCGATCCGCGACTTCGTCAGCCGCGGCGGCCGCTACATCGGCTGGATCGGCGGCACGCACCTGGCGAGCAAGATCGGGATCGGCACGGCCAAGCTGACGTACCCGTCGGTCAACATCCCCGGCTCGCTCTACCGCGTGCAGCTCGACACCACCAGCCCGCTCTCCGCGGGGATCGGGAAGTGGGACTACGTCTTCAACACGGGCGACGCCATCCTGCTGCCCGGGAAGCCGTGGGAGACCGTCATGTCCTACCCGGCCCGGCACGGCCCCGACTGGTACGGGTCCGGGTATGCGACCGGCGACGGCAACTACTCCCAGACCGCGGTGGTCAGCGACGAGACGTACGGCAAGGGGCACGTCATCTCCTGGTCGACCGACCCGTTCTACCGCGGCTACACCGAGGGCACCAAGCGCGTGATGTGGAACGCGATCGTGCAGCCTCTGCCGTCGTGAGTTAGCGATGCAGGTCAGCCGGCCCGGCGACCCCAGCTTCGCGGGCATCCAGACGTACTCGAAGCTGCCCCTGGTGCTGGAACCGGAGGGCCTGGTCGGCGTCGACGTGGCGATCGTCGGCGCGCCGATGGACGAGACGGTGTCGAACCGGCCGGGCACCCGCTACGGGCCGCGGGCGATCCGGCAGGCAGACGAGAGTTCGGGCGTGCCGCCGTCGCGGCCGCACATGCTGCTCGGCGTCGACCCGTTCGCGGTGCTGAACGTCGTGGACTACGGCGACGCCGAGACGGTGCCGGGCGACACCGCGCGCAGCCACGCGGCGATCAAGGCCCGGGTGGCCGAGATCTGCGCGGCCGGCGCGATCCCGATCGTGCTGGGCGGCGACCACTCGATCGCCGATCCCAACATGACCGCCGTCGCCGACCACTTCGGCCACGGCACCGTCGGCGTCGTCCACTTCGACGCCCACGCCGACACGGCCGAGACGTTATCCGGCGTCAGCCGCTCCCACGGCACGCCGATGCGGCTGGTGGTGGACAGCGGCGCGATCCCGGGCGACCGCTTCCTCCAGGTCGGGCTGCGCGGCTGGTGGCCGGAGCCGGACGAGTTCGCCTGGATGCGCCAGAGCGGCTTCCGCTGGTGGACGATGTACGAGCTGGACGAGCGCGGGTTCGACACGTGCCTGGAGGAGGTGCTCGCCATCGCCGCCGGTTGGGACCACGTCTTCCTCTCGATCGACATCGACTCGCTCGACCCGGCCTACGCGCCGGGCACCGGCACGCCCGTCCCCGGCGGGCTGACGCCGCGCGAGCTGGCCCGCGCGACGCGGCGGATCACGGCCGAGCTGAACGTGAAGGCGATGGAGCTGGTCGAGGTCTCGCCGATCTACGACCCGAGCGGGAACATCACCGCGATCGCCGCCCACAACCTCGTGCTCGAGGCGCTCTCCGGCCTCGCCCTCCGGCGCAGCGGCAGGCCCGCCGCGCCGGAGCTGGACAACCGCCCGCACGGGCGGTGATCGGCCTCACGCGGCGCCCGGAAACTTTTTCCGGCCGGGCAGCGTATAAGAGGTACGAGGCACGTTCGATGAGCGATCACACAACCGGCATCCGCTTCCTCCCCCTCACTGCCGCGGCAGCGTGGCAGTCGTACCTCGAAGCGACACAGGATGTCGACGCCGATCGCTACCTACAGGTCGAACAGGCCGCGTGGGAGCAGCTACAGGCGGCCCTCACCACACTCCCCTCCAACCGGGTAGGGGCCGCCTGAGCACCCCCGGCCGCCGTCGGGTGGCCGGGTATCCTGCGCGGCGGGCCCCCATCGGCTAGTGGCCTAGGCCTCCGCCCTTTCAAGGCGGCAACACGGGTTCGAATCCCGTTGGGGGTATGCGAGCGTCCGCCTCAAGCGCAGGTATCCGCGGTGCGGCGGAGGTAGACGGCGCCGTCCGGAACCGAGACGCCCGGCACGAGGTTGGTCGCAGAGGACGAGAAGACCACGCAGGATCCGTTCGCAGAGCTGTCGGGGTACGCGCTGTTGCCGCTCGCCTGACCTCCGCCATCCCTGACGCTGATCCGGGTGGTGATCCCGGTCGCCAGGTCGTGCTCGAACACGTCCGCGTGCTTGTCGGTGTCCTCCGGCACCAGCAGCGGTGCGTTGGATGTGAAGAACACTCGCGTGCCGGCGATGGAGAGGCGGTCGGGGGCGATCGCTGCAGGCAGGCCGTCGCTGGCGACGTTGGCCCGGACCGTCGTCTTGGTCGCCCGGTCTCGCACGAACAGATCGGTGATGCCGTCGGTGTCGTCGGGGATCAGGTTGGTGGACTTCGACAGGTACGCGATGTAGCGGCCGTCGGCGCTGATCGCGATCGGGGCACCGTCCCCGCCGCCGGCCGTTGCCTGCTCGTGAGCGCTGGAGACGTCCACCCGGATCGTCCGCTGCAGCTTGATGTCACGGACGAAGACGTCCGCGGTGTTGTTGGTGTCGCTCGGCACCAGCTTCGGCGAGTACGAGACGAACGCGACGTACCGACCCGACGCGCTGATCGCAGGTGACAACGAGTTGCTCTCGGTGCGCCGCGTCGAGTGCGCCGATGCGCTCACCCGCTGGGTCGTGCCGAGCCGGCGGTCGCGCAGGAACACGTCCGCCCGGTGGTTGTTGTCGGGCGGCGCCAGGTTGCCCTGGGAGACGAAGGCGACGTAGCGGCCGGTCCTGCCGATGACGGGATCGGTGCCGCCCTGCGGAACCTCGGCTCCGCTGCTGGTCACGCTAGCCCGCGTGGTGCTGCCCTTCACCAGGTTGTGGACGTAGACGTCGAGCTCCCAGTTGGTGTCCGTCGGGTCGAAGTTCCGGGCGTAGGTTACGAACGCGACGAAGTGGCCGTTGCCGCTGATCGCCGGCTGACCGCTGTCACCGTTGCCGACCTCGCCCGTCGACGAGGCGCTGGCAAGCGTGTCGGTGCCCAGGAGCAGGTCGCGCACGTAGATGTCGGAACGCCCGTTCGTGTCAACCGGCACCAGCGCCTCGGCCGTCGCGAACGCGACGTACCGCCCGTCATCGCTGATCGAGCCCTGCACGGCAGAGACGGGATCGCCGGCGCCCGAGCGGCTGACCAGCTCGGTGGACGGTGCCGTCGCGGCCGGCGTGGCGAACGAGAACGAGCCACCGCCGATGACCATCGTCCCCACGACCAACGCTGCCGTGGCCACCCTCATGTGCGCCCCCTCACGCCGGTGACAGCCGCAAGTATGCCACAACTGCCACAAGGACAGTCGCCGGCAGGGAAGCCCCGTTGCCCGACCTCAGGTCGTCCTCGTCAACGTCCCCCACAGATCGCAGCCGTCCGTTCCGACGGCCGCGGTGAACAGGGCCGTGACAACCTCACCGCTGTCGTCGCGCATGATCACGGTGCCGTGATCCCGTGCGACCGTGCCGCCGGTGGACGTGAGCGGCCGGAACACGGCGGAGCCGCCGGTGGCCAGCTCGGCGGCGCCGACATTCGGCGTCGGGGCCGGCGACGGACCGCCGAGCAGCTCCGACCAGTCGACCTGCATGTCGCTGATGCTGTGGTTGTAGATCGTCAGATCGAGGTGCGTCGTCCCACCCGACCCGTAGCAGCTGACGCCGAACGACGCATACGGGCCGATGTCGAAGCGCTTCGCCTGTCCCACAGAGAACTGGAGGATGTTCATCGGCACCGAGTTCGAGGCCGGCTCGAACGCCGCCGAGTCGAGGCCGTCCAGCAGGTCGGCATTCAGGTTGGAGACCCTGGCCGAGGAGTTGACCGTGAGCGGGGTGCCGCCGCCCGTGACCTTGAACGCGGCGGCCGGCAGGCCGGACGTCCCGTTCGTCACCGCCAGCGCCGACCCCGATGCGGGCGTACCGGTCAACGCGGTCGTGGTGGTGGCCTTGTTGGCCCTGCCGAGAACGAAGTTGCCGCCCGTGGCCGCGTACGCGCTGCCCCCGAGAGCCACGAAGAGCGCGAGCAACGCCACGCTCATCGCGGGAGATGGCCGGAGTCGTCGAAGCATGATCCTCCCCTAAGGTCGTGTGCTTCGCAACTATGTCGAACCGCTGGTGCGGCCGTCAATGCGCCAGATCCCTGCGGTCGCCGTCGCGGCACACGCTTGGCCTTGCTTTGGCATCACTTGGGTGCCATACTGATGCCATGAACCTGCACCCATATGTCGAGGATGTCCGCCGCCACCTGCTCCTGGCTGCCGAGGCCGGGGGCGAGGAGGCTCGCGCCGTCGCCGAGCGGCTCGTCGCGCCGCTCGAGGCCGCGCTGCTCCTGAACCTCCAGCACGCCCTCTCGGCCGCGGCCGAGGAGATCACCACGGAGCTCGCTCCGGGCTCGGTGGAACTGCGCCTGCGCGGTCGCGACCCGGAGTTCGTGGTCACCCCGCCTCCGGGCGAGCCCGTCGCCGAGCCACGCCCCGAGCCGACCATGGCTCCCGCGGCGCTCCAGGACGACGACGGTGCGCTGTGGCGCATCAACGTGCGCATGCCCGATCGGCTGAAGCCGTCGATCGAGCGCGCTGCCCGGAGCGAGAGCCTGTCGGTGAACGCCTGGCTCGTCCGGGCGGCGGCCGCCGCCCTCGAGCGCTCCGAGACCGAGCGCGGCCACGAGCGCCGCCCGCCGCAGGCCGCCCAGCGCCACACCGGCTGGGTGCGGTGAGCAACACCACCTGAACGGGAAGGACACCCATGATGCCCACCTTCGAGACACCCAATCCCATCACGGTCGACGTCGAGCTCGGCGTCGGCGACATCCGCATCGACGCCTCCGAGCGCACCGACACCGTCGTCGAGGTGCTCCCCAGCGATCCCGACAAGCCCGGCGACGTCACCGCCGCCGAGCAGACGCGCGTCGACCTCGCCGGCGACCGGCTCGTCATCCGCGGCCCACGCGGCTGGCGGCAGTGGACGCCGCGGGGCGGGCGGGAATCGATCGACGTGCTGATCTCGGTCCCCGCCGGATCGGCGATCCAGGGAGACACCGGCGTCGCGGCCCTGCGCTGCACCGGCGAGCTCGGCGCGTTCCGGTTCAAGACCGGTGTCGGCGACATCGACGTCGACCACGCCCGGTCGGTCGCGATCCGCACCGGCGCGGGCAACGTCAGCGTCGGCCATGCCGCCGGCGACCTGGCCGCCTCGACCGGCGCCGGCGTCGTCCGCATCGCTGCGGTCGACGGCTCGGCCGTGATCAAGAACTCGAACCGCGAGACCTGGGTCGGCGACGTGCACGGAGATCTGCGCGTGAACGCGGCCGACGGCAACATCTCGGTCGACCGGGCCGGCGCCACCGTGACGTTGAAGACCGCCAACGGCGACATCCGCCTGGGCGAGGTCGCACCGGGCGCCGTCGTTGCCCAGACCGGCTTCGGCAAGATCGACGTCGGCATCCGGGAGGGCGTCGCCGCCTGGCTCGACCTGAACACGGGCTTCGGCCGGGTGGAGAACGACCTGACCGACGCCCAGCGCCCCGCCGCGGGCGAGGAGACCGTCGAGGTGCGCGCCCGCACCTCGTACGGCGACATCAGCATCCGCCGCGCCCCGGCGGCTTGACGCAAGGAGAGGCTCGCCATGACCACCACCCTGACAACCCGCTCCGCGGTCAAGGCCGTGGGATTGCACAAGGCGTTCGGCGACAAGGTCGTCCTCGACGGGATCGACCTGGACATCGCCGAGGGCACCGTCTTCTCGCTGCTCGGCCCGAACGGCGCCGGCAAGACGACGACCGTGCAGATCCTCTCGACCCTGCTCCCCGCGGACGCGGGCGACCTCACCGTTGCCGGCTTCGACCTGGGGCGCGAGGCCGACGCGGCCCGCCACGCGATCGGCGTGACCGGCCAGTTCGCGGCCGTCGACGGCCTGCTCACCGGCGAGGAGAACCTGATCCTGATGGCAGACCTGCGCCACCTCGGCCGCAGCGAGGGCCGGCGGCTGGCCGCCGAGCTGCTCGAGCGCTTCGACCTCGTCGAGGCCGCCCGCAAGCCGGTCGCGAGCTACTCCGGCGGGATGCGGCGACGGCTCGACCTGGCGATGACGCTGGTCGGTGACCCGCGCGTGATCTTCCTGGACGAGCCGACGGCCGGGCTCGACCCGCGCAGCCGTCGCGACCTGTGGCAGATCATCCGCGACCTCGTCGCCGGCGGCGTCACGGTCTTCCTGACCACGCAGTACCTCGAGGAGGCCGACCAGCTGGCCGACCGGATCGCGGTGCTCGACCAGGGCCGGATCGTTGCCGAGGGCACGCCGGAGGAGCTGAAGCGGCTCGTCCCCGGCGGCTCGATCCAGCTGCGGTTCTCCGACGCGCCCGCGCTCGAGCGCGCCGCGAGCACCCTCGCCGACGGGGAGCGCAACGACAACGCTCTGACCCTCCAGGTGCCGAGCGACGGCGGCGTCCGCAGCCTGCGGGCGCTGCTCGACCGGCTCGACGCCGAGGCGATCGAGGTCGCCGAGCTCTCCGTGCGGATGCCGGAGCTCGACGACGTGTTCCTGGCCCTCACCGGCCAACCGAGGACGGACGAAAGGAGCCTGCCGTGAGCACGCTCTCCTACGCAGCCACCGACTCCGCAACCATGCTGCGCCGCAATCTGCGGCATGCCCTGCGCTACCCCTCGATGACGATCTCGACGGTCGCGATGCCTGTCGTGTTCCTGCTCCTGTTCGACTACGTGCTGGGCGGGACGCTGGGCGCCGGCATCGGCGGCGGTACGCACTACATCGACTACCTCACACCGGGCATCCTCGTCATGACCGCCGCGGCTGGATCGGTCTCGACGGCGGTCTCGGTGAGCGTGGACATGACCGAGGGCATCGTCAACCGGTTCCGCACGATGGCCATCTCCCGCGGCTCGCTGCTCACCGGGCACGTCGTCGGGAGCCTGATCCAGACGATGCTCGCGATGATCGCCGTCGTCGCCGTCGCGCTGCTCGCCGGCTTCCGCGCCGAGACCGGGCCCGCCCGCTGGGCGGCCGCGGCCGGCCTGCTGGCGATGCTCGCCTTCGCGCTCACCTGGCTGGCGGTCGCGCTGGGCATGGTCGCCGACTCGCCCGAGACCGCCAGCAACCTGCCGCTGCCGCTGGTGTTCCTGCCGTTCCTGGGCAGCGGCTTCGTCCCCACCGCGTCGATGCCCGCCGGGCTGCGTGCGTTCGCCGAGAACCAGCCGTTCACGTCGGTGATCGACACCGTCCGGGCGCTGCTGATGGGCGGCCCGCTGGGCGAGACCGCGATCGTCGCGGTCGCCTGGTGCGCCGTGATCGCGACGGCGTCCTACGTCTGGGCGCGGGTCAGCTTCGAGCGCCGGCCGGCGCGTTGACCGGCGGGGTCGGATTCGGTACCCCTCAGCCGGGTGATGGCACCGCTGCCCACGCGCGTAATGCTGTTGGTGGTGGCAGAAGGCTCCGTACCACCAGCACGGTGCTCCCGTGGCTGACCATAAAGCACCGTTCCAGGGTGTCCTTCCTGCTGGCGCCGATGCCGTGCGCTGGAAGCGGACCGCACGTTTCGCAGATGACCTCGACGTTGAGTCGCTGTACGCGGTGCTCCTCAGGAGCGGAGTCGTCGACTACGCCCGGAGTGAAGGAGCGGGTCGGCGGCTCTCCCAGACAGCAACGATGCGAGCGCTCCGATCTGAATTCCCTGACGGAGACAGCGTGACGCTGCGCGACCTCGAGAAATACTCGTCCACACGCGCCCGGCTCGTTCGGCATACGCTGGCGAGGCGCGCCGCCGAGAATGGCTACCACCTGCATCGCGACCATGAGGCAGGTGGCCACGTGATCGAGCGCTCGCTCGCGGTTGCCGACCTCGACGACTCGGAAGCGATCGAACGTCAGGCTCACGACATCTTCCGGACCCTTCGACGGGCCGGCCATCGCTGGCTCGGTGACACCGAGCGGCTGCCCTACCATCCTCTGTCCGGAGTCCATGGAGCAGAGGCCGTCTACGACGAGCTGGAGCGACTGGCGAAGCGCGACGGTAGGCAACTGCGGATCCAGAGCTTGGAGACCTACGGCGAGGACGTCTGGCTGCTCCGACACTCCGGGCGCGTCAACGCGTGACACCCAGTCTTGTGCCAAAGGTCGGCGGCCGCCGCGTGGCGCGGGCATGACCAGGCTGTCCTACATCGATCCGCTCACAGGACTGACCGGGCCCAGGCTGGCCGTGCCGATGCTGGCCCAGATGATCCTGGACGCCGAGTGTGTGCGCCGCTCGGTCTGCATCTGTCTCGTCGGCGTCGATTCGTTGAAGCATATGAACGACCGGCATGGCCATCCCTCCGGCGATCAGGCGCTGGGTGCGGTGGCGGCCGCGATCGACGCGGAGAGCCGGGCGCGTGGCTGGCACTGCCTGCGGGTCGGGGGCGATAAGTTCGCCGTCATCGGCGCGGGTGGTGACGGGGACTGCCGGTTCGGCGAGCTCGTCCGCCGCGTGGTGCGCGAGAGCAGCGACGTGCGCGCGGCGATCCCTGACGGGCTGACCATCAGCGTCGGCATCGTCACCGTCAACTACCCGCTCGATGACGGGCCGGTCGCCCTCGGCGGCGGGGGCGGCCCGGGAGTGGGAGCGGACGAGCGCTCGGCGTACCCGTGGGCCGCGGGCTACGCGGCGTACCTCTACCGCCGGGCAGCCGACGCCCGGACAACCGCGCGCGACCGCGGTCCCGACCAACAGGAGTGCGTTGACGTCGCCGGCCTCCAGCCCTCCGACTCGGAGCACTGACATGTACGGATTCGGAGAAGATGTTTGCGGTGGAGCCCGACCACTGATATGTTTGTGTTCTGCGTAGCCAACCAGCCACCACGCCGAAGGGAGGCGACATCGTGAATAGCACCACCGATTCGATGCTCGCTACGGCGTGTCGCGGACTGTTCGTCCGCATGGCGCTGGCGCCTACGCCGTACGCGATGGCGTGACCCCCGGGTCACCCACCGTCTGACGCCACACCTGTCTCGCCGCGCACGTCGTCTCTGACGTCCATCGGCGAGACCCGCTTCGTTTTTCCTCGATATGCATCGGAGGAGGCAGCCGCATGCATTCATGCACAAGTGTTACGTCTCGACAGAGAGGAGGTGAGACATGAGAACCCTGGATCCCCACATGCAGATACAGATGGTGCGCGACCTCCAGTCCGAGATGCGACAACGGGCCGAGCGCCACGAGCGGAGCCGCTCACGGCGCGACCCGGAGCAGCAGCCGGACCGGCAACGGAGCCGGACCGTCACCTGGTTCATCCGCCGGCTGCGGCCGGCCGTCCAGCAGGAGGTTCGATGACCCCCGAGCGGGGACCACCGATGGGCCTGGCGTGCGGAGGCATTCCGGCGGCGGAGGCGGTGCACGAGCACCGCAGCCGCCGCCGGTCGCGGGTCCGCCTACACCTGCGAGCGGGCGAAGGCGTGCGCCTCGCCGACAACCTGGCTGAACGGAACACCGAGCGCACGCATGAAGGCCTGCCGCTCCTGCCGAGGCGTCGCGTTCCCGTCAGGCGCGAGATCCTCGTAGGCCGCGGCCAGCGCACGCACCGACGCGATCCCGCCGTGGTGGACGATGATCGCGTGCGTCATGGCGAGGCCGTCAAGGTAGGCGAGGCTGATCGCGCTCTCGTCCGTCAGCCCCCAGAGGTCGTCCACGGTGTTGTGCCAGCGCCCTGCGGTCGGATAGCCGGCGCGGTACGCACTGTCCAGGTGCTCGAACTTGAACTGCCAGTCGAACGCGTTGAGCGCGAGCGACTCCTCGTAGCGCGCCAGCCCTTCGACCAGGCTCTCCGGCGCGCCGACCAGCATGCCGCGGCTGGCGACGTGCGTCAGCTCGTGGACGACGACGCCGCGCTGACCCGGCCCCGACCACTGCTTCCACTCCGGATGGTTGATGAAGACCAGGCCGTTTTTCTCCTCGCCGACCGCCTCGTCGAACCCTGAGACGTCGCCCACCGCCTGGGCGCTCGCCGCGTCGGGCAGGACGAAGATGACCGGCCGGCGGATGGCGCGGCCGCCGCCGTAGCGGTGCTGGAGGTAGGGCGCGTACGCGTCGGCCGTGTCGCGCGCCAGCCTGGCCCCCGCCGGATCCCCGGTTGCGTCCACGACGATCGCCCGCCTACCCAGGGTGTACCGGGCGCCGGTGATCGCCCCCAGGCCGGTCTTCGGCAGCACCACGTCGCCGGACTGTGAGGCGTCCGCGGCGACCAGCCACAACCCACCCACGGGACGGAGCTCGAGCTCCCGCTCGCCCATGTCGATCGGCACCGACGAGGGCGGCGCGCCCAGGGTCGCACGCATCGAGACGAGCACGCGGGCCCTGCCCGCCCGCTCCGTGGCGTCGTACGCGGTGACGCGCAGATCGGCGATCGGGATCCGGGACACCCACGCCTGGAGCTGCGCGAGCGACCGCGTGTCGGCCAGGCCCGCGGGCGCCTCCATCGCCGAGACCGGCGCGCCGTGCGCGAGTGCCTGGAGGAACCTGACGGCGGCCGGGCGGGCCGCGGACGGATCGTGCGCGACGGCCCGCGCCTTCGCAGCCTCCGTGGAGTGGACGCCGTACAGCGCGAGCGCGCTCGCCAGCGCGACGATCACCGCCACGAGACCTGTCAGCCGTGCCTGGCTCACCCCGGCTTCACCAGACCGAGCAGCAGCCCCCACACCGGATTCCAGCGAGCGTCCTGGGCGCCGCTGGCGACGACGCCGCGCTCGATCGAGGAGTCGACCGGGATGACCGGCGCCGAGGCGACGACCGTCTGGTCGATCTGCGCCCACCGGGCGGCGGCCGCGGAGGGATCGAGCCCGCCCACAGCGGTCGCAGCGGCGACCGCTGCGTCGAGGTGGTGGTTGCAGTACTGGCTCAGATTCGTGTCGTTCGCAGTCCCCGGCCGGTACGCATCGCATCCCAGCACCCCGCCGAAGATGTTCGCCGGAGAGGGGTAGTCGGCGGTCCACGTCATCCCGGTGACCTGGCTGTGGTTCGCCGGGTCACCGAAGGTCTTCGCCTCGCCGGGCTCGTAGCGGGCGTGGAAGCCGATCGCGTCGAGCGTCCGCACCAGGCCGACGCCCCACCGCCGCTGCTCGGACACGACCGCGACCGTCACCTGCGTGCCCCGCATCCCCGATGCGCGCACCAGCGAGCGGGCACGGCCGAGGTCGGGCGCGGGACAGCCCGGCCGGTAGCCGGGGAACCCCGGCGGCAGCATCCGGCAACCCGGACGGGTCAGCCCGGCACCGTCCAGCTGGGCGTTCATCGCCCCGCGGTCGATCGCCAGCGCGAAGGCGCGGCGGGCGAGGACGCTGGTGAACGGCGCGACGCGGGTGTTCAGGGTCAGCATGCCCGTCGAGCGCGAGGGGAGCGCCACGATCGTCGCGCCGGCCACGTGGTCGGCTCGCAGAGGCACGCCGACCGCCGTCACGGCGGCGCCCTGGACGACCGCGTGCAGGGCATCCTGCGCCGTCATGCCCAGTGTGAAGACGATGTGGTCGGCCACGCCGGCCGGCTGCGCATCGGGCGCCCAGACGTGGAACTGCGGGTTGCGGCTGAGGATCAGCTGCTTGCCGGGCAGGAAGGACGACACCACGTAGGGACCGGTGGCCGGCAGCGCCTGGGTCGTCGCCCACGTCGTCGGCGTCCCCGGCGGCAGCGGGTAGGTGAGCGGCAGGGCGAGGATGAACGGGAACTCTGCGTTCGGCCGTGTCAGGTTGAAGGTGATCTCGCCGTTGAGGTCGTTGGTCTGGATACCGTCGGCGAGCGAGCACGTGGCCGGCGCGCTGTCACAGGCGGCCGCGCCGACGATCGTGCGCAGCGCGAACAGCCCCTGCGACCCGAGGGCGAAGTCGCGCTCGATCGCCCGGCGGACGTCGCTGGGCTGCACCGCCTGACCGGTCGAGTAGTGGATGCCCTGGCGGATCGTCGCCGTCCAGGTGCGGCCGCCGTCGGTCGAGGTCGGCATCGCCGTCGCCAGGTCGGGGACGAGCGTGGCCCCGGGGCTGCCGCCGACGTGGCGGAACCCGACGAGGCCGTCGTTGGTCAGCCCGAGCAGCGAGTCGCCCATCGGCGCGTAGCTCCAGGCGGGATCGAGGGTCGGGCTGTCGAGCGTGGACGCAACGGTGACCGACGTGGAGTGCAGCGGCTCCGCGGAGGCGGGGGTCGCGGTCGACGGCGCGGTGGAGCTGGAGACGCCGGAGCAGCCGGCGAGCACGGCGACGACCGCGCACGCGGACAGCGCGGAGATCCACCGGCCCATACGCCCGCAGCTCACCAGATCAGTGTCGGCATCGGCGGCCCCGGTCCACAGCGGTGGCGCTCACACTGGGCCACGCCTCAGCCGAAGGGTGCGGCCCGGCGGCCGCGCGTCAGGACGACGGCGAAGATGGCCGCTGCGGCCAGGCCGATCGCGACCTCCACGTCCCACACCGTGTCCGGCGGCGCCAGCCGGCCGGTGGCGACGCGCGCAATCGGCTCCAGGCAGAGCGCGCCCGTGACCAGCGCCGCGCTGACCCACGAGCGGCTGGTGCGCCAGCGCTGGCCGAGCAGGCCGTAGAGCGCCCCGGTGACGACGCCGCCGACCACGTACTGCATGTTCGTGCCGAGCAGCGCGGCGACGTCGGCGGTACCGGGGTGGACGCCCTCGAACGGGCTCAGCGTCATCGCGAAGTAGCCGAACAGCGCCGCCTGCGTCGCGACCAGCCCCACCAGCACCGCACGCCTGGCGTCCCGCTGCGAGCAGCCGAACGCGAACGGCAGCACCAGCCACGGCGCCGACACCTGGCTGGCGGTGGACGGCCACTGACCGAACAGGTCGAGCAGCCGCAGGCTGCCGAGGTACTGATCGGCGCCGCCGAAGACGAGGCCGACGATCACCGCGAGCACGAACGCCATCGTGGCTCCAGGATAGCCCCGCTGTACTCAGCTCAGCCAGCGCGCGACCTCAACGTGCTCCTCCACCGCGCCGTCGTCGCCCAGGCACCAGGCCAGGGTCTGGGCGATCGTCCAACGCCGCGCCCGATCCTCGTCCAGGTCGAGCGCGCTGCACAGGCGGGCGAGGCGGCCGCGCACCGCGTCGCGGCTGTGGCCGAGCTCGGTGCCGCGGACGATCGGCGCGGCGGCGAACGCGCGCTCGCCGATCAGCGGCTTGGGATCGATCGCGAGCCACGGCTGCCGCTCCGCGCGGAGCACGTTGCCGGCATGGAGGTCCTGGTGCACCAGCACATGCTCGGGCTGCGTGGGCGGCAGCTCGGCCATGGCGGCCAGCGCCGCATCGAGCAGCTCGCGCTCGAAGGCGTGGGTGCGGTCCCAATCCCGCTGCAGGTCGGCCGCCCACCAGGCCGCCTCGTCGGCGAGTGTGCCGAACGGCGGGCCGGCGGGCACCCACAGCCGCGGCAGCAGGTCGATCAGGACGTCCAGCGCGGCCGCCTGCCCGGCGTCGATCAGCGGGGTGCCCGGCAGGCACCGCTCCAACAGCAGCGCGCCGGTCACGGCGTCGTGGTCGAGCAGCAGCACCGCGCCCTCGCCGCCCCAGCGGGCGAGCGCGGCGCCCTCGTGCTCGTTCTCACGCCCCGGGAACGCGATCTTGAGCACGACCGCCGTGCCGTCCGGGCGGACGGCGGGCAGCGCCAGCGACTCGAACGCGTAGGCGAACGGCTCGCCCACGTCGCGCAGCGACCAGCGCTCGACGGCTGCCTCCAGCCTGGCCGGCAGCAGGGCCAGCCAGTCGCGCCCCTCGGCCGATTCCTCCAGCCAGCTCAGCCCCTCGTGCATCGCGGCAACGCTAGATGATTGATGCCACGCGGAGCCTCCGGGTCAGCCGCCGGACAGCTGATCCAGGTCGACCGCGTCCGACGGCTCGGTCAGCGTGAACGGCTTGTCCCAGTCCGCAAAGGTGAGCGTGCCGCCGTCGCTGGCGGTCGAGACGATCTTGAGCGGGTACGGGTTGCCGGTGGTCGCGACGTAGAGCGTTCCGCCGGCCGAGCCGGTGTCCTTGACCGCGATCGCCGGCTGCCCGCCGATCGTCGTCGTGTCGCCCTTCTCCAGCGTGCCGTGCTTGCCGAGGGTCGTGCTCATCAGCGTGGAGAGGTCGGTGAGCGGCGTGAACGACGCGAGCTTGCCCGTGCTGGCGGAGCTGACGATCCACTTGCCGGCGAACAGCTGGCCGGCGGCGGTGCCGCCGAAGTGGCTCCAGAAGTCCGCATCGCCCTTGAAGTACGCCTTGTCGCCGACCCGCACCATGTCGAAGGTGAGGCCGTTGGTCGTGACGCGGCCGGCACCGCCCTTGCCCTTGACCAGGTGCAGGTCGAACGCAAGCGGCTGCCCGCCCAGGCTGGCGGCCTTGATGTGCACCGAGCTGGCGTTCTGCGCGGCGGCCAGCGAGGCGGCGACGATGTCGTCGGCGGACTTCGAGCTGACGCCGTTGTCCTTCGCGGCCGAACCGCCCGACCCGGACGAGCCGCAGCCCGCCGCCAGGGCGACCAGCGCCAGCGCGACGCCGAGACGCAGACCACGTCGGACTCCACCCCGAGTCATGCGATCACCGTACCCCGCTGCCCGGACGGCTCCGTCCAGGGTGTACCCCGCGCACGCGGCCGATGCTGGTGCGCCGCCCCCTTGACCCCAATGCCGTGCGGGAGACGCGAGGGCCGCGTGCGCGGGTACCTGCGGAAGACGCCACGATTCAGATGGTCGGACGTGCCTCCTTCGGACAGCTTCACGGCGGAGGCCGCGCCGTCGCCGCGCCCCCATCCACACCTGGCTGCGGCGCGCTCCGCGCCGTCACTTCTTCACCGGGCTCGGCGCCAGCGCCGCCAGCAGGGCGGTGCCGTTGGGGCTGCCCATCCCCGTGCACGGATCCCATCCCGACGCCGCGTCGTAGCTGCCGTTGCTGCCCGCCACGATGTCGCGGAAGGTGCCCGCCGCGGGCGACTGGTAGACGAGCGGGTTGAGGAACCCGATCGAGGTGCCCAGCCCCTCGGTCAGCCGCGCGACCAGCGCCGACCAGAGCGGGGCGACGGCGCTGGTGCCGCCGATCGTGTGCTCGGTGCCGTCGATCCGCACGCGGTAGCCGGTCGTCGGGCAGGCGTCCCCTGCCACATCCGGCACGCCGCGCCCGGTCGCGCCCGGCTTCGCGGCCTGCTGCCACGCCGGCTGCGGATAGAGCGTGCTGATGCCGCCGCCGGTGGCCCCGCCGCCCTGCGCCCGGTCGTCCCAGACGACCTCGGCATCGATCGCACCGTCGGCCGTGGCCGTCAGCCGGGTGCCGCCGCAGCCGAGCACCCACGGGCTCGCAGCCGGGTAGTCCACGTGCGCCGCGCCGTCCGTCACGTTGTCCACCGAGCCGTCGTCTCCGGAGGCAGCGCAGATCGTGATGCCCAGCAGGCCGGCGTCCTGGAACGCCTCGTCCAGCGCGGCCCGCGTCTGCTCCGACCACTGCTCCTCGGCCATCCCCCAGCTGATCGAGATCGCGCAGGGGCGGTGGTCGGGGTCGTGCACGGCGGCGTTGATCGCGTCGATGAACCCGCGTGAGGTGTTGGGCGCGAAGTACATCGCGATCGTCGCCTCTGGCGCCAACGCGCCGATCACGTCGGCGTCGAGCTGCACCTCACCGTCGGCGTCGGTGTCGACGCCCGCGGCCGTCGGCGCGCCGTCGATCGACTTGACGACGAGCTGGGGGCGCGTGGTGAGGCCGAGCGAGTCGATGTAGGCGTCGAAGTCCGCCTCGTCGATGCCGCCGCCGAACTCCACGATCGCGACCGTCTGGTGCAGACCGGTCTGGCCGGCCGGGAAGTCGTACAGCGCACCCACCTCGACCGGGGTGAAGGGGCGCGGCTCGACCGCGGCGTCGGCGGCGAGGCGCCGGAAGTGGGCGACGACCTGCGGCCGCTCGTCGAATCCGACCACGGCGCGGACGATGTCCTCGAGCTCGTCGGGAACGTGCACGGGGCTCGTGCGCACCCGGTACGTGCCGCCGTCCACGGCATAGCGCGCCATCTCCACCTGGAACGCGGCCCGCATCTGCTCCGCCGTCCCGGACAGCGAGACCGTGCGCCGCGCGGGCTGCCGGTCGGTCACTTTGAGGCCGTACTGGGCGGCGAAGGCGTCGACCCGCGCCAGGTCCATCGCCGACGCCTGCCGCTGCTCCTCCAGCGCGGGCAGGTCGAGGTGCGGGCGGTCGGCCGGGCCCGCGTCGCCGAGCAGCGTCGAGCGCAGTTCGGCGTCATTCGACCCGCCGGCGCGGAGCACGACCGTGACCTCGATCGGCTCGTCCGCCGGGACATCGCCGGCGGGGGTGCCGTGGGGCACCTTGCCGCTGCCGCTGGCCTTCAGACGGACGTGGTGGGAAAACGCGCTCACGACTCACCCCCTGGCCCCGTCGACCGCCACACCGTTGTGCCGATCGACTCGACCGTTGACTCTAGTCAACGTCGCCTGAGCCGTCAACTGCCCCGACGTCATCTAGGCTGCGCGGATGTCGCTCCGCGTCGTTGGAGCCGGGCTGGGACGCACCGGCACGAACTCGCTCAAGCTCGGGCTCGAGCGGCTGCTCGACGGCCCCTGCTACCACATGCTCGAGCTGTTCCCGCGGCCGCAGCAGATCGACGCCTGGAAAGCGGCGCTCCGCGGCGAGGCGGTGGACTACGAGGCCCTGCTGGACGGCTTCGTCGCGACGGTGGACTGGCCCGCGTGCGCGGTCTGGCGCGAGCTGCGCGCGGCGAACCCGGCCGCGGTCGTGGTGCTCAGCCAGCGGCGGACTGCGGAGGAGTGGTGGGAGAGCTTCGACCGCACGATCGCGACCAACCTCAAGCAGCCGGTGCCGCCGGAGGACACGGAGTGGGTCAGGCGCCGCGAGCTGTCGATGGCGATGATGGAGCGGTTCACGCCCCGCTGGGCCGAGCGCGACGGGGCGATCGAGGCCTACCTGCGGCACAACGCCGCCGTCTGCGCGGAGGTGCCGGCCGCCGACCTGATCGAGTGGCGGCCCGACGACGGCTGGGAGCCGCTCTGCGCCGGTCTCGGTCTGCCCGTGCCCGATGAGCCCTTCCCGCACGTCAACCGGCGCGAGGAGTTCCGCGCCGCGATGAACCTCGACGAGTAGCGGGTAGAGGGGTTCACAGCAGGGAAGTGGCCGGTTCTCCACTGCCCGCAAGCGCGTGGGGATGGCATCATGTACGTACCGGAGCCGGTTGTCCGGGCCCGACGAGGCGATCGAAGGGAGGTGATCGGACATGCGGAAGGCACTCACTCGACTGACTGAGCCGATGGTGCGCGAGAACGGCGCGCTTCGGCCCGCCACCTGGGACGAGGCGCTCGATCGTGCCGCGAGTGGCTTCGATGCGGTGCGCGCAGCGGGCAACCCGAATGCGTTCGGGCTGTTCAGCTGCTCCAAGGCGACCAACGAGGTGAACTTCATCACGCAGAAGTTCACCCGCGTCGTCATGGGCACCAACAACATCGACAGCTGCAACCGGACTTGACACGCACCTAGCGTCGTCGGTCTGGCGACGGTGTTCGGGGCCGGGGGCGGCACCAGCTCCTACCGGGAGGTCGAGGAGACCGATCTGATCTTCCTGTGGGGGTCGAACGCCCGTGAAACCCATCCGATCTTCTTCCATCGCGTGCTCAAGGCCGTGAACAACGGTGCGCGCCTCTATGTCGTCGATCCGCGGCGGACCGGATCGGCGCAGTGGGCCGACACCTGGCTCGGCCTGGACGTGGGCAGCGACGTCGCGCTCTCCAACGCGATGGCGCGCGTGATCATCCACGCCGGCCTGCACAACCGCGAGTTCATCGACCGCGCGACCACGGGGTTCGAGGAGTACGCGGCCAGCGTCGAGGCCTACGACCTGGAGCGCGCCGAGCGCGACACCGGCATCCCCGGCGACGTCATCCGCGACGCCGCGCTGGCCTACGCGCGGGCCGACCGGGCGATGATCTGCTGGACGCTCGGCATCACCGAGCACCACAACGCGGTGGACAACGTCTTCGCGCTGATCAACCTGGCGCTGCTGACCGGCCACGTCGGCCGCTACGGATCGGGCCTCAACCCGCTGCGCGGCCAGAACAACGTCCAGGGCGGCGGCGACATGGGCGCGATCCCCAACAAGCTGCCGGGCTTCCAGGACGTCGAGTCCGACCACGAGGCGCGGGCGCAGTACGAGGCCGCGTGGAACACGACGATCCAGCCGAAGTACGGCTGGCACCTGACGCAGATGTTCGAGGCGATGGAGCGCGGCGAGCTGAAGGCGCTGTACGTCGTCGGCGAGAACCCGGCACAGTCCGAGGCGGACGCGAAGCACACCCTGCACCTGCTGGAGAGCCTCGACCACCTGGTCGTGCAGGACATCTTCCTCACCCGCACCGCCGAGCTGGCGGACGTCGTGCTGCCGGCATCGGTCAGCTGGTGCGAGGCGGAGGGCACGGTGACGAACAGCGAGCGCCGGGTCCAGCGGGTGCGCAGGGCGCTCGACCCGCCCGGGCAGGCTCGCGATGACATCGAGATCGTGGTGGAGATCGCCCGGCGGATGGGCCACGAGTGGAGCTACGCCGGCCCCGAGGAGGTGTGGACCGAGCTGCGCTCGCTCTCGCCGATGCACCGCGGCATGACGTACCCGCGGCTGGCCGAGCTGGGCGGCATCCAGTGGCCCTGCTGGGACGAGCAGCACACGGGCGAGCAGTTCCTGCACGGCCGGCTGTGGGACGAGCCGCGGGCAAGCGGCAACCCGGCGCCGTTCAACGTCGTCGTCAACGTCGCGCCGGTGGACGAGCTGTCGGACGAGTTCCCGATCCGGCTGACCACGGGCCGCCGGCTCGACTCGTACAACACCGGTGTGCAGAGCGGCGGCTACACCTCGCCGCTGCGCCGCGGCGAGTCGCTCGACCTCTCCCCCGAGGACGCCGAGCAGCTGGGCGTGGCCGACGGCGAGCGGGTGAAGGTCAGCTCACGGCGCGGATCGGTCGAGGCGCCGGTGCGGATCGACCCGTCGCTGCGGCGCGGACTCGCCTTCATGACGCTGCACTTCCCCGACCAGGTCGAGACGAATATCCTCACCATCGACGCCACCGACCCGCGCTCCGGCACGGCCGAGTTCAAGGCCAGCGCGATCCGGGTCGACCGGATCGCGGTGCCCGAGGCCGAGAAGCAGGCCGCGCCCGGTGTCAACGTCGCCGCCCGCCGCTAGCCGATGGATCTCCGCCTCACCAACCAGGAGCCGAGCGAGGCGGAGCGCGAGGCGGTCGACGCCGTGCTCGGACCGCCCGCATCGGCCTGGGAGGGCGGCGAGCGCGGAGCCGACGGGCACACGGCGCAGGGCGGTCACGCCGCCCGCGCGCAGCGCCACCTGCTGCTCCCCGTCCTGCACGCGGTGCAGGGCCGGGTCGGCTGGATCAGCCCGGCCGCGCTCGGCTACGTCTGCCGCAGGCTGACCGTGCCCCCCGCCGAGGCCTACGGCGTCGCCAGCTTCTACGCGCTCTTCGCCCTGGAGCCGCGAGCGCCCGTGGTCGCGCACGTCTGCACCGACATCGCCTGCATGTGCAGCGGTAGCCGCGAACTGGTCTCCGAGCTCGAGCGCACCGTCGGCCCGTCCGGCGAGCATCCCTCGAACGGCTCGTCGATCTGGCTGGAGAGCCCGTGCCTGGGACTGTGCGAGCAGGCGCCGGCCGTGCTCGTCACCCGCGCCGGCACCGAGCCGGCCGACCACTCGATCAGCAACGCGACCGCGGCGGACGTCGCAGCGGCGCTGGCCGGCACCAGCGAGCAGCGCACGGCGACGCTCGCGCCGCAGGCAACCGCCGGCGAGGACGGCCTGCGGCTGCTGCACCGGGTCGACGGGGTCGATCCCGGCAGCCTGGACAGCTACCGCAGCGCCGGCGGCTACGAGGCGCTGCGCACCGCGCTCGACATGGGCCCGACGGGCGTCATCCGCGAGGTGACCGACTCCAAGCTGCTCGGCCGCGGCGGCGCGGCGTTCCCCACCGGCCGCAAGTGGGACGCGGTCGGCCGCAACCCCTCCACGCCCCACTACGTCGTCTGCAACGCGGACGAGTCGGAGCCGGGGACGTTCAAGGACCGCGTCGTGATCGAGAGCGACCCGTTCGCCCTGATCGAGGCGATGACCATCGCCGGCTTCGCGACGGCCGCCGAGCACGGCTACATCTACCTGCGCGGCGAGTACCCGCTGGCCTGGTCGCGGCTCGAGCACGCGATCGGACAGGCGCGGGCGCGCGGGCTGCTGGGCGACAACATCATGGGCCGCGGCCTGCGCTTCGACATCGAGCTGCGCAAGGGCGCCGGCGCCTACATCTGCGGCGAGGAGACCGCCCTGTTCAACTCGATCGAGGGCTACCGCGGCGAGCCACGCAGCAAGCCGCCGTTCCCGGTCGACCAGGGGCTGTTCGCCAAGCCGACCGTGGTCAACAACGTCGAGAGCCTGCTGAACGTGCTCGGCATCCTGCACGACAGCGGCGCCGCGTTCGCGCAGATCGGCACCGAGCAGTCCACCGGCACGCGGCTCTTCTGCCTGTCCGGCTGCGTCGAGCGGCCGGGCCTGTACGAGGCGCCGTTCGGCGTGACGCTGCGCGAGGTGCTGGAGATGGCCGGCGGTGTCCGCGACGGCAACGAGCTCAAGGCGGTGCTGCTGGGCGGCGCGGCCGGCGGGTTCGTCGGGCCCGACATGCTCGACCTCGAGCTCTCCTTCGAGGCGACCCGCGCCGCCGGCGCGACGCTCGGCTCGGGCGTGGTGCTGGTGTTCGACCAGACGGTTGACCTGGTGCCCGTGCTGCTGCGGATCGCCGCGTTCTTCCGCGACGAGTCGTGCGGCCAGTGCGTGCCCTGCCGGGTCGGCACGGTGCGCCAGCAGGAGGCGCTGCTGCGGCTCGCCGCCGACAAGCCGCGGGGCACCGTCGCCGACGAGAAGGCGCTGCTGGCCGAGATCGCCCAGGCGATGCGCGACGCCTCGATCTGCGGGCTCGGGCAGACTGCGGCCAATGCGATCGACTCCGCGATTCTCAGCCTGCGCGTCTTCGAGCCCCAGGAGGTCTGAGTGAGCGTCGTCCCCGTCACCATCCGCCGCACCGTCGAGCTCGAGGTCGACGGCGAGTCGGTGCGCGTCCCCGAGGGCGCGACCATCCTCGACGCCTGCCGCGCGCAGGGCTGCGACCAGCCGACGCTGTGCTACGGCGACACGCTGACGCCGGTCAACGCGTGCCGCGTGTGCGTGGTCGAGGTCGAGGGCTCGCGGGTGCTGGTGCCGAGCTGCGCGCGTAAGGCGGAGGATGGCATGGTGGTCAAGACCGACACCGAGCGCGTCCGCCACAGCCGCAAGATGGTGCTCGAGTTCCTCGGCTCCAGCGTCGATCTGACCACCGCGCCCGAGGTGGACGGCTGGATGGAGCAGTACGAGGCGCGGCCGGAGCGCTACGGGCCGCCGGCGCCGCCCGCACCGGCGGGCGCGCGCGACCACGCCCAGGCGGGGCACCACCACGCCGGCGACGGCCAGACAGCGGCCACCGTCGCGCAGCCTGTCAAGGTTGACAACGAGAACTACGTCCGCGATTACGCGAAGTGCATCCTCTGCTACAAGTGCGTCGAGGGCTGCGGCACGGACTGGCAGAACACGTTCGCGATCGCCGTGGCGGGGCGCGGGTTCGACGCCCGCATCTCCACGGAGTACGCCGCGCCGCTGCCCGACTCGGCCTGCGTCTACTGCGGCAACTGCATCGCCGTCTGCCCGACCGGCGCGCTGATGTTCAAGAGCGAGCACGAGATGCGGGCGGACGGCAGCTGGGACGAGGGCGAGCAGACCGTGACCGAGACGATCTGCTCCTACTGCGGCGTCGGCTGCAGCCTGGAGCTGCACGTGCAGGACAACTCGATCGTCAAGGTGACGTCGCCGCTCGACCACGGCATCACCCGCGGCAACCTGTGCGTCAAGGGCCGGTTCGGCTACCAGTACGTGCAGAACCGCGCCGAGGGGGAGTGATGGCCGCCGATCCGGCCGACGCGCTGGATCCGGCGGGCGGGCCGGCGCGGCCGCAGAGCACCTCGCGGGTGCGGGTGCTGGCGGTGGACGGCGAGGCGCGAAGGCGCCGCGACGATCGGCTGGCGACCGAGGAGCCGATGGAGATCCGCGTCGAGGAACCGGGCGCCGAGCAGCGCAGCATCGCGGTGACGATGCGCACGCCGGGCGCCGACTTCGAGCTGGCGGCCGGGTTCCTCCTGACGGAGGGGCTGATCGAGCGGGCCAGTGACGTGCGCGCCGTCCGCTACTGCGCGGTGCCCCGCGAGGAGCAGCACTACAACGTGGTCAGCGTGACGCTGACGCGGGCCCTGGCGTCCGACCCGCAGCGGAACTTCTACGCGACCTCGAGCTGCGGCATCTGCGGAAAGGCGTCGCTGGATGCCCTGGACGTGCGCTGTGAGCATGTGGCCGAGGGGCCGGTGGTCGCAACGGAGCTGATCACCTCGCTGCCCGACAAGCTGCGCGCCGCCCAGCGGGTGTTCGAGCGCACCGGTGGCCTGCACGGCGCCGCCCTGTTCGACACCGCCGGCGAGCTGCTGCTGACGCGCGAGGACATCGGCCGCCACAACGCCGTGGACAAGATCGTCGGCGCCGAGCTGCTGGCCGGCCGGCTACCCGCATCCGAGCGGATCCTGCTCGTCTCCGGCCGGGCCGGCTTCGAGATCGTCCAGAAGGCGGCCGTGGCGGGCATCCCGATCCTGGCCGCCGTCTCGGCGCCCTCCAGCCTGGCCGTCGATGCGGCCCGCGGCTTCGGCATGACGCTGATCGGCTTCCTCCGCGGCGACCGGTTCAACGTCTACACCGGCGCCGAGCGCATCGCCGCCTGACGTCACGGACGTCCGGGTCGGCCGGTCGGCTCAGGTGACCGGGGAGGCGCTCTGGTCGCCGGGGGTGATCAGCCCGGTCTCGTACGCGAACACGACCGCCTGGGAGCGGTCGCGCAGGTCGAGCTTGGCGAAGATGCGCTTGACGTGCGTCTTGACGGTGCCCTCGCTGAGATGGAGGCGCGCGGCGATCTCGGCGTTGTTCAGGCTGCGGGCGACCAGCAGCAGGATCTCGTACTCGCGCGGCGTCAGGTCGTCGATCCGGTTCGACGCGCGCTGCGCGAAGCGCGGGATCCGCTGGAGGCGGTCGATCACGCGCTGGGCGACCGGCGCCGCCAGGGCGGCGTCGCCCGAGGCAACGTCGCGGATGGCGACGATCAGATCCTCCGGCCGCGAGCGCTTCAGCAGGTAGCCGCTGGCACCGGACGCGATCGCGTCCAGCACGAGGTCATCGGACTCGAACGTCGTCAGCACCAGCACCCGGCCGAGGTGCTCGTCGGCGATCTCGCGGGTCGCGGCGATCCCGTCCATCGACGGCATCCGCATGTCCATCAGCACGACGTCGGGCCGGTGCTCGCGGGCCTCCTCGATCGCGTGGGCGCCGTCCTCCGCCTCGGCGACGACCTCGATGTCCTCGGTCGAGGACAGGGTCGCCCGCAGCCCGGCGCGGATCAGCGGCTCGTCATCGGCGATGATCACGCGAACGGCGCTCATGCGGCCCCGCTGGGGAGTCGTGCGGACAGCTGGAACAGCCCGTCGCGTCGCTCGGCGACCACGGTGCCGCCGACCAGCGCCGCGCGCTCGGCCATGCCGCGGATGCCGCGTCCGCCGGTTGTCTCACCCGACAGGCCGGAAGCGCCGTTCGTGATCGTGATGGCAAGCGCGTCCGGCTCGCGGCAGATCGTGACCTGGACGGGGCCGCCGTCACCGTGGCGTGACGCGTTCGTCAGCCCTTCCTGGACGATCCGGTAAGCGGTGGCGCCGCCTGCGGCGTCCGGCACCGAGCCGGCGCCTGCGAACACGGCGTCCACCCGCATGCCGGCCGAGCGGTACGTCTCGATCAGCTCGCCCAGGCGCTCGAACGACGGCCCGGGCATGCGGGACGCCGCGTCGTCGCCGCGCAGCGTCCCCACCAGCGCGTCCAGCTCGGCCGCGGCCGAGGCGGCCACCTGCTCGATCGTCTCCAGCGACTGCCGCGGCGCATCGCCGGCGTCACCCATGGTCAGCCGGGCGGCGCCCGCATGGATCGCGATCACGTTGACGGCGTGGCCGATCGAGTCGTGAAGATCGCGGGCGAGCCGCGTCCGCTCCTCGGCGGCCGACAGCCGGCGCTCCCGCTCGAGCGACGCCTGGAGGTCGGCGGCCCGGGCGGCGATCCGATCCAGGCTCTCGCGCCGCCGCCGCGCCTCGCTCCCGATCAGCAGCGCAACCGCCCACAGCAGCGCGGACAGGACCAGGGTCTGGGCGGTCGCCGGGCTGCCGGGCACGTCCAGGTCGCTCATGATCTCGGCGCCGACGACGCCTCCGGCGACACCCAGCCAGATCAGGCGGCGGCGGGCGACGGCGCTGGCATGGTCGGCGGTCGCGGCCAGCAGCAGCCCGGGGCCGAGCACCGCCGGGAGCACACAGCCCGCCGAGGCGAGCACGAGCGCGCAGGGAGCGGCGAGCGCGAGGCCGAAGAGCGGGTTCGCGCGCCACGCCATCGCCGCCAGGGAGACGACCGCGACCAGCCCCAGCGTGGCGGGTAATCCGGGCCGCACCGGCGGATCGAGCTGCACCGAGACGGCGCCGAGCGCGAACAGACATGCGGCCAGCCACACGGGGCCGATCCGAAGGAGCGCGTCGCGCAGGCCGTCCAACAGCCCGAACAGCCGCATCTGGAGCCGCGCGAGCGGCTCTCGCAGCGCGGCGATCCACGTCTGGGGACCGCCCGTCGGCCTCAGTAGCTGCTCGCGCATGTCCCAAGAGTATGCACTTGTTGCCAGAGGGCAAGTCCCACGTTCGCGAAGCCTACCTCTCCGTGGGTACGTTGAACGTCATGCCTGAGTGGGGCGCGGGCATCGCGCCGCACTCGTACGGTGGTGCCGATGGCAAACAACCGCTTCCTCGTCGGCGCCGCGGTCGTGCTCGGCATCATCCTGATCGGCGTCTCCATCATCTACTTCGTCGAGCCGGCGAGTTCGCTGCCGTTCCCCGACGCGCTCGGTCACCAGGCCGGTTCCTCCCACCACCACACCAAGCACGGCATCGCCGCGCTCTTGCTGGGCATCGGCTGCTTCATCTTCGCCTGGTTCCGCAGCGGCCCCCGGTCGACCGCCGAGTGATCATCCTCGAAGCGCCGATCTCGTACGCGCAGGCGATCCTGCTCGGCCTGCTCCAGGGCTTCTCGGAGCTGTTCCCGATCTCGAGCCTGGGCCACAGCGTGATCCTGCCCCAGCTGCTGGGCTGGAACATCCACCAGAACGACGACTACTTCATCACCTTCCTGATCGCCACGCACCTGGCCACCGCCATCGTGCTGTTCGTGTTCTTCTGGCAGGACTGGAAGCGGATCTTCATCGGCATGTGGCGGTCGCTGAGGGAGCGCGAGGTGGCGGCCGACAACACGGACGGGAGGCTGGGCTGGCTGCTGGTGGTGGGCACCGTCCCCGCCGGCATCCTCGGCCTACTCTTGCAGGACGCGTTGCGCACCGTGTTCGCGTCCGGCCAGTCAGCGGCGTTCTTCCTGACCCTGAATGGCTTCATGCTGTACGGCGCCGAGCGGCTGCGTCGGCGCGCGCCCGTGCACGACACCAGCGAGCCGGTTGCCTCCGACCAGCGCATCACCCAGACGACCGGCTGGTGGGACGCGCTCGGCATCGGCGCCGCCCAGGCGATCGCGCTGATCCCGGGGTTCTCGCGCAGCGGCGCATCGATGAGCGGCGGACTGCTCGTCGGCCTCTCCAACGAGGACGCCGCTCGCTTCTCGTTCCTGCTGGCGACGCCGATCATCGGCGCCGCCGCGCTGCTGAAGCTGCCCGATCTGTTCGGCCCCACCGGCAACGGTGTGCGCGGCCCGGCACTGGCGGCATCGCTCTGCTCGGCGCTGACCGCGTACCTGTCGGTGCGGTTCCTGCTGCGCTACTTCGAGACGAACCGGCTGACGCCGTTCGCGATCTACTGCGTGATCGCCGGCATCGGCAGCTCGATCTACCTCGCCGCGACGTAGATGACCTGATCTATGTTCGCGCGCGGTGCGCGGGCTGCTGGTCGACATCTCTCCCCTTCGCGACTCGTCCGCCTACCGGCGGCTGCTGTCGAACGACCTGCTCGCCGCGGGCGCGTCGCAGGTGGGCGTGGTGGCGCTGCCGTTCCAGATCTACACGCTCACCCATTCCTCGCTGCTGGTCGGGCTGATCGGCCTCGTCGCCCTGGTGCCGCTGCTGGCCGGAGCGGTCACCGCGGGGGCGATCGCCGACTCCTTCGACCGGCGGCGCCTGCTGGTGATCAGCCAGGTGACCGCCGCCGCGTGCCTGGCGGCGCTGGCCGCCCTGGCCGCCAGGGGCGACCCGCCGCTGATCGCGCTGTACGCGCTCGCCGCGGTGCAGGCGTTCGCCTCAGCGATCGAGTCGCCGGTGCGAAACGCCGTGGTGCCGCAGCTGGTCGGGCTGGAGCGGGTCCCCGCCGCGTCCGCCCTCAACCAGACGGTCGACCAGCTCTCCCAGATCGCCGGGCCCGCGGTCGCCGGCCTGCTGCTGGCCGGCGTCGGCCTGACCAGGACGTACATGATCGGCGCGTGCGGCTACAGCCTCGCGCTGGCCACCGCCGCGATGCTGCCGGCGCTCCGCCCGCACGGGGCGGGTGCGCCACCGGGCCTGCGTGCCGTCGTGGACGGCCTGCGCTTCGCCCGCACCCGCCCGGCGCTGCTGGGCACGTTCGCGATCGACCTGAACGCGATGATCTTCGGCATGCCCCGCGCGCTCTTCCCGGCGCTCGCCCAGGCCACCTTCCGGGTCGGGCCGCAGGGGCTGGGCCTGCTCTACTCGGCGCCCGCCGTCGGGGCATTGCTCGGCGCGCTGACCAGCGGCTGGGTCGGCGCGGTGCGCCGTCAGGGCACGGCCGTGATCGCGGCCGTCGTCGTCTGGGGCCTCTCGATCGCGGCCTTCGGCCTGGTGCCGGGCGACCTGTTCTGGCTCGCGCTGGGGCTGCTCGCCCTGGCCGGCGCGGCCGACGTCGTGTCGGCCGTCTTCCGCAACACGATCATGCAGCAGGAGGCGCCCGACCGGATGCGCGGGCGGATGGCCGCGCTCCACATCGCGGTCGTCACCAGCGGCCCGCGACTGGGCGATCTCGAGGCCGGCACGGTGGCCCGGCTGACGTCCGTGGAGGTCTCCGTTGTCTCCGGCGGACTGATCTGCATCGCCGGCGCAGCGGTGCTCAGCCTGCTGATGCCGGCGCTCGCCCACTACCGCCGTCCGGCGTCCCTAGAACCTCCAATTCTCCCCCAACAGGGTGATGAGAGAGTGGCGATTGACGAAGACGGCCAGGAGAGATCGCAGACACCCTCTCCTGACTGACAGCCACGAACCGACCGTCCGTGGCAACCGATCGTAAGCCGGAGTTTCTCCGGTGATCCTCCCCCTCCGGCCGCCCGGTAAGACCTCCCCGCTTACCGGGCGGCGGTTCGGTCCGGCCCGGTTTCCACGGCCGTCAGCAGTCCGACCAAACCGCAGCATCCGACCCTCCCACGACCTCCTGCGCGCACTCAAGCGGCGGTTCGGTCCGGCCCGGTTTCCACGGCCGTCAGCAGTCCGACCAACCGCAGCATCCGACCCTCCCACGACCTCCTGCGCGCACTCAAGCGGCGGTTCGGTCCGGCCCGGTTTCCACGGCCGTCAGCAGTCCGACCAACCGCAGCATCCGACCCTCCCACGACCTCCTGCGCGCACTCAAGCGGCGGTTGCGGTCCGGCCCGGTTTCCACGGCCGTCAGCAGTCCGACCAACCGCAGCATCCGACCCTCCCACGACCTCCTGCGCGCACTCAAGCGGCGGTTCGGTCCGGGTCAGGACGCGAGCAGCTCCAGCATCGTCAGCGCGTTGACCGGCGCCTGCGCGATCTCGGCGCCGGTGGCGACGTCCACGCTGCGGCCGTTGTTGTTGAACATCACCCAGACGGTGCCCGCCTTCTCGGCCAGCTCGCGCAGCGGCGGCACCCACTCCTCCAGCTCCTCGTCGCTGTAGAGGTAGTCGAACCGCTCGGCGGCGCTCCGGCCGCGCACGTTCCAGGTCTTGGCGTTGCGCCCGTGCAGCCGCAGGTAGGCGTCGGTGCCGGTGCGGCCGACCACCGTCGGCGCGACGTTCCTGGCATCGGTGCGCGGCGCGTCCACCATCACGTAGGTGGCGTCGATCGAGCGCAGGAACGCGAGCGTCTCGTCCACGACGTCCGGCTCGAGCCAGCTCCGGTGCCGGAACTCGACCAGCATGGGGTGGCCCTCGAGCCGCTCGCGAGCCCAGGTCAGGTAGTCGAGCGACTCCGGCTTGCGCACGATGTAGGGCGGCATCTGGACGAGGATGCCACCCAGCTTGCCCGCCTCGCCCAGCGGGCCGATGCCGTGCAGGAACCGCTCGAACACCTCGGTGCGGAGCTCCGCTGACGGGTGGATGCGGCCGCGCTCGTCCACGGCGGCGCCCTCGCGCAGGTCGGGCGGCAGCTGCTCGGGCCGCACCGGGTGGCGGGTCATCATCGCGAACGCCTTGACGTGGAAGACGAAGCCCTCCGGCGTCCGCCTGGCCCAGTTGGCCGCCGTCTCGGCGACCGGCATCGCGTAGAAGCTGGAGTTGACCTCGACCGTGTCGAAGTGCTCGGCGTAGTGGCGCAGCCTGCCCTCAGCCGAGCGCGCGTGGGGTGGGTACCAGAGCGCGGAGAGCGACTCGTCGGCCCACGAGCAGGTGCCGACGCGGATGCTCAAATCACGATGCCGTCGTCCGGCTCGATCGGCAGGCCGGCCGCCACCCAGGCGTACATGCCGCCCGCCATGTTGACCGCGTCGTAGCCGGCGGCGACCAGGTGGTCGGCCACCACGCCGCTGCGCGAGCCCGACCGGCACACCATCGCCAGCGGGGTGTCCTCGGGCAGCTCGGCCATGCGGCCGGCCAGCTCGTTCATCGGGATCCAGGTCGCGCCGGCGATGTGCGCGCCCTCCCACTCCTCGGCCGTGCGCACGTCCACCGCCACCAGCGCACCGTCCTTCAGCCCCACCGCCACCGCGTCCGCCGAGACATCGGGCGCGCTCATGCCGCGGCCACGGGCTGGTCACGCTCGAGCGGCATCCCCGCAGCCTCCCACGTGCGGATGCCGCCGCCGGCGACGTGGATGACGTGCTCGAACCCGCCGCGCTGGAGTAGCCCGGCCGCCATCGCGCTGCGCTTGCCGCTCGAGCAGAAGGCCGCGACAGGGCGCCCGCGGTCGAGGTCGGGCATGCGGGCCGGCAGCTCGTTGAACGCCAGGTGGGCGGAGCCGGGGATGCGCAGCTCCTCCCACTCGTGGTCGGCGCGGACATCGAGCAGCTGCACGTCCGGCCGCTCTGCGACCAGCGCCGGCAAGTCGCGCGCGAGGACGATCTCCAGCGTGGCAACATCGAGGCCGGACATCCGCCAGGCGGCGAACCCGCCGGCCAGCATCGCACCGGTCGAGCGGACGCCGACCGCGCCCAGCAGCCCGGTCATCCGCTCCGCGTCGGCGTCGTCGTGGCCGACCAGCAGCAGCTCGTGATCGCCGTCCGCCAGCCACGCGACCTTGGTGCCGAACCCGGTCGCCGCCAGCGTCACCCCGACCGATCCGGGGATGTGGCCAGCCGCGAACGCCTCGGGGCTGCGGCCGTCCACCACGATCCCGCCGGCGGCAATCCGCTCGGCGAACCGCTGCGGTGCGACCGCGACCGGCCGATGCAGCTCGGTCGGCATCTGCGCCCGGTTGGTCTCCGCAATGGCGGCGAAGTTCGGTGGCTGCGGCGAGAGCCCGGCGACCAGCGTCTCCACGAACCGCTCCTGCTCGGCGATCAGCAGCAGCGGGTTGTGGGCGCGTTCGTAGCCGATTGTGGACGACGTCTTTTCGCTCATCCGCGCGCTGCCGCACAGCGAGCCGCCGGTGTGGCCGGGATAGACCTCGACCGCGTCGCCCAGGTCGAGCAGCCGGGCCAGGCTGCCGAACAGCTCGGCCGCCCCCTGCCGCTTCTCGACGGCGAGGTCGGGGCGGGCCGCGTCGTTCACGAACAGGCTGTCACCGGTGAGGACGGCGCAGGGCTCCGGGCCGCGCGCCAGATCGACGACCACCAGCGCGCTGTGCTCCGGACGGTGTCCCGGCGTATGTAGCACGCGCAACAGCACCGACCCGCCGACCGGCAGCTCGTCGCCGTCCTCGAACGGCGCGTGGTCGTAAGCGGCGCCGGCCAGCCGGTGGATGCGCACGCGGGCGCCGGTCGCCTCGACCAGCCGGCCCCGGCCGGACAGGTGGTCGGCGTGGTTGTGCGTCTCCACCACGTCGGTGATCCGGAAGCCGTGCTCGCGGGCCAGCTCGAGGTACTCGGCGACGTCGAACCGCGGATCCACCACCGCGCCCACCCCCGCGCGCGTGTCCGCGATCACGTAGGAGGCGCAGCCCAGATCGGCGTGGAGCACCTGGCGGAAGAACACCTCCGCAGGGTAGTGGATCAGGCCGGGCCGGGGCGGGTCGCGCCCACGTACGTGTCCTGGAACCAGCCCAGCGAGAGCGGCGCGATGCGCACCACGTCGCCGGTGTGCGGCGCGTGCACGACGAAACCGTTGCCGATGTAGATCGCGACGTGGCCGAGGTCGTGGAAGAAGACGAGGTCGCCGATCTTGAGGTCGTCCTGGCTGGTGACATACGGGCCCAGCGCGTACTGCGCGGCGGCGAAGTGCGGCAGGGCGACGCCGTGCTGCGCCCACAGCCACATGACCAGCCCCGAGCAGTCGAACCCGCCCTCGGGCGAGGCGCCGCCCCACTTGTAGGGCACGCCGATCTCCTTCAACGCCTCCAGGGCGACCTGGTCGCGCATCATCGCGCCGACATCGCGGCGATTGTGGTGCATGTCCGCGTTGATCCAGGCACCGGCGCGCAGCGCGAGCTTCTGCTGGCCGATCGAGGTGGCGGCCTCGGCGGCGGCGATCTGGCTGCCCAGATCGGTCATCAGCTGGCGCCGCTGGCGGAGCTGGCGGCGGATCAGCTTGCGCGCCGCGGCGGCCACCTTCGCCTCGTGCTCGGCCTGCTTCTGGGCGGCGGCCAGGTCGAGCTGCTGCTGCTCGATGGCGTCGCGAAGCTGCTGGATCTGCGTCACGGCGCTCGCCATCGCCTGGTCGAGCCGCGACTGGAGGTCGAGGCCCCCGGTGATGGACGACAGCGACTGAGCGCCCAGCAGGATCTCGAGCGTCTGCGGGTCGAGCCCCTTGTAGCGCGCGATCATCAGCTCCGAGAGCGACTGCTGGTGCGACGCGAGCTGGGCCTCGGTGGCCCGCAGCCGCCGTCGCGCGTCCAGGATCTGCCGGTGCAGGATCGAGAGCTCCCAGGTGGCGCGGTCGTAATCCTCGGTCAGCTTCTCGGCGCGGCTGTCGAGCCGCCGCACCTGCTTCTGCACGCGCTTGTAGTGCGCCTTCGCCTCGTCCAGGGGCCCGGCCGAGGCGGAGTTCGCGGTCGCTGCGGCAAGGCATGCGGCGAGCATCGCGACGACCCCGACCGTGCGCAGCGACCGGTTGCGGCGAAACCGGTGCATACATGGTGGGTCGGCAGGATCGGCCGATTCCTTGAGCGATCACCCTCAAGGTGCGGGCTCCGTCCGCCGACAACGCACGCATGCAGATCACCATCACATGTCTCAGCTGCAACGAAGCCAAGCGGCCGCTGCTGCCGTGCCCCGCCTGCGACGCCTCCGGCCTGCCCGAGGGCGAGCTGCGCGCGTGGCGCCGTGCGCTGCACGCCCACGGCCTGGCCCGGATCACGGCGACACCGCGGCCCTACCCGCTGCCGGTGCTGGCCGCGCGCGAGGCGACCCCGCAGAGGCTGATCGTGGTCATGGACGGCGAGGCCATCCCGCCCGGTCGCCGCGAGGCGGCGATCATCCCGTTCGAGCCCCCCGTCCCCGTCGACGACGCCAAGTCGTTCGACTGGGAGGAGGAAGGTGCGCTCGGCTGGCTACGCCGAAGCGCGTAGGTCGAGCAGCTCTTCGGGCAGCTCGAGCGGCTCGACCGCCACGCCGTGGCGGCCCATCTCGGCGAGCAGTTCGGTGTAGGCGCCGGCCTCGACCGGATCCGACGGCGTCCACTCGTTGAGGTGGTAGATCCGGGCGACGCCCGCCTGGTACAGCTCCTTGAGGCAGCCGAAGCAGGGCCGCAGGGTCGAGTAGCAGTGCGACCCGTGCACCGAGTAGCCGAGCTTGGCCGCCTGGAGCACCGCGTTCTGCTCCGCGTGGACGCAGATGCAGACGTCGTAGCCGCGGCCCTCGGCGTAGTCGTCGGGGTGCGCGCAGCGGTGGCATCCGCCCTCGTCGCAGTTGGGGAAGCCGGTCGGGGTGCCGTTGTAGCCGGTGGCGATGATCCGGCCGTCGCTGACCAGGATCGCGCCGACGTGCCGCCGCAGGCACGCCGCGCGCTCGCGGGTCGCCACCGCGAGCAGCATGAAGTACTGCTCGGGGCTCGGCCGCACGCCGGATCGCCTGGCATTCGTTGTCGCCACATGGGCGGTGACGGTTTCGAACCGCCGACCCCCTGCGTGTAAAGCAGGTGCTCTCCCAGCTGAGCTAACCGCCCGGTGGGAGCACTGTACCGAGCGAATACCCAAAGGCGGGGAGCCGCACCGGGCGGCAGGTCTGCCAGAATCCCCCCACCGTGGGCGATCCCGACCACACGCGACCTGCGGCCGCCGAGCTCGAGCAGCTGCTGGAGCTGGCGCAGGCCGTCACGGCTGCGACCACCACCGCGGCGTCCCCCGCCGAGGCGCTGATCTCGGCGACCGACGAGGTCGCCGACCGCTCCTCGTACATGGCCGTGACGGCAACGCTGCTCGACCACGACGCCGGCATCCAGGTGATCGTCGCCGACCGCGGGCATGAGGGACGGGGCGCCCGAGGTGGGCATCCGCCGGCCGCTGGACGCCGGGCCTGGTCGGCTACGTCGCCGGCAGCGGCGAGCAGCTGCTGCTCGGCCACGCGGCCAGCGACCCGCGCTACGCCTGGCACGGCGGCATCAGGTACGAGTCGCTCCTGCTCACCCCGGTCGCGCTGGACGGCCGCTGCGAGGCGGTGCTGGAGCTGTGCGACACACGTCCCGACCGTTTCGGCGACGCCGACATCGCGCTGATGCGGATCGTGGCCGGCCAGCTCGCCGCGACGCTTCGCGGCGTCCGCTCGCGGGTGGACTCCGAGCGCCGGGCCGCGCGGCTCGAGCTGGCAGCCGCGGTCGCCGCGGCGATCGCGCCGGCCACCACGGTCACGCAGGCGCTCGAGCTGGCGGCGATCGCGATCCACGAGAGGGCGGGCTACGAGCGCGTCTCCGCGTCGCTCGTGCTGCCCGACTCGGGCGAACAGCTGGAGATGGTGGACATCGGCCACGGCGCGACGACCGAGCCGGTGCGCCGGCCGATCGACGACGGCCTCACCGGCGAGGCGATCCGCACCCACCAGCAGTTCACGGTCGGCTCGGTGCGTGCCGATCACCGCTACGCGTGGCCGGTCGAGCTCGAGATCGAGTCGCTGCTGGTCACGCCGATCGTGGTGGACGACACCTGCGTGGCCGCCATCGACGTGGCCGATCGCCGGATCGACGCCTACGACCGCGAGGACGCCGCGCTGATGGCGGTCGTCGCGGAGCACCTGGCGGCCGCGTGGCGCAGCGTGCGGCTGCGCGACCAGGCGGAGCGGCGGGCGCGGCGGCTGGCGATCGCGTCGGAGGTCTCGAAGCTGTCCACCGCTCCCGGGTCGATCGAGGACATGCTGCGCGAGACCGCGCGCGTCGTCTTCGAACAGACCGGGTACGACGCCGTCACGATCACGCTGGCCGATGAGCGCGCCGGTGAGCAGGTCGTGATCGCCCGGCACACGGCCGACGGCGAGGCGGTCGGCGAGGTGCGCCGCCCGATCGCGACAGGGCTGGCCGGACGGACGATCCGCACCGGCGTGCAGATCCTCACCGGCCGGGTCGATCTCGACCCGGCGGCCGACGGGGGGCAGGACGAGCCGTACCTCTCGGCGATCGTGACCCCGGTGATGGTGGACGGCCGCTGCTTCGCCACGGTGGACGTCTGGGAGCTCCAGCCCCACCGGTTCGACACGTGGGACGCGGTCGCCATGGAGACGGTCACGGAGCAGCTTGCGATCGCCATCCGGGCGCGCGACCTGCGCGGGCAATCCGACCGCCGCGCGCAGCGGCTCGCGCTCTCGCTGGACGTCGCCCATGCGGTGGCCGGGGAGCAGACGATCTCCGGCACGCTGCAGGCGACGGTGGACACCCTGTTCGTCTCGATCGGCTGCACCACGGTGTGCGCCGTGCGCGCCGACCGCGGCGAGCAGGTGCTGCTGGCGGCCCGCAGCTCGCTGGGCGAGCGCCCCATCGGCCTGCGCCGTCCGGTCGGAGAGGGCATGACCGGCCACGTGATGGAGACCGGCCAGGCCGTGCGTGCGGGCGACCAGCCGCCGGAGTCGATGCTCAGCCGGTGGCCGGGTGAGCACCACCACGCGGCCGGGATGATCGTTCCCGTGCTGGTGGACGGCGTCGCGGCCGCCACGCTCGAGCTGTACGACGCCGCCGCCGACCGGTTCGACGCGCAGGACGAGGTGCTGGTGCGGGCGATCGCCGAACAGGTCGCAGCCGCCATCCGCGGCGCGGAGCTGCGCGAGGCGTCCGAGCGGCGGGCCAACCGGCTGGGCCTGACGGCCGAGGTGGCGCGCGCCGTGGCGGGGTCGCAGTCGATCGACGAGGCGCTCGAGATCGCGGCCCGCACCATCTACCAGGGCACCGAGCACGAGGCGGTCTCGGTGATCCGCGTCGACCACGAGCGCGGCGAGCTGGTGATGACGCTGAGCTTCGACCGGTCGGGCCCGAGCAGCGCCGTCGGCATGCGCTGGCCGGCGACGGAGGGGATCGCGGCCCGCGTGCTGACCGACCCGCGGCCGCTGCGGCTGGGCCGGGCCGTCGACGACCCCGACTACCGCTGGTCAGGGACCGGAGCACTACCCCTCGCTGGTGTACGTGCCGGTGGTGGTGGACGGACCGCTGCGAGGCGGCGTTCGAGCTGGCGTCGCAGCAGGTCGACGCGTTCAACGAGGACGACGAGGCGCTGCTGGTGACCGTCGCCGAACAGGTGGGCGCGGCGCTGCGCGGGGCGCGCCTGCGGGACGAGTCGGAGGAGCGGGCGGCGCGCCTGGCCATGGCGTCCGAGGTCGCCCGGCGGATCGCGGCGGCGGAGAGCGCGGACGAGGCGGTGCGCACGGCGGTCGGCCTGATCCACGAGCGCTCGGGCTACGCCCTGACCGCCGCGGCACGCATCAGCCCCGACCGCACCGAGCAGATCTTCGTCAGCGCGCTCGACCGCGCCGGCCCGTCGGTCGAGGGGTTGCGGCGGCCGGTCACCGAGGGCCTGACCGGCGTCGTGGTCGCCACGGGCGAGCAGGTCTCGGTCGGCAACGCCAGCCGGTCGGAGGTCGCCTCGTGGCCCGGCGACCGCGGTCTGGAGTCGGTGATGATCACGCCGGTGCTGATCGACGGGCTGTGCGTCGCGACGCTCCACCTCGCGGACGAGCACCCCGACTGCTTCGACGAGACCGACGCGAGCCTGATGCGGGCCGTGGCCGAGCAGGTCGCGGCGTCGCTGCGCGGCATCCAGCTGCGCACCGAGTCCGAGCAGCGTGCGGGGCGGCTGGCCGTCGCGCTCGACGTCGCCCGGGCGGTCGCGGGCGAGCGCACCGTGGACAGCACCCTGCGCTCGGCGATGCGGGCGATCGCCGGCTCGGTCGCCGCGCACGCCTTCTCGGCGTACGTGCCCCTCCCCGCCAGCGGGGAGCAGGTCTGCGCCGTGGACATCGATCCCACCGGCAGCGTCGAGGGCGACGTTCGCAGCCTGGGCGACACGACCAGTGGCGCGGTGCTGACCGGCGCCGGGCAGATCAACATCAGCGACGCACGCAGGCAGCGCGACTACATCGCGTGGCGCCGCGAGGCATCCGGGTTCCGCTCCGTGCTGCTGACGCCGGTCGTGGTGGACGGCGAGCCGGCGGCGGCGATCGGGCTCTACAGCCTGGAGCCGCGCCGGTTCAACGACGACGACACGCTGCTGATGCGCACGATCGCCGAGCAGGTCGCCGGCGCGCTGCGCGGAGCACGGCTGCGTGACGAGTCGGAGCGGCGCGCGAAGCGGCTCGCCGTCTCGCTGGACGTCGCCCGCCGAGTGGCCGGCACGGCCGCGCTGGATGACGCGCTGCGGGCGGCCGTGGAGACCATCGCCGAGGCCATCCCCTGCGGCGCTGTCGGCGGCTTCCTGGCGACCGGGGCGGAGGAGATGGTGTGCGTGGTGGACATCGACCGGCACGGGTCGAGCGTCGAAGGGATGCGCCGGCCGATCGGCACGGGCCACATCGGCGCGGTCTTCCAGAGCGGCCGCCAGCTGCACATGCGCACCGCCGGCGACTCCGACCAGGGTGCGGCGTGGAGCCCGGACGACTGGGTCTACGAGTCGGCCGTCTTCACCCCGGTGCTGGTGGACGGCCGGGCGCTGGCCGTGATCGCCCTCACCGACACCGCGCCCGGCCGCTTCCACGACGACGACGCGCTGCTGATGCGCACCGTCGCCGAGCAGTTGGCCGCGGCGCTCCGTGGCGCCCGGCTCCGCGACGAGTCGGAGCGGCGAGCCCGCCGGCTGGCGCTGACGCTGGACGTCGCCAAGGCGGTCGCCACGGCGGCGACGCCGGTGGAGACGCTGCGCTCGGCCGTCGAGGCGATCGCCGCCCGGATCGATTGCGGTTCGGTGGCGGCCTTCGTCGCGGACTGCGAGGCCGGGGTGCAGCGTGCGGTGATCGACCTCGACCACCACGGCAACAGCACCGAGGGCATGACGCGGCCGATCGGCGAGGGCACCACCGGCACAGTGTTCGCGACCGGCGAGCAGCTGATCGTCGGCGACAACGCGACGCACGAACGCTTCGTGCCGTGGCACGAGGGCGGCTGGGTCTACACGTCGGTGCTGATCACGCCGGTGGTCGTGGACGGCCGCTGCGACGCCGTGCTCGGCCTCTACGACACGGCCGTCAACCGGTTCGACGAGGACGACGGCCTGCTCATGTCCACCATCGCCGAGCAGGTGGCGGCGGCGCTGCGCGGCGCCCGCCTGCGCGACGAGTCGGAGAGCCGCGCGCAGCGACTGGAGGCGCTGGAGCAGCGCCAACGCTCCCTACTCGAGCGGCTGGTGCGCGCCCAGGAGCAGGAGCGCACGCAGGTCGCGGGCGACCTGCACGACGACACCGTCCAGGTGCTGTCGGCGTGCGTGATCGCGCTCGACCGGGTGCGCCGCGCGATCGAGGCGGGCGCGCTCGACCGGGCGACGGCCGCCCTGCGCGACGCCGCCGGACTGATCTCGGGCGCCGTCGAGCGGACACGGCGGATGACGTTCGAGCTGCGGCCGGCGGTGCTGTGGCAGCACGGGCTCGAGCCCGCCGTGCGCCACCTGCTGGAAGCGTTGTCTCAGGAGACGGGGATGGCGACGGGGCTCGCGGCCGACCGGCTGCCGGAGCGGCTCGATCCGACTGTCGAGGCGATCGCGTTCCGCTCGATCTCGGAGCTGATCACGAACGTCCGCACCCACGCCGAGGCGCAGCGTGTGGACGTCGAGCTCGAGGTGGAGGGCGACCGGCTGCGGGCAGAGGTGCGCGACGACGGCCGCGGCTTCGAACTCGGTCAGGCGATGGAGCGGGCGCGCGCCACAAACCACCTCGGCATCGAGGCGCTGACCGAGCGGATCGACGCCGCCGGCGGATCCGTGGAGTTCGAGACCGCGCCCGGCAAGGGCACCACGGTCACCATCGCGCTGCCCGTGCGGGCGGCCAGCAGCGCTGCCTGAGGGTCCTACCCCAGGTTGTGGTCGAGGTTGACCGCGGCCGAGATCAGCGCCAGATGGGTGAACGCCTGCGGGAAGTTGCCCAGCGACTCGCCGGTCGGCCCGATCTCCTCCGAGTACAGGCCCAGGTGGTTGGCGTAGGTCAGCATCTTCTCGAACGCGAGCCGGGCCTCGTCCAGCCGCCCGGCGCGGGCCAGGGCCTCGACCCACCAGAAGGAGCAGATCGAGAACGTGCCCTCGTCGCCGTCCAGCCCGTCCGGCGACGCGATCGCGTTGTAGCGGTACACCAGGCTGTCGGAGACCAACTCGTTGCCGATCGCGTCCAGCGTCGAGAGCCAGCGGGGATCGCGCGGGGCGATGAACTTGGTCAGCGGCATCAGCAGCACCGAGGCGTCCAGCACCTCGGTGTCGTAGTGCTGGGTGAAGGCGCCGCGCTTGGCGTTCCAGCCCTTCTCCATGACCTCGCGGGCGATCGTGTCGCGCACGTGGAGCCAGCGGGTCATGTCGGCCGGCAGCCCGCGCTGCCGGGACATCCGCACCATCCGCTCGATCGCGACCCAGCTCATCAGCCGCGAGTAGGTGAAGTGCTGGCGCCCGCCGCGCGTCTCCCAGATGCCCTCGTCGGGCCGGTCCCAGTTGTCCGACAGCCAGTTGACGACCCCGGTCAGGGACTGCCAGGCGTCGTAGGAGATCGGCTCGCCGTACTTGTTGTAGAGGTAGATCGAGTCGATCAGCTCGCCGTAGATGTCGAGCTGAAGCTGGTCGGCCGCGCCGTTGCCGATCCGCACCGGCTTCGAGCCCATGTAGCCCTCGAGGTGGTCGAGCGTCGGTCTCCTCGAGCTCCGAGCGGCCGTCGATGCCGTACATGATCTGGAGCGGGCCGTCGTGGCCGTCGGCGTCCTCCCGGTAGCGGTCGGTGAGCCAGCCCATGAAGGCGCCGGCCTCCTCCGTGAACCCGAGCCGCAGCAGCGCGTACAGCGAGAAGGCGGCATCGCGGATCCAGGTGTAGCGGTAGTCCCAGTTGCGCCCGCCGCCCAGCACCTCGGGCAGGCTGGTGGTCGGAGCGGCGACGATCGCGCCGGTCGGCGCGTAGGTGAGCAGCTTCAGCGTCAACGCGGAGCGGTTCACCATCTCGCGCCAGCGGCCGCGGTAGACCGACTTGCCGATCCAGCCGGCGCCAGAAGTCGATCGTGTGCTGGAAGGCCTCGGTGCCGTCGGCGACGCTGTAGCCGCTGGGGACATAGTCCGGCTGGACGCTGGCCAGCGAGAAGTTGACCCGCTCGCCCGCGTTGAGCGTGATCTCGAAGGCGACGTCGCGGCCGTCGTCGGTCATCTGCGCGTCGGACTCGAGCGTCAGCGTCAGCTCGGGGGTGCGGAACAGCACGCCGTTCTCGTGCCGCTCCAGGGTGTGCTCGGCGCGGCCGTAGTCGAACCGCGGCCGGCACTCGATCCGGAAGGTCATCGTGCCGCGCACGCAGTGGGCGCTGCGCACCATCCGGTGCTCCTCCAGCACGTGCTGGCGGCCGATCGGCATGAAGTCGGTCATCTCGCCGACGCCGTCCGGCGTCAGGAAGCGGGTGAAGAGGATGTTCGTGTCCGGCAGGTAGAGCTGCTTGACCTGGCACTCCTCCGGCGGCGCGATCCGGAAGAAGCCGCCCTTGTCCTTGTCCAGCAGGCTGGCGAAGACGCTGGGGGAGTCGAAGCGCGGGCAGCAGTACCAGTCGATGGTGCCGTCCGTCCCGACCAGGGCAACGGTGTGGAGGTCGCCGATGATGCCGTGCTCGGCGATCGGGAGGTAGCCGTTGTGGAGGGGGTTCATCGGTGCCTATTTCTCGGGGACTCGGCGGCTTCCTGTGCGGCGAGCCGCCGCGGCGCCGACGGTATACTCTCGCGGGCGCCGGACAGGCGCATCCGGGGGCGTAGTTCAGCTGGTTAGAACGCCGGCCTGTCACGCCGGAGGTCGCGGGTTCGAGTCCCGTCGCTCCCGTTCACTCGACCGCGGCCCGCCCCGTCCCGAGGTATCCTGGCTGACGATGAGCCGGATGGGGCTGTGGCGAGTTGCTGCGGCGCTCGCACTCGTGGCCGGACTCGTGCTCGGGGTCTCCGCCCCAGCCGGTGCGCGCCCCGGTCTCCGTGCCCCGGCGGCGACCTGCACCTGGCGTGATGTCCCGCCGGCACCGGTGGGCGGCAAGATCCCGTCGCTCTTCGCGGTGGCCGCGGAGAGTGCAACATCGGCATGGGGCGTCGGACAGGCCATCGGCCGACCCTTGATCGAGCACTGGGACGGGACGGCGTGGACGGTGGCGCAGGACGGCACCGGGTTCCGGCACGGGCGCCTCCTTGCCGTTGCCGTCACCGCGGACGGCACCGCCTACGCCGTCGGCACAAGCCACGAGCGGCCGTTCGCGGAGCGCGCCACGGGCGGCTCGTGGGCCGCGCTCCCCACGGCACCCCACGTGCAGGGCAACACGACGCTGGATGCGATCGCGCCCTATGCGGACGATGCGGTCTACACCGGCGGTTCCGTGAGGACGGCGGCGAGCGTGGAGCACGCGGTGGTCGACCGCTTCAACGGCGCTCGCTGGCACCCGGTGCCGGCACCCGCGGCCTCAGAGCTCGAAGGACTGACGGCAGGCGGCTGGAGCTCGATCTGGGCCACGGTCTCCGGCGCACAGGGATCGTCCGACACCAGCGACCTCGAGTACTGGAACGGCAGCACCTGGCGGGACGCGGGAAGCCCCGCCGGTTCGACGACCCACTACGACGGCATCGCCGAGACCTCGCACCGCGATGTGTCGGCGGTGGGATACAAACCCGGCGCGTTCGGCAACGACCCGGTTGCCCTCCACTACGACGGCAGCGGATGGTCGCCGGTGCCCATCCAGCTTCCGGACCAGGCCCAGGGTGGTTTTCTGCGGAGCGTCGCGACACTCGCCGACGGCACCATCGTGGCCGCGGGGTCATGGTCACGCGACGGCACCCTCCACCGCATCTACCACCCACTCGTCGAGACCGGCACGTCGAGTGGATTGACACCCGTCACCCTCCCCCCCACGATCCGCAGCTACCTGGTGTCGGTATCCGCCGCCCCCGACGGAAGCCTGATCGTCGCGGCCGGGATCCATACCACGGCCATCTGCTCATAGCGGCGGGCTCGCCAGCCCTGCAAACGGCGGTATCCTGTCAGCATGCGACGCCTGTTGCAAGCGTTCCGGAATCCCAAGGTCGCCCTGCCGACGGTTCTCGGCGCCATCGCGCTGGTCGTCAGCTTCGTCCTCACTCCGACGCCGGAGCAGACCGTCGTCGTGAACGGCCTCACGCTCCATACGACGCCGACGCACACCGTGGACTGGGTGATCCTCGCGCTCCGCATCCTCGGAGGGCTCTCGCTTGTCATCGGCGTGGCGTCCGGCGCCGCCTACGCCCGCGGCGAGCTGGACATGCCGCACGAGGCGGTGCCGCCCAGTCAGGTGACGCATCCAGAGCCGGCGAAGGAGATCCCGCCGCTGAACGTCCCGTTCTCCTTCTAGCCCGCGTCCCGCTGACGATCCGGCGCTACCGCGCCCGCACCACCGGGTAGAACTCCCACCGTGGATCCGCGCACGGCCACGGTCGGCGTCATCAGCCCAGGGGCGATGGGCGCCGCGATCGGCCGGTCGCTGACCGGCCCGGGGCGGCGGGTGGTGGCGACGGTGGCCGGCCGCAGCGATCGCACCCGCGCGCTGGCCGAGGGGCTGGAGCTGCTCGCCGACCTGCCGCTGGTTGTCGCCGAGGCGGACGTCCTGCTCTCGGTCGTGCCACCGGGGGAGGCCCGCGCCGTCGCCAGGGCCGTTGCTGAAGCCGCCGCCGAGACCGGCGCCCGGCCCCTGGTGGCCGACCTGAACGCGGTCTCCCCGGAGACCGTCCGCAGGATCGGCGACGTGCTCGCCGCCGCCGGGCTGGAGCTGGTGGACGGCTCGATCTCGGGCCCGCCGCCGCGGCCGGACGGCTCGACCCGCCTCTACCTCTCCGGCCCGCGCGCGGCCGAGGTGGCCGCGCTCGGCTTCGCCGGCGCCCACCCGATCGTCCTCGGGGAGGCGGTGGGGACGGCCTCGGCGCTGAAGATGTGCACCGCCTCGGTCTACAAGGGCACGGCGCTGCTGCTGGCCCACGCGCTGGGCACGGCCCAGGCCGAGGGCGTCCTCGAGCCGGCGCTGGCCGACCTGCGGGCGTCGTTCCCCGAGCTGCTGGAGGACATCGAGCAGACGATCGCGATGGCGGCCTCCAAGTCGCCGCGCTACGTGGGCGAGATGCACCAGATCGCCGAGACGCAGGCCGGCGCGGGGTTCCCGCAGGCGCTGTTCACCGCCGCCGCCGCGGCCTACGAGGTGATGGCCGCGAGCCCGCTCGCGGCGTTCACGCCCGAGCAGGCCGCCGGCGCGGACGACCTCGAAGCCGTGCTGCGCGCCCTTCGCTCATAGAACGACCACGGGGCCGGCTCCTTGCGGAACCGGCCCCGTGTTCTCACGCAGCCTCAGCTATCCGAGGATGCGATCAGTTGTGGACCTGGATCACCACCTTCGCGCTGGTGGAACCCTTCCAGTCGCTCGCCGGGCCGGGGACGTACTTGGCCTTGATCTGCACCTTGGTCGGTGATCCGGGCGCCGTGACGAACGCGGTCGCGGATCCCGCCGAGACGGGGATCGTGGCCAGGAGCGTGCCCCCGGTTGTGGAGAACTGGACGTTGCCGTCCGTGGGCCCGCCCGCTGCCGACGAGATGGTCGCGATCAGCGTGATCTGACCACCCGGCGCCACCGGGGAGGTACCCGAGAGGGACGTGGTCGTCGGCGCCGCCGTCACGTTGAACTTGCGCGTGACGTCGATCGCCGCGTTCCAGTCAGGATCGCCCACCTGCGAGGCCTTGACGGTGCACCTGCCAACGCCGTCGAGGTGGAGCAGACCCGACACCAGGTGACAGACACCCGATGCCGTGTACGTGATGGACAGCCCGGAGTTGGCCGTGGCGCCCGGATCGAGGTCCGGGGAGCCGAAGGCCGTCTTCGGGATCGTCGGGAAGGTGATGAACTGATTGCCCTTCGCGATCGAGAACGTGCGCATCACGTCGGAGGCGGGGTTGTAGTCCGCGTCGCCGGGCTGGGAGGCCGTGATCGTGCACGACCCAGCGCCGGTCAGGTGGACGGTGGACCCGCTTACCGAACAATCACCGCTCGCCGCGTACGAGACGGGCAGCCCGGACGACGCGCTCGCGCTGAGCGTGAAGTTACCGGTGCCGAACGTCTTGTTCGGGATCGACGGGAACGTGATGGTCTGGCTTGCCTGGTTGATGTTGAACGTCCGGTCGACCGGAGGCGCGGCGTTGTAGTTGCTGTCGCCCGCCTGCGATGCCTCCACCGTGCAGTTGCCTGCGCCGGTGATGTGCACCGTGTTGCCGGTCACCGTGCAGTGCCCCGAGATCACCGCGAACGAGACGTCGAGCCCGGAGGTCGAGGTCGCGTTGATGGTGAAGTCGGAGTCGCCGAACGTGTGGTCGGCGACCGTGAACGAGATCGTCTGGTCGGCCTTGTTGATCGCGAACGTCTGCGTGACGTCCGGTGCCGGCTCAGTGGTCGCGTTCCCGGCCTGGTGCGCGGTCACCGAGCACGAACCCGCGCCCGTGATGTGCACCAGCGTGCCGGTGATCGTGCACTGATCGCTCGCGCCAACCGTGAAGGTCACGGGCAGCCCGGACGACGAGACGGCGCTGACGTTGAAGTCGGCGTCGCCCCACGTGTGTGCAGCGATCGGGTCGAACGAGATGGTCTGTGTCTGCAGCATCGTGAAGTCGGAGTCGGAGACATCGAAGTAGATGTTGCCGACGGCCTGGATCTCGATGCGTGCATGGGTGGTTGCGACGTTGGGCAACGCCACGTTCGCCGAGCCGTTGTTCGGAACGCCCGAAGCAAGCACGGTCGGGAACGTCTGTCCACCGTCGGTGGACAGCAGGATGTTGACGCTGCTGGTGCTGATCGGCGGCGCGTCCGTGCCCGCGACGTTCCACGTCACGTTCGTGTTCGTACCGCCGTCCAGTGTCACCGCCGTGTTCGGCGCGGTGACCAGGAACGGGCCGGTGCCCGGAGCCAGGTTCACCGTCACCAGCGGTGTCTCCGCCCTGCCACCGATGCCGTCACGAGCCGTCAGGATGAAGTGCATCGGGCCCGGGTAGGAAGCGGTGGGCAGGAACTCCGAGTAGCAGTCCACCAGTGCCTGCGGCACGGGCGGGCTCCCCGGAGCGGGAGCGCCGGGGCAGTCCCCGGTGTTCGCGTTGGTGTCGTTGGCCAGGATCTGCGCCATGTCGGGGAAGACCCGCGTCGGGTTCGTGTTGACGCAGTTCTCGCCGTTGGAGCAGGATGCCGAGCCGTAGCCATGGACGTTGTACGCATTCGCGTCGAGCGCGGTGCCGAACTCACGGAACAACGGGCCGTTGGTCTTGTTGGCCGTCGTCAGGGCCGTGCCGGTCGTGCCGCCGCGGTCGAACTGCTCCCACATGAACGTGGTCGCATCGCCGTCCGGGTCGCTGCCGCTGCCGGTGAGGGCGAACGGCGTGCGGTAGGGGATGGTCAGCGGGCCGGCCGGCGCGGTCACGGACGGTGCCGTGTCGCCGGTCGCGATCTGCTGGAACCCCTTGTTGTACGGGGCGGGGCCGCCGTGGGCGGTCTCGTTGACGTAGCCACTCACGCCGGACGAGAGGTTCGTCAGGGTGAGCGCACCGGTCGCCTGCCCGGCGAGCGAGCCGCCGAACGTCACCTGGAAGCCGGTGTTGTTGAACGTCCCGGCGCCGAACCCGGCGACGGTCGCCGTTGCGCCCACCGGCAGGATGCCGGAGGTGCCGTTGGTCGTCGTCGAGACCGAGCCGCCGACGCCCGCGGACGGGTTCGTGACCGAGAGCTGGCTGACGTCGCCGAGCGCGTTGAAGGTCACGTTGTAGCCCGTGTCGGCAACGGTGCCGACGGTGACGGTGCCACCGGCGATGCCGAGCACGCCGGCCGAGCCGCGGGAGTTCTCACGAACCGTGCTGGTGCACGAGCCCGTGCAGTTGACGATCGAGATCAGCGAGACCTGGCTGTTGGCCAGGGTGCCGCCGAACGTCGCCGTGAACCCGGTGTTGCCCGCGCCGGAGGACGTGACCGTCCCGCCTGCAGGCCAACCGGAGATCCCGGTGATCGCCGCCTGGATGTTGGCGTTGCTGATGGCCAGCCCGCCCAGGCCCAGCGTCACGGAATTGTTGCCCGTTGTACTGGATCTGGTAGGACTGGGTGGTGCCGCTGAAGCTTCCCAGCGTCACCTGCTGCTGCTCGTTGCCGCCGGCGATCGCAGCTGCGATGCCTGCGGTGGTGTTGTTCTGGCCACGCACGATCGGCACCGAGTCGTTCCCGCCGTAGTTGAGCGTGTACGAGCGCGCCGTTGGACGTGTAGCCCGAGAGCGACACGGCCTGCACCTCGCTGACGCCCTGGAGGGCGGCCGCGATGCCGGTGGTGCTGTAGTTGCCGCCGTTGGTGATGACCGGCGAGTCGTTCGAGCCGTAGTGCAGCGTGAACGAGTCGTTGGCGCCACCGTGGGTGGTCTCGTCAACCGCGGAGAAGCATCCGCCGCAGCTGAGGGCGTCGATCGCCAGGTTGGGGACGTCCGTCCCGGCCCAGCCGCCACCGCTGTAGGTGACGGTGAAGCCGGTCGCGGACGCGGCACCCACGGTGACTGTCCCGCCGATGCCCGGGATCGCGTTGATCGCGGTCTGGACGTTGGCGGTGTTGTAGGCCACGCCGCCGGCACCGATGGTCGCCGAGTCGTTGCCGCCGATGTTCACCTGGAACGACGACGTCGTCGTGCTGAAGCCCGGGCCGAACGTGACGGTCTGGACCTCGTTGCCGCCGCCGAAGTGCGTCAGCGACGCGGTCTGCACCTCGTTGATGTTGCTCAGCGTGCTCGAGGTGTAGGCCATGGTCTCCTCGTAGGAGATGGCCGTGAAGTACGGGTCGCTGTGCGGCTGGAGGTCATCCGTCGCGCAGATACCGGCGTACGCCATGATCGAGGAGCCCGAGCCCGGCTCGTACGACGTGCCCGCGTTCCTGTTGCCACCCGAGCAGTTGAGCTGGGTGCCGTTGAAGGGATGGTTCATCGCGAACTCGTGACCCATCTCGTGGGTCAGGTAGTCCACGACGTAGTAATCACCGTCCGGCTCGGGGATGCCCGTGCAGCCCTGTGCCTTGCTGTTGCCGCCGACGACGCCGAGGCTGGCGATGCCGCCGCCGTCCTGGCCGACTGAGATGTGGCCGATGTCGTAGTTGTTGGCGCCGACCAGCTGGCCGATGACGATGCGGTTGCGTGACAGCGTGCTGCTGCCGCACGATGCGAGCTGCGCCTGGGTGAAGCACGCGGCCGCGCCGCAGGGCCCGTTCGGCTCGTAGGCCTGGGCCGGGGTGTTGAGGTTGAGCAGGTCGTTGTTGCCGATCAGGTCCATGCGGTACTGGAACTCGTCCTCGTAGACCTGGTCAGCGCGCACCATCAGGATGACCTTGCCGGCCGTCACGTTCGCCGCGCCCCAGTAGGTGGCGAACGACGGATCGCTGAGCAGGGCCAGGCGGTACACCTTGAGCGTGCCGCCGCTGGTCACCTCGGGGTTGGCGGCACCGGGGACGACGTTCGACGACGTGGTCTTGATCGCCGAGGCCGGCTGGGTCGAGCTTCGCGGCCTCCCTCTCCAGGAAGTTGCCGTGCGTGTTCTTCAGGTTCGCGCCCGAAGTAGCTGCGCATAGACGCTCTGGTCGAGGTGGTAGAGCGGGTCGATGAACCACGGGCCGGTCGCGCCGCGCACCGAGGCGTTGAAGCCGAGCGGTGTCATCGCGATGGCGATGGTGGCCGTGGGATCGTCGATGCCGCGACCGCTGTAGGTGCGGATCTCCGGGTGCCTCTTCGCGAGCGCCGGCATCATGATCTGCGACTGCGTGATGCGGAACCGGGCGTACTTGCCGGTCGGCGAGGGCAGCGAGATCACCGTCGAGCTGGTGCGCCCGGCGGCGGTGAACTCGGCCGGCGCACCCGCCAGCGCGAGGCGCATGCCGGTGCTGTCCAGCGAGTAGGTCTTCATGTGCGTTGCCTGGATCTGCGCCTGGCGCCCGGAGGCGTTCGGGACGGCCACGGCATGCCACAGGCCCTGGGACTTGGCCGAGGCCTTGCCGCTCGATCCGGCTGCAGACGGCCGCCGGGACGGCGACCAGTGCAATCAGAACGAGCGCGGTCAGAAATCTGACCGGGCTCGGCGCTCGTCGCAGGCCGCGACGAGCAGAGCGATCGGGTCGCTTCATTCGGGTTCTCCCCCTCGAGGAGTCGGTCGATCGGGTTGTAGGAGTGCACACGTCGGGAGCGGTTGAGCACGCGGTCGCACCGCTCTGCGGCCACGTACCTACGGTCCCCGACGCTTACTCGAACCCGGAGTGCCAGGTGGGATAGATCGCGAACACGACCCCGGTCACCGGCGCCTGGGTACCCGCCGAGGGCCTCGGCTCGGATGTTTGCGCTGATCGCCGCACATGGCTTCTGTGCGCTCTGCGGAATCCGAACTCGAAAGAGGACCGTGCGATGGTCGGCGAACCTAGAACACGGCGGAGAGCGTGTCAAGTCGGCTCCGATTGCTGTGCGTTGGCAGCGAGCAGGCCGAGCAAGCCGGCGCAACTCGGCGAGCTCCTCGGTGCGGATTCCGTCGCGGAGAGCCCGATCGGCTCTATGCCGACGCGGTCGTCCCGCTGAGGACGCCCGTGAACTCCTCGCCCGTCATCGGCTGCGAGAACATCGGGTAGTCGCGCGCCACGGCGACCCGCTGTTCCTCGTCGCTGGTGGCGGCGGTGCAGTCGGTGAGCGTGATGACGTCGTAGCCCTTCTCGTAGGCGGTGCGCATCGTCGACTCGACGCAGCAGTTGGTGAGGAAGCCGCCCAGCGCGATCGTCGTCACGTCCCTGCTGCGCAGGATGAAGTCGAGGTTGGTGGTCGCGAACGTGTCAAGCCCGCGCTTGCCCTCGACGATGATGTCGCCCTCCTGCGGCGCCATCTGGTCGCAGATCTGCGCGCCCCAGCTGTCCTTGACGAACGCGTTCGAGTCGATCACGCCCTTGAGGATGCCGTACACCCGCTCCGGGTCGCCCAGCTCGCCGTAGCCCTCGGCGAACGTGATCGGCGCGTGGATGACGGTGGCGCCCGCGCGACGCGCCTCCTCGGCGACGGCGCGGCTGCGCTCGAGCATGCCCGTCTCCTCCATCACGTCCTTGACGGCCCGGTGGAGGGCGCCGCCCTCCGTGGTGAAGTCGTTCTGAAACTCGATCAGGACGACGGCGGTGGTGCGGGGATCGACCTGCATCGCGCATCCCTTCCTCGGCGTTGCTCTGGGCAGACGGACTTTACCGCTCTGCGAGCAGCCGTTCGAGGACGCTGACCACCGTCTCGGCGCCGCTGCCGGCCTCGTCGTCCATGGCCGCGTCGTAGCAGAGCAGGTCGAGCCCGGCGCACGCCGGATGGCGCGCGAGCGGGGCGGCCAGCTCGACCAGCTCGTCCACCGAGAGGCCGCCGTCCTGCTGCACCGGCGTCGCCCCGAACGCCGCGGTGGCGAGCACGTCCACGTCGATCGAGAGCCAGAAGCGGCCGGCCGCGCCGGCCAGGCGCTGGGCCGCATCGGCGCCCACCACGGCAGGGCCGCCGGCGCGCACGTCGTTGCAGTCACGCGAGAGCCCGATGCCGAGCTGCGCCGGCGTGACGCTGCCCAGGCCGATCGCCTCCTCGGTGTCGCGGTGGGCGAGCAGCGCGACGTGCTCGGGCGCGATCATCGGCGCCGGACCGGCGAGGCCCGTCAGCCGGTCGTCGCCGTGCCCGACCGCAACGGCGACGGGCATGTCGGCCGCCTCGCCGGTCGGGCTCGTGACCGGGTCGTAGATGTCGAGGTGGCCGTCGATGTAGGCGAGGCCGGACGGGCCGCCGCCGTCGGCGCGGAGCGCGGCCGCCACGCCCGGCACGAGCGAGCAGCAGCCGCCCAGGACGACCGGGAACCGGCCGTCGCGGAGCAGCGGCACCAGCCCGTCGCGGACGCCCTCGCAGGTGGTGACCACCGTCGGGTATCCGACGATCCCGCTGGCCGGATCGCGCTCGGCACCGACGATGCGGACGTCGAGGTCGCCGGCGTCCTCGGCCGCCAGGCGCTCGACCACGCCGGCCCGGCGCAGCGCGGCCGGGGACAGCTCGGTGCCGCCCGGCGTGCCCAGCGAGTCGATGGGGACGCCGACCACGGTCAGGCGGCGTCCGCCCGGCTCAGCCATGCCCGACGGCGAAGCCGACCATCGCCACCATCGCCCCGGCCAGCGTGATCTGCACCAGCGACTGGGACAGGGACACGCGCATGAAGTGGCGGCGGATGAAGGCGATCGCGACCAGCTCGACGGCGACCACGGCGGTCGCCACGACCAGCGCGACGTTCACGTCGGCGATGAGGAACGGCAGCGAGTGGAAGCTGCCGCCGACGAAGGTCGCGCCGCCGGTCACCATGCCCCGGCTGAAGCCGCCGCCGCGGCCGGTCAGCGTGCCGTCGTCGGACAGCGCCTCGGAGATCCCCATGCTGATCGCCGCGCCGAGTGCGGACGCCAGGCCGACCAGGAGCGCGGCGTGGGAACCGGCCAGGATCGCGGCCGCGAAGATCGGCGCCAGCGTCGACACCGTGCCGTCGATCAGTCCGACCAGACCTGGCTGGACGACGCGCAGCACCCGGTCGCGCTCGTCCGCGGCCTGCCAACGGGTGACGATGGGGATCGAAGTCATCACAAGCATTCTAGCAGTTATCTTGTCTGTGTTAGAATAAGGAGGACCTCAGTTGACGCCCACCGACCACACCCAGCAGATGAGCGACGCGATCCGCGCCCGCGGAGGACGCGTCACGCCGCAGCGGCGCCTGATCCTCGAGCACGTCCAGCGCCAGGACGGCCACTTCACCGCCGACCAGTTGCTGGCGTCAGCCGCGGGCGAGATGCCCGGGATCTCCGGCCCCACCGTCTACGCGACGCTCGACCTGCTCGAGGAGCTCGGGCTCGTGCACCGCGTGCCCGGCCTGGGCGGCACGGAGGTCTACGACGCGCGGACGGACGGCCACGACCACCTCGTCTGCCGCGTCTGCGGCCGCGTCACCGACGTCGATCTGGCGGTGGACGGCGATGCGATCATGCGCCGCGTCGGCGCGTCCGGGTTCGTGCCGGAGTCGGCATCGCTCGCGGTGATCGGCGTCTGCGGCGCCTGCGCCGGCACCGGCTGAGTACGATGGGCGCATGATCGGTCGGCTGATTGCGACGCTGGTGGTGAACGTGGTGGCGATCTGGGTCGCCGCCGCGATCTTCGACGGCATCCGCTACGACGACCTCGGCACCCTGGCGGTGACGGGCGTCGTGCTGGGCATCGTCAACCTGCTCGTCAAGCCGCTGGTGACGTTGCTGACCCTCCCGTTCGTGATCATCACGCTCGGGCTGTGGCTGATCGTCGTCAACGCGCTGATGCTGCTGCTCACCAGCTGGCTGGTGGACGGCTTCAGCGTCGACGGCTTCTGGACGGCGCTGTGGGCCGCCATCGTGATCGGCCTGGTCAACTGGATCCTCGGCATGATGCTGCGCGATGACGGCAAGAAGAAGCGCCGCGCGGCCCAAACCGGCTAGCCGCCTTCACCGGTATCGTGGGCGGATGGCCCACCTCGACCTGCTGGTCGCCTTCCTGAACACGGGGATCGACGGGGACGAGCTGGCGTCCCCCGAAGGCCTGGCGGCGTGGGGCGCCGATCAGGGCGTGCTCGAGCCGGGCATCTGGGTCAGCCCGCAGGACGCGGCGGCGGTGCGGGAGCTGCGTGAGGCGCTCGGCGATGCCCTCGCCGGCGAGGGGTCGGAGCGGCTGGACGGCTGCGCGGCACGGCTGGCGATGACGCTGCTGGTCGGCGAGGACGGCTCACTTGAGCTGGCCGCCGCCCGTGGCGGGGCCGACGGCGTGCAGGCCGGTGTGCTGGCCGCCGCGCTGGCGGCGCAGACGGACGGCACCTGGCCGCGGCTCAAGCTGTGCCGGAACCCGGACTGCCGCCGTGCGTTCGCCGACCGCTCGCGCAACCGGTCACGCTCCTGGTGCGACATGGGCACGTGCGGCAGCCAGAGCAAGATGCGCGCCTACCGCGCGCGAAACCGAGGGTCAGGCTCCGTGCCTGGCTCCGGTTCGACCACCTGACGAGCACCCACTCGGATCTGTGTCGGTGCCAGGAATCGGTGCCTGACCCTCCAGGGTGGCCCACCGACGCCACGGTCAGTGGCCGAGCCCGCCTAGAAGGCCTGCGTAGCTGGGACGAACTCGCGGTCGAGGCCGAACGGTGTGTCGGGGCGCGCACCGGTCAGTTGGTCGACCAGCAGCTCGGATGCACCCGGCCCGCACATCACGCCGTGGCCGCAGTAGCCGGTGTTGACCCACAGGCCCGGCACCTCGGTCTCGCCCAGCAGCGGCCGCTGGTCGGGCGTCATCGTGTACTGCCCGGCCTGCACGGCCCACTGGCCGCCGTCGCGCCAGATCTGCTCCCAGAACGCCGCCGTCCGCGCCATCGCGACGGGGCTGGCGGGGTCGAGCAGCCGGGCCGCCAGCGTCGGGTCGGACGGGACGGCATCGAGCGCCGGGCCGGGCCGTTCGGTCGCGTCCGGGTAGAGCAGGAAGGCGCCCGCGGGAGCGACCGGCCGCCAGTGGCTGGTCGTCTCCTCGTCGATCGTCATCGGCGCGTCCTGCGGGATCTGCGGCGCGTCCCACAGCACCACCCGGTGCCGGCGGACGAGCTCGATCGGCAACCGCACGCCGGCGGTCTCGACGACGCGCCCGGTGAGCGGCCCGCAGGCGACGACGACCCGCTCGCAGGCGATCGCGCCGCGGGCCGTCCGCACCGCCGTCACGCGCCCGGCGGCGGACTCGAACCCGGTCACCGGCGTATCGAGCAGCACGCCGGCGCCCGAGCCCTCGAGCATCCCCAGCGCCGCGCGGCGGGGATCGAGCAGCCCGTCGGCGCCGCGGAACCGGGCCTGGAGCACGGTCGCCGGGAGCCACCGGAACCGCTCGCGCGCCTCGTCGCCGGACAGCAGCTCGACGCCGTCCACGTCCCACGCCCGCTGCCGTTCGACCAGCTCGCGCTGCCGCTCGGCGCCCTCCGCCGTCCGCGTCAGCCACAGGTAGCCCTGCGGGCGCACGCGCGGGTCGTGCTCGGTCTGGCCCGTCTCCTCCGCGAACCGCTGGAACAGCTCGACCGAGCGCCGCACCAGGCCGAGCTCCTCGCGGTGCTCGAGCTGGAGCCGGTAGCCGCCGGCGGCGATCGCGGTCGTGAACGAGCACGGCCGCGGGCGCGCGTCGACCACCAGCACGTCCAGTCCCGCGCGGGCGGCGAAGAGCGCGGTGGCCGCGCCGATGATGCCCGTGCCGACGACGATCAACTCGGCCGAGGCGGGTGGCTCGGAGAGGACGCGCACGAGCGGCTATGCTCGCACACCGATGACCGCCCTGCTCCTCGCCGCTTCCGTGACGCCGCTCGGCGACGGGGGTGAGCGCCTCGACGAGGGGGCGATCGAGCCGCTCGTCCGCTTCCTCGAGGACGGCGGCGTGGACGGCGTCTTCTGTTGTGGCACCACCGGCGAGGGCGTGCTGCTGAGCGACGACGAGCGCCGGCGCACGGCGGCCCGCTTCCGCGAGGCCTGCTCCGGCCGGCTGATCGTCCACTGCGGCGCCCAGAGCACGGCGCAGACCGCCGCCCTGGCGGCGCATGCGGCCGAGATCGGCGCCGACGGCGCGGCCGTGATCCCGCCGCCCTATTACCCGCTCTCCGACGACGGGCTGGTCGAGCACTTCGCGGCCGCGGCCGACGCCTGCGCGCCGCTGCCGTTCTACCTCTACGCCTTCACGGCCCGCAGCGGCTACCCGCTCCCGGTCGAGGTCGCGCTGCGCGTGCGCGACCGCTGCTCGAACGTCGCCGGGATGAAGGTCTCGGAGTCGCCGTTCGCCGCCGTCGAGCCCTACTTCGCGGTCGGCCTGCCGGTGTTCGTGGGCAACGAGCCGCTGATCCCGGCCGCGCTGGCCGCGGGCGCGGCGGGGGCGGTGTCGGGCCTGGCCTCGGCCCACCCCGAGGCCGTGGCCACGGTCGTCCGCAACCCCACGCCGGAAGGCGGGGCCGAGCTGGCGCGGCTTCGGCAGGGCGTCGGCACGACGGGATTCATCGCCGGCCTCAAGGCCGAGCTGGGCCGCAAGGGCGTGCCGGTGGGGCCGGACGTGCGCCTCCCGCTGAGCGCCTGAGCACCGCGCACAGCGGCACGACCGCGAGCAGCGCGCAGCCCGCGCAGAGGAACGCCGCCGACGCCGACCGGTTGTAGACCGGCAGCCAGATCAGCGGCGCGACCGCCGTACCCGCGAACTTGCAGGCCGCGAACACCGAGACCGCGCCGGCCCGGTTGGCGGGGACGGCATCCACCGCGATCGTGTTCAGCGCGGCCCACAGCAGCGCCGACCCGCAGCCGGCCGCGAACCAGAGCAGGGCGTAGGCGACCGGCCCGCCGACCAGGCCCATCGGCGCCACCGTCAGCGCGCATCCGACCGCGGCCAGCATGGCGGCGCGGGCCGGGCCGAGCGAGTCGGCGGCGTTGCCCGCCGCCCGGCCGAACAGCAGCCCGGCCAGCCCGTAGGAGGCGAGCAGGAGGCCGCGTGACGTCGATCCCAGCCCGAACGCGTCCACCGAGTACAGCGACACCAGGAACCCGAGCCCGGTCATGCCCACGTAGCCGGCGAATCCGGCGGCGCACAGCACCCCGATCCGGCGGGTGAAGACCGCGGCCAGGCTGGGCACGTGGCCGGCGGCCCGGCGCGACGGCGGCGGCGGATAGGCGATCAGCCCGAGCGCCACGAACGCGGGGACGATGAACGCGAGCCGCCAGCTGACCTCGGCGGCGATGCCGCCCAGCAGCGGGGCGAGCGAGATGCCGCCGGCCTGGACGCCGGCGAAGGTGCCGACCGCGCGGCCGCGCTCGCGGGCCGGCACCGCGTCGGCCAGGCCGGCCAGCAGCACCGGCGTCGTGAACGCGTTCGCGGTGCCTTGGATGCCGCGGCAGACCAGGAACGCCCCGATCCCGGGCGACGCCGCCGCGCCGAAGCACCCGACCGCGTAGAGGGCGTAGGCGGCCGTGACGACGCGGCGCCGGCCGATCCGCTCGGCCAGCGTGCCCGAGAACACCTGGAGCCCGGCGAACGGCACCAGGTAGGCCGGCACCGCCAGCGCGATCTGCGCGTTGGTGGCGTCGAACGCCGCCCGCAGCTCGGGGATCAGCACCGCCAGCACGGCGCCGCCGAAGGGGCCGAGGAACCCGCCCACGTACAGCGGCAGGGTGGAGGTCGGGGCCGGCGTCTCCTCGGCCGGTGCGCTCACGCCGTGATCGCGCAGGCGCCCAGGTCGAGCTGCTTGGCCAGCGTGTTGGCCGTCGTCAGGTGGCCGCGCAGCGAGGCCACCGCGGCCGTCACCTTGACGGGCTGCGCCTTGCGCGCCGCGGCGACCAGATCGCGCCCGTCGCCGATCGCCAGCTCCACGCTGTCCAGCATCCTGCCGGTCTGATCGGCCATCGAATCGGGCGGCTTCAGGCCGCGCAGCGCGTTCACCTCGGCCTGCTGGAGATCCACCGCCTTCGTCCCCTGCTCGGCCAGGCCGGCCAGATCGCTCGGTGTCGGCAGCTTCGCCAGCTTGGCGCGGTACGACGTGCAGATCGCCGCCGCCTGGGCCCGGTACTGGGCCGCGGTCAGCGCCGGGCCGGCGGCGCTGCTCGACGCACCGCCGCCTCCGCCCAGGCAGCCCGCGAGCACGGGCACCAGCAGCAACGTGGCTGCCGGCACCCGGCCGCGGCGCAGCATCTAGAGCGCGCCGCCCGCCGCGTGGGGCGCGGTCGGATCGCCGACACCGCCGTCGCCCACGCTCTCGCGGGCGAGGTACTCCTCGGCCAGCAGCGGGTTCTCGCGAGCCCGCTCGACCACCGTCAGCAGGCTGGACATGGAGGAGACCTCCTCGACCTGCTCCTTGATGAACCACTGCATGAACTGCTCGCCCGCGAAGTCGCCCAGCTCGCGGGCGAGGCTGGCCAGGGCGCCGATCTGGTCGCTGACGCGGCGCTCCTGCTCGAGCGCGAGCGCGACCGGCTCGACCACGTCGGCGAACGCCGTGCGCGGGGCCTCAACGCCCGGGATGGCCACCGGCAGCCCCGCATCGAGCAGGTACTGCACCATCATCATGGCGTGGTTGCGCTCCTCCAGCGCCTGGCGATGGAAGTGCGCTGCCAACCGTGGCAACGTCTCGGCGTCGTAGTGGACGGCGACCGCGACGTACTGCTGCGCCGCGCCGAACTCGTAGCCGATCTGCCCGTTCAGGGCCTCTGCAAAGCGGGGGTGGGACATGCGTCGTTACGCTCCTGCGTGGGCGGGGGACGGCCGGTAGGCTACCCGACCGTGTCCGCGGTCGTTCACGCCATCCACCGCGCCCCGATCAAGTCGCTGCGCCTCGAGGCCGTCCCATCGACGGAGATCGGCCCGGAAGGACTGGACGGCGACCGGCGGCTGGTGCTGGTGGACGACACCGGCAAGCTGGCGAACCAGATGCGGCATCCCGCCCTGGTGCGGGCATGCGCAGAGCGCCGGGCCGACGGATCGCTGGTCGTCACCATCGACGGCGCCGAGATCACGGGCATCCCGGTGCCCGCCGAGCCGGTGACGGCGCTGGTCGGAAAGCGCCCGGTGCCCGGGCGGCGGGTCGAAGGGCCGTGGGCGGATGCGCTGTCGGAGCTGGCGGGGAACCACCTGCGCCTGATCGCCTGCGACGAGGGGTCGTCCGCGGTGGACGACAGCCCGGTCTCGATGCTCTCGGTGGAATCCTGCGCGGCACTGGACGGCGTCGACCCGCGCCGGTTCCGGCCCAGCATCCTGATCGAGGGCTGCCGCCCGCACGAGGAGGACGAGTGGATCGGCCGGCGGGTCGCGATCGGCGGCGCCGTCGTCTGCGCGTCGAGAAGCGCGACATCCGCTGCGCAATCACGACGAGGGATCCCGACACCGGCGTGCGCGACCTGGACACGCTGCGGCTGATCATCCGCCGCCGCGGCCAGATCGAGGGCGAGGTCTGCTTCGGCGTCTACGCCGGCGTCGATCGGCCCGGCACCGTCCGCGTCGGCGACCCGGTCGCACCCGAGTGAAAGGACACCCGTGATCGCTGCCTTCCGAAATCACCTGCCGGTCAAGATCCGCTTCGGCGACGGCGTCTGCGGCGACCTGCCCGAGGTACTGGCCGAGGAGGGCGCCGCCCGCCCGTTCGTGATCATGGACCGCGGCCTGGACGGCTTCGTGCCCGGCGTCGCCGCCGCGCTGGCCGCGCTGCCCGGCGCGGTGATGTTCGAGAAGGACGCCGGCGAGCCGACGGTCGGCGCTGGTTGAGAGCACGGCGGAGACGCTGGCCGGCTCGAGGCGCCGACGCCGTCGTCGCGATCGGCGGCGGGTCGTCGATGGACACCGCCAAGGCCGCCCGGCTGGTCGCCGGCCAGGGCGGGCCGTACATGCGCTTCGCCCGCGGCGAGGCGACCTACGAGCCGCCGTCGCTACCGCTGGTCTGCGTCCCGACCACCGCCGGCACCGGCTCCGAGGTGTCGGGCGGCGCCGTCATCACCGACGAGGCGACGCACGTCAAGGCGGGCATCGCCAGCCCGCTGCTGCGCGCCCAGCACGCGCTGGTCGACCCGACGCTGACCCACGGCCTGCCCGCCAAGCTGACCGCCTACACCGGCATCGACGCGCTGGCGCAGGCGATCGCGGGGCTGGTCGTGACGGCCCGCACGCCGGTCGGCGACGCCGTCGGGCTGGAGTCGACGCGGCTGGCCGGCGGCGCGCTGGTGCGCTGCGTGCGCGACGGCTCGGACGCCGATGCGCGGTCGGACATGGCCTGCGCCAGCCTGCTGGCGGGCCTGGCCATGAACATCTCGGACTGCGGCTCGGAGCACTCGCTGGGCCAGGCGCTGGGCGGTGAGTTCGGCCTGCCCCACGGCCTCACCATCGGCCTCGTCCTGGCCGAGACGATGGACCGCGACCGGCGCTACGTCCCCGGGCAGTTCGAGCGGGTGGCCGACGCGCTGGGCGAGCCGGACGACGGCTCCGGCGACGGCTCGCGGGCGGTGCGCGCGGTGCGGCGGATCCTGGACGAGCTCGAGTTCGAGACGCTCGAGTCGGTGGGCGTCACCGAGGCTCACCTGGACGGCCTCGCCGACAAGGCGCTGGCCGACTACTTCATCTCGGTCGCGCCGGCGCCGTGGTCGAAGGAGGAGGTGGTCGCGGCGTACCGCGCCGGCCTCGCCCTCGGCGCCAGTCGCTAGCTCGGGGTCTCGCCGCCGCTCGGCTGCTGCGAATCGGGCACCTCGCCGCGGCGCTTGCGCGCCTCGTTCTGCGAGGCGATCGCGATCGCCGCCGAGGCAGGGATCGCCCAGAAGCAGCCGTAGAAGATCGCGCGGATCAGCGGCTGGTTGAGCGGGCCCAGGTGCAACAGAAAGAGCACCACAGCCGTCACCGGGAAGGACAGCGCGAACTGCAGCATCCCCGGCAACCGTTCCCACCTGGCCAGCAGCTTCATCGCCTCAAGGGTAGCGTTGGGCCAACCGATCGAGAGGAAGCAATGGACGAACGAGACCTCCCAGGACCGCGCGGCGCCCAGGCAACGATCGACGGCGCCGTCGCGGTGGTGACCGGTGCGTCCAGCGGCATCGGCCGGGCGACGGCCGCGGAGCTGCGCAGGCGCGGCGCCCGCGTCGTGCTGGCCGCCCGCGGGGTGGAACGGCTGCAGCCGGTGGCGGAGGAGCTCGAGGGCCTCGCCGTCTCCTGCGACGTCGGCGACTACGCCGCGTTCGAGTCGCTGATCGGCAAGGCGGTCGCCTGGGGCGGCAAGCTCGACATCCTCGTCAACAACGCCGGGTTCGGCTCGTTCGGCCTGCTGCACGAGATCGACCCCGACCGCGTCGCGGACATGGTCCGCACCAACGTGATCGGCGTCGTCAACGGCATGCGCGCCGCCGGCGAGGTGCTGGTGCGCCAGAACAGCGGCGGCGCCATCGTCAACGTCTCGTCCATCGTCGGCGAGTTCCCCGACCCCGGCGGCGGCGCGTACGCGGCCACCAAGGCGGCGGTCGACCTGCTGTCGCGCACCGCCTACCGCGAGCTGCGCGACCACGGCATCCACGTCGTCAACGTCAAGCCGGCGCTGACCGACACCGAGTTCTCCGCCCGCGCGCGCGACACCGGCAGGCGGATGGGCGGCGATCCGCCCGAGAAGGTGGCGCGCTGGATCTGCGAGGCGATCGAGTCCGGTTCCGCGAATGCGGGCTACAGGTAGGATTCGGGGGATGTCAGTCTCGCACCCAGCCTCCCTCCCGTGGACGAACGACGACGAGGCGAACCGGCTGATCGCAGATGACCCGAACGCCCTGCTGATCGGCTTCGTGCTCGATCAGCAGGTGCCGGTACAGAAAGCGTTCGCCGGCCCGCTCGCCCTGCGGCAGCGGCTCGGCCACCTCGACCCGGCCCGGATCGCCGCGACCGACCCGGAGAAGCTGAACGAGGTGTTCCGCGAGAGGCCTGCCATCCACCGCTTCCCCGGCACGATGGCCGAGCGCGTCCAGGCGCTCTGCGCCGCGATCGCCGAGCGCTACGACGGCGATGGCTCGCGGGTGTGGACGGAGGCCTCCAGCGGGCGCGACCTGGCCGACCGGCTGGGCGAGCTGCCCGGCATCGGCGACATGAAGGTTCGCAGCCTCGTGGCGACCCTGGTCAAGCAGTACGGCGTCGAGCCTCCCGGCTACGAAGAGGTGCTGCCGAAGCACCCCACGCTGGGCGACGTGGACTCACCCGAGGCACTGGCCGAGTATCAGGCCGCCAAGCGCGCGCACAAGCAGAAGGTGCGCGCAGAGAAGGAGCGAACTCGACCGGCATGACCGACATTCCCGCACTCGCACCGCCCATCCCCGCCGCGGGGTGGGGCCAGAAGACCATCATGCTCTTCATCACCATCGTCCCCTTCGTCGCGTTCGTGCTGGCGGTGACGCTGCTCTGGAACCTCGCCGTCGGCTGGACCGACCTGGCCCTGCTGGCGGTGCTCTACGTGCTGATGGGCTTCGGCGTGACGATCGGCTTCCACCGGATGCTGACCCACCGGGCGTTCGAGGCGATCCCGCCGCTCAAGGCGGCGCTGCTGGTGCTGGGCTCGATGTCGGTGCAGGGGTCGGCGATCACGTGGGCGGTCGACCACCGCACGCACCACGCCCACTCCGACAAGGAGGGCGACCCGCACAGCCCCCACCACGGCTTCGGCGGCGGCATCGGCGGCCAGCTCCGCGGGCTCGCCCACGCGCACGTCGGCTGGATGTTCACCCATCCGCAGGCCGCCGACCGGGCGCGGCTGGGCCGCGACCTGGTCGAGGACCGGATGGTGCGCTTCATCGACCGCACGTTCGTGCTGTGGGCCGTGCTCGGGTTCGTGCTGCCGTTCGCCCTCGGCTACGCGCTGACCGGCGGCACCTGGCGGGGCGCGTTCACCGGCCTGCTGTGGGGCGGCCTGGTGCGGCTCTTCCTGAACCATCACGTCACGTGGAGCGTCAACTCGATCTGCCACTTCTTCGGCCGCCGGCCGTTCGCGGCATACGACCAGTCCACGAACAACTGGGTGCTCGCAATTCCGTCGCTGGGCGAGGCCTGGCACCACAACCACCACGTCTTCCCGACGTCCGCGTTCCACGGACTGGGCTGGCGCCAGGTGGACGTGTCCGGCTGGATGATCGCGACGTGGGAGAAGCTCGGCCTGGTGCACGACGTGCGCCGGGTGACGTCGGAGCAGATCTCCCGCAAGCTCGGCCGCTAGACCGACGGCGGTGATCCTCCAGGGCGACAACCTGGAGCTGATGCGGGAGCTGCCGGATGCCGGCTTCACCCTGGTCTACGCCGACCCGCCGTTCAACACCGGCGAGCGCCGCACGGCCCGCAGCCTGCGCACCGTTGCCGACGAGGACGGCGACCGCACCGGCTTCGGCGGGCGGCGCTACCGCAGCGAGGTGGTCGGGTCCGCGTCCTACGACGACCGCCACGACGACTACCTCGGCTTCCTCGAGCCGCGGCTGCGGGAGATCCACCGGCTGCTGCGGCCGGAGGGGACGTTCTACCTGCACCTCGACTACCGCGAGGCCCACTACGTGAAGGTGCTGTGCGACGGGATCTTCGGCCGCGACTGCTTCCTGAACGAGATCGTCTGGGCCTACGACTACGGCGGCAAGCCGCGCACGCGCTGGCCGGCCAAGCACGACACGATCCTGGTCTACGTGCGCGAACGGGGGCGGCACCTGTTCGATGCCGACGCGGTCGAGCGGGAGCCGTACATGGCGCCGGGACTGGTCACGGCAGAGCGGGCGGCGCGGGGCAAGCTGCCGACCGACGTCTGGTGGCACACGATCGTCTCGCCCACCGGCCGCGAGAAGACCGGCTACCCGACGCAGAAGCCGGAGGGGATCGTGCGACGGATGGTGCAGGCGTCCACGCGGCCGGGCGACCGCTGCCTCGACCCGTTCGCCGGCTCGGGCACGCTCGGCGCCGTCTGCCGCGGAGCTGGGCCGCGAGTGCGTGCTGATCGACGTCAACCCGGAGGCGATCGCCGTGATGGAGCAGCGATTGGGCTACCGGTGAGCACGCGCACGCCGTCCGACGTCGCGACGTAGGCGACGCTCGCGAAGCCGAGGAACATGCCGTGCGCGACGACGCCGGGCACGGCTGCGACCTCGGCCTCGAGCCGCTCGGGCTCGCTCCAGTCGGCGCGGCGGCAGTCGAGGATATGGTTGCCCTCGTCGGTGACCCACGGCGTCGCCGTCCCTCTGACGCTGGTCGGGCTGCCACCCCAGGTCGCGCAGCAGCCGCGCCGACACGGCCTCGGCGAAGCGGACGACCTCGACCGGGAGCGGGGCGCGCTCGCCCAGCCGGGAGACGAGCTTGCTCTCGTCGGCGACGACGGCGAACCGGTCGGCGGCCGCAGCGACGACCTTCTCCCGCAGGTGGGCGCCGCCCAGCCCCTTGATCAGCCGCAGCTCGGGGTCGATCTCGTCGGCGCCGTCGATCGCGACGTCCAGCCGGGATCGCTCGTCCAGCGTGTGCAGGGCGATGCCCAGCTCGCGGCAGCGGGCCGCCGTCGCCTCGCTGGTGGGGACGCCGGAGACGTCGGCCAGCCGGCCGTCGCGGAGCCGGTCGGCGAGGGCGTCCAGCATCAGCGTCGCAGTCGAGCCGCTGCCCAGGCCCAGGCACATGCCGCTTCGCACCTCGGCGTCCACGGCCGCCTCGGCGGCGGCGCGCTTGAGCTCGGCCTGGTCGCTCACGGCACCGACACCAGGTCGGGATCGGTGACCGGCGCCTGGCAGGCGAAGCGCTCGCAGAGGTAGAGCGCGGGCAGCCCGTCGACCAGCGTCTTGCCCTCGAACAGCGGCAGCGCCGGCACGGCGTCCGGATCGGCGAAGGCGTAGACGGCGGTCGGGTGGAAACCGGCGCGGGCGGCGTCGGCCAGCGCCCGGGTGGCGGGGTCGGCGGGCCGTCCCAGGATCGCCACCTCGACCGGCGGGGACAGGTACAGGTCGAGCGCGCACAGCAGCTGGCCGAACGATGTGGCCGCGCGGTCGAGGTAGGGCACGCCCAGCCGCAGCACCTCGACGGCGCGATCCTCGCCCCTGCCGGTGATCCGCGAGAGCCGCAGCAGCAGCGTCGCCAGCAGCGACTGGCCCGACGGCACGGGATGGTCGTCGAGGTCCTTGTGCTGGGCGATCAGCCGCTCGCCCGCCGGGTCGGCGTAGAAGAAGCCGCCGGCCGGGTCGTGGAAGCGCTCGCAGGCGAGATCGGCAAGGCGCAGCGACTCCTCCAGCCAGCGGGGATCGCCGGTGGCGACGTGCAGCTCGAGCAGACCGGTGGCGACGGCGGCGTGGTCGTCGAGGAAGCCCGGCACCTGCGCCTTGCCGGCGCGGTAGGAGCGGTGCAGCTCGCCGCCCGGGCTGAGCGGGCCGAGCAGGAACTCGGCGCAGCGCTCGGCCGCGCGCAGGTGGTCGTCGCGGCCCAGGCGCCAGCCCGACTCGGCCAGCGCCGCCAGGGCGAGGCCGTTCCAGGCTGCGATCGCCTTGTCGTCGCGGGCCGGCTGCGGCCGTGCGTCGCGCACCTCGAGCAGGCGGCGGCGGATCTCGGCCAGCTCGGCGGGCGCGTCGCCCCGCGGGCGCAGCACGCTGGCGCCGGCCTCGAACGTGCCCGGCTCGCCGACGTCGTAGTAGCGCGCCGCGGCGGCGCGCCAGCTCGGGCCCGAGCGCGTCGCGCAGCTGGGCGGGCGTCCAGACGTACGTCAGGCCCTCGTGGCCGTCGGTGTCGGCGTCCAGCGCCGAGGCGAACCCGCCCTCGGGCAGCGCCATGTCGCGCAACAGGTGGTCGAGCGTCTCCTCCGCGACGACCCGGTGCCGCTGCTCGCCGGTCGCCGCGTGCGCGTGCAGGTAGGCCGCGGCCAGCAGGGCGTTGTCGTAGAGCATCTTCTCGAAGTGCGGCACCAGCCATCTGCTGTCCACCGAGTAGCGGGCGAAGCCGCCGGCCAGTACGTCGTACATCCCCCCGGCCGCCATCCCGTCCAGCGTCGTCGTCACCATCGCCGACGCCTCGGCATCGCCGCGCCGGCCCATCCGCAACAGGAACTCGAGCGCGCAGGCGGGCGGGAACTTGGGCGCGCCGCCGAAGCCGCCCCACTCGGGGTCGAACGCCGAGCGGATCGAGCCGGTCGCGGTCGCCAGCGCCGCCTCGGTGAGCGGGCCGTCGGTCGCGCTCAGCCGGCCGGCGGCGGAGAGCGACGAGGCCATCCGCCCGGCGGCGGCCACGACCTCGCCCTTCCGCTCGCGGTAGGCGTCGGCCACCGCGATCAGCACCTCGCTGAAGGCGGGCATGCCCATCCGCGGCTCGGGCGGGTAGTAGGTGCCGCCGTAGAACGGCTCGCCGTCGGGCGTGAGGAACATCGTCATCGGCCAACCGCCGTGGCCGGTCATGCTGACGACGGCGTTCATGTAGACCGCGTCGACGTCGGGACGCTCCTCGCGATCGACCTTGATGTTCACGAACAGGCGGTTCATCAGCGCCGCGGTCTCGTCGTCCTCGAACGACTCGTGCGCCATCACGTGGCACCAGTGGCACGCGGCGTAGCCGATCGAGAGCAGGATCGGCCGGTCGGAGTCGCGGGCGGCCGCGCGCGCCTCGTCGCCCCACGGGTACCAGTCGACCGGGTTGCCGGCGTGCTGGAGCAGGTACGGGCTGGTCTCGCCGCCGAGCCGGTTCACAGCGGCAGGGTACCGGACGGCCCGGCAGCCGGGATTACGCCACGACCTGGCGGATCTGGTGCACCATGACCATGACGACGGAGGAGTCGTCGGTGGCGCCTGCCGTGCTCTCGATCAGGCGGGCGAGGCGCTGGTAGGGGTCGACGCGCGCGGCCAGGTAGGCCTCGACGGCCTGGTCGGGGTCGGCGCCGTTGCTCTGCGCGAGCACGCGGGCCACGATCTGGCGGCGCAGCAGCCGCAGGTCGTCCAGCTGTGACGCCCAGGCCAGGCGCTGCCAGCGCGTCTCGGCCGGCAGCCCGGCGACGCGATCCTGGATGGCGTCCATGTACAGCCGCTCGCCGACCACGAAGAACGCGTGAGCGACCTCCGCCACCGGACGGCCGGCCTCGCGCGACACCGCGATGATGTCCGGCGCGTAGACCAGGTCGGGCACCATCGCCCCGAAGCGGGCGGCCCGCTCCGGCACGCCGTCCGCCTGCAGCTCGGCCAGCCGCTCGTCGCGCGCCGCCCGCCACGCCCCGGTCGCCGACGAGTCCATCGTCGCGACCACCTCGGCGAACGCCGGCCCGGTGGCGGCGATCTCGTCGCCCAGCCGCAGGTCGGGCACGTGCTGGAGGTACCACCGCGCCAGCTGCTCGACCAGCGAGTCGACCCCGCTCATCAGCCCGGCCTGCACGTCACCGGGCACGATCCCGTCCAGCCCCTCGACGTCGTCCCAGCGCACCCGGGCCTCGCTCACCTCACGGGCGACCAGGAACGCCCGCGCCACCTCGTCGGCGGAGGCGCCCGTCTCGGCCGTCATCCGCGGCACGAACGTGATCCCCATCGAGTTGATCACGTCGTTGGTGACGATGGTGGCGATGATCTCCCGGCGCAGCGGGTGCTGGGCGATGGCCGCACCGAAGCGGCCGATCACCGGCGTCGGGAAGTACGCCGCCAGGTCGCCGTGCAGGTACTCGTCGTCGGGCAGCGTCGAGCCGGTCACCTGCTCGCGCAGCAGCCGCTTCGCATACGCAAGCAGCACGCACAGCTCCGGGCGCACCAGCCCCCGGCCCTGCCGCTCGCGCTCGGCCATCGCGTCCGAGGACGGCAGCGACTCGAGCTCGCGGTCGAGCATGCCGGCGGACTCCAGATCGCTCATCAGATCGGCGTAGTGCTCCATCCGCAGCACCGCGACGGCCTCCTCCTGGGACAGGATCTGCACCTGGAGGTAGTTGTCGTAGAGCACGTGGCGGGTGACGTCGCCGGCGACGTCGTGCAGCAGCTGGTTGCGCTGGTCGAAGGTCAGCTCCCCGGCGTTCATGGGCAGCGACAGCAGGATCTTGAGGTTGACCTCGTGGTCGGAGCAGTCCACCCCGGCCGAGTTGTCGATCGCATCGGTGTTGATCCGCCCGCCGGCGGCCGCGTACTCGATCCGGCCCTTCTGGGTGAACCCGAGGTTCCCGCCCTCGCCGACGACCCGCGCACGCAGCTCCGATCCGTTGACTCGCAGGGCATCGTTGGCGCGGTCGCCGACATCCGCGTTGCTCTCCGACTCGGCCTTGACGAACGTGCCGATGCCGCCGTTCCAGAACAGGTCGACGGGAGCGCGCAGGATCGCCTGGCAGAGCTCGGTCGGCGCCATGCTCTCGGCGTCCACGCCGATCGCCTCCCGCACCTCGGGTGAGAGCGGCACCGCCTTCGCGCTGCGCGGCCAGACGCCGCCGCCGTGGGAGATCAGCGAGCGGTCGTAGTCGTCCCAGGACGAGCGCGGCACCGCGAACAGCCGCTGCCGTTCGGCCAGCGAGACGGCCGGATCGGGCGTCGGATCGAGGAAGACGTGGCGGTGGTCGAAGGCGGCGAGCAGCCGGATCGCCGGCGACAGCAGCATGCCGTTGCCGAACACGTCCCCCGACATGTCGCCGATGCCGACAACGCTGAACGGCTGCGTCATCACCTCGCGACCCATCTCCCGGAAGTGGCGCTTGACGCTCTCCCACGCCCCCTTGGCGGTGATCCCGAGCGCCTTGTGGTCGTAGCCGGTGGACCCGCCCGAGGCGTAGGCGTCGCCCAGCCAGTGGCCGTACTCGATGCTGACCTCGTTGGCGGTGTCCGAGAGGTGCGCCGTGCCCTTGTCTGCGGCGACAACCAGATAGGCGTCCGTGTCCTCGTCCAGGGCGCGGACGCCGGCCGGACGCTGCGTGACGCCCCCGACGATGTTGTCCGTCAGGTCAAGCATGCCCCGCATCAGCGTGATGTACTGCCGCCGCTCCTCCTCGCGCAGCTCGCCCGGGTCGGCCGGCGGCCGCTTGAGGACGAACCCGCCCTTGGCGCCGGTGGGCACGATCACCGCGTTCTTCACCATCTGCGCCTTCATCAGGCCGAGGATCTCGGTGCGGTAGTCCTCCAGCCGGTCGCTCCAGCGGATGCCGCCGCGGGCGATGAAGCCGCCGCGCAGGTGGACGCCCTCCATCTCCGGGCTGTAGACGAAGATCTCCCAGCGCGGCACCGGCTTGGGGATGGCGGGCACCTCGGCGCAGCGCAGCTTGAAGCTGAGGTACGGCAGCGAGCCGTCCGCCTTGAACGCGTTGGTGCGGACGGTGGCCAGGATCATGCCCAGGAACGAGCGCAGGATGCGATCGTCGTCCAGGCTGGCGATGCCGTCCAGGTCGGCGACGATCTGCGCCTCGAGCGCCGCAGCGGCCGCCTCCTGCCCGGCGTGTGCCGGGTCGAGCCGCAGCGCGAACAGCTCCATCAGCTGCCGCGCCACGCCGGCGTTGCGGACGAACGCGTCGTTCTGGTACCGCTTGGTGAACCCGCCGCCCGAGCACCTGCCGGTACTGGCGGTAGGCGCGCAGGATCGCCACCTGACGCCACGTCAGCCGCCCCGCGGGCACCATCCGGTTGAGCGAGTCGCTCTCGGCCCGGCCGTCCCACACCGCGCCGGCGGCCTCCGCCACCAGGTCGCCGACGGCGGCCAGGTCGAGCGGCCCGCCGTCGGGGCCGAGCACGCCGAAGTCGTGCAGGTAGCGGCCGCCCCCGTTCTGCTCCTGAAGCCGGGTCGGCACCTCCTCGACGATCCGCAGGCCGAGGTCCTCGAGCATCGGCAGCAGGTCGCCCAGCTCCGCCTTGCCGCCGGTCTTGAACAGCTTCAGCCGCGTCAGTGGCTCGGCCGTGTGCGTCTCGTTCTGGATCGCGATCACGTACGGCCGGTCGCGGCCGAGCTTCTCGAACTGCTCGACGTCGAACCGGGCCAGGTAGATCTCGGTGCCCGACTTGTAGTAGTCGGGGAACAGCGCGCCGTAGCGGCGGGCCAGCGCGTGCCCCTCGGCCTCGCCGTGCTCCTCGCCCAGCGCGTCCGACAGCCGGTCGTCCCAGGAGCGCGCCGCCTCGAGGATCTCGGCCTCCAGCTCGTCCAGCGGCACCGACGGGATCTCGCCGGGCACGTGGATGACGAAGTGGAACCGCGCCGGCTCGGTCTCGCCGTAGGTGAGGTGGTACTCGACCGAGTCGCCGCCGTAGCGCTCCTCGATGATCGAGGCCAGCCGCATCCGCAGCTCGGTGGAGACGTGGTCGCGGGGCAGCGCGACGATCGCCGAGACGCTGTGGCCCTGGTAGTCGGGCCGCACGAACAGCTGCACGCCGCGGCGCTCCTCCATCGCCAGCAGCCGCATCACCGTCGCCCGCAGGAACTCGGGCTCGGCCGCGAACAGCTCGTCCTTGGGGATGCTCTCGAAGATCGCGACCGCGGCCTTGAAGTCATGCGACCCGGGGAACAGATCCTCCGCTTCCATGATGTGCTCGAGCTTGCGGCGGACGACGGGGATCTGCCGGGCCGGCTCGGCGTACGCCTTGCTGGTGAACAGGCCGAGCATGCGCAGCTCGCCGACGACCTGGCCGTCCGGGCTGACCCGCTTGACGCCGACGTAGTCCATCCGCACGCCGCGGTGGACGGTGGACTCGCGGTTGGTCTTGGTCACCGACAGCAGATCGCCGTTCAGCACCCGCTCGCGGAGCGGTGCCGACAGCTCCCCGACGCGGCGCGTCGCGGCGAAGCTCGACGCAGCCTCATTGCCGAGGATGCCCAGGCCCGAGCCGGGCACCACGGAGATCACGGCGTCCTCGCCCTGGCCGGTGATCGAGTACTCGCGATAGCCGAGGAAGACGAAGTTGTCGCGCGTCAGCCACTCCAGGAACGCGACCGTCTCGGCCACGTCGTCCCGCTCGTAGCGGGAGACGGCGACCTGGGCGAACTCGACCATCCGGCTGACCCGGTCGGCCATCGAGTGGAAGTCCCGCACCGACCGGCCGACGTCCCCGATCACCCGGACGACGTCGTCGTGGAGCTCCTCGAGGGCCGACTCGGGGACGCGCCGGTCGACCTCGAAGTGCATCACCGACTCGCGGTGCAGGGCGCCCCGCGCCGGCATCACCGCCGTCAGCACGCCATCGCCGTCGCGCTCGGCGCCGATCACGGGATGCACGACCTCGCGCACCACCAGCCCGTGCCGGCGGAGCTCCTCGGTCACGCTGTCGATCAGGAACGGCATGTCCTCGACGTTGGCCTCGACCACCGTGCCCCGGCTGCGCCAGCCGTCCCGCTCCCGGTCGGTGTTGAAGACGCGGACGATGGGCGTCCCCGGCTGCCGCACGCCGATGAACGCGTACAGCCCGGCAACGACCGCGGCCAGGGTGTCCAGGGCGGCGGGATCGGTGCGCTTCGTCGATGCCCGGCGCGCGTACGACCGGGCGAAGGACACGAGCGGAGCGCTGGCCGCACCGTCCAGCCGCGCCAGCAACTCGTTGGTGAGTGAGGCGGCGGGGTCCTCGCCGGCGCGGGAAGCGGCAGCCGAGCCGGATTCGCTCGTCACGCGCGGCATCGTACCGCGTCCACCGGCCCCTGCGCCCCGCCAGCGGACGGCCTTCCGCCGCCCCGTTCACCACTTCGTCACCGTTTGGCCGCTGAATCGTTTCCCCACCGCACGGGCCCTGCCGCCAAGATCGACGGTGACAAGCGACAGAGATTGAGATGGAGGAGTGATGGCGAAACGGATCTGGCTCGCCGCCGCCTGCGTGGCGGCCGTAGCCGTCCTCGCAGCAGGCTGTGGGAGCTCTTCAGGCGGTGGCTCGTCGTCGTCCGGCTCCGGAGGCGGCACGACCAAGGCGATTTCGGGGGCGGGCAGCACGCTGATCGCCCCGCTCATGTCCCAGTGGCAGCCCGACTATGCGACCACGGCGGGGATCACGGTGACCTACGGCGCGATCGGCTCCGGCGGCGGCATCGGCGCCATCACGGCGCGCTCGGTCGACTTCGGCGCGTCCGACGCGCCGCTCTCGCCCGACCAGGCAACCGCCTGCAAGGGCTGCCTCCAGGTGCCGTGGGCGCTGGCCGCGACGGTCGTGACCTACAACGTCAAGGGCGTCTCCAGCAAGCTCAAGCTGACCGGGCCCGTCGTGGCCGACATGTTCATGGGCAAGATCACGCAGTGGGACGACCCGCAGATCAAGGCGCTCAACCCCGGGGTCAGCCTGCCCTCGACCAAGGTGGCGCCGGTCTACCGTTCCGACGGCTCCGGTGACAGCTACGTCTTCACCAGCTACCTGTCGGCGGTCAGCCCCGACTGGAAGTCCCAGGTCGGCGCATCGACCCAGCCCGCGTTCCCGACCGGCGTCGGCGCCGAGAAGAACTCGGGCGTCGCCGCCTCCGTGCAGAGCACGGACGGGGCGATCGGCTACGTCGCGGTCGCCTACATCGCCGCGGACAGCCTCAACCTGGCGCTGCTCCAGAACGCCGCGGGCAACTACCCCGAGCCCTCGCTGGCCGGGATCTCGGCCGCCGCCGCGGCGGTGACGACGATCCAGCCGGACGGCTCGATCCCGCTGGTGAACCCGCCGGCCTCGGCGGCGGACGCCTACCCGATGGCGACGTACAGCTACGCCATCGTGCCCAAGGACGCCAAGAACGGCAAGACGCTGGCGGCGTTCCTGACGTATGCCATCACCGAGGGCCAGACGTTCGGCCCCGACCTCGGCTTCCCGGCGCTGCCGGCGGCCGTCGTCACGCACGACAAGACGGTGATCGCGCAGATCGGATGACGCGCACGGGCGGGGCGCCGGACGGCGCCCCGCCCACCGCCGCCATCTGACAGGCTGAACACTCGATGAGCACCGACGACGCCACATTCGACGGCCCCGGCGGGCCGCTGCTCGCGCACCGCACGCGGCCCCGCGCCGGGGACGCGATCGTGCTCGGCCTGGCCATCGCGGCCACGCTCACGGTGGCGGCGGCGATGGTGATGCTCGCCTACGAGGTCATCGACCAGGCCCGTCCCGCGATCTCGGAGTTCGGCCTCTCGTTCCTGACCACGAACGAGTGGAACGCCGTCACCAACCAGTTCGGCGCAGCCGACCTGATCTGGGGCACGGCGGTCACCTCGTTCTTCGCGCTGGTGCTGGCCGTGCCGCTCTCGCTGGCGATCGCGCTGTTCCTCAGCGAGCTCGCGCCGCGGCGGCTGCGCACCCCGGTGGGGATGCTGGTCGAGCTGCTGGCCGCGGTGCCCAGCGTGGTGCTGGGCCTGTGGGGCATCCTCGTCATGGGCCCGTTCCTGCAGCAGCACGTCGAGCCGTGGCTGAACGCCCACCTCGGCTTCATCCCGCTGTTCTCGGGCACGCCGTCCAACGTCGGGCTGCTGCCCGCCTGCCTGGTGCTGACGATCATGATCGTCCCGATCATCTCCAGCATCAGCCGCGAGCTGTTCACCAACGTCCCCGCCGATCTCAAGAGCGGGGCGCTGGCGCTGGGCGCGACGCGCTGGGAGATGGTGCGCAAGGTCGTCATCCCCCACGTCGGCGGCGGCCTGGTGGCGGCAACCATGCTCGGCTTTGCCCGCGCCGTGGGCGAGGCGATCGCCGTCACCCAGGTGATCGGCGGCACGGCCGGCCGGCACTGGTCCCTGTTCCCACCGGCCGACACGCTGGCGAGCCGGCTGGCCAGCCAGTACCAGGGCGCCGCGACGGCGCTGCAGACCGCCAGCCTGGCGTACCTCGCGGTGCTGCTGCTGATCATCAGCGTCGTCACCAACCTGATCGCCCAGGTGATCGTGGGCCGGATGCGGCGCAAGCAGGAGGTGCGGGCGTGAGCGCGCAGGCCAACCCGTTCGGCACGCACCACCCGGCGGGCCCGGCGGCGACGGCTGGTCGGTACGACGATGGAGGTGCTGGCGACGCTGGCGTCGCTGCTCGCGATCGCCGTCCTCGTCATCGTCGTCGGCTCCGTCGCCAAGCGCGGGCTGCCGGCCATCAGCGTGGACTTCTTCACCAAGAGCCCCGCGCCGTTCGGCCAGACCGGGGGCGGCGTGGCGAACGCAATCGTCGGCACGCTGATCATGACGGCCATCGCGATCGCGATCTCGGTGCCGATCGGCGTGCTGGTCGCCCTCTTCACGTCGCAGTACGCGTCGACATCCACCGGCCACGCGGTGCAGCTGCTGCTGAACGTGATGGCCGGCGTGCCCACCATCGTCGTCGGCGTCTTCATCTTCGGCCTGCTGGTGGTGGGCAAGGGCCAGAGCGCCTTCGCCGCCTCCATCGCGCTCTCGATCGTGATCGTCCCGCTGGTCGCGCGCTCGGTGCACGAGGTGCTGGTGCTGGTGCCCAAGAGCCTCCAGGACGCCTCGTTCGCGCTGGGCGCGACCCGCGCCCGCACGCTGCTGACGGTGGTGCTGCCCGCGGCGATCAGCGGCATCATCACCGCGACCATCATCGCGGCCGCGCGGGCGGCGGGCGAGACCGCCCCGCTGCTCTTCACCTCGTCGATCGTCGCCAACCAGGTGGTCACCGACCCCAAACAGCCGATGAACTCGCTGCCGCTCAGCATCTTCGTCAACTCCGAGTCGCCCAGCGCGCACGACCAGCAGCAGGCGTGGGCGGCAGCGCTCGTCCTGATCGTCGGCGTGCTGGTCTGCAGCATCGGCGCCCGCCTGCTCTCGGCCCGCAGCCGCGCCAGGACCGGAGGCGGCGATGTCTGAGGCCGGGCGACATGCCGCCGGTGCGCGAGGACGGGCCGATCGTGCCCCGCCTGACCGGGGCGGGGCCGGATCCCCGCATCGACGACGTCCAGTCGGCGGCGCGCGAGCAGCAGCCCGAGCGCGCGGTCGTCTTCGACATCGAGGACGTCTCGATCGGCTACGGCGGCCGGCCCGCGATCACCGACGTCTCGATGCGGATCGCCCAGCACCAGGTGACCGCCTTCATCGGCCCCTCCGGCTGCGGCAAGACGACCCTGCTGCGCTCGCTGAACCGGATGAACGACCTCATCCCCAGCGCCGGGATGAGCGGGCAGATCCGCTACCACGGCTTCGACCTGCACGACGGGTCGGTGGATCCGGTCGAGGTGCGGCGGCGGATCGGGATGGTCTTCCAGCGCCCCAACCCGTTCCACAAGTCGATCTACGAGAACGTCGCGTTCGGCCCGCGGCTGCACGGCCAGACCGGCGACATGAAGGCCGTGGTCGAGCAGGCGCTGCGCCGCGCGGCGCTGTGGGACGAGGTCAAGGACCGCCTCGGCAGCTCCGCGCTGGGGCTCTCCGGCGGCCAGCAGCAGCGGCTGTGCATCGCCCGCGCGCTGGCCGTCGATCCCGAGGTGATCCTGATGGACGAGCCGGCGTCGGCGCTCGACCCGGTCGCCACCCAGAAGATCGAGGACCTGATCGCCGAGCTGCGCGACCGGTACACGATCGTGATCGTCACCCACAACATGCAGCAGGCGAGCCGGATCGCCGACATGACCGCCTTCTTCAGCGTGGACGGGGTGGCCGACGGCGAGCGCCACGGCGTGCTGGTCGAGTACGACCGCACCGGCTCGATCTTCACCAACCCCGGCAACCCGCGCACCGAGGCCTACGTCACCGGGCGGTTCGGATGACCGCCCGCAAGGAGTCGGCGAGGTGGCCGAATGGTGAACGGCTGGTGAACGCCCATGGCGCCGCCGCCGCGTTGCTGCGACACTGGAACGGCCACCCCAGGACGGAGCGACCGCGATGACCGCGATGGCAGAGACCGACAGCACCCCGACCCCGATGCTCCAGCCGACCGAGACCGACAGCGCACCGGACGACGCCGAGATCGTCTTCGAGCTCGAGTCGCTGCGCGTCGCCTACGGCGCCAAGCTGGCGCTGCGCGACGTGGACATGCAGATCCGCAAGAACCGCGTGACCGCGTTCATCGGACCGTCGGGCTGCGGCAAGAGCACCCTGATCCGCTGCCTCAACCGGATGAACGACGGCATCGCCTCGATCGACGGCCGGGTGCTCTACCACGGCCAGGACATGTACGAGTCGGGCATCGACGTGACCGACGTGCGGCGGCGGATCGGCATGGTCTTCCAGCGGCCCAACCCGTTCCCCAAGTCGATCTACGACAACGTCGCCTTCGGCCCGCGCGTGCAGGGCATGCGCAAGGACGTCCGCGACCGCGTCGAGCACGCGCTCAAGCACGCGGCGCTGTGGGACGAGGTGCACGACCGGCTCAAGGCGAACGCCACCGGGCTCTCCGGCGGCCAGCAGCAGCGGCTGTGCATCGCCCGCTGCCTGGCGGTCGATCCCGAGGTGATCCTGCTGGACGAGCCGTGCTCCGCGCTCGACCCGATCTCGACGACCGCGATCGAGGACCTGATCACCCGGCTGAAGCAGGACTACACCATCGTCATCGTCACCCACAACATGCAGCAGGCGGCGCGGATCGCCGACCACACAGCGTTCTTCAGCGTCGAGACCGGCCCCGACGGGCAGCGCAGCGGCGTGCTGGTCGAGTACGACCGCACCTCGCGGATCTTCACCAAGCCCTCCGATCCCCGCACCGAGGGGTACGTGACGGGACGGTTCGGCTGATGCGCGCCGAGTTCCAGAACGGGCTCGACCGGCTGGAGGCGCTGCTCCAGGAGGAGAGCGACCTCTGCGCACGGGCGCTGCACGACGTGATGGCGGCGCTCCAGGCGCACGACGGCGCCAGCGCCGACGCGGTGATCGCGTTCGACGACAAGGTGGACAGCCACTTCCTGGCGGTCGAGCAGGGCATCGAGCACCTGCTCGCGACCCAGGCGCCGGTCGCCGGCGACCTGCGGCTGACGCTGGCGATCCTGCACATCAACCTCCACCTGGAGCGGATCGCCGACCAGGCGGTGAACATCGCCAAGCTGGTCAAGCTGGCCGAGCCGGAGGGCTACCGCCCCTCACTGGTGGACGTCTTCGTCAGCATGGGCAGCCGCGCCGAGCAGATGCTGCGAGTGGGCATGGACTCGTTCGCCGCCCGCGACGCCGGCCGCGCCGAGTCGCTGATGGAGCTGGACGAGCTGATCGACGAGGAGAACAAGGCGCTCTCCCGCAAGCTGATCGGCATGGGCAACGACGAGGCCGCCCAGGAGGCCGGGCTGCGCGCGATGCTGATCTCACGCGCGATCGAGCGGATCGGCGACAACGCGGTGGACATCGGCGAGCAGACGGTCTTCCTGGTCACCGGCGAGTTCCGCGAGTTCACCGACGCCTCGCACACCGGGTAGCTACCCGGCCACGACCTCGGCGTCCGGCAGCAGCGGCGAGCCGCCGCCGAGCAGGATGACCCACGCCGCCGCCCGGAGCACGGGCAGCGTCAGCGTCAGCCCGCCGTACCCGGTCTCGATCGCCCACCGCTCGTCCTCCAGCGCCTCGACGGAGCCGGGCCGGAGGCCGGCCACGGTACCGTCCGGCCCCGGCTCGAGCACGACGGCGTCGAACGACGGGCGGGCGCCGAAGTAGGCACGGAGCACGCCCTCGTAGACATCCGCGTCCCGGAACGGGTGCTCGCGCCCAGGCGGCGAGGCACGCACCGCGCCGTCGGCCCAGAAGACGTCCCGGGCGGAGGCCGGCAACAGCGCGCACACCTGCTCGACCAGCGCGCCCGACCCGACGCAGAGCGCGAACCGCCCGCTGGCCTTCCGCCGCTCGGCCTCGGCGAGCCGCGCGGCCAGCGGGACGGCGAAGCTCACGCCGCCGCGGCGGCCAGGGCCTCCTCGAACACGCGGTCGCCGCCCAGCCGGTCGAGCTCGTCCGAGAGCACCTGCGCGATCGTCCGGGAGGGGAGCGCGACCGGATGCTCGGGGACGCCGTCGCCGTGTGCGACTCCATGGGAGCCGCGCGCCTCGCGCTCGACCACGAAGGTCGATTCCCCGCAGTCCAGCTCGACGCGCCGCAGCCGCTTGGCCGCCCGCGTGTCGAGCCCGATCTGGCGGCCCGTGCGCGAGCGCAGCCAGCCGGCCAGCAGCCGCGCCTCGTTGCGGGGCCCGCGCACCTCGACGGCAATCAGATGGCCGAGCGCGCGGCGCTGCGTCTTCGCGTCGAACAGCGCGGCGATGGCCTCGCGCCACGCCACCGTGCGCACCCAGGCCAGATCGACCAGCCCGTGGCAGCGCGGCCGGATCCGCTCCACAGCCTCGATCCCCGCCTCGTCGGAGTCCGCGACCAGCCGGCTTGCCATCGGGATCAACTCGCCCAGCGGCCCGCCGCCGTCCTCGGGGATGGCGCCCTGCCACCAGACGAACACGGGCAGGTCGGCCACCAGCAGCGCCGCCACCGCGCTGGGCAGCGCCGCCGTGTCACCCTCGATCATGACCCGCTCGCTGCACACCTCGCGACCGCCGCCGTCCCAGCACGAGCTGGCGACGTTCGCCAGCGGCCTGCCGCTGCCGGGCCGCAGCACGATGGCCCGCAGCGGACGGCTGCCGCCGATCGCCGTCAGGGTGTCCTCGGCCCGCTCGACCGCCTCGGCGTCCGGCGCCCAGACCACCAGGTTGAGCGTCGTCGCTCGCACGCTGCCCGCGTGGTCGAGGCCGCGCAGCCCGGCCAGCGCCGCCTCGACATGGCCCAGCTCGATCCCGCTCTCGAGCGTCACGGCCTCCGCCAGCGGCGGCCGTCGCGGGCGAGCAGCTCGTCGGCCGCATCCGGCCCCCACGAGCCCGACGGGTAGTGCTGCGGCTGGCCCTTGCGCCACTGCTCGATCAGCGGATCGCAGATCTCCCACGCCCGCTCGACGCTGTCCTGGCGGGTGAAGAGCGTGCCGTCACCCTTGATCGCGTCCAGGATCAGCGTCTCGTACGCCTCGGGCACGTCGGTCAGGAAGGACGAGCCGTACAGGAAGTCCATGTTGACGCTGCGGATCGAGAGGGTCGGGCTGGGCGCCTTGGCGCCGAACCGCAGCGAGATGCCTTCGTCCGGCTGGATCCGCAGCACCAGCGAGTTCGCCTCGAGGTGCTCCGATGCCTCCTTGGAGAACGGCAGGTGCGGCGGGCGCTTGAACTGCACCGCGACCTCGGTCACGCGCTTCGCCAGCCGCTTGCCCGTGCGGATGTAGAACGGTGTCCCGGCCCAGCGCCAGTTCTCGATCTCGAGGCGGGCCGCGATGTAGGTGGCGGTCGAGGAGTCGGCAGGGATGTTCGGCTCCTGGAGGTACGGGATCGCCTGCTCGCCGGCCACGTACCCGGCGTCGTACTGGCCGCGCACCGCCTGCTCGAAGCTCATCGGCTTGAGCGCGCGCAGCAGCTTGGCCTTCTCGTCGCGCACCGCCTCCGGCTCGAAGGCGGCGGGCGGCTCCATCGCGACCAGCGCCAGCACCTGGAGCAGGTGGTTCTGGACGATGTCGCGGACGACGCCGGTCTCCTCGTAGAACGCGGCGCGGTGCTCGACGCCCAGTGACTCGGCCACGGTCAGCTGCACGTGGTCGACGTAGCCGTTGTTCCAGATCGGCTCGAAGATCGCGTTCGCGAACCGCAGCGCATAGATGTTCTGAACCGTCTCCTTGCCCAGGTAGTGGTCGATCCGGTAGACCTGCCGCTCCCGGAACCAGCGGTGCACGATGTCCGCCAGCGATCGCGCCGACGCGAGGTCGTGCCCGAACGGCTTCTCGATCACGACACGCACGGTCTGGGCGGGCCGGTTCAGCTTGGCGCTGCCCATCCGGCGCAGGATCACCGGGAAGAAGCTCGACGGCGTGGACAGGTAGAAGACGTTGTGCGCGCCCCCGCCGAGGTCGCGGTCGAGGCCGGCGATCCGCTTGGCCAGGTCGTGGAAGTGGCGGTCGTCGTCGAACCCGCCCGGCTGGTAGTGGATCATCTGCGCGAAGGCCGGCCAGAACCGCTCGTCCATCGCCGTGCGCGAGTGGGCCTCGATGGCCGCCTTGGCGAACCGGCGGAAGCCGTCGTCGCTCATCTCGGTGCGGGCGTACCCGATCAGCCCGAAGTGGGCCGGCAGCAGGCCGCGCTGCGCCAGGTTGTAGATCGCCGGCAGCAGCTTGCGCTGCGACAGGTCGCCGGTCGCCCCGAAGATCGTGAACAGCGCGGGCTCGGTGGCGCCGCCGACCCGCAGGCCGGCACGCAGCGGGTTCTCACCCGCCCGCGATGAAAGAGATGCGTTCACAATGTCGAGTGGTCGATCCGGCGAGTGGCGCGCCGGCAGGGGACGGCGGAGGTCCGCAGCCAATATCGAGAATATTGGCAAGGAGCGACGGCGCCTCCTGCGCCAGCGCGACGCCGCCGGGCGGCGCGCGCCATTGTGGACGCATCTCTAAGCAGCTCCCCGCTCCCCGATCTGACCCAGGCGCTCGCGGATCGTGCCCAGCAGCGAGTCGAACGAGTCGCTGAACGAGCTGACGCCGTCCAGCTCGAGCTGGTGCGTGACCTCGTCCAGCGAGATGCCGGCGCCGGCCAGCGCGTCGATGTCCCGGCGCGCCTCCTCCAGGCCGGCATCGACCGTGCGTGCCACGGTGCCGTGGTCGAGGAAGGCCGCGATCGTCTGGTCGGGCATCGTGTTGACGCACATCGGCCCGATCAGCGAGTCCACGTAGAGCACGTCCGAGTAGGCCGGATTCTTGGTGCCGGTCGAGGCCCACAGCGGCCGCTGTACGCGCGCGCCGTGCTGCTCGAGCGCCTTCCAGCGGTCGCTGCCGATGATCTCCAGGAACGACTGGTACGCCAGCTTCGCGTTGGCGACGGCCGCCTTGCCCGCGAGCGGCGAGCCCTCCGGCAGCTGCTTGTCCACGGCCGTGTCCACCCGCGAGACGAAGAAGCTCGCCACCGAGTGCACGTCATCGATGGGCAGGCCCTGCTCGACCCGCCGCTCCAGCCCGCGGATGAAGGCCCAGTGGATCTCCTCGTGGCGCGCCAGCGAGAACAGCAGCGTGACGTTGACGTTGATCCCGGCCGCGATCGACTCCTCGATCGCCGGGATGCCCTCGGCCGTGCCGGGGATCTTGATGAAGATGTTCGGCCGGCCGATCCGCTCCCAGAACTCGGGGGCGGCCCTGGTGGACGCGTCGGTGTCGTTCGCCATGCCCGGCGGCAGCTCGAACGAGACGAACCCGTCCAGGTGCCCGGTGGCGTCGTACACGCCGCGGATCTGGTCGGCGGCGTCCTGGACGTCCTTGATCGCCAGCTCGAAGAAGACGTCGCCGGCGTCGCAGCCGGGCCGGGAGGCCGCGTGGATCGCCCCGTCGTAGTCGTCGGAGTCGGCGATCGCCTTCTGGAAGATGGTCGGGTTCGAGGTGACGCCGACGACGCCCTCGTCCACCATCCGGCGGAACTCGCCGCTCTCCAGCCAGCTGCGGCGGATGTTGTCGAGCCACGGGCTGGTGCCCGCGTCCGCGAGCTCGTGCAGGCGTGTCATCGGGATGCTCCTTCGGATCGTCGTGTCAGCACTGCCTCGGCCTCGTCGGCCACGTGCTCGGGCGTGAACCCGAGGTGGGCGAGCACGGTCGCGCCAGGGGCGGATGCGCCGAACCGGTCGAGAGCGATGATCGAGCCGGCGGTGCCGGCGTAGCGCTCCCAGCCCAGCGGCGACGCCGCCTCGACGCAGACCCGCGCCTCGACGGACGGGGGCAGGACGTGGTCGCGGTAACTCTGGGGCTGTTCCTCGAACAGCTCCCAGCAGGGCAGCGAGACGACCCGGCTGCGGATGCCGCGCTCGGTCAGGAGGCCGCGCGCGTCGAGCGCCACGTGCACCTCCGACCCGGTGGCGATCAGCAGCACCTGCGGGTCGTCGTCCCCCTCCAGCACGTAGCCGCCGTGGGCGACCTCGTGCACGGGGTGGGTGTCGGGATCGATCACCGGCAGCGCCTGCCGCGAGAGGCAGAGCGCCGTCGGGTTGGGCCGCGACAGCGCGATGCTCCACGCGCCCGCCGTCTCGTTCGCATCGGCCGGCCGGAACACGGTCGTGTTCGGCTGGGCGCGCAGCGTCGCCAGCTGCTCGATCGGCTGGTGGGTGGGGCCGTCCTCGCCCAGGCCGACCGAGTCGTGGGTGTACACCCAGATGCTGGGGATGTTCATCAACGCCGAGAGCCGGACGGCCGGCTTCATGTAGTCGAGGAAGTTGAAGAAGGTGCCGCCGTACGCCCGCAGGCCGCTCAGCACCATGCCGTTGACGGCCGCGCCCATGGCGTGCTCGCGCACCCCGAAGTGGATGTAGCGGCCGTCGGGCACGCCGGGGGCGAGCTCCGTCCAGCCCGGCGGCCGGGTGTTGTTGGAGGGCGTCAGGTCGGCGGATCCGCCGACCAGCTCGGGCACGCTCTCGGCGATGCTCGCGATCACCTTGCCGGACGCCGCGCGCGTCGCCATCGGGCCGTCGGACGGCGCGAACCGGCCGGTCGCGAACGACGGGGCGGCGCGGGTGAAGATGCGGTGCAGCTCGGTCGCGTGCGGGTTGGCGTCCATCGCACGCGTCCACTCAGCCTCCAGCTCGACGCCGTGCTCGACGGCCTCCCGGTAGCGCGCCAGCGCCTGGTCGGGGACGACGAAGAACTGCTCGGGGTCGAAGCCGAGGTTGCGCTTGGTCTCGGCCTGCTGCTCGGCGCCGCGCGCGTCGGAGTGCGCCTTGGAGGTGCCGGCGTCGCGGCTGCCGTAGCCGATGATCGTCTTGACGGCGATCAGCGACGGCCCGCCCTCGTGGGCGATCGCGGCGGTCAGCGCGGCGTCGATCTCGTCCAGGTCGTTGCCGTTCTCGACGGTGGAGGTGTGCCAGCCCAACGCGGCGTAGCGGCCGACCCGGTCCTCGGTGAAGGCGAGGTCGGTGTGGCCGTCGATGGTGACGGTGTTGTCGTCGTAGAGGACGACGAGGTTGCCCAGGCCGAGGTGACCCGCGAGGGAGCAGGCCTCGTTCGACACGCCCTCCATCAGGTCGCCGTCGGACGCGATCACGAACACCCGGAACCCGGCCTCGGCGCCGAAGCGCGCGCCCAGGTGGGTGCCGGCGATCGCCATCCCGACCGACGTCGCGATGCCCTGACCGAGCGGGCCTGTCGTCGTCTCGACGCCGGGCGTGTGGCCGTACTCGGGGTGCCCCGGGGTCATGCTGCCCCACTGCCGGAAGCGCTTCAGCTCATCCAGCGGCAGGTCGTATCCGGTCAGGTGCAGCAGCGCGTAGAGCAGCATGCAGCCGTGTCCGGCGGACAGCACGAAGCGGTCGCGCCCGGGCCACGCCGGGTTCGCCGGGTTGTGGCGCAGATGCCGCGTCCACAGCACGTGGGCCATCGGCGCGGCGCCCATGGGAAGCCCGGGATGCCCCGACTTCGCCTGTTCGACGGCATCCACCGCCAGGGTGCGGATGGTGTCGATGCCGAGCTGGTCGGTCTCGTCGAACGGTGTGCTCACGAACGCTCCTGGGGTCGGCGCCGGTAGACGCCTTGACAGTACCACCTGCACCCCGGAATCCCTTGCGCGCTGGCGTTCGCCTTCACCACACGAATAGACTTCGCGTGATGGCCACCGTCACCGCCGGCGTCGACCTGGGCGGCACCAAGATCCAGACGATCATCGCCGACGGGGACTACGCCGTGGTCGGGCAGGCACGGCACCCCACGCCCAAGGACGGCGGTCCGGTCGGCGTCGCCGCCGCGATCGTCGAATCCGTGCGGGAGGCCGCCGAGCAGGCGGGCGCCGAGGTGGACGCCCTGCGCGGGATCGGCATCGGCTCGCCCGGTGCGATCGACACGGACGCCGGCACCGTTGCCCGTGCAACCAACGTCGTGCCGGAGTGGATGGATGCGTTCCCGCTCGCAGCGGCGGTCAAGGAGGCCTGCGGGGTCCCTGTCGGGCTGGGCAACGACGTCCGGGTCGGCACCTGGGGCGAGCACGTGCTCGGCGCCGGCCGCCCGTTCCGCTCGCTGCTCGGCGTCTTCTGGGGCACCGGCGTGGGCGGCGGCATCATCCTCGACGGCACGCCCTGGAGAGGGCGCGGCGCCGCAGGCGAGATCGGTCACATGGTCATCCGCCGGGGCGGAGCGCTCTGCACCTGTGGCCGCCAGGGCTGCGTCGAGGCCTACGCCGGGCGCAAGGCGATGGAGATCGAGGCGCGCAACCGCGTGGACAACGGCGCCCACACCGACCTGTTCAAGATCATGCGAAAGCACGACCGCGAGTGGCTCTCCAGCGGCATCTGGGACCGCGCCCTCCGCGAGGAGGACGAGCTGGCCCGCCAGCTGGTCGAGCGGGCCGTGCGCGCCCTGGGCGCGGGCATCGCCTCGGCGGTCAACCTGCTGGACGTGGAGGCCGTGATCATCGGCGGTGGCTTGGGAACGCGCCTGGGCGAGCCCTACGTCGAGCGCATCCGCGAGGCCATGCAGCCACACCTGTTCGTTGACGACAACCCGCCGCAGGTCGTGCTGGCCGAGCTGGGCGACCTGGGCGGCGCCCTCGGCGCCGCGCTCCTGATCGACTCCTAGATCGGCTAGGCCAGCCCGATGGCGTCGTCCAGGTACACGTCCTGGATCGTGTTCAGCAAGGCGACGCCGTCCGCCAGCGGCCGCTGGAAGGCCTTGCGGCCGACGATCAGCCCGGAGCCGCCGGCGCGCTTGTTGACGACGGCCGTGCGCACGGCCTGCGCCAGGTCGGAGTCGCCCTTGGACTCGCCGCCCGAGTTGATCAGGGGCACCCGTCCCATGTAGCAGTTGACCAGCTGCCAGCGCGTCCACTCGATCGGATGGTCGGGCACCAGCTCGTCGTAGACGCGTTGGTCGGTCTTGCCGTAGCCGCTGAACGCGAGGTAACCGCCGTTCCGCTCCGGCTGCTTCTGCTTGATGATGTCGGCCTCGAGCGTCACGCCCAGGTGGTTGGCCTGACCGGTCAGGTCGGCCGACGTGTGCATGTCGCCGGCGTCGGTCTTGAAGGCGGAGTTGCGGAGGTAGCACCACAGCACCGTGAACATTCCCAGCGCATGGGCTTCTTCGAACGCCTCGCTGACCTCGACGATCTGGCGCGTCGACTGCTCGGAGCCGAAATAGATGGTGGCGCCCACGCCGGAGGCGCCCAGCTCGAACGCCTGGCGCACCGAGCCGAACATGACCTGGTCGAACTGGTTCGGGTAGGTCAGCAGCTCGTTGTGGTTGAGCTTGACGATGAACGGGATCCGGTGCGCGTAGCGCCGCGAGACCATGCCCAGCACGCCGAAGGTGGTGGCGACGGCGTTGCACCCCGCCTCGATCGCGAGCTCGACCAGGTTCTGCGGGTCGAAGTAGGCGGGGTTCTTGGCGAACGAGGCCGCGCCCGAGTGCTCGATGCCCTGGTCGACCGGGAGGATCGAGATGTAGCCGGTACCGGCCAGCCGGCCGTGGCCGAACAGGCCGCCGAGGCTGCGCAGCACCTGGGGCGGACGATCGGTGGCGGCAACCACGCGATCGATGAAGTCGGGGCCCGGCGCCACGATCTGCGCCGCGTCCACGCCGGTCGCCCGGTAGCCGAGCAGCGACTCGGACTCGTCGCCGAGCAGCTCCTCGATGCCCGCTGGTGTGCTGATTGCCATGCTCGCTCCCCCTGCTTCCGATGCGCGTGATGGGTTTCCGTCATTCTACGGCCCACGCCAACAAGGAGACACACGTGACGCTCGGATACACCGACCCCCTGCTGATCCTGGCCTTCGACCATCGCGGGTCGTTCCAGACGAAGTTGCTGGGGATCCCGGGGACGCCAACGCCCGCCGAGGTGGAGCGGATCGAGGCCGCGAAGCGGCTGATCTACAGCGGGTTCGAGGCGGCGGTGGCGGAGGCGCAGCCGGCCGGAGCGGGGATCCTGGTCGACGAGCAGTTCGGCGCCGGCATCGCCCGCTCGGCGCACGAGCGCGGCACGCCGTTCGCCATGCCGGTCGAGATCAGCGGCCAGAACGAGTTCGACTTCGAGTTCGGCGATGCCTTCGGCGAGCACATCGAGCGGTTCGACCCCACCTTCGCCAAGGTGCTCGTCCGGTACAACCCGGGCGGCGACGCCGAGATGAACCGACGGCAGGCCGAGCGGCTGGCCCGGCTCTCGGCCTGGCTGCGCGACCACGACCGCAAGTTCCTGTTCGAGCTGCTGGTGCCCGCCGAGACCGCCCAGCTCCAGGCCGCCGGCGGCGATCCCGACCGCTACGACCGGGAGGTGCGGCCCGGGCTGATGATCGAGGCTATCGGCGCGCTGCGCGCGGCCGGGATCGAGCCCGACGTGTGGAAGATCGAGGGCCTCGACCGGCGCGAGGACTGCGAGCGGGTCGCGGCGGCGACGCGGGACGGCGGGCGCGACGAGGTCGCCTGCGTGGTGCTGGGCCGCGGCGGCGACGAGGCGAAGGTGGTGCACTGGCTGCAGACCGGCGCCGGCGTCCCCGGCTACGTCGGCTTCGCCGTGGGCCGCACGATCTGGTGGGACGCGCTCACCGACTGGCTGGCGGGCGGCGACGAGTCCGCCGCGGTCGAGCGGATCGCCGCCACCTACAGCCGGCTGGTGGCCGCCTACACGTCGGCGAGCTGACCGGCCAGCAGGGCGCCCGCCCGCTCCAGGTCGCCGCAGCAGAACACCTCGGCGCCCAGCTCCTCCGCACCGATGTCGACCTGGCCGCCGACCGCCACGGCCGGGATGCCGCGCGCGCGGCAGCGGCCGGCGACCTCGGCCACGACCTTGCCGCGCAGCGTCTGCGCGTCGATCCGGCCCTCCGCGGTGATGCAGCGGGCCGCACCGTCCAGCAGCCGATCGAGCCCGCACTCGTCCGCCACCAGCCGGGCACCGGGCACCGCGTCCGCCCCCAGCGCCATCAGCATCGCACCGATGCCGCCGCCGGCGCCCGCGCCCGGCCGGCCGGCGGTGGGCAGCCGCAGCGCCGCCAGCCGGGCCTCGAGCTCGAGCACCTGGGCGGCTGACGCGCCCTTCTGCGGCGCGTAGACGGCGGCGGCGCCCTCCGGCCCGAGCAGCGGGTTGTCCACGTCCAGCGCCGCCACCAGCGAGACCCCGGCCGGCAGCTCGCCCAGGGCGTCCCGCAGCCCCGCGCCGCCGTCCGTCGTCGCGGTGCCGCCCACGCCGACAACGATCCTGCGCGCACCCGCGCCGACTGCGGCGAGCAGCAGCTCGCCCGCCCCGGCTGAGCTCGCCGCGAGCGGATCCGGCTCGACGTCTGCGACGCGCCACATGCCGCACGCCTCGGCCACGTCCAGGGCCGCCTCGCCGCCGCCCAGCAGGGCGAAGCGTGCGCGGCACGGCCTGCCCAGCGCGTCGTGCACGTCCGCCTGGCGCCACACGCCGCCCCGCGCGCCGCGGAGCGCCTCCGCCGTGCCCTCGCCGCCGTCGGCGAGCGGCAGCAGCTCCAGCGCGTCGCCCGGGCGGCGGCTGTGCCATCCGGCCGCCAGCGCCTCGGCCGCCTCGCGCGCCGTGTAGGTGCCCTTCAGCTTGTCCGGAGCGATCACGACATGGCGGCCGTCCGGCATCCGGCGAGTGTAGATGGTCGATTCCACGAGCTTCGCGGCCCTGTCCGAGACACAGCGAGGCCCAGACGCCACGCGCGTCCTTGAACAGGCTTCATCCAGCCTGCCCCGCGGACGCCCGCGACGCCTGGACGACGCCGCACCGCACCCAGAACCACGAATCCCGTGGAACCGACCATCCGGTACCCTCCCGCCGATGGCCGGCAGGTGGATCTGGGAGCCCGATGCGGAGACCGTCGAGCGGGCGCGGGTGACGGCGTTCATGCGCGAGCACGCCATCGACGACTGGCATTCACTGCACCGGCGCGCGCAGACCGATATCGCCTGGTTCTGGGATGCCGTCGTGCAGCACCTCGGCATCGAGTTCTTCACGCCCTACGACACCGTTGTGGACGAGAGCCGGGGGCCGATGTGGGCGACGTGGTTCGGCGGCGGGACGATCAACCTGGCGCACAACTGCGTCGACCGCCACGCGGCGCTTCGGCCCGACCACCCTGCGGTGATCTGCGAGCGGGAGGACGGCGAGGTGCGCACCGCGACCTACGCCGAGCTGGCCGACATCACCCGCCGGGCCGCGGCCGGGCTGACCGACCTCGGCATCCGCCCGGGCGACGCGGTCGGCCTCTACCTGCCGATGGGGATCGAGGTGGTGGCGGCCTTCTACGCCGTCGCCAGAATCGGCGCGATCGCGGTGCCGATCTTCTCGGGGTTCGGCGCCTCCGCCGTCGCCGCGCGGCTGGCCGACGCCGGCGCCCGCTGCCTGATCACCGCCGACGCCGTGCCCCGCCGCGGCCGGCCGGTGTCGATGAAGGCCGTGGCCGACGAGGCCGTGGCCGCCGCGTCGGGCGTCCGCCACGTCGTCGTGGTCAACCGGCTGGGGACGGCGCCGGCGATGGCGCCAGGCCGCGACCTGGCCTGGGACGAGCTGCTCGAGCGAGGCGAGCCCCAGGCCGCCGCGCCGCCGCTCGACCCGGAGACGCCGATGATGGTGATCTACACCAGCGGCACCACCGGCAGACCCAAGGGCGCCGTCCACGTGCACGGCGGATTCCTGGTCAAGATCGCCGAGGAGTGCGCGTTTCAGACCGACGTCGGGCCGGACGACCGCTTCACCTGGATGACCGACATGGGGTGGATCATGGGCCCCAAGATCGTGGTCGGCGCGGGCGCGCTGGGCGCGACGCTGGTGCTGTCGGAGGGCGCGCCGGACTACCCCGATGCGGGCCGCATGTGGCAGCTGGTCGAGCGCCACCGGCTGAGCGTGCTGGGCGTCTCCCCCACCCTGGTCCGCGCGCTGCGCGGCCACAGCGACGAGCACGTCACCGCCCACGACCGTTCGTCGCTTCGCATCCTCGCCTCGACCGGCGAGCCCTGGAATCCCGAGCCGTACCGTTGGCTGTCCGAGGTGGGCGGCGAGTCGCGGTGCCCGATCATCAACCTCTCCGGCGGGACGGAGGTCGGCGCCTGCTTCCTCTCGCCGATGCCCGTGATGCCTCTCAAGGAGTGCACGCTGGGCGTGCCCTCGCTGGGGATGGCGATGGACGTGCTCGGCCCCGACGGGGAGCCGGTGCCGCGCGGGGAGGTGGGCGAGCTGGTCTGCCGGCGGCCGTGGCCGAGCATGACCCGCGGCATCTGGGGCGACCCCGAGCGGTACCTGGAGGCGTACTGGTCGCGCTGGCCGGGGCTCTGGGTGCACGGCGACTGGGCCTCCGTGGACGAGGACGGCTGCTGGTACCTGCACGGCCGCTCGGACGACACCCTGAACATCGCCGGCAAGCGGATCGGCCCGGCGGAGTTCGAGTCCGCGGCGGTCGGCCACCCGGCCGTCGCCGAGGCCTGCGCCGTCGGCATCCCCGACCCGGTCAAGGGCGAGGTCTGCTGGCTGTTCCTGGTGCCGCAGCACGGTGTCACACCGGATGACGAGCTGGCCGCTGAGGTGCGCGCCCACGTCTCCCACGAACTGGGCAAGGCGTTCACGCCCGCCCGCCTGGCGTGGGTGGACGGCCTGCCCCACACCCGCAGCGCCAAGATCGTGCGCCGGGCCGTCCGGGCCGCGGCGCTGGGCGAGGAGCAGGGCGATCTCTCCTCGCTGGAGAACCCTGCCGTGCTGGCCCAGTTCGAAGTGCGCTAGCCGCCGGGGCTCATGTAGACCGGCACCTTGACGGTGCAGATCTGGCTGCCGTCCTTGGCGGACGTGTCGTACGCGGCGATGTACCCCTCCGCCGGCGCCGAGAGCAGCGGCAGCGAGACGTCCTTGCTGAACGGCACCCGCGAGCTGGACGACATCTTCGCCTTGGTCGTCGTCTGGCCCTTGCCGGGGACGCGCGCCACGATCGTCATCGGCCCCGCCTCGAACAGCTGGGCCGTGCCCGACACCTTGGTGGTGCCGTACAGCTTCGAGTACGGCACCGGGTCGTTCACCTGGATGCAGTCGTGGCTGAGGATCGGCGTCGGCGTCCGCACCAGCTCGACCGTCGTCCGGCCGGCATCGGTGCCCGCGGTCGTGCGAGCGATATTGGACGTGTAGGCGATCGCCGTCAGGGTCAGGGACTGCGCCGCCTGGTTCCAGGTCAGATGCAGCAGCATGTTGTCGGCGCTCGTTCCCACGCTCTGGACGACGGCCGGGCTGATCCGCACCGGGCGGTCAAAGGTGACGGCGTACTGGCCCACCGAGGCGCCCGGCCGGACGGTCGCCTTCGGGCCCGTGCCGCCTGCGGCGACCAGCGCGACGCTCGTGCCCCAGCCGCCGCCGGTGTCCGCCCCGGCCGAGATCTCGATCGACGAGATCGTCACGGGCGGTTTCGGCTGCGACGTGGGCGTGCTCTGCCCCCCGCCCGACGACGCGGGCGCGCTCGCCGGCGACGATCCCGGCGGGGTCGCGCTGGTGGTGTCGTCCTTGCGCGTCAGGACCAGCGTGACCAGCAGCGCCGCCACCAGGGCCGCGCTGACCCCGATCGCGATTCGCTGGGCGCGGGTCACCGCGTCCGTGTTCGGGATGGCCCGGTGCGATCCTGCCGTGCTAGCCTCGGGCCGTTTGCGACCGGCGCAATCCGCAGAAAGGACCTCTTCGTGACGGACGGCATCCTCGACGGCAAGCTGGCCCTGGTGGCCGGGGTGGCCAACAAGCGCTCGATCGCGTGGGCGATCGCCCAGGCGCTGCACGGAGCGGGCGCCCAGCTCGCCTTCACCTACCAGGGTGAGCGGCTCGAGGAGAGCGTCCGCAAGCTCGCCGGCAGCGTCGGCTCCGACATCGTCGTCGAGTGCGACGTGGCCGACGACGCCAGCGTCGAGCGGGCCGTGGGGGCCGTGGCGGAGGGGCTGGGCGGCCTGGACATCCTCGTCCACTCGATCGCCTACGCGCCGTCGGCGACGTTCGAGAACCGCTTCATCGAGACGACGCGCGACGACTTCCACACCTCGGTGGACATCTCCGCCTACTCGATGGTGGCGATGGCCCGCGCCGCCGAGCCGCACATGCGCGCCCGCGGCGGCGGCTCGATGGTGACCATGACCTACATGGCCAGCGAGCGCGCCTTCCCCAAGTACAACATGATGGCCGTGGCCAAGGCCGCCCTCGAGTGCTCGGTGCGCTACCTCGCCTACGAGCTGGGAGACGGCGGGATCCGCGTCAACGCCATCTCCGCCGGCCCGGTGCGCACCCTGGCGGCGAAGGGCATCCCCGGCTTCTCCGACATGGAGACCGTGATCGAGCAGCGCTCCCCGCTACGCCGCAACATCGAGGCCGGTGACGTGGGCAACGCCGCCCTGTACCTGTGCGGCCCGCTGGGCGCGATGGTGACCGGCACCACGCTGTACGTGGACTCGGGCTACCACGCGATGGGCATGTGATGACGGTCTTCACGGTGCTGGGCGGGAGCCCGGCCTGGCCCAACGGGCGCCAGCCGGCCAGCGGCTACCTGCTGGAGCACGGCGAGCGGCGGGTGCTGATCGACTGCGGCACCGGCATCGCCGGAGAGTTGCGGGCGGTCGACCCGGGGCCGATCACCGACATCCTGATCACCCACTTCCACGCCGACCACTGGTTCGACCTGGTTCCCCTCCACTACGTCTTCCGCTACGGCGTGTGGAAGGACCGGCCGCGGCCGGCGCTGCACCTGCCGCCCGGCGGCCGTGGTGTGCTGGACACCGTCGCCTCGGTCTGGGACGGGTCGGTGGAGACCTTCGAGGTGGCGTTCGACCTGACCGAGTACGACCCCCACGGCGACGTCAGACTCGACGACCTGCACTTCTCGTTCGCGCCGTGCCGCCACTACACGACCTGCTACTCGGTCAAGATCGACGCCCCCGGCGCGACCATCGTCTACTCGGCGGACACCGCGCCCACCGAGCGGCTGGCCCGCTTCGCCCAGGGAGCCGACCTGTTCATCTGCGAGGCGTCCCTGGCGGAGGCGTCCGACGACTCGCAGGAGCGCGGCCACATGGACGCGACCGAGGCGGGCAGGGAGGCCACCCGGGCGGGCGCGCACCGGCTGCTGCTGACACACGTCCCCATCGAGAACGACTACGAGGTCGTCCTGCGCAAGGCGGCGGCGGAGTACGCCGGGCCGACCGAGATCGCCCGCCCAGGGCTCCGCTACGAGCTATGAGGTGAGCGTCACGCGGGAGATGCCGAGCAGCCCCTCGGCCGCCTTCTCGGCCGTGCGCTGAAGGCTCTCCGACATCGACGGGTTGACCGCCGCGGTCTCGGCCAGCGCCTGCACGTTCAGCCTCGCGTGCACCGCCAGGGCGACCGTCGTGATCACCTCGGACGCCCGCAGGCCGACCATCGCCCCGCCCAGCACGGTGCCGTCGTCAGGGTCGGAGAGGAGCTTGATGATGCCGTCGGTCTCGTTCTCCATCACGGCCCGCGGGTTGGCCCGGATCAGGTGCTTGGTCACCCGCACCGGCAGCCCGTCGATCCGCGCCTGCCGCTCGCTGATGCCGGCCTTGGCGATCTCGGGCCGGGTGAACACGCACCAGGCGACGCCGGTGTAGGCGATCGGGTCGACCGGCACACCGAGGGCGTGCATCGCCGCCGTGCGGCCATGCATCGCAGCCGTGTTGGCGAGCATGATCTGGCCGGTGACGTCGCCGCAGGCGTAGACCTGCTCCGCGCTGGTGCGGCAGAACTCGTCGATCGGCAGCGTGCCCCGCTCGCCGAACTCGACGCCCGCCGCCTCCAGCCCCAGGTCGCCGGTGTTGGGCCGCATCCCGATGCAGAGCAGCAGGTGCGAGCAGCTCAGCTCGCGGCCGTCCTCCAGCATCAGCCGGACGACCTCCGGATCCTCAACGTCCACCGCGGAGGCGCGGCCGTTCTTGATCACGTCCATGCCGCGCTTGAGGAAGACCTCCTCCAGTACCTCGGCCAGGTCCGGGTCGTCGTTGGGCAGCAGCTGGTCGCGGGCCGAGACCAGCGTCACCCGCGAGCCGCAGCGCGAGAAGAAGTCGGCGAACTCGCAGCCGGTCGGGCCGGCGCCGAGGACGACCAGGTGCTCCGGCAGGTCGCGGAACTCGAACACGTCGCGCGTGGTCAGCACGCGGTGGGCGTCCGGCCGCACGAACGGTGGCACGAACGGCGACGCGCCGGTGCACACCAGCAGCGCGTCGAACGGCACCTCGAGCTCCTGGCCGTCCACGGTCGCGATCAGCATGTCCGGCCCGGTGACGCGGCCGCGGCCGGGCAGGACGCGCACGTTCATGCCGTCCATCCGTTCGCGCACGCCGCGGCTCTGGTGCAGGGCCACGGCGCGGGCCCGGGCCAGCGTGCGGCGCAGGTTGACCGAGGGGAACCCGCGGGCGAAGTCCACGCCGTCCGCCTCGGCGCGGCCGATCTCGAGCATCGCGTCGGCCGTCGTCAGCAGGGTCTTCGACGGGATCGCGTCCGTCATCGTGCAGTTGCCGCCGAGCTGGTTCTCCTCGATCATCGTGACGTCCGCGCCCAGGTGGGCGGCCGTCGTGGCGGCGGCGTAGCCCGCGGGCCCGCCGCCCAGAATGGCAAGTCGCATGGCCGAGATCGTAGACTCTGCCGATGAGCCATACCGCTGCCACTCTCGACGTCGCCCGCATCAGGTCGGGCTTCCCGTCTCTCACCGACGGCCGGATCTTCCTCGACAACCCCGGCGGCACCCAGGTGCACGCCTCGGTGATCGAGGCCGTCCGCGACTACTACCTGCACGCCAACGCCAACCTCGGCGGCCCCTTCGCCACGTCCGTCGCCAGCGACGCCGTGCTGGCCGGCGCCCGCACCGACATGGGCCGGCTGTTCGGCTGCGACCCCGACGAGGTCGTCTTCGGCGCCAACATGACCACCCTCACCTTCCACGCCTCGCGGGCGCTGACCCGTGGGCTGGGCACCGGGGACGAGATCCTGCTCACCCGCGTTGACCATGACGGCAACGTGGCGCCCTGGATCCTGGCAGCCGAGGACCGCGGCATCACGGTGCGCTTCGCCGACGTCGACCAGGAGAGCTGCACGATCGACGTCGACGACTTCGCGTCGAAGCTGTCCGACCGCACGCGGATCGCCGCGTTCAACTGGGCGTCGAACGGCGCCGGCACGATCTCCGATGCTCGGCGGCTGGCCGAGCTGGCCCGCGACGCGGGCGCCATCAGCTACGTGGACGCGGTGCAGTACGCGCCGCACGGCCCGATGGACGTGCGCGGGCTCGGCGCCGACTTCGTCGCCTGCTCGGCCTACAAGTTCTTCGGGCCGCACGTCGGCGTGCTCTACGGCCGCGCCGAGCTGCTGGAGCGGATCCGCCCGTACAAGGTGCGGCCGGCGCACGACGAGGCACCCGGCTCGTGGGAGACCGGCACCGTCAACCTGGAGGGCATCGCCGGCACGGCCGCGGCAGCCCGGTACCTGCTGGACATCGGCATCGACCCGATCGCCGCCCACGAGCGCGCGCTGACGGCGCGGATCATCGACGGCCTGGACGCGATCGACGGGGTCACGCAGTACGGCACCCGCGACCTCGACCGGCGCGTGCCGACGGTCGTCTTCAGCGTGGACGGCCGCGCACCGGCCGAGGTGTCGGCAGCGCTCGCCCGCGACGACATCTTCGTCTGGGACGGCAACTACTACGCCCTCGAGCTGATGGAGGCGCTCGGGCTGGAGGCCGCCGGCGGCGCGGTGCGGGTGGGCGCGGTGCACTACAACACCGACGAGGAGATCGACCGCTTCCTCGAGGCCGTGGCGGCCTGCGCGTCGCGCTGACGCTCGCTCAGCCGCTCTGCATCAGCAGCCGAGCACCGTAGCCGAGGTGCTCGAGGGCCGCCGACGCGCGCTCCTGCGTCGCCCGGTTCGGCAGCGTCTGGAGCACCAGCAGCAGCGTGCGGTCGATCAGGGTCGAACGGAGCGTCGAGCTGCGCCGCGACACCAGATCGAACGCCCGGCCCACCCTCGCGGGCGGCCCGAAGGCGATCGTCAGCCCGTCCGCGGGCGAGGAGAGGACGGTGACGCCGGTGCCCGCCCAGGGATCGCGCTGGACGCGGTCGGGGCCGACCGCGGGCCGCAGGATGATGCCCTGTGCGGCGAAGGCCTGCTCGAAGCGCAGCACCCGCTGCGCCGGGCGGCCGGTGGCGTCGGCGGTCGAACCCGATGTGCCGGTCACGGCCGCCATGGCGAGGATCGCGATCACCGCCCCGATGGCGAGCCGGACGGTCACGACTCGAACAGGGTCAGCTCGGGTGCGACCTCGCCCTTCAGCACGGCCAGGTCGATCTCCACGAACGTGAAGCCGCGGGCCTCGCACATGACGCGCGCCTGCGGCGCGATCGCGGGCGCCACCAGGATGCCGCGGCAGGGCGCGTGCGCCGGGTCGAGATCGACCCGCTCGCAGTAGCGCGTCAGCTGCTCGACGTGCGCGGCGACGGCGCGCACCCGCTTCACCTCGACCACCACCGTGCGGCCCTCGGCGTCGCGGCAGAACAGGTCGATCGGCCCGGTGTCGGTGAACCGCTCGCGCTCCAGCACGGTCAGCCCGGGCTCGATCGTCTCCGGCGCACGCTCCAGCAGCTCGTGCCACTGCCGCTCCGCGCCGTCATGCTCCAGCACCGCATCGTCCGCCAGGGCGAGGCGCTCGTCCGAGAGGACGTCATGGAGCAGGATCACCAGCGACTCGTCGGACGCCGGCCGGTAGACACGGATCGTGTCGCGCTCCTCGCGGACGCTGGTCGGCCCCGCCATGTAGTTGAGCGGCTTGAACCCCTTGTCGGAGTGGACGCAGAGCGAGCCGTCGTCCTTGAACACGATCAGCCTGTCGCCGGACGCGAGCCGCGTCGTGGCGCGGCCGTGGTAGGCGATCTCGCAGCGGGCGACGAGGATCCTCATCGCCGACCACGATACCGCCGGACGGCGGCGCTATCCCGCGATCTCGTCGGCGATCCGGGCGAGGTCGTCCTGGACGATCTGCGAGTCGTGCTCGTTGGAGGCCTCGCCCATTGCGAGCACACGGCCGTTCGCGAGGAAGGTCTGGTAGTCGCCCGTCGTCCCGGGAAGCGTCCCGCGAGCACCGTCCGCGTGCATGTCGAGGCCGATCGTGTTGTCAGAGATCACCGTAAACGGCCGCGGCACCGGGTACCCGCCGGTCGTCACCACCTTCACGCCGGCGATCTCCGCACGCGCGCACTGGGCGGCCAGCGCTGGCGAGTCGAAGACCACGACCAGCATGCCGATGTTCTCCGTGTCGCCGGTTGGGGGCACACGGTGATCGCCGAACGCGATGCTGTACCGGGGACGCCGGAAGTGCGCGTACTGGCCGGCCGTCGGCTTCGTCGGGCCCAGCTCGGCCTCGCCCCGGTCACACCGATACGACGCCGGATCCGGCAACGGCGACACCTCGGTGAGCCCATCGTCACGCGCCTGCTTCAACGCTTGAGACTGGGTCATCGTCGCGTGGGAGGACGAGCCGCCGCCGAAGCAGCCGGTCGCCAGGAGCGCCAGCGCGAGGAGGCTCAGTACAGGCCGTCGCCGCGCGCGTACCGCTTCGCCCGCTCGGCGTCGTACAGCTGGGCGTCGAAATCGTCGTCGCGCACCGACCGCAGGATCGCACCGCTGCTGGGCAGCGAGGAGCGGTCGATGTGGTGCTCCGGGTTCCACAGGTCGGAGCGGATCAGCGCCTTCGAGCACTGCGTGTACGCCTCCTCGATCTCGACCATTATGCCCAGCCGCGGAGCCTTGTTGTCAATCGCGCTTTCGGCGAGCAGGTCGGGGTCGTCGATCACGTACGCCCGCCCGTTGACCCGGAACGAGTCGCCGATGCCGGGGATCAGGAACACGAGGCCGACGTGCGGGTTGGCGAGGATGTTACGCAGCGTGTCAGCGATGCGGTTGCCCGGGCGGTCGGGGATCAGCAGCGTGCGCTGGTCGAGGATGCGGACGAACCCGGCCGGGTCGCCCCGGGGCGAGACGTCGCAGCGGCCGTCCGGCGACGCGGTGGCGATGCACAGAAACGGCGACGCCTCGATGAACTGCCGCGTCAGCGGGGTGAGGTGATCGGTGATCTTGGAGACGACCACGTCCGACGGCAGCCCGATCGCCTCGCGCAGCTCGGCCTCGTCCCGCAGTGTCCTGGACGCCTCCATCGCCACCAGTCTAGGCATCCGCACGTCTGGCATAGTCCGGTGATGCCCGAGAACCACTTCGGCGAACGCGTCGCCGCGCACTACGACGACCCCGACTCCGCGATGTTCCAGCCGGCGGCGATCGACCCGACCGTCGACCTGCTCGCGGAGCTCGCCGGCGACGGCGCAGCGCTCGAGTTCGGCATCGGCACCGGCCGGATCGCGGTCCCGCTGCGCGCACGCGGCGTGCCGGTGAGCGGCATCGACCTCTCGCCGGAGATGGTGGCGCGGCTCCACGCCAAGCCCGGCGGCGAGCAGATCGCCGTCACCATGGGCGACTTCGCAACGGCCCGGGCCGAGGGGACGTTCACCGTTGCCTACCTGGTCTACAACACGATCAACAACCTGACGAGCCAGGACGCACAGGTCGCCTGCTTCCAGAACGCCGCGTCGCACCTCGAGCCGAACGGCACGTTCGTCGTCGAGGTGGGCGTGCCCGGGCTGCAGCGGCTCCACCCGGGGGAGCGGTACATCCCGTTCACCGTGTCGGAGGAGTACCTCGGCTTCGACGACTACCACGACCTCGTCAACCAGCGCTTCTCGTCCAACCACTACACGATCACCGGAGGCCGGGTCGACGTGAACTCGGTGCCGTTCCGCTACGTCTGGCCGTCCGAGCTCGACCTGATGGCGCGGCTCGCCGGCATGCGGCTGCGCAACCGCTGGAGCGGCTGGAACCGCGAGCCGTTCACCGGTGAGAGCCGCCGGCACGTCTCCGTCTGGGAGATGACCGCCGGGTAGCTCACTGCGCGCGAGCCGCCACCGGCTCATGCTCGGCGATGACGGCGTCCGGCGGCTCGGCGCCGGTCACCGCGGCGGCGCTGGCGACGATCACCAGCACGACGCCGACCCACTGCGCGGCGCTCAGCCGCTGGTCGCGGATGGCGTAGCCGCTCAGCGCAGCCACGGCCGGCGACAGGCTGAGCACGAGGGCGTACGTCGCCGAGCGGAGCCGCCGCAGGGCGACGGCGTCCAGCGTCCCCGGCAGAGCGGTCGAGAGCATCCCGACGGCCGCGCCGATCAGCAGCACGCGGGCCGACAGCAGGTCGCTCCCGGCCGTGACAGCGGCGATCGCGGCGACGGGCACCGCGGCGAGCGCCATCGCCAGCGCCAGTCCCTGGGCGCCCGGCAGCCGCCGTGCGTGGTGCGCGGAGAGCAGGATGTATGCGCCCCAGCACGCGCCCGCGCCCATCGCCAGCGCGATGCCGGCGGCCGTCACCGGCCCGTCCACGCCGTGCGCGAGCGCCAGCACGACGACGCTCGGCGCGGCCAGCCCCGCCGCGACCAGGTCGCGCGCACGCCGCGACCCGGCGATCGCGACGACGATCGGGCCGACCATCTCCAGGGCGACCGCGACACCCAGCGGCACCCGCTCGATGGCGAGGTAGAAGCAGCAGTTCATCCCCGCGATGACGGTGCCGTAGATCGCGATCGTCGCCGCCTGGGGCGTGCGCAGCACGGCGGCCGGCGGTCGCGCCGTCGCAACCAGGAACGTCCCCGCGGTCAGCAGCCGCAGGGCGACCACCCCGACAGCGCCGACGCTCCCGAACAGCGTGATCGCGATCGCCGCGCCGGACTGCACCGAGATCATCGCCAGCAGCGTCGCGGTGACGCCCCACAGCACCCCGCTCCGTTGGAGTGCCGACATCGCGGCACGGTAGCCCGCCATCTACCATCGCGGCATGGGCACCGTCCACCAGTGGCGCGGGGCATTCACGAACGCCGAGCTGAACGCGCTCCACGCCGAGGGGTTCGACCACCCGGTGCTGGACGACGACTGGCGCTCACAGCTCGAGCGGCACAGCCTCGGCTGGGTGTGCGCGCGCGACGGCGACCGGCTCGTCGGCTTCGCGAACGTCCCCTGGGACGGCGCCGCGCACGCGTTCGTCATGGACGTCCTGGTCAGCCGCGACCGGCGGCGCGGCGGGATCGGCCGCGAGCTGGTTGCCGTCGCGGAGCGGAAGGCGCGGGCCGCCGGCTGCGAGTGGCTGCACGTGGACTTCGAGGAGCACCTGCGGGCCTTCTATCTCGAGGCCTGCGGGTTCACTCCGACCGACGCGGGGCTGATCGCGCTGTAGCGGTGACCAGGTCGGCGAACTCCCGCGGCCGGGCGAGGTGCGGGAAGTGGTGCTCGACCGGCCAGACCGCGATCTCGGCCTGCGGCAGCATCTCGCCCAGCCAGAGGCGATCGGTCGACTCCACCGGGTTGGCATGCAGCGAGAGGTACGGCGTCCGGCTGCAGGAGAGCTGCTGCCAGCCCTCGTCACGCCAGGCAACCACCTCGTCGAGCGGCCGCTCCAGCAGATCCGCCTGGTAGCGGAGCACGACCTCCTGCGACGGGCGCTCACCCGCCGCCAGCAGCGCGCGGGGCCCGGGCGCCAGCAGGTCGGTGCGCCAGCTCCGGCGGAACCGGCCCCAGGCCTCGGCGAACCCGTCGCCGGCGAGCCTCGGGGCCGCCGCCCTGATGCCGGGGGCGAACGCCTCCAGCCGGATCGGCGCCTCCACGCTGATGACGCCGGAGGCGGGGTGGGTCGCCGCGTAGATGCTTGCGAGCGGGCCGCCGATCGAGTGGCCGACCATCAGCGGCCGCTCGATCCCGGCCTCGAGGACGGCCGCATGGATCGCCTCGACGACCGGGGTCAGGCCGCGCCCCGGCATCATCGCGGAGCCGCCGTGACCCGGCAGATCGAACGCGATGACGCGGCGGCCTGCGGGAAGCGCGTCCAGCACGGGATCCCACATCCGCCGGTCGAAGGTGAGGCCGTGCAGCAGGACGATGGCCGGCCCGCGCCCGTCGCCGGGCCGCTCCCGGCCGGCCAGGCCGGCCCAGCGGATCCGCGATGAGGTGGGAGAGGTGTCGGTCAGTGGCATCGGTGCTCCTTCAGTCTTTCGTAACGGTGTCACGTTATAGCAGATAACGAAACGTCGTTGCGTTATGCTGCCGGCGTGGGCCGGCGAAAGCAGCACGACGACCGCACCGCGGCGGCGCTCCTGGACGAGGCGGAGCGGATCGTCGATGCGGACGGCATCGATGCGCTCACGGTGCGCGGCGTCGCCGCCGGGATCGGCACGACCACCCGTGCCGTGTACAGCGCGTTCGGCTCGAAGAACCAGCTCGTGGTGGCGCTGGGATCGCGCGGATTCGACCTGCTCCGCGAGCAGATCGAGACGATGCCGGCGACGGCGGATCCCGCCGCCGACCTGGTCGATGCAGGCGTGACCGTGTTCCGGCGCTTCGCTATCGACCGCCCCGCGCTGTTTCGGATCGGCGTGCAGCGAACGCTGCCCGAGCCGGGGCTTGCCGCCGGCTTTCGCGACGCCGCCCAGGAGGCGTTGGACGGCCTGACCGCACGCGTCGAGCGGCTCGCCGACGCCGGGCTACTGGGCGAGCGCACCGTGCGTGACGCGGTCACCGAGTTCCACGCGCTGTGCGAGGGGCTGGCCGCGATCGAGCTGCGGGGGGCACTGCCCGACGGGCACCAGGAGCGGCTGTGGCGCGACGCGCTGGGGTCGCTCGTCCGCGGATTCGCGGATCGCGCGGAATGAACTGTCGATTCTCGGGCGTCCCGTTCGTCTAGACGCGACCATCCCGAACAAGGAGGACTGAGATGCGCTACATCCTGCTGATCCACCAGGGCGACTCGCCCACACCCCGCGACCCCGAGGCCTGGGGGACGCTCTCCCAGGACGAGCAGAACGCGGTCTTCGCGGACTACCAGGCCATCAACCAGACGCCCGGCGTCACGCCCGGACTGGGGCTGGCGGAGCCGCAGACGGCGACGACCGTGCGGGTGCAGGACGGGACGACCCTGACCACCGACGGCCCGTTCGCCGAGACCAAGGAGGCCCTGGGCGGCTACCTGCTGTTCGAGGCGGATGACCTCGATGCCGCGATCGAGCTGGCGGCGCGGATCCCGGCCGCGCGGCTGGGCGGCGCGATCGAGGTGCGACCGATCGTCGAGTGGTGACCGAGCTCGACCGGGTCTTCCGCGACCAGTGGGGTCGCGTGCTCGCTGCGCTGATCGGCTTCCTCGGCGACTTCGACCTCGCCGAGGAGGCCGCGCAGGAGGCGTTCGCGATCGCGGCCGAGCGGTGGCCGGTCGACGGCGTTCCCGGCAACCCCGGCGCCTGGCTGGTGTCGACGGGGCGCAACCGCGCCGTCGACCGGCTCCGCCGCGATCGCGTGCTGGCCGCGAAGACCCGCCTGCTCCCCATCCCGGAGGCGGTGGAGGACGACATGGACGAGACGACGTTCCCCGACGAGCGACTGGAGCTGCTGTTCACCTGCTGCCATCCGGCGCTCGCAACCGACGCGCAGGTCGCGCTCACGCTGCGCGCAATGGGCGGCCTGACGACGCCCGAGATCGCCCGCGCGTTCCTCGTGCCCGAGCCGACGATGGCGCAGCGCCTGGTGCGGGCCAAGCGCAAGATCGCGGCGGCCGGCATCCCGTTCCGGGTGCCGCCCGCGCACCTGCTGCCCGACCGGCTGGCGGCGGTGCTGGCCGTCGTCTACCTGATCTTCAACGAGGGCTACAGCGGCCGCGGCGACCTGGCCGCAGAGGCGATCCGGCTCGGCCGCGCGCTTGCCGGCCTGATGCCGGACGAGCCCGAGGTACATGCGCTGCTGGCGCTGATGCTGCTCCACGACGCGCGCAGCGCGGCGCGGTTCTCGGGCGGCGACCTGGTGCTGCTCGCCGACCAGGACCGCGCGCTGTGGGACGCGGCGCAGATCGACGAGGGACGCGCGGTGCTCGACCGGGCGATCGCTCTGCAGGGCCGCGGGCCGTACGTGGTGCAGGCCGCGATTGCCTCGCTGCACGCTGACGATCCGCGCGACTGGACGGAGATCGCCGCGCTCTACGGCGAGCTGGCGCGGCTGACGGGCTCACCCGTGGTCGAGCTGAACCGCGCCGTCGCGGTGGCCGAGGCGGAGGGCCCCGAGGCAGGGCTGGCGGTCGCCGACGGGCTGCCGTTGGACGAATACCCCTACCTGCACTCGACGCGCGGCGAGCTGCTGCGCCGGATGGGGCGCACGGACGAGGCGGTCGACGCGTTCCGACGCGCGCTCGAGCTGGCCCACACCGAGCCCGACCGGCGGCTGCTCGAGCGGCGGCTGGACGAGCTGGACGGGGTGGCGCGCGGCGATGGGTAGCCGTACGGTCGGCCGGTAGAGTCGCACGGATGCCGGCACAGCTGCTCGCCGACCTGAACGTCTTCCAGGTCGCGCTCGTCGTGCGCGACCTCGACCGCTCGATCGCCGCGTACACCGGCATGGGCAGCTGTGGCTGGCGCGTCTACGAGTTCGTGCCCCACATGATGACGCGCTGGGAGATGCACGGCGAGGCATCTGACGGCCGGCTGCTGCTCGCCCTGAACGACACACGCCCGCAGATCGAGCTGATCCAGCCCCTCTCCGGCGACACCATCCACCGGGAGTGGCTGGACGAACACGGCGAGGGCATGCACCACGTCGGCGCGCTGGTCGAGTCGGTCGACGCGGCGATCGCCGCCGCCGCGGCGGACGGGATCGGCGTGCTCGCCTACGGCGAGGGCTTCGGCGCCGCCGGCGACGGGAGGGCGGCGTACCTCGACACCGCAGCCCGGCTGGGCATGATCGTCGAGGTGGTCGAGCCGCCGGCGAGCGGGCTGGGCGAGCCGCTCAGGCGGCGCTGATCGTCACCGGCGGCGGCCGACACGCAGCACGGCGCCCCAGTGACGGCGCGCGGTGCCCCCCGGTCGCTCGCCGAGCCGGCGGCGGATCTCGGCGTACAGGCGCTCGCGCTGCCACGGCTCCATCGCGATGTGGCCGGAGAACGTCTCCAGCAGATCGATGTAGCCCTCCGCGTCGTAGGTCGTCTCCCAGTCGAACCGCGAGACCGAGACGTCCTCGAACAGCCCCGAACCGACCATCCCCGCGCGCCCGTCCGGCAGATCAGCCGGCGTCGGCCAGCTTGCATCCGCCGGCAGGCCCCAGCCGATCTCCTCATAGACCTCCTGGAGCTCGCGGAAGAACGGGTCGCCGCCCTCCGGAAAGACGTGCGTCGCCGACCAGCACGCCAGATGGCCGCCCGGACGCAGGAGCGAGTGCGCCTTGGGGTATCCCACGTCGGGATCGACCCAGTGCCAGGAGGTTGCCGCGACGACCAGGTCGATGCTGAGCCCCGCCGGCGATTCCCACTGCTCGAACGAGGCCTCGACCACCTCGACGTCGGGGAACGCCGCCAGGTTGCGCCGCGCGACCGCGGCGAGGTTGGCGCCCAGCTCCACGGCGATGATGCGAAGGCCGAAGGCGGCGAGCCTGCGGGTGGCGATCCCCGTTCCCGGTCCGACTTCCACGGCCCGATCCCCGGCGGCGATCCCGGTGCGGGCGACGAGCTCCTCGTACAGCTCCTCCGGGTAGCGCGGCCGCGCCCGGTCGTAGCGCTCGGCCACGGTGTCGAACGTCGTCCGGAGTGCCACCGGGTGCTGCCCCATCAGGGGTGCAGCGTGCGCCCGTACAGCTCGAGCAGCCGCAGCCAGTGGCGCTCGGCGGAGGGCTCGTCGTAGACCGGCGTGTCCGCCTGCGTCCAGCCGTGCCCGGCGCCGACGTAGAGCTCCGCGGTGTGCCGCACGTGCGCCTCGGCCAGGCTCTGCGTCAGCCGCGCCATCTGCTCGGGCGGCATCGACCGGTCGTTGTCGGCGTGGCCGATGTAGAGCTCGCCCCGTGCCCGCACCGCCGCGAGGTGCGGGCTGTCCTCTCCGTCGGTCGCCACGTTGCCTCCGTGGAAGCTGGCGGCCGCGGCGACGTCGTCGGGGAACTCGCCGGCCATCCGCAGGCTGAGGCGTCCGCCCATGCAGTACCCGACCGTGCCGATCGGGCCGGCCGTGGCCTCCGGTCGGCCGCGCAGGAACGCGAGCCACGCCCGCGCATCGGCGTTCGCCGCCTCGGGCGTGACCAGCTTGATCATCGGCCCGAGGGTCCCGAACAGCGAGCCGCGATCGGCCGAGCGGAGCCGCTCCTCGATGTTCTCGATCAGCGGCACGCGCCCGCTGCGATGCAGGACGTTCGGCGCGAGCACGCAGTACCCGGCACCCGCCAACCGGCCGACGTGCGCCTCCAGCGCAGGCCGGATGCCGTACGCGTCCATGTAGAGCAGCACCGCCGGATGCGGGCCGCCCGCCGCCGGAAACGCCAGCACCGCATCGGCCGTGCCGTCCTCGGTGGGGACGTCCACCATCTCGCAGGTCACCTGGTCACCGGGCGCACTCATCGACCCGAGTCTCGCACACCGCCGCCGACTACAGTACCCGGCATGTTCCAGAAGACGACGCTCCCCAACGGGCTGCGCATCGTGACGTGTCCGATGCCCGCCGCCAAGTCGGTCGCCGTGATGGTGATGGTCGCCGCCGGCAGCCGCTACGAGACCCGCGAGACCAACGGCATCGCCCACTTCGCCGAGCACATGTTCTTCAAGGGTACCGAGCGGCGCCCGACCGCCAAGGACATCTCGGCCGAGGTTGACGGCATCGGCGGCGAGTTCAACGCCTTCACCGGCAAGGAGTACACCGGGTACTACATCAAGTGCGCCGCGGAGCACCGGTCGCTGGCGCTCGACGTGCTCGCCGACCAGCTGCTGGCCTCCCGGTTCGACCCGGAGGAGATCGAGCGCGAGAAGGGCGTGATCGTCGAGGAGCTGAACATGTATGTGGACACGCCCCGCGACCACGTGGACGGGGTCTACGACCAGCTTCTGTTCGGCGATCAGCCGCTGGGCTGGGACATCATCGGCACCAAGGAGACGATCCGCGGCGCCGAACGGCAGACGTTCCTCGACTACCTCCAGGCGTGGTACGCGCCGCGCCGGCTGGTGGTCGGCGCCGCCGGCGCGGTGGACGACTCGTTCGCCGCCGAGGTGGAGCAGGCGTTCGGCAGCCTGGAGGACCGCGAGACCGGTTCCGCGCTGCCCGTGCACGCAGTACAGACCGAGCCCCGCGTCAGCCTCGAGACCCGCGACTCCGACCAGGCGCACCTGCGGCTGGGCGTCCGCGGCATCCAGACGACCAGCCCCGACCGCTACGCGATGCAGGTGCTGACGTCGGTGCTCGGCGGCGGCATGTCGTCGCGCCTCTTCACCGAGGTGCGGGAGCGGCTGGGCCTGGCGTACTACGTCTACGGCCACCATCAGAGCTACGAGGACGCCGGCACGCTGTTCTCACAGGCGGGCGTGGACATCAAGCGCATCGACCAGGCGGTCTCGACCATCGTCGGTGAGTTCCGCAAGATCGCCGCCGAGCCGGTGCCGGCCGACGAGCTGCGGCGCTGCAAGAACTACCTGAAGGGCCGGCTCGTGCTCCAGCTCGAGGACCCGCGCGGCCTGCTCATGTTCGGGCTGCGGCGCGAGGTGCTGGAGAACCGGCTGGTCGAGCCGGAGGAGCTGCTGGAGGCGATCGAAGCGGTCAGCGCCGAGGACGTCCAGCGGGTCGCGCGGCAGGTGATCGTGGACGACGGGCTGAACTTCGCCCTGGTCGGCCCGTTCGACGACCAGCAGCGCTTCCTCGACCTGCTGGTCGCCTAGCGCCATTCGATCTAGCGGATCTCGAGGTCGTAGTCGAAGTCGGTCAGCACCTCGCGGCCGTCCTCGGTGACGAGGATCAGGTCCTCGAGGCGAACGCCGCCGAAGTCCTTGCGGTAGACGCCCGGCTCGTTGGTGACGACGTCGAACGGCTCCAGGCTGGGGCTGCCGCCCAGGCCCATGTAGGGAGGCTCGTGGACGTCGAACCCGACGCCGTGGCCGAGCCCGTGGAAGAAGTCCTCGTCCAGCGACTCGCCTTTGGCCAGCCCCCGCGTCGTGCGGAACCCGCCCGCCTCGATCACGTCGCAGGCCACCTCCCACGGGGTCGCGCCGGGGACGCCGGGGCCGATCGCCTCGGTGCTGCGCTTGAGCGTCTCCAGGATCACCTCGTGCATGTGCAGCAGCCGCTCGGGGGCCTCGCCGAAGCAGAACGTGCGGGTCATGTCGGCGCAGAACCGCGACTCGGAGTGCCGGGGAAAGATGTCGATGATGATCGGCTCGTGCGGGCGGATCGGGCCGCTGCCCAGATCGTGGACGCGCGCCCCTTCAGGGCCGGCGCCGACGATGGGCGGCTCGCCCTCGCAGCCGTGGCGGCGGAGCGTCGAGACGATCTCGTCGCGGACGCGCTCGCACGTGAGCGGCTCGCCGTCGAGCACCAGGTCGCCGCCGCTCGGAGCCGCCGACCCGATCAGCTCGCGGGCGGCGGTGAACGCCGCCTCTGTCGCTCGCTGGGCCAGCTTCATGCCGTCGAGCTGGGAGGGCGTCTTGCGGCGGCGCCGCGCCTCGAAGGCCTCGCGGTCAGGCGTCACCACGACGTCGTGCCCGCGCAGGTAGTCGGCGAGGCCCAGCGGGAACGTGGGCGGCACCCGCACCTTGGTCAGCCCGGCCTTCTCGAGCATCCGCCGCACGCCCTCCATTTCGGCCTCGTCGACCGGCATCCCGCCGCGCACGAGCTCGCGCATGCCGAACTCGTCGTCGCGCCAGACCTCGTCAACCGGCGAATCGCGGCGCATCACCTCGGCCTCGAGCACGTTGGCGACGACGATGCTGGTGCCGTCCCGCTCGATGTACGTGTACGGGTCGGTGCACGCGACTCCGGTGGCGATGAACATGTCGGCGTCGCGCTGCGAGTCGGCATGGATCAGCAGTCCTCTGGGCATCCCGGCACGCTACCACGGGGTGATACGGTCGCCCGCGCGATGCGGGTGGCGACGATCGTGCTGGCGGCGGGCGAGGGCAGGCGCTTCGGAGGCGCCGTCAAGCAGCTGCACCCGGTGGGGGACCGGCCGATGCTGGAACGCGTGCTGGCGGCCGCCGCGGGCGGCGGCGTCGGCGAGCTGATCGTCGTGCTCGGCGCCAACGCCGATCGCGTCCAGGCCGCGGTCGAGCTGCACGGCGCCCGTCCGGTCGTCGCCGAGCGGTGGGCGGAAGGGCAGGCCGCCTCGCTCGCGGCCGGGCTGGCGGCCACCGACGCCGATGCCGTGGTCGTGGTGCTGGGCGACGGGCCCGCGCTCGATCCCCGGGCGGTGCGCCGCGTGGCCGCGGCGACGGGCGCCGCGGCGGCCGACTACGGCGAAGGCCGCTCGCACCCGGTGCGCATCCCGCGGTCGCTGTGGCCCAGCCTCGCCGTCACCGGCGAGACGCCGGGGCGCGCCCTCGCGGTCGAACTGGTCGACTGCCGCGACCTGCCCGCACCGGGCGACGTGGACTACGCCTGAGTACGGATCTGCAGCCGCACCTTGTCCACCAGGTCGGCGGGCACGGGGTCACCGCAGCACACGGTCTTGACGGTCTCGCGCAACTGCGCCTCGAAGTGGTAGCGGTCGCGACAGTAGTCGCACTCCCCCAGATGCACCTCGATCATGCCCACCTCGTCAGGGGTGAGCGATCGGTCGAGGTACGCCTGCAGCTGGAGCTCGACGCCCTTGCAGGGGTCAGCGTTCACGTTGTCCCTCCTGAGATGCCCTCGGCCAGCGCCCGCTTGAGCAGGCGTCGGCCGCGGTGCAGCCGTGACATCACCGTGCCGATCGGCACGTCCAGGATGTCGGCGGCATCCTGGTATGAGAAGTCCCCGACGTCGACCAGCACGACGACCTCGCGGAAGTTCTCCGGGAGCTCCTCGAGCGCCTCGAGGATCGCCTCGCCGGACAACCGGTTCAGCACCACGTCATGCGGCTGGGGGGATCCCCCGCCCGCCGCCAGCCGGTCGTAGAGCACGTACTCGCTCTGGTCGTCCAGCGGCTCGATCGCCGGCCGGCGGCTCTGCCGGCGGGCCTCGTCCAGATAGACGTTGCGCAGGATCGTGGCCAGCCACGCGGCCAGGTTCGTGCCCGGCCGGTAGCTCTCCCAGGCACGCAGCGCCCGCAGGTAGGTCTCCTGCACCAGCTCCTCGGCCTGCTGCGACGAACCGGACAGCCGCAGGGCGATCCGGTAGAGCTGATCGGCGTGCCCGAGCGCCTCCTCCTCGAAGGGCGCCCGCGCCGCATCCGGGAGTTGCTGGGCCACGGTCATCACGCTATCAGGGACCAACGAGCGGGCCGCGCGATCCATTCCCCCACGAGTTTTAGTCACTTGGTCTAGTATTCGGGATGCGGTGAGCACCCGAGAAGGCCTCCACCCCGATCTGCTGGTCGCCGGCGCAGGAATCGCCGGCCTCTACGCCGCCGTGTGCGCGGCCGAGCGCGGCGCGCGGGTGGCGCTGGTCACCAAGGGGTCGCTGCGGCTCTCGAACTCGTTCTACGCCCAGGGCGGCGTCGCCGCGGCGGTCGGCCCGGACGACTCGACCGAGGAACACCTGGCCGACACGCTGCGGGCCGGCCGCGGGCTGTGCGACCCGGCGGCGGTGCGCGTCCTGGTCGAGGACGGCCCGGCCCGGATGGCGCACCTGGAGCGGCTGGGCGTCCAGTTCGACCGCGAGTCGGACGGCACCACCGCGCTCGGTCGCGAAGGCGGCCACGGGCGGCGGCGCATCCTGCACGCCGGCGGCTCCGCGACCGGCGAGGCGATCGCCGAGGCGCTGATCGCCCGGGTCGTGGCCGAGCCGAGGATCACGGTGCTCGAACACACCGCCGTGCTCGGCCTGATCGCCGACGGCGACGGCTGCGCCGGGGCCTGGGTGCTGGGCCACGACGAGCTGATTGCGGTGCAAAGCCGGATGACGCTACTCGCCACCGGCGGTGCGGGCGGCCTGTTCCTGCGCACCACCAACCCGCCCGGGGCGCTGGGCGACGGGATCGCCCTCGCGCAGCGGGCCGGCGCCGCCGCCCGCGACATGGAGTTCGTGCAGTTCCACCCGACGGCGCTGGCCGTCGGCGAGCGCGCCTTCCTGGTGTCCGAGGCCGTCCGCGGCGAGGGCGCCCGGCTGGTGGACGATCACGGCGAGCGGTTCGTGGACGAGCTGGCACCGCGGGACGTCGTCGCCCGGACGATCCAGGAGCGGCTGGCGCTGGGCGTCGCCAGCTACCTCGACCTCTCCCACCTCGACCCGCAGGCCGTGCGCCGCCGCTTCCCCAACCTGGTCGCCGGCGTCGCCGCGGCGGGCATCGACCTGACCCGCGACCGCGTCCCGGTCGCGCCGGCAGCCCACTACCTGATGGGCGGCATCGAGACCGACCTGGACGGCGCCTCGACGCTGCCCGGGCTGTACGCGGCCGGCGAGTGCGCCTCCAGCGGCGTGCACGGCGCCAACCGGCTGGCCTCGAACTCGCTGCTCGAATGCTTCGTCTTCTCCCGCCGCGCCGTCGAGCGAGGACTGGACGGCGATGCCCACGTGGCGGACGCGGCCACGCCGCCGGTGCCGCGTGCGCTGGCGCCGCTGCCGGAGCTGCGGACGCGGATGTGGGAGGGCGCCGGCCCGGTGCGCGACGCCGCCGGACTGAGCGGGCTGTGCGACTGGCTGGACGACCTCCCGGAGACGAACCCGGTCGCGGTCGCCCGGATGATCGCCCGCTCGGCGCTGCGCCGCGAGGAGTCCCGCGGCGCGCACGTCCGCTCCGACTTCCCGCTGGAGAGCGCGGAGCTGGGAAGGAGCATGCGATGCCCGTCGCCGCAGACCTCGACCGTGTGATCGACCTCGCCCTGGCGGAGGACGTCGGCGAGGGCGACGTCACCACCGACGCGATCGTGCCCGAGGGCCTGACCGGCACCGCCGGCGTCGTGCTCCGCGAGCCCGGGGTGATCTGCGGGCTGGACGCGGCGCTGGCCGTCGTGCGCCGGCTCGACCCGGAGGCGACGATGGACGTGCTCGAGGCCGACGGCGCGCGGATGGTCGCCGCGCCCCGCACCGTGGCCCGCATCCACGGCTCGATGCGGGCGCTGCTGACCGGCGAGCGCCTCGCGCTGAACCTGCTCCAGCGCATGTCGGGCATCGCCACCGCCACCCGCGCCTACGTCGACGCCGTGGACGGCACCGCCGTCGCCGTGCTGGACACGCGCAAGACCGCGCCCGGCCTGCGCGCGTTCGACCGCCACGCGGTCGCCTGCGGCGGCGGCGTCAACCACCGCTTCGGCCTGCACGACGCCGTGCTGATCAAGGACAACCACGTCGCGGTGGCCGGCGGCGTCGGCGAGGCCGTCCGCGCCGTCCGGGCCGCGCAACCGGGGCTGCCGGTGGAGGTCGAGGTGGACACCCTGGCGCAGCTCGACGAGGCGCTGGCGGAGTCCCCGGAGACGATCCTGCTCGACAACATGCCGCCCGAGATCCTGCGCCGCGCCGTGCTGGCCACCGCCGGCCGCGCCCGGCTGGAGGCATCCGGCGGGATCACCCTGGACACGATCCGCGCCGTCGCGGAGACCGGCGTGGACGCCGTCTCGGTCGGCGCCCTGACCCATTCCGTCCGCGCACTCGATGTCGCTCTGGAGGTGGAGCCATCACCGTCATGACCCCCGATACCACCGCGCTCCACGACGAGGTGCGCGCGCTGGCCGCCGAGCGCTCGGCCGTGATCCTGGCGCACAACTACCAGGTGCCCGAGGTGCAGGACGTGGCGGACTTCGTCGGCGACTCGCTCGGGCTCTCGCTGGAGGCCGCCGCCACGGACGCCGACGTGATCGTCTTCGCCGGCGTGCACTTCATGGCCGAGACCGCGGCCATCCTCTGCCCCGAGAAGACCGTGCTGATCCCCGATCCGGACGCCGGCTGCTCGCTGGCCGCCTCGATCGACGCCGAGGCCCTGGCCGCCTGGAAGGCGGAGAATCCCGGCGCGGTCGTCGTCTCCTACGTCAACACCACCGCCGAGGTGAAGGCGCTGTCCGACTACTGCTGCACCTCGGGCAACGCCCAGAAAGTGATCGAGGCGGTGCCGGAGGATCGCGACATCCTGTTCCTGCCCGACCTCTTCCTCGGCTCCTACCTGGAGCGCATCACCGGCCGCAAGATGAAGATCTGGCCGGGCGAGTGCCATGTCCACGCCGGCATCCGCCCCGACGACGTCAACCGGATGATGGCCGAGCGGCCCGGCGTCGACCTGCTGATCCACCCCGAGTGCGGCTGCGCCAGCCAGTGCATGTACGCCGCCGCGCACGACCCGCAGCTGGCGCGGACGACCCACGTGCTGTCGACCGAGGGCATGGTGCGCTTCGCCCAGAGCTCGCCGAACCAGGAGTTCGTCGTGGCGACGGAGACCGGCATCCTCCACCGGCTGCGCAAGGAGGCGCCGGAGAAGCGCTTCGCCGCGATGAGCGAGCGGGCCGTCTGCCGCTACATGAAGATGATCTCGCTGGAGAAGGTGCGCGACTCCCTGCGCGACCTGCGCCATCACGTCACCGTCGAGCCGGAGCTGGCCGCGCGCGCCCGCGGGGCGATCGAGCGGATGGTCGAGATCACCTGAGCGGCGCGCCCCTGATCCTCGTCCCCACCGAGCACGAGGCGCAGCGGCTCGACCTGGGAACGGCGGCCGTCGAGGTGTGCGGCTTCGGCCTGGTCGAGGCGGCGGTGGGGGCGGCGGCCGCGTTCGCACAGCACCGGCCCGCCCGGGCGCTGCTGGTGGGGAGCGCCGGTACGTACGACGCCCTGCGGGCGCCGGTGGGGACGGCGCTGGTGGCGTCGGCCGTGCGCTGCGTCGGCATCGGCGTCGGCGGGCGCAGCGCCGCGGAGCTGGGCTGGACGGCGAGCGACGTGGTCGAGCTGGACGGCGACGGCGGCGAGCTGCTGTCGGTTGCGGCGGGCTCGGAGAGCGCCGACGAGGCCCTGCGCCGCGCCGAGCGCCACCCGGACGCCGTGGGCGAGGAGATGGAGGGCTTCGCGGTGGCCACGGCCGCCCGCCGGTTCGGCGTCGAGCTGCGGATCGTGCGCGGCATCTCCAACCTCGCCGGCGACCGCGAGCGAGAGCGCTGGCGGATGGACGACGCCCTCCGCGCCGCCGCCGGGCTCGCTCGGACGATGCTCTAACCTGCGGACGTGCGGCTGACGCTCGGCATCTCCACCTGTCCCAACGACACCTTCGCGTTCCACGCCATCCTCGAGCGGCGGATCGACCTGCGCGGCCTCGAGTTCGACGTGGAGCTGCACGACGTGCAGGAGCTGAACGACCGGCTGATGGCCGGCCGCTACGACGTCGCCAAGGCCAGCTACCACGCGGCACTGCTGCTGGCCGGCACCTACGGCGTGCTGCGCGTCGGCTCGGCGCTGGGCTTCGGGGTGGGCCCGCTGCTGGTGTCCGCGCGGCCGGGTGCGACCGTGACGCCCGCCAGCCGCGTGCTCTGCCCCGGCCCGACGACGACGGCGACGCTGCTCTTCCGCTGCCTCCACCCGGAGGCCACGGCGATCGAGCACCGGGTCTTCTCGGACATCGTGCCCGCCCTCCGGGCCGGCGAAGCCGATCTGGGCGTGCTGATCCACGAGGGACGGCTGACGTACCAGCGCGACGGCCTGTCGCTGGTCGAGGATCTCGGCACCTCGTTCGAGCGCGCATCCGGCGCGCCGGTGCCGCTGGGCGGCATCCTGGCGCGGCTCTCCTTGCCGGCGGACGTCCCCGGGCGCCTGACCGCGGTGCTCCAGGACTCGATCGCCTACGGCTGGGCGCACCGCGAGGAGACGCTGGCAACGATCCAGCGGTACGCCCAGGAGCTGGACGAGGACGTGATCTGGCCCTACGTCGAGCTCTACGTGAACCGCCACACGGTGGACTTCGGCGAGGACGGCGAGCGGGCGATCGCCACGCTGGAGGCGCAGGGCTCCCGCGCAGGGATCTTGGAGACCGGGCTGACAACGGTCCGCATCTTCGAACCGGTTCCCGCTTGATCTGAGATTTCACCTCGTCTAAACTGTGTTTCCGTGGACTCCTCGGAGACAGTGCAGGACTACGTGAAGCAGATCTACCTGCTCCAGGACGGCGACGGGCGGGCGACCACGTCTGCACTGGCCGACCGGATGGGCGTGTCGGCCGCCTCGGCAACCGCGATGTTCAAGCGGCTGGACGAACTGGGGTTGGTCGAGCACGTGCCCTACCGCGGGGCCGTCCTCACGCCGGCAGGCGAGCAGATCGCGATGGAGATCGTGCGCCACCACCGGCTGCTGGAGCTGTACCTGACCGAGGCGCTGGGGCTGCCCTGGGACAAGGTGCACCGCGAGGCCGAGGTGCTCGAGCACGTGCTCTCCGACGAGCTCGAGGCCAGCATCGACGCCGCGCTCGGCTTTCCCGACACCGATCCCCACGGCGACCCGATCCCGACGGCCGACCTGAAGCTGCCCGACCGCCACCACACGGCGCTGGCCGACCTCGAACAGGGGCAGAGCGGCACCGTGCGGCGGGTGCCCGACGGCGATCCGGAGCTGCTCACCTACCTGGCGAGCATGGGGCTGGTGCCGCGGGCCTCGTTCGTCGTGGCCGCCAAGGCGCCCTTCCGGGGCCCGATCACGCTCGAGGTGGACGGGGCGACGCACGCGCTCGGGGTCGAGGTCGCCGAGCGCATCGGCGTGGAGCCGGCCGCGTGACGCCGCAGAGCGTGCAGGCAGCCGTCGCCCAGGGCGGGGCGGAGCGGCTGCGCAGCCCTCGCGCCCGGATCCGCCGCGTGCTGCCCTTCATCGGGCCCGCGTTCGTCGCCAGCGTGGCCTACATGGACCCCGGCAACTTCGCCACGAACGTCCAGGCCGGCGCCGACTTCGGCTACATGCTGCTGTGGGTGCTGCTGGTCTCGAACCTGATGGCGATCCTGATCCAGTCGCTCTCGGCGAAGCTCGGCATCGCTGCGGAAATGACATTGCCGCAGGCGATTCGGGCCCACACCGGCCGGCGGACGAACTTCGGCCTGTGGGTCGCCGCCGAGGCCGCGGCGATGGCCACCGACCTGGCCGAGTTCCTGGGCGCAGCGGTCGGCATGCAGCTGCTGTTCGGGCTCGGGCTGTTCGAGTCGGCGCTGATCACCGCCGTCCTCTCGTTCGGCATCCTGGCGATGGAGCGCCGCGGCCACACCAGGCTGGAGGCCCTGATCATGGTGTTCGTGGCGGTGATCGGGGCCTGCTTCCTGGTCGAGATCTTCACCTCGCGGCCCGACCCGGCCGGGATCCTGAAGGGCATGTTCGTGCCGCACCTGCCCGCCGAGGCGGTGTACGTGGCCGTCGGGATGGTCGGCGCAACCGTGATGCCGCACGTCGTCTACCTGCACTCGGGGCTGGTCCAGCACCGCGCGCGCATCCTCAACCACGGCAGCAAGCACGAGCACTTCCGCCGCGAACTGGTGGACATCGCGCTGGCGATGAACGGTGCCTGGCTGATCAACTCCTCGATGGTGATCATGGCCTCCGCGGTGTTCTTCGCCGGCGGCGTGCCGATCTCGGGCCTGGAGGACGCCCAGGCGACGCTGAAGCCGCTGCTCGGCAACCTGGCGGCCTCCGCGTTCGGCATCGCGCTGCTCGCATCCGGCCTCTCGTCGTCGGCCGTCGGCACGATGGCGGGGCAGATGATCGTGGACGGCTTCATGCAGTGGAAGGTCTCGGTCTTCCTGCGCCGGCTGATCACGATGATCCCGGCGCTGATCATCATCGCGCTGGGCACCAACACGCTCTCGACCCTGGTCGCCAGCCAGGTGGTGCTCTCGCTGGTGCTGCCGTTCGCCGTGGTGCCGCTGGTGTGGCTGACGTCCCGGCGCGACGTGATGGGCGATCTCGTCAACAGCAGGCTGATCAAGACGCTCGCGGTGACGGTCGCCGTCGCGGTGATCGCGATGAACGTCGTCCTGCTCTGGGTGACGTTCGTCTAGAGCTCAGCGCGTGGAGGAGTGGCCGAAGAACCACCGCTCCAGGGGGCCGCGCAGCTCGTCCTCGCTGAACCGGTCGACCGTCTGCTCGATGGCGTCGCCCGCCGCGATCTCCAGCTCGCTGTCCAGCGCCTCGTTGGCGGCCTCCACCGCATCGCCCATCTCGAAGCCGTCGAACACGTAGTCGTCCGGGTGCACCTGCGCCGTCCGCGCGCTCCTCCAGCGAGACCGCCCGGCCCACCGCCCAGACGGCGCCCGCGCGGCGCTCGATCCAGATCGTGACGTTCTCCTCACCGCCGTCGTCCGCGAGCCCTCGAATGCGCCGCTGGGCGAACCAGTCGGCGTGATGTCCGTTCTGCTGCATCGGTGACCTCCTGTGGCCTGCCTATCATCGTTCATATGAGCAGCCCCGTCGAGGACGCCCGCAGAATCGTGCGCGAGACGATCGCGCCCCGCGTGCGCGAGTGGGAGACGAGCGCCGCCTATCCACGGGCCGAGGTGGCCGGATCGGGACTGACCGGGCTGTTCGCGCCGGCCGCGCGGGGCGGGCTCGGGCTGGGCTTCCCGGAGGGGATGGAGGTGTTCGAGGAGCTGGGCCGCGGGGACGCCGCGCTCGCCTTCTCGCTCTCGATGCACAACGCCGTCGCCGCCGCGGTGGCGGGCGCGGCGCCGCCGGCCGTCGCCGACCGCTGGGCGGAGCCGCTGGCCCGGGGGCAGGCACTGGGCGGCTTCTCGCTGACCGAGCCGCAGGCCGGATCCGACGCGACCGCGATCACGACGCTGGCACGGGAGACCGCGGAGGGCTGGCGCGTCTGCGGCCGCAAGGCGTGGGTGTCGCTGGCCGGCGAGGCCGACCTCTTCCTGGTGGTCTGCAAGACCTCGCCGGAGCCGGGCCACCGGGACATGGCGATCGTCGCCGTCGACGGGCCGCGCAGCGGGCGTCAGCTTCCCCCGCATCTACGACAAGGCGTGCGCCGCGTTCCTGCCGATCGGCGAGATGCTGCTCGAGGACGCCCCGGCTGACCTGGTCGTCCCGGCGGGCGAGGGGATGCGCGCCGCGCTGGGCGCGATCGACGTCGCCCGCTGCGACATCGCCGCGATCGCCTGCGGCCTGCACGCGGAGGCGCTCGACCTGGCGCTGGCCGCGACCCGCGACCGGGCGGTGTTCGGCGGGCGGGTGCTCGACCTGCAGGGCGTGCAGTGGCAGCTGGCCGACGTCGCCACCGACCTGGAGGCATCGCGCCTGCTGGTGGGCCGGGCCGCCGCCGCGCTGGGCACGCCCGCCGGACCGGTCGCAGTGGCGCACGCCAAGCGGTTCTGCCCCGACGCCGCGCTGCGCGCCGCGATCGCCGCCAGCGAGCTGCTGGGCGCCTACGGCTGGCTCAACGACGGGCCGCTGCCGCGCTTCATCGCGCTGGCCAAGATGCTCCAGGTGGTGGACGGCACCGCCGAGATCCAGCGGGTCGTCATCGCCCGCGACCTGGTGCGGCGCGCCGAGCGGCTCTAGCTTACGACGTGTCCGAGAAGTCGTCCGGGCTGACGTCCTCGAGGAACTGCCGGAACTCGTCCACCAGGTCGTCCTGCTCCTCCGGGCCGCCGTCACCGAACTCGATCGCCGACTCGGCGATCACGTCGTCGGCGACGAAGATCGGCGCGTCGGTGCGGACGGCCAGGGCGAGTGCGTCGGACGGCCGCGAGTCGATCTCGATCTCCGAGCCGTTCGCCTGGATCGTGATGATCGCGTAGAACGTGTTCTCGCGCAGCTCGGTGACCGAGATCTTGGCCACGGTCGCGTTCAGCTCGCCGAGCATGTCGCTGACCAGGTCGTGCGTCATCGGCCGCGGCGTGGGCGAGCCCTGCAGCTTCATCAGGATGGCCGCGGCCTCGGGGTGGCCGATCCAGATGGGCAGAAAGCGGTTGCCCTCCATGGTCTTGAGCAGCACGATTGGCTGCTTGCCCACCATGTCGAAGGAGACCCCGTAGATCGTCACCTGCTGCACGCTGGGACCGATGATAGCGATTGGCTCGGGCACGTCTGGGAGTGGGCGATCCTGGATTCGAACCAGGGACCTCCTCCTTATCAGAGAGGCGCTCTAACCGACTGAGCTAATCGCCCGCAGGGCGGGCAGGATATCAGTCAGCCCAGCTCACGCGCTCCGCGCGGAGCTGGTCGACGATGCGTCCCAACTCGGCCGCGCTCTCGAACGCGATCTCCACCTTGCCGCCCCGCGCCGAGGGCTTGACGGCGGCCTTCAGGTGCATCGACTGCCATGCCGCGTCCACCGCCAGGTTCGACAGCTCGTCGTCGATCCAGCCGGCGATCGACGCCGTCGCCCGCGGCGGTGTCCGCCGGGTGGCGTGCTTGCGCGCGGCCTCCTCGGTCTCGCGCACCGAGAGGCCCCGGCGGGCGGCGCGGCGCGCCAGCGCCAGCCGCTCGTCCTGGCCGCCCACCGCCAGCACGGCGCGGCCGTGGCCCTCGCTCAGGCGGCCGTCTTCGATCATCTCCAGCACCTTGTCGGGCAGCTCCAGCAGCCGCATCGTGTTCGCGACCGCCGGCCGGCTCTTGCCGACCCGGCGGGCGATCTCGGTCTGCGTCAGGTCGAGCTCGTCGGACAGCACGGCGAAGGCGCGCGCCTCCTCGACCGCGTTCAGGTCCTCGCGGGCGACGTTCTCGGCCAGCGCCAGGATCAGCGAGTCGCGGTCGTCCACCGGGCGCACCAGCGCCGGGATCGTGCGCAGCCCGGCCAGCTTGGCGGCGCGCCAGCGGCGCTCGCCGGCGACGATCTCGTAGCCCTCACCGGCATCGCGGACGATGATCGGCTGGACGACGCCGTCCTCCTTGATCGACTCCGACAGCGTCGCGATCGCCTCGTCCGCGAACGTCCGCCGCGGCTGGCGCGGGTTCGGCCGCACCTGCGACAGCTCGAGCTCCATCATCGAGACCTGGCCCGGCGGGGAACTCGGCCACGAGCGCGGCCAGGCCGCGTCCCAGTCCCCGACTCTTAGCCACGTTCAACAACCTCCAACGCCACCCGATAGTACGCGTCAGCCCCCGCGCTGCGCGCATCGTACCGCGTGATCGGCAAGCCGTGGCTGGGTGCCTCGGCCAGGCGGATGCTGCGAGGCACGACGGTGTCGAAGACGACGGTGCCGAAGTGCTCGCGCACCTCGCTGGCGACGTCGCTGGAGAGCCTGCGTGCGGCCATCGTACATCGTCAGCAGCACGCCGGTCAGACCCAGCTTGGGGTTGAGCCGGGTGCGCACCAGCTCGACGCTCTGCAGCAGCTGGGCCAGCCCCTCCAGCGCGTAGTACTCGCACTGCACGGGGACGATCAGCCGGTTGGCCGCCGACAGCGCGTTGACGGTGAGCAGGCCGAGCGACGGCGGGCAGTCCACGAACACGTACGGATAGCGGTCGCCGGTGCCGGCGAGCAGGTCGCGGAGCAGCGTGTCGCCCTGCTGGAGCTCCACCTGGGCGGCGGCGAGGTCGGGGTGCGAGGGCGCCAGGAAGAGGTTCTCGACCGGCGTCTTCACCACCACCTCCTCCAGCGACCTGCCGTGCAGCAGGTCGTAGGTGCTGGCCTCGAGCTCCTCCGGCCGGAAGCCCAGCCCGGTGGTGGCGTTCGCCTGCGGGTCGAGGTCGATCAGCAGCACGGGCGTGCCGGCCTCCGCGACGCAGGCGGCCATGTTGATGGCGGTGGTGGTCTTGCCCACCCCGCCCTTCTGATTCGCCAGCGCGTACACCCGCGGTGTCACGGCTTCGATGGTAGCGAGCGCAGCGGACGCTTCCGGGCCATCCCGGGCCGCCGCGGGAACCCCTCCGGGGTCGGTTCGCGCTTCTCCACCACCACCAGACGGCGCTCGCCGGCGGTGGGCCTGACGTCCGCGACGTCGCCGCCCAGCGTCACGGCCGCCGGTGCCAGCTCGGCGGCGTCGACGGCGCCGGTCCAGAGGATCAGGCGGCCGCCCGGGCGCACCAGCGGCAGGCACAGCTCGACGGCCGCCGGCGGCGGCGCCAGCGCGCGGGCGACCGCCAGCGGGAAGCGGTCACGGCCCTGGCCGCGCCCGTACTCCTCGGAGCGGGCGTGGACGACCTCGCCGGGGAGGCCGGTTTCTGCCAGCACGCGCTGCAGGAAGGCAGCTTTCGGACGGCTGGACTCGACCAGCACGGCGCTGCAGCCCAGCGCGAGGGCGAGCGGCACGCCGGGCGACCCGCCGCCGGAGCCGACATCCACCAGCTCGGCGACGCTGCCCGGCTCGATCAGCGGCAGCGCGGTCAGCGCGTCCTCGACGTGCAGCCGCCACAGCTCCTGCGGATCGCGGGACGCCGTGACCGAGAGCTCGGCGCCCGCCAGCAGCTCGCAGAACCGCCGCAGCGCCGCCTCCCGGGGGTGTTTCACGTGTTACACCTCGTCGGCAGAGGCCGCGTCGGCGAGTGCCACGACGACGTGCCGGTTCGGCTCGAGGCCCTCGCTCGCCGTCGTCAGCCCGCTCCAGCGCCTGCACCTTGGTGTGCACGATCTTGCGCTCGGTCGAGGTCATCGGCTCCAGCGCGACCGGCTGCCCGGTGCGGCGCACCTCGGCGGCGGCGCGGGCGGCCACCTCGGCCAGCGTGCGCTCCCGGCGCTTGCGGTACCCCTGAGCGTCGACGATCGCCTCGACCTCGCGCAGCCCGCGGCGGTAGAGGGTCGCGTTGACCAGGTACTGGACGGCGTCGATCGTCTGGCCGTGCTTGCCGATCAGCAGCCCCAGCTCGGGGCCGTGCACCGTGGCCAGCACCTGCTCGTCGGTCTCGCGGACGTCCACGTCGGCGTCCATGCCCAGCCCGTCCACCACGTGGACGAGCAGGTCGCGCACGGCCGCCGCGGCCTCGCTCTCGTCCTCGGGCGGCCCGTTGCGGCCGGCGCGGGCGCGCGCCCCGCGGCCGCGGCCGGCACCTCGAGCAGCGTGGCCAGCACGCGGGCCGGCTCGTACCCGATCCCGAGCAGGCCGCGCTCGCCCTCGGCCAGCACCACGAAGTCCACCTGCGAGCGGTCGAGCCCGGGATGCCGCCGCTCCAGCTCGTGCAGCGCGGCCCAGCGGGCCTCGCCCACCGTCTCGCCGGTGGACTCGACCTGCACCCGGCCCTCGTCGGCGGTGCTCACCGCTTTCGCTTCCGCTGTTGCGGCTTGGGCCGGGGCTGCCGCTCCTGCTTCGGCGGGTTGCGCGACGTGCGCGGCTGCTTGGCAGCCAGCTCGGCCTTCTCCTTCTGCAGCGCGGCGAAGTGGTGCCCCATCGTCTGCTTGACGATCCCCTGCTGGCCGATCGTCCACAGGTTGGTGGTGATCCAGTAGATGCCGACGCCGGCGGGGACGTTCAGGATGAACGGGATGAAGATCACCGACATGCTGGCGAACAGGAACTTCTGCTGCCGGTCCTGCACGAACGAGAACAGCAGGGTCGAGCCCAGCATCGAGGCCGAGTAGAGGCCGACCATCGTCCACTTCTGCCACGTCGGCAGCTGGCTGGTCTTGACGAAGATGTCGTTGATGAAGAGGAACGACTTGTCGCCGGTGGCCTGGTCGGCGAAGTTGCGCAGCGTCTGGTAGAGGCCGATGAAGATCGGCATCTGCACGACCAGCGGCAGGCACGAGGCGAAGGGGTTGACGTTGTTCTCCTTGTAGAGCTCCATCAACTCCTTCTGCTGCTGTGCCTTCGACTCGCGGTCGCTCTTGCCCTTGTACCGGTTCTGGAGCGCCTTCACCTTGGGCTGGATGCGCTGCATCGCCGCCATCGAGCGCAGCTGCTTGACGGTCAGGGGCAGGATCGCGATCCGCACGGTGCACGTGAGCAGCACGATCGACCAGCCCCAGGAGACGCCGACGGTGTTGTGGTAGAACTTGAGGATCGACTGCAGCACGGACTCGATCTGCTGCAGGACGATGAACAGCTCCACTACTGGGTCACCCCCTCGGGCACATCGACGTCCGGCACCGGGTCGTACCCGCCACGCGACCAGGGGTTGCAGCGGAGCAGCCGCCACGTCGCCAGGCCCAGGCCGCGGATCGACGCCGTGGCGGCGCACCGCCTGCTCGGCGTAGTGGGAGCAGCTCGGCTCGTACTTGCAGGTGCGGGGCGTGACCGACACCATCGTCTGGAACGGCACCAGCAGCAGCCGGGCGGCGCGCAGCACGACGATCACGGCGCTCCGCATCACCGCGACGCCTCCGCGGGGTGCGCCTGGGCGAGCAGGTCCGCCACCTGGCCGGTCAGCCAGTCCAGCCCCTGCGCCTCGAGCACCGGCGCGATGCCGCCGCGGGCGATGAAGACGTAGTCCGTCGCCGGGCGCAGCGCGTCACCGTTGCGATCAACGGCCTCGCGCAGGCGGCGCTTGACGGCGTTGCGCTCGACCGCGGAGCCGACCCGGCGGGGCACGGCGAACCCGACCCGGGGCACCGTCCCGCCCTCGGCCTGGCGCAGGCGCAGCGTCAGGTAGCGCCCGCCCACGGATCGCCCGAGCGACGAGACGGCGTCGAACTCGGCGGCCCTGGTCAGCCGGCCACGCCGGACCGGCGACGCCGTCGCAGCCGAAGGTTCCTGGCTCATTCGCCTCCTAGATCTATGCGGAGAGCCGCTTGCGGCCCCTCGACCGCCGGCGCTTGAGCACTGCCCGACCTGCGCGGGTGCTCATGCGCTTGCGGAAGCCATGGGTCTTGGCGCGCTTGCGGGTGTTCGGCTGATACGTGCGTTTCATGGGCGGCGGTCAGTATAGAGCAGGCCCGCCCGGGACACGGCAGCCCGATTTCCTGTGGATAACAGGGAATCCCACGGGCCCTGGCCGGAGGAGGCAAAGGCCGTGGAAACGGCCATGTTCGGCGTGCCCGACGGCCGCCGCCGTGGCTATCCACACCTGTGGACAATCCTGTGGAGTGATCGGCGAACTGCCTGCAAATAGTGCGAAATAGCCCCGTACCGTCCGGTAAAGGTTCGGTGTTGTCGCCGCCTCCGCCCCCGGGTTACACTCGCCGTTCGATGCCAACCGACCCAGCCGCCCGAGCCACGTGGGACGAGATCGCCGCCCGCCTCCGCGAGATGCTGAACGCGGGCATCTACTCGACCTGGTTCGGGCAGGTGGAGCCGCTCGAATGCAACGACGACCGCCTGGTCGTCGGCGTGCCGAACGCGTTCACCAAGCAGTGGATCGAGGGGCACTTCAGCAGCCTGCTGGACGCCGCGGCCTCCGAGCAGCAGCTGGTGGTCGAGTTGCGCGTCGCCGTCTCCGAGGTGGTGGCCGCGCGAGCGCAGGCCCGGACCGAGGACCAGGCGCCGGTCGAGGACGACCCCCAGGTCACCGACCGCTCGGCCTCCGCCGGCATCAACCCGCGCTACACGTTCGACGTGTTCGTGATCGGCGCGAGCAACCGTTTCGCCCACGCTGCCGCCCTCGCCGTGGCCGAGGCGCCGGCGCAGTCGTACAACCCGTTGTTCATCTATGGCAGCACCGGCCTGGGGAAAACTCACCTGCTCCAGGCGGTCGGCCACTACGTCCTCCAGCAGCACCCGTCGCTGAACGTGCGATATGTCACGACCGAGACGGTGCTGAACGAATTCGTCGATTCCATGCGGGATGGCCGCATGGTCTCCTTCAAGCAGCGCTACCGCACCTACGACGTTCTGCTGATCGACGACATCCAGTTCATCGAGGGCAAGGAGCGGCTGCAGGAGGAGTTTTTCCACACGTTCAACAGCCTGTACGAGGCCGGCAAGCAGATCGTCCTGTCCTCCGACCGGCCGCCGCGCGAACTGGCGACGCTGGAGGCGCGGCTGCGCTCGCGGTTCGAGTGGGGCCTGTTGACGGACGTGCAGCCACCCGACCTGGAGACGCGCATCGCGATCCTCCGCAAGCGGGTGATGACCGACCAGATCGACATCGGCGACGCCGCCGTGCTGACCTTCATCGCCGATCGCGTCTCGTCCAACATCCGCGAGCTCGAGGGCGCGCTGACGCGGGTCGTGGCGTACGCGTCGCTGACCGGCCGGCCGATCTCCACGGAGGTCGCCGAGGAGGTGCTGCGCGACCTCTTCCCGCGCGGCATCGCCCGGCCGATCACGATCGACCAGATCCAGGCCGCCGTGGCCGAGACCTTCCACCTGACCGTTGCCGACCTGCGCAGCGACAAACGCTCCCAGGCGATCGTCTACCCGCGCCAGCTGGCCATGTACCTTGCGCGTGAGCTGACCGACAGCTCCCTGCCCAAGATCGGCGCACGCTTCGGCGGCCGCGACCACACCACCGTGATCCACGCCGTCACCAAGATCACGCGCCTGCTCAAGGAGGACCGTGAGGCCTTCAACCTGGTGCAGGAGCTGACGACGCGCATCAAGCGCACCCCGTGAACAGCCTGTCGACAGGCTGGGGACGGCAGGGCGATTCATCCACGGATGTCGCCGCTCGGCGGGCCATCCGGGGCCGGCGCGATCGGGCCCTGGGGACACTCGCCCGATCCGTCCCCACACCATCCCCGGCCCCGTTGCGCTCTGGGAGCCATGTTGGCACGGTTCTCCCCAGTCTCCACACCCTCTACTCCTATAACCTCCTTTTAAAGAGAGAAGAACAGAGGTAGTTGCAGATGCCGTCGTCCCCCAGGAGCCCCACTCGATGAAGATCGTCTGCTCGCAGGAAGAGCTGCTCGCGAAGCTGCAGATCGCCGCCCGCGGCGTGTCGCAGCGTTCGACCGTCCAGATCCTGTCCGGGATCCTGATCGACGCGACCGAGGGTGGCGTCGAGCTGTCGGCGACCGACATGGAGCTGTCGGTGCGGATCCCGATGGAGGCGCGGGTCGAGGAGCCCGGGCGCACCGTCGTCCCCGGCCGGCTGCTGGCCGAGATCGTGCGCGCCCTGCCGGCCGAGGACGTCACGCTCGAGCAGGCGCCCGGCGGCGGCGCGCTGCGCCTCAGCTGCGGCTCCAGTGAGTACTCGCTCCACACCCAGAGCGCCGACGACTTCCCGCAGATCCCGCGGCCGGGCGGCGACACGTTCACGGTCGACCGCGAGGCCTTCGCCGAGACCGTGGCCCACGTCGGCCGCGCGGCGTCCAAGGACGAGTCGCGCCCCGTGCTGACCGGGATCCTGGTCGAGTTCGGCCAGGGCACCGTGACGATGGCCGCCACGGACAGCTACCGGCTCTCGGTCAAGACCGCCGACCTGCCAGGCTCCGCCGGCGAGGCCCAGGCGATCGTGCCGGCGCGGGCGCTGAGCGAGGTCACCCGCATCGGCCAGCAGGTCAACGGCGATGGGCTCGAGGTCGCGATCGGCGAGAACCAGGTGCTGATGGGCACCGGCGGCGCGTGGGTGTCCGCACGCCGCATCGACGGCCAGTTCCCCGACTACCGGCGGCTGCGGCCGGGCGAGTTCAACCACGAGGTCTCGATCGCCAAGGACGAGCTGCTCGACGTGATCCGCCGCACCGCCCTGATGGCCCAGCGCAACGCGCCGCTGCGGCTGACGTTCGACGAGGGCGCGCTGACGCTGGCCGCCCAGTCGCAGGACATCGGCGAGGCGCGCGAGTCGATGCCGGTCGGTTTCCAGGGCGAGCAGCTCGAGATCGGCTTCAACCCCGACTTCCTGCGGGACGGCGTGGACAGCGTCGAGGGCGACACCGTGCGGCTGCGCCTGATCAGCCCGCTGCGGCCTGGCCTGATCCAGGGCGACGGCGACGAGTTCTGGTACCTGATCATGCCGATCAGGCTGCCGTCCTAGCGCGGCTTGCGCGCGGTCGCCGTCCGCGGCACCAACTTCCGCTGCTACCGGCAGCTCGAGCTCGAGCTGGATCCGGGCCTGGTGGCGGTGGTCGGCCCCAACGGCGCCGGCAAGACGGCGCTGGTGGAGATGCTGCACTTCGCGGCCCTCGGGTACTCGCCGCGCACCAGTAACGAGGCGCGGATGGTGACCTTCGGCGAGGACTTCCTGCGCACCGAGCTGGATGCCGACATCGCGTCTGGCCCGACAACGGTGACGATCGGTTACCGGCCCGGCGAGCCCAAGCACCTGGTCGTGGACGGCGCCGCCGAGCGGTCGGTGGAGCGGCTGCTGGCGCGCTTCCCGGTGCTCGTGTTCACGCCCGACCGGCTGCGCCTGGTGCAGGGCGCGCCGGCGCTGCGCCGCTCGTACATCGACCGGGTGCTGGCGCGGCTGTGGCCGGTGCTGGCGGCGTCGTCCGGCGAGTACGCGCGGCGGCTTGCGCAGCGCAACCACCTGCTCAAGCGGGTGCGGGCGCGCGGGGCGGAGCCGGCTGCGCTGGAGCCGTGGGACCGGCTGCTGGCGGAGGCCGGTGCGGCGCTGATGGCCGCCCGGAGTCGGCTGTGCTCGCGCCTGGCCGGGCCGCTCGCCCTGCGCCTGACGGAGCTGGGCGGGATCCCCGGCGATCCGCCGGTGCGCTACCTGCCCAGCGTCGAGGGCGACACCGCGGCCTTCGCCGCCGTGCTGGCCGCCCGGAGAGGCAAGGACATCGACCGTGCCGCGACCGGGGCCGGGCCGCACCTGGACGACATCGGCCTGGTGGACGACGGCCGCGACCTGCGCCACTACGGGTCGCAGGGCGAGCAGCGGCGTGCGCTGCTGGCGCTGATCCTGGCCGAGGCCGACCTGCTCACGGAGGAGCGCCGCGAGCACCCGCTGCTGCTGCTGGACGACGTCACCAGCGAGCTCGACGGCGAGCGCCGGCGTCGGCTGCTGGCCGCGGTGCGGGCGTTCCCCCAGGCGGTCGTCACCACCGCCGACGAGGCCGACCTGGCCGATGCCCCGGAGCTCACACTGTTGCGCGTCGATGCGGGTACCGTGACGCGATGAGCGACCTGCGGCCCATCGCGGACACGGTCGCGCGCGTGGGGCGCGTGCCCGGCGTCGATCCCGCCGTCTCCCGTGCCCGGGCGGTCTGGGCCGAGGCCGTCGGCCCCCAGGTCGCGGCCAACTCCTCGCCCGTGCGCATGACCGGCGGTGCGCTGCTGGTGCACTGCTCGAGCAGCACCTGGGCGGGCGAGCTGGCGCTGCTTTCGGCCCAGGTCTCGTCCCGGCTGGCGGTGCTGCTGGGAGAGGCGGCGCCCGCCGAGCTGCGGTTCCAGGTGGGGCGGATCGATGATCCGGCCGAGCCCGTCGAGCCGGCGCCGCCCCCGCCGCCGCCCGCCACGGCGGCCCAGGTGGCCGAGGCGGAGCGGCTGTCCAGCTCGGTGCCCGACGAGGCGCTGCGGGCGCGGGTGCGCGAGGCGAGTCTTGCTCAGCTTGCGGCGCGGTTTGTGACAGCTTCGGAACGCCGCCACCCGCCTGTGACGGCGGCACCCTCTGGTAGACTGTACTTGTCGGTTTTCCCCCTAACTGTGCGGTTTTCTCCTTGTCCGAATCCGGCTATGACGCCAAAGACATCACTGTTCTGGAAGGTCTCGAGGCGGTTCGCCTCCGGCCCGGCATGTACATCGGCAGCACCGGCCTCTCCGGGCTGCACCATCTCGTCTACGAGGTGGTCGCAAACAGCGTCGACGAGACGCTCCAGGGGTACGGCGACCACGTCGTCATAACGCTTAGTCCAGACGGGCGGTGCACCGTCGTGGACAATGGACGCGGTATCCCCGTGGCGGCAATGGAGGACACCGGCATGTCCGCGCTGGAGGTCGTCCTGACCAAGCTGCACGCCGGCGGCAAGTTCGGCGGCGAGGGCTACAAAGTCTCGGGCGGTCTGCACGGCGTCGGCCTCTCGGTCGTGAACGCGCTCTCCGAGCACCTGCGGGTCGAGGTGCGCCGCGACGGCTTCGTCTGGTCGCAGGAGTACGAGCGCGGCGACCCGCTGGGCCCGATGGAGAAGGGCGACGCGACGACGGAGACGGGCGAGGCGACGACGCAGACGGGCACGACCATCACCTTCCTGCCCGACGACCAGATCTTCGAGGAGACGGACTTCAGCTTCGACATCCTCGCGCAGTCGATCCGGGAGACGGCGTTCCTGACCAAGGGCCTGCGCCTCGACCTGGTGGACGAGCGCGAGGGCGGCGAGAGCGCCACGTTCCACTACGAGGGCGGCATCCGCGACTTCATCGCGCACGTCAACGAGACGAAGGACTCGGTGCATCCGACCGTCATCTACTTCGAGAACGAGACCGCCGACGGCCAGGTCGAGGTGGCGCTCCAGTGGAACGGCAGCTACGTCGAGTCCACCTTCTCCTTCGCCAACAACATCAACACCCACGGCGGCGGCACGCACCTGTCCGGCTTCAAGGCAGCGCTCACCCGCACGCTCAACGACTACGCGCGGAACAAGGGCCTGCTCAAGGAGAAGGACGAGCCGCTGACCGGCGACGACTGCCGCGAGGGGCTGGCCGCGATCGTCTCGGTGAAGCTGCGCGACCCGCAGTTCGAGGGCCAGACCAAGAACAAGCTGGGCAACCCGTCGATCCGCGGCCTGGTCGAGACGACCTGCAACGCCGGCCTGGCCGAGTTCCTCGAGGAGAACCCGAACGAGGGCAAGGCGATCGTCAACAAGCTGATCCAGGCCAGCCGTGCCCGCCAGGCTGCGCGCAAGGCGCGCGACCTGATCCGGCGCAAGTCGGCGCTGGGCGGCGGCGGGCTGCCGGGCAAGCTGGCGGACTGCTCGATCTCCGACCCGGAGGTCGCCGAGCTGTTCCTGGTCGAGGGCGACAGCGCCGGCGGCTCGGCCGTGGACGCGCGGAACCGCGCCTTCCAGGCGATCCTGCCGCTGCGCGGCAAGATCATCAACGTCGAGAAGGCGCGCATCAACAAGGTGCTCTCGAACAACGAGATCCAGGCCATGATCACGGCGATCGGCACCGGCATCGGCGAGGAGTTCGACAGCACCAAGGCCCGCTACCACAAGGTCGTGCTGACCTGCGACGCGGACGTGGACGGGGCGCACATCCGCACGCTGATCCTGACGTTCCTCTTCCGGCACATGAAGGAGCTGATCGAGAACGGCTACGTCTACATCGCGCAGCCGCCGCTCTACCGGCTCAAGCAGGGCAGCGAGATCCGCTACTTCGAGAAGGAGCACCAGCTCGAGGAGCTGCTGATCCGCGAGCGGCTGTCGAAGGTCGAGACGACGTCACGCGACGGTGTCGAGCTGACGCTGACCGAGGCCAAGCTGCAGCGCTTCGGCCGCGCGCTCAAGGAGTACGAGGGCTGGGCCGGCAAGCTGCGCGAGCAGTTCGGGCCGCTCGCTGTCACGTACGTCAAGGACCACCGCCTGATCGAGCGCGAGATCACCGACCTCGACTCGCTGGCGGCAGCGCTGGCGGAGGAGTCGCCGGCCGACGAGCTGAGCAGGGTCGAGGTGCTCGAGCGCACTCCCGAGGGCATCCAGGTGAAGATCACCGAGAAGACCACCGGGTCGGCGCGCGCCGTGCTGCTCCCGCTGGAGCTGTTCCAGAGCCGGGCCTACGCGAGCCTGCGGGCGACCCGCGCCCGGCTGGTGGACGCGGTCGGCGCACCGCCGTTCTCGCTGGCCATGGGCAAGCGCCACGAGACCGTCACCACCTTCGAGGGGCTGCGGCCGGCGATCCTCGAGCTGGCCAAGGAGGGGCTCAACCTCCAGCGCTTCAAGGGGCTGGGCGAGATGAACCCCGAGCAGCTGTGGGAGACGACGATGAACCCCGAGAACCGGGTGCTCCAGCAGGTGTCGGTGGACGACGCGGCCGCGGCCGACGAGGTCTTCTCGATGCTGATGGGCGACCGGGTCGAGCCACGCCGCGAGTTCATCGAGCGCAACGCCCGCGACGTCAAGTTCCTGGACATCTAGGCAGGTCTGACGATGTCGATCGACACCCTGGACGGCGGCCGGATCGAGCCCCGCGAGCTCGCGGAGGAGATGCGCTCGAGCTACCTCGACTACGCGATGAGCGTGATCGTGGGCCGCGCGCTGCCCGACGTGCGCGACGGCCTCAAGCCGGTGCACCAGCGGGTGCTGTTCGCGATGAGCGAGGCCGGCCTCCAGCCGAACCGCCCGTACAGCAAGTGCTCGCGCGTCGTCGGCGACGTGCTGGGCAAGTACCACCCGCACGGCGACACCGCGGCCTACGACGCGCTCGTGCGGATGGCCCAGTGGTTCTCGCTGCGCTACCCGCTCGTTGACGGCCAGGGCAACTTCGGCAACCAGGACGGCTACTCCGCCGCCGCGATGCGCTACACCGAGTGCCGGCTCTCGCCGCTCGCGGTCGAGCTGCTGCGCGACATCGACTCGGACACGGTCGACTTCCGGCCCAACTACGACGACCGCCACCGCGAGCCGACCGTGCTGCCCAGCCGGTTCCCCAACCTGCTCTGCAACGGGTCGGCCGGCATCGCCGTCGGCATGGCCACCAACATCCCGCCGCACAACCTGCGCGAGACGATCGACGCCGCCATCGAGCTGATCGACAACCCCGAGGCGACCACCGACGAGCTGATGGGCCACATCAAGGGCCCGGACTTCCCGACCGGCGCCATCGTGATGGGGCTGGGCGGTATCCGCGAGGCATACGAGACCGGCCGCGGCCGCGTCGTCATGCGCGCCCGCGTGCACACCGAGGAGCTCAAGAACGGGAAGAACGCGCTGATCGTCACCCAGCTGCCCTACATGGTCAAGAAGGGCGGCGACGACGGCGTGATCAAGAAGATCGCCGAGCTGGTCGAGTCCAAGATGCTGACCGAGATCTCGGCGCTGAACGACGAGTCCGACCGCTCCGGCATGCGGATCTACATCGAGCTGAAGCGCGACGCGATCCCCAAGGTCGTGCTGAACAAGCTCTACAAGCACACCCCGCTGCAGTCCACGTTCGGCGTCAACATGGTGGCGCTGGTGGACGGCGTTCCCCGCACGCTCTCGCTGCGGGAGATGCTCGGCCACTACGTCGACCACCAGCGCGAGGTGGTCACCCGCCGCACCAAGTTCGACCTCGATCGCGCGGAGAAGCGCGCGCACATCCTCGAGGGGTACCTGAAGGCGCTCGACCACCTCGACGAGGTGATCGCGCTGATCCGCGCCGCCCAGGACACCGAGTCCGCCCGGACGCAGCTGATGGCACGGTTCGAGTTCACCGAGGCCCAGGCGATCGCGATCCTGGAGCTGCGCCTGCGGGCGCTGACCGGGCTCGAGCGCAAGCGCATCGCGGACGAGCACGCCGACCTGATGGAGCGGATCGGCGAGCTGCGGTCGATCCTGGCGGACGAGGGCAAGCTGCTGAACGTGATCAAGGAGGAGCTGGCCGAGATCCGCGACCGGTTCGCAGACGACCGCCGCACCGAGGTGATGGCCGCCGAGGGCGAGATCGACCTCGAGCAGCTGATCGCCGTCGAGGACATGGTCATCTCGATCACCCGCAGCGGCTACATCAAGCGGCTGCCGCTGACCACGTACCGCACACAGGGCCGCGGCGGCGTCGGCGTGATGGGCATGGATCTCAAGGACGACGACTACATCCAGCACCTGTTCGTCGCCTCGACCCACGACTACCTGCTGTTCTTCACCAGCGTCGGCAAGGTCTACCGGGTCAAGGTGCACGAGCTGCCGGAGGGCTCACGCCAGTCCAAGGGCCGCGCGCTGGTCAACGTCCTGCCGCTGCGCCAGGACGAGCGCGTCCGGGCCGTGATCGACACGCGTGACTACGGCGAGGGCCGCTACCTGCTGTTCGCGACCCGCAACGGCATCGTCAAGAAGACCGAGTTCAAGGCCTACGACACCGTGCTCAAGGCGGACGGCATCATCGCGCTCAAGATCCGCGAGGGCGACGAGCTGGTGGACGTGCGCCTGACGGACGGCGAGGACGACATCCTGCTGGTCAGCCGCAACGGCTCGGCCGTGCGCTTCTCCGAGGGCGACGTGCGGCCGATGGGCCGGGACACGACCGGCGTCTCGGGGATGAAGCTGCGCAAGGGCGACGAGGTGATCGCGGTCGAGATCGCGCACGACGACCAGGATCTGCTGGTCGTGACCGAGAACGGCTTCGGCAAGCGCACCCGCGTCGCCGAGTACCCGACCAAGGGCCGCGGCACGATGGGCGTGCTGACCATCCGCTACAACGAGTCCCGCGGCCGGCTGGCGGGTTCGATGATCGTGCGCGACACCTTCGAGGTGATGATGATCTCGCAGGACGGCACCGTCATCCGCCAGCGCGCCGACGGCATCTCCCGGATGGGCCGGGCCACGCAGGGCGTGCGGGTGATGAACCTGCGTGACAACGACCGTGTGTCGAGCATCGCCCGCGTCACCGAGCCGGGCGAGGACGACCCCGAGCTCGAGGGCGCCGGCCCGGAGGCGCCGGCCGCCGACGGATCGGCGCCCGCAGCCGCCCGAGCCGCCCGAGCCGCCCGAGCCGACCGCTTAGATCGGCAGGGCGGCCAGCTCGCCGGCGGCGCGGTCCGGGTCGACCGTGTTGATCCAGATGCCCGCGCCCAGCTCGATCAGGGCGGGCACGGTGAGGCGCGGCAGCGCCTCCAGGTGCCAGTGCCACCGCCCGCCCGCCAGCGGCGCGTCGTGCAGGACGACGTTCCAGGGGAGGCCGTCGCCGAGCAGGCCGCGGAAGCGGTGGGCGACATCGAGCAGCGCCCGGCCCAGCGGCGGCCGGCTCGGCCACTTCGCCCTCATGTGCCCGCGGGACGATCCATGTCTCGTACGGTGAGCGCGACCAGGCCGGGCAGAACGTGACCAGGCCGTCCTGCTCGCGGACGGCCGCCGCCTCGTCCTCCAGCGCCGCGCACAGCGGGCACGCGCCGGCCATCGCCTCCGCCTCGACCGCGACCGCGGGCGGCACCTCGTCGAACGGTGCGAGCTGCGAGTGGGAGTGGGGCAGCGACGCGCCGGCGCCGGCACCCTCGTTCATCCCCGCCAGCAGGTACGCGCGGCCGGCGGCGGCGTGCCAGCGGCGGCGGCGCCCCCACATCGTGACGACCTCCTCGGCCAGCCGCGGCGAGGCGTCGGCGAAGGCGGTGAGGTGCGCGGGGCCGTGGATGACGACCTCGTGGCCGGGGATCGCGGGGTACTTGTTGGGGACGACCCGCACCGTCCAGCCCGGCCCGTCCGGCTCGCGGCCCTCGGCGGCCTCGACCGCGATCTCGGGCGGGGTCTGGCCCTCGTGCCCCTCGCAGAAGGGACAGGTGGCCGACTCGTTGACCCGCGTCGTCCTGCCGGTGGCGCCCGGCCGGCCCGCACGCCCGGGGGCGACCAGCACCAGCGCGCCGTTCAGCGGATTTCGTCGCAGGTCGAGGGTCATGCACCCCGGCCGGGGGACGGGCACCGGCAGGCGCCTGCGCTAGCGTCCCGTCCCGAGCCTCCGATGCGACGTCGTGCCCTCCTCATGCTCGCGGCAATGCTAGCGGCCGTGCTCCTCGGCCTCGCCGCGGCCTCTCGCGTGGCGGCGGCGACCGATGCCTCCGGCGTGCGGATCATGACGCTGGTGCGCCCCGCGCCGCGGTTCCCCGCGACGTTCCACACGGCCCGCACCTTCCAGCTGGTCGGCGGCAGGTGGTCGGGCGCGGGACGGCTCCAGGTGCGGTCGAGCCGCGACGGGCACAGCTGGTCGCGGTGGGTGCCGTTCTCGACGGAGTCGCCGACGTGGACCGACGACGCCCGTGCCGTCCAGGTGCGCCGTGCGTCGGGCGGCACCGTCCGCGACCTGCGGATCTCGTTCATCACCAGTCCGCCGCAGCCGGTCACGCCGTCGGTGATGCCGGCGACGACGATCCGGCCGCCGATCATCACCCGTGCCGGCTGGGGCGCGAACGAGTCGTGGCGGCGCGGGCCGCCCAGCTACGCACCGGCGCTGAAGATGGTGTTCGTCCACCACACGGACACCACCAACCTCTACTCGTGCACCAGCTCGGCGCAGATCGTCCGCGGCATCTACGCCTACCACGTCAAGAACAACGGCTGGAACGACATCGGCTACAACTTCCTGATCGATCGCTGCGGCCACGTCTTCGAGGGCCGCTACGGCGGCGTGGACAAGCCGGTGATCGGTGCCCAGACGCTGGGGATGAACACCGGGAGCGCGGGCATCGCGCTGATCGGGACGTTCACGAGCTCGCGGCCGACGACGGCCGCGATGACGGCGCTCGAGCGGCTGATCGCGTGGCGCCTGGACGTCGCCCACGTCAACCCGCTGACCAGGGCGTACATGATCTCGTCGGGCAACGAGTACTTCCACCCCGGCCAGGGCGTGTGGCTGCGGGCCGTGTCCGGCCACCGCGACGGCTCGGCGACCACGTGCCCGGGCGCGGCGCTGTACGCGCTGGTCCCGGCCGTTGCCAAGGCGGCGTACGCGATCGGCCTGCCCAAGATCTTCGCCTCCCGCGTGTACGGCCACTTCGTCCGGGTCAACGCGGGGGCGGTGCAGCCGCTCTCGATTACCGCGACGTTCTCGCACCTGACGCGGTGGGCGGCCCGCGTGCTCGACCCACATGGCCGGACGGTGGCGATGCGGATCGGCACCGGCGCCTCCATGCGCTGGAACTGGTCGGGGACGGCGGCGCGTGCTCCCGGCCGGCCTGTACCACTGGGAGGTGTCCGCGCCGGGCGCCACGCCCGTGGTGCGGCCGCTGGGCGTGCTGCCCGTGTGGGCGTACGGCGCACCGCCGGTGTCGGTGTCCGGCTCGATCGCCTCCGGCGGCGTCTCCGACCTGCTGGCCGTGGACGGCAGCGCGCTGATCGCGACGCAGTTCACGACGGTGGATCATCTGCCGGTGACCGAGGTGCAGTTCAACGCCGCCGCCCACGTCGGGGTGCACCTCACCGACCTGGCCGGGGAGCGGGAGCTGACGATGGAGCTGTGGAACTTCCAGGTCGGTAGCTGGGTCACCGCGGGCGGCTGCACCACGGTCGCCGGGCGTCGCTGCGATGTGCTGATCGCGGCCGCCGGCGGCGTCTACGGGCGTTGGGATGCGGGCAGCGGGACGATCGAGATGCGCGCGCGGTTCACCGCGCGACGGGCCGCTTCGGGCCGATTTCGCGAACACGTCCGCCAACGGCTAAGCGTCTACCTCGACCCGCTCGACCTCGGCGGAGGTGTGGGCGACCCCGTCCACCAACAGGCGGCCCTCGGCGTCGGCGCCGCCGCACAGGCCGCTGCGGCCCCCGACCAGCGTCACCCGCCGCCCGCGCAGCTCGTCGCGGCGCAGGCCGGTGAAGCCCTCCCGCTCGAACCGGTCGTAGCGCCCCTTCGATCGACGCCAGCAGCGCGGCCAGCACGCCGGCGCGGTCGACCGGTGCGCCGCGCAGCAGCTGCAGCGAGGTGGCCGGCACGCGCGCGTCGGGAGGCAGGTCGCCGGCCTCGAGGTTCGCGTTGACGCCGATGCCGGCCGTCACCTGGCCGTCGCGCAGCTCCGGCAGGACGCCGGCCAGCTTGCGGCCCTCCACGGTGACGTCGTTCGGCCAGCGCACCAGCGCCCGCTCGTCCAGCGCCTCGCAGACGGCCTCCGCCAGCACCAGGGAGAGCGGCGCCAGCCGCTCGGGCGGCGTCGCCGGCCGCAGCGCCAGCGAGAACAGGATCCCCGTGCCCGGCGGCGAGCTCCAGGTGCGGCCGCGGCGGCCGCGTCCGGCGGTCTGGTGGTCGGTCACCGCGACGGCGCCCTCGGGCGGCCCGCGCACCAGCTCCTGGGTCGACGGGCAGTGCTCCTGGTACTCGTACGGGCGACCGAACCGTCCGCGCAGAAGCGGCACCACGCGGTCGGCCGTCAGCGCGTTCTTCACCTCGTCACTACAATAGCCCGCGCATGTTTCCGCAACCCAAACGTGCGGCGGCCCGTCTGACGCTCCGAGACCAGGTACGCGACGAGGCGCGCCACGTATCGATGTCGGACGTCGTGCTCGCCGTCCGCGCCAAGGACGGCGACCGGCGGGCGCTGGAGGTGCTCGTCGAGCGCCACGAGCCGAGCGTGCGGCGCCTCGCCGGATACCTGCTCTCGGATCCGCAGGACGCGGAGGACGCATCCCAGGAGTCGCTTGCCAAGCTCTGCACCCGCATCGGCCAGTTCCGCGGCGCCAGCCGCTTCACCACCTGGCTGCACAGCCTGGTGGCGAACACGTGCCGCGACGTCGGCGAGCGCCAGCGCCGCCGCCGCCACCAGTCCGCTGGACGTCGTCGCCGAGCGGGTCGCGCCCGGCGGCGGGCCGCACGACCTGGCGCTGCAGCGGGAGCAGCGCCGCGCCCTGGCCCTGCGCATGGCCGACCTGTCCGAGGACCAGCGCCGCGTGATGGTGATGAAGGACGTGCTCTCGCTCTCCTACGAGGAGATCGCCGAAGCCCTCGGGATGCCGGTCGGCACGGTCAAGTGCCACGCCCATCGCGGCCGGGCGCGCATGCGCCGGGCGATGGATCCGGCGCTCGAGGCGGTCTCCGCGTGACCGAGGCGTGGGCGCTGCCGCTCGACCGGGCGGCGATCGAGCAGATCATCCCCCACCGCGATCCCGTTCCTGCTGGTGGACGAGATCACCGAGCTCGAGCCGGGCGTGCACGCCACCGGCCGCTATCACGTCACCGCCCGAGGCCTGGTACCTGCGCGGGCACTTCCCGGGCCGGCCGATCATGCCCGGCGTGCTGCAGGTCGAGGCGCTGGCGCAGGTCGGTGCGGTCTGCGGCCTGGCGCACCCGGACTTCGCCGGGCGGCTGGCGCTGTTCGCCGGCATCGACGACGTCCGCTTCAAGCGGCTCGTCACGCCCGGCGACACGCTGGAGCTGCGCTGCCGGATCACGCGCCTGCGAAACCCCGTCGGCAAGGCGGACGCCGAGGCGCTGGTGGACGGCGAGCTCGCCTGCCGCGCCCAGCTGACCTTCGCGCTGACGGAGCTGGAGACGTGATCGCGGCCTGCCGGCCGGGCGTGCGGGTGGCGGGCGTCGGCTCGCACGTGCCCGAGCGGGTGATGACCAACGACGAGATCGCGACCATCGTCGAGACCAGCGACGCGTGGATCGCGCAGCGCACCGGCATCCACGAGCGGCGGATCGCGGCCGACGGCGAGGGCTCGGCCGACCTGGGAGCCGCGGCCGCGCGGGCCGCGCTGGACGACGCCGGCATCGCGGCGTCCGAGGTCGACCTGATCGTCACGGCGACCGCCAGCCCGGACTACTACTTCCCGGCGACCGCGTCGCTGATCGGCGAGCGGATCGGCGCGGGCCACGCGCCCGGCTACGACCTGTCCGCCGCCTGCAGCGGGTTCATCTACGCCCTCAGCCAGGCCTACGGCCAGATCGCCGCGGGCATGGCCGACACCGTCCTCGTCGTCGGCACCGAGGTCTTCTCCCGGCTGCTGGACTGGACCGACCGCTCCACCTGCATCCTGTTCGGCGACGGCGCCGGCGCGGTCGTGCTGCGCCGTGGCGACGGCGGTGGGCTGCTCGGCTTCGAGCTGGGCAGCGACGGCACCGGCGCCGGCCTGCTGTCCGTCCCGGCGGCCGGGCACCGGGTCACCCCGCCGGAGCGGCCGCACGTTCAGATGAACGGGCCCGAGGTCTACAAGTTCGCCACGCGGGTGGTGGTCGAGTCGGCCGAGCGCTGCCTGGAAGCCGCCGGGCTGGCGGTGTCGGACGTGAGCGTGTTCGTCCCGCACCAGGCGAACATGCGGATCATCGACCACGCCGCTCGCCGGCTGGGTATCCCCGAGGACCGGGTGTTCTGCAACGTCGCGGGCTACGGCAACACGTCTGCAGCATCGATCCCGCTGGCCCTGGACGAGGCCGCCCGGGCCGGGATGCTGGCCCCGGGCGACATCGCCCTGCTGGTCGGCTTCGGCGGCGGCCTGGCCTGGGGCTCGTGCGTGTTCGAGTGGACAAAGGAGTCGTGATGGGCAAGGTGGCGTTCTGCTTCCCCGGACAGGGCAGCCAGCGGGTCGGCATGGGCGGCGAGCTGGCCGAGCGGTTCCCGGAGTCGGCCGAGGTCTACGAGCAGGCGGCGGAGGCGGTCGGGTTCGACCTGCGCCGCGTGTGCGTCGAGGGCCCGCTGGAGGAGCTGTCCCGCACCGAGGTGACGCAGCCGGCCCTGGTGGCGACGGAGATTGCGGCGCTGCGCGCGGTCGAGGCCCACACCGGCCTGCATGCCGACGTCGTCGTCGGCCACAGCGTCGGCGAGTACGCGGCGCTGGTCGCCGCGGGCGCGCTGGACGCGCCGTCGGCGATCGGGCTCGTCCGCGAGCGCGGCCTGGCCACGGCCGCGGTGGACGCCCCCGGCGCGATGGCGGCCGTGCTCGGCCTGGCCGACGAGGAGGTCGAGCGGCTGTGCGCGGCGGCCGACCGGGTGTGGCCGGCCAACTACAACTGTCCCGGGCAGGTGGTGATCTCCGGCTCGGAGGAGGGCGTTACCACCGTCGCCGACCGGGCCCGCGAGGACGGCGCGAAGGTGATCCGGCTGAAGGTGGCGGGCGCCTTCCACAGCCCGCTGATGGCGCCGGCCGCGGCTCGGCTGGGGCCGGCGGTCGCAGCGGCGTCGTTCGCCGCGATGCGCACGCCGTTCATGTCCACCGTTACCAACGAACTGGAGACGGAGGCTACCGATCCCGCGTCTGCTGGTCGAGCAGCTGACCGCGCCGGTGCGGTTCACCCAGGCGGTGCAGGCGTTGGTCGCCGACGGCGTCACCACGTTCGTCGAGGTCGGCCCGGGCCAGGTGCTGGCCGGACTGGTCAAGCGCATCGACGCCGGCGTCACCGCCGTCTCGGTGGGCGCGCCCGACGATCTCCCCAAAGCGGAAGCGAGCCTTGCCAATGCCTGAGCTGGACGGACAGGATCGCACTGGTCACCGGCGGGTCGCGCGGCATCGGCGCCGCCATCTGCGAGGAGCTGGCCGCGGCCGGCGCCACGGTGGCCGTCAACTACGCCCGCAATGCCGATGCGGCTGGCGAGGTGTGCGCGCGGATCGCGTCCGCCGGCGGCACGGCGACGGCGGTGCAGGGCGACGTGGCGACGCCGGAGGGCGCGGCCGACCTCGTCGGCCGGGTCGAGCAGGACCTGGGCCCGATCGCGGCGCTCGTCAACAACGCCGGCATCACCCGCGACGACCTGATCATGCGGCTCTCCGACGACGCCTGGCGCGACGTGATCGACACCAACCTGGGCGGCTCGTTCTTCACCTGCCGGGCGGTCGCGCGGCCGATGATGAAGCGGCGGGGCGGTGCGATCGTGAACATGAGCTCCGTCGTCGGCGTGCACGGCAACGCTGGGCAGACCAACTACGCGGCCAGCAAGGCGGGGCTGATCGGCCTGACCAAGGCGCTGGCCAAGGAGCTGGGCAGCCGCGGCATCCGCGTCAACGCGATCGCACCGGGCTACATCGCGACCGAGCTGACCGAGGTGCTGCCGGAGGCCGCCCGCGACGCGATCCTGGCCGCCACCCCGCTGGGCAGGCTGGGCGACCCGGCAGACGTGGCCCGCGCGGTACGCTTCCTGGTCTCCGACGCGGCCGCGTTCATCACCGGTGACGTGCTCGCGGTGGATGGAGGTTTGGGGACATGACCGACCGCAGACGCATCGTCATCACCGGCGTCGGCGCCGTCACGCCGTGCGGCCCGACCGTGGAGGACACCTGGCGGAACATCCGCGAGGGACACTCCGGCGTGTCCGTCGTCGAGGGCTACGACGGCGCCGTGCGCATCGCCGGCGCAGGTCAAGGACTTCGACCCGCAGGAGCACATCGATCGGCGGACGGCACGCCGCACCGACCGTTTCGTCCACTTCGCGCTGGCGGCAGCGAAGCAGACGATCGCCGACTGCCGACGTGGACATCGCCGCCGACGCCGACCGGATCGGCTGCTCGGTGGGCACCGGGATCGGCGGGCTGACGACGCAGGAGCGTCGCCCACAAGAAGCTGTTCGAGGCCGGCCCCGACCGCCTGAACCCGTACTGGGTGACGGCGCTGATCCCGAACATGGGCGCCGCCGAGATCTCGATGATGTACGGCACCCGCGGCCCGCTGACGACCGAGTGCACCGCCTGCGCCGCGTCGGCCATGTCGATCGGCAACGCGATCCTCTACATCCGCACCGGCATGGCCGACGCGATGCTGGCGGGCGGCGTCGAGGCGCCGGTCGTGCCGCTGGGCCTGGGCGGGTTCGGCACGATGCGGGCGCTCTCGCGCCGCAACGACGACCCCGAGGGGTCGAGCCGGCCGTTCGACGGCCAGCGGGACGGTTTCGTGCTGGCGGAGGGCGGCGCGGTGCTGGTGCTCGAGGAGCTGGGCCGTGCCCAGAGCCGGGGCGCCAAGATCTACGCCGAGCTGCTGGGCTACGGCATGAGCTCGGACGCGCATCACCTGACCGAGCCCGACCCGACCGGCGAGAACCCCGCGCGGGCGATGCGCAACGCGATGGCCGACGCCGGCGTGACGCCGGACGACATCGGCTACATCAACGCCCACGCCACGTCCACGCCGGTCGGCGACGCCGGCGAGACACGGGCGCTCAAGATCGCGATGGGCGAGGAGCGGGTGCGGCAGATCCCGATCTCGTCCACCAAGAGCGAGACCGGCCACCTGCTGGGCGCCGCCGGCGCGCTGGAGACGATCGTCACCGTCCTGGCGATGCGCGACGGCTTCCTGCCGCCCACGATCAACCAGACCGATCCCGATCCGCTCTGCGATCTGGACTACATCCCCAACACCGGCCGTGAGGCCGACGTCTCGGTCGCGCTGACCAACTCGTTCGGGTTCGGCGGCCACAACGCGGCGCTCGTCCTGCGGCGCTGGGACGGCTAGACGGCTCGGTTCGCAACCCTGCGGGGTGCGCCGGGCGTCAGACCACGGATCCCGTGGAGTCAACCAGCTAGGGCCATGGCCGAGAAAATCAGCGTCGATATCAGTCGTGTCGGTGACGACGCAGGCACGCCCGGCGAGCCCGCGCCGGACGTGCTGCGCGCGGCCAACACCTGCCCCGTCTGCCGCTCGCACTACCGCGAGGACGAGATGGTCGCCAACCTGCGCGTGTGCGCGCACTGCGGCCACCACTTCCCGGTGTCCGCCCGCGAGCGCATCGTGCAGCTGGCCGACGAGGGCAGCTGGATCGGAGATCGCCCGCGAGCTGATGTCGGTCGATCCGCTCGAGTTCGTCGACTCGCGGCCCTACCCGGAGCGGCTGGACGCCGCCGAGCGGGCGACCGGCATGCACGACGCCGTGCTGGTCGGCCAGGCGGCGATCGGCGAGATGCCGGTGGCGCTGGTGGTGATGGACTTCACCTTCCTCGGCGGCAGCATGGGCTCGGTGGTGGGCGAGAAGTTCTGGCGCGCGGCCGAGCTCGCGGTCGACCGGCGGATGCCGCTGGTGTCCGTGGCCGCGTCCGGCGGCGCCCGCATGCAGGAGGGCGTGCTGGCGCTGATGCAGATGGCCAAGACGGTCGCGGCGGTGGACGAGGTGCGCGAGGCGGCGCTGCCCTACGTCTCGATCCTGGCGCATCCGACCACGGGCGGGGTGGCCGCCAGCTTCGCCGCGCTGGGCGACATCTCGATCGCCGAGCCGGGCGCGCTGCTCTCGTTCTCCGGCCCGCGCGTCGTCAAGCAGACGACCGGCGAGACGCCGCCCGACGACTTCGGCCTGGCCGAGTCGAACCTCCGCCACGGCCACGTCGACCTGGTGGTGCCGCGGCCGGAGCTGCGGGAGACGGTGGCCCGCGTCGTCGCGCTGCTCTCGGGCGGCACGCCCTACCGGCGGACGCCGCTCCTGCCCGACCTGGGCGCGCAGCGGGCCGTGGGCCGGGTGCTCTCGGGCGCGCGCCGTGCCATCTCGCGGCTGGGGAGCGACGATGCCGGCTCCTGACCGCCGCTTCCGCTTCCTTCGCCGGCGCGGCCCCGACGGGGAGGCCTGGCACGCGGTCGCAGCTGGCCCGCCACCAGGACCGGCCGTACACGCTCGACTACCTGAACCGGATGTGCGACGACCTGGTCGAGCTCCACGGCGACAAGGCGGAAGGCGACGACCCGGCGCTGGTCGCCGGCATCGGGTCGTTCCGCGGCCGGTCGGTCGCGTTCGTCGGCCACCAGAAGGGGCGCGACCTGAAGGAGCGCACCTACCGCAACTTCGGCATGGCCAGCCCGGAGGGCTACCGCAAGGCGATGCGCGTGTTCGACCTGGCCGGGCGGCTCGGGTTCCCGGTGGTGACGCTGATCGACACGCCCGGCGCGGCTCCCGGTGTGGGTGCGGAGACCCGTGGCCAGAGCGGCGCGATCGCCCGCTCGCAGCTGATGCTGATGAGCCTCCCGGTGCCAGTCGTGGCATGCGTGATCGGCGAGGGGTCGTCCGGCGGCGCCCTCGCGATCGGCGTGGCCGACCGCGTACTGATGCAGCAGAACGCGATCTACACGGTGATCTCGCCGGAGGGCTGCGCCGCCATCCTGTGGAAGGACGCGGGCGAGGCGAAGCGGGCGGCCGCGGCGCTGCGGCCGACCGCCGACGCCTGCCTCGAGCTGGGCGTCGTGGACGCGGTCGTGACGGAGCCGTCCGGTGGCGCCCACCGCGACCACGCCAAGGCGGCCGAGCTGCTGGGCGACGCGATCGAGGGCGAGCTGGACTCGATCGGCGCGCTGCCGGCGGTGGAGCGGCGGCGCCTGCGCCGCCAGAAGTTTCACCGCATGGGCGCCTTCGCGGAGTAGGTCTCCGGACGCTTCGCCGTCCCGCGGATCCCGTGGAATCAACCTAAGACGGTTGATTCCACGAGCTGCACGTCTCTGGTAGGGGCCCAGCGAGGCTCCCAGAGCCACGCATCCCGTGGAATCAACCATCCGGCAATCGGGGAACCGGTAACGTAAGCCGATTCGCCGCATTCTCCTCATCCTGCCGCTCGCCGCGCTGGCCTTCGGCGCGCCCGGTGGAACCGCCGCGTCGGCTGCCGCGCCCCCCGCGCGGGTCGTGGTCACTCTCGACCTGAAGCCGCGCCACCCCGGGCTCCTGCACCGTCTCGCCAGCGCCTCCAGCGCCCGGCCGCCGCTCTCGGCCGCCCGCATCGCCGACCTGTTCCTGCCGACGCCGGCGCAGGTCGCACGGGTCGAGGCGGCGATGGCCGCCGAGGGCTTCACACCGATCGACCACGCCGGGCTGTCGATGCGCTTCGCGGGCAGCGCGCCCGCGGCCGCCCAGAGCTTCGGCCTGGCCCGCGGCGCACCGGGCGCCGCACGCCCGCCGGCGGCCATCGCCGGGATCGTGCAGGACGTCGAGGGCGTCGGCAAGGCCGTGCCGATGCGCCCCCTTGCGGTGCCCGGGCCGCGCACGGTGACGCCGTCGTGTGAGGGAGCGACCAGCCTGCACGACACGGCCGGCGGCTACCTGCCCGCTGAGCTGGCGGCACCCGGCGCCTACGATCACGATGCGCTGATCAACGCCGGGTACGACGGCTCCGGCGAGCGGATCGCCTTCGTCGAGTTCTCCAGCTACCTTCACGCGGACGTGGACGCCTACCAGAGCTGCTTCGGGCTGAGCGTGCCGGTCACCGACGTGCCGGTCGGCGGCGGAACCACCAGCCGCGACGGTGCGCTCGAGGTCGCGCTCGACGTGGAGACGGCGGTGTCCGCCGCCCCCGGCCTGGCCGGCGCGTACGTCTACACGGCGTCGCCGATCGCATCGATGGCCTCGGTGATCAACCAGATCGTGGCCGACCAGCCGTCCACGAACGTGCACGTCGTCAGCATCTCGTGGGGCCAGTGCGAGCGCCTGCTGCCGCCGGCCCGGCTGGCCGCGACGAACGCCTCGCTCCAGCTGGCCGCAGTGGCCGGCATGACGGTGCTGGTCGCCAGCGGCGACCTGGGCAGCCTCGACTGCCTGGGGCTGCCGCCGGTGGCGGTGGACGATCCGGCGGCCGAGCCGTTCGCCACCGGCGTCGGCGGCACCTCGCTCTTCACCGGCCGCAGCGGGGCGGGCCGCGAGGTCGTCTGGAACGATTTCTTCGGCGGCGGGGGCGGCGGGATCTCCCGCTACTGGGCCAAGCCGGCCTGGCAGAGCGGCCCCGGCGTCATCAACCCGTACTCGAGCGGCGCCCCCTGCCTGCGCTCGCCCGGCGTCTGCCGCGAGGTGCCGGACGTCTCGATGAACGCGACCGCGGGGTCGCGCGGCTACATCGTCCACTGCACCGTTGGCAACTGCTTCGGCGGTGGCTGGATGCTGGCCGGAGGCACCAGTGCGAGCGCCCCGCTCCTGGCCGGGATCGTGGCCGACGCGAACCAGTACTCGCGGGCCCATGGCGGCCAGCGGCTCGGGTTCGCCAACCCCTTCCTCTACCGGATGTTCGCCAACCATCCGGCCGTCTTCCGCGACGTCACCCTCGGCGACAACGGGCCGGGCCCCGAGCCGCCGCTATCCGGCCACGCCCGGCTACGACCTGGCCACCGGCATCGGCTCCGTGTCGGCCGAGCAGCTCGCGCTGCACCTGGCTGCGTCGGCGCCGTCCAACCCGACGCCGACGCCGACCACGCTGACCGCCTCGCCGGGCGGCCCGCGGACGGTCTCCTACGGCACCCCGATCGTCTTCAGCGGCCGCCTCACCGACGCGACCGGGGCGGTGGCGGGCGCGCGCGTCTACCTCCAGGGGCTGGACTCGCTCGGCTTCCGCACGTGGACCGACCTGACCGATGCGAACGGCAACTGGTCGATCACGCTGGGCGGGCAGCTCACCCGCAAGACGCGGTGGCGTGTGAGTTACCTCGGCTCGGACGCCCGCGAGCCGGCGCTCGTGCTCGGCTCCACCGTCTACATCATCCCGCGCATCGGCATCTCGGCCGACCTGCCGGTGGTGTCAGGCAGGTTGACCGCTCGCGCCGGTCACGGATTCGTCCTGCGTGGGTTGACGCGACCCAACATGTACGGCCGGACCGTGGTCGCCTACCGGCGCCGGGTTGGCTCGACCGCGTGGGTGCAGATCGCGCCCGACACGGTCGGCCCCGAGGGGCGCCTGGCGCGCGCGATCGGCATCCCCACGCCCGGGCTCTACCAGGTCAGGTGGCGGTTCGGCGGCGGCCTCGGCGGACAGTGGGTGAGCTCGGCCTCGCCCGCGATCGGCATCCGCGTCGTGGCGGGCTGACCGGGTCGCACCGGTAGAGTTCGCCCGGTGACGCGGGGCCTCAACCGCCCAGAGCAGCTCTCCCTCCTGGCCGCGGCGCTGGCGGCGGCCGCGACCGCAGGCGCCGCGCTGGCCGGCGCGGCCAACACGCTCGTCTTCCTCCTGTCCGCGCTGGCGCTGGTCGCGCTGGCATGGATCGTCGGCGTGGCCACCGAGCAGCTGGGCGAGAGCGCCGGGCCGAAGATCAGCGGCGTCCTCAATGCCACCTTCGGCAACGCCGCCGAGCTGATCATCACGATCTTCGCGATCCGCGCCGGCGAGCTGGAGGTGGCCAAGGCGTCGATCACCGGTTCCATCCTCGGCAACACGCTGCTCGTGCTGGGCGCCTCCTTCCTGCTGGGCGGCCTGCGCAACGGCATCCAGACGTTCGACCGCCGGGTGGCAGGGATGAACGCGTCGATGCTGATGCTGGCCGCGATCGGCCTCGGCCTGCCCACCCTGTTCGACCGCGTCGGCGATCACAAGAACGTCCAGGCGGTCAGCGACATCACGGCCGGCGTGCTGCTGACGCTCTACGTGCTGATGCTGATCTTCTTCTTCCGCACGCCGGAGGCGGGCAGGGAGGGGGCCGAGAAGCACGGCGTCTCCCACTGGAGCGCCCGGCTGGCGATCATCGCGCTGCTGGCGTCCACCGGCCTGGTCGCCGTGATCGCGGACATCTTCGTGGGCACGCTCGACCAGGTCGTCGCCGACGTCGGCATCTCGGTCGTCTTCCTCGGCCTGATCATCGTCCCGCTGGTCGGGAACATCGCCGAGAACGTGGTCGGCATCAAGATCGCCTACCAGAACAACATGGACTTCTCGATGCTGGTGTCGCTCGGCTCGTCGCTCCAGATCGCGCTGGGGGTCGCGCCGGCACTGGTCTTCATCTCGCTGCTGACGCCGCACAACTTCGACCTCGTCTTCCCGGCCATCCAGGTCGTCGCCCTGGTCGCGGCCGTGCTGATCACGTCGCTGATCGCGATCGACGGCGAGTCCAACTGGCTGGAGGGCGCGCAGCTGATGGCCGTCTACGCGATCATCGCCTCGGCGGTGTGGTACCTGTGACCCGCTTCCAGGTCATCGGCTTCTCGCTGATCTTCACCCTGGCGGCCGTCGCGCTGGGCATGCGCGCCGTCGGCGTCGCCGGACAGATCGTCTTCGTCGTCGCCGCGTTTGCGGTGGCCGGGCTGGCGTGGGCGCTGGGCGTCGCCACCGAGCAGGCGGGGGAGAGCACCGGCCCTCGGGTCTCGGCGTTCCTCAACGCCAGCTTCGGCAACCTGCCCGAGGTCGTCATCCTGGTGCTCGCGATCAACGCCGGCCTGGCCGACATCGCGCGCGCCTCGATCATCGGCTCGGTGATCGGCAACGTGCTGCTGATCCTCGGCCTCTCGCTGATGTTGGGCGGCTGGAAGAACGGCATCCAGACGTTCAACGAGCGGGTGGCCGGCATGAACTCGTCGATGCTGATCCTGGGCGTGGTCGGCCTCGGCATCCCCACGCTGTTCTTCGCCGTGCACCACGACGTCCAGGCGGAGCAGCTGTTGTCACGCTGGACGGCGGCAGCGCTGCTGTTCTGCTACGTCGCCTACGTCTACTTCTCGTTCACGACGCCCGGACTCCAGTTCGCGGATGAGCCGGGTGAGCAGCGCTGGTCGCGGCGGCAGGCGATCGTGCTGCTCGGCCTGACCGCGATCGCCACCGGCGTCGTCAGCGAGGTGCTGGTGCACTCGATCCAGCCCACCATCAAGGCCTGGGGGGTGCCGCGTGAGTTCATCGGGATCATCGTCGTACCCTTCGTGGGCAACGTCGCCGAGCACTTCTCGGCGGTGCGCCTGGCGTACCACAACCGCCTCGATTTCGCGATGGGCATCGCCTACGGCAGCGGCATCCAGATCGCGCTGCTCGCGAGCGGGGTGGCGGTGTTCGCCAGCATCGCGCTCGGCAACGAGATGGCGCTGGTGTTCGATCCGCTGCAGCTGGCCGCGCTGGGCACGGCGGCGCTGGTCTCGACGCTGATCGCCCGCGGCGGTGAGACCAACTGGCTGGAGGGGCTCCAGCTGTTCACGATCTACCTGGTGGTCGGCCACCGCCTTCTGGCTTCTGGGATGAGCCTGCCCGGGACTGCGGGACTTCCGGCTGCTGTGGGGCGCGGCGGCCGTCTCCTGGATCGGCGACGCCGTCGCCTTCCTCGGCTTCACCTGGCTCGCGTACGACGCCGGCGGCGCGGGTGGGGTGATCGTGATCCGCGTGGCGGACAGCGTGCCCAGCGTGATCTTCGGGCTGCTCGGCGGCGTGGTGGCCGACCGGGTCGAGCGGCGCTCGCTGATGGTCTCGGCCGACCTGCTGCGGGCCGGGGCGCTGATCATCCCGATGTCGGTCGCCTTCGCCGGCCTCCAGCCGAGCGTCACCGCCCTGGCGCTGACGATGTTCCTGGTGCGGATCGGCGACAGCTTCTTCGAGCCGGCGGCGGGCGCCCTGCTGCCCGACGTCGTGCCGGCCGGCGAGCTCCAGCGCGCGAACGCCGTGTTCGGCGCCACCTCCGAGGCGCTGACCGCGCTCGCCATGGGCGCCGCCGGGCTGCTGCTGGTGGTCGTCCCGCTGGCGCAGGTGTTCACGATCGACGCGGCGTCGTTCATGCTGTCCGCCCTGCTGATCGCGCTGATCGTGACCCGGTCGCGTGGCGGCGGCGGCGAGCAGCACCCCCTGCACGAGCTGTGGGCCGGCGTCAGCGAGCTGATCCGCGAGGCCGGCGCTGGGCATCGCGATGGTCATGTTCGGGCTCGGCATCACCATCGGCGCCGGCATGTTCATTCCGGCGGCGCCCACCATCGTCGGCTCCACGCTCGAGGCGGGGCCGGGCTCGTACGGCCTGATCATGGCCGGGTTCGGGGTGGGGGCGATCGCCGTGGCCGGCGTGCTCTCCCGCGTCGAGGTGACCGCCAAGGAGCGGGTCTCGGTGCTGTTCTGGGTCGGGTACCCCGCCTGCTTCGTGCTGTTCGCGCTGGCCGGCAACCTGGCCGTGCTCGTGTTCGCCGCGGCGCTGGCGGGCGCCGCCGAGTCGGGCGCGCGGATCCTGCTGGTCTCGGCGATGCAGCACCAGATCGGCCCGGCCACGCTGGGCCGGGCGATGTCCGTCTTCTACACCGTGCACCGGGCGACCCACGGCGTCGGCCTGCTCACCGTCGGTCTGCTGGTGACGGTGATGCCGGTGACGCGCGCGCTGGCGATCGCAGCGGCGCTCGGCCTGCTCGCGATGGCGGGAAGCCTGGTGGCGCTACGGCCGTACCGGGTAGCTCCTGCCGTTGGTCGCCGGTAGCACCTGCGACGTGACCCAGGCGGGCGTCACGGTACGCCCGGGCTGGTAGTTGAAGGCGCCGCTGGGCAGCCGTCGCGCGACCAGGTAGGACAGCGCGCCGCTGTTCGAGAGGCTGCACTTGCGCCGCGCCTGCACCACCCACGAGGTGGACTGGCTGTCGGACGCCGCGGCGGGGCCGAGGGCGTAGCCGTGGTCGCTGCGCTGGAGCGCGTGCATGTAGCCGTACGCCCCGGCGACCGCGTTCCAGGCGCAGGGGATGCCGGACGAGCGCAGCGCCATCACCGCTGCGGCGGTGTCGTTCGAGTCGGCCGCGGCGCCTGGCGCGTAGCTGTACCCGCCGCCGGTGCCCTGCTGCGCGCGGATGTAGTTGAGGCTCTGGACCGGCACCGGCGAGTTCGCGGCGCGGAGGGCGAGCACGCCCCAGTAGGTCGAGTTGTTGAACTGGCCGATGCGGCCGTTGCTCGCGATCCCCCCACGCAGCGCCGCGACCAGGTTGCGGCCGCCGAACTCGTACGGGCTGCGGCCCATCGCCACGGCCGCGAGGATGGCGCGCGCCAGCGAGTAGGCGTCGTCGAACCCGCTCGCCCGCGCGGCCAGGAACGCCGCGGGCGTGTGCCCGCCGCCGAGGTGCCACAGCCCCGGCTTGCGGCCGGCCGCCGTCAGGCCCATCGCGGCCCACTCGGTCAGGCTGACCGAGGGCGTGCTGGTGCCCGCCTCGGCGAAGCCGCCGGACGGCGTCAGCCGCGTCAGCCAGGTAGTCGGCACCGGTTGACGCGGTCGCGGTGGCGGGGAGGATCAGCGATGCCAGCACCGTGAGGATGAGGACGGTTCGTCTCATGTCGTGCTCCAGTGGTCGGAAGGTTGCGTGCAGCCGGCGGGCGTAGCGGTCAAGCATGCGGAACAGCGCCGGGCCGGCGATCAGCGCGATCACCGCGTTGCCGGTTGCGTGGGCGATGTCGAACGGGATGCCGGTGGACACGAAGGCGAGGAAGGAGGTCGCGTCGGCGTTCTGCCCGAGCGCGCTCCATGCCCAGACGTCCATCAGCCAGTCGAAGCCGAAGCCCCAGACGATGCCGAAGGCGATCAGCGCGGGCCGGTTCCGCAGCAGCGGCCCGAGCAGGCCCGCGGTGCCGCCGACCAGCCCCCAGCCGATCATCTGCCAGGGCGTCCACGGGCCCTGGCCGAGGAAGGTGTTCGACAGCACGCGCCGCCGTGCCGCCGACGGCGATCCCGGCGCGCGGGCCGAGCGCCGCGCCGGTCACCGCCACGATGATCGTCACCGGCTGGACGTTGGGGATGAAGGCGAACAGGACGCGTCCGCCGGCTGCGGCGGCGGCGAGCGCGGCGATCAGCGCCAGCTCCTTGCTGCGGTTGGGGCCGCGCTCGATCGCCGCGACGCCGATCAGGACGCAGCCGATGGCGAGCAGCAGGATCACGCTAGACACGGACGGCTCCGAACCTCATCCGCAGCGCCTGCGCGGCCTCGGCCACGGACACGCGGCCGGTCGCCAGTGCCACCTGGCCGGTGAAGAAGAGGCCGCCGGCCAGCGCCTCCCGCGGCGCACGGTCCCACAGCACGCTCCCGCGTGCCATCGTCGTCACGGTGTCGGCGGCCTCCGCTGCGAAGTCGATGTCGTGCGTGACGATGGCGACCGCCGTGCCCTCGGCCGCCAGCTCGCGGGCGAACCGCACCAGGGCGAGCTTGTTCAGCCCGTCCATCCCGCGGGTGGGCTCGTCCAGCAGCAGCAGCCCGGGGCGGAGCACGGTCACCGTCGCGATCGCCAGCCGCTGCTGCTGCCCGCTGGAGAGGTCGCGCGGGTGGCGGGCGGCCAGCTCCGCCAGCCCGAACCGCTCGAGCTCGGCATGCGCGCGCGCGCGGTCGGCCCCATCCAGCCCGTGCTCGATCTCGTCGGCGACCGACTCCCGCAGCAGGTGGTGGGCGGGGCTCTGGCTGACGTAGCCCGCGCGCGCCGTCCCGCGCACCTTCCCCCGGTCGGGTTTCAGCAGCCCCGCGGCGACCAGGGCCATGCTGGTCTTGCCGGCGCCGTTCTCCCCCAGCACAGCCGTCACGCGGCCCGCCTCAAACGCCGTGCTGGCATCGCGCAGCGCCTCCTGCTCGCCGCGGCGCAGGTGCACGCGCTCGAGCGTGACCACGGGGTCGCCGGCTGCCGCCGTGGGCAGCGCCGGCGGCGTCTCGCGCGGCGCGATCCGGCGGGCGTCCCGGACGGTCAGGGGCAGCTCGGTCGCCCCGGCCGCCGCGAATGCCTGCGCGACCGGCGGCAGCAGCCACGGCGCGGCGCCCGCCAGGTGGCCGGCGGCGGCCGGCGGCGGGCCGTCGAAGGCGATCCGCCCGGCGTCCATCACCACCACCCGGTCGGCCTCCGTGAAGATCCGGCCCGTGCGATGCTCGGCGATCACCATGGTGGTGCCGCGGTCGCGGTTGATCCGTACGGCCAGCGCCAGCAGCTCCTCGGCAGCGACCGGGTCAAGCTGGCTGGTCGGCTCATCGAACAGCAACAGCGGCTGGCCCATCGCCAGCACCGACGCGATCGCGACGCGCTGGCCCTCGCCTCCCGACAGCGTCCCCGCATCGCGGCCGTCCAGGGCCGAGATGCCGGTGGCCATCAGCGCCTCCTGGACGCGGGCGGCGATGGCCGCGGCCGGGTGGCCCGTGCTCTCCAGGCCGAACGCCACCTCCCGGCGCACGCCCTGGGCGACCAGTTGCGCCTCGGGATCCTGGAACACCAGTCCCGCGTGGGCGGCCAGCTCGCCAGGGCGGTGGTCGCGCGTGTCCAGTCCGTTCGACCAGCACGCGCCCCGCCAGCTCGCCGCCGTGGAAGTGCGGTACCAGGCCGAGGGCCGCACGTAGCAGCGTGGACTTGCCGCAGCCCGACTCGCCCACCAGCAACACCAGCTCGCCCGGCTCGATCCGCAGGTCGACCCCGTCCAGCGCCGGCAGTGCCGCGCCGGGGTAGGCGTACGTCACGCGTTCCAGCGTCAGCGCGGCCAGCGGATCGCTCCGATCTCGATCGCCGTCAGCGCCGCCAGCGCGATCGACCCGCCAACGGCCGCCGCCGTCACCGGGTCGCCCAGCAGGTCGTAGTAGCGGTAGTTGGCGCGGCCGCCGGCGATCAGCCACACGGCCAGCAGCAGGGCCGCCGCGCCGCACACCCCGACCACCCGCTCGCGGGCACGGAGCCGGGGTGGCGGCATCCGCGTCCGCGGGCCGCCGCCGTAGCCGCGGGCCTCCATCGCCTCGGCCAGCGACAGCGAGCGCTCCAGGCTGAGCGAGACCAGCGGGGACACCAGCTCCGCGGCCGCGCGGCGCCCCGAGATCTGCCTACCCCGGGCGCGCGCGGCCAGCAGGATGCCTCCGGCGTCGCGCTCGAGCGTGGGCAGCAGCCGCGCCGCCAGGGCGGCGATCAGGGCCGACCGGGGCGCGAAGCGGGACACGGCGGAGAGCAGCTGGTCGCCGTCGGCCAGGCGGATGAACGCCGCGAACGCGATCGCCGACGCGAAGATTCGCGCGGCCGCGCCGGCGCCGAACGCCAGCTCCTCGGCCGTGATCTCGGTGTCCAGCGGCGAGAGGTCGGGCCCGTGCCAGAGCGGCGTCAGCCCCTGCACCGAGACGAACGGGTTGATCAGGAACACCAGCAGGGCCGACCCGGCGGCGAACAGGAAGTAGGCGCGCCTCGGCCCCGGGGCGGCCAGCAGCAGGCCGCTGCCGGCGGCAGCGCAGGTGGCGAGCAGGATCGGGTTGTCGGCGGCGACCGCCAGCACCAGCACCGCCGAGCACGCAAGCAGGGGCGCCAGCGGCCTCACGACCTGCCTCCCGAGGCGAGCACGCGGCCGGAGCCGTTCATCGCCGCGGTGTACCTGCCGGCGATCGATGCCGGGTGGGCGGCGATCGCGCCGGCGGCGGCGCATGCGGCCGCCTGGTCGGTGCCGGCGACCAGCAGCTCGAACGACCGTCCGGGGATCCCGTCCGGCACGCGGGCGACGACGACCGCTCGGGCGCCGGGCACGGTGCTCCATCCGGCGGCGCCCCGGTAGACCTGGACGCCGTCCCCGCCAAGGCGCACCGTCAGTGCCCAGCGGCGCCAGTTGCGAAGAATCGCGGCGGCGTCCGCGAACGTCGTCACCCGCACGTCATAGGAGCCGCTCGATCCCAGCCGCGCGCCGTCCGTGGTCAGCGCCGACCGTAGCGCCCCGCTGCAGGCGGGGCCGTTCACGGCGACCGTCGGCCGGTGCCCGTCCAGGCCGTGCACGAACGGCTCCGGCCAGGCGCCGATCACGGCCGGGACGCCGATGAAGTCCTTCCAGTAGCGGTAGTCCCACCATTCGCGGTCGCCCTGGTGCAGCGTGACGTCGGCGGAGCCGACGCCGGGGTCGATGCCGTTGACGAAGTAGAGCCAGTCGAGGCTGCGGCCCTTGTCACCGGAGACGCCGTCGATCGACTGCACGAACCGGCCGCCGTACGACGTTCCAACCTCGGCCGACCGGCGCAGCGCGTTCAGGGCGGACTGGCCGGGCGCGACACGCGCCTGCTTCATCAGCGTCTGGCCGAAGCCGCGGGTGACGAGCACCGTGGCGGCGGCGGGGCCGGAGGGAGCCGCACCGGCTCCCTCGCCGCAGCCCGCCGCCGCGAGCAGCGCCAGCGCTAGGAGGAGGAGACGACGTCGATCCACAGCGTCTTCGAGCGGATCTCCCCTGCCTTCCTGGCCCGCACCCGGACGTCCTTGTTGCCGGTGATGTGGATGGTCGCGTGGCCGGTCTCATCGACCCGCACGGAGGGCGAGCCGTTCACGACCAGGCGTGCCCCGGCCGCCGGCGTCCCGGTGCCGGCATCGTCGAACTGCTTCACCAGCACGGTCACCGTGTCGCCGGGCGACGCCTGGGCCGGCGCCGAGATGCCCAGCGTCGGCTCGGTGGCGAACGTCACCGGGTCGAAGGTCGTGTAGTAGACGAGCACCCGCGAGAGCGCGGTGACCGGCGTCGAGCCGAGGCCCTGCGGCGCCAGCGTCTGGCCGATCTTGAACGCCCAGAACGCCGTGGGCGGCGGGGTGATGCCGGCCACGCTGTTCAGGAAGAACCCGTTCCAGGCGCCGCCGAACGAGTCCGACCAGCCCAGGTCGAGGGCGAAGGGGCGTTGCCGCGACGCGGCCACCAGGGCGCCCAGCGCGGTCACCCTGGTCGTGGTGTGGGTGACGCCCATGTCGTCCTTGAGGGAGCCGGTGACGGGCTTGACGTCACCCTGGAAAACGGTGGTGGTGGGTCCTTCGACCCGGGTGGTGACCGCGGCCGAGGCCGGTGCTGCTGCGATCGCGAGAGCGACCAGCGCAGCGCACAGGGCGGCTGCGAGACGTGGGCGGTTGAGTGCCAACGCGGGTCCTCCTTCCTCGAGAGGCTCGGGTATGCGTGTGGCGGGCGGCAGGTCTTCTGGCTCGGACGCGCTTCCCGGGGGATGGAGCTCCCGGGCCGCCCGGCTGACCTTCCCGGCCCTTCGGCCAGTGGCTACCTCTCGGTACGCCGGTCGGACGTCCACACAGCGGCGGGACCGCACCGGATTCGCACCGGTTTCCCTTGACCGCCCGCGGGGCGGCTACTGTACCACGCTGCCGGGGGCCGCCAGCCGCTCGAGCAGCGCCCGCGCGCCGGCCTTGTCGAGCGGCTCGTTGAGGTTGCCGCACTTGGGCGACTGCACGCACGAGGGGCAGCCGTGCTCGCACGGGCACTCGGCCAGCAGGGCCGCCGTCCGGGCCACCCAGGTCGCGAACAGCTCGAAGCCGCGGCGGCTGATGCCGGCGCCTCCCGGGTGTCCGTCGTAGACGAAGATCGTCGGGGCACCGGTCTGGGGGTGGAGGTCGGTCGAGAGCCCGCCGATGTCGCCGCGATCGGCCGTCGCCAGCAGCGGCAGCAGGCCGATCATGGCGTGCTCGGCCGCGTGCAGGGAGCCGAGCAGCACCGCCGGCGCGGGCAGCCAGGAGGGCACGAACCAGATCGCCTCGGTGGCGAACCGCCGCTCGGGCATGTCCAGGGCGACCATGTCGATCGGCTCGTGATCGGTCAACCGCTTACGCTGGTAACCGACCACCTGTTCGCGCACCTCGATCGGGCCGTGGCAGACGCGGGCGCCGTCCAGCTCGAGCACCGTCTCCTCCGCCAGCACGGTGGTCGCCGACAGGCGCCGTGCCTGGGTGTAGAAGTCGCCGTCGAACGGCTCCACCAGCGCCACCCGGCCGGAGTGGTCGAGCGCCCGCACCAGGTACTGCTCGCCCAGGTGGAGGTAGATGGCTCCCTCGTGCACGGTCGAGTCGGCCCGGGCGCCGTCCACCAGGCCCAGCAGCGTGCCGGTGCCGCCCTCGACGATCGCGATCGCGTCCGCCGAAGCCGAGCGCAGCGGCACGCCGGCCGCGGGGTGATCGGCGCCCGAGTAGACCAGCCCGGCCGGGCCGGGGCGCAGGTCGGGCAGCGATGCCGCGAGCTCCATCCCGGCGTCGCCGAAGTGGCCGGCGGTCGGCGTCGGTCAGCGGCAGCTCGGCCGCCGCGCAGCGCAGGTGGGCGGCCAGCACCACCGGGTTCGCGGGGTTGGAGACGGCGGCCTCGGTCGGCCGGTCGAGCAGCTCGTCGGCGTGGCGGGCCAGGTACTGGTCGAGCTGGTCCTCGCCGGCGACCATCAGGCCGAGGCCGAGATCGCGGCGACCGGCCCGGCCCCACTGCTGGCGGAGGCTGGCCATCCCGCCCGGGAAGCCGACGGCGATCGCGCAGTCGAGCGTGCCGATGTCGAGCCCCAGCTCGAGCGCGCTGGTGGACACGACCCCCAGCAGCCGGCCCTCGGCCAGGTCGCGCTCGATCGTGCGCCGCTGCTCGGCCGTGTAGCCGGCGCGGTAGGGCGCGATCCGGTCGCGCAGCTCGGGGCGCGTGCAGCGTCAGCGCCTCGCGGGCGTAGCGGTGCACCAGCTCGCAGCCCTTCCGCGAGCGGACGAACACGATCGTCCGCAGCCCCCGCGTCACCATCCCCACCAGCAGCGTGGCGGCCTCGCCCAGCGTGCTGGCCCGGATGCCGACGCTCCTCGTCGAGCAGCGGTGGGTTCCAGACGGCGATGTCGCGCTCGGGCGCCGGGGAGCCGTCGTCGGTCGATCAGCGCCACCGGCCCGCCCGCCAGCGTGGCGCCCGCCTGCGCGGGATTGGCGACGGTCGCCGAGGCCAGCACGATGGCCGGCCGGGCGCCGTAGTACTCGCACAGCCGGCGCAGCCGGGCCAGCACGTTGGCGACGTGGGAGCCGAACACGCCGCGGTAGACGTGGGCCTCGTCCACGACGACGTAGCGCAGCCGGTGCAGCGTCTCGGCCCAGGCGCCGTGGCCGGGCAGGATGCCGGCGTGCAGCATGTCCGGGTTGGTCAGCACGAGGTTCGCCCAGCCGCGCACCTGGCGGCGCTCGTCGCGCGGGGTGTCGCCGTCGTAGATCGCAAGCCGCAGGTTGGGCGGTGACAGCGCGCTCAGCGACCGGGCCTGGTCCTGTGCGAGCGCCTTGGTCGGGTACAGGTAGAACGCCCGGTCGCCGGCGTCCCGGGCGATCGCGTCCAGCACCGGGAGGTTGAACGCCAGCGACTTGCCGCTGGCCGTGCCGGTCACCACCATCGCGTTGCCGGTGCGGGCGGCGTCCGCCAGAGCGGCCTGGTGGGTGTAGAGGCGATCGATTCCGGCCCGGGCGAGGGCCGCCCGCAGGCCGTCCTCGATCCAGCCGGGGACGTCCGCCCAGGCCGGCTCGCGGCCGGGAACACGGCGCCGGGCCACCAGCTGCTCGCCGTCGGGCGGGAGGCCCAGGGCGAGCACCGGCTCCCAGGGTGCGATCACCCCCGCGGCGACACCGGGTAGCAGCCCAGGTGGCTGAGGGCCGCCGTCATCTCGGCCATCGCGGCGAGCGCGGCCCGCACCGGCTCGTCCATCGGGTGCCCCTCGAGGTCGGCGTAGAACTGGTAGTCCCAGGGCCGTCCCGGGATCGGGCGCGACTGGAGCGAGGTCATGTTCACGCCGAACCGGCGGAGCGGCTCGATCGCGTCGTGCAGCGCTCCCGGGTGGTGGTGGGTGACGAACCGCACGGCGGTGCGCCACTCGTCCGCCGATGCGCGGTCGAGGCGGGTGTGCGTCGCCACGGTGACGAAGCGCGTGTAGTTCTGGGCGTGGTCGGAGACGTCGTTCAGGAGCACCGTCAGCCCCAGCCGGTCGGCGATGCCGCGCGAGGAGATCGCCGCCTGGCGGGGATCCCCGGCCTCGGCAACGCGCCGGGCCGCGGCCGCGGTGCTGGGCGCGACCTCGGGCAGCGTGTCGGGCAGCGACGAGAGGAACCGCCGGCACTGGGACAGCGCCATCGGGTGGCTGTGCACCCGCGCCAGCGCGTCGATGTTGGTGTTGGCGAGCCCGACAAGGACGTGGGGGACGGGCAGCACCGCCTCGTCCACGATCGCCAGCGGGGCGTGGGCGAGCAGCGTCGTAGGTCTCGGGCACGACGCCGGCCAGCGAGTTCTCGATCGGCAGCACGCCGCACGATCGCCTCGCCGCGCGTGACCGCGCGCATCACGTCCGCGACGGAGTGGCAGGGCAGGAGCTCGGCGTCCGGGTAGAGCCGGGCCGCCGCCTCGGCGGCGTAGGCGCCCTCCTCTCCGAAATGTGCAACGGTCATGGTCGATGCTTCCTCAAAACAACAAAGGCCCCCGTCTCCGGAGGCCTCTCGATCAGCGACGTCGATGTGCCGGCGCGCTTCAGATGCCCCCTCGAAGGGTGGTAAACGCGAAGCCGGCAAAAGCGTCGCAGGTACATTGCCGCCATGCTACCAGAGGACGAGCTGGTCGAGCGGATCGCGCCGCTCCGGCGGGCGCAGCCGCGATGTCAGCGTGGGCATCGGCGACGACGCCGCGGTGCTGGCGGGCGGCCTGGTTGCATCCACGGACATGCTCGTGGAGGGCGTCCACTTCGACCGCTCCCGGCTGACGGCCCGCGAGATCGGGCACCGCGCGGCGGCGGCCAACCTGTCCGATCTGGCGGCGATGGGCGCCCGTCCGCTGTGCCTGCTCGCGGCCGTCGGCGTACCCGAGGGATTCGACGAGCTCGACGAGCTGACCCGTGGGCTGGCCGGCCACGACGTCGCGGTGGCGGGCGGCGACCTGTCCAGCGCACCGGTGCTGACCGTGGCCGTGACCGCGCTCGGCCACGCCGAGCATCCCGTCCTTCGCAGCGGAGGCAACGCCGGGGACGTGCTGGTGGTCAGCGGCCCGCTGGGCGCCCAGGCGGCGTCGGGCTACGTGCTGCCGGTGACGCCGCGGTTGGCCGAGGGCGCGGAGCTGGCCGGCATCGCCACCGCCATGATCGACCTCTCCGACGGGATCGCGGCGGACGTCCGGCGGCTGGCACGGGCCAGCGGCACGCGGCGCGCTGGTCGAGCTGGTGCGCCTGCCGGTGGCCGCGGGTGCGACGCCGGAGCGAGGCGGCTGCGGGCGGTGAGGACTACGAGCTGCTGGCCGCCGTGCCGCCGCACGCGCCGTTGCCGGGGTGGGCGACGATCGTGGGGCGGCTGACCGCGGATCCCGAGGTCGTGCTGCTGGACGGCGAGGGGCGCCACCGCGACGACCTCGCCGGGTTCGACCACTTCCGGTGATCGGTGTGCTGGGCGGCCTGGCGGCCGCGCTGATGTGGGGCACCGAGCACGCTGGCGGCGTCGCGCTCGACGCGGATGATCGGCGCACAGCAGGCGCTCGCCTACGTCATGCTGATCGGCTTCGGTCATCTCCCTGGTGGCGGCGCCGCTGTTCGACGGGGCTGCCGCACTCGAACGCCGCCGGCTGGGCCTGGGCCGTCACCGGCGGCCTGGCCTCGGTGGCCGGGCTGTCCTGCATGTACCGCGCGCTGCGCCTGGGCAAGGTCGGCGTGGTCGCGCCGATCGGCAGCACCGAGGGCGCATTCGCCGCCGTGCTGTCGATCACGGTGCTCGGCCAGAGCCTGTCGGCGGGCGTGGGCGCGGCGCTCTGCGTTGTCGTCGCCGGGGTGCTGATCGTGACGTTCCACGGCAGCATCGAGGACATCCACCTGCGTCCGTCGCTCTACGCGCTCGCGTCCGCGGTGCTGTTCGGCGTCGGCCTCGTCGCGAGCGCGCAGGCGGGCGATCACCTGGGGCCGTTCTGGACGATCCTGGTCGCGCGGATCGCCGGGATCGTGCTCGTCGTGCTGCCCCTGGCGGCGCGCCGCTCGCTGCCGCACCCGGGCCGGGCGCTGCCGCTGGTGCTCTACTCCGGGGTTGCCGAGGTGGCCGGCTTCGCGGCGTACATCGTCGGCTCGCAGCACGGCGTGGCCGTCCCCGCCGTGCTCGCGTCGCAGTTCGCCGCGGTCGCGGCGATCGGGTCGTACCTGCTGTTCGGCGAGCGGCTGGAGCGCCGTCAGCTGGCGGGGGCCGGGCTGATCATGCTCGGCGTGGCGGCCGTCGCCGGCCTCCAGGCGTGAGGGGCGCGTCTAGACCGAGGCGCCGTTGGTGGAGCCGTTCAGCCACGGCGAGAGCTCGTCCTCGAGCCTCCGTCGGTTGACCGCGCCGATCAGCTTCTTCTGTACCTCGCCGCCCTTGAAGACGAGCAGGGTGGGGATCGACAGGATGTCGAAGCGGCTGGCGGTCTCCTGGTTGTCGTCCACGTTCACCTTGGTGAACTTGATGCCGCCGTGCTGTCCGGCGAGCTCGTCCAGGATCGGGTCCATGACCCGGCAGGGTCCACACCAGGGCGCCCAGAAGTCGACGACGACGGCGGTGTCCGCCGACTCGACCTCGGACTGGAAGGTGGCGTCGGTGACCTCGATCATGGATGCGCTCATCGGTCGTGCTCCTGTCGCGGGGAATCTGTCAGCCAGTATAGCCAGCGGTCTCGCGGCGCCCGGGTCGTTCGGAGAGGTCGCCGCGGATCGCCCGCATGCGCAGCCACGGTACCTTCCACACCGCCTCGAGCACGATCGACCGGCTCATCTTGGAGTGGCCCAGGGTGCGGTCGGAGAACGTGATCGGCACCTCGACGACGCGGGCGCCGACGCGCATCGCCCGGTACGTGAGCTCGATCTGGAAGGCGTAGCCCCCCGCATGCACGTCGTCCAGGTCGATCGCCTCCAGCACCCAGCGGCGGAAGCATTTGAAGCCGCCGGTCAGATCGTTGACCGGGATGCCCAGGAAGCCGCGCGCGTACAGGCAGCCACCGCGGGAGATGGCGCGGCGGTGGGCTGGCCAGCCGTCGATGCCGCCGCCCTCGACGTAGCGCGAGCCCAGCACCAGGTCGGCGTCGGTGGAGGCGGCGAGCAGGCGCGGCAGCGCCTCGGGCGGGTGTGAGAGGTCGCTGTCCATCTCCAGCACGTGGCTGTAGCCCCGCTCCAGCGCCCACCGGAACCCGGCGACGTAGGCCGGGCCGAGGCCCTGCTTGCCGGGCCGGTGCAGGACGTGGAGCCACTCGTTGGCGGCGGCCAGATCGTCCGCGATCTCGCCGGTGCCGTCGGGTGAGGCGTCGTCGACCACCAGCACGTCGCCGCCGAAGGGCAGGCCGGGACGCAGCTCTGCGATCGCGGCCACCACCAGCGGCAGGTTCTCGCGCTCGTCGTACGTCGGCAGCACGATCAGGAAGCGGTCCGCGTCCACGAGCACCGAGCCTATCATTGGCCCGGTGCCGGTCACGACGCCCACGAACGGCGAGATTGCAGCCAGATTCGAGCTGCTCGCCGACCTGCTCGAGCTGGACGGGGCGGTGCCCTACCGGTACCTCGCCTACCGCAAGGCAGCGCGGTCGCTGCGCGAGACGCCGGAGTCCATCGCCGGCCTGTCGCGCGCAGGGCGCCTGCGCGAGCTGGACGGCGTCGGCGCGGCGATCGCCGACAAGGTGGCCGAGCTGCTGGACACCGGCAGCATCTCCGCACTGGACAAGCTCGAGGCGGAGACGCCGCCCGGCGTCGTGCCGCTGATGCGGATCCCGGGGATCGGCCCCAAGACCGCCCGGCGGATCTTCGCCGACCTCGGCCTGGTCACCTTCGAGGACGCGCTGGAGGCGGCCAAGGACGGCCGCATCCGGGCGATCGCGGGGCTGGGGGAGAAAACCGAGCAGACGATCCTGGAGGGCGCCGACGGCGCCCTGGCCGGGGGCCGTCCGCGGGTCTCGATGGCACGCGCTGCGCCCGTTCGCAGAGCGCCTGCTGGCGGATCTCGCTGCGTTTCCCGAGGTGGAGCGCTGCGACATCGCCGGCAGCCTGCGCCGCTACACGGAGACGGCCAAGGACATCGATCTGGTCGCGTCGACGAACGACCCGACCGCGGTCGGCGCGGCGATGACCGCCGGCGAGTGGGTGGCGACGGTCGAGCAGCGCGGTGAGACGAAGGTCGCCTGCGTCGCGCACGACGGCACGCGGGTCGAGCTGCGGATGGTGCCCCCGGGCACGTTCGGCAACCTGCTCCAGCACCTGACCGGCTCCAAGGCGCACAACGTCTCGCTGCGCGAGGACGCTGTCCGCCGCGGCCTCAAGGTCAGCGAGTACGGCGTCGAGGTGGTCGAGACCGGCGAGCTGTTCCAGACCGACGACGAGCACGCCGTCTACGAGCGGCTGGGGCTGGCCTGGATCCCGCCCGAGCTGCGCGAGGACCGCGGCGAGCTTGCGGCCGCGCGGGCCGGCGCGCTGCCCGACCTGGTGGAGACGGAGCAGATCCGCGGCGACCTGCACACGCACACCGACTGGAGCGACGGCAAGGCGACGCTCGAGCAGATGGTGGCGGCCGCACAGGGGCTCGGCTACGGCTATCTGAACGTCACCGACCACTCGCCCGCGGTCGGGTTCGGCATGGGGCTCGACGCCGGCCGGGTGCGGGCGCAGATGGAGCGCGTCCGGGCGATGGCCGAGACGCTGGCGCCCGACTTCACGCTGCTGGTCGGCTGCGAGGTGGACATCCTCCGCGACGGCTCGCTGGACTACTCCGACGAACTGCTGGCCGAGCTGGACGTCGTCGTCGCCAGCGTCCACGCCTCCCACCGGCTGTCCGCTGCCGACCAGACCAAGCGGATCTGCGCTGCGCTCGAGAACCCGCACGTCGACCTGATGGGCCACCCCACGAGCCGGCTGATCGGCCGCCGCGAGCCCTACGAGATGGACATCGAGCAGGTGGTGGCGACCGCTGCGGCGACGGGCACCGTGCTCGAGGTCAGCGCGCAGCCCGACCGGCTCGACCTGCGCGACGTCAACGTCCGGCTGGCCCGGGAGGCGGGCGCGCATGCTCTCGATCGACACGGACGCGCACAGCCTCGCCGCCCTGGGCCGGGTGCGGTTCGGCGTGATGACCGCGCGGCGGGGATGGGCGTCGGCCGCGGACATCGTCAACACCCGTGAGTGGCCGGAGCTGCGGATGCTGCTCAAGGACGGCCGAGCTGGGTCGCCAGCCGGTCCCTGATCGCGGTCAGCGCCTGGGCCATCGGCGCCGCGTCGGACACGCGGTGCTCGACCTCCTCCAGCTCCTCGACGTCGTAGCGGTCGTTCCAGATGAAGCTGACCGCCGGCCGCTCGTACTGGAAGGTCGCCAGCGGGAACCGGCCCTCGACGCAGCGGACGAGGAACGCCGGCTCGAAGATGCGGCGGACGATCACGTTGTCGGCCTCGTCCTCGACCAGCAGCGTGTAGCGGTCGTTGAACTCCGAGCTCTCCAGGTTCACCGAGCGTGAGCCGGTGAAGGCGGAGCGCAGCTTCTCGGTGAACCCGCCGCCCAGGCTCTGCGGCGAGAGCTGGAGCGAGTGCAGGCCGAGGTCGCCCAGGTCGAGCCGCAGCACGGTGTGGTGGTGCTTGACCTCCTCCTGGCGCGTGGTGCCGTCGGAGTTCGTCCGCGTCTCGTAGGTCGAGTACGTGAAGTTGAAGATCAGCCCGGGCAGCCCTCCCATCACCCCGGCGAACCCGTCGTCGCAGCGGGGCTTCTTGCGGTTGCGGCAGAACGCGACGTCGTCGGGCAGCGCGACCTCCTCGGCGTACGTCCATCCCCGCTCGTCCGCCCAGGCCTGCATGACCGCGAGCTCCGCCTGCTCCGACCCACGGCGCCAGAGCGACCAGTGGTAGAGCGCCGGCCCGGCGATCGCGCCGGCAATCGCGACGACCACGCCCACGCCCGGCCCGACCGCGGCGGCCAGCACCAGGCCGAGGGCGATCCCGGGGATCGCCGCCAGGACCAGGTAGCGGTTGTATGACGTGCCGGCCTTGATCGCCTCGAAGCGGCGCTGCCGCTCGCTGCGGAAGCGGTCCCTCGATCGCTCGCTCACGTTCCCTCCCATCCCGGCGGCATCAGCGCTCGCAGCATCTCGACCACGTCGTCCGTGCCGTCCACGCAGGCATCAGCCTGCTCGATCAGCTCCGGCGGCCCCTCGGCCGAGCGGACGGCGATCCGTACGGTCGCCTCGCGGAACGCGTCCAGGTCGGTGCGGTCGTCGCCCACGTAGAGCAGGTGGTCGATCCGCCGCCGCCCCTTCAGCCGCTTGATCGCCGAGCCCTTGTCCACTGCCACCGGCGGCCGCACCTCCAGCACCATCCGGCCGAAGCCCCAGGCGAGGCCGGCGCGATCGAGCTTGGGCACGATCTGCGTACGCAGGTACCGCTGGGCGTGGTCGGGGCGATGGGAGTTGCGGAAGTGCACGGTGAACGTGATGCCCTTATCCTCGATCCGGCAGCCGTACTGGGGCAGCAGGCCGTCGTTCTCGACAGCGACCAGCGCCGCCCGGATCTCGCCCTGGTACTTGGCGGCCTGGGCGACCACCGCCACCTCCTCGCCCTGCATCACCTCGAGCCCGTGGTTGCCTGAGATGGCGACGCACTCGATCGGTACCAGAGCGCGGCCCTGCACCGCGGGCCGGCCGGTCACGCAGGCCACCAGCGAGTAGGGGCCGCACAGCGCCTCCAGCGCGGCCAGCGCCTCCGGCGGGACGGCCGCGTCCTCGGGCGTGGCCACGATCGGCGCCAGGGTGCCGTCGATGTCCGACACGACCGCCGATCTGCGCGGCTCGGCGATCAGCGGCGCGAGGAGCCGCCTCAGAGGCTCGTCGAGCTGAGGCACACGCCTAGAATACCCGCCCGTGACCCACCGCCTCGTCCCGCTCATCGCCATCGGACTGGTGGCGGGGTTCTTCTCGGGCATGTTCGGCGTCGGCGGCGGGATCCTGATCGTGCCCCTGCTGATCGCCTTCGCGGCCTATCCGCCGAAGACGGCGATGGCCACGTCACTGGCTGCGATCCTGTTCACGGCCACTGCCGCGGCCGCGTCTCACGCCCAGGCAGGCAACGTCGAGTGGGGTCGCGCGGCCCTGATTGGCCTGCCCGCGGTGGCGGGCGCGGTCGTCGGCGCCGCCTGGCACCAGCGGGCGTCCGCCCGCGGGATCGTGCTCGCCTTCTCCGCCTTCCTCGCCCTGGTGGCCCTGAGGCTGGCGACCCAGTGATCGAGTCGCTGGTCGCCGTGCTCGCCGGCTTCGTGGCCGGCACGCTCTCGGCGCTGTTCGGCGTGGGCGGCGGGCTGATCTTCGTCCCCACGCTGCTGTTCCTGGGCAGCACCGCACACGAGGCGGTGGCCACGTCCCTGGCGGCGATGGTGCCGGTGATCCTGATGGGCGCCTGGCGGCAGACGCGCTACGGCGCCGTCCGCTGGCGCGACGCCACCATCATCGGGCTGGCGTCGGTGCCGACCGCCAAGCTGGGCGAGGTGGTTGCCAACTCGCTCTCCAACAACACGCTGCAGAAGGCGTTCGCGGTGCTGCTGTTCGCCGTCGCGGTGCAGATGGCTGTCCGCGCGCTCCGTACCGACCCCGGTGAGGCCGATGGCTGAGCGCAGGACGTCGTTCCTGCGCGGCGGCAGCCCGGCAGACAGCGCCGTCGTCTGCCTGCTGCTGGGGCTGCCGGCGGCGCTGATCGTGCTCGAGTACCGCTGGGCCTCGTCGGCCTGGGCCACGGCCGGGCTGGTCGTGCTGTGGCTGGTCGTCGCCTACGGCGTCGGCTGGCTGTTGACGGCGAAGCTGGCCCGCGACCTCGAGCGGGTGCGCGCGCAGCGCCGACAGCTGGAGGAGGGCGCCGTGCCGGCCGACCGGGCGTTCACCGCCTCGTCCGTGCCCTTCTCGGTCGGGGACGAGGAGCTGGCCGCCATCGCCGAGTCGGAGCTCGCGGCGCTGCCCGCGTGGATCGGGACGGCGATCCGCGAGCACAACGTCGCGATCGGCATCGAGCATCAGCGCCCCGGGGAGCCGCGCGTGCTCGGGCTGTTTCAGTCCCAGAGGATGGACGGCGTCCAGATGTCCACGATCACGCTCTACCGCGACCCGATCGAACGGGTCGCCCACGACCATGCGCACCTCCGGCGCGTCGTGCACGACACGCTGCTGCATGAGATCGGCCACATGTTCGGGATGAGCGAGGACGACCTCGACCACTTCTCGATCGGCAACGCGCCCAGGCCCGATGCCGTGCCGGTTCACCCGCCGCGCGAGCCGCCCGGGCGCTGAGCGCCGAGCTCGGGTCGTCAGCGCGAGGTTGCGAGCACTTCGTCTGCCTTGGCCTTGATCTCCTCGACCACGGCCGGGTCGCGCAGCGTGGTGGTGTCGCCCAGCTCGTGGCCCTCGGCGATGTCGCGCAGCAGCCGCCGCATGATCTTGCCCGACCGCGTCTTGGGCAGGTCGCTGACGATGATCACCGCCTTGGGGCGGGCGATCTTGCCGATCTTCTCGCCGATCCAGTCGCGCAGCTCGGCCGCCAGCTCGTCGCTGGGCTCGTAGCCGCCGCGCAGCAGCGCGAAGCACAACGGTGTCTGGCCGGTGAGCTCGTCCGGCGCCGCCGTCGCGGCCGCCTCGGCGACCGCGGGGTGCTCGACCAGCGCCGACTCCAGCTCGATGGTCGAGAGCCGGTGCCCGGAGACGTTCATGACGTCATCGATCCGGCCCAGCAGCCAGAAGCACCCGTCATCGTCGATCCGTGCGCCGTCGCCGGCGAAGTACGTGTCCGGCGTGAAGCGCGAGAAGTAGTTGGAGACGTACCGCTCGTCGTCGTCGTAGAGCGTGCGGAACATGCCCGGCCAGGGCCGCTTGAGCACGAGATAGCCGCCGCGACCCTGCTCGACAGGCTTGCCGTTGTCGTCCACGACATCGGCGACGATGCCCGGGAACGGTGTGGTCGCGGAGCCCGGCTTCAGCGTCGTCAGACCGGGCAAGGGTGTGATCAGGATGCCGCCGGTCTCGGTCTGCCACCACGTGTCCACGATCGGGCAGCGGCCGCCGCCGATGTGCTTCCAGTACCAGACCCAGGCCTCGGGGTTGATCGGCTCACCGACCGTCCCCAGCAGCCGCAGCGACGAGAGGTCGTGCCGCTCGGCGTGCTCGCGGCCGGCCTTGATGAAGGCGCGGATCAGCGTCGGGGCGGTGTAGTACTGCGTGACGCCGTAGCGCTCGACGATCTGCCAGTGCCGGTCGGGCCCCGGGTGCATCGGGTCGCCCTCGTAGAGCACGCTGGTGACGCCGTTGTTGAGTGGGCCGTAGACGATGTAGCTGTGCCCGGTGATCCAGCCGACGTCGGCGGCGCACCAGTAGACGTCGCCGTCGTGGATGTCGAAGATCCAGCGGTGGGTGACGGAGGCGTACGTGAGGTAGCCGCCCGTGGTGTGTACCGCGGCCTTCGGCTTCGCGGTGGTGCCCGAGGTATGCAGCGCGAACAGCATGTGCTCGGCGTCCACGCGCTCGGGCTCGCATTCGGCGGGACGTCCCTCGATCGCGTCGTGCCACCAGACGTCGCGGCCGTCCGCCATTGCAACGTCGCCGCCGGTGCGGCGCAGCACCAGCATCCGCTCGACGGTGCGGGCGAGCTTCACCGCGTCGTCGGCGATCGCCTTGAGCGGGATCCTCCCGCCCTTGCGCCATGCCTCGTCCTGGGTGATCACGAGCTTCGCCTTGGTGCTCTCCAGCCGCTCGCCCAGCGCGCCGGCCGAGAAGCCGCCGAACACGACGACGTGGGGCGCGCCGATGCGCGCGCAGGCCAGCATCGCCACGGGCAGCTCGGGCACCATGCCCATGTAGATGCCGACGGTGTCGCCCTTGCCGATGCCCAGCTCGCGCAGGGCGCCGGCGACCCGGCAGACCTCGTCCAGCAGCTCGCGGTAGGTGATGTCGCGGGGCGGCTCGTCCGGGTCCTCGGGCACCACGTGGTAGGCGACGTGGTCGCCGTTGCCCTGCTCGACATGGCGGTCGAGGCAGGACCAGGACGCGTTCAGGGTGCCGTCACGAAACCACGTGCAGTGCGGCGGCTCCCACTCCAGACCGATCGTCGGCTCCTCGAACCAGCCGACGGACTCGCGCGTGCGCGCGAGCCAGAAGCCGTCCAGGTCGCGCTCCGCCTCCTCGTAGACCGATCGATCGTTGACCAGCGCGTTCGCTGCGAACTCGGCTGGAGGCGGAAACGTCCTCCCCTCGCGCAGGAGGACGTCGATCGACTCGTCTTTCACGGCGTGTACTCGAACTCGTCCTCATCCTTGGAGAGCGCCTTCTTGGCGACGACGGCCCCGCCGATGACGGCGGCACCCGCAACGGCGACCTTGGCGGCCTTCCGCTTCTTCGAGACCTTCGGCTTGGCGACGAGCTTGGTCGCGCCGATGCGCAGCTCGCTGGCGGCCCGGACGACCTCGTCCTGGACGGCCTTGTTCGAGGCCGCGCGCTTGGTGCCGTCGGACTGCACCCGGTCGTAGATCTTCTTCGCCGATTCGGCGATGTTCTTCGCGTGCTCGCGCAGCTCGGGGTCCTGAGCGACCTTCTGCGCGAGCGGTGTAATCGTCTCAGCGACCTTGTCGGTCTTGATCTTTGTTGGCACCCTGCACCTCCACCGCGGTTTTGCCGTCACACTACCACGGTGGATTTCACGCGAGTTGCGGCACTTCTTCAGGAATGGGGCGAGCCGGCGCTACCGGTTACGGCAGGTCGAGCACGCCGCGACCCGCGGCCTGGCGGACCGGTACGAGGACATCACCGTCCTGCCCTCCGCGCTGCGCGGGCGGCTGGAGGAGGCCGCGCCGCTCCGCGAGCTGGCGGTCGAGGAGGTGCAGCGCGCCGCCGACGGCACGCTGAAGGTGCGGTTCTCGACCGCGGACGGGTTCCCGGTGGAGGCCGTCGCGATGCGCCACCGAGACCGGCGCACCGTCTGCGTCTCGTCGCAGTCGGGCTGCCCCTTGGCGTGCACGTTCTGCGCCACCGGCGCGATGGGGCTGGGCCGGAACCTGCTCGAGGGCGAGATCGTCGAGCAGGTACTGGTGCTCGCGCGGCTGCTGCGCGACGAGGAGGATGTCTCGGTCGGCAACGTCGTCATGATGGGCATGGGCGAGCCGTTCCTGAACTACGACGCGGTGCTGGCGACGTGCCGCCGGCTGAACGATCCCGACGGGTTCGGCCTCGGCGCCCGCTCGATCGCCATCTCCACCGCGGGCTGGGTGCCCGGCATCGAGCGGCTGGCGGAGGAGCCGCTCCAGGTGAAGCTGGCGCTCTCGCTGCACGCCCCCAACGACGCGCTTCGCACCGAGCTGATGCCGGTGACGCGCCGGTTCCCCCTGGCCGCGCTGATGGAGGCCTGCCGCGGTTACCGCGACCGGACGCGGCGGCGGATCTTCGTCGAGTACCTGATGCTGGAGGGCGTCAACGACTCGCCGGCGCTGGCGGACGAGCTGGCGGCGCTGCTGACCGGCGGCGGGTTCCACGTCAACCTGATCGCCTACAACCCGACCGGCTCGGACTACCGGGGGTCGCCGCAGGCCGCGGTGGAGGCGTTCGCGTCGCGGCTGGCCCGCGCGCGCCTGCCGGCCAGCTACCGGCGGTCGCACGGTCAGGACATCGACGCGGCGTGCGGCCAGCTGGCCGTCAAGGGCGCCCGCGAGCTGCGGATCGCCCGGCGGAGGGCAGCGGCGACGGCTCCCTGAACCGCTCCACGGTGCGGTTCCCGAGGCCGGTTCCGGACGACCGAGAGTAGACTCTGGTGGTGGGGAGCAGGGGGACCATGCAGGCATGGGTGATCCGGCCGGAGCGGCTCGGAGACCCCGTGGACGCGATGCGGCTCGAGCAGATCGAGGTGCCCGATCCCGGGCCCGGCGAGGTGCTGGTGCGGGTGATGGCCGCCGGCGTCAACTACAACGGCGTCTGGGCGTCGCTGGGCCTGCCCGTCTCGATCTTCCGCTACACGGGGTACGACTTCCACATCGGCGGCTCCGACGCGTCGGGCATCGTGGAGGCGGTCGGCCCCGGGGTTACGCGGTGGAAGCCGGGCGACGAGGTCGTCATTCACTGCAACCAGAGCTGCGGCGAGTGCCCCGAGTGCAACGGGCTCGACCCGATGGCCTGCAGCAACCAGAAGATCTGGGCGTACGAGTCGAACTGGGGCTCGTTCGCCGAGTACTGCCTGGTGCAGGCGCAGCAGCTCCTGCCCAAGCCGCCGAAGCTGTCCTGGGAGGAGGCCGCCAGCTACGGCCTCACCTACTTCACCGCCTACCGGATGCTGGTCGACCAGGCCGAGATCAAGGCCGGGGACAACGTGCTGGTGTGGGGCGCCGGCGGCGGGCTCGGGATCTTCGCCGTCCAGCTCTGCGCCCTCTACGGCGCCAACGCCATCGCCGTCGTCTCCTCGGACGACAAGACCGAGCTCGTCCGCGCGCTGGGCGCCACCGCGGTGATCGACCGCCGCGAGTTCCTGCTCAACGACCCGGAGACGGGCGAGCGGATCCTGGACGAGATCAAGCGCTTCGGCAAGGCGATCCGCGAGGCGACCGGCGGCCGCGACGTGGACGTCGTGTTCGAGCACGTCGGCCAGGCGACGTTCTTCACCAGCGTCTTCGTCTGCAAGACCTTCGGGACGATCGTGATCTGCGGCGCCACCTCAGGATTCACGCTCGACTTCGACGTCCGCTACCTGTGGATGCGCCAGAAGCGGATCATCGGCAGCCACTTCGCGAACGCGTACGAGTGCCACCGGGCGAACCAGCTGATCGTCGAGGAGAAGGTCAAGCCGGTGCTGTCCCGCACGTTCCCGTTCTCGGAGTGCCCGACGCCGCACCAGATGATGAAGGAGAACGCCCACGTCGGGAAGATGGTGGTGCTGGTGGGCGCCGAGCGGGAGGGCGAGGGCCGGTCGGCATGACCGACGAGCGGTGGTTCGCCCGCCCCGAGGACGTGCCGGATGCCTACGACGAGCGGATCGGCGATCCCGGCTCCTACCCGTACACCCGCGGGATCCACCGCGACATGTACCACGGCCGGCCGTGGTCGATCCGCCAGTACGCCGGGTTCGGGACGGCCGAGGAGACGAACCGGCGGTTCCGCTTCCTGATCGAGCAGGGCCAGGCGGCGCTCTCGACCGCGTTCGACCTGCCGACCCAGATGGGGCTCGACTCCGACGATCCCCGCTCCGCGGGCGAGGTGGGCCGGGTCGGCGTCGCCATCGACTCGCTGGCCGACGTCGAGGCGATGTTCGACGGCATCCCGCTGGACGAGGTCTCCACCTCGATGACGATCAACGCGCCGGCGGCCGTGCTGGTCGCGATGTACGCGGTGGCGGCCGAGCGCCAGGGTCGCGACCCGGCCGGCATCCGCGGCACGGCCCAGAACGACGTGCTCAAGGAGTACGTCGCCCGCGGCACCTACATCTACCCGCCGCGGCCCTCGCTGCGGCTGGCGGCCGACCTGATCGCGTGGTGCGCCCGGTCGGCTCCGCGGTTCAATGCGATCTCGCTGTCCGGCTACCACATGCGCGAGGCCGGCTGCACGGCCGTCCAGGAGATGGCCTTCGCGGTGGCCAACGCGATCGCGTACGTCGAGGCGGTGGTCGAGCGCGGCGTGGGCGTGGACGAGTTCGCGCCGCGGCTCTCGTGGATCTTCAACACCCACATGACCTTCTTCGAGGAGGTCGCCAAGTACCGCGCGCTGCGGCGGCTGTGGGCCTCGGTCATGCGCGACCGGTTCGGGGCGACGGATCCCCGCTCGATGATGCTGCGCACGCACACGCAGACCGCCGGGTCGACGCTGACGCTCCAGCAGCCGGAGAACAACATCGTCCGGGCGGCGGTGCAGGCGTTGGCCGCGGCGCTGGGCGGCGTGCAGTCGATGGCGCTGTCCTGCTACGACGAGGCGATCGCGATTCCCACGCAGCGGGCGCAGACGCTCGCCGTGCGCACCCAGCAGATGCTCCAGCACGAGTTCGGCATCACCGACGTGGCCGACCCGCTGGGCGGCTCGTGGCACGTCGAGCGGCTGACCGACGAGCTGGAGGCCGAGGCGCGGCGGCTGCTGGACGAGTTCGAGCGGATCGGCGGCGCGGTCAGCGCGATCGAGCAGGGCGTCTACCAGCAGCTGATCGCCGACGAGGCGTACCGCAAGGAGCAGCGGATCGCGTCGGGCGAGGATGTCGTCGTCGGCGTCAACGCCTTCGTGGACGACGAGGCGCCGCAGCCGGAGCGGTTCGACGTGCCGCCGCACCTGGAAGGGGAGCAGCGCGAGAAGCTGGCGGCCCTGCGGGCGCGGCGCGACGGCGCCGCGGTCGAGGCGCGGCTGGCCGAGCTGCGGGCTGCGGCGGACGGCACCGGCAACCTGATGCCGCCGATCGTGGCGGCCGTGCGGGCCGAGGCGACGCTGGGCGAGATCTGCGGCGCGCTGCGCCTCGCCTTCGGCGAGTACCGCCCGGCCGCCGCCGCGATGATCTAGTCAGCGCAGCGGGCTAGCGGACCTGGACGAACAGGTCGGCGGTGGTGGTGTCGCCGCTGGTCGCCGTCCAGGCGGCGATGCCGCCCAGGTGCTTCAGGTCGGGAGGCAGCGTCATGGGCACCAGGCCGAGGATCGACGGGACGTCCACGTAGAAGCTGACGTTCGCGCCGCTGGGCGCGCCGGCCGTCTTCAGGAAGGACGTGTACTTCTCGCTGTCCGCCAGCGATCCGCCGGTGCCGGTGCCGGCGGTCGGGTCGTTGCCGACCACCACCAGGTCGCCGACGCGCTTCCACGTCAGCGTGACGCCGGGAGCGAGCTGGGCCGCATCGCCGTGCAGCCGCACCTGCCCGCCCTGCGTGGCAAGGTGGGCGATCTGCCGCACCGTCGCCAGGCCGGTCGCAGGGTTGGCCGGCTGCAGCAGCAGCGCGCCCGAGACGGGCAGGCCGGGCCGCAGGTAGAGCAGCTGGTCGCCCGTCAGCAGGCTGGCCGCCCGCCGGTACAGCGCGAGGTCGGGCTGGCCGCTCTTCGCGAGGCCGGTCAGCGCCGCGTTCAGCTGCGTACCGATGTCCTTCGCCGAGATGAAGGCGAACGCGTCGGCCGGCACCTGGTCGATCAGGTCGGAACCGCTGGTCGGGAACAGCGTGGCGGTGGACGTGGCCTTGACCGTGGCGGCCAGATGCACGCCCGCGTCCGTCGCCCGCAGCGAGAACGTGAGCGAGCGGATCTTCGCCAGCGATGACTCGACCTGCGTGATCTGGCCCGAGTCGGAGCCGCCGGTCGCCGTCAGCGCCGCCAGTGAGAGCAGGCGAGCCGCCTTCTGCGTGTCCACATAGGCCGTGACCAGGCTGCCGGAGGGGAAGCTCTTGGCTGCGTCGGTGTACGCCTCGTCGTCCGCCAGGCTCTGGCCGGTGCCGTCGTGCACGTCCACCGACTCGCGCATCGCCGCGGCGCTGTTGGCGACGATCAGCGTGTCGTGGCCGACGGCCGCGTAGGCCGACGAGTCCGAGCTGAACGTGTCCCAGCCCTTGTAGGTGCCGGTTGCCTTCGTGCCGCGGCACGAGCTGAGTAGATCCTTCGCCTTGCCCGAGTCCGACAACGCGGCCACGGCCACGACACCGGGGCCGCCGCTTGGCGAGCTGGGGTCGAACGACGTCACGGCGACTCCGACATCGCCGCCCAGGGCGGACTCGATGTCCGAGAACGAGACCTTGCAGGCGCCGCCGCCGGCGTTCAGGCTCTTCTGGAGCTGGGTGACGGCATGGGCGTAGCCGGGGAAGCGCGAGCCGAGCTCGGTGAGCGCCTTCCAGGCGTCCGAGGAGCGGTCGGTGTTGACGTCCACGAACGCCAGCGATCCCGCCGGGACGGACGCCGCCGCGTCGCCGAACGAGCCGCTCGAGGCGGTGCTGCCGCCGCAGCCGGACGCCGCACCGGCGACCAGCGCGCAGAGGACCAGAGCGATGCGAAAACGTGGGGTGCCCATCCCTGATTCACTCTATCGGCTGGTCGCGCCGAACAAGTGAGCGGGAATGACGGAAAGGTCCGGTATAGTCCTCCTCCGTTGAGCGCCGTTCCCGACAAACCCGGCTCGGTGGAAGGCGCGCTCGCGCAGCTTCGACGTGGCGGGCTGATCGTCCTCTGCGACGACCCCGACCGTGAGAACGAGGGAGATCTCTGCATGGCCGCGCAGTTCGCGTCGGCCGAGAAGATCGCCTTCATGGCCCGGGAGGCCCGCGGGCTGATCTGCCTGTCGCTCCCGCCGGAGCGCTGCGACGAGCTGGAGCTTCCGCTGATGGTGCCGGCCAACAACGGCTGCGACGCCACCGGCTTCACGGTCTCGATCGAGGCGAAGGTCGGTGTCACCACCGGCATCTCCGCCGCCGACCGCGCCCGTACGATCCAGGTCGCGATCGATCCGGGCAGTTGCTCCGAGGATCTCGTCCGGCCCGGCCACGTCTTCCCGTTGCGCGCGCGCCCGGGCGGCGTGCTGGAGCGCCGCGGCCAGACCGAGGCGTCGGTCGACCTCACCCGTCTCGCCGGGCTGACGCCGGGCGGTGTCCTGTGCGAGGTGATGAACCCGGATGGCACCATGGCCAAGGGGCTCGAGCTCCAGGCCTTCTGCCGCCGCCACTCGCTGCCGATCGTCACCGTGGATGATCTCGCCACGCACCTGACGACGGTCGAGCCCGCGATCACCGCCGTCTGACCCGTCGCTGACGCCCCTCGCCACGCTGCGCGTGGTGGCGTACACTCGGATGCGGATGGCAAGGCTCGCGACCGTCGGACTGCTCCTGCTCGTGCTGCTCGCCGCCGCCTCGGGCGGCGGCCGCGTCGCGACGCCGGCGCTCGCGGCGACGAATCCGTGTGGCATGGCCGGCAAGCCCAAGCACGTGTACCACCACGTCATCTGGATCTGGATGGAGAACTCCTCCTACGATGACGTGATCGGCAACGCCGCCGCGCCCAACATCAGCGGGTACGCGGCCCAGTGCGGGTCGGACGCCGCGTGGCTGGACGACGTGCTGCCCACCCCGTCGCTGCCGAACTACATCGCCGCCTCCGCCGGCGGGAACTGTTCGGACTCCCTGATCCACCGCAAGGCGCCGGCCGGGGTCAGCTGCATCCTCAAGGACGGCATCCCCGACGCGGCGGGCGCGCCGCGCCTGGCCGTGCGGACGATCTACGACCAGGTCGCCGACCTGCCGGGCGGCACGTGGCGCGGATACGCCGAGTCGATGACCCAGCCCTGCCAGACGGTGAACGCGCCGCCGTACGTGGCGCGGCACAACCCGCCGCCCTACTTCAGCTCGCTGACCTCCTGCTCGGCGAACGACGTGACGATCCCGACGCTGTCCTGCACGCAGGGCACGGGCTGTGCGACGCCCACATCGGGCGCGCTCCGCGACGACGCCGTGAACGGCACCCTGCCGACGTTCGCGACCGTCACGCCGAACCTGTGCCACGACATGCACGATTCGGACGAGAACGACGCGATGTGCAACTACGACGACCGCGTCGCGGCCGGGGACGACTGGCTCGCCGCGTGGCTGCCGGTGCTGACCGGCGGCCCCAACTACGCGGCCGGCGATACCGCGATCTTCGTGGCGTGGGATGAGAGCTCGAGCGCCGTGTACTGCAAGACGGCGCCGGGCGTCTACCCGGCCGCCTGCTCGCTGCCGGCGCTGGTGATCGCCCCCACCGTCACCCCCGGCGAGCGGTCGGTGCTGGTCAACAACGTCGGCATGCTGCGCACGACCGAACAGATGCTGGGTATCACCGAGCGGCTGGGCTGCGCCGCCGGCGGCAAGGGCTGCCGGCCCGGCTCCACCACCAGCCTCCGCTCCGCCTTCCACATGTAGGTCGAGAGCTAGCTCGGCGCGCCGGCGCCCCTGGCGAGCAGCTCCTTGGCCTCGTTCACCTCGTCTGAGCGGTTCACGCCCAGACAGGCCGTCAGCTTGCCGTCGGCGTCCGTGTAGTAGGCGACGAAGTCGTCGTCGGCCATCGAGCCGCGCACGTCCACCTTGTCGGTCGACGAGCCGGGCCCGACGTACTCCATCCACGTCCAGTCGGCCAGGTCGGAGAAGAAGTACGGCACGACCTCGTAGGGGCCGTCCTCCGCGTTCGCCCAGCAGCGCCCGACGTACGCGCCGGTGTTGAGCGCGACGTCCCAGTGCTCGATCCGGATCCGGCGCTTGTGGATCACGCTCTGGTAGGCGGCGATGTCGCCGACCACCCAGACGCCGTCCGCGGCGACCAGCCGCTCGTCGGCGTGCACGCCGTTGTCCACGCGGAGCCCGGCGGCCTCCGCCAGCTGGGTGTTGGGGGTGACGCCGATGCCTGCGACGACCAGGTCGGCCTCGAGGTCGTCGGGCAGCCCGTCGCGCTCGGAGAGGATCCGCACCCCGTGCTCCTCCATGTGGCGTTGGAAGTAGCGGCCCACCTCGGCGCCGAACAGGTGGTCCCAGATCACCTCGTTCTGCATCGCCAGCGTCACCTCCAGGCCCTTCATCCGCGCGCTGGCCGCAGCCTCGACGCCGATGAACCCGCCGCCCAGGACCGCCAGGTGGCCGCTGCCCGTGGCCAGCAGCTTGCCGACCGCCTCGGAGTCCTCGATCGTACGGATCGTCTCGGCGCCCTCCAGCGGCCGCGGCGTGGAGCCGGTCGCCAGCGCCAGCCGCTCGTAGGAGACCTCCTCGCCGTCCACGTCGATCGTGCGCGCCGCGGTGTCGATGCTCCGCACCTCGCTGCCCAGCCGCAGCGCGACGTTCTGCTCGGCCCACCACTCGGCCGGGTGCATGAGCAGCTCCTCGACCGGCTTCTCGCCGCGCAGGAACTCCTTGGTCAGCGGCGGCCGGTGGTACGGCGGATGCTGCTCGCGGGCGACGAGCAGCACCGACTCCTCACCGCCCTGCTCGCGGTACTCCTGGGCGATCATCCCGCCGGCGAGCCCGCCGCCGACGATCACGTTCTGAAAGCGCGCCAACGTCGTCTCCTCACTCCCAGCGGAACGTGCGAAGCGAGACGGCCGCCAGGACCGCCGTCACCGCCAAGAGTACCCCGAGCTCTGGGAGCACATGCACCAGGCCCTGGTTGCGGACGATCGTGTCGCGCAGCCCGTTCGCCATGTAGTAGAGCGGCAGCAGCTTGGCGATCGTCTGCACGAACGCCGGCATCGCCGAGACCGGGAAGAAGACGCCGGAGAGGAACATCATCGGGTTCGTGATGACGTTGGTGACGGCGTCCGCCGTCTCCGGCTCGGAGGTCAGCGAGCCGACCGTGAACCCCATCGCCAGGAAGCAGAGCGCGCCCGCCAGCGCGATCGGGATCGCCGCCCAGGCCGTGGGCGAGATCTCGATGCCGAATGCGAAGTGGCCGAACGCGATCAGCACCACCACCTGGAGCAGGGCCAGCACCAGCGACGCGGCGATGCGCGAGACGAAGAACTCGCCCAGCGGCATCGGCGTCAGCTTGAGCCGGCGCAGGATGCCGCGCTTGCGCCACGCGACCAGCACCGTGGACAGGCCGATCACGGCCGAGATCATGATCGAGAGGGCGATGATCCCGGGCAGCAGGAAATCGATGTAGTCGAGCTGGCTGGAGTCCACAGAGACGCTCGAGTAGGTGACGGCGGGCGGCGACCCGGTGGCGACGATCGAGACCTTGGACGCGACGCCCGAGACGACGCCCTGGATGATCCCGGCCTGGGTGGCCGATGCGTTCGAGAAGTAGAGGCGCGCCTGGGTGCCGCCGGGGCCGCCCCTGCTCAGCACCAGCAGCGCGTCGCGGTCGCCGTCCTTCACCTGGTGCGCGGCGTGGGTGACGCTGTGCTCGTCCTGCTTGACCTTGACGCCGTCCGTGCGCTCGAGCGCGGTCACCATCCCGGCGGCGGCCGGCGTCCCGGCGTTGTTGATGACGGTGATCGTCCCCGCGTCGATCGACTGGCCGAACAACAGCCCCAGCAGCGTCATCAGGATCATCGGGAACAGCAGCGACCAGAACAGCGTGATCCTGCGCCGGAACATCATCTTCAGCTGGGCCACGGTGGTGGCCGCGATCCGGCCCAGGTTCACTCGCGGAACTCCCGTCCCGTCAGCTTCAGGAACACGTCTTCCAGGCTCGGCCCGCGCACCGAGAGGTTCTCGATCTTCTCGCCCGCCGTCTGCGCGTGCTCCAGCGTGGCCAGCACGGCGGCCTGCGCGTCCTCCGCGTAGCTGACGTGCTCCTCGCCGTCCTGCGTGTAGGCGATCCGGGCGTCGGCGCCCAGCCCCGCGATCAGGCCGGCGGGCGTATCGAGCGCGATGATCTGCGCCGCATCCATGATCGCGACCCGGTCGCAGAGCACCTCGGCCTCCTCCAGGTAGTGCGTGGTCAGCACCACCGTCTTGCCGCCGTCGCCGTTGATCGCCTCGATCACGTCCCACAGGTTGCGGCGCGCCTGCGGGTCGAGGCCGGTCGTCGGCTCGTCCAGGAAGACCACCTCGGGGTCGTGCACGAGCGCCAGGGCGATCGCGAGCCGCTGCTGCTGGCCGCCGGACAGCTCGCCCGCCTCGGACTCGGCCTTGCTCTCCAGGCCGACCAGGTCGAGCGCCCTGGCCGCGCGCTCCTCGCCGTCCGTGCGGTTGTAGAACCGGGCGAACAGCACCAGCAACTCGCGGGCCGTCAGCTTGTCGAACAGCGCGGTGCTCTGGAGCTGGACGCCGATCCGCGCCTGCACCGCCCGCGGATCGGGCCAGACCGGGGTGCCCAGCATCGTCACCTCGCCCGCGTCCGGCCGGCGCAGCCCCTCGATCATCTCCAGCGTCGTGGTCTTGCCGGCGCCGTTGGGGCCGAGGATGCCGAACGCCTCGCCACGCAGCACCTCGAACGACACGCCGTTCACGGCGACGTGGTCGCCGTAGCGCTTGGTCAGCCCGCTGACGGAGATCGCCGCCTCGCTCACAACGGCCGCCACTGTAGTGGCGGCTACCAGCCGGGCGCGGCGTACACCCGGTCGCCGGCCGAGAGGGTGAGCAGCAGCCGCGCCTCGAGGTATCCGGCGGGGCGCAGGCCGAACAGGTCGCGGTCGAGCACGACCAGGTCGGCGAGCTTGCCCGGTTCGATCGAGCCGGTCTCCGCGTCCAGGAACGAGGCGTAGGCGCCGCCGATGGTGTGGGCGGCGATCGCGGTGCCCAGGTCGAGCCGCTCGTCGGCCAGCAGCGGCTCCTCGCCCTCGGTCTCGGGATCGGTGCGGGCCACCGCGGAGGCGAGCTGGTGGAGCGGGTCGGGCGTGGACACCGACCAGTCGCTGCCAAACGCGAGCATCCCGCCGGCGCGCAGGATGCTGCCGAACGGGTAGATCATCGATGCCGCCAGGGGCGAGATGAAGGGCAGCGTCAGCTCGGTGACGTACGCCTCCAGGCGGGCCCAGAGCGGCGTCACGTTGGCGATCACACTCAGCGCCCGGAACCGGGCGACGTCGTCGGGGTGGACGAACTCGACGTGCGCGAGCTGGTGGCGGGCGTCGCGCCGGCCGTTCGTCCGGGCGGCGGCCTCCAGCACGTCGAGCGACTCGCGCACGGCGCGGTCGCCGATCGTGTGGATGTGGATGCCGAACCCCTCGGCGTCGCAGCGGGCGACGTGGCGCTCCAGCTCGGCCAGCACGTACTGGTCGATGCCGTACTCGGCCGTGGGGTTGCCGTCAGCGTCCCGGTAGGGGTCGAGCATCGCCGCGGTGCGGTTCTCGACGACGCCGTCGTGGAAGAACTTGGCGTTGCCACAGTCGAGCCGGCCGACGGTGCCGCTGCGGCGCCGGTCGAGCAGGGCGGCCAGCTGGTCGTCCGGGCCCGTCGGGTCCCAGGCCAGGTTGCCGCGCACCCGCAGCGTCAGCTCGCCCGAGTCGGCCAGCCGCTCGTACGTCTCCTGCCAGTCCGGTTCGACCACCGCGTCCTGGCATGCGGTGATGCCCAGCCGGTGGTAGTACTCCTGCGCCGCCAGCAGCCCGGCGGTGCGCTGCTCCGGCGTCGGCTGCGGCGTCAGGTCGAGCACCAGGTTCATCGCCGACTCCTGCAGCATCCCCACCGGGTCGCCGTGCTCGTCGCGCTCGATCCGGCCGCCCGGCGGGTCGGGCGTGTCGCGGCCGATCCCGGCCAGCTCCAGCGCCCGCGAGTTGGCCCAGGCGCCATGGTAGTCGCGGTTGGGCAGGATCACCGGCCGGTCGGCCACCGCCGCGTCCAGCGCCTGCCGTGTGGGGATGCCGCCCGGGAAATCGCTGAACCCCCAGCCGCCGCCCTGGATCCACTCCCGGTCGGGGTTGGCCTGGGCGTACTCCGAGATGCGCCGAAGGTGCTCGTCCGCGTCGCTGCTCTCGCGCAGGTCGCAGAGCGTCGCCTCGTAGCCGCTGGCCGCCAGATGGCAGTGGGCGTCGTGGAAGCCGGGCAGCACCATGCCGCCCTCGACGTCCACGATCTGCGTCGAGGAGCCGGCCAGCTCGGCGATCTCGCGGGCGGACCCGACGGCGGCGATCCGCCCGTCCTTCACCGCCACGGCCTCGGCCACGGAGCGGGCGGCGTCGACGGTGTGGACGACGCCGCCGAGTGAGGATCAGGTCTGCCGCCACTACTGGCCGGCCGCCGGCCGCTTCGGCACCAGCACCTTGCGGCGGAACTCGCAGACGACCTCACCCCGCTGGTTGGTGCCGATCGACTCCACGGTGACGATGCCGCGGTCGGGCTTGCTGCGCGATTCGACCACCTCCAGCACCGTGGTCTGGGCGTAGATCGTGTCGCCGTGGAAGGTCGGCTTGGCGTGCTTGAGCGACTCGATCTCGAGGTTCGCGATCGCCTTGCCGGACACGTCCGGGACGCTCATGCCCAGCACCAGCGAGTAGACGAGGTTGCCGACCACGACGTTCTTGCCGAACTGCGTCTCGGTCTCGGCGTAGTGCGCGTCCGTGTGCAGCGGGTGGTGGTTCATCGTGATCATGCAGAACAGGTGGTCGTCGGCCTCGGTGATGGTCTTGCCGGGCCAGTGCTTGTAGACGTCGCCGACCTCGAAGTCCTCCAGATAGCGCCCGAACCGGATCTCGCGGGCGTCGAACACGCGGCTCATACCGCGTACCTCGCCAGCAGGCCGCGGGCGACGATCAGCTTCTGGATCTCGGAGGTGCCCTCGCCGATCAGCAGCATCGGCGCGTCGCGGTAGAGCCGCTCGATCTCGTACTCCTTCGAGAAGCCGTAGCCGCCGTGGATGCGGAACGCGTCCTCGACCACCTCGTGGCAGATCTCCGAGGCGTACAGCTTGGCCATGCCCGCCTCGACGTCCGAGCGGTCGCCGGCGTCCTTCTTGCGCGCCGCCGAGAGCATCAGCAGCCGCGCCGCCTCGATCTTGGTGGCCATCTCGGCCAGCTTGAACTGGATGCCCTGGTGGCGGGCGATCGGCTTGCCGAACGCCTCCCGCTCCTGGGCGTAGCGGATCGCCAGCTCGAATGCGCGCTGGGCGACGCCGACGCCGCGGGCGGCGACGTTGACGCGGCCGACCTCGACCCCGCTCATCATCTGTCGGAAGCCCTGGCCCTCCGCGCCGCCCAGCAGGTCGGCGGCGGGGACGCGGTGGTCGGTGAAGACGAGCTCGGTGGTCTCGACGCCCTTGTAGCCCAGCTTCTCGAGCTGCGGCGGGATGGTCAGCCCGCCGACCTGCGCCGCGCCCGGCTCCTTCTCCACCAGCAGGCAGCTCATCCCCCGGTGCGGCGGGTCGGCCTGCGGGTCGGTCTTGACCAGCGTCGCCACCAGCCCGGAGCGCAGGCCGTTGGTGACCCACATCTTCTGGCCGTTGACGACGTAGTCGTCGCCGTCGCGGACGGCGCGGGAACGGATCGCCTGAACGTCGGAGCCGCACTCCGGTTCGGTCATCGAGAAGGCGCAGCGGATCTCGCCCGTCGCCATCCGGGGCAGGAAGCGCGCCTTCTGCTCCTCGGTGCCGTCGCGCATCAGCATGTCGGCCACGATGAAGTGGGTGTTGATGATGCCGGAGACGCTCATCCAGCCCCGCGCCAGCTCGCACACCGAGAGCGCGTAGGTGGTCAGGTCGAGCCCCAGGCCGCCGTGTTCCTCGGGGATCGTGAAGCCGAAGATCCCGAGCTCCTTCAGGCCCTCGACGATCTCGTCGGGGAAGATGTCGTCGTGCTCGAGCTGCGACGCGACCGGGATGATCCGCTCGTCGGTGAACTGACGGACGAGCTCGACGATCTCCCGCTGTTCGCCGGTCAGCTCGTCCAGCGGCAGGCTCACGAGCCCGCCTCGGTCAGCGCCATCCCGGCGGCGGCGCCGCGCGCGACCACCTGCTCGGCGATCTTGCGGCTGGCCTCGTCGATCATCTGGCCCTCGTGCATGACGGCGCCCTTGCGCTCGACCCGGGTGGCGTGGTCGTAGGCGTCCAGCAGCCGCTTGGCCTCGTCGAACTGCTGCTGGGTGGGCGCGAACTCCTCGTTCGCGATCTCGACCTGCGCCGGGTGCAGCACCCACTTGCCGTCGTAGCCGAGCTGGCGGGCGCGCTTGCACATGCGCCGGTAGCCCTCGGTGTCCTTGATGTCGGTGTAGGGGCCGTCGATCGCCTGCAGGCCGTAAGCGCGTGCGGCCGTCACGATCTGCGACAGCACCCAGTGCCACTGGTCGCCCGGGTAGTCGGGGCTGAGCGAGCCGATCACGAGCTGGCCGACGCCCATGTTGGCCGCGTAGTCACCGGGGCCGAAGATCAGCGTCTCCAGCCGGTCGGTCGCCTGGGCGATCTCGCGGATGTTCATCGCGCCGCGGGCGGTCTCGATCTGCGCCTCCAGGCCGATCCGGGTGCCCAGCTCGTGCTGCGTCTCGAGCTGCGTCAGCAGGTGGTCGATGAAGTGCAGCTGTCCGGCGTCCTCGACCTTGGGGATCATCAGGCAGTCCAGCCGGTCGCCGGCGCCACCGACGACAGCGGTGACGTCACCCAGGCACCAGCGCGTGGTCACGTCGTTGACGCGGACGACGCGGGTCTTGCCGGAGTAGTCGTTCGCCCGGAGGGCATCGACGACGCGGCCGCGGGCGTCCTCCTTCTCCAGCGGGGAGACGGCGTCCTCGAGGTCGAGGAACACCTGGTCGGCGGGCAGCGTCGCCGCCTTCGCGAGCATCTTCTCGGACGAGCCCGGCACCGCCAGGCACGACCGGCGCAACCTGAACCGCACCCGGCAACCTCCCGTTTGACTGGACGGTCAGTCTACCGGGGTGCTACAGCAGGCCGAGCCGGTCGAGCGGCCAGTAGCGGACGCGCGCGATGCCGAGGATCTCGCCCTGCGGCTCGGCGCCCCACACGCGCGAGTCGTCGGAGTTCTCGCGGTGGTCGCCCATCAGGAAGTAGTAGCCCTTGGGGACGACGATCTTGCCGACGATCGAGGTCGGCTCGCCGTGCACGTACGGCTCGTTCAGCGGCTTGGCGGGCTGGCCGGGATCCTGCACCCACACGTGGCCGTTGCGCGAGAAGAGCGTCTCGCCGGGCAGGCCGATCACGCGCTTGATGAACGTCTGGTCGGAGTAGCCGGTGCGCTTGGAGCGGTCGGGCGTGCTGCACACGCCCTCGCTGGAGTTGGTCACTCCGCAGGCCGGCGGGTGGAACACGACGATCTCGCCGCGGTGCGGCGAACGGAAGCGCAGCGTCAGCCGGTCGGCCAGCACGCGGTCGCCCGGCAGCAGCGTCGGCACCATGCTCGGCGTCGGCACGCGGTAAGGTTTGACCAGAAAGGCCTGCGCGGCGAGCGCGAGCCCGACCGCCACTGCGAGGGTGAGCACCAGCTCGAGGATCGAGCGGAGAGGTGCAGGGATGCTGTCGAGCATACGCATGGCTGTGGGAGGTTATCGACGCGGGTGTGGTTGCGCTGAAGCTCAGGCCGTTGCAGATTGGAACCATGTGAGCCAGCCCCTGTCGGGCTGGAGGCCGGGGGGTAGCGTGCCGATGGTGAGGACAATGAGACGAAGGGTCGCAATGGCCGTCGTGTGCGTGGCCGCGCTGCTCGCGAGCGCCGCGCCCGCCCAGGCCGGAACCACCTTCACCCTGATCGGCCACGGCTGGGGACACGGTATCGGCATGTCCCAGTGGGGTTCCTACGGCTATGCGAGCCACGGCTGGACGTACCGCCAGATCCTCGCCCACTACTACCAGGGCACCGCGATCGGGCAGGTGCCGGTGGGCACCCTCGAGCGCGTGCTGATGATGGACGCGAAGCCCTCCGTCAGCTTCGGCGCCTCCGCGGCGATGAAGGTGACGCCGACCGGAGCGGCCGCGGTCTCGCTGCCCGCCGGGATGTACCGGATCGAGCCGGGGGTGACGCCTGGCTACGAGCGGATCTGGAGCGTTGCCTCCTCGACCTACGCGCTGTCCGGGCTGGCCGCGCCGGTGATGGTGATGCCGTCCTCGCAGCCGCTGCTGCTGGTCAACGCGACCTACCGCGGCTTCGCCAACGACCACTGGCACGGCTCGCTCCGGTTCCTGCGCGGCTCCGGCGGCATCCTGCCGGTCAACGTCGTCGGACTCGACAACTACGCGGCCGGGATCGCCCCCTGCGAGGAGTCGTCGTCCTGGCCGGTCGAGGCGCTCAAGGCGCAGGCGGTGGCGGCGCGCTCCTACGCGTACCGGACGCGCAACACCGACCCGTCGGTGGGCGTGTGGGACACCAAGGACGACGTGGCCAACCAGACGTACTGCCCGATCGAGCGCGAGGGCGCGAACTCGATCGCGGCGGTCAGCGGCACCAGCCGCGAGATCGTGACGTACGGCGGCAGCGTCGCCTCCACGTTCTACTCGGCCAGCTCGGGCGGGCGCACCTCGACGATGCAGGCGTCGTGGGGGAGCAGCTTCGGCTACCCGTACCTGGTGCCGGTGGACGACACCTACGACGCGGCGGGCGGCCTCAACCCGAACCACACCTGGGCGCCGCGCGTGTTCGGCCCGACGGCGCTGGCGCAGGCGTTCGGCCTGGGCGGGCAGATCTCGGCCGTGGACAACGTGGTCGACGCACCGTCGCAGCGGATCCTCTCGCTGGTGCTGCACACGCCCAGCGGCACCTCCGTGACGAAGACGTCAGGCCAGGCGTTCTCCGCGCTGTCGCTGCGCTCGACCTACTTCCGCCTGCTCGGCCTGGCGCTGACGGCGCCGGCCCGGGTGGCCAACGGCTCGACGTTCTCGGTCACCGGCCGCGCCTGGCCGCGCCCGACGGTGCTGCGCCTCCAGGTCAAGCTGGACGGCACCTCCAGCTGGCTGACCGCCCCGTCCTCGGTGCACATGGCGGCCAACGGCACCTTCACGGTGCGCCGCGTGCAGCACCAGAGCGTGTCCTACCGGCTCGTCCGCACCTCCGGCGTGTCGCCGGTCGTGCACGTGACGATCACGGCGCCAAAGAACCCGCACGCGGTACAGCCGGTGAGCGGGCGGTGAGCTGACCCGTGGGCTCGATCGTGATCGGCAAGAAGAACGGCCGCTGGTTCTTCCGCGCCCAGGGTTGCTGCGGCATGGATGGCTACCGCCGCGACTACAACCGCGCCCACGCCGTGCAGGTGCTGGGCGAGGGCGGCCGCCTGACCGGCTGGGACGCGATCTCGTTCGAGCTGACCGACCGCCGCGGCCGCATCCACCGCTACGACGACTGAGCCTCGGTGTCCGGCACCGTACCGGGCACCGAGTCCGGCACGGACTCCGGCACCGAACCGGGCACCGACTCCGGCACCACCTCCGGCACGGTGCCAGACTCGGTGCCGGAGGTCTTCGAATGGTTTGCTGTTCGGTGACCGAGGCGTGACGGTCGGCTCGCCGGCCGTGACAGTGCCCTTGCCGGCTCGGCGAGCGGGATCGAGGCTTCTGTAGGCCCAGAAAGTGTCACGGACCCGGCGGCGCGGGCATGGTGCGAAGCTGTGACACCCTTGGCACGAACCGGGGCGCGGCCGTCACTGGTTCTCGAGCAGCTCCTCGGCGGGCACGTCGCGCAGCACCCGCGCCGGCGCTCCCACCACCACGCACCCGCGGCGGCACGTCGCGCAGCACCAGCGCCCCGGCGCCGACGAACGCCTCCTCGCCGATCTCCACGCCGGGCAGCAGCGTCGCCGCTCCGCCCACGCGGGCGCCGCGGCGGATCGTCGCGCCCCGGGTGAGGGCGTGCCGCGCCTCGGTGCGGCCCATGAAGTTGTCGTTCGTGGTGACGACGCAGGGGGCGATGAAGACGTCCTCCTCGAGCACGCAGTGCGCCGTGATGTAGGCGTTGGTCTGGATCCTGGTGCGGCTTCCGATCGCGTTGTCGTTCTCGACGCAGACGCCGCGGCCGATCACCACGTCGTCGCCGATCGTGCACCGCTCGCGCACCGTGGCCAGGTCGCCGACGACGCAGCGGTCGCCCAGCACCGATCCCGCCGACAGCACCGCTCCGGCCGACACCATGCAGCCCGCGCCCAGGCGGAGCGGCCCACCCAGCGCACCATGCGAGGTCGATCGCGCCGCGAGCATCGGCCGCTTGCCCAGCACCGCGCCGTCGCCGATCCGGACACCGTCGCCCAGCACCGTCCCCTCGTGGACGGTGACGCCGGCGCCGAACAGGACGTCCTCGCCGATCTCGGCGTCCGGTGCCAGCACCAGCCCGGGCGCCTCGGCGGCCGGCCACATCACGCCCGCGCCACCTCCAGCACCTGCGTCGCGCCGCCCTGCCTCGACCGAGCGATCCATCGCCTCCAGCACCTCGACGACGGCGAGGCCCTCGTCCACGCCCGCGCGCTCGACCACGCCCGTGCGCACCGCCTCCAGGAACGCGCGGCACTCGATCCGCAGCGGCTCCTCCCCGCAGATGGCCGGCGCGTAGATGTCGCCGGTGTGCGTGCTGGGCGGGCCGTTGGGGATGATCACCGGCCCCTTGTCGTACACGGTGACCTTGCGCTCGGGCTCCATGTCGTCGAACACGGCCATCTTCTTCGAGCCGACCACGGTCATCTTGCGCATCTTGTGCGGGTCGAGCCACGAGAGGTGCAGGTGGCCGATCTGCCCGGTGTCGAACTTGACGTAGCCGAACACGACGTCCTCGACGTCCCGCTGCAGGTAGGCCTCGCCGCGCGCCCAGACCTCCACCGGCCGGCCGTCCAGCAGGTGCAGCACCACCGAGATGTCGTGGACGCCGAGGCTCCAGAGGGCGTTCTCCTCCTCGCGGATCACGCCCAGGTTGACGCGGTTGCCGTAGACGTAGAGGACGTCGCCCAGCTCGCCCGAGTCGATCAGCTCGCGGAGCTTCGTCACCGCCGGATGGAAGCGCAGCAGGTGGCCGACCATGAGGACGCGATCCGATGCCCGCACCGCCTCGCGCAGCTCTTTCGCCTGCTCGAGGTTCCACGCCATCGGCTTCTCGACGAAGACGTGCTTGCCGGCGGCGAGCGCCGCGCGGGCGAGGTCGTGAGTGCGTGGGCACCGGCGTCGCCAGCACGACCGCCTCCAGGTCGGGGTCGGCCAGCAGGTCGCCGAACTCGGCCGTGAACCGCACGCCCGGGTGCTGCGCCTCCCAGACGGCGCGCGTGGCGGCGTCGGCGTCGCAGGCCCAGCGCAGGTCGGCCTCGGGCAGCAGGGCGAAGTTGCGCAGCAGGTTCTTGCCCCAGTAGCCGAGCCCGACGACGCCGATCCGCACCGGATCCGTCACAGCCGCTCCACCTTCCCGTCCACCTCGGGCACGACGTTTCGGAAGTCGAGCAGGAGCTTCGCACGATCGGCGACGTGCGCGTAGTCGACGCTCGAGTGGGCGGCGACGACGCAGACGATGTCGGCCCGCTCCAGCACCTCGTCGTCGAGCGCGACCGAGTCCAGCTCGATGCCCTCGGGTCGCAGCGACGGCACGTGCGGGTCGTGGTAGCTGAGGTCGGCGCCCAGCTCGCCGAGCAGCTCGATCAGTCGCAGGGCGGGCGACTCGCGGACGTCGCCGACGTCGTTCTTGTAGGCAACGCCGAGCAGCAGCACGCCGCTGCCGGACACGGGCTTGCGGTGCCGGTTGAGCGCCCGGCCGATCCGCTCGGCGCAGTAGTAGGGCATGTGCGTGTTGACCTTGCCGGCCAGCTCGATGAACTCGGTCTGGAAGTCGAACTGCCGCGCGCGCCACGAGAGGTAGAAGGGGTCGATCGGGATGCAGTGGCCGCCCAGGCCGGGGCCGGGGGAGAAGCGCATGAACCCGTACGGCTTGGTGGCGGCGGCGTCGACCACCTCCCACACGTTCAGGCCCAGCCGCTCGCACAGCATCGCCAGCTCGTTGACCAGCGCGATGTTGACGCTGCGGAAGATGTTCTCGAGCAGCTTGACCAGCTCGGCCGCGTCGGGCGAGGAGACGGGCACGACCGTGTCCACGCACAGGCGGTACAGCTCGGTCGCTCGCTCCAGGCACGCAGGCGTGAGGCCGCCGACCACCTTGGGCGTGGTGCGGATCGTGAAGTCGGTGCGGCCGGGATCGATCCGCTCGGGCGACATCGCCAGGTGGAAGTCGCGGCCCGCGGCCAGGCCGGAGCGCTCGAGGATCGGCTGCAGCACGTCGCGCGTCGTGCCCGGGTAGGTGGTGGACTCGAGCACGACCAGCCCACCGCGGCGCAGGTGGGGTGCGATCGCCTCGGCGGCGGCCGCGATCATCGAGACGTCCGGCTCGCGGTTCTCCGAGAGCGGCGTGGGGACGCAGATCAGGATCGCGCGGCAGTCCGCCACGCCGGCGTAGTCGGTCGTCGCCGTCAGCGAGCCGTCCCCGACGTGGCGGGCGACGTCCGCGGAGGGCACGTCCTCGATGTGGCTCTCGCCGCGGCCGATCGCCGCCACCTTCGCCGCGTCGATGTCCACGCAGACGACGCGTTCGCCCGCCTCCGCGAACGCGATGGCGAGCGGGAGGCCGACGTAGCCGGCGCCGATGATCGCTACCCCGTGGGCCATCGGCAGCAGATGCTATCCAGCGCCCGGTGCGCGGGCGGCGATCAGGTCGGCGATCCGCTCGGCCGCGTGGCCGTCGCCGTAGAGCGGCGGGTGCTCATCGGGCACCGGCGGCCCGGACGCGAGGGCGGCCCGGACGGCCGCGGCGTCGAGGTGCACGAGGCGGTTCCAGCCGAGCTCGATCGTCTCCTTCCACTCGCTGGTGTCGCGCATCGTCAGGCAGGGCACGCGGTACAGGTACGCCTCCTTCTGGAGGCCGCCCGAGTCGGTCAGGCACACCCGCGCGGAGATCAGCAGCGCCATGAAGTCGAGGTAGCCGAGCGGGGGCGTGAGGATCGCCGCCGCGGCGGCGCGAGGCAGCAGTCCGGCGGCGTCGAGCGCGTTGCGCGTGCGCGGGTGCAGCGGCAGCACCAGCGGCTCCTCCACCGTCTCCAGCACCGTCACCAATGCGGGCAACGAGTCGGGCAGCGTGGTGAACTGCCGGTGCGCGGTGGCGATCACGTAGCCTCCCGGGACGACGCCGAACCGGTCGAGCACGTCGGTGCGCTCGCGGGCGATCGGGCCGAAGCGGTGGGCGACGTCCACCATCACGTCGCCGACCAGGTGGACGCCGCCCCCGGCGCCCTCGCGCTCCAGGTTGGCGACGGCGATGCTGCTCGAGCAGAACCGCAGGTCGCTGAGCGCGTCCACCACCACGCGGTTGACCTCCTCCGGCATCGCCCGGTCGAACGAGCGCTCGCCCGCCTCGATGTGCCCCAGCGCCCGCCCCGTCTTTGACGCCACCAGCGCGCCGGCCAGCGTCGAGTTCGTGTCGCCGTAGACCAGCACCAGGTCGGGCGCCTCGCCGGCCAGCACCGGATCCAGCCCCTCCATCATCCGCGCCGTCTGGGCGGCATGGCTGCCCGGGCCGCTGGCGATGCGGTGGTCGGGGGCGGGCATCTCCAGCTCGGCGAAGAAGACGTCGGAGAGATCGGCGTCGTAGTGCTGGCCGGTGTGCACCAGCACGTGGTCGCAGACCGGGCGCAGCGCCTGCACGAGCGGCGCGGCCTTGATGAACTGCGGCCGGTTGCCGACCACGGAGACCACCTTCATGGCGGGCAGCCTACTGACCGAGCCGGGCGCTGATCTCCGCCAGCCTCCCGGTGGCCACCAGCAGCCCGACGCCGATCAGGACGACGCCGGAGACGCGGGTGACGAGGGCCCAGTGGGCGCGCAGCGGCCGCGTCGCGGCCAGCACGCTGGAGAGCCAGATGCCCGCGGCCAGGAACGGCACGGCCAGCCCGAGCGAGTAGACGAGCAGCAGCAGGGCGCCGTCGGCCGCGCGGCCCTCGGTGCCCGCGATGGTCAGGATCGAGCCCAGGGTGGGGCCGATGCACGGCGTCCAGCCGATCGCGAACGCCGCGCCGGCGAGGCCGGTCCAGAGCGCGCTGCCGTTGCCCATCCGGATCGGCACGCGCACCTCCCGCTGGAACAGCCGCATGCCCGCGGGCAGCACCATCAGCACGCCCAGCGCGATGACGATGCTGCCGCCGATCAGCTCGAGGCCGCGGCGGTGCTGGAGGAACTGGCCGCCGAGGATCCCGACGCCGGCGCCCGCCAGCGTGAACACGACCGTGAACCCGGCGACGAAGCCGGTGGCCGCGCCCACGACGCGCGCCCGCCGGTCCTCCAGCTCGCCGACGGGGACGCCGCTGACCAGCGAGAGGTAGCCGGGGACGAGCGGCCACACGCAGGGCGAGACGATCGAGACGAGGCCGGCCGCGAAGGCGACGGAGAGCTGTGTCGCCGAGAGGTTCATCCCGCCAGCAGCCCGTTCAGCACCTTGCCGACCGCCGGTGCGCTGATCGGCCCCAGCTGCTCCCAGACGACGCGGCCGCGCGGATCGACGACGAACGTCACCGGCTGGCCGGGGATCTTGAAGGCGCGGGTGAGGTCATCGTTGCCGTCCCACAGGATCGGCCAGGTCATCCCGTAGGTGGTCGCGAAGCTGCGCACGCCCGAGCGGCTCGAGTCACGGGCGACGGAGAGCATCGTCACGCGGCCCTCGTAGCTGCTGGCGATCTGCGACAGCCGCGGCGCCTCCGCCTTGCACGGCGCGCACCAGTCGGCGAAGAAGTTGATCACCACCGGCTTGCCGCGGTACTGGGAGAGGTGGACGTCGGCGCCCGCCATCGTCGTCGCCGAGAATGCCGGCGCCGGGTACTGCTTGGAGATCGCCTGGTAGCCGGTCTCCATCATGTTCGACTGCAAAGCGTCGCTGCGGCTGCGCCCGAAGAGCACGACCGAGATCAGCATCACCGACCCGAAGGTGACCAATGCGACGACGAGCACGCGGCGCATGCTCCGTATCGTAGGCCGCGAGGCGTCAGTCAGCGGTCGGAGCATCGCCCAGGCGGCGGGCGAAGGCGGCGACGAGCGCGGCGCACGCCGCGAGGTCGGACGTGTCCACCAGCTCGTTGGGCGAGTGCATGTAGCGCAGCGGCACGCTGACCACGGCCGTGGGGACGCCGGCGCGGGCGAGGTGGATCGCGTCCGCGTCCGTCCAGGTGTGCCCGTCGGCCGGCTCGACCTGGTAGGGGATGCCCTCGGCGTCCGCCGCCTCGACCAGCAGCTCGAACATGCGCGGGTGCACCGAGGCGCCGCGGGCCAGGGTGGGGCCGCCGCCGAGCTTGACGTCCCCGGTCTTCTGCTTGGAGGCGCGTCGGGTGGTCGGCCGCGTGGGTGACGTCGATCGCGAGCGCGGCGTCGGGCGCGAGGCCGAAGGTGGTCGTCCGCGCGCCGGCGAAGGTGGTCTCCTCCGAGATCGCGGCCACGCCCGTCAGCCGCCACGTGCCGGGCTGCTCGCCGTAGAGCCGCGCCGACTCGGCCGCGACCCATGCCCCGGCGCGGTTGTCGACGGCGCGGCTGACGATCCGGCCGCCGCCGGCGTCCACGATCGGCTGCTCGACCACGGCCAGGTCGCCGGTGCGGATGCGCTTGCGCGCGGACTCGCCGTCGGCGTGGCCGATGTCGATCCAGAGCGCCGAGATCTTGGACGCCTTCTCCCGCTCCTCGCCCTCCTGGAGGTGGCGCGCCTTCTTGCCGACGACGCCCGTCACCGGGCCGCCGGAGGCGAGGATGCGCACGCGCTGGCCGACCAGCACCTCGGCGTCCCATCCGCCGACCGGGGCGAACCAGGCGTAGCCCTCGTCGTCCACGTGCGTGATGACGAGGCCGATCTCGTCGACGTGGCCGACCACCGAGAGGCGCGGGCCGTCCGCAGGGCCGGTCGTCGCCCAGCTCGATCCGAGCGCGTCGCTGCCCACGTCGGCGTAGGCCTTGGCGTACGCCCCGCCAGACGCGCGCGGCCGCACGCTCGTCGCCCGAGGGCGCGGCGGCGGCGAGCAGGTCGCGGAAGAAGGTCAGAGATTCGTCGCGCATCCGGTGCGGCGGCAACCATACCCGATGCCGGTAGAATCGAGGGTCGGGGCCGTTAGCTCAGCTGGTAGAGCAGGGGACTCTTAATCCCAAGGTCGTAGGTTCGATCCCTACACGGCCCATCGCGGCGGATCGGGTGCTCGCCGGGCGTGCAACGCGCTCGGCGGGCGATCGGCACCTCTGAGCTCAGGGCTGCGTGTCCCGGTCGCTCCATCGTGTGCCCACTGTTGAGAGCGGATTGGCAGATTGACCGCTCGTTGTCCGTGCCGCACACTCTCTGAGCTACAGTCGCTGGTCGCGTTTGTGCAGGGTCCACATGGGGAGCGTGCACAGAGGCCGGGTCCGGGTCACTCACGAGCAAAGGGAATCTGCATGCCGCAACGTCCGATTGGTGCCAACGCCGACCGAAGGCGCCGTCTCACGTTCTGGCTCACGGCCTCGCTCGTCCTGATCGCCGCGCTGCTCGCCGGCTCCAGCGCGGCCGCCGCTCCCCGGCCCTACCCCGGCGCCCACGCACGGCCGGACATCACCACGGTCACCCTGGTCACCGGCGACGTCGTGCACGTGATCACCCAGCCCAACGGCAGGCGCTCGGTCAGCCTCGAGCGGCGTCCGGACGGTTCGTACCCGCAGGCGGCGATCACCGACACGGGCAAGCACCTGTACGTCGTGCCCCAGTCGGCGATGCCGCTGCTCGCCGCCCATCGGCTCGACCTCGATCTGTTCGACGTGGCCGGCCTGATCACGCAGCACTACGACGACGCCCACCGTGCGACCCTGCCGGTGATCGTCAGCTACGGCCAGGGCCTGCAGGCCGGTGCCGATGCTCGTGCTTCCACCTTCGCCAGCGCCCAGAAGACGGCCTCGCTGGTGATGCTCGGCGCCTCCGCCTTCGCGGTCGACAAGCGCCAGGCGACGGGCTTCTGGAGCTCCCTGACCGCGGGGTCCGGCGACGCCGGCGCCCCGACGACGCTGTCCGGCGGCGCGACCCGGGTTGATCTGGACGGGCAGGTGCACACGCTGGCCGATCCCGATGTCGAGCAGATCCACGCGCCCGAGGCCTGGGCGGCGGGATACGACGGCACCGGCACCGAGGTGGCCGTGCTCGACACCGGCTACGACCCGACGCATCCCGACCTCAAGGGGCAGGTCAGCGACATCGCCAACTTCAGCAGCGAGTCGAGCGTGGTGGACGGCAACGGCCACGGCACGCACGTCGCCTCGACCATCGCCGGCACGGGCGCGGCCGAGCACCACCTCCACGGCGGAACCGCCCCCGGCGCCAAGCTGATGATCGGCAAGGTGCTCGACAACACCGGCACCGGCGAGGACTCCTGGGTGATGGCGGGCATGGAGTGGGCCGTGGCCCACCACGCCGACATCGTCAACATGAGCCTGGGCGGCGACGTGGGAGACGGCACCGATCCCATCAGCCATGCGATCGACGACCTCTCTGCCAGCTCGCCGACGCTGTTCGTCGTCGCTGCGGGCAACAGCGGCAGCGCTCCCCAGACGATCACCGAGCCGGGCGCGGCGGATGCCGCGCTGACCGTCGGCGCGGTCGACTCCACCGACACGATGGCCGACTTCTCGAGCCGCGGCCCGCGCCTGGGCGACGGCGCCGTCAAGCCCGACCTCGTTGCTCCGGGAGTCAACATCATCGCGGCCCGGGCCGCCGGCACCTCGCTGGGCGATCCGGTCGATCAGTACTACACGAGCCTCAGCGGCACCTCGATGGCGACGCCGCACGTGGCCGCGGTCGCCGCGATCGTCAAGCAGGAGCACCCGGGCTGGGACGGCGAGCAGATCAAGTCGCTGCTCACCTCGACGGCCGTGCCCGTGGCCGGCGCCACCGCGTTCGACGCCGGCACCGGCCGGGTCGATGCTGAGCGCGCCATCCACCAGTCGGTGTTCGCCGGACCATCGCTCAACCTCGGCTTCTACCCGTGGCCGCAGACCGGCCTGAAGCCGACCAGCACACCGCTGACCTACACCAACACCGGCAGCTCGGCCGTCACGCTCAAGCTGCGGGTCGATGCCGAGGACGGCGTCAGCGATCCGCCCCCGGGCGTGACGCTGTCGGCCTCGCGGCTGACGGTGCCGGCCGGTGGCACGGCGTCCGTGAAGGTGCTGTTCGATCCCCGCGTGCCCGGTGTGGGCACCTACTCCGGCGAGGTCAGCGCCGATCCCGGCGCCGGCCAGGTGCCCGTGCGCACCGCGCTCGGCTTCGAGCTGGAGAGCGAGCACTACAACCTGAACGTGGACGTGACGCCGCGGGCCGGCGCCCAGAGCGCCTCGCACACGATCGGCCTGGTCGGCCTCGACACGTCCGTGTACGACCAGAAGGTGGTCACGGGCGCGGGCGAGCAGACGGTCACCTTCCGCGTCCCGCCGGGTACCTACAGCGTGACCGGGCTCAGCTTCGACCTGGCCGGCGACGAGGCCCAGGAGGGCGTGCTCGCCATGCACCCCGACATCCACGTCAGCGCCGACACGACCGTCACGCTGGACGAGTCGCAGGCGCGCCGGTTCGGGTACGACACCGACCGTCCCACCGTTGAGGACGGCGAGATCATGAGCATCACCTGGTCGAGCGACCTCGGCTACACCGGCGCCACCCTGGCCGGGTCGGTCGACCGCCTGTACGCGACGCCGAACGCGCGTCCCGTGGGCGGCGCGACCACGACCTCGCTGAACTGGCTGCTGACCCAGCCCGACGCCGAGCTGCAGCCCCGCAGCGGCCCTGTGGTCGCGCTGCGTTCGATCGCCGCCCCCGGCAGTCCGACCTGGGACGTCCCCGTGCCGAAGCTGTCGGGCCGGTACACCGTGGTCGATGCCGGCGCGGAGGGCGCGCTCGACACCACGCATGTGCACGGCGCCGTGGCCGTCGTCGCCGGACACTGTGACGACCTGACCGCGACCGCGCGGGCACTGCGGGCAGCCGGCGCCGTCGCCATGGTTGCCTACGCCGGCGACGGGCAGAACTGCGCCGGGACGCTGGCCGCCGCCGGCAGGCTCCCGGCCTTCCAGGCACGGCCCTTCGACGTTCCCGCGCTGCTGGCCTCGAGTCCCCAGCCGGTCGACGTCGTCACCCACGCCAACCCCAGCTACATGTACGACCTCCAGGGCTGGTGGCCCGACACCGTGCCGGCGGGCGCGACCATCAACGGCCACGACGATCACGTCGCCGCGCTGGACGAGACCTACCGGTCGCTCAGCCCGAAGGCGGGGTCGGACAGCCGGCTGACCGAGATGCTGATCGGCTGGGTCCCCGGCACCGGTGCGGCTGCGTACGGGCTGGTGCGCCCCGTGGACGTGCCCGGCGCGGTCACGCACTACGTCACGCCGAACGCCGAGTGGGAGCGAGACGTGCAGGTGAAGAGCCCGTCCGGCGCCGTGGAGGCCGAGATCTACGCACCGCAGATGCCCGTGGTCGCCGGCACGACCCGCACCGACACCTGGTTCGGCGGCCCGATCAACTCGAGCGTCTCGCCGTACCTGGCGACGATCGGGCTCGACGCGCAGCCGAACAGGCAGGGCAACTCGATGTACCTGGGCATGCCCGAGTGGACCGACAGCGCCGGCCACGAGGCGTCCGACCTCTACCTCGACGAGTTCGACGGCAAGCTCTTCCAGGACGGGCAGCTGGTGATGGAGGCCGACCAGTCCCCGTTCCTGTGGGGCGACTTCGCCAGCGCGCCGCACCAGTACCGGCTGGTCTACGCGACCGCGCGTGACAACCCCTTCTGGCGGCAATCGACCGCCGGTCGCACGGCCTGGGGCTTCGTCTCGCACCGCACCAGCGGGCTGACCGTGCTGCCGCTGATGGTGGTCAACTACCGGATGCCGCTGTCGGGCGTCAACGTGGCGAAGGCCGGCCCGTACTCGTTCGGCGTGCGGTTCGGGATGCCGGCGGGGGTCGTCGCCACGCCGACCTCGAAGGTCGCCGTCTCCATCTCCTGGGACGGCGGCGCCACGTGGACGCGGACCCCGCTCAGCGACTGCTGGGTCAAGCCTCAGCACAACGGCACCGGCAAGGACAGCGGCTGCACCGCCAGCGTTACCAACCATGCGCATGGCTCGGCGACGGTGCGCGTGTCGGCGACCGACAAGGCGGGGCGGACGATCGATCAGACGGTCGTCAACGCGTACTCGGTGCGCTGAGCCCGATGCTCAGCTGCGGCTCGCTGCGGCGCCCGTGAAGTTGACGTCGGCGGTGTCCACGGTGCCCGCCGTGCGGCCGGGTGCCTCGTGGTACGTCCAGTAGAGGTTCGTGTGGGCGATCACCTTGTCCGGCTCCGGTGCGCCGTACTCGGTGAGATCCTCCGTGGTGTGGGCGTCGGCGACGAGCTCCGCGTCGTAGCCGCGGGTGATCGCGCCATGCAGGGTCGAGCGGATGCACGCGTCGGTCTGCGCGCCCGCGATCACGAGCCTGCCGATGCCGCGCTCGGCCAGCACCGACTCCAGCTCGGTCTCCTCGAAGGAGTCGCCGAACGCCTTTTGCACCAGCGGCTCGGAGTCGCGCCGGACGAGCTCGGGCACGTACTGCCAGGCATCGCTGCCGGGGGCGAGCTCGTCGCTGTTGTGCTGCACCCAGACGACATCGACGCCGGCGTCACGCGCGCCGTCCACCAGCGTGCCGATGTTGGCGACGACCGCGTCCCTGTCGTAGGCGCCTGACATCACGCCGTTCTGCACGTCGATGACGACCAGGGCGGTGTTGGGACGGTTGTCGAGTGTGGTCATGCTGCCTCCCTCTCCGCGGTGAAGATCATGTTCTCGACCGATGGTATGCCCGGCGGCGCGGCCCTCCAGTCACGGCCGGAAAGGTGATCATGCCCACGCCTTGAACAGTCCGAGGATGGCTCCGGGTGGGCAAAATGCCGATCTTCACCTACCGTATCGTTCGTGCGGATGCTGACGACACCGATCGGGCGCCGGGCTGGAGCCGTTGCGGTGCTGCTCGCCGCGCTCGCCGCGGGGTGCTCCGAGAGCCACACCAGCGCCTCATCCGGGCCGCCGGCCGGCACACAGGCGGCGACGACCGACACGACTCCGGCCGCGCGGATCGCGATCAGCCCGGCCCGGGGCCAGTGGCGCGTCAAGCCGAACTCGCCGATCACCGTCCAGGTCACGGACGGCACCCTCAAGGCCGTCAGGGTCTGGGGCACCGGCGGACCGATCCCCGGCCGGCTGATCCATGGCGGCACGGCCTGGCGCAGCAGCACCGGGATGCGCACGTCCACCACCTACACCGTCCACGCTTCGGCGACGAACTCGGCGGGCGAGCGGACGAAGGCGAGCAGCCGCTTCCACACGCTGACGCCGGCGACCGTCGAGACGATGCAGATCTTCGAGGGCGCGGGCGAGACGTACGGCGTGGGCATGCCGATCATGCTCACCTTCACGGAGCCGGTCGAGAACAAGCGCGGTGTCGAGCGCGCCCTCTCGATCCGCAGCTCGAAGCCGGTGGTCGGCGCGTGGTACTGGGACAGCGACACCTCGCTCCAGTTCCGCCCGCGGCGCTACTGGCCGGCGCACACCACCGTCACCTTCACCGGTCGCCTCGACGGCGTCGAGGTGGCCCCGGGCGTCTACGGCGCGCACAACCTCCAACAGCAGTTCACCATCGGCGACTCCGTGATCGCCGTGGGGAGCACGGCCGACCACCACATCCAGATCTACCGCAACGGCCACCTGTTCGCGAACTGGCCGATGAGCTCAGGCAAGCCCGGCGACGACACGCCGAACGGGACGTACCTGACGATCGAGAAGGGCAACCCGGTCGAGATGAAGGGCCCCGGCTACGACATCATGGTGCCCTGGTCGGTGCGGTTCACCTGGTCGGGCGACTACCTCCACGACGCCTTTTGGTCGGTCGGCGAGCAGGGCTTCGCGAACGTCAGCCACGGCTGCGTCAACCTCTCGCCGGCGAACGCCGAGACGTACTACGGCATGGCGGTGCCCGGCAACCCGGTGACGATCACCGACAGCCCGCGCGCCGGCGTCCCGGGCAACGGCTGGACGATCTGGTTCCTCAGCTGGCACGACCTCGTGACGGGCAATGTGATGCACCGCGCGGTGCGTGTGGGGCCGCACGGCAGCACGTACGTCGATCCGCGCACGGTCGGCAAGCACGGCGGGCGGCCGCCGCTGCAGGGCCCCGAGCTGAACAACTCGCTGGCAGCCTAGGCCGCAAGCATGTAGCGGCCCTTGCCGTCGGACTTGGCCGCGAGCAGAGCCATGTCGGCCGCGTGGATCAGGGCGTCGGCGCTGGCGCCGTGCTGCGGATGGGTGGCCACGCCGATCGAGGCCGAGACACGGTCGCGGCGGAGCCGCTCCAGCAGCCACCATCTAGCCTGACATGTTCCAGTTGTAAACATCCTGTTGCCTCGGGTGACTGTTGCTCGGACGATCGGTACGGTGCCCGGCTGTGCAACGGCTCCTCGTGCTCACTGTCGCGATCTTCGCCCTGCTCGTGGCCCCGGCATTTGGCTCTGCCGCCGGCGCCCGGCGTGCCGACCGGCCGCTCGCGTCCACCCACATGGCGACCGGGCGCCTGGCCGCGCGCTACGCGCTGCGATTCCGCGGCACGCCCTACGTGTGGGGTGGCAGCACGCCCTCCGGCTTCGACTGCTCGGGGTTCGTCCGCTACGTCTACGCCCACTTCGGCATCGGCCTTCCCCACTCGACCTACGCCGACTGGGACCTGGGCAGGCATATCGCGCGCAGCGACCTGCGGCCGGGCGACATCGTCTTCTTCGGCACCGGCCACGTCGGCCTCTGGCTGGGCGGCGGCCGGTTCATCCACGCGCCGCACACCGGCACCGTCGTCTCGATCAACTCGATCCGCAGCGGCTGGTACGCCGCGTCGTACAGCGGCGCCGTGCGGCTCCCCGGCTTCGCCCTCTATCTCGACGAGTCGACTATGCGGGCACCGCGTCGAACAGCGGCAGGTGGTCGGCATTCGCGCGCAGCATCTCGTCGAGCAGCGCGGCCGTCTGGTCGAGGTCGAGGTTCGACTGCACGTTCGGGTCGAGCAGAAACGCGTGCAGCGCAGCTTCGCGGTCCCCGCTGAGCGCCGCCCGCACGACGTGCTGCTGCATCGCGACGTAGTGGCGCAGGTGCGCCGCCAGCGCCTCGGGTAGCGGCCCCGTCTCGATCGCGCGGATGCCGTAGGCGTTGATCGACGCGTTGACCTCGACGATCGCCTCGTCCGGGAGGTTGGGGATCGTCCCGTTGTTGACGGTGTTGACGACGGCAGTGATGTTGCCGTTCCCGGTGATCGCCTCCATCAGGTCGATCACCTCGATGCCCTCGTCCTCGTCGCCCTTCGGCAGGTCGGCGAGCGTCACCGGGCCGGCGTCCGGCGCCGTCCAGCGCGCGGCCAGCTCCTCCAGCCCGGCCACGCGCGAGCGCTCGTACGCCATGTCGTGCGTCGTGATCCCGTAGCGCATGTCCACGCCCTGGGCGGTGCCGGCGTAGGGGTTCACCAGCCGCTGCATCTGGGGGAAGAACTCCGTCCAGTGCGTCCAGCAGTAGGGCAGCACGCCGTAGGTCTCGAGCGCCCAGCGCACGATCGGGTTCTCGGCCCGCTCGCGCACCAGCGGCATCGCATCGCTGCCGTCGGTCAGCCGCAGCTCCACGACCGAGGCGCAGTGGTTGATCCCCGAGACGACCGGCGGCATGGCGATGTCCTCGGGGGCGACGCCGGCCTGGTGGGCGAGCCACTCGCGGCTGCCGGGGTGCGCTGTGCACGAGCACAGCGCGTAGGACTTCACCTGCGGCGCCGCCGTCCGCATCGCCATCGCCTCGATCGGCGCCGGGTTGGTGTAGTTGAACACCCAGGCGTCCGGCGCGACCTCGGCCACGTTGCGGGCGACGTCGGCGAGCACGGGTGCGTTGCGGAGGGCGCGGAGGATCCCGCCGGGGCCGATCGAGTCGCCGACGTGCATGACGATGCCGTAGCGGCCGGGGATCTCGAGGTCGTTCGCCCAGGCCTCCATGCCGCCCACCGAGATGGCGGCGATGACGAAGGTGGCGTCGACCAGCGAGTCGCGCTGGTCGGTGGTGCTGTCCACGCGCAGCGAGCTGCCCTCGCTGGCGATCAGCTTGTCGGCGAGCGACTGCATCACGCCCAGCCGGCCCTCGTCCACGTCCATCAGCGTGACGTGCGAGGCGCCCAGCGCCTCCGACTGCATCAGCCTGCGGATCAGGAGCGGCACGAAGCTGCTGCTGCCGCCGCCGATGATCGTGACCTTGGGTGCCATGTGTTCGCCAGTCCTCTCTCGTCGCTCTAGTTCATCGAGTCGTCGGTCATGGGCAGAAGCGTCGTCTCCAGCCCGCGGTGCGTGCGCGGCCGGGTGACGCAGTGCAGCACCGCGTCGGCGACCTCCTCCGGCCGCATCATGCCGGGCAGGTCGGGATCCGCGGGCGTGCGGCCGCGGCCCATCGCGAAGGCGGTCTCGACACCGCCGGGGCAGAGGGTGGAGCAGCGCACGCCCTGGCGGTACAGCTCGTGGTCGATCGAGCGCATGAAGCCGACCTGGGCGAACTTCGACGCGGCGTAGACCGCCTCGCCCTCGGGCCCGCGCTGCCCCGCCACCGACGCGACGGTGACGAGGTCGGCCGAGTCGCTCTTGAGCAGGTGCGGCAGCCCCGCGCGGATGGTGTAGAGCGTGCCCTTGACGTTGGTGTCGATCATCTCGTCCAGCCACGCCGGGTCGAGGTCGAGGAAGTCGCCGTAGGCGCCGACGCCCGCGTTCGCCACCAGGATGTCGATGCCGCCGAAGCGCTCGACGCAGGCCGCGACGGCCCGGTCGACCTGCGCCGCGTCGCGGATGTCGCAGGAGACGCCCAGCGCGCCCTCGACGCCCATATCGTCGCCGCGCCGCGACGCCATCGCGACCTTGGCCCCGGCGGCGGCCAGTGCGCGCGCGGTTGCGGCGCCGATGCCGCTGCTCGCTCCGGTGACGAAGGCGACGCGTCCTGCGGCTGAGCTCATGGGGTCGGATCCTCCTGGGAGGCCGGCGAAGAGGGCCGGCAGTGGTCTGCGTGCGGGGTGGACGGCGGTACGTCCAGCGCAGGGTTGCGCGCGAAGAACCCGACCGGCTTCAGGCTGAACCCGATCGTCGCCACCGGCATCACGGGCCAGTCCTCCGGGCGCGGCACGTGATGGTGGCCGAAGGTGTACCAGACCACCACGTCCGTGTCGTCGATCGGCCGGTCGGCGCTCGTCCACTCGGGCAGGCCGGCGCCGCCGGGGTGCTGGTTCGGGTACTCGCCGGCCGCGTAGCGCTCGCCCGGCGCGTACGGCGTCACCCACAGGTGCTCGCGGATGAATCCGGCACGGCGGCTGACCGGCGCATCCGGCTGGGCGAACGGCACCGCGTTCTCGCCCGGCACCAGGCGGTAGGCGATCGGCTCGCCCAGGCGGTGGCGCACGGACGGGTTGACGATCTCCCACCACCGGGCCGACGCCGAGTCGGTGCGCCGCCTGCCCTCGGATTCGGTGCGCAGCCTGCGGCGCATCGGCTGGAAGGCGTTGCCGTAGGGGTTGTCCGGGCCGGGCGGCAGCGACTCCGTCCACACCTCCTCGACCGCGTTGTCACGTCCGTCAACATCCAGGTCGAGGCGCATGTTGAAGAAGTGCTGGTGCACCATCGCGTTCAGCCCGGGCGCGACCAGGACGCCGTGGGCCGGCCGTTCGCCGGGCGCGACCGCGCCGGTCGAGAGCACGCCGGTCAGCTTCACCTCGAACCCGATCGTGCCGTCCTGGTAGAGGTACCAGAAGAAGCCGTAGTCGTAGTTGCCGATGGCCGAGAAGGACGAGACGACCAGGCGCCGCGAGCGCCGCACCTCGCCCGTGCCGTCGCGCCACTCGATGTGGCGCCAGAGCACGCCGTGATCCTCCTCATGGATGCAGATCGCGTTGGGGATCGTCACCGGTGCGCCGTCGGCGTCCGACACGACCGCATCCAGGTAGACGATCTCGCCCAGGCAGTCGCAGCCGCGGGTGAGCGGCGAGGCCGCCACGCCGACGCCGTTCTCGCCGGCGTCGAACGCGTTCTTGAAGTAGTGGGTCGGGTTGGGGTCGCCGTAGGGCACGACCATCTCCGACAGCGACGCCCGGTGCAGGATCGACCGCACGCGGCCGCCGTCCTCGTAGCCGACGCGGCCGATCACCAGCCCCTCGCGGGGCGTGAAGCCGATGTGCAGCCGCCAGCGCTGCCAGCGCAGCACGCGGCCGTCGAGCGCGAAGCCGGGGCCCTCCGGCTGGGTGATCTCGAGCGGCTTGATGTCGTCCCGCAGCGGCGCGCCCGCATCGGCGTCGAAGTTGCCGCTCTCCGGCGGGACCGGCACCACGCCGTGGTCGTCCACCCGTAGCACCTCCAGCCGGTTGAGGTCGACCAGGGCGATGACGCCGTCCACCGGGTGGGCCCACTCGCTGTCGCCCGGCGCCGGCTTGACGAAGGCCACCCCGCGGGCCAGCCGCCGCTCGGACTCCTCGGGGCGGCCGAAGTGGCCGGCCGGCCAGGCGTCCACCTGCACCGTGGCGAAGTCGGTGATGCCGCGCCGGCGCATCGCCTCCTGGAACTCGGGGTGGTCGCGGATCAGGTTCTCGGCCTCGATCAGCTCCGCCACGACGGCCATCGGCTGCACGTCCGTGCGCCGCCGCCAGGCCGTCACGGCGCCCTCCTCCAGCGAGACCTCGACCTCGATCATCGATGCCGAGCCGCGGTCGAGCAGCACGGCCTCGGCCGCGCGCGGCGGCGCGGCGGCGCCGTCCTCGCAGGCCAGCACGGCATCCTTGTGCGGCTCCGCCAGTTCGATCGTGATGAACCGGCAATCGTCGCTGACCGACCCGAACTCGCTCGATCCACGGACGATGCGCGTGACCTCGGCGACCTCGCCGGCGGTCAGGGGATCGAGCGGGTGGCGCAGGACGCGCGGTTGAGTTTCGGCCATGAACCCCCTAGTATCGCGAAACCCCGGCCAGGTTTGCACGAAAAGGAGAACGGCGTTGAGTCGGATGCAGCGTGCGGTGATCGGAACGGCGGCGGCCGTGCTCGCGCTTGCCGCGGCGGCGTGCGGCGGCGGCAGCAGCGGCTCCAGCGGCGGAGGCGGTGGCACCAGCGAGTCGATCCGCGGCCAGACCATCACCGTGCTGGTGCCGTACAAGATGCCGCAGAAGCTGCTCGACGAGTTCACCGCGCAGACCGGCGTCAAGGTCAACTACGTCGTCACCGGGTGGGACGCGACCCACAACAAGCTGCTCGTCGCCAACGAAGCCAACACCTACATCGCCGACGTGGCCGAGTTCGACTGGTCATTCACCGGCCAGTTCGCCGGCGCCAAGTGGGTGGAGCCGCTGGAGGGACTGGTCGACCAGAAGACGCTGGACGACATCAAGGCTACCGACGCCGCCTTCACGTCGGGCGGCAAGACCTACGCGGCCTGTTACTCGAACGACTTCCGCGTCTCCATGTACAACAAGGCGATGTTCGCCCACGCCGGGATCACGCAGTTCCCGGCCACCTTCGACGAGCTGTCCACCGACGTCCAGAAGCTGAAGAACTCCGGCGTGCAGTACCCGCTCGCGGTGCCGATGGCGGCCACCGAGGGCGGTGTCACCCCGTGGTACCTGCTCACGCTGGCGATGGGCGGACAGCTCTTCGACGACCACAACAACCCGGTCTTCTCCGACCCCAACTCGGCCGGGTACAAGGCGCTGCAGTGGGAGGTCGACGCGGTCAAGAACGGCTGGGTCTCCCCTGGCTCCGTGGAGCTGAACGATGACATCGCCCTGAACAAGTTCACGGGCGGCCAGAACGCGATCCTGCTGGCCACCGGGCCGGGCAACATGCCGCCTGCCAACGACCCCAGCCAGTCCAACATCGCCGGTCATGCGCAGATCGCGCTGGTGCCGGGAATGACCGGCGCGGGTGGGTCCTTCGGCCTGCCCGAGGGGCTGTCGATCCCGGTCACGGCCAAGCACAAGGCCGCGGCGGCCGCCTTCATCGAGTGGTGGGAGCAGCCCAAGAACGCGATCGCGATCTACAACACGCAGGGCAGCCTGCCGTGCGGCGCCTCGACCCTGAAGCAGCTTTCCGACTCGGGCCAGCTGCAGGGCGGCGACGTGGTCACCGCAGAGCTGCCCCACGTCGGACCGCTGTTCCCGGGCGGCGCACCCATCTGGTACTCGCAGTTCAGCGCGGATGCGCAGGGCCTGCTGAACGCGGCCGTGAAGGGCGACATGAGCGTGTCCGACGCCCTCAACCAGCTCTCCGAGAAGACCGCCGCGCGTAACCAGTAGTGCCCGGGCTGTGGAACCGGCGGCGCGGCGATCCGGCCGCCCGCGAGACCAAGATCCTGGGCTGGTTGTTCGTGATCCCCTCGCTCGTCGCGGTCGCGGCGCTGATCCTCTACCCGATGATCCACGGCTTCCGCCAGAGCATCCGCTCGGGCGGCTTCCTGTTCGGCGAGAAGCCGGGATACGTCGGTCTGGGCAACTACAGGGATGTGGTCCACGACCCGGTCTCGCGCCAGGCGATGGTGCACACCGTCTGGTACGTGCTGCTGGCCGTCTCACTGGAACTGGTGCTGGGGATCCTGGTGGCGGTCACGCTGCACCGCGTATTCCGCGGCCGCGGGTTCGTGCTCGCCGTGCTGATCCTGCCCTGGGCGCTGCCCTCGGTCGTGTCCGGCGTGCTGTGGCGGCGCGTGTTCGATCCCGACAACGGGTTGCTCAACAGCGTGCTGCTCAAGCTGCACGTGATCAGCGAGCCCCACGTCTGGCTGGCCTCGGGCCGCGGGGCGATCTTCTACATCACCCTGGTGCACGTGTGGGGCGTGCTGCCGCTGATCAGCCTGATCTTCCTGGCCGGGTTGCAGAGCATCCCCGACGAGGTCTACAGCGCCTCCTCGGTGGACGGCGCCGGCCCGCTGCGCCAGTTCAGGCACATCACACTGCCGCTGCTGCGGCCGTCGGTGGCGATCGCCCTGACCGTGGGAACGCTGCTTGCGATCAGCATCTTCGACGAGATCTACGTGCTGAACGGCCAAGCGCTGAACACCCGCTCGATCCTCATGCAGGTCTACAACACCGCCTTCGTCCAGGCCGACTTCGCCCATGGAACGGCGCTTGCCTTCCTGCTGGCCGCGCTCACGGCGGTGCTGGGCGTGCTCTACGCGCTGGCCCTGCGGAGGGCGACGGTATGACCTCCCTGGGCTGGCGTATCGTCCGAGTCGTGGCAATCCTGGCGGTCGTGGTCTGGTCGCTGGCCCCGATCATGATCGGCGTTTCCACCAGCCTCCAGACGCAGCGCGAGGTGAACGCGGTCCCCACCACCTGGCTGCCCCAGCACCCAAGCCTCAAGGCGTACCACGACCTGCTTGGGGGCACCTCCGGCCGGCACGCAGGCGGCACGGTCACCGAGGCCGGAACCTTCAGCCGCTCGGTCTATAACAGCGCCATCCTCGCGGCCGTCTCCACCTTCTTCATCCTGATCTTCTCGACGATGGCGGCCTACGCGGTCGCGCGGCTCCGCTTCCGGTTCGGAGGCGCGGTGCTGGCGCTGTTGGTGGGAACGATGATCGTGCCCATCTTCGTCATCGTGGTATCGCTGTTCGACGTCCTGGCACACCCTCCGGTCGGCCCCAGCCTGATCGACACCAAGGGCGGACTGGTGCTCGTGTTCACCGCCACCCTCACGCCTCTGGCCACGTGGCTGCTCTACACGCAGGTGCGCGAGATGCCGCCCGAGCCCGAGGAGGCGGCGCTGATCGACGGCTGCTCGCGCTGGAAGGCATTCGTGCGGATCGTTGTGCCGCAGATGAGTTCGGGGATCGCAGCGGTGGCAGCGATCACGATGCTCTCCGTCTGGGGCGAGTTCCTGATTCCGCTGCTGCTCACCCAGACCATGACCGCCAAGCCGGTGACCGTGCAGATCACCGAGTACGTCGGCAAGTACACCACCAACTATCCGATCCTGGCCGCGGCCGGCGTGCTGGCGCTGATTCCGCCCGCGCTGCTCGCCCTCAGCCTCAACAAGCGCATCACCGGCATGCTGGCGGGCTCGTCGTGACCGGCACCATCAGCCTGGAGGCGGTCACCAAGCACTTCCCCGGCGGGGTGGTGGCCGTCAACGAGCTGAGCCTGGAGGTCGAGCCGGGCGAGTTCCTGGTGCTGGTCGGCCCGTCCGGCTGCGGCAAGACCACGGCGCTGCGGATGGTCGCAGGGTTGGAGCCGGTGACCAGCGGAGAGATCCGGATCAACGACCGGGTCGTGACCCGGCTGCCGCCGCGCAGCCGCGACATCGCGATGGTGTTCCAGAACTACGCGCTGTACGCGCACATGACCGTGCGCAACAACATGGCCTTCGGCCTGAAGATGGCGCACATGCCCCGCTCCGAGATCCGCACGCGGGTTGACGAGGCGGCGACGATGCTGGGCCTGACCGACCTGCTCAACCGCAAGCCGCGGCAGCTCTCGGGCGGCCAGCGCCAGCGCGTTGCGATGGGCCGCGCGATCGTCCGCGAGCCGGCGGCGTTCCTGATGGACGAGCCGCTCTCCAACCTCGACGCCAAGCTCCGCGTCGAGATGCGCGGCGAGATCATCCGCGTGCAGCGGCGGATCGCTGCGCCGACGCTGTACGTGACGCACGATCAGACCGAGGCGATGACGATGGGCGACCGCGTCGCCATCCTGCGCGACGGCGTCCTCCAGCAGCTGGGCTCGCCGGACGAGATCTACGACCGGCCGGTGAACGTGTTCGTGGCGGGCTTCATCGGCTCGCCCTCGATGAACCTGATCCCGGCGAAGCTGGACGGCACCGCGGCCGTGTTCGGCGGCTCGCGCCTGGAGCTCCCGTCGGCCGTGCTGGACGCGCGGCCCGGCCTGGCGCCCTTCGCCGGGCGCGACGTCGTGCTGGGCATCCGGCCGGAGGACTTCGCGGTGGCCGCCGACGGCCCGCTGGAGCTGCCCGTCGCCCGCGTCGAGTCGCTTGGCTCCGAGCTGGTCGCCTACCTCGACGCCGGCACGATGGAGGTGACGGCGCGGCTGGAGCGGCGGGCCGGGGTCGAGGAGGGCGGCCCGGTGCGGCTGGCGGTCGCGCTCGACCGCGCTCTACTTCTTCGATCCCGAGAGCGGCGCGCGCGATCAGCTGAGCAGGACGCTGACGATCTCGTGCGGCCGGTAGGGGATCTCGACCGCGCTCCCATCCGTCGCCAGCGGCGCCCCGGGATCCTCCAGCAGGTTGCAGAGCCGCGCCTCGGAGAAGGGCACGTCCGCGTGCAGCCACGCCGTGCCCCGCCCGCCGTGCGCCTCGTACAGCCGCACCACCAGCCCGTCCGAGTCCTCCGCGCGCTTGACGCCGTCGAGCACGAGGTTGGCGTCGTCCACCTCGAAGAACGAGCGGGGCTCGCGCAGGCCGGGCGCCCAGCGCAGAGGCGTCGCGAAGCGCGCCGCCTCGGCGACGACGCCGGCCTCGCGCCAGCCGTCTGCGTGCGGCAGCACGGCGTACGAGAAGGCGTGGCTGCCCTGGTCGGCGTCGGGATCCGGCTCGGTGGGTGAGCGCAGCAGGCTGATCCGCATCTCGTTGCCGTACGTCGAGTAGCCGTACTTGCAGTCGGTCAGGAGGGCCACGCCGAAGCCGTGCTCGGAGAGGTCGGCGAAGCGGTGGCCGGGCACCTCGTACCGGGCCAGGTCGTGGCTGGTCGAGTAGTGCGTCGGCCGCTCGACGTGCCCGAACTGCATCTGGTACGTCGCCATCCGGCTGTGCACGCGCACCGGGAAGAGCACCTTCAGCATCGTGTGCCGCTCCCGCCAGTCGACCTCGCAGTGGAACTCCAGCCTGCGTGAGCCGGCGTCGAGGCGGACGACCTGACGCATCGTGCTGTGCCGGCCGGCCGGCCGCTCGAACGCCACCTCGGCCCGCAGCGGCGTCGACGTGACGACGGCACAGGAGGTCGCGGGGCCGCAGTCCTCCACCGTCTCCAGGTGGAACGGGTCCACGTCCCAGGCATCGAAGTCGTTGGGCCGGTCGTCGTAGCGCTGGAGGACGTTGCCGGGACCGGCCATCGCCTCGCGGCCCGACTCCACGTCGGTCAGCGCGAGCAGGCTGCCGTCGCGGCCGAGGCGCGCCAGCAGCACGCCGTTGTCGAACACGACACCGTCGGCGGTCTCCCGCACGGTGACGGCGCCCGGCGCGTCCGTCACCCGGCCGAACCCGTAGCTGGGCACCTCGATCCAGGCCGGCTGCCCGTCCGGGCCGTCGGCGACCTCGGCACGGCCGAACCCGATCGTGTTGAGCGGCGTCGATCCCGCGTCGCCGCCGCCCAGAGCCGCCGCCGCGCCCGCGGCGATCGCCTCGGCGCCGGCCAGCACCGCGGCGTGGTCGCGTGCGGCCTCCGCGTACACCTGCGTGATGCTCGACCCTGGCAGGATGTCGTGGAACTGGTTCAGGAGCAGCAGCTGCCACAGCTCCGCGAGGCGCGCGGTCGGATGCTCGGCGCCCAGCTCGCGCGTCGCCAGCGCCGCCAGCAGATCGGCGTCGTGCAGCGCCCGCTCGCCATCCCGGTTGCCTTTCTTGACAGCGCCCTGGGTCGTATAGGTGCCGCGGTGGTACTCGAAGTACAGCTCGCCGACGACGGTGGGCAGGTCGACCGCGTCCGCCTCCAACGCCTCGAAGAACTCCTCCGACGTGGCGATCCGGGTGCGCGGCAGGCCCTGCAGGTCGCGCGCGCGGCGCAGCGTCTCCAGCATCTCCGGCGTGGGCCCGCCGCCACCGTCGCCGAAGCCGAAGACCAGCAGGCTGTGGCGGGAGCGGGGGTGATCCTTGTAGTCGCGGGCGACGCGGCGCAGCTCCTCGACCGTCGCCGGGCTGTTGTACGTGTCGGCCGGCGGGAAGTGCGCAAGCACCTCCGATCCGTCGATGCCCTGCCAGGTGAACGTGTGGTGCGCGGGCGGGTTGAAGCGGTTCCAGGAGAGCTTCTGCGTCAGGAAGCGGCCGATGCCGGCGCCGCGCATGATCTGCGGCAGCTGGCCGTTGTAGCCGAACACGTCGGGGTTCCAGAACTCCGCGCAGCGGCGGCCGAACTCGCGCTCGAAGAAGCGTTGCCCGTGTAGGAACTGTCTGACCAGTGACTCGCCCGACGGCAGGTTGCAGTCCGGCTCGATCCAGGTGCCGCCGACCGGAATCCAGCGGCCCGCCTCGACCTGCGCCCGGATCCGCTCGTAGAGGTCGGGGTTCCGACGCTTGATCCAGTCGTACTGCTGCGCCTGCGAGCAGGCGAACCGCATCTCCGGGTAGCGCTCCATGTAGCCGGTCTGCGAGCTGAAGGTGCGCACGGTCTTGCGGTAGGTCTCCTCCAGCGGCCACAGCCAGGCGGTGTCGATGTGCGCGTGGCCGATCGCCGACAGCTCGTGGACGCGCGCCGCGTTGGTCGTCGCGAGCAGGGGGGTGAGGATCGCGCGCGCCGCCGGCCAGGTGCCGCGGTCGTCCTCCTGCCAGACGTTGCAGAAGCGGTTCAGCTCGGCCAGCAGTTCGCCGGCCCAGGTCGGATCGAGGCCGTTGGCGTGGTCGGCCTCGAGCGCCTGAAGCACGGCGAAGTCGCAGCTCAGATCCCACGCCTCGCGATCGAACCGGGCGATCTGGCAGCGGTCGAGCACGACCGGCTCGACCGACTCGTAGGCGCGGTCGAGGCGGCCGAACTTGCCGTTGCAGGCCAGCTCGACCCGCAGGTCGAGCCGCTCGCCGCCGGCTGCAGGATCGAGCAGCAGCGCGTCGATCCGCGCGCCGTCCACCGGGTTGGTGTTCAGACCCTGCACCGAGCGTCCGTCGACCCACAGCGTCGCCTCGCTGTGGCTGATCCAGAGCAGGTCGACCCGCTCGCCCGCCCACTCGGCCGGGACGGTCGCTCCCACCCGGAACCAGTAGGTCGCCCACAGCGGGCCGAACTGCTCGCCCGGCGCCGCCGGCCGGTAGTCCAGGTCCTCGGCCTCCGCGTCCGGGATCCGATCGACCGGACCGGCCACCTCCAGCCGGTCGGGGTCGCGGCGGTCGGCGTGCACCAGCGCCCGCAGCCGCTCGCCGACCAGGGCGATGCGCCGGCGGGTGTAGGCGGGATGGTCGAGCACGGCGCAAGGCTACCCTTGTCGGTTCGATGACCGCGAGTCCCACCGGCAAGAGACACCGCTCGTACTGGCTCCAGCAGGCGCTGGGCGATGCGCCCGACGCGGTGCCGCTCGAGGGAGACGTGCGCGCGGACGTTGTCATCGCCGGCGGCGGGTTCGTCGGCCTGTGGACGGCGCTGGCGATCAAGCACTGGTCGCCCGAGACGGACGTCGTCGTACTCGAGCAGGACGTCTGCGGCGGCGGCGCGTCGGGCCGAAACGGCGGCTTCGTCCTCTCCTGGTGGGCGAAGTTCCCCTCGCTGTCGGTGCTGCTCGGGCCGGAGACGGCGACCGAGGTGTGCCGGGTCTCGGAGCGGGCGGTCGGCGAGATCGGCGGCTTCTGCGCCGAGCACGGGATCGACGCCGACTTCGTCCAGGCCGGGTGGCTGTGGACGGCACGGGCGCAGGCGCACGTCGGTTCCTGGGAGGGCACCGTGGCGGCCGTCGAGCAGCACGCGCCCGACGTCTACGAGCGGCTCAGCCCCGAGGAGGTCGCCCGGCGGGCGGGATCGACGCGGCACCTGGCGGGCGTCCTGGAGCGGAGCGGCGCGACCGTCCAGCCGGCGAAGCTGGTGCGCGGCATGCGCCGGGTGGCGCTCGAGCAGGGCGTGCGCATCCACGAGCACACGCGGATGCGCTCGTTCTCGCGGTCGGCCCCGGTGACGGTGCGCACCGAGAACGGCAGCGTCACGGCGCGGACGCTGGTGCTGGCGACCAACGCGTGGGCGGCATCGACCCGCGAGCTGCACCGCAGGCTGGCGGTGATCTCGAGCGACGTGATCGCGACCGAGCCGATCCCCGGCCGGCTGGAGGAGATCGGCTGGACCGGCGGCGAGTGCATCACCGACTCGCAGCTGATGGTGGATTACTACCGCACCACCGCCGACGGGCGGATCGCCTTCGGCAAGGGCGGCTGGGGCGTCGCGCTGGCGGGCCGGGTGCCGGCCAGCTTCGACCGCAACCGCGGCCGCGCGCGGGTGGTGGCGGAGGACCTGCATGACGCCTACCCGTCGCTGCGCGACGTGCGGATCGAGCACGACTGGAGCGGCCCGATCGACCGGTCGGCCGACGGCCTGCCGCTGCTCGGCCGGCTGGGCGGCCGCGACCACATCCTCTACGGCGTCGGCTGGAGCGGCAACGGCGTCGGCCCATCGCTGGTGGGCGGCCGGATGCTGGCGGCCCACGCCCTCGGGCTCGACAACGAGTACGCGCGCCTGCCGCTGTGGGAGCGCCGCGCCGGTGGCTTCCCGCCCGACCCGGTGCGCTTCGTCGGCGCGCACCTGGTGCGCGAGGGTGTGCGCCGCAAGGAGCGGGCCGAACGGCGTGGCGTCAGGCCGTCACGCGTCTCGGTCGCCCTGGCAGGCCTCGCGCCCGCCGGCCTCGAGGACCACTAAGCCGTCAACGCGGCGGCCACGGCCTCGCCGATGGCGCGATGCCCGGCGGCGTCGAAGTGGATGCCGTCCACGGGGCTCGACTCGACGACGCCGCGCAGGTCGAGCAGGGCGCAGCCCCGCTCGGTCGCCATCCGCCTGTAGGCCTCCGAGAAGCGCTCCGACTCCTCGCGGCCGTGCGGGCTCCACGCCTCGTCCTCGCCCAGCGGCCCGTAGGGCGGCGGTGTCACCGCCAGCACCCGCGGCGCCTTCTCGCCCGGCCCGGCCGTACTCGCCAGGATCCGGTCGACCAGGACGCCCACGCCCTGCGCTGCGAAGTGCGCGGTCAGGCCGCCGGGCAGGAACAGGTCGTTGGTGCCGAGCAGGACGACCACGTCGTCGATCGGCGCATGCGTCGCCAGGCAGACCGGCAGGAACGTGAGGCCGTTCAGGATCGGGTCGTGCGGGTCGTCGTAGGCGGACGTCCTCCCGCTCAGCCCTTCCTCGACGACGATCGTGCCGTCGCCGAGCCTCGTCCGCAGCACCCCCGGCCACCGCTCGTCGTGGCCGAGCCGCTCCCCACCTCCCGGCAGGTAGCCCCAGGTGTTCGAGTCGCCGTAGCAGAGCACCGTCCGCACGGCGGCGAGACTACCCGAGAGGTACCTACGACGCGACGATGCGGCGCGCCAGCAGCAGCTGGAAGCGATCCGAGTCGCCGCTCTGCCGCTGGGCGGCGGCCCGGCGGGCGTCGCGGTACGTCCCGTCCGCGGGGCGCCGGTCGCTCCAGGTGGGCTCCGCGGGCTTGAGACTGAATGCGAGTGGTTCGACTGCGATCATGGTGTGAGACCCCCTTGTCTCCGCGCCCCGGCTGTGACCCCCGATTGGTTCACCGAAGCACTGATCTCGGGATAGCGAGCTTTGTCGGGACGGTCAACACCCTGCAGGATTTCCGAACGAATCCCTTACGAACGGGAATTGGGGTGTGGTGCACGCCGAAGCGTGGGGTACGGTGACTCCCGACGCGACGGAAAGGACGATTGGCGATGCAGCTGGGCATGGTCGGACTCGGCCGGATGGGCTCGAACCTCGTGCGGAGGCTGATGCGCGGCGGGCACGAGTGCGTGGTGTTCGACGTCAATGCTGACGCCGTTCGCACGCTGGAATCGGAGGGCGCCACCGGCGCCACGTCACTCGACGACTTCGTCGCCCAGCTGACGCCGCCGCGGGCGGCGTGGGTGATGGTGCCGGCCGGGCACATCACGGAGTCGTCCGTGCAGGACCTGGCGGGGCGCATGGAGACCGGGGACACGATCATCGACGGCGGCAACTCGTCGTACCGCGACGACCTTCGCCGCGCCGCCGACCTGCGCGGCCGCGGCATCCACTACGTGGACGTCGGCACCTCCGGCGGCGTGTTCGGGCTGGAACGCGGCTTCTGCCTGATGATCGGCGCCGAGGACGAGGTGTTCGCGCGGCTGGAGCCGCTGTTCGCGACCATCGCGCCCGGGATCGAGGCCGCGGAGCGGACGCCCGGGCGCACGGGTGAGCCGGTCCAGGCCGAGCTCGGTTACCTGCACTGCGGAGGCAACGGCGCCGGTCACTTCGTCAAGATGGTGCACAACGGCATCGAGTACGGCCTGATGGCCGCCTACGCCGAAGGTCTCAACATCCTCAAGCACGCCAACGCGGGCAACGTCCAGCGTGACGCGGATGCCGAGACCGCGCCGCTCGACAATCCCGACTTCTACCGGTACGACATCGACGTCGGTGCCGTGGCCGAGGTGTGGCGGCGCGGCAGCGTCGTCGCGTCGTGGCTGCTCGACCTGACCGCGATCGCACTGCACGAGTCGCCCGAGCTGGAGGAGTTCGGGGGACGGGTGTCCGACTCGGGCGAGGGGCGCTGGACGGCGCTGGCGGCGATCGACGAGGGCGTCCCTGCGCCCGTGCTGCTGACGGCGCTGACCTCGCGGTTCCAGTCGCAGGGCAGCGCGGCCTTCGGCGACAAGATGCTCTCGGCGATGCGCAAGCAGTTCGGCGGCCACGCCGAGAAGCCGATCTAGGCCGGCGGTGTTGGAGCTCGAGCTCTTCGACGACGCCGATGCGGTCGCCCGGCGCGGCGCGGAGCTGATCGCCGAGCGCGCGGCCGCGGCGACGGTGAAGGACGGCCGGTTCAACCTGGCGGTCAGCGGCGGGCGGACGCCGTGGGCGATGTTCGCCCACCTGGCGGGGATGGACGTGTTCTGGGATCGGGTCAGCATGTTCCAGGTCGACGAGCGGATCGCGCCGAGGGGCGACGCCGGGCGGAACCTCACCCACCTGGTCGAGGCGCTGCCCGGCGCCGCCCGCCGTGCGCTGCGGCCGATGCCGGTCGAGGATGACGATCCCGAGGCCGCCGCGGCCGCCTACGCCGCCGAGCTGCAGCCGCTCGACCTGGTGCACCTCGGGCTGGGCGACGACGGGCACACGGCGTCGCTCGTCCCCGGCGACACGGTGCTGGAGGTGCGCGACCGGGACGTCGCGCTCACCGGAGGCGAGTACCAGGGCACCCGTCGGATGACGCTCACCTATCCCGCGATCGACCGCGCGGCGGAGGTGCTGTGGGTCGTGACCGGCGCCGAGAAGCGTGAGCCGCTGGCCCGGCTGCGCGCGGGTGACACGTCGATCCCGGCCGGGCGGGTGCGCGCGGCGCGGATGCTCGTGCTCGCCGACCGCGCCGCGGCGGGCTGAGTCGCTAGATCTCGGTCGACTCGCCGGGCGCCAGCACGCGCACCTCGACGCCGGGCGCGAGCTCGGCAGCCTGGGCGACGAAGGCCGTCGCCGGCTGATCGCTGTGCCCGGCCGCCCCGGCACGGGACGTCATCGGCGCCAGCGTGCCCCAGTGGATCGGGATCGCGACGCCCGGCCGCAGCCGTACCAGCGCCTCGGCGGCGGTGGCCGGTGTGAGGTGGCCGGGCGGGAGCTTCGGCCCCCAGCCGGCGATCGGCAGCAGGGCGACGTCCAGCCCGCCGCGGCCGATCTCGTCCATGCTGTCGAACAGGTCGGTGTCGCCCGCGAAATAGGCGGAGCGCTGGCCGGCGATGCGGTACCCGACGGCCGGCGCCGACGCTCCGAACGGCAGACGGTCGCCCTCGTGGTCGGCGTGCGTGGCGGTGATCGTGACCCCGCCGATCGTCACGTCCTCGCCCTCGGCCAGCTCGGTGATGCGGCGGAACCGCTTGCGCCGCAGCAGCGCGGCCGCGCCGCGCGGCACGACGAGCGGCACGTCCGTCCCCAGCCGCTGGATGGACGGTGGATCGAGGTGATCCATGTGCATGTGCGAGATCAGCACGGCGTCGATGTCCTCGAGCGCCTCGGCGGGCACCGTGCCCTTGCGGCGCAGGTGGGCGACGCGGCCGCGCAGGATCGGGTCGGTCAGAAGCCGGACACCGTCCGTGGCGATCAGCACCGTGCTGTGGCCGACGTAGGTGACGCGCATCGGCCACAGCGTAGAGCCCCGCCGGGCTGCGCGGTACCTAGGCGGAGGCGGGCTCGTCCGGCCGCGCGGTGCGGGCCTCCACCCGGCGCCGGATGGCCCGGCCGGCCAGCAGCGCCAGCGCTGCGAGCAGTGCGATCGGCAGCACCAGGCCGGCACCGGCGATCACGGTCGTGATGACGTCCAGCGCGTGGCTCGCCGCGTCGCGGAACGACTGGCCGATGGCCGTCGGCTTGCCGGGCGCGACGACGACGCCCGCCTGGGCCAGCGAGAGCGTGATCGTCGCCATCGCCGACTGGTCGCTCAGGTAGCGGATGCGGCCCTCGAGCTCCTCGACGGCGCCCTGCACCTGTGAGAGCTCGCTCTCGACGCGAATGGTGTCGGCGACGCTGGTCGCACGGTTCATCAGCCGCAGCAGCACCCGCTCCTGCGCCCGCAGGTTGCCCGCCCGCGCGTTCAGGTCGATGAACTGGGCCGTCACGTCCTGTCCCTGGATCGAGCGCGAGGTGACCGAGCCCCCCGCGAGGTGGGTCAGCTGGCCGAGCACCGCCGTGAACCGCGCGGCCGGCACGCGGATCACGATCTCGCCGTCGCGCGTCGAGGTGCCGCTGACGCTGCTGGACACGACGTAGCCGCCGGCCGCCGCCGCGATCTGGTCGGCGGACTGCACGGCCGAGCTGAACGCGTCGTGGCGGAGACGCAGCGAAAGCGAGCCGGTCTTGATCACCATCGGCCCGGCCGCCGGCAGGACCGCCGCCGACGAGTCGCCGGACGGCTCCGGCGACGCGGCCGCGAGGTCGCCGTCCGCAGCCGGCACCTTGAGGCTGGCGCTCCCGCTCGTGCTCGTCTTCATCGCGACACCGCCTCCGCCCGACCCTTCGGATCCGCTGCTGTTGCCACCGCAGCCGGCGATGGCCGCGGCGGCGATCAACGCCAGCCCCAGCCCCAGTGCCCACCTCATCCGACCCTGCATCGCTCCTCCGATTCTCGTCATGCAGGCTTCGACCGTGGGCGGCGCCCGCCGGTTCCCGAGGTGTTTCGAAGAGGGGAGTCCGCGCGTAGACTTCGACGATGCAGCACGGAGAGCAGCTGCCCGCGGTGCGGAGCTCCGCACCGCAGATCGATCCGCTCGTCGGCCAATGGCGATCGTTGTCGCGCGCTGCAACGATCGTGGCGGTGCTGACCAGCCCCGCGGTCTTCATCTACCTGCACTCCAGCCAGGGGATGAGCACCCTCGATTCGCTGGTGTTCACCGTGATCGGCGTGCTCTGCTTCCGGGGCTTCGTCGACGTCGTCACCCACCGGCTGATCCCCTGGCCGTCGCTGTTCGGCACCGAGGCGACGGAGCTGCGCGAGGAGGACGTCGTCAACCGCCGCCGCGCATGGTTCTGGCGCTTCTGGGTGCGGCTCGCCGTCTTCGTTCTGGTCGCTGTCGGGATCAACATGCTGCTGGAGGCGGTCTTCGGGATCGACGTGCTCGGCTCTCTGGTCAGTGCCGCCGCGTCCGCAGGCCCGCTGCTCCTTCTGCTGCCGCTCTACATGGTGTTCAACTTCGCCATCCTGTTCGGCCCGCTGATGCTGATGGGCATCACGCAGATCAAGGCCTACGAGCCCGGCGACGCCGACTGGGGCGTGCGGCTCGAGGACGTGCGCGGACAGGCCGAGGCGAAGGAGGAGGTGCGCCGCGTCGTCACGCTCTGGCAGTCCGGTGAGGCCTTCGAGCAGGCCGGCGGCAAGCGCGAGCGGGGCCTGCTGCTGCTGGGCGCGCCGGGCACCGGCAAGACGATGCTGTCCAAGGCGATCGCGACCAGCTTCAACTGCCCGTTCGTCTCGATCCCCGGCTCCGGCTTCGCCCAGACCTTCATCGGCATGGACGCGGTGATCGTGCGCTGGCTCTCGTGGCGGGCGAAGCGGCTGGCCCGCAAGTGGGGCGGCCAGTGCATCATCTTCATCGACGAGATCGACGCCGTCGGCATGCGGCGCGCCTCGCTCGGTCAGGGCCAGGCGACGGTGGAAGGGCCTCCGCGGACGATCCACGACGTGGCGTTCCACGGCCCGAACGGCGCGCTCAACCCCAGCGGTGACCTGATCCTGGAGAGCCGCGCCTGGATCGAGCGGCTCTTCGCCGAGCGCGACACCAGCCGTCCCGGCTCGCCCTATCCGGCCTTCGTGCGCAAGCTGGGCTCGACCGCGAACGCGATCATCCCCGGCATGTTCGGGGGCGGCGGTGGCGGCCAGCTGGCGCTGAACCAGCTGCTGATCGTGATGGACGGCATCGGCGATCCGCCGCTCCTGCGGCGCGTGGCGGCGAACCGCGTGAACACGCTGCTGGACGCGATGTACGTCGTGCCCCAGCGGATCGCCGGGATCCGCCTGCGGCTGAAGAAGCCGCGGCCGCGGCGCGAGCAGATCTACTTCATCGGTGCCTGCAACGTGCCGATCGAGGCGCTCGACCCGGCGCTCACCCGCCCCGGGCGGATGGGCCGCCACGTGTGGTTCCGCACCCCGATCGCCGACGATCGCAAGGACATCTTCGACCTGTACCTGGCCAAGGTGTCGCACGACCAGGAGCTGGACGAGGAGCGCCGCCGCAGCGAGCTGGCGCGGATGACGCTGGGCTACTCGCCGGCCATGATCGAGCAGGTCTGCTCGATGGCGCTGACGCGGGCGCACTACGACGGCAGGGAGCGCTTCAGCCGTGACGACATCATCGAGGCGATGACGACCGTGGAGTCCGGGACGGCGATCAACGTCGAGTACGCCCCGGGCGAGACGCGGCACATCGCCATCCACGAGGCCGGGCACGCGGCGGCTGCGCACCTGTACCTGGAGGGCCGCGAGTCCGTGCGGCTGTCGGTACGGATGCGCGGCGGGTCGCTGGGCCATCACTCCGCCCGCGAGCTCGAGGAGCGGTTCGTGCACTGGCGGCACGAGCAGTTCGGCGACCTCGTCTGGGGGCTCGGCGCGATGGCGGCGGAACATGTCTTCTACGGAGAGAACTCGACGGGCGTCGGGGGCGACCTGGCCGGCGTGACCGCGATGGCCGCCACCATGGTCGGCTCCTGGGGCATGGCGCCGGAGCTGATCGATCTGGGTCACACCGAGGCCGAGGAGCAGCGCTCCGAGGAGCTGATGAAGCGGTTCGAGGCGATCGGCGGGCAGCTGATCCGCCGGTCGGGAGCAGGTCCGTTCGACGGCGACCCGGTCTCCGGGGTGCTCGGCGACGGCGACAAGCGCAGGCTGGTCGCGCAGCTGATCGGGCAGGCGTACGTCGCCGCGTACCATGTCGCCCTGCACAACCGCGACAAGCTCGACCAGGTCGCGGACGTGCTGGTCGAGAAGCGCGAGCTGTACGGCGACGACGTGGTCGCCCTGCTCGACCGTGTCGAGCTCGAACGGCCCACGGTCGACCTGACCGAGGACGCGGAGTGGCCGAAGCTGTGAGCGGCGGCCCCACCTACCAGCGGCGGTTCACGCTGATCTACTTCGCGCTGGCGGCGATCGCCGGCGCCGCGGTCGCGGTGCTGCTCGTGCTCGGGTTCGGCGACGAGGGGTCGTCATCGTCGGACGCCGCACCGGTGATCGCGTCCGGCTGGTCGTCGTGGCGGCCGGTCGGGAACGACCTCGGCGCGGTGCACCAGATCGCGACGTACGTGTCGGGCCACTACAAGCTGCCGGACGGCAGCCAGCTCGCGCTGGTCACCGGCGATCTGCCCGGCGTCGCCGAGCGGATCGACCAGAACGGGACGCCGACCGTCGGCCGCGCGCCCATCTACTCCTTCGCGGTGCCCGTGGACACCAAGGGCGCCTACGCCATCGAGCAGCCGGTCGCGGTCGAGTACCAGCTGTGCGGCGCGGGCACGAACTGCGCGATCCCGGGCAAGCCGTCCGAGAAGCGGGGGGCGCTGCTCCAGCGCGAGGCGCTGGAGCTGGCCCTCTACTCGTTCCAGTACCTGCCCATCGACGCGGTCGTCGTGCTCTACCCGCCCGCCCGGGAAAGGCCGCGAAGTACGCCCTCTACTTCCACAAGGCCGACTTCACGCGGGAGCTGAGCGCGCCGCTCTCCTCGACGCTCAACCCGTCGACGACGGTCAAGCCGGGTGCGATCCCCAAGGCCGAGACGACGATCCTGCAGTCGCTGGTCGCGCCGCAGGTGTACGCCTACCGGTACATCCTCCAGCCCGACGGCACGTCGCAGATGGTGCTGTCCGACCCGAACACGTCGCCGCCGGCGCTGGCGCCGTCCTCCGCCGGAGGGTGAGCCGCGGCGCGGAGCGCGCGGCCGCGCTGGCCCGCGCCAAGGCGCGGCTGGACACGCTGACGCTCTACCCGCGGCCGGTGCGGCTGCGCGCCGTGCGCATCGTCGTGGCGCCGTGGGCGTTCCGCTGGGTGCCGCCGCTGCGCCGCTTCGACGGGTACGCGACGCACTGGGTGATCCTGCTTCGCAGCGACCGCCGCGACGACGACCTGCTGACGCACGAGCTCTGCCACGTGTGGCAGATGCAGCACCACCCGATCAGGATGCCGCTCTCATACCTCGTGCAGGGGTACGCGCGAAACCGGTACGAAGCGGAAGCGCGCCGTGCCGTCGAGCTGACGCGATGACGCCGTCCACCGCTGCCCTGCTGGGGCCGCACACGAACAGGGCCTCGCGGTTGCGCAGGTGCGACACCTCGCCCACGCGCTTGCCGGCCGGGCTGTGGATGCCGATCTGCGCGCCCACGTAGCGCTTCGCGTCCACGGCGACGGCGCCGACGTGGCCGCGCTCGGCGAGCAGATCGCCGACGGCGTCCAGGCCGTGGAAGCTCTCGTTCGAGAACGACAGCAGGATCCACGGCGTCGGCAGCCGCTCGATCAGATCGCTGAGGGCGCCCCAGGCGAGGCGGCGGGAGTTGTACGGCGACTTCGTGTCGCGGCAGTCGGTGCGCTTCCGGGCAACGCCGTAGTGCGACGGCCGGTCGCCGCGCACGATCGTCTCCCACACGTGGTAGTTGGCGTAGTAGGAGTGCTGGTTGTAGGGCGGGTCGAGGTAGGCCAGGTCGATGCCGTCCAGCGCGGGCGCCAGCGCGTTCGCGTCGGCCCGGACGGCGGTGCCGCGAGGGCCGGCGACGGGTCGCGGCTCGCGCAGCTCGAGCGGCTGCAGGGCGCGGGGCGCCCACCGCTTGAGGTATGCCATCTGCACGCCGACCGTCGAGTCGACCCGGTCGGCCGCCTCCACCAGGCTGGTCATCAGCAGGCCGCGCTCCGTGCGGCTCAGCTCGAGGCGCCCGATCTCGTCGCGGATCGCGTCGATCCGGCGGCCGTTGTCCGGGTGGAAGAAGCGCGCCTGCTCGCAGAACGTCCGCGTCACGTAGCCGCGGCGGCCGGGGAGCGAGGCGAGGTGGTCGAGCAGCTCGGGCAGCCGGCCGCGGTCGACCTCGGCTTCGGACTCGACGTAGGCGATGCCGAACGCCTCCGAGTACGTGGCGCTGTCGTTGGAGATCACCTCGACGCCGCGGCGGCGCAGCGCCTGGCCGACCCGGGTGGTGCCCGCGAACAGGTCAACGGCCGAGCGCACCGGCAGCGCGGCGACGGCGTCCTCGATCATGGGCGCAAGCAGCCGCTTGGATCCGATGTACTTGATCACGCACCGGAGGCTAGGTGGCGCCCCGGACGACCGGTCACATTGCGGACCGTGTAACCAATCCGGGCGCGGAGCGTGGTGATGGGGGACGGAACGCTCTTCGACGAAAGGAACCACCATGCGACGCTCCATTCCCATCGCAACCGCCGCGGTCGCGGCGGCCCTGCTCGGCGGCGGCGGCGCGGCCATCGCCGCGTCCGGCCCGGGCTCGGACGGCGGCGCCGCCGTACAGGTGCGGCACGCCGAGCCCGAGCGGCACGGGGCCCTCGAGCGCGCCCAGGGCGATCGCCGCCACGAGGCGGAGCCGGGCGACGACCGCGGCCGCCACGAGGCGGAGCCGGGGGACGATCGCGGTCACCGCGAGGCCGAGCCCGAGCGGCACGGCCGCGGCGAGCACGGCGATGACCACGGTGGTCATCAGCACGGCGGCCATGGTGACGGAGGCCACGGCAACGAGGGCGAGGGTGGCGGCAACTGACGGCCCGCACGCATACTGCTCAGGTGACCGTGACAGCGACACCCGCACGGAATGCCGAGCTGGATCGGCTCTTCCGTGAGCTCCAGCCGGGACTGGTGCGGTATGCGGACGGGTTGCTCGGCAACCGCTCCGACGCCGAGGAGGTCGTGCAGGATGCCTTCCTGGCCGCGAGCCGAAGCCTCGCGGGCGGGGGTCTCGACGACCCCCGCCCGTGGCTCTACCGGGTCACGCGCAACGCCGCGGTCGATCGCATCCGGCGCCGGCGCCTGGCGCCCGTGCCGGGCGACATCGGGGACGACCATGTCTCCCCGGACACCTCGCCGGTGCACGCCGCCGAGCTCTCGGCCGACCTCGAGATGCTCCAGGTCGGCCTCGACCGGCTGTCCGAGCAGCAGCGCTCGGCCCTGGTGCTGCGCGAGCTCTCCGGGCTGTCGTATGCCGAGATCGCCGAGGTGCTGGACGTCAGCGAGTCGAACGTGAAAGTCATCATCTTCCGCGCACGCAAATCCCTCCAGGCCCTGGCCGACGCCGCGGCGATCCACTGCGACGACGCGCAGGTCGCCCTGTCGGCGCGCAAGGACGGCGAGGTCGGTCGCGGCGAGGCCGCGAGCGCACGGCTGCACGCGGCGACCTGCCGGCACTGCCGCGCGTTCGAGCGCGCCATCTCCCGTCAGAGCGCCGGGCTGGCGGCGCTGTTCCCGGTGGCGGCCGTCGGGCTCAAGGCCGGCGGCGGGCTGGGTGGCCTGCTGGGCGCGAAGGCCGCGGCGGTCGCGATCGCGGCGGTCACGGTCGTGGGCGGCGGCGGTGCGGCGGTGTACGAGGCCGTCCACGCGACGCACGGCGCCCCGCCGCACCCGGCGGTGACGAGGTCGCACTCGCCGCAGAGCGGCGTGGCTGCCGCCCCCCGGCCGATCCCGGCCGAGGACGGCCGCCACGGCTCCGGCGAGATCGGCGACGACCACGGCGGGCGCGGCTCCGAGCACAGCGGCCGCGCGGCGGAGGGCGAGACCGAGGGCGGCGGCCGCCACTCCGGCGGTAGCGCGGGCGCGACCGAGTCCGGCAGCGGACGCACGTCAGGCGGCTCCGGCTCGGACAGCACCTCGGGTGGCTCGGGCAAGACGACGTCGGGCGGGTCCTCCGGCGGCTCCGGCAAGACGACGTCGGGCGGCGGCTCCGGCGGCCACGGCGCGGACGGTTAGGGAACGCGGGCCGACGCTAGGGCGTCGGGGACGTGCCGCCGGACGTGCTCTGCGACTGCTGCGCCTTCACCAGCGGCGCGATCTGCTTCAGGTAGTTCTCGATCTGCGCCTTCTGCGGATCGTCCGGGCGCAGCTTGAGGTACTTCGTGAAGGCCTGCTGGGTGGTCGCGTAGTCCGAGCCGTTCGCGGCGTCATTGCCCATCGCGTACCAGTAGTCGGCGTTGGTGGGCTCGAGCACCGTCAGCTTCTTCCACAGCACCACCGACTGGGCGAGCGCCGACGCCACCCGTGACTGGTAGGTCTGCAGCTGGGTCTGCAGCGGTGACTGGAGCGAGGTGATCACGTCCGACTTGAGCCCGGTGACGAACTTGGAGCTGGTCAGACCGCCCGCCTCGGCGCCCTGGAGCTGCGTCAGCTCGTTCTGGTAGACCGAGCCCTTCTGCGCCGCGTTCTGCGCCGACTGCTCGTAGAGCTGCGCGGCGGCGATCAGCGCGCCCCGGTCCTTCGGCCGCAGGGCGATGTACTGCTGGTAGGCGCCGAGCGCCGGGTCGGTCTGCCCGTCGCCCTGGTAGGCCTGCGCCAGCGCCAGCCACGACGCCGCATCCTTCGGGTTGTCCTTGACCTTGCCGCTGAGGTCGTTGATGTTCGAGGCCGTCCCGCTGCTCGAGTTGAGGAAGTCGAGCGGATTGATCCCGCCGGCGCCCGATCCGACCCCGAGGAACACGAAGCCGATCCCGAACATCAGTGCGAGCACGATGAACACGGGCTTCTGGGTGCGTCGGATCTTTTCGAAGAGCATCGGTCAGGTTCTCGTCAGGTCGAGATCATCCGTGAGCGGACGGCGTGCGCCGGGGACGTATCGGCGCGCTGCGCCCCGCGCCTGAAGCGTATCCCGCCCGCGACCACCGTGAGCACCACCCGGGAGGGCGCGCCTCCGTAGACGACCGCCGACTCGGGATCGTCCCACGGCAGCCACTCGGTGCCGGACAGGTCGACGACGGTGAGATCGGCGGGCGCCCCGGGCACCAGCGTGCCCAGCCCCGGCTCGAGGCCGAGCGCCCGCGCGCCGTCCGCCGTCGCCATCCGCAGCACGTCGCCGGCGGACAGCACGTCCGGCCGTGCCGCCGCCGCGCGGGCCAGCAGCACCGCCGCGCGCATCTCCTCCCACATGTCCAGCGTCAGCGCCGACGCCGGCGAGTCGGTGCCCAGCCCCACGCGGACGCCGGCCTCGCGCAGCGCCGTCAGCGGCGCGATCCCGCATCCGAGCAGCGCGTTCGAGCGGGGGCAGTGGACGATCGGCACGTCAAGCTGGGCAAACAGCGCCACGTCCTCGGTGCCCGCACGAGCTGCGTGGATGACCACGGTGTCGGGGCCGAGGACGTCGCGGAAGTACGCCGCGGGGTGCTGCTCGACGTGCGACTCCAGCAGGTGCGTCGCCACCGGCAGCCTGCGCTCGCGGGCGAGGCCGACCCAGCGCCGGTAGTCGTCCAGATCGACTGTGTAGGGCGCGTGCGGCGAGATGCCGGCGACCACCAGGGGGCCGTGCGGAAGCTCGTCCAGGCGCTGCTCCAGCGGCTGCTCGAGCGGATCGTGCCGCGAGAACGCCTCCAGGTAGACGATCGCGCGGATGCCCTGCTCGATCGCCGCCTCGGCGACGGTGCCCGCATAGCAGCAGTCGGCGACCGTGGTCACGCCGCCGGCCAGGCTGGCCCGCACGCCCTCCCTGGCCTGCGCCAGGTAGTCCTCGCGCCCGAGCCCGTCGCGGCGGCGGATGTGGTCGGCGATCCAGCCGTCGAACGGGTGGCCGTCGCCGAAGCCCGACATGACGGCGTACTCGAGGTGGGTGTGTGCGTTGATCAGGCCGGGCAGGATCGCGCAGCCCGCAAACCGCTCGTCGGGCTCCAGGCCGTCCCCGACCTCGGCGATCCGCTCCCCTTCGATCCGCACGGCGCCGCCCTCGATCGGCGGCCCGTCGATCGGCAGCACCCAGTCGGCTCCGTAGATCATCCGCTCAGGCTAGAGGATCGATGATTTGAGGTGCGTTTTCTAGCCCGGGTTGGGCTCGGCCGGCGACTCGGGCGCCGCCTTCGGCTCGACCAGCTTGACCAGGAAGTAGGAGAGGCCGTAGAGCACGAGCAGCGGGATGAACTCGACGATGTAGGAGATCGGATCCACGCCCGGCAGCAGCATCGCCAGCACCGCCAGCGCGACGATCGAGATCCGCCAGTGCTTGCGCATCAGCGAGGAGCTGACGACGCCGAGGCGCCCCAGCGTCATCATCACCATCGGCATCTCGAACACGAGCCCCATCGCCAGCACCGTCAGCAGGACGAACTGGATGTAGTCCTTGGCCCGCGGCTGGAAGTTGAACTCCGCCGAGTTGAACCCGATCAGGAAGTCGAACGCCGGCGGCACGACCAGGTACCAGCCGAACGCGACGCCGATCAGGAACAGGGCGGGCACCGCCCACACCATCGGCTTGATGTGCTTGTGGTGCTTCTCGTCGAACGCCGGCAGCACGAAGGCGTAGATCTGGTAGGTGAGCACCGGCAGCGTGATGATCAGCCCGCCGTAGATCGCGATCGAGATCGACGTCATGATCTGGTCGAGCGGGCTGGTCGCCAGGAATCCGCCGTGCGGGCCGCTGAACGCGGGGTCGGCGTCCCGGATCGGCCCGGACAGTGCGTGGAGCACCTCGCCCGACTTCCAGAACAGCACGCTCATCGCGACGGTGAGCACGGAGAGGATGACGATGATGCGCGACCTGAGCTCGTCGAGATGGTCGACGAGGTCGATCTGGTCCTCCGGCCTGACCCGGCGCGGACGCTTCATGGCGGGAGCTCCCTACTCGGCCGAGCGCGTGGTCGCCTGCTCCGCCGGAGGCGGGGTGTAGGCGGACGCCTGCGTGGGCGCCGGCGGCTCGATCGAGGCGGCCGGGGGAACCGGCGGCGTCTCGTCGTGATCGTTCCCGCTCACCGAGTCCTTGAACTCTCGGATGCCCCTACCGAGCGACTTCCCGACCTCGGGGAGACGCTTGGGCCCGAGCACGACCAGGGCGATGATCAGGACGATGATGAGCTGAATCGGTGATACGTCGGGCATGTTCCTCAGCCTAGCAGACGGGTGGACGGGCCAGAACGGGTGCGGGGCTACACTTGCAGGTGGTCATTCGCCGGGAAATCCCGGCCGGTTCACGATCTTTCGGAAATGAGGAACGCTCTGCATGTCTGATCTCGTCATCAAGGACCTTCACGCCGCGATCGACGGCGCCGAGATTCTGAGGGGCGTGGATCTCGAGCTGTCGAAGGGCGAGGTGCACGCCATCATGGGGCCGAACGGCTCCGGCAAGTCCACCCTGGCGCACGTGCTGATGGGCCACCCGGCATACGAGGTGACCGGCGGCCAGGTGCTGTTCAGGGGCGAGGACCTGCTCGAGCTGGAGCCCGACGAGCGCTCCCGGCTGGGCATCTTCCTGGCGTTCCAGTACCCGGCGGCGATCCCCGGGGTGACGGTCGCGAACTTCCTGCGGATGGCGGTCAACGCGCACCGCCGCACCGAGGACGGCGAGGACAACCCGATCCGCATCCCCGAGTTCCGCAAGCTGCTGCAGGGCAGCATGGAGCAGCTCAAGATCGACCGCTCGATGACCAGCCGGTACCTGAACGACGGCTTCTCGGGCGGCGAGAAGAAGCGGATGGAGATGCTCCAGATGGCGATGCTGAAGCCCCAGATCGCGATCCTGGACGAGACCGACTCCGGCCTCGACATCGACGCGCTGCGGATCGTCGCCGACGGCGTCAACAGTTTGGTCGGTCCCGAGATGGGCACGCTCGTGATCACGCACTACTCGCGCCTGCTGCGTTACATCAAGCCCGACCACGTGCACGTGCTGGTCGAGGGCCGCATCGTCCGCTCCGGCGGGGCCGAGGTGGCCGATGAGCTCGAGCGCGACGGCTACGCACCCTATGGCGTGATGGAGGAGGCGGTCTAGATGACAGAGCGCACCGAGCTGACCCCCGAAGAGGTCGAAGCGACCCAGATCGGGGAGTACAAGTACGGGTTCCACGACGACTCGGTGGCGGTGTTCCAGACGGGCCGCGGCCTGACCGAGGACATCGTCCGCCAGATCTCGGCGCACAAGGCCGAGCCGGAGTGGATGACGGAGTTCCGCGTGAAGAGCTACCGGCACTTCGTCGAGCGGCCGATGCCGCAGCTGGGGCGCCGACCTCTCCACGATCGACTTCGAGAACATCTACTACTACATGAAGCCGCTCGACGAGCAGGCCCGCTCCTGGGACGACCTGCCCGACGGGATGCGCGAGACGTGGGACAAGCTGGGCATCCCCGAGGCCGAGAAGAAGTACCTGGCCGGCGTCGGCGCCCAGTACGAGTCCGAGGTCGTCTACCACAGCCTCCAGGAGGACCTCGCCAAGCAGGGCGTGCTCTTCCTCGACATGGACTCGGCCCTGCGCGAGCACGAGGAGATCGTGCGCCGCTACTTCGGCACGATCATCCCCTACAACGACAACAAGTTCGCGGCGCTCAACTCGGCCGTCTGGTCGGGCGGCTCGTTCATCTACGTGCCCAAGGGCGTCAAGGTCGAGTTGCCGCTGCAGGCCTACTTCCGGATCAACGCCGAGAACATGGGCCAGTTCGAGCGGACGCTGATCATCGTGGACGAGGACGCCTACGTCCACTACGTCGAGGGCTGCACGGCGCCGATCTACTCGAGCGACTCGCTGCACTCGGCCGTGGTCGAGATCCACGTCGCGCGGGGCGGCCGGTGCCGCTACACGACCATCCAGAACTGGTCGAACAACGTCTACAACCTGGTCACCAAGCGCGCGGTCGCCGAGGCCGGCGCCACGATGGAGTGGGTCGACGGCAACCTCGGCTCGCAGATCACGATGAAGTACCCGGCGGTGATCCTGAACGGCGAGGGCGCGCACGGCGAGGTGCTCTCGATCGCGTTCGCCGGCAAGGGCCAGCACCAGGACGCGGGCGGCAAGATCACCCACGTCGCGCCCAACACCAGCTCGGTGATCACCTCCAAGTCGATCTCCAAGGACGGCGGCCGCTCCAGCTACCGCGGCCTGCTCCAGGTGAACAAGGGGGCGACCGGCTCGCGCTCGAAGGTGGTCTGCGACGCGCTGATCATCGACGAGGACAGCCGCACCGACACGTACCCGTACATCAACATCGACGAGAACGACGTCGAGATCGGGCACGAGGCGACCGTCTCCAAGATCGGCGACGAGCAGCTCTTCTACCTGATGAGCCGCGGGCTGTCCGAGGAGGAGGCCTCCGGCATGATCGTCTCCGGGTTCGTGGAGCCGATCACGAAGGAGCTGCCGCTCGAGTACGCGGTCGAGCTCAACCGCCTGATCCAGCTACAGATGGAGGGCTCGGTCGGATGACGCAGACCGTGTCCGAGCCCGCCTGGCTCGCGGACAGGCGGGCGGCGGCCCGTGCGCGCTATGCCGAGCTGCCGGTGCCGACCAGCCGTGACGAGGCGTGGCGCTACACGAACCTGCGCGGCTTCGACCCGGACGCGCTGGAGGCCGCCCCGCCGGCGCTCAGCCTGAGCGAGGCCGACCTGCCCGACGGCGTCTGGTTCGGCCGCCTGGCCCGCGCCGTGGAGGAGGTGCCCGAGCTGGTCGAGCGCCACTTCGGCTCGGTCGTCTCCGACGACGAGAAGTTCGCTGCGGGCAACGCCGCCGGCTGGCAGGACGGGGTGTTCCTGCACGTCCCCGCCGGTGTCGAGGTGGACGCGCCGCTGCGCGCCACCGTCGAGATCGGCGAGGCCGTCGCCGTCAGCTACCGCGCCCTGATCGTGGTCGAGCGCGGCGCCCGCGCCGTGTTCAGCGAGGAGTTCGTCAGCACCGCGCCGGGCATGGTCAACGCGGTCGTCGAGCTGTCCGTGGGCGACGGCGCCCGCCTCGAGTACGTCACCACGCAGCGGCACCACGCCGAGGCGCGCCAGTTCGGCACGCACCGGGCCGTCGTCGGCCGCGACGCCGAGCTCGACTGGGTCGCGCTGGCGCTGGGCGGCACCCGCGCCAAGTCGCGCATGGAGAGCTACCTGGCCGACCGCGGCGCCCACGTCAAGGTCACCGGCGCCTACTTCCTGGCCGGCCGCGAGCACGCCGACTTCGACACCACCCAGGAGCACGCGGCGCCGGACACGACCAGCGACCTGTTCTTCAAGGGCGTGCTGGACGGGCGCAGCCGCTCGGTCTGGCGCGGCGTGATCCGCGTCGACCGCGGCGCCCAGAAGACGGACGCCTACCAGGAGAACCGCAACCTGCTGCTCACGCACGACGCCCACGCCGACTCGATCCCCGGCCTCGAGATCGAGGCCAACGACGTGCGCTGCACGCACGGCGCGACCGTCGGCCAGGTCGACAAGCTGCAGCTCTTCTACCTGATGGCCCGCGGGCTGCCGCGGCGCGAGGCCGAGCAGCTGATCGTGCGCGGCTTCTTCCAGCCGGTGCTCGACCGGATCGGCTCGGACGAGGTGCGCGAAACGCTGACCGCGGCGATCGAGGCACGGCTCCCCGAGCGGTGAGCAGCCCGAACCTGTTCCCGGCAGGCGCGCTCGGGCCGATCGAGGACGAGCTGGGGAGGCTCCGCCCGCTGGGTGCGCAGGTCGTGGACGTGCACACCCACCTGGGCAACGACGAGGACGGCATGTCGCTCGACCCCGCCGGGCTGGTCGAGCTGCTGGACGCCGCCTCGGCCGACCGGGCGGTGGTCTTCCCGCTGCACGACCCCGAGCGCGCCCCGTCCTACCGCCTGCCCAACGACCGCGTGCTGCGCTGGGCGGAGGAGAGCGACGGCCGTTTCATCCCCTTCTGCCGGCTCGACCCGATGGACGACCCGATCGCCGAGGCGGAGCGCTGCCTGGCGGCGGGCGCCCGCGGCATCAAGCTGCACCCCCGGGCCCAGGCGTTCAGCCTGACCGGGCTGGTCGAGCCGATCTTCGACCTCGCCGAGCAGGCGCACGTACCGATCCTGATCCATGCCGGCCGCGGGCTGCCCGACGCGTTCGGGCCAGAGCTGGTGGAGGTCGCCCAGCGCCATCCCGGCGCACCGCTGATCATGGCTCACCTCGGCGTGGCCGGGCAGGGGGCGCTGACCGAGGGCCTGCGCGACCACCCGGCGGCGGTCTACGACACGTCGTGGCTGAACGCCTACGACCTGCTGTCGCTGCTCGCGCGGGTGCCGATCGAGCGGCTCGTGTTCGGCTCCGACCCGCCGTACGGCCGCACCACCGGTGGCCTCTTCATGGTGCTGCGCACGATGGCCTGCCTGGGCGTCGAGTCCGCCGTCCAGCGCGAGGTGGTGGGCGGCGCCGCCCTCAAGCTGATCGCCGGCGAGGAGCTGCTGCGGCCGACGGCCCCCCGCGCGCCGGAGCACCTGCTGGTCGACCACCGGCTGGCCCGCGTCCACACCACCTGCCTGATCGTGTTCGGCGCGGCGATCACCGGCAACGCCGAGCGGGCGCTGGACATGCTGCACATCGCCCGGATGGCGTGCCTCGAGCCGAGCCCCGGCGCCGCCGGCCCCGCGCTGGAGCGGATCGCGACGCTGCTGGACACCGCCGGCGACCTGCTGCGCGAGCATCCGGACACGCCCCGGATGGGGATCTTCCCGGTCTTCCTGGCAATGGCGCTGGCCGCCACCGAGGTGCCGCAGACGCGGCCCGCCTGACGGCGCCATCTACACTGAGGCCATGGCCGTCGCCCCGTCACGGACACCGCTCGATGCCGAGCGGCTGCGCGCCGACTTCCCCATCTTCGAGCGCCCGGTGCACGGCGACAAGCGGCTGGTCTACCTCGACTCGGCGTCCTCGACGCAGAAGCCGCGGCAGGTGATCGACCGGCTGGTCGAGGTGTACGAGACCAGCTACGCGAACGTCCACCGCGGCGTCTACTCCCTGGGCGAGGCCGCGACCGCCGCGTACGAGGCGGCGCGGGACTCCGTGGCCGGCCTGCTGGGCGCGCCCGACCGGCGCGAGGTGATCTTCGTCCGCGACACGACCGAGGGGTTGAATCTGGTCGCCTACGCCTACGGCCGCAAGTTCATCGGCCCCGGCGACGCGATCGTCGCGACCGAGATGGAGCACCACTCCAACCTGGTGCCGTGGCAGTTCCTCGCGCAGCAGACCGGCGCCACGCTGCACCACCTGCGGCTGACCGACGAGGGCACGCTCGACCCCGACTCGGTGTCGGCGCTGGACGATGTCGAGAACCTCAAGCTGCTGGCCGTCACCCACGTCTCCAACTCGCTGGGCACGATCAACGACATCCCCGGGCTGTCGCGCTGGGCGCACGAGCGGGGCGCGGTGGTGGTGGTGGACGGCGCGCAGGCGGCGCCGCACCGCCCGGTGGACGTGACCGAGCTGGGCTGCGACTTCTACGCGATCTCCGGCCACAAGATGTGCGGCCCCGGCGCCGGCGCGCTGTGGGGGCGGGCGGAGCTGCTCGAGCAGATGAACCCCTTCCTCACCGGCGGCGAGATGATCCGCTCGGTCTCGCTGGAGCGCACGTCCTGGAACGAGCTGCCGTGGAAGTTCGAGGCGGGCACGCCGGCGATCGCCGAGTGCATCGCGTTCGGCCGCGCCGTCGAGTACATCCAGGACGTTGGGCTGGAGGCGATCGACCTGCACACCGCGGCGCTCGCCCGGTACGGCTACGACCTGCTGGCCGAGGTGCCGGATGTCGTCCAGTACGGGCCGCCGCCGCCCAATCGCGCGGGCATCCTCTCGTTCAACCTGGGCGACCTGCATCCCCACGACGTTGCCCAGATCCTCGACACCGAGGGCATCTGCGTGCGCGCGGGTCACCACTGCACCCAGCCGCTGATGCGGCGGTTCGGGCTGGCCGCCACCACCCGCGCGAGCGTCTACCTCTACAACACGACCGAGGATCTCGAGGCGCTCGTCGCCGGCCTGGCCAAGGTGCGGCGCACGCTGCTCGGCTGATGGTTGGTTCCATGGGATGTGTGGCTCTGGGAGCGGATCCAGCGTCGCTCAGACGACGCGGGCGTCCGCAGGGCAGGCTGGATGAAGCCTGTTCAAGGACGCGCGTGGTGTCTGAGCCTCGTTGGGCCCCTCGCAGAGACGCGTAGCTCGTGGAGCCAACCATCTAGACCGTCGAGGGGTCGATTTCGCCCTCACGGGTACACTGAGAGCGTATGGACGACCTCTACCGCGAGAACATCCTCGACCACTACCGCAGCCCGCGCAACGCCGGGCACCTCGAGCATCCCAGCGCCACGGCCGAGGGCGTCAACCCGCTGTGCGGGGACGAGCTCTCGATCGAGCTGAGCGTCGAGGACGGCGTCGTCAGCGAGGTGCGGTACAACGGCCGCGGCTGCGCGATCAGCCAGGCGGCCGCGTCGATGCTCTCCGAGACGATCAAGGGGCGCCGGGTGGACGAGCTGTCGGCGATCGGCAAGGATGACGTGCTCGACGAGCTGGGCATCCCGCTGACGCCGATCCGCCTCAAGTGCGCGCTGCTCTCGGTCGGCGTGCTCAAGGTCGCCCTGAACAACCTCACCGGTGAGCCGCTGCCCGAGGAGTGGGCCGGCAGCGACGAGATCCGTTGGAACTCCGCGTAGCCGCCGACGGGGAGATCCCGGAGGGCGGCGTGGTCATCGTCCAGTCGGGATCGCTCTTCGTCGGGGTGTACCGCATCGACGGTGCGTACTACGCGATCGAGGATCGCTGCAGCCACGACGACGGCCCGCTCTGCGAGGGCGAGCGGGAGGGGTTCGACGTGGTCTGCCCGCGGCACGGCGCCCGCTTCGATCTGCGCACCGGCAACGTGTTGTCTCTGCCGGCGACCGAGAACGTCGAGGCGTTTCCCGTGGTCGTCCGCGACGGCGTCGTCTACGTCGAGACCTGACCCGTCCTCCTATACTCCTCGCCGTGGACACCCTCTCGGAAGCCACCCAGGAGTACCTGGAGAGCATCTACTGGCTCTACGAGTCGGGCATCGAGCGCACGCAGGCGAACCTGGCCCGGGCGCTGCGCGTCTCCCAGCCGTCGGCGAGCGAGATGCTCAAGCGCATGGCCGACGACGACCTGGTCGAGCGCGACGACCACAAGCTGATCCACTTCACTCCTCGCGGGCGTGAGGTGGCCGAGAAGATCGTGGCCCGCCACCGGCTGGTCGAGGCCTACCTGGTCAAGGTGATGGGCATCCCGTGGGACGACGTCCACGAGGAGGCCCACGCGATGGAGCACTCGATCTCGCCCAGGATCGAGGCGAAGATGTTGGAGATGATCGGCGAGGTGCACACCTGCCCGCACGGTCATCCGATCGGCAGCTACCCGCGCGAGCCCGGCGAGCCGCTGCCGGCGGTGCCGGCTGACAGCACGATCATCGTCCTCCGCCTCGAGAACGAGGCCGAGGAGGTGCTCCACTACATGAAGCAGCACGGCGTCGAGCCCGGGTTCACCTACACCGTCCTCGAGCACAGCGGCGGCGAGAGCGAGGCGGAGACCCGCCTCGAGCGCGGCGACGGCGAGGCGGTCGTCGTGGCCGACGAGCTGGCGCGCACCGTCTCGGTGCGGGTGGTCGAGCGGGGTGAGGGCTCCGTCTCCGCCCTGGCCACGTCCGGCGCCGAGCTCCAGCTCATGGGCGAGTCCCGCTGGGGCATGTAGCCCCGGCCGGACGACCCGTTAGAGGATGCGCCGGTAGAGGATCTCGCCGATCCCGCCCGGGTTCAGTCCGGCGATGTACCCGCACTCCTCGAAGCCGACCGCGCGGTGCCAGACGTGGCTGTCGGTGTGGTCGGCGTCGGTTGAGCTGAGCAGGACCGTCGCCCCGCGCCGCCGCTCGTGCTCGGCCGTGGCGTCCACCAGCGCGCGCCCGACGCCGCGCCGGCGGGCCGCCTCGACCACGCGGGCCTGGGCGACGAAGGGGATGGACGACCAGAGGTGGTCGAGCCGGATCAGGCCGGCCAGCTCGCCGCCGACCTCCGCGACCATCAACTCCTGGGCGTCCAGCTTGAGCCGCAGCACCCGCTCGTCGAGATCGTGCGCGGCCAGCCACGCGAGATCCCCGTCCTCCGCGAGCCGCACCCGCGGCCGATCGATCTCCCCCATGGCCGCGAGACTACCGGACGGACGGGGCGGTTAAGGACAACGGGGCGCGCAGGCCGACATCCGGCCCGCACGCCCCGTGCGGTGAGTGCGCTTGTATTGGGTAGCGGCGCTTGCTAAGCGGCCACGTTCCCGTAGGTCCGGGCGCTGGCTGTCCCAACGCCGGCTGCAGCGATTTCCCGTAGGTTCAGGGACTCGCCACTACCCGCGACTACCTCCGCTCGCCCGTCTTGGATCATCCAACAAGTCGGACCACCTCCTTTCCGCAGTACATCGATCCTAGCAGCAGGATGCGGACGGATCTAGTCCACGGCAAGCCGAGCTACCGGGTGTACGCCTCGACCAGTGAGGCGGGCTCGATCCGGAGGTCCTCGCGCATGCCGGAGATGTCGCACTCGGTGCCCTCGACCAGCATCACGATCTGCTCGCGGGTCACCTTCAGCGGCGGCGGGAAGTACTGGAGCAGACCGGCCTGGAGCTTCATCAGCCCGACCGGCACGTGCAGCTTCGGGCGCGGCGAGCGGCCGGTCACGCGGGCCAGGTCGTCGAGCAGTTCGTCGAAGGTGAACACCTGCGGGCCGCCCAGCTCGTAGCGCTTCCCGATCGTCTCGGGCCGCTCCAGCGCCGCGGCGAATGCGCGGGCGACGTCGCCGATCCACACCGGCTGGTGCCGGTACTTCCCGTCACCGATGACGCCGACCACCGGCATCTTCAGCAGGCCCTCGAACGCCTTCAACGCGCCGCCGCCGTGGCCGAACACGAAGCTCGGCTCGAACACCGTCCAGTCCAGTGCGCTGGCCATCACCGCCTGCTTGGCGGCCCACTTGGTGCGCCAGTACCGGGTGAGAGGCGCGTGTTCCGCGGTCACGCCGAGGGCGGACATGTGCAGGAACCGGCGGATGCCCTGCCGCTCGGCGGCGGCGATCGCGTTGCGGGTGCCGCCTGCGTTGACCGCCTCGAACTGCTCGTCGCTGCCGTCCAGGATCGCGACCAGGTGGACGATCGCCTCGACGCCCTCGGCGGCGGCGTCCACGGATGCCGCGTCGGTGACGTCGCCGACCGCCGGCTCGGCGCCCTGCGGAAGCCGCGGCCCGGCTCCGGCGCGCACCAGCGCCCGCACCTCGTGCCCGCTCACCAGCAGCTCGGTCACCACGTCGCGGCCGACGTAGCCGGTGCCGCCGGTGACCAGCACCTTCACGGCCGGCCGCCGAAGTTGAGGTGGTAACGGCTCGGCGTCGGCTCGGCCTGGCCCTGGTACTTGCTGCCCAGCCGCCCCGAGCCGTACGGGTTGTCGGCCGGCGTGGTCAGCGTGACGAAGCTGAGCTGGGCGATCGGCATCCCCGGGTAGACGGTGATCGGCAGGTTGGCCATGTTCGCCAGCTCCAGCGTGATGTGGCCGTCGAATCCGGCGTCGATCACGCCCGCCGTCTGGTGGACGACCAGCCCCAGCCGCCCCAGCGAGCTCTTCCCGTCCAGCGTGGCAACGATGTCGTCGGGAAGGGCGACGCGCTCGAGCACGACGCCGAGCACGAACTCGCCCGGGTGCAGGATGAACGGCTCGTCCTCGCCCACGCGGACGAGCTCCGTGAGGTCGTCCATCGCCTTCTTGACGTCGATATACGCGTACCGCGAGTTGCGGAACACGCGGAAGGCGTCGCCCACCCGTACGTCGATGCTGCACGGTTGCACGAGAGCGTCGTCGAAGGGCTCGATCACGATCCTGCCGGCGGCGATCTCCTCGCGGATCGTGTGATCGCTGAGCACCATCTGCGGCGGAATCCTACCGTGCTATTGTGATTCGGTTTGCCGTTGGACCACGCCCGGTCCACGGCCGAAAAGGGGACGCCACATGGGGAACACGATCAACCTGGTCACGGAGCTGCCCGGCCCGCGGTCGCGCGAGGTGCTGGCGCGCAAGGAGCGGGTCATTGCGGATGCCAAGAGCATCTACCTGCCGATCGTCGTCGATCGCGCCCACGGCATCGTGGTGCACGACATCGACGGCAACACCTTCCTGGACTGGACCGGGGGGATCGGCTGCCTCAACGTCGGCCACACCAACGAGGCCGTCAGCGCGGCGCTCCACGCCCAGATCGACCGGTTCCTGCACACCGACTTCACGATGGTGCCCTACGAGTCGTACGTCGAGCTGGCCGAGCGGCTGCTCGAGGTGACGCCGATCGCCGGCCCCAAGAAGGCGGCCTTCTTCAACTCGGGCGCCGAGGCGGTCGAGAACGCGATCAAGCTCGCCAAGCTGGCCACCGGGCGCTCGGCCGTGATCACCTTCGAGCGCGCCTTCCACGGCCGCACGATGATGGCCATGTCGCTGACGTCCAAGCAGCACCCGTACAAGGCCGGCATGGGGCCGTTCGCGCCCGAGGTCTACCGGGCGCCGTACCCCTACGTTTACCGCGACGAGAGTCCCGATCCGACGGCAACCGCGCTGGCCGAGCTGCGCATGATGTTCACGACCCACGTCGCGCCCGAGAACGTGGCCGCGATCATCTTCGAGCCGGTGCAGGGCGAGGGCGGCTTCGTCGTCCCGCCGGCCGAGTGGGTGCGCGGGCTGCGCGAGATCGCCGACGAGCACGGCATCGTCCTGATCGCGGACGAGGTGCAGTCCGGCTACGGCCGCACCGGCCGCATGTTCGCGGTCGAGCACTTCGGCGTCGAGCCCGACCTGATCACCGTTGCCAAGTCGATCGCCGCCGGCGTTCCCATCTCGGGCGTGATCGGCAAGGCGGACATCGTCGACCGCGCCGGCGACAGCACCATCGGCGGCACGTACGTCGGCTCGCCGCTGGGCTGCGTCGCAGGGCTGGCCGTGCTGGACGAGATCCGCGACCGCGACCTGCTCGCCCGGGGCACCGCGATCGGCGAGCGGATGCGCTCGCGGTTCGAGAGCCTCCAGGCGGCGAACCCGCAGATCGGCGACGTCCGCGGCCTCGGCCCGATGCTCGCCATCGAGTTCGTCCGCGACCCGGACACGAAGGAGCCGGCGCCCGAGCTGGCGACGGCGGTGGCCGAGGCGGCGCTCGCGCGCGGGCTGATGATCCTCAAGGCCGGCATGCAGAGCCATTGCCTGCGGGTGCTGGTGTCCCTGGTGGCGACGGACGAACAGATCGAGGAGACGCTTGACGTGTTCGAGCAGTCGCTGAGCGTGCTCCCCTCGGCCTCGCCGGCGGTCGCCGGCGCCGCCGGCTGACCGGCCTGCGGGCGCTCCAACTCTCCAGATTCTCCCGCCCCGTGCCGATAAGCACGTTTGGGCCCTCGCTGCTGCAGGTAAAGGGTTTGTGAGGGCGCGTCTTGGCGCCGGTCGCATGCTTTAGGATCGCGCGCTGAGTCCGAAGAGGAGGGGAGTCCGCTGAAGACGAAGCTTGCAGTCGCTCTGATGGTGCTGGGAATCGGCCTCGCGCTGCCCGCGGTCGCGTCGGCGATGACGTGGAAGCAGTCGCTGCTGGCCCAGATCAACTCGTACCGCGTGCGCAACCACCGTGCCGCGCTGCACTTCAACGTGCACCTGGACACGTCGGCGCAGGCCCACAGCAACAACATGGCCCGGTACCACCTGTTCAGCCACTCCGGCTCGAACGGCGTCAGCTGGATCACGCGCATCCGCTACTACGGCTACCAGGGTCGGTACCTCGGCGAGAACCTCGCCGTCGGGCAGTTCACGCCGGCCGCCACGCTGCGTGCCTGGATCTACAGCCCCGCCCACCGCGCCAACCTGCTCAGCTACCCCTACCGGAGCATCGGCCTGGGGGTCACGCGCGGGTACTACGGCGGGCACTGGGCCTACTGGATCACGGCCGACTTCGGCGGGTACCTGTAGCCGTTGCAGATCCGCTCACTTGATCGGGTGATTTCGGTTGAGCGGGCCTTAAGAGTGCACCGACGCCTCCGATGATGCGGTGTGCCGGGGATGACCCTGTCCGGCACAGATCATGGGCGAGTACCACACCAAACGCATCCTTCTGCCGAGCGGCAAGACCGTCGAGATCGTCTATTACCAGGCGGCCGGCGGCGAGCCGATCATCACCGAGGCCCGCGAGATCGAGTACGAGATCGAGCTCGAGGCCGCCGACGACCCCGTGGTCCGGCGGATCGAGCTGTGCAACGCCTGCGGCGGCGAGCGGGTGCACCCGGTGGACTGGCAGGAGGTCGAGGACCTGCGCTGGGAGCTCGCCCTGCGCTGCCCGGACTGCGAGGAACACCAGACCGACACGTTCGACCAGAACGAGGTCGAGCGCTACGACGATGTGCTGAACGACGCGACCGACCGCCTGATCGAGGAGCTCGACCGCGTCACCCGCGAGAACATGAGCGAGGCCGTCGAGCGGTTCCGCCTCGCCCTCGAGAACGACGACATCCTGCCGTTCGACTTCTAGTCGCGGGCGGGCGCGCGCGTAGGATGCAGCGCGGTGATCGCGCTGGCAGACATCCGAGCAGCGGCGGGCCGTCTCGACGGCGTCGCCCACCGCACGCAGCCCGTCACCTCCCGCACGCTTGACGCCGCCACCGGCAGCCGGGCGGTGCTGAAGCCGGAGTGCCTCCAGCGCGGCGGCGCCTTCAAGTTCCGCGGCGCATACTCGATGCTCTCGACGCTCGATCCCGCGCAGCGCGAGGCCGGAGTGGTCGCCTACTCCTCGGGCAACCACGCGCAGGCCGTCGCCCTGGCGGCCTCGCTGCTGGACGTGCGGGCGGCGATCCTGATGCCCAGCGACGCTCCGGCGCCCAAGGTCGAGGCGACGCGGGGCTACGGGGCCGAGGTGATCGGCTTCGACCGGTATGCCGACGACCGGGCGGCGCTGGGCGCCGCGCTCGCCGACGAGCGCTCGGCGGTGCTGGTGCCGCCCTATGATCACCCGCTGGTGATCGCCGGCCAGGGCACGGTCGCGCTCGAGCTGCTGGAGGACGAGCCGGAGCTGGACACCCTGCTGGCGCCGGTGGGCGGCGGCGGGCTGCTGGCCGGCTGCGCGCTGGCGGCGGCCGAGCTGTCGCCGTCCACCCGGGTGATCGGCGTTGAGCCCGAGGCGGGCGACGACACGCGGCGATCGCTGCAGGCCGGCGAGCGGGTGCGGATCCCGGTGCCGAGGACGATCGCCGACGGCCAGCAGATCGACATCCCCGGCGAGCTCACGTTCCCGATCGTCCAGCGGCTGGTGGAGGAGGTGGTGCTGGTCTCGGACGCAGAGATCGTGACCGCGATGCGCTTCGCCTTCGACCGGCTGAAGCTCGTGCTCGAGCCGAGCGGCGCGTGCGCGCTGGCGGCGCTGCTGGCCGGCCGGGTGGAGCGGCCCGGCCGCGTCGGGGTCGTGCTCTCGGGCGGGAACGTCGGCGCGGACCGCTTCGCCGACCTGATCCACAACACAGCGACTTAGGCTACCCTTAGTCCGTGGCGACACGGCGCATGGTCTGGTGGATGATCGGGGGCGGCATCGCGGCGCTGGCGCTGTGGCAGCTCGCCTCCGGATCCGGCTCGGTCGCCGATCCGACGGCGGGCCCCACCCAGCTCAGCCACGGCGCCGTCGTCACCGACAGCGCGCTGCTCGTGTTCCGGGAGGGTCTCGAGTCGATCCTGGTGCTGGCGGCGGTGACGGCGAGCTTCGCCGGCGCCAACCGCTCCTACCGGCGGCCGGTCGCAGCGGGCGCCGGCGTCGCGCTGCTGGCCAGCGTCGCCACGTGGTTCCTCGCGATCGGCGTGATCGGGGCGCTCGGCGCCGGCGGCCTCGACGTCCAGGCGGCCACCGGGCTGCTCGCGGTGGTCGTGCTGCTGGTCGTCATGAACTGGTTCTTCCACAACGTCTACTGGGCCGGCTGGATCGGGGCGCACAACCGCCGCCGCAAGCGGCTGCTGGCCGACGCCGAGGACGGCGGCGGTCCCAACCGGCTGCTGCTCGGCCTGGCCCTGCTCGGGTTCACGTCCGTCTACCGCGAGGGGTTCGAGGTCGTGCTGTTCCTCCAGAACCTGCGCCTCGCCTATGGCTCGTCCGTGGTGCTCGAGGGCGTCGCGGTCGGGCTGGCCCTGACCGCCGCCGTCGGCGTCGTCACGTTCCGCCTCCAGCGGCGCCTGCCCTACCGGCGGATGCTGGTGGCGACCGGCGTCCTGCTCGGCGTCGTCCTGGTCGTGATGGTCGGCGAGAGCGTCCAGGAGATGCAGCTCGCCGGGTGGATCCCGACCACGCCGGTCGGCATCCCCATCTCGAACTCGCTCGGCCTCTGGTTCGCGATCTTCCCGACCGTCGAGGGGCTGGCCGCGCAGATCGCGGCCGCGGGCCTCGTCATCGGCTCCTACGTCGTCGCCCAGGAGCTCCGCGTCCGCCGCCCCAGCCGCCGCGGCGTCACTGCCGTCCGCGCGGATGCGCCGCCCGAGATCGCCCGTGCGGGGGCCGGCGCCGTGGGCTACCGCTCGTAGCTGCGCTCGTCGCGGTGGCGGTCGAGCGCGAGCTCGATCAGCCGGTCGAGCAGGTCGCGATAGGGGATGCCTGACGCCTCGAACAGCCGCGCGTACACCGACGTCGCGGTGAACCCGGGGATCGTGTTGATCTCGTTCAGCACCACGCCGCCCTGCGGCGTGACGAAGAAGTCGATGCGGGCCATCCCGGCGCAGCGGCAGATCTCGAACGCGCGCCGGGCGGTGTCCTGGAGCTCGGCCGTCACCGCGGCGGGCAGGTCGGCGGGCGCGCCCAGGTCCATGCCGCCCTCGTCGTACTTGGCCGAGAAGTCGTACCACTCCGAGTCGTTGGCGATCAGGATCTCGCCGGGGACGCTGACGACCGGGTCGGCGTTGCCCAGCACGCCCAGCTCGACCTCGCGGCCCTCGATCATCTCCTCGACCAGCACCAGCCAGTCGTGGCGGAATGCGAGCTCCATCGCCGTCTCCAGCTCTTCGGGGCCGTGCACCTTGCTGATGCCGACGCTCGAGCCCAGGTTCGCGGGCTTGACGAAGCAGGGGAAGCCGAGCGATGAGGCCCGCTCCGCGTCCCAGCGGCGGTGCGAGAAGCTGACGTGGCGCGCGACCGGGATCTCGGCGCCGCGCAGCATCAGCTTCACGGCCTCCTTGTCCATCGTCACGGCCGAGCCCAGCACGCCCGACCCGACGTAGGGCAGGTCGAGCATCTCCAGCAGGCCCTGCACCGTGCCGTCCTCGCCGAAGGGGCCGTGCAGCACAGGCAGCACCACGTCGATCGGCCCGGCGCCGGCGGGCACCGGCGAGACGCCGGGCCGGGACACCAGGCTGCGGCTTTCGGCGCCCGGCTCCAGCTGGAGCGCGCCGGCCGCCTCGAGCTCCCAGCCGCCGCTCCGGCCGATCTGCACGGGCACGACGTCGTAGCGGTCGGGGTCGAGCGCCTCGATCACCGAGCGGCCGGACAGCACCGAGATCTCGTGCTCGGAGGAGCGGCCGCCGTAGAGCACGGCGACCCGCACGCGGCGGGCCTCGCTCATGCCGGGCAGGCCGTCGTCTGCGTCTGGTCGGCGACGTAGACGGTGACGGTGGACTTGGGGTCGACCATCGTCCCGTCGGACGGGTCCTGCTTGACGACCTGGCCGTCCGGGGTGCCGACCGGCGCCAGGCACTTCGTCACGTTCACCTTCAGCCCGGCGTCGTGGATGTCGCTGCGCGCCTGGTCGACGTCCTCGCCGGTGACGCCCGGCACCGGCACCTGCGCCTGGCCGGTGGAGACGAACACCTGGACGGTGGAGCCGCTGACGACGGTTGTGCCCTCCGCCGGATCGGTGCCGATCACCTGCCCGGCGGGCACGGTGTCGCTGGACTGGTCGATTCGCGACGGCGTCAGGCCTGCCGACTCGATCCGCGACGCCGCCCCGTCGTAGGACAGGCCGTGGACGACGGGTACGCTCACCTGGCCGCTCGAGTAGTAGATCTTCACGACCGTCGTCGGCGACACCGGCCCCGGCCCGGGCGTGGTGCTGATGACCGTGTTCGCGGCCAGCGTGGACGCCTTGGCGATCGTCACCGGGGCCGGCAGCCCGGCGGAGATCACGGTCGAGATGGCGGCGTTCAGCGTCTTGCCGGCCAGCTTGGGCAGCTGGATGCTGTTCGGCCCCTGGCCGACGAAGATCGTCACCGTCGAGCCCTTGTCGGCGGCGGTGTTCGACGTCGGGTCCTGTCGCACCACCAGCCCCTTGTTCTCCGCTGACGAGCTGGTGCGCTTGGAGGTGACCACGAACCCCTTCTCCTGGAGCGTCTGCTGCGCGCTGGCAGCGGTGAATCCGATCACCTTGGGCACGGTCACCTGATCGCTCTGGAGCTGCCGGTAGACGAGGAAGCCGACGCCGGCGGCGGCGATCAGGAGCAGCGCGACCAGCAGCCAGGGCAACGCGCTGCGCTTGGGCTGCTGCGCCGGCGGCTCGTCCCCGGGCGGCGGCGTCACGGGCATCACCCGGGTCGGCGCGGCCATCACCATCGTCGCCTGCTGGGTGCTCTGCGACACGGCCAGCCCGCGGCGGACGCGCTCCAGCTCGTCGGCCATCTCCCGCGCCGACTGGAAGCGCAGCGCCGGGTCCTTGGCCAGCGCCCGCAGCACCACCAGCTCCAGCGGCCGCGAAACCAGCCGGTTCCTGCGGCTGGGCGGCACCGGATCCTCGTTGACCTGCTTCATCGCGATCTCGACCGCGCTGGTGCCCGTGAATGGCAGCTCGCCGGTGAGCATCTCGTAGAGGACGATGCCCATCGAGTAGATGTCGGACTGGGGGCCGACGGCCTGGCCGCGTGCCTGTTCGGGCGACAGGTACTGGGCGGTGCCGACGATCGAGCCGACCTCGGTCATCTCCGCGGTGTTCTGCGCCCGGGCGATGCCGAAGTCGGCGACCTTGAGCACGCCGTCGGTGCCGATCAGCATGTTGTGCGGCTTGACATCGCGGTGCACGATGCCGCGCTGGTGCGCGAACTCGAGCGCCGACAGCGCTTGCTGGGCGTAGAGGATCGCCTCCGCCTCGGGCAGGGGGGCATGGGCGTTGATCTCGTCCTTGAGCGTCTCCCCGTCCACGTACTCCATGGCGATGTAGGACTCGCCCTCGGACTCGCCGCGGTCGTAGATGCCGACGATGTTGGGGTGGTTCAGCCCCGCGGCGGAGCGGGCCTCGCGGCGGAACCGCTCGATGAAGCCCTCGTCGCGGGTGTACCGGTCGGCCAGGATCTTGATCGCGACGCGTCGCTCCAGCGACCCGTCCGACGCCAGGTAGACGTCGGCCATGCCGCCGGTGCCGATGCGCCGCTCCAGCCGGTACCGGTGGTCGAACAGCTCCCCGTTGCGGTGTTCGCCGGTCACTGACGCCCTACTTTGCCACGGCCTGTCCGAGGTACGCCGCGATCACCCGGGCCGCGATGGGTGCCGCGATGGTACCGCCGAACTCCGGGGTTCGCTCGATCACCGCGGCCACCGCGATGCGCGGATGCTCCACTGGGGCGAATGCGATGAACCAGGCGTTGTTCAATCCGGCGACTCCGGTCTCTGCCGTCCCCGTCTTGCCGGCGACGTTCAGACCTCCGATGTTCGCCGACTGTCCCGTGCCCTCCTCTACGACGTCGCGCATCATGCTGGTCAGTTCGGCCGCCGTCTGCGGGGACATCACCCGCGTCTCGGCCTGCGGGCCGTTCGTGAGCACGGTCTTGCCACCGGGGGCGACGACCTTGCGCACGAGCCAGGGCCGCATGCGCACGCCGCTGTTCGCGACCGTCGCCGCCACCTCCGCCATCTGCAGGGGCGTGGCCAGCAGCCGCTCCTGGCCGATCGCGACGCGGCCGACGTCCTCCGGGATCCCCCGCCGCAGCAGGCCGTGCGGGCCGTACAGGCCGCTGGCCGCCATCTCGTCGCTGGGGTAGTCCAGCGGCGGTTTCTCGAAGAACCCGTAGGCCTGCATCGTCGCCTCCAGCCGCGGCTGGCCGACGGCCTGGCCGACCTGGGCGAAGACGGTGTTGTACGAGTTGGTCAGCGCGGTGCGCAGGCTGACCACCCCCGCGGACTCGCCGCCGGCGTTGCACAGCGGGTGCGACTCGACGGTGATGCAGGTGCCCTTGCCGTCGATCAGGGTGTCCGGCGTGTACTTGCGGCTCTGCAGGGCCGCGGTGGCCGTCACGATCTTGAAGGTCGATCCGGGCGCGTACAACCCCTGCGTGGCGCGGTTGAGCAGGGCCGAGCCCGAGCCGGTCGAGAGCCGGCCGATCGAGCGGCCCACCGTGTTCGGATCGAACGTCGGGTTCGACGCCATCGCCAGCACCTGGCCGGTGTGGGGGTCGAGCGCGACCACGGCGCCCTTCAGCGAGCCCAGCCCCTTGACCGCGGCGCGCTGGGCGGCCGGTGAGAGCGCCGTGATCAGGTTGTTGCCGGTCACCGTGCGGCCGGTGAGCTGGTCGCCGAGGTTGCCGACCAGCGTCGAGAGATCGTTGTTGGACGCGGTCAGGTAGTCGTTGTACGACAGCTCCAGGCCGGTTCGCCCCTGGCCGACGGTGTTGTAGCCGACGGCGTGCGCGTACAGGCCCCTGAACGGGTAGCGGCGCAGGTAGAGGGTCTGGCCGTTGCGGACGCGCTTCGTGTTCGTCGCCAGGACGGTCGAGCCGTTGGTGGCGTAGATCAGCCCGCGCTTGACCGTCAGCTGGCGGTACACCAGGCGGGCGTTGTCCTTGCGCACCGCCAGCGACGGCGCCGCCCAGATCTGCCAGTACGCCGTCATCGTCACCAGCACCGCGGTGCCGAGGGCGAACAGGCGGAACAGGCTGCCGATGCGGGCGTTCACGTGCGGCCCTTGCGCGCGCGGTCGGACACCATCAGCAGCATCGCCAGCAGCAGGAAGTTGGAGACGATGGAGGAGCCGCCGTAGCTGACGAACGGCAGGGTGATGCCGGTCAGCGGGATCAGCCGGGTGACGCCGCCGACGATCAGGAAGGCCTGGAGCCCGAACGCGAAGGTGAGGCCGGTCGCGAGCAGCTTGGAGAAGCCGTCGTCGGCCAGCGTCGCGATCTTGAAGCCCCGGTAGCAGAACAGCAGGTAGACCAGCAGCAGGGCCGCGGCGCCGGCCAGGCCGGTCTCGTTCGACCACACCGCGTAGATGCCGTCGGTCTGCGCCGCCGGGATCACGGGCACCTGCGTCGAGCCGTGCTGGACGAGCTGGAAGCTGCGGCCCAGCCCTGCGCCGAACACGCCGCCGTCGGCGATCGACTCGATCGACTGGATGATCTGGTACCCGGTGTTGTGCGGGTCCTTCCACGGGTCGAGCCAGACGTGGAAGCGCTCCTGGACGTGCGGCGTCGCCTGGTAGACGGCCCAGGAGCCGACCGCGAACAGCGCCAGCCCGACCACGGTGTAGAGCCGCCGGCCGGTGGCCACGTGCAGCATGGCCAGGAAGATGCCGAACAGGAGCAGCGCCGTGCCCAGGTCGTTCATCACGGCGACCACCGCCAGCGCGATGCCGGTCATCGTCAGCAGCGGCCCGAGGTGGCGGAGGGCGGGGAATCCGATGCCGAGGATGCGGCGGTGCGCCATGGCCAGCAGCTCCCGCTTCTGCCGCAGGTAGCCGGCCAGGAAGACGACCAGCAGCAGCTTCGCGAACTCGCCCGGCTGCACCTGCACGCCGCCGACGCGGATCCACAGCTTCGCGCCGTTGACCGTCGTGCCGACCACCATCGTGCCGACCAGCAGCAGCACCGCCGCCGCACCGATGGTGTAGGTGTAGGCCTCCATCCGGCGCACGTCGCGCAGCCCCAGGACGAGCCCGAGGAACCCGGCCAGGCCGATCACGATCCAGACCGACTGGTCGCGCGACAGCGTCGGCGACAGCCGGTAGATCTCGGTCAGCCCGATCGCCGTGAGGAGCGCCGACAGCGGCAGCAGCCAGGGATCGGCGTCAGGCAGGCCGGCCCGCAGGCCGAGGTGCGCGATCGCGTACAGGCCGAAGAAGATGCCGGCGTAGACCAGGGAGTCGCTCGAGATCTCCTGCTGGCGGGCGGTGTACACCGACAGGAAGCCGATGCCGGTCAGCACCGCGACCCACATCAGGTTCCACAGCTCGCGTCCTCGTGCCGACCTCACGGGTTCCCGGCCTCGATCCGGCTCACCGCCTCCTTGGCGCTCGACAGCGTCCGCAGGCGGTGGTCGAACAGCGCCTTGCGGGTCTGGGGTGCGAGCGACGCGTACGAGATCGGAGTTGCCTCGACCGGGTGGTAGAGCTTGATGCCGAAGGCGAGCTCCCACGGCACGCCCTGGTAGATCTCGACGCGGCCCGAGGCCTCGTCGGCGCCGATGAAGTGGCTCTCGCGCAGGCCGACGGCGGCGCCGACGGTGAGCAGCACGACCGCGCCGACCACGCCCAGCCCGATGAACAGCGCGCGGCGGCCGTGGCCGCCCGCGCCGTCCTCGGGGTCATCCAGGTCGGGGTCGGTCGTCAGGATCGTGCGGATCTGGCCGGTGCGGTCGTCGTCCACCTCGTCCAGGCGGAAGACGATGGCGGTGACGTTGTCCTCGCCGCCGCTGTCGAGCGCCGCCCGCACCAGGCTGCGCACGGCGTTCTCGGCAGTGGTCGCCTCCGCCAGGAGCTCGGCGATGCGGTCGTCGTCCACCATCGACGTGAGGCCGTCGGAGCAGAGCAGCACGATGTCGCCCGGCCTGCCGTCCACGACGAAGCCGTCCACCTGCACGGTCGGCTCGGCGCCCAGCACGCGGGTGATCACGTTGCGCTGGGGGTGGCTGCTCGCCTCCTCCTCGGTCAGCTGGCCCGCGGCCACCAGTTCGGACACGACCGAGTGGTCCTCGGACAGGCGCTGGAGGCCGCCGTCGCGCAGCAGGTATGCCCGGCTGTCGCCGACGTGCGCGAACGCGACCTTGCCGGAGTCGTCTTCCACCAGCGCGGCGATCGCGGTCGTGCCCATGCCGGTCAGCTCGGGATCCTCCTGCGCGCGGCTGTGGATCGCGGCGTTGGCGTCGCTGACGGCCCGGCGCAGCGCGTCGGCGCCTCGCAGCCGGATCAGGTCGACCCCGGCGAACGCCTCCGTGCACATCGTCGAGGCGATCTCGCCCGCGGCCGCGCCGCCCATGCCGTCGGCGACCAGGAAGAGCGGCCCGCGCATCAGGTAGGAGTCCTCGTTGTGGCGGCGGACGTGGCCGGTCTGGCTCTGGCCGGCGCTGTCGGCGATGCCGAGGCGGCTCACCGGCCGGCCTCGTAGCGGAGCTGGGTCTGGCCCACCGCGATCAGGTCGCCGTCGTCGAGCGGCCGGATGCCGTGCAGCTGCTCGCCGTTCACGAACGTGCCGTTGGTGGAGTCCAGGTCCTCGATCATGTCGCGGTCCTCGCCACGCAGGAACCGGGCGTGGCGGCCGGAAGCATATCCGTCTGCGGTGAGCCGGATCGCGGCGTCGTCCGCCCGTCCCACGGCCAGCTCGCGGTCGATCGCGAGGCGCTGGCCGGCGCTCAGATCGGCGCTCGCCTCGACCAGCAGCCGCCCGACCGGGCGGCGCGGCTTGCTCGGGCGGACGGCGGCCAGCACGGTGCTCTCCTGGCCCACCTGGACGTCCTTCGATGCGACCCGGATGATGCGCCAGATGAACAGGTAGAGCAGGACGACGAACGCGACCTTGAGGACGAGCAGGAGCTGGTCAACCAAGGCGCCGCTCGAACGTGATCGACGTGGTGCCGAGCTCGATCACGTCGCCGTTCATGAGGGCCGTCTCCTGGATGCGCTGTCCGTTGACCTCGGTGCCGTTCGTCGAGCCCAGGTCGACCAGGGAGTAGCCCTCGCCGATCCGGCGGATCTCGGCGTGGCGGCGCGAGACGTTGGGATCCTCGAGCGGGATTTCGCACTCGCTCGACCTGCCGATCACCGTGACGCGCCCCTCGAGGCGGAGGGTGTTGGTGCCCCAGGTGACCGTCGCGGTCTCCTCCGCGGGCTCCTCCGGGGGCGTGTAGACCATCGTCTCGGCCCCGACCACCGGGACCACGGGGACCGGCTCCGGCGCCGGCATGGGAGCCTCGACCGGCGGCAGCGGGGGCGGCATGGGCGGCTCGGGCGCGGCCGGCGCATCCTCGTCCTGCGTGTCCACGGCGATGCCGAACGTGCCGACGGCCAGCTCGTCGGCCGTCTCGATCAACACCAGCGGGCGGCGCGGCAGCGAGTAGCCCTCGCGGCGGGCGTGCTCCACCAGGTACTCGGCCAGCTCGGTGCGCATCTGCGTCTCGTACGCCGCGAACTGCTGGCGGTCGGTCGTGTTCAGGAAGATCGTGTACTCGTCCGGCACGTAGACGCGGTGGATCGAGATCGTCTTGTGCTCGTCCATCTCCTTGGCGAGCTTGCGCGCCAGCTCCACCGGCTGCACGGCCGAGCGGAAGGTCCGGTTGAACGCGCCTTCGAACAGGCCGCCGATCTTGCGTTCGATGTTGCGAAGCACGCTCAAGCTGCGAGAGGAGATGTGGTACGGGCCCTGCCCGCGTCGGTCTAGCTGCCGAGCGAGATACGGGGTGCGACCAGTGCCCAGGCCGCTGCCAGTATAGCCACCACGGCCGCTGCGGCTGCTGCCGGAGCGGGCGCCGCCGGTGTGGCGGAGAGCAGCTGGGGCAGCGCGACGGTGGTGGCCGCGAAGGCGGTGATCCACAGCGCCAGCGCGCGGCCGCGGTGGCCGTCGGTGCGCTCGGCCGCGACCGGATAGAGCGGCGCGAGCACGGCGCAGGCGAGGACGATCGCGAGCACAGCGGGCGTCGTCAGCAGCGCTCCCAGCGGGGCCAGCGGGTCGGTCGCGCCGGCCAGCGCGCGGGTGGCGCTGTGCGGCATCGTGCCGCCGGCGACCACTGCCAGGATGCCGCCCGCGGCGCCCTCGGCGAAGCGCCTGCGGGGCGTCGGCGCGGTCGCCGCGACCAGCACGATCGCCGGCCCCAAGCCGATCATCGCCAGGGGCACGGCCGCCAGCGGCGCCAGCACCCGGCCGCTCCAGCCGCGGCCGGCACGCAGCCACAGCGCGGCCGCCGGTATGACGAGCAGCGCTGATGCCTCGGCCTGGTTCCAGAGCGCGGGCACCGCGACGGCGGTCAGCGCACAGCCCGCCGCGAACGGCGAGCGCCAGGCGAGCAGGCCGATGACGAGCGCGATCGGGATCGTCCAGGAGGGCGGATACACCGGGAACGCCGTCAGCAGCCACACCAGGCTGACGCCGGCCAGCGCGGCCGTGCCGGCGCGGCGCAGCGGCTCGACACGCGGCACCGGCAGGACTCGGTGCTCGCGTGAGGGCTCCTCGTCCTCCTCGGGCCGCAGCGCGGCGATCAGCGCGTCGCGCAGGCCGCGGGCGTCGGGGCGCTTGCGCGGGTCCTGGTCGAGCGCGCGATGCACCGCCTTGACCAGCGGGCGGGGCAGGTCGGGCCGCTTGTGGGCCAGGCTCGGCGCGCCCTTGCCCAGCCGCTCCAGCAGGTCGGAGAGCGACCGCGTGCGGAAGGGGTTGCCACCGGCCAGCGCCTCGTACAGGGTCAGGGCGGCGGCCCAGACGTCGGTCTTCTCGGTCGCCTGCTCCGCCGCGGGCCTGCTCGGGCGCCATGTACGAGAGCGTTCCCAGCACCCGCTCGTCCATCGTCTGCTCGGCCGCGTCGCGGTCGCGGGCGATGCCGAAGTCGGTCAGCACGACGTCGCCGTCGTCCGACACGAGGATGTTGGACGGCTTGACGTCGCGGTGCACCACGCTGCGATCGTGGGCGTGGGCGAGGGCGTCGCAGACCGCGGCCACCGCCCGGATCGCCTCCTCGTCCGACAGCTCGGTGCGGTCGAACCGTGCGCCGACCACCAGCCGCGAGATCAGGTACGAGTGCTCCTCATCCCGCTCGACGCCGAGCACGGCGTGGATGTTGGGGTGGTCGAGCTTGGAGGCGGTGCGGGCCTCCCGGGCCGCGCGCGAGGCGAATCCCTCGCTGCGGCTGAACACCTTGACGGCCACCTCGCCGCCGCCCTGCAGGTCGCGGCCGGCGTAGACGGTGCCGAACCCGCCCCGCCCCAGCAGCCCCGTCAGCAGGTACCGGCCGGCGACCGTGCAACCGGTCATCTCGCTGCTCTGGGGGGCGTGTGCGGTCTGGGCCACGGGTTGAGATTTGCCTCCCGGCCCAAGACTCCTGCAACCGGCCGCATCCGGCTTGGGTGGTAGGGTCCCGACGTGCCGCCGGAGGACTTTTTCGACGATCAGTGGGAGGAGCCGAGCCGGACGCACGAGACGGCGCCGATGCAGCCGGCGCCCGAGACACCGCGGCGCGGCGAGCCGGAGCAGCCCGCAGCGCCCGCCGAACCGCCTCCCTCCGACCGGCCCGGGCGACGCCCTTCGCGGCGTCCCTCGCGCGGCTCGGGTGGCTCCGGAGGCTCGGGAGACGGCCGGGGCGGCGGCATCCCGCGGCCGACGTCGATGCCAAACCTCGAGGTCGGCCGGCTCGCGCTGCTGGGGGGCGGCATCCTCGTCGTCGTGCTGCTGCTGGCGCTGGTCGCCCGCAGTTGCAGCGGCAACGGCACGTCCTCCGCCAACGAGAAGTACCTGTCACAGGTCAAGTCGGCGCTCCACCTCTCCGACCAGGCCGGCGCCAAGCTGGCGACCCTGACCCGCGCCGCCCGGCCGATGCAGGCCAGCGCCGCCGCCGCCCAGGCGACCGCCGCGGCCGACCTCGAAAAGCAGGCGGTGCAGGAGGCCAACGCGATCAAGCCGACGAAGCAGGCCCAGGCGGCGCACGGCGCGCTGATCCAGGCGCTCTCCTATCGCCAGCAGGGCCTCACCTGCCTCGCCGCCGCGCTGCCCCCGGCGTACAAGGCGAAGGCGGGCCCGGCCGCCGCATCCGTCACGCCGTGCATGCAGCAGCTGCTGGCGTCCGACGTCGTCTACCTCTCCTCGTACCAGGGCGTGCTCAACAACGCCCTGAGCGACGCGCACGTCGCGGCGCGGGCGCCCAGCTCGGTGATCCTGCCGCAGTCCAGCGTGCCCACAGTGACCACGGCTGGGGCGACGCAGATGCTCCAGCGGCTGAAGCCGGGCACGGCCACACATGGGCTGCACGGCATGAGCCTGGACACGGTCATCGCCCAGTCCGGCGGCCAGAACGTGACGCTGCGGCCGGGCGGTGAGGTCAACCAGGTCAAGGCCAACTCCGACCTGGCGCTGGTCGTCACGGCGACCAACGGCGGCGACTTCGAGGAGCTCGACGTCAAGGTCACGGCCACGCTCCAGGCGCCGGGCAAGTCGAAGGTGACGAAGTCGGCGACCATCGACCAGGTCGCCTCCAAGCAGAAGGCGACGGTGACGATCACGGGCCTCGGCGCCGACGCCAGCAACTTCAACTTCTCGTCCGACGTCAAGCTGACCGTGCTGGTGGAGCCGGTGCCCGGCGAGCGCACGACCAGCAACAACAAGGGCGTGTACACCATCGCCTTCACCGTCGGGCAGTGAGCACTGCGGACACCGCGCTGTGGGTCGCCGTCGGTGCCGCCGTCGCGGCCGCGCTGTTGCTGCTGGCCGTCATCTGGCTGTGGATGCAGCTGCGGCGGCTGCGGCGCGGCCAGCTGACGGTGCTCGGCACCGACCAGCACGACCTGGTGGAGTACGCGATGGGCCTGCTGGCCCGGGTGGAGACGGTCGAGGCCCGCGCCGGCGAGGTGGAGGGCATCGTCGACTCGATCGGCCGGCGGGTGGACTCGTGCCTCCAGCACCGGTCGATGGTGCGGTACGATGCGCTCGACGGGTCCGGCGGCAGGCAGTCGCTCTCCATGGCCCTGCTCGACGCCGACGGATCCGGGTTCGTGCTGACGGCCATCCAGGACCGCGAGTATGCCCGCATCTACGTCAAGGAGCTGCGCCAAGGCGAGCCCGATCTGGAGCTCTCGCCGGAGGAGCGCAAGGCGGTGGACGAGGCCCGCGTCGTGTGAGCACCGTGGGTGAGATCATTGTCCGCGAGGCGCGCGGCGAGGAGCTGCACTGCCTGGACGTGATGGCGGCGGAGGTGGCATCGGTCCCCGCCGTTCCGGCGACGCCTGAGGTCGTGTTCGTCGCCGAGGCCGGGCAGCACCTGGCCGGGTTCGCGGCGGTGCGCCGGGCGCACCAGACGCTGCTGGTGGACCGGCTCGTGGTCGCCCTCACCGACGAGGGCCGGGGCGTCGGCAACCGGCTGCTGGACTGGGTCGAGGGCTACGGCGTCAGCCGGCGGCTGGCCCGTGTGCGGATCGCCGTCGAGCGGGAGAACCGCGTCGCCCGCGAGTTCTACCGCCGTCGCGGGTACGCACCCGCCGGCGGCGACGCGGTCGAGCGCGAGCTCGTGCACGAGTAGCCGGGCCGCCCGGCCGCGGGCTGGTGTACCGTGTCGCGCCGTGCCCAGGTTCCGCCTGACCCCCCAGAACCGCGAGTTCTACAGCCTGCTCAACCAGGCGGCGGCCAACCTGGTGACCACCGCCGGTATGCTGCTCGACCTGCTCGAGCACTACCCCGGCCGCAGGGCGCTCGTCGCCGAGATCAAGGATCGCGAGCACGAGGGCGACCGGGTCACCCACGAGATCGTCCAGCTGATGAACAAGACGTTCGTCACGCCGATCGACCGCGAGGACATCTACGCGCTGGCCACGTCCCTGGACGACGTCTGCGACCTGATGGACGAGGTCGCCGACGAGCTGAACCTGTACGGGGTCGAGGAGGTGCCGCCGGAGGCGATCGAGCAGGCCGGCGTCATCTTCCGCGCCGTCGGCAAGCTGTCCGACGCGATCGAGAACCTGGACGGCCTGCGCCCGATCGACCAGCACCTGGTGGACATCCACACGCTGGAGGACGAGGGCGACCGGATCGTCCGGTCGGCCACCGCCAAGCTGTTCTCCGGCGGCCTCGACCCGCTGATCGTGATCCGCTGGAAGGACATCCACCGTGACCTCGAGCAGGCTGTGGACGGCTGCCAGCGTGCGGCGCACGTCCTGGAGAGCGTCTACCTGAAGAACCGATGAGCGATCCGGTGCTGGTGGCGGTCGTCGTCATCGCCCTCGGGTTCGACTTCACCAACGGCTTCCACGACACGGCGAATGCGGTCGCCACGACCGTGTCCACCCGCGCGTTGCCGCCGCGCCTGGCGGTGCTGATCGCGGCGATCGCGAACTTCGCGGGCGCCTTCGTCTCCACGGCGGTCGCCAAGTTCATCTGGCAGGACCTGCTCAGCCCCAACCTCGCCGTGACCGGGCGGCTGCTGATCGCCGCGCTGATCGGCGCGACGGCGTGGAACCTGGCGACCTGGTACCTGGGGCTGCCGTCGTCATCGTCGCACGCGCTGATCGGCGGGCTGGTCGGCGCCGCGCTGGCCGCGGCCGGCACCTCGGCGGTGCAGTGGGACGGCCTGTGGCAGAAGGTCGCGCTGCCGGCCGTCCAGAGCCCGATCCTTGGGTTCCTGATCGCCGGCGGCGTGATGCTGGTCATCCTCTGGGCCTTCCGGCGCACCCCGCCGGCCCCGCTCAACCGCGGCTTCCGCCTGCTCCAGATCGCCTCGGGCACGCTGATGGCGTTCTTCCACGGCACCAACGATGCGCAGAAGACGATGGGGGTGATCACGCTGGCGCTAGCGTCCAGCGGGCACCTGTCGAACTCGGACACCGTCCCGACGTGGGTGATCCTCGCATCCGGCCTCGCGATCGGCCTGGGCACGTACGTGGGGGGCTGGCGAATCATGCGGACGATGGGCACCAGGATCTTCAACCTCGAGTCGCCCCAGGGGTTCGCCGCGCAGACGGCGGCGACCACGGTGCTCTGGTACACCGGCAAGGTCGGCTTCCCGATCTCGACGACCCAGGTCATCTCCGGCTCCGTGCTCGGCGCCGGGGCCACCACGCGGGCTTCGGCGGTGCGGTGGGGCGTCGCCGCGAACATCGTCGTCGCGTGGCTGCTGACGCTGCCGGCGGCCGCGCTGGTCGCGGCGGTCGTCTACGAGACGATCGGCCCGCTGGTGTAGGGACGACCGCCGCTGGGCGCCGGTAGGCGGTTTACCCTGTTCCGGGGATGCCTGGCCTATTGGGTGCCGACTACGTTTCCGGTTGTAATGCCGAATCACTCCCTCGCAGGGGTGCGAGACGTGAACGGTCGCCGGGGGGTTGATCTCGCCAACGTCGCGAGGTGCCTGGGCGAGCTGTCTGCAGCGCGTACCAGGGCCGATCTCTTCGACGCGGCCGCGTCCGCAGCCATCGATCTGACCGGTGCCGCGACGGCGGCGGTGGGGAGCCCGGTCGCCGACCCGACGGTGTGGCGATGGGCCGGCCCGGCGCCCTCGGTCAGCGTCCGCCGGCTGGTCGATCTGGCCGAGGAGGCCGTCCTCACCGGCGGCACCGCCGGCGTTCGCGTCCGCCAGGCGCAGCTGACGGCCGTGGCCGTCGAGCGTGGCGGCCGCCCCGCCGGCGTCCTGGTCGCGGCGCTGCCGTCGGGCGGGGCGCAGGCCGCCGCCCGCCTGGAGCTGCTGCGCATGGTCGCCGCCCACACCGGCCGGTGCCTGGAGGCGCTGGAGCGCGTGCGGCCGGCGGCGGAGGAGCCGGCGCCCGCTCCCGACGAGCGCGGGGCCGACCAGCTCGAGCTGGTGCGGTCGCTCTCGGCCGCGCTGGTGCGCGCCCGCACCGAGCAGGAGGTCGGCCAGGTGGTCGCCCGGGAGCTGCGGCGGGTGATCGACCACCGGTCGTGCCGCTTCTACATCCCGTCCGCGGATGGCAGCACCCTGCTCGCGATCGTGCATCACGGCCTGGGCGACCCGGCCGCGGACGATCTCGACGTGCGCCCGCGCGAGGGGCTGGTGGCCCGGGTGTTCGCGAGCGCCGAGGCGGAGCGGGTGGACGATGCCGCCGGCAGCGGACGACGAGCGCTGGGGCCGGTCGCTGATCGCGGCGCCGATGGTCGCGGAGAACGGGCCGCTGGGCGTCGTGGTGCTGGGCAAGGATGACCCGGCCGGCTTCGACGACGGCGACCTGCGCCTGCTGTCCGTGATCGCCACCCAGGCGGCCGCCGCCTGCGACGGCGTCCGCGTCCACGCGGAGCAGCGGGAAGCGGCCGAGGTGTCCGAGGCGCTGCTCGACCTGGGAGCGGCGCTGTCGCTCCAGTCCAGCGTGGACGGCATCGCGCGGATGCTCGCGCTGGCGATCGACCGCCTGATCGCCTGTGCCGGGATCTCGATCTGGCTGCGCGACGGCGACGAGCTGGCCTCGGCGACGCTGGTCGGCTACACGCCGCAGGAGCACGCCAGGCTGTCCGCCGTGCGGCTTGCGCCCGCGGACGAGCCGCTGGCGTCGGCGATCGCGTCGCGGCGGGTGTCGGTGGTCGGCCTCGACTCCGCACCGAAGCTCGCGCGGGCCCTGGACGGGGTCCCCGCCGGCACGACGCTCGCCCTCATCCCGATCGGCGAGCGCGCGGCCAACCGGGGCCTGATCGCCGTGCAGCGTGGGCCGCGCCGGGGCGCGCCGGAGCGGCGGGACGAGCAGATGCTGCTGGGCATCGCCGACCAGGCGCTGCTGGCCCTGACCAACCGGTCGCTGGTGGACGAGCTGGAGACCTCGTTCCTGGCCACCATCGAGGCACTGGGCAACGCCCTCGACCTGAAGGACTCCTACACCAACGACCATGCCCAGGCGCTGGTCGGGCTGTGCTCCGCCGTCGCCGAGCGGATGGGCATGTCGGACGCCGCCGTCCGCGACGTCACGTTCGCCGCCGCGCTGCACGACATCGGCAAGATCGGGATCCCGCAGGAGATCCTCAACAAGCCGGCCAGGCTGACCGAGGACGAGTTCGAGGTGATGAAGACGCACCCGGCGCTGGGCGCGCGGATCATCGAGCCGGTGCCGGCGCTGTCCGGGGCGCGGGAGCTGGTGCTGGCCTGCCACGAGCACTACGACGGCGGCGGGTATCCGTTCTCGCTGCGCGGTGAGGAGATCCCGGCGGGCGCGCGCGTCATCCTCGCCTGCGACGCGTTCCACGCCATGACCTCGGACCGCGTCTACCGCAAGGCGATGGGCACGCCCGACGCCGTGGCCGAGCTCAAGCGCTGCTCGGGGCGCCAGTTCGATCCCGAGGTGGTGGACTCGCTGGTCGAAGTCATCGCGACCGCGCGGGGGTGACGGCCCGGGGCAGGCGCTGCCGCTGCTCCAGCACCGGTGCGAACAGGTCGCCGTGCTCCTGGACGCGGTCGAGCACGGCGTCCCAGCGGAAGACCAGCAGGCCGGGGTCGCCGCCGGCCTCGCATGCCTCGACCTCGTCCCAGCGGAGGGGCGTCGACACCGTCGGCTCCGGCCGCGCCCGCAGGGAGTAGACCGAGATGGTCGTCTTGCGCCGGTCGTTCTGGCTCCAGTCGATCAGCACCCGGCCGTCACGGAGCTCCTTGCGCATGTTGCTGACCACCAGCTCGCCGTGCTCCTCCTCGAGCAGCCGGGCGGCGTCGCGGGCGAGGTCCTTGGTGCGGTCGTAGCCGGTGCGGCCGTTCAGCGGCACGTAGAGCTGGAGCCCCTTCGAGCCGGACGTCTTCGGGTAGCTCTCCAGTCCGTGGCCGGACAGCAGGTCGCGCAGCCAGAGGGCCACCCGGCAGCACTCGACGATCGTCGCCGGCGGCCCCGGGTCGAGGTCGAACACCATCGAGGTCGGCACGTCCACGTTGCGCGCCCGCGCCAGCGAGGTGTGCAGCTCGAGGTCGGCCAGGTTCGCGGCCCACAGCAGGGTGGGCAGGTCGTCGACGACCGTGTAGTTGACGGCGCGGCCGTCGCCGCGGTTCTCGACCGCCACCGTCCGCACCCACTCGGGACGGTGCTTCGGCGCATCCTTCTGGTAGAAGAACTCGCCGTCCACGCCGTTGGGGTAGCGCTTCATCGTCAGCGCGCGGTCGCGCAGATGAGGCAGGAGGACGTCGGAGATCGCCCGGTAGTAGGCGATCACGTTGCCCTTGGTGAAACCGGTCTGCGGGTAGAGCACCTTGTCGGTGTTCGAGAGCTTGAGCGTGCGGCCCTCGACCTCGATCGTGTCGCCGCTCACGTCAGCTGCTCGATCAGGCACTCGGCGGGCTGCTTGTCGTCGCGAAAGCGCAGGAGGCGGGCGCCGTGGCGGATGCTGCCGCCGCTGGCGTGGTCGTAGCTCACCTCCAGCACCAGCTCGGGCCGGAGCCGGGCGAAGCTCGTGTCGCGGCTCGCCGACCAGCGGTTGGGCGCGCCGTCGCCGCGCTCGCCGGTCTCCAGCGGGCGGACGATCTCGAGCAGCTCCTTGGCGCGGCGGGCGGTGAACCCGGAGCAGTGGCCGACGCCGCGCAGCGTCCCGTCGCCCTGGTACAGCCCGATCATGATCGATCCGACGCGGTCGCCCGAGGCAGCCATCCGCCAGCCGATCGCCACGCAGTCGATTGTGCGGCGGCGCTTGATCTTGAGCATCCCCTTGCGCTCCCCCGGCAGGTAGGGGTCGTCCGCGCGCTTGGCGATCACGCCCTCGCCGTGCTGGAGCCAGCGCTCGGTCTCGGCAGCCTCGGCGGTCTGGTCGATCAGCCGTACGGGTTCCTTGACCGCCTCGGCGAGCAGTGCCCGCCGCTCGGCGAACGGCAGCTCGAGCAGCGACCGGCCGTTCTCCTCGAGCAGGTCGAAGGCGACGAAGGTGGCGGGCCGTGCCTCGGCCAGCATCTCGACGCGGGATGCCGCCGGGTGGATCCGCTCCTGGAGCGCCTCGAAGTCCGCCTCGCCGTCGGGGCCGGGGACGATCAGCTCGCCGTCCATGACGTAGCGGCCGGGCGGGAAGGAGAGCTCGGGGAAGTAGCGGTCGAGCGACTTGCCGTTGCGCGACTGGAGCTCGTGCTCGGCGCCCTCGACGAAGACAACGGTGCGGAAGCCGTCCAGCTTCGGCTCGTAGAGCCAGCCCTCCGCGGCCGGCACCTCGTCGGCGGCCTTGGCGAGCTGCGGCATCAACGGTCGCGGCAAGGTCATCCCCGGTGGATAGCACAGAGACGGCCAGATGCCCAACCTGCGAAACCGAGGGTCAGGCTCCGTGCCTGGCTCCGGTTCGACCGCCAGCCGAGTGCACAGCACGATCCGCGTCGGTGTCAGGAATCGGTGCCTGACCCTCCAGGGTGGTCCTCCGGCACCACGGTCAGTGGCCCAACCCCTCGCCCCGTCGACCCCGTCGCCCGTCCGATCGGCTGCGGTACACTGGAACCGTTCCGCGGGCGCCGTTGCCCGCACGAGCTGGGCGAAGACGCCTCCAAGCGACGCACGTGCGCCGCTTGGAGGCGTTTTTTGTGCCCTGACGGCGACGAAGGGAGCGAACGATGGGTGTGACCAGGGACGAGCTGGCGGTGTCCGCCGAGGCTCGGGACGGGGTGGTCCGGGAGGTCGCCGAACGCGACGTCAAGTTCATCCGGCTGTGGTTCACGGACGTCGTGGGCCGCCTCAAGAGCTTCGCCATCACCCGGGACGAGCTGCCGGGCGCGCTGGAGCGGGGGATGGGCTTCGACGGATCGTCCGTGACCGGCTTCAACGCGATCGAGGAGTCGGACATGATCGCGATGCCCGACCCCTCGACGTTCCGCGTGATGCCGTGGCGGAGCGGCGAGCAGTCGGTGGCGCGGATGTTCTGCGACGTGCGCACGCCGGACGGCGAGCCCTACGAGGCCGACTCGCGGCACGTCCTGCGCGGCGCGCTGGAGCGGATGCGCTCGCTCGGCTTCGACAGCTTCAAGATCGGGCCCGAGCTCGAGTTCTTCCTCTTCCGGATGGACGAGGCCGGGAAGCCGCACACGCTCGACAACGGCGGCTACTTCGAGGACAGCCACGGCGATGCGGCCACCGGCCTGCGCAAGCAGATCGTGCTGGCCCTGGAGGAGATGGGCATCCCGGTCGAGTACCTGCACCACGAGGTCGGCCCCAGCCAGCACGAGATCGACATCCGCTTCGCGGACGCCCTCGAGATGGCCGACCACTGCATGACGTACCGCAGCCTGGTCAAGGAGGTCGCGCAGCAGCACGGCGTCTACGCGACGTTCATGCCGAAGCCGCTGTTCGGCGAGAACGGCTCGGGGATGCACACGCATCAGTCGCTCTTCACCGGCGACAGCAACGCGTTCTTCGATCCGGACGACCCCTGGTACCTGTCCGACGTGGCGAAGAGCTTCATCGCCGGCCAGCTGCGGCACGCCCGCGAGATCTCGCTGCTGTTCGCGCAGTGGGTGAACAGCTACAAGCGGCTGGTGCCGGGCTTCGAGGCGCCGGTGTACATCGCGTGGTCGCGGCGCAACCGTTCGGCGCTGATCCGGGTGCCGCTCTACCACCCGGGCGCCGAGAAGGCGACGCGGGCCGAGATCCGCTGCCCCGACCCGTCCTGCAACCCGTACCTCGCCTTCGCCGGGCTGCTGCACGCCGGGCTGGAGGGCATCGAGCGGGGCTACGAGCTGCCCGACCCGATGGAGACGAACCTCTACGACCTGACGGCGCCGGAGCGCCGGTCGCTCGGCATCCAGTCGCTGCCCGAGTCGCTGGGCGAGGCGATCACCGCGGCGGAGGAGTCGGAGCTGGTGGAGCGGACGCTCGGCTCCGAGCTGCGCGACCGCCTGGTCGAGCTGAAGCGGCGGGAGTGGGAGGAGTACCGCGTCCAGCTCACGCAGTGGGAGCTCGACCGCTACCTGAAGGTGCTGTGAGGGTCGCCGCGGGTGGGAGGGGCGCGCCGCCCCTCCCACCGCGGTCAGTAGACTCGGCGGCCGTGGCCACCGAGGACCGGTCAGCGCGCCATCTCCGGCTCCTGACGGAGGCGATCGCGGCCGTCAACTCGTCGCTCGACCTGGACGAGGTGTTCCAGCAGATCGCCTCGAAGGTGGCCGCCTCGCTCGCCACGGACGCCTGCTTCGTCTACCTCTACGACGAGCGCTCCGACCGCCTGGAGTTGCGGGCGACGCACGGCGCCCGGTTCGAGGATCCGGCGAACCGGCCGCGGATGCGTCTGGGCGAGGGCATCACCGGCGCCGCGGCAGCGCAGGGGCGGCCGATCGCGATCGCCGAGGCGGCGCACCTCGACCCTCGCTTCGTCTCGTTCGCGAACCTGCCCGAGGGCGAGTACGAGTCGATCCTGGCGGTGCCGGTGCTGGCCCGAGACCGGCTGGAGGGCGCCCTCAACGTGCGCACCCTGCGGCCGCGCGCCTTTGCCGACGACGAGGTGGAGCTGCTCCAGGCGATCGCGGGCCAGGTCGGGCAGGCGATCGAGAACGCGAAGCTGTACGAGCGGTCGCAGCGGCGCGTGAGCGAGCTGGAGTCGCTGACCGTCCGCGAGATCCACCACCGCGTCAAAAACAACCTCCAGACCGTCGCCTCGCTGCTGCGCCTCCAGGCCGCCACGCTGGACGACGAGGCGTCGCGCCGCGCGCTTGAGGAGAGCGTCAACCGGATCCTCTCGATCGCGGCGGTGCACGACATGGCGACCGCGGCGCGGGAGGACGACATCGACTGCGCCGACCTGATCGGCAGGCTGGAGGCGACGCTCGGCCACGGGCTGGGCGGCCGCCCCGTGGAGAGCCGGCTGGAGCCGGTGACGCTGTCCGGCCCGCGCGCCACCGCGCTGGCGCTGGTGTTCTGCGAGCTGTTCGGCAACGCGGTCGAGCACGGCCGGGGCCGGATCGAGGTCGAACTGCGCCGCGACGGGACGAGCGTCGGGCTGACCGTCGCCGACGAGGGCCCCGGGCCCGCGCCGGACCGGCGCGAGGGGCTGGGGCTGCGGATCGCGCGCGAGCTGGTGCGCGAGGAGCTGCGCGGCCGGCTCGACCTGCACGGGAAGGCGGTGGCGCGGTTCCCGGCAGAGTCCTGATTGCGGAGGACGAGACGATCATCCGCCTCGACGTGCGGACGATGCTCGAGCGGGCCGGGTTCGAGGTCGTGGCCGAGGCGCGGGACGGCCGGGAGGCCGTCGAGCTGGCGGCCGTCCACGAGCCCGACCTGGCCGTGATGGACGTGAAGATGCCGGGGATGGACGGCATCGAGGCCGCCCGCCGGATGCTCGAGCACCGCTCGCTGCCGATCGTCATGCTGACGGCGTTCTCGGAGGCCGACCTGGTCGGCCGCGCGGTCGAGGCCGGCGTCTTCGCCTACCTGGTCAAGCCGTTTCGCGAGAGCGACCTGCTCCCGGCGATCGAGGCCGCCCGGGCCCGCCACGCCGAGCTGTCCGCGCTGCGCGAGGAGAGCGCGGACCTGCGTGAGGCGCTGGCCGCGCGCAAGGTGGTGGAGCGGGCGAAGGGGCTGCTGATGGAGAAGGACGGGATCACCGAGCCGGAGGCCTTCGGCCGCATGCGCAGCGCCAGCCAGCGCACGGGCAAGCCGCTGCGCGAGGTCGCCGAGGCGATCGTCGCGGCGTTCGATCCGTAGATCGTCGTTGTTGCGAGTGCCTCTTGCGCCGCGTCAACATGCTCGTACGCTGGATGTGCTGATGAAGGGTCTGGCTCCATCCCGCGTCCGCCGCATCGCCGTGGCTCTTGCCCTCGCCGCGCTGGCCTCTGCCGCGCTGGGCAGCTCCGCCGCTTCCGCCTCGCCCAAGCCGCGGCCGTCGGCCATGCCCGCGAAGATGCGCGCGCTGGCCGGCCCGCTCACCCGTAGCCTCTTCCCGTGGGCGTCCGCCCAGGCCGAGGACGGCGGGAATGGCACGATCCTGGTTGGCGCTCCCATGCAGGTCACCAAGGGCGGCTTCACGTACGAGATGGACTTCTCGGCGTTCGGCAGCCCGGCGTTCGACGGCTTCACCTTCCCGCCGGACATCGAGACCAGCCTGACCAGGCACGTGGCCGTGCTCGGCGAGCCCGCGGCCTTCCAGCTGCACGACTACGGCTTCTCGCCAGACAGCGGCGTCACCTTTTCCTCGGCGTCCGACGCGTCCACCGCGACGCTCGACACCGGCGCGGCGATCGATCCCAGCCACATCAACCTCTCCTACCTCGCCTCCGGCGACCCGGTCACCTCGCGCTGCCGGCTGGCCGGCGGCGGCTACGGCACGCTGTACCGCAGCACGGGCGCGCTGACCGACCACCGGTTCGCGCTGGCCACCGGCACCTCGCCCGTCTTCGGCACGATCACGACCGCGCCCCGCACGGCCTCGCTCATCTCCGATCCCGGGTGCAGCGAGATCAGCATCTCCGTCGATGCGCAGGGCGGCGAGGTACTGCCCTGCTCCGGCCGCACGACGCTCAGCTCCGGGTCCGGCGGCTTCGCGGGCGGCTCGTTCTGGATCGCCGAGCTCGGCATCGGCGGCGGCAGGCTGCTGCAGGCATCCGAGCTGTACCACCAGGCGCAGGCGACCTACGACGACCACGTCGTGATCGCCGCGCTGCACCCGGCCGGGCTGGTCACGCGGCGCGACAGCCACGGTGCGCGGGCGCGGATGCTGACGACCGGCAACCCGTTCATGCACGGCTCCGCCTTCTTCGCGTCGCACGGCGCGCCGCGCACCTCGGTGGTGCAGCGGTGCTTCTACGGGCGGCACGTGCACCACTTCGTCGGCACCAAGTACAACGGCACGCTGACCCCGCAGGCCCCGGCGCTGACGGCAGCGTTCGACACCGGCGCCTCCGTCCTGGTCACCGAGCCGGGCACGCTCATCTTCCGCCACTACCTCGACTAGCGCCGGCGGCGCTACTTGACGAGCGTCAGGCGGGGCCGGCCGATCAGCGCCATCAGGCGATCGGCGTCGGCGTCCTCGAGGCGGCCGGACACCTTGGTGCGCAGGTCGTCGTACCAGACGGCGCCCCGCTCGGAGACGAACGCCAGCACCGGCCGGCCGTCGTCGAAGCGGTTCAGCATCATCGGCCGGACGAGGCCCTCGTCCAGGTAGGTGACGTCGATCAGCACCAGGTCGGCGCCGAACTCGTCCGCCGCCTGCTCGAACGCGTCGCCCGGGAAGGGCACGGCGGAGACGTCGGCGTAGTCCGACAGCGGGCCGGAGAGGACGTCCATCATCAGCGGCGTCAGGCCGACCAGGAGCACCCGTTTGGTGCGCCTGGACAGGTGCCGGCGCCGTCGTTGACGATCCCCCATTGGTCTAGTCTCCAAGCCCTCGAAGGGTTTGGCAACCGTCAGCCGGCGGTCAGCTCCCAGCGCCGGTAGAGGTGCGAGAGCTCCTCCTGCAGCTGCCGGTGGCGGAGGCCGTCCTCGGCCAGCGCCTCGTGGTCGGTGTAGGCGTCCGGCTGCGACAGCCGCGCCTCCAGCGCGCCCATCTCCTCCTCCATCCGCTCGATCTCTCGCTCGATCCGGGCCGTCTCGCGCTGCACCCGCTGGGACGGCCGCGCGCCGCCGGCGGCGGGCTTCTTCGCCGGCTTCCGTTCGGGTACGGCGGGCTTCGCGGGGGGCGCCGGTTTCGGCGTCTGGGGCTGCTCGTGGTCGCGCGCGTACTCGCCGAACGCGCCCTCGCGGAGCCGCAGCCGTCCGTCCTCGATCGCGATCGTGCGGGTGGCGAGCGCCTCGATCAGCGCACGGTCGTGGGTCACCAGCAGCACGGTGCCGGAGTACTCGGCGAGCGCGTCCTCGAGCGCCTCCCGGCTCTCGATGTCGAGATGGTTGGTGGGCTCGTCGAGCACCAGGAAGTTCGCGCCCGACACGACCACGCGGGCCAGCGCGAGGCGCCGCCGCTCGCCGCCCGACAGCACGCTGACCGGCTTCTCGACCTGGTCGCCCGAGAACAGGAACCGGCCCAGCAGGTCACGCGCCTGCGGCCCGTTCAGGCCGGTGCCCTGTACCATCGCGTCCACCAAACGCAGGTCCTCCGGCAGGTCGAGCGATTGCTGGGAGTAGTAGCTGAGGGTGACGTTGTGGCCGAGCTTCGCGCGGCCGTTCGGGGGCTCGCGGCGGCCCAGCACCGTCTCCAGCAGCGAGGTCTTGCCCGCGCCGTTGCGCCCGATCAGCGCGACCCGCTGGCCGCGCTCGATCGCGAAGTCGGCGTCGTGGACGAGCGTCCGCCCCGCCACCGCGACGTCCACGCCCTCCACCTCGAGCACGACGCGGCCGCTGCGCTTGGGCTGCGGGAAGCCGAACCGCAGCACCCTGCTCTCGACCGGCCGGTCGATCCGCTCGATCCGCGCCATCGCCTTCAGCTTGCTCTGCGCCTGCCGGGACTTGGTGCCGTAGCGGAAGCGGTCGACGAAGCGCTGGAGGTGGGCCAGCTCCTGCTGCTGCCGCTCGAACAGGTCGGCCTGCTGCGACAGCCGCTCGGCCTTGTCCCGGCGCCAGTGCGAGTAGCTGCCCTTCGTCAGCCGGCCCTTGCCGCGCTCCAGCTCGAGCACCGATGTCGCCACCGACTCCAGGAACCAGCGGTCATGCGAGACGAACACGACCGTCGCGTCCAGGTCGTCGAGGTACTCCTCCAGCCACTCGATCGAGTCCACGTCCAGGTGGTTGGTGGGCTCGTCCAACAGCAGCACGTCGGGCGCGCCGGCCAGCGCCCGCGTCAGCGACGCACGCGTCAGCTCGCCGCCGGAGAAGGTGTCGAGGGCCCGGTCGAGGTCGTCGGGTGCGAATCCCAGCCCGCGTGCGATCGATTCCAGCCGCGACCGCCAGCCGTAGCCGCCGGCCCGCTCGAACGCGGCCTGGACGCGGCCGTACGCACCCAGCGTCGCGGCGTCGCTCTCGCCCGCGGCCATCCGCGCCTCCAGCTCGCGCAGCTCACCCTCCAGGCCCGCGGCGAGCGCGGCGCCCTCGCCGACGTACGCGCCCAGGGTGACGCCGCGCGCGAGCGGCGGGCGCTGGTCATGCAGCGCCACGGTCGTGCCGGCCGGCATCGAGACGGTGCCGGCGTCCAGGTCGAGCTCGCCGGCGATGATCCGCAGCAGCGTCGTCTTTCCGGCGCCGTTCCGGCCCACCAGGGCCACCCGGTCGCGGGGCCGGAGGATCGCCGAGACGTCGCCCAGCACGACGTCGCCGCCGTAGGAGCGGCCGATCTGGGTGAGATGCACGGCGCTCATCGCATTCGCAGGACGACTTTGCCGAACCGCTCGGGGCTGTGCAGCCGCGCGTGGGCCGCGGCCGCCTCGGCCAGCGGGAACGCCGTGTCCACGACCGGCCTCCAGCCCGCCCGGTCGACGTGTGCGAGCAGCGCATCGAACTCGCGGGGGCTGCCCATGGTGGTGCCGAGGATGTTCCACTGGCCGAAGAAGAGGTTCGAGATCGAGAGCTTGGGCTCGTTCCCGCCCGTGCTGCCGAACGACACCAGCGTCCCGCCCACCCGCAGGCACCGGAGGATGCCGTCCCAGGCGGGCGCGCCGGCGCTGTCCACCGCCAGGTCGATCTCGCCCACCGCGGCCGGCCACTCGGGGTCGTCGTACAGCACGCCCCGGCTCGCGCCCAGCTCGACGGCCCGGTCGATCTTCCACTGGGTCGACGAGGTGACGATCACCTCGGCGCCCAGCGCGTGCGCGATCTGGACGAGGAAGCAGGCCGCGCCGCCGCCCGCGCCGGTGATCAGCACGCGCATGCCGGCGCCCACGCGGCCGCGGGTGACCAGCGCCCGCCACGCGGTCAGCCCGGCCAGCGGCAGCGCCGCCGACTCCTCCCACGACAGCCGCTGGGGGCGCGGCCGCACGTTCTCCGCCGGCACCGCGATCAGCTCGGCGTGCGTGCCCTGGTGGGGGATGCCGAGGATTTCGCCGTCCGCCGCCGGCCCGTCCTCGCGGCTGCCCCAGCGCAGGTAGGGGACGATCACGACCTCGCTGCCGTCGTCCAGCAGGCCGGCGCCGTCCGAGCCGGCGATGCTGCCGGCAGGCGTCCCGTCACCCTCGCGCCGCCACGCGTCGCGGCGGTTGAGGGCCGCCGTGCGCAGCGTGACCAGCACCTCGCCGGCGGCCGGCCGAGGGTCGCCGACCTCGTCCACCCGCACCACCTCGGGTCCTCCCGCACCTGTGAAGATCGCTGCGCGCATCGGCCCGTATCATGCCGCAGGGCACCGTGGCGACACCATCCTCCACCGATCCGGACACCCGCTTCCTCTACCTCTCGCAGGAGGATGTCGTGGCGGCGGGCGGTCTCGACATGGCGGCCGTGGTGGACGTGATCGAGCGCGCGTTCCGGGTCAAGGCGGGCGGCCACGTGTTCATGCCGCCCAAGGTGATGATCGTCTGGTCGGACGAGCCCGGCACCGAGGAGAAGCACGGCCGGATCATGGCGATGCCCGCCTACGTCGGCGGCGAGTTCGACGTCGCCGGGCTGAAGTGGATCCCCAGCGTGCCCGACAACCCGGCGCGGCGCGGGCTGCCGCGCGCAAACGCGCTGGTGCTGCTGTCCGACCGCGAGACGGGGCTGCCCCTGGCGGTGATGGACGGGACGGTGGTCAGCGCGATGCGCACGGGCGCCGTCACCGGCGTCGCCGTGCGCCACCTGGCCGCGCCCGGCAGCCGCACGGCCTGCCTGCTCGGGGCGGGCGTGCTCGCGCACACGCAGCTGGATGCGCTGCGCGTGGTCATGCCGGAGCTCCGCACCGTGCGCGTGTTCGATCCCGCGACCGCCCGCGCCGCCCGCTTCTGCGAGCGGCAGGCGGCCGCCACCGGGCTGGAGATGGTGTGCGCGGAATCGGCCGAGCAGGCGGTGCGCGGCGCCCAGGTGGTCGTCCCGGCGACGATGGCGGTCGAGCCGACCTTCCAGCCGGAGTGGCTCGACGAGGGCGTCACGGTCGTGCTGGTCTCGAGCCTGGACGGCCCGCTGGCGCTGCACGCGGCGACCGACCTGCTGGTGGTGGACGACTGGGAGCACGAGTCCACCCACGAGGGCCGCTACGCGCAGCGGCTGGTGGAGGCGGGCATCCTGGCGGCGACCGGCGGCGAGACGGTGGAGCTGGCCGACGTCGTCGCCGGCGGCCATCCCGGCCGCACGGACCCCGGCCAGCGGATCATCGTCTCACCGGTGGGCTTGGGCATGGATGACGTGACGACGGCGAAATACGTGTTCGACCGCGCCCGGGAGCTGGGCGTGGGCACGGAGCTGCGGCTCCGCTCCGGCCCTCCGGTCTGGGAGTGATCAGCAGCCCGCTGCTGCGCACGGCGGACGGCCGCCGCTTCCTCGCCGCGCAGCTGATGGACTCGCTCTCGGCAGGCATCTCGCTGGTCGCCCTGCCGTGGCTGGTGCTCGACGTCGGCGGCTCGCGCACCGCGGCCGGGGGCGTCTTCCTGGCCGGCACCGTGCCCTATGTCGCCCTCGGTCTGCACGCCGGCCACGTCGGCGACCATCACCCGCGGCGGCGCGTGATGCTGATCGGCACGCTTGCGCAGCTGGCGGCGGCGCTGGTGGTGCCGCTGGCCGTGGCCGGCGGCCTGGACGCGGACAGCGTGCCGCTGGTGCTGATCTACGCCAGCGCGCTGGCGGTCACCTCCGGCCGCGTGTTCGTGGACGCGTCCGCCTTCGGCGCGATCGCCCGGCTGGTCGGCGACAGCCACTTCGTCGAGGGCCAGTCCGCCCTCTCGTTCGTCTGGTCGCTCGGCTTCCTGGTCGGCCCGGCGCTGGGAGGGGGGCTGATCGGCGCGGTTGGCGTGATCGGGGCGCTGTGGGCGCAGGCGGCCGGGTTCGTCCTCGCCGCGGTGCTGATGGCCCTGCTCCGACGCGATCTCGGCCCCGACCCCGACCAGCCGCCCAGCGCGGGCGGGGAGGGCGTGCTGGCGGGCGTGCGTCTGGTGTCGCGCGACCCGGTGCTGCGCACCCTGACGATCATGGGCATGGCCTGGAACCTGACCGTGAACGTGATCTACTCGTTGATCGTCGTCTTTGCCCGCCACAACCTCGCGGCCGACGCCGGGCAGGCCGGGTTGATGCTGGCGCTGGCCGGTGCGGCGGGCCTGGCCGGTGGGCTGCTGGCGCCCGTCGCACGGCGGCGGCTGGGGGCGGCACGTGCGCTCCGTGTCGGGCTGGTGGTCTCGGCCGTCGGCGCGCTCGCCACCGCGCTCTCCGACGGTCTGCTGGTGGCGACCGTGTCCTACGCGGTGCTGGAGCTGTCCGCGCTGCTCTTCATCACCCTGCTGATCAGCGAGCGCCAGACCCGGGCGTCGGCCTCCGAGCAGGGCCGGGTGGGGATCACCGGCCGGATGGCGGCGCTGAGTGCGGCGACGGCGGGAGCGCTGGTGGGCAGCGCCCTGGCCGCGGTGCTGCCGCTGTCCACCATCTTCCTGGGCGCGGCGCTGGCCACGGCGGCCGTCGCAGTGGCCGGCCTGCGGGTGATCCGGGTCTGACGGAGGCGGTCAGTGCTTCTTCTGGGCGTGCCAGCGGGCCAGCTCGTCGTCCGTCAGATCGGACGGCGGCAGCTTGCGCACGTACACCGCGAAGCGGGCCAGGAAGGCCAGCCCGACCAGCGGGGCGATGATGTGCGGCAGATGCGTGGCGACGAAGCCCATGGCGTCCCTGTCATGATGCCACGGAATCGGTCTCAGGAATATGGTCCCGGTTCCCTTTGCCCCCGTCCCTGCCGATCCGTAGACTACGGCGCGTGTCAGCGATCAAGGTAGGGATCGTCTCGCTCGTCGTGGGCGCGATCGGCTCGGTTGCCATCCTCGTGTCGCCCTCCTGGTTCCCCGTCGCGGCCTCGGTCCAGGCCAAGCGCCAGGACGACCTGTACCTGGCCCTGATGATCACGTCGTCGTTCATCTTCTCGGCGGTCGTCGTGTTCCTGGTCTACTCGATGATCGCCTTCCGGGCGCGGCCCGGCGACGAGGATCGCGACGGTCCGCCGATCCACGGCAACACGACGCTCGAGATCATCTGGACGGTCATCCCCACGATCATCGTGGTCGTGTTCGCGATCGCCGGCGGCTGGGTGCTGATCCGCAACGAGAACCGGCCCGCCGACCGGCTCACCGTCGGGGTGGTCGGCCAGCAGTTCGAGTGGACGTTCGTCTACCACGACCACGGCGCCACCAAGGTCTCGACCGTGCTCGTGCTCCCGATCAACCGAACAACCGAGTTCGACATCACGTCCAAGATCCATGACGTGATCCACTCCTTCTACGTGCCCGAGTTCCGGGTCAAGGCCGACGCCGTCCCCGGCATCATCAACCGGACCTACGCGACGCCGACCATGACCGGGCATTTCCTGCTGGAGTGCGCTGAGCTGTGCGGCATCGGCCACAGCCAGATGCGCGCGCCCGTCAGAGTCGTCTCGCAGGCCGCCTTCGCCGCATGGCTGGCGCGGCTGCGGCCCGTGGCGAGCGGAGGGAGCGCCTAGATGGCCGTCGCAGACGCCGGCGATCTGATGGGCCAGGGCCACGGTCACGCGCACGCCCACGGCGGCAAGCCGCCAGGCAGCATCTGGCTGCGCGGCAGCTGGATCCGCGCGATCTGGGTCTCGTTCCTGTTCGCCGGCATCGCCATCGGCATCGCCACCGGGATCCGGGCCGGGCTCGGCTTCGGCGAGGTTTGGAGCTCCGAGGTCGCGGCGACCTTCGGCCTGACCTTCTGGGCGATCGGGTTCACCGTCGGCATCGGCTGCTTCGACTACTGGTGGGGCTACCTGATCGGCTCGCACGACTGGGTGCAGGAGGACCACTCCGCGCACGGCGCGTACAGCTGGCGGGACTACTTCAAGGTCAACACCGACCACAAGGTGATCGGGATCCAGTACCTGGTCACGACCTTCGTCTTCTTCATCATCGGCGGCGCCTTCGCCGAGGGCGTGCGCGCCGAGCTCGCGCAGCCGGGCGCCCAGTACATGTCGCCGGGCACGTACAACGGCCTCTTCTCCGCGCACGCGACGCTGATGATCTTCCTCTTCATCATCCCGTCGTTCGCCGGGCTCGCCAACTTCGTCATCCCGCTGATGCTGGGCGCGCAGGACATGGCCTTCCCGCGGCTGAACGCGCTCTCGTTCTGGCTGCTGCTCCCCGCCGGCCTGATCTTCCTGGCCTCCTACTCGGTCGGCCTGTTCGGGGCCGGCTGGACGAACTACGCGCCGCTCTCCGTGCAGGCGCCGCTGGGCGACACCTTCTTCACGATCGGCGTGCAGTTCGCCGGTGCGTCGTCGATTGCGACCGCCGTCAACTTCCTCGTCACGATCGTCACGATGCGTGCGCCGGGCATGACGTTCTGGCGGATGCCGCTGCTGGTGTGGGCGAACCTGGCCACCTCGACGCTGGTCGTGCTGGGCACGCCGTTCATCGCCGGCTCGCAGTTCATGGTGCTCTACGACCGCGTCATGCACACGCACTTCTTCGATGCGGCCGCGGGCGGCAACGTGATCATGTACCAGCACATCTTCTGGTTCTACAGCCACCCGGCCGTCTACATCATGATGCTGCCCGGCTTCGGGATCATCTCCGAGGTGATCGCGATCCACTCCCGCAAGCCGATCTTCGGCTACAAGCTGATTGCGTTCTCGACGGTCGCGATCGGCGTGCTCGGCTTCAGCGTGTGGGCGCACCACATGTTCGTCTCGGGCATGTCCCCGTGGCTGCGGATCCCGATGATGGCCACCACGATGCTGATCGCGATCCCGACCGGGATCAAGATCTTCTCGTGGGTGGCAACGATGTGGCGGGGGGTGATCCACCTGACCACCGGGATGCTGTTCGCGTGCGGCTTCATCTTCACATTCGTGATCGGCGGCCTGTCCGGGGTCTTCCTGGCCGTGCTGCCGGTGGACATCAACGTCTCGGACACCTACTTCGTCGTCGCGCACATCCATTACGTGCTGTTCGGCGGTTCCGTGTTCACGATCTATGCCGGCATCTATCACTGGTTCCCGAAGATGACGGGGCGGATGTACGACGAGCGGCTCGGGCAGCTGCACTTCTGGCTGACGTTCATCACGTTCAACGCCACCTTCATGCCCATGCACTACCTGGGGTTGAAGGGCATGCTGCGCCGCACCTACGACTATGACCCGAAGTACGCCGACTGGAACCTCGTCATCTCGATCGCCGCGTTCGGCCTGGGCGCCTCGACGCTGATCTTCCTCTACAACGTGATCACCAGCTGGCACCACGGGCCGCGCGCCCCGGCCAACCCGTGGCGCGCGCTGACGCTGGAGTGGCAGGTCACCAGCCCGCCGCCGATCTTCAACTTCGACGAGACCCCGCAGGTCGTCGGCGGCCCGTACGAGTACGGCGTCCCCGGCGCCCGGCACGCGATCGTCACGGTGCACACGCCCCCGCCGGAGGTGCCCGCGCCGGCCGTCACGACCCTGGCCCGCGCGACCACCGCGCAGAGGGAGGCCGTCATGAGCTCGGTCAAGCACATCCTCGTCGTGGCGAACCAGACGGTCGCCGGCGACGCGGTGATCGCGGCCATCCAGCGCCGCCTCGGCGACGAGCCGGTGCGGGTCAAGGTCGTCTGCCCGCTGAGCGGCGGTGACGGCTGGGTGGTGGACGACCAGGCCGCCCGCGCGGGCGCGCAGGCGCGGCTCGACCAGCTCCTGTCGGCGCTGCGCGAGGCCGGGCTGGAGGCGGAGGGCGAGGTCGTCGCCAGCGATCCCTACGACGCCGTCATGGACCGCGTCGAGTCGGGCGACCCGCCGGCCGAGATCATCATCTCGACGCTGCCGCGCACCCGCTCGGGCTGGCTGCGCCGCGACCTCGTCGACCGCGTACGTGACCGCACCGAGGTGCCGGTCGAGCACATCGTCGCGAACCCGGCGGAGCCGGCGCCCTCATGAGCGCGCACGCCGCGGCCGCCGGCGGCCACCACGACGGGGTCGTCGAGAACGACACCATCTCGGTGTACCACGACAGCCTGCTCCGCTCCCCGGTCTTCCTGGGGATGCTGATGTTCATCGGCTCCGAGATCATGCTGTTCGCGTCGTTCTTCACGGCGTTCTTCTTCATCCGCTTCTCGCATCCGCACTACCCGTTCGGCAGCTTCGAGATCCCGACCTCGTCCACCGGGATCAACACGGCGATCCTGATCTCGTCCAGCTTCACGATGCACTGGGCGATCGTGTCCGTGCGCCACAACCGCCGGTTCGGGCTGGTCGTCGGCCTCGGCCTCTCGCTGTTCCTCGGCCTGACGTTCCTGGGACTGCAGATGCGCGAGTACCACTCGCTCGGGTTCGTGCCCTCGGACGGCGCCTTCCCCTCGACCTTCTTTGCGCTCACCGGCCTCCACGGCATGCACGTGCTGGTCGGCGCGACGCTGCTCTCGATCGCGTTCGTCCGCTCCTGCCGCGGTCACTACTCGCCCGAGGAGCACATCGGGCTCGAGGTGACGGGCCTCTACTGGCACTTCGTCGACATCGTGTGGATCATGCTCTACACGGTCGTCTACCTCATCTAGCGAGCCTCGCCGCGGCCAGCAGCTCCTCGGCCAGCGCCAGCCACTGCCGGTTGCGCACGTCGATGACCACCGTCCGGCGCCCGTCCGCGCCCGGCGCGTGGGCCTCGAGCAGCTCCCGCGCCCGGGCCGAGAGCCCCGGCATCGCCGGCGGCGTCACCAGCGTCACGCGGCCGTAGCCGCCCCGGTCCTCGAGCTCGGCGCCGGCCACGCCGTCGCAGGCCCCTTCCAGCTCCGCCCAGAACGGCGTCGCCGTCAGTCGGGCAGGTTCCGGTACTCGTCGATCGCGTCCTGCACCCATCCCCACAGGCCGATCACGGTGATGGTGAAGCCGATCGACATGATCGCCATCCGCCACAGCAGCTCGTCCGGGATGATCCCCGCCAGCAGCAGCGCGATGCCCAGCGACGTGACCAGCGGCAGCCCCGAGGGGGACGGCAGGTGAAACGGGTTCTGCTCGTCGTCGCTCATCTAGATCCAGTGCCCGTCGGATCCGGCGTGGCGCACCAGCAGGCCGATCAGCAGCGTCAGCGCGAACAGCAGGACGCAGAAGATCGCCAGCCGCAGCGCCAGCACGATGTTTGCCTTTGCGGTGGGTTTGTCGATCATGCGGTCAGCCGATGGTGAAGGCCCGGTCGACGCCGATCGCGGCGAAGAGCAGGGCGAGGTAGAGCAGAGAGTAGAGGAAGACGTGGCGGGCCGGGGAACGGGAGGTGTCCCGCACCAGCTTGACGGCCAGCCACAGGAAGCCGGCGCCCAGCGCGACCGCGCTGACGAGGTAGACGATGCCGAACGAGCCGGCCGCGAACGGCACGATCGTCAGCGTCGTCAGAAGGATCGTGTAGAGCAGGATCTGGCGCGCGGTCTCGCGCTCGCCGCGGACGACCGGCAGCATCGGAATCCCCGCCCGTGCGTAGTCGTCCTTGGCCAGCAGCGCGATCGCCCAGAAGTGGGGCGGCGTCCAGTAGAAGATGATCGCGAACATGAAGATCGCGGGCAGGCCGATGTGGCCGGTGACGGCGGCCCAGCCGACCAGCGGCGGTGCGGCGCCGGCAGCCCCGCCGATGACGATGTTCTGCGGCGTCCGCCGCTTCAGCCACGCGGTGTAGACGATCACGTAGAACAGCCCGCCGGCCAGGGCGAGGGCGGCGGTCAGCACGTTCACGTACACGGACAGCACCCAGAACGAGCCCGCCATCAGGCCGATGCCGAAGCCCAGCGCCGACTCGGGCGAGACCCGCCCGGACGGCACCGGCCGGTTCGCGGTGCGGGTCATCAGCGCGTCCAGGTCGCGGTCGAGGTAGTGGTTCAGCGCCGACGCCCCGCCCGAGGAGAGGCCGAGGCCGATCAGGGTCGCGAGCGTCAGCTCCAGCGACGGCAGGCCGTCGGCGGCGTACGCCATCGCCCCGTACGCCGTGATCAGGATCAGCAGCATGATCCGCGGTTTGGTCAGCGTCACGTAGTCGGCGACGGCCGCCCGGCGCTGGGAGCCGACCTGTGGCTGGACGGTGGCCATCAGCCCAGCTCCTGCACCGTCGGGCCGCCCGACCCGTGCCGCAGCTCCCACAGCGGGCGCTCGTTCGGGATCGGCGGCAGCGAGTCGAAGTTGTGCGGCGGCGGCGGCGAGGTCGTCCACCACTCCAGGCTGTTGGCGTGCCACGGGTCGTTGCCGGCGATGCGGCCGTCACGCAGCGAGCGCAGGCAGTTCAGCACCACCATCAGCACGCCGATCGAGAGCACGAACGAGCCCAGCGTCGCCACCTGGTTCATCAGCTGCCAGCCGGGGTGGTCGGCGTAGGTCACGATCCGCCGCGGCATCCCGGACAGGCCCATGGCGTGCATCGGGAAGAAGGTCAGGTTGAACCCGACGAACAACACCCAGAAGCTCTTGATCGCGAGGCCGCGGTCGAGCATCCGGCCCGTCATCTTGGGATACCAGTAGTGCAGGCCGCCGAGCACGGCGAACACGGGGATCGAGCCCATCACGTAGTGGAAGTGGGCGACCACGAAGTAGCTGTCCGTCACCTGCAGGTCGACGGGCTCCGCGGCCAGGAAGATGCCCGAGAGCCCGCCGATCATGAACGTGGCGATGAACCCGACGGCGAAGTACATGGGCGGCTCGAACCGGATCCGACCCATCCACATCGTCCCCACCCAGTTGAAGATCTTGACGCCGGTGGGCACGGCGATCGCCCACGAGCCGAGCATGAACCAGAGGGCGGCGGGCTGCGAGAACTGGACGGCGAACATGTGGTGGCCCCAGACCAGGAACCCCAGGAACGCGATCGCCGCGGTGGCGTAGACCAGCGCCCGGTAGCCGAACAGCGGCTTGCGCGAGAAGACGGGGATGATCTCCGAGATCATGCCGAACCCGGGCAGCGCGACCACGTACACCTCGGGGTGGCCGAAGAACCAGAACAGGTGCTGGTAGAGGATCACGTTGCCGCCCAGCGGCGAGAAGAACGTCGTGCCGAAGTTGCGGTCAAGCAGCACCATCGTCAGCGCCCCGGAGAGCACCGGCAGGGCCCCGATGATCATGATCGAGTAGAACTCGATCGTCCAGGTGAACAGCGGCATCCGGGTCAGCCGCATCCCCGGCGCCCGCATGTGGTGGATGGTGCAGATGAAGTTGATCGCGCCCAGCACCGAGGAGATCGTCAGCACGTGCAGGCCGAGGATCCAGAAGTCCTCGCCATGGCCGGGCGAGATCACCGATAGCGGCGGGTAGCCGGTCCAGCCGGCGTCCGGGCCGCCGCCGAAGAGGAAGCTCGAGTAGAGCAGCAGGCCGCCGAACAGCAGCAGCCAGAACGAGGCGGCGTTGAGGCGCGGGAACGCCATGTCGCGGGCGCCGATCTGGAGCGGCACGATGTAGTTGCCGAACGCCGCCATGATCGGTACGGCGAACAGGAAGATCATCGTCGTGCCGTGCATCGTGAAGACCTGGTCGTAGCGCTCGGGCGAGAGCGCGGTGCCCGAGGACGACTCCAGCTGGATCCGGATCGCCAGCGCCAGCAGGCCACCGACCAGGAAGAAGAACGCGGTCAGCAACAGGTACATGATCCCGATCCGCTTGTGGTCGACCGTGGTCAGCCACTCGATCAGCGTGTTGCGGCCGCGGGGCGACGGAGCCTCGACCTGCGGCGGCGCGGCGACGTCGGTGGCCATCAGGCGCTCCCCATCAGCGCGTCGTAGTTCGCGACGGACAGCACCTTGACGGTGATCGTCATCGTCGCGTGCCCGTCACCGCAGAACTCGGCGCACTGGCCGGTGTAGGTGCCCGTGTGGTCGGCCTTGAACCAGGTGTGGTTCATGCGGCCCGGGATCGCGTCCACCTTCTGGCCGAGGTCCGGCACCCACCAGTCGTGGATCACGTCCTTGGAGGTGATCAGCAGCTCGATCGGCCGGCCGACCGGCGCGTACAGCGTGTTCGGCTCGGCCTTCTTGGGCGCCGCGCCGCCGGGGTACCTGAACGTCCAGCCGAACTGCTGCGCCAGCACGTGCACGCGCATCGCGCCCTTGGGCGTGTCGTCGACCGTCGGCATCTTGTAGATCGTGAAGCCGGCCAGCCCGACCAGGATCAGGATCGGCACGATCGTCCAGCCCAGCTCGAGCCGGGTGGAGCCGTGGGTCTGCGGCGGGTCGGGGTCGCCGGGCCGCTCCCGGAACCGGATCGCGGAGTAGAGCAGGAAGCCGCCGACGAGGACGAAGATCGTGACGGTGACGCCCAGGATCGCGAGGTAGATCTCGTTGATCGCGTCCGCGTTGGGCGAGTGCGGAGGCTCGGGAGTCGCCGTGTTGGCCAGCGCTGGAGCCGCGAGGAGGAGGCTGGAGACGGTCACCGAGAACACCGCGATCAGCATCCCTGCCAGGCGACTGCGTGTCCGGATCACGTTCCTCCCTGTACGAGTGAGGCCACCCCAGCGGTGGGCGCTCGGATTCTACAAGCGGCCGTGGCCGAGCGTAGCGCCCACCGGGGCCTACGTGTCGGACTCCGGCGGGGCGATCCGGGGCGGGGCCGGGCGCTCCTTCGGCGGCTTCCGCTCGGCGTCGTCGGGGGCGGCGCCCTGTGCGAAGGCCGCGCCCAGCCCGGCCACGGCCGCCATCGCGTCGGATGCTCCGGCCGGGAGCAGCAGCAGCTTGTTGGCGTCGCCCGCCGCAACCGCCGGCAGGGCGTCGAGGTACTTGTAGCCGAGCATGTCGGATGGACGGATCTGCTTGTCCCTGACGGTGTCGAACACGTTCTGGAGGGCCTCCGCCTCGCCCTTGGCCCGCAGCGCCCGCGCCTGCCGGTCGCCCTCGGCGCGCAGCACCAGCGACTGCTGGTCGGCCTCGGCCGAGAGGATCACGGCCTGCCGCTGGCCCTCCGCCCGCAGGATCGCCGACTGCTTCTCGCCCTCGGCCTGGAGGATCGTCGCCCGCTTGGCCCGGTCGGCGCGCATCTGCTGCTCCATCGCCTCCTGGATCGAGCGCGGCGGGTCGATGCTCTTCAGCTCGACGCGGGTGACGCGGACGCCCCACTTCTCGGTCGCCTCGTCCAGCACGATCCGCAGCTGGGTGTTGATCTGGTCGCGGCTGGTCAGCGTCTGCTCCAGCGTCATCGCGCCGACCAGGTTGCGCAGCGTCGTCTGGGCGAGCTGCTCCATCGCCAGCAGGAAGTTCGCCACCTCGTACGTGGCGCGGAAGGCGTCGGTGACCTGGAAGTAGACGACCGTGTCGATCGCGATCGTCACGTTGTCCTCGGTGATGACGGGCTGCGGCGGGAACGGCTGCACGGTCTCGCGCATGTCCACCACCACCCGCATCCGGTCGAAGAAGGGGATGACGAGGTGCAGTCCGGGGCTCAGCGTCGCCCGGTACTTGCCGAACCGCTCGATCATGCCGACGTGGCTCTGCCGCACCACGCGCACCGCGGACGCGACCATCACGATCGCGAGCAGTGCCAGGACGAGTGCGACGATCAACCCTGCCATCAGGTCTCCTTCTCGAGTTCGGGGTGCTCCTCGGGCGAGGTGATGACGAGGGCGGTGACGCCGCGGATCTCGACCACCTCCACCCGGGAGCCTTGGGGGATCGCCTCATGCTCGAAGTAGCTGCGCGCCGACCAGATCTCACCGCTCACCCGCACCTGGCCGGGCTCGAGCTGGCCGATCGGCGCCGTGACGACGCCGATCCTGCCGCGCATTGCCTCGGCGCCCATCGGCACCGCGGGCGTGTCCGTCCCGGCCAGCCGCACGAGCCATGGCCGCGTCAGGTAGACGCCGGCGACCGATAGCCCGGCGAACGCCAGGATCTGCACCGGAACCGGGGCGCCGATGCCTGCCAGCACCGCGCAGATGCCGGCGGCGATGCCGAAGTAGAGGGTGTAGAACGAGGTGGTCGTGGCCTCCACGACGAGGGCGACGACCGCAATCACGATCCAGATTCCCCAATCGGGCATGGTGTTAGCGTAGATGACGCGACCGGTGCGGGTGTGGCCGCGATGCCACTGTTACCCTCCCGCTCGATGCAGATCGAGGCGATCACGGATGCGGCCCGCCTGGAGGGGCTGGTGGCCGACATCCGGGGCGAGGGGCGGTTTGCCCTCGACACCGAGTTCGTGTGGGAGCGGACGTATGCTCCCCGGCTGTGCCTGGCGCAGGTCGCGACCAGCTCGCGGCTGGCGGTGATCGACCCCGTCGAGGGCGCTCCGCTGGAGCCGCTGGGCGAGCTGCTGGCCGATCCCGACGTGGACGTGGTGATGCACGCGCCGGCGGCCGATCTGACCGGCTTCGCCCTCCACTTCGGCACCCGGCCGGCCGGCGTGTTCGACGCGCAGCTCGCCGCCGGGTTCGCCGGGCTGGGCGGATCGCTCTCGCTGGAGCGGATGCTCGACCAGTCGGTCGGCGTCAAGCTGCATCATTCCGAGGGCTTCACCGACTGGTCGAAGCGCCCGCTGACCGAGACGCAGGTCGAGTACGCCGCGGACGACGTCCGCCACCTGCTGGCCGCCGCCGATGCGCTGCGGGCGCGGCTGGACGGGCAGGGCCGGTGGAGCTGGGCCGCCGAGGAGATGGAGCGGCGGTTCGGCCGCGAGGCGGGGATCGTGCAGGATCCCGACGAGGCGTGGCAGCGCGTGCAGGGCCGCGGCAAGCTGCGCGCGGGCCAGCTCGGCTCGCTGGTCGCCCTGGCCGCGTGGCGCGAGCGCGAGGCGCGGCGGCGTGACATCCCGGTCGCCTGGCTGGTGCGCGACGCGACGCTGATCGAGCTGGCCCGCCGCCGACCGCGCTCGGCAGCCGACGCCGAGGGCATCCGCGGCCTGCAGCTCAAGCGCGGGCCGCAGCTGGACGGCATGCTGGCCGCCGTGGCGGCCGGCGACGAGATCACGATCGACCGGCCGGCCGAGACGTCGGCCGAGCTGCGGACGCGGCTGCGGGCGGTGCTGCCGCTGGCCAGCGCCGTCCTGCAGGCGCGGTGCGGCGCCGCCGGGATCGCATCCGAGCTGGTTGCCACCCGGGACGACCTGGAGACGCTGATCCGCCACCAGGCCGGGGAGGACTCGCGCGAGCCCGCGCTGCTCTCGGGCTGGCGGCGAGAGCTGGCGGGCGACTCGCTGATGGCGCTCCTGCGCGGCGAGGTCGTGCTGCGCGTGGTCGATGGCCCGCCGCATGTGAGCGAGCAGCCGGTGTGACCAGAGCGTCCGGGGCGCTCCTGCTGGGCGCCTCGTCGATGTTCGCGACGATGTACTCCACGCAGGCGATCCTGCCCGAGCTGGGCCGGGATCTGGATGCGTCGCCCGCCGAGGCGGGCCTGACCGTGACCGTGGTGGTGCTGGCGGTGGCGCTGGGCGGGTGGGTGCACGGGCCGCTCTCCGACCGGGTCGGGCGGCGTCACGTGATGGTCACCTCGGCCGCGCTGCTGGTGGTGCCGACGGCGCTGCTCGGCCTCGCGCCGGGGATGGAGGCGCTGCTCGCGCTGCGGTTCGTCCAGGGCGCGCTGATGCCCGGCCTGCTGGTGGTCGCGGTGCCCTACGTGACCGAGCGGTTCCACGGCGTCGCCCAGGGGCGGGCGATGGGTGCGTACACGTCGTCGCTGGTGCTGGGCGGGTTCGTCGGCCGGGTGGGCACGGCGGTGCTTGCCGGGTGGCTGGGCTGGCGGCTGGCGTTGTCCAGTCTGTCACTGCTGGTGGCCGCGGGCGCGGTGACGATGTGGCGCTGGCTGCCGGTGGACACCGTCGTGCCGTCGTCGCGGCCGCTGCTCTCCGCGGTGCGCTCCCATCTGGGCAACGGTCCGCTCCTGCTGAACGCGTGCACCGCCGGGGCGGCCTTCTTCGGCTTCGTCGGCGTGTTCACCTACGCGACCTACCGGCTCACCGACCCGCCCATCGACCTCACGCTGGGCCAGGCCGGCCTCGTCTACGGCGTCTGGCTGGTGGGGCTGCTGGTCACGCCGATCACCGGCCTCGCCGGCCGGATCGGGCCGCTGCGGGTGGTGCCGTGGCTGCTCGTCCTCTCGATCGGCGGCGCGCTGGCCACGCTGGTGGACAGCCTGCCCGCGATCGTGCTGGGTCTGGCCGCGATGGCGCTCGCGATGTTCACGATCGTGCCGGCCTGCCAGCTGCTGATCCCCCGGCTGGCCGACCATCACCGCGGCACGGCGACCAGCCTGCACCTCACCGTCTACTACACGGCCGGCGGCCTGGGCGGCTACCTCCCCGGGTTCGCGCTCGACCGCAGCTGGGCGGCGCTTGTGGCGCTCTGCTCCGGGTCGGTCGGCCTCGGCCTGGCCGCGTGTCTGGGGCTGCGGGCGACCGGTGCCGGAGCCGCGGCATCGCGTAACGGGCCGGTGGTGGCGGGAGACAGTCCGGGTATGCTCGCCGTCATGCCGGAGATGGCCGCCGCGCCCTATCTCTCACCGGAGGAGCGCGATCTGGTGGAACGGCTGCGGGCCGGTGACGAGCAGGCGTTCATGGAGCTGGTGGAGCGGTACCACCCGGGCATGGTGCGGCTGGCGCGGCGGTTCGTGTCCAGCCAGGCGGTGGCCGAGGAGGTGGCGCAGGAGGCCTGGGAGGGCGTGCTGCGCGGCATCGACCGGTTCGAGGGCCGCTCGTCGCTGCGGACGTGGATCTACCGGATCCTGACCAACACGGCCAAGACGCGCGGGCAGCGGGAGGGTCGCAGTGTGCCGTTCTCGTCGCTGGGAGGCGATGACGACGGGCCATCGGTCGATCCCGACCGGTTCGTGCCCGAGGGGGCGCAGTGGGCGGGGCACTGGGCGAGCCCGCCGCGGCCGTGGGACGACGGCCCCGAGGGGCGCCTGCTGGGCGCCGAGACGCGGGCGGTGATCGACCGCGCGATCGCGGCGCTGCCGCCCAACCAGGCAACGGTTATCCGGCTGCGGGACATCGAGGGCTTCCCGTCCGCGGACGTGCGCGAGCTGCTGGACATCAGCGAGGCGAATCAGCGGGTGCTGCTGCACCGGGCGCGGTCGAAGGTGCGCGCGGCCATCGAGGAGTATCTGGAGGCGACGGGATGAGCAGCCGCGACGAGATCGCCTGCGTCGAGCTGGTCGAGGTCGTGACCGAGTACCTCGAGGGCGGCCTGTCCCCCGAGCAGCGTGCGCTGTTCGAGGCGCACGTGACGGGCTGCGACGGGTGCGTCACCTACGTCGAGCAGATCCGCCAGACGGTCGACCTGTGCGGTGGCGTGGACGCCGGTGGCCTCGATCCGGCCGCGCGGAGCGCGCTGCTGCGCGCGTTCCACGGCTGGGCCGGGGCCTGACCGCTCGTCGGTGGGCTCCGCCTGCCGACTCGGGTCTAGAGCGCGCCGATTGCCCGGCACGCCTCGACGCCGAACAGCGTCGCGTAGCCGAGGTCGTCGATGTGCAGCCGCTCGTCGCGGTTGTGTACGCCGGCGTAGGAGACCTCGAGCGGCGTGTGCCGTGACGGCCAGAAGCCGTAGGCGACCGTGCCGAACGTCTTGCGCATGAAGTGCGAGTCGGTGAAGCCGGTCGAGAGCGTCGGCAGCAGGATCGCACCGGGATCGTTGCGCTCGACGAACTGCCGGCAGATGTCGAACAGCGGCGTGTCGATCGGCGCGATGGTGCCGCCGGTCGGCTGCTCCAGGAACTCGAGCTCGTAGGGCAGGTCGCGGCCCAGCGCCGCCGTCAGCTCGGCGCGGAGGTCCTCCTCGGCCATGCCCGGCAGGATCCGGCAGTCGCACTCGACGCTGGCCCGGCCCGGCATCACGTTCCGCGCCGATGAGCCGCGCAGCCGCGTGGGCGCGATCGAGATGCCGAACAGCGGCGGGATCAGGTCGGGGAAGCCGGGGTGCAGCGTGGCGGCCTTCGCCATCGCGCCCTCCAGGTCGTCGCCGAAGGGCCCGACCAGCCCCTCGAGCATCGCCCGCGTCGAGGGCAGCACGTGCCGCTTCGTGCGGTGCTCAGCCAGCTGCGTGATCAGCGTTGCCAATCGGGGCACGGCATTCGCGCCGGAGGTGGGCATCGAGGCGTGGCCCGCCTCGCCCAGCGCCGTGACCAGCGCGGCGAGGGTCGCCTTCTCGCCGACGTTGATGGTGACGATGGTGCGCCCGTCGGCCAGCCGCAGGCGCTCGCCCGCGCCCTCGTTGAGCGCGTAGTCGCTGCGGATGTCGGGCCGCGCCTCGACCAGCCAGCTCATGCCGACGTCCTCGGTGCCGTCCTCCTCGTCCGCCTCGGCGACGAACAGCAGATCGCCGCGCGGCTGGAAGCCGGAGCGGGCCAGCGCGGCCATCGTCACGGCGCGGCTGGCGGTCTCGTTCTTCATGTCCACCGCGCCCCGGCCCCACACGTAGCCGTCCTCGTCCAGGTGCCCCTCGAAGGGCGGGTGCTGCCAGTCCTCGGCGTCGGCGGGGACGACGTCGGTGTGGCCCAGCAGCGCCAGCGTCGGGCCCTCGCCCGTGCCCGGGATCCGGGCGATCAGGTTCGCGCGGTCGGGATCCTTCGCGGCCAGCTCACAGGCGATGCCCGCCGACTCGAGGTACTCCTTCAGCAGCATCGCCGCCGGCGTCTCGCGCCCGGGAGGGTTCGACGTGTCGATCCGCAGCAGGTCGCGCAGCAGGCCGACCGTCTCGTCCCTCAGCGTCCGTTCGTCCATCGCGCGGCATCTTCGCCGCTCCGCCCGCTCCGGGCAAATGGGATCAGGCAGCTGGCTGTGAGTGGCGCCGCCAGGTGAGGCCGAGGATGGCGCCCAGGGCGATCGGCGGCAGGAAGGTGAGCGCACGGTAGAGCAGCACCGCGGCGACGACCTCGTCGTTGCTCCCGCCGAAGCCGACCAGCGCGGCCGACAGGCCCAGCTCGACCACTCCCAGCCCGCCCGGCGTGATCGGCACCGCCGTCAGCAGCCGCACCAGCGACCACGATGCCAGCGCCTCCACCCAGGTCACCTGGCTGGAGTCGACGCCGACCGCGCGCAGCGAGACGAGCAGGACGGCGTACACCGACAGGTGCCCGGCCAGCTGGGCCAGCGTGATCACCCACCAGCGGCGCGCGAGCAGCTCGACCGCCTCCTGCCGGAACGTGACGAACGACGCGCCGACGCCGGTGTACGGGCCGCGCCGCACCACCCGCGCCAGCCGGGTGAGGATGCGCCCGGCCATGTCGCCGATCCGCAGCGCCTGCTGGTCGCTGCGCATGCCGACCACGATCCCCGCCAGCACGGCGGCGAGCACGCCCAGGCCGATCAGGCTGGCGGTCTTCAGCAGCGGGTCGCTGGTGCCCTGGGCCGACAGCACCGCCACCGACACGATCGGGATCCCGACGTTGATCAGCTGATTCCAGACGCCGGTGACGATCACCGCGGCCGTCACCGCGGTCGTGGGGAAGGCCCACGCGCGGAGCATCGCGTAGGAGACGCCGATGCCGACCGCGTCGCCGCCCGGCACGGCGCTGGAGAGGGCGGTGGAGGTTTGCGTCAGCACCATCGCCTGCCGGAACCCGAGGCCGGGCAGCGAGGCCATCCAGGGCGGGGCGAACGTGACCACGTTGATCGCGGCGACGACCAGGAGCGCCAGGAGCCACTCGGGCGAGAGGTCGCGGATCACGTCGAACACCGCGGTGTAGTTCGCGATCTGCGGCAGCAGCAGCGCGAAGGTGACCGCGACGACCGCGATCGCAGCCCCGCCGCCAAGCGCGCGGCGGCGGCTGGGGAGCTTCACTGCTTCGGGTCGCCCAGCAGATCCGCCTTGGCCGCCTCGAACTCGGCGTCGGTGAGCGCGCCGCGCTCGTGCAGGTCGGCCAGCCGCTGCAGGCGACCGGTGTGATCACGGCTGGGCAGCCGCATCGACGGGCGCCACTGGGTCAGCGCCGCCTCCGGGAACTCGGCGATGCTCTGGCGGCGCAGCACCTCCAGCCCGATGGCGGCCAGCGCCGTCAGCACGACGACCGGGATCAGCTGCCGCGTGGCCAGCGTCGGGCCCCACAGCAGGATCAGCGCGATCACCGCGACGAACCCGATCCAGAGCCGGCCGGCGTGGTCGCGGCCGACGGGCGCGAGGTGCCGGCGCAGGGCGACCGCCCGCGGGCCCACGCCCGACGTCCACGCCCACAGCACCACGAGGACGCCGACGACGAGGATGGTGACGTTGGCGTCGGCCAGCCGCTCGGTGACGATCGTCCACGCCGACCCCGCCGCCATCCGGGCGTTGGGGTAGGCGGCCAGGCCGTTCACGATCAGCTTGCCGGCGACGTGGCGGCCGATGATCAGGACGATGCCGACGCCGATCAGGCCGAAGCCGCACAGCCGCACGGCCCAGCGCCGGTCGCCGTGTGCCAGGTACACCGCCAGCGCGGCCAGCGCCAGCGCGACGAGCCAGAGGAACGCGGACACGTTCTTGAGCCATCGCACGATCGTCTGCACCGTGTTCAGCTGGTCGGACTGGAGGATCACGATCTGTCCGGCGTTGGGGTTGGCCGGAGGCAGCAGGGAGGCCAGCCGCCCCTCGCCCAGGCGTCCTTCGAGCGCGTCCAGCAGCGGCTGCAGGTTGAGCGTGACGGCGCCGTTCTGGCTGGACAGCCGCCCGTTGTCCCCCTCGGTGACGAGCAGGACGAGCCGCTCATGCGCGTTGCGGTTGGCCGCCTCCCACAGCTTCTGCGCGGCGGGCGTCGCAAGCAGATCGTTCGCTCCCTTGACTGCGTAGGGCTGGAGCGCAGCGGCCGCGGCGCCGGCGAGTGGCTTCGCTCGCTCCGGCAACACCTGCTCGATCTGGCCGCTCACGTCCACGTTCGCGTAGAGCTGGTCGACCAGGTACTGCGAGAGCGCGGCGCGCACCGTGGGGTCCTGCAGCATCTGGTCGCTGGTCGAGACGTAGACGTCCGTGTTCAGCGCCAGCCGGTCGACCCAGATGGACAGCACCGACACCAGGAACACCAGCGAGGCAAGCGCCACCACGCCCCGGATGCTCCACCTGCGAGCACGGGTCATGCCGGCCGGAGGTGCCGGCTCGGGCGGGGGCGGGTTGTCCGCCGGGGACGGGTTGTCCGCCATCGCGGCGGATTCTATGCGGTTCGCGGGCAGGGGGACGCGCTGGACCGACGAACCCCACCGCCATGGGTGTTGACGGGGAGCGATCCGCGCGATGGCTTGCGGTCGCCGGCGCGCTGTCGCTGGGCGCCGGGCTGATCGCCTTCCTCTACCCGGCGGCGCTGTCGGTCGCGATCGCCGTCTTCATCGGCTGGTTCCTGGTGATCGGCGGCATCGCCCAGCTGATCGGCGCGTTCAGCGGCGGCGGCACGGGGCTCGTCGTGCTGCGCCTGCTGCTCGCGGTGGTCTCGGCCGCGGCGGGCGTGTGGCTGATCTCGCAGCCGGTGTCGGGCACGGTCACGCTCACCGTGATCCTGATCTGGTACTTCCTCGCCTTCGGCGTGCTCCAGATGGTCGCCTATTTCGGCAACCGCGAGCTCCCGGGAGGCCCGCTGGTCGCGCTCACCGGGGCCGTCCAGATCGTGCTGGCGCTGCTGATCTGGCGCCACCTGCCCAGCTCGGCGGACTGGGCGATCGGCCTGCTGGTCGGCATCCAGTTCGCATTCCAGGGCATCACGTATCTGATGCTGGCGGCGCGGGCGCGGCGGGATCCGCCCGCCCCTCCTGCTCCCGCCGCGTGATCCCGGACGGCAGGCCGCGGGCCGACCAGCGGCCGCCCCGCCGCTCCACGGCGATGGGCATCCCGAAGCACCGCTCGAGCGCCTCGCCGGTGAGCATCGCCTCGGCCTGACCGGCGGCGACCAGCGCGCCGCTTGCGCAGGAGGGCGACGTGGCTGGTGTCGGCGGGCAGCTCCTCCAGGTGATGGGTGGCCAGCACGATGGTGGGCGCGGCGCTGGCCTCCAGTGCGGCGACCAGCGCCTCGCGTGAGGGCAGGTCGAGCCCTGCCGCCGGCTCGTCCAGCAGCAGCAGCTCGGGCCGGCCGGCCTGCGCGCGCGCCAGCAGCACCCGCGCGCGCTCGCCCTGGCTGAGGGTGCCCAGCGACCGCTCGGCCAGGTGCGCCGCGCCGGCACGTTCCAGCTCGGACCGTGCCACCGCCCGATCGTCGTCGGTGAACGCGGTCACCCAGCTCTCCAGCGCGCCGCGGGTGCCGGTCAGAACCGTGTCCTCCACGCGCATCTCGGGGCGGAGCGACTCGGAGAGGCGGTGGCTGACGTGCCCGATCGAGCGGCGCAGCTCGCGCACGTCCACGCGGCCCATCCGCCGGCCCAAGATCGTCACCGTGCCGGTGGTGGGCTGGCGGCGCGCGCCGGCCAGCGCGAGCAGGCTGGTCTTGCCGCTGCCGTTGGGCCCGAGCAGCGCCCACCGCTCGCCGCGGCCGATGTGCAGTGTGACCGGTCCGACCAGGACGGCTCCGGCGCGGGTGCGCAGCTCGGCCTGTTCCAGGGTGACCGCATCCATCCCCTGTGGAGCATACGGCGGTCGGCCGCTGCTACCATGTAGTTAGCCATGTTAACGACTTTGACCGCCGAGAAGCTTGCCGACCGCCTGCGGCCGATGCTGCTTCGCCTCAACCGCGACCTGCGGCGTGAGGCGTTGCCCATGGGGGTGACGGTCGGCCAGGTCGCGACGCTGGTGAGCGTGCGCGAGCACCCCGGCATCGGCGTCCGCGAGCTGGCCTCGCTGGAGCGGATGTCCGCGCCGGCGATGGTCGGCTACGTCGACCGGCTGGAGGCCGCGGGCCTGCTGGCCCGGCAACCGGTGGCCGGCGACCGCCGCCGGGTCGGCCTGCAGCTGACCGCCGAGGGCCGGCGCGTGCTGCGCGCCACCCGGGCCATGCGCACCGCCTGGCTGGCCGCGCGCCTGCGCCGCCTGAGCGCCGAGCAGCTGGCGGCGCTGGAGGCCGCGCTGGAGCCGCTCGGGCTGCTCGTCTCCGACGAGGGAGCGGCGTGACGACCGCTCTGCGCCGCGCCAACAGCCGCACCTTCGCCAGCCTCCGCCGCCACCGCAACTACCGGCTCTTCTTCTCGGGACAGATCGTCTCGGTCAGCGGCACCTGGATGCAGAACATCGCCGCGGCCTGGGTCGTCCTCGAGCTGACCCACTCGCCCGTGGCCGTCGGCGTGCTGGCGCTCTGCCAGTTCCTCCCGTTCACCGTGTTCGGGCTGTTCGCAGGCGTGTTCGTCGACCGGATGGACGCGCGCCGCACCGTGATCGGGACGCAGACGGCGGCGATGCTGCTGGCCGGCGTGCTGGCGGTGCTGACCGTCGCCGGGCAGGTGACCGCCAACGAGGTCTACCTGTTGACCGCACTGCGCGGCATCGTGCTGGTGCTGGACGCGCCGGCCCGCCAGGCGCTGACGTTCCAGATGGTCGGCGTGGACGAGCTGCCCAACGCCGTCGCCCTCAACTCGAGCCTCTTCAACGCGGCCCGCGTGGTCGGGCCCGCGCTGGGCGGCGCGCTGGTCGCCGCGTTCGGCGCCGGCGTCTGCTTCAGCTTCAACGCGGTCAGCTACCTGGCGGTGATCGCCGGCCTGCTGGCGATGCGCGCGAGCGAGATGTTCCCGGTCGAGCGCGCCGCCGTCGCGCCGCGGATCTGGCGGGGCACGGTCGATGCACTGGAGTACGTCCGCCGCACCCCGGAGACGCTGCTCGCGCTGCTGATCGTGCTCGTGCTGAGCACGTTCTCCTTCAACTTCAACGTGCTGCTGCCGGTGCTGGCCGGCACGACGCTCAACTCGGGCGCAAACGTGTTCGGCGTGATCACCGCGATGTTCGGTGCGGGCGCGCTGATCGGGGCGCTGTTGGCCGCGTCGCTTGGACGTGCGAGCTGGACGGTGCTGCTGGTCGCGTCGGCAGGGTTCGGCGTGGCCCAGATCGCCCTGGCGCCGGAGCGCAGCGCCTCGGCGGCCGGGATCCTGCTGCTGCTGACCGGCGCCTGCTTCACGCTGTGGACGTCGAGCGCGAACGCGACCGTGCAGCTCTCGACGCCGGGACCGATGCGCGGCCGTGTGATCGGCCTGTACTACTTCGCCTTCAACGGCACCGGCCCCGCGGGCGGCCTGCTGGCCGGCTGGCTGGCGGCGAAGGGCGGTACCGAGCTCGCCTTCGTCGTGTCCGGTGTGGCCGCCGTGGCGACGGCGCTGATCGCGATGGTCGTGCATGCGCGCACCAGCGGCGACAGCCGCCTCGCCCACGTCACGTCCATCGTGCAGCGCTAGCGGCGGGCCCTCACAGGTGCCCGGCGGTCATCCCGCCGTCCGCCATGTAGACGTGTCCGGTCAGGAACGACGCGCGGTCGCTCGCCAGGAACACGGCCAGGTCGGCGATATCGGACGGTTCCGCCAGGCGCCCGATTGGATGCATCGCCACGCCTCCGGCCAGCGCTGCGGCAGGGTCGGCCTGCGAGCGAAAGAACTGGTCGAGCATTCCCGTGCGCACGTAGCTCGGGCAGATCGCGACGCACCGGATTCCATCCCGTCCGTGGTCGATCGCGAGCGCCCGTGTCAGCGCGACCAGCGCACCCTTCGACGCGCAGTACGCGGGGAGCGCCGGCTCGGCCCAGAGCGCGTCGATGGACGCGATGTTGACAATCGCGCCGCCGCCGGCCAGGCGCATGTGCGGGATCGCCGCCGCCGCGAGCAGGCCCGGCGCCCGGACGTTGACGGCGAGCGTCTCGTCCCACTGTTCGACGGTCGTCTGCTCGACGGTCTCGTCGACCTCGATCGCGGCGTTGTTGACGAGCACGTCGAGTCGGCCGTGCTCCTCGACCACGCCCGCCACCAGCCCGGTGATCGCGGCGGGGTCGCGGAGGTCGCAGGTGCGGTAATGCGTCCCGTTCGCGGGCTCGTCCGGCGCGGCGCTTCGTCCGCAGCCGACGACGACGTCGCCCTCCTGCGAAAATGCCGCGGCGATGGCCGCGCCGATCCCCCGGCTCGTGCCGGTCACGAGCACGACGCGCGGCACGGCCGGATGCATGCGCCGAGCCTACAGGGCGGACGGCCCCGCGGAGTTGGTCGGTAGATTGTGGCGGGACGTTCCCGAGCCCCCGTAGCTCAGGGGATAGAGCAGCGGTTTCCTAAACCGCGTGTCGCATGTTCGAGTCATGCCGGGGGCACTGTCGCACAGCGACGTGGCTCAGGTCAGGGTTGCCGTTCCGGTCAGCTGGCACCTGTCCGTGACGCTGTTGGCGATCAGGTGGAACACCGTCGTCACCACGTGGGTCGGGGTGTCGATGGTCAGCTCGCCCTCGGCCCGGGCGAACCCGCCGCCGCTCCGGCCAACAGTGATGACGGCTGCGTCGGCATGAGCGGCCACAGTGGTGCCGACCGGCGTCGTGGTCGAGGGGCCGCTCTCGGCGGCCTCCACGTAGCTGCCGTTGACGTTCGCTGCGGCCGACGGCTTGAGGTGCATCTCCGCGGTCCACACGCCCACCGGGCTGAGGTAGCACGCGAGCTGCATCTTCAGCCCGTCCTTGTTCAGCACCGTCGCGTTCGCTGCGCCGGCAGCGATGTCGGCGCGGAGCTGGGCGGCTCCGGACTGCCACGACAGCTTCGTCTCGGAGGCGGTGCACGCGGTGGTCGCGACGCGCAGGTCGCCGCCGCTGGTCTTGTAACAGGCGCTGATCACGCCGGTCGTCTTGTCGGGCTGGCCGGCGGCGAACGCCCACGCCGAGCAGACGCCCGCCACGGCCACGGCCAGCACCAGCACCGCGGAGAGACGCGTCTTCATGGTTGACCCCCTGGTTATCGATCAGAGCGAACGAACTGATCGACTATAGAACCGTGCCGGTGGGGTGGGTAATGTTGCGCATCGCCCTGACCAGGAAGCCGAGCGCGACAAGGCCGAGCCCGCCCAGCACGATCATCGACGCAGCGCCGGTGCTGTCGCCGACGACCATCGAGATCGCGCCCAGCCAGAACAGCCCGCCCAGGCCGCCGACCCAGATCAGCGCGTCGTAGCGCAGGGCCGCGGCAACCATGAACGTGCCGACCACCGCCAGCGTCAGCAGCAGGTGCCATCCGTTCAAGTGCTGCCACCCGTCGCTCTTGGCGATCCCGCATGCGCAGGCGCCGTAGGTGAGCAGCACCGCCGTCCGGGCGGCGTGGACGCCGTACGCCGAGCCGCGTGACGCGACCAGCGCCGTCACCGCCGCCGCCACGACGGCCTCACCGAGCAGGATGTAGGCGAGCGAGCCGTCCACGATGGCGGCGGTGCTGAACGCCCCCGCTGCCACAAGGGACGCGCTCAGGCTCCAGCCCGTCAGCCGCACGCTGCCGATCGCCCGGTGGCAGGCGAGCACCTCGGCCACCGCCGCGACGGCGCAGATGGCGCCGAAGACCGGGATGTCGCTCGGATCGACAACGCCGCCCAGGACGACGAACGCGATCGCCAGCGAGAGCTGCCCGATCAGCCCGGCGGCCTCCGCCTCCCACGACGGCCGGCCCGCGCGAGCGATCGCGATCGCGGCGCCCATCGCCGCGGCGGGGAAGAGGAAGGGCGAGACCATCTGGGCCGTGCGGGAGAGGTCGCTGAACCCGATCGCGTACATCACGGCCACGCCGGCGAATGCGGCAGCCAGACCCAGCGCGACCAGCACGCCGGTGATGTCGGGACGCCGGTTTCGCTGGGCGGGCGCCTGGAGCAGCCGCTCGAGGGCGGCGGGCGCGAGCGCTCCCGATTCGAGCTGCGCGCGCGTGCGGGTGATCAGATCGTCATATTGCATAAACGCTATATAGCGTGCAGGGCATGATGTGTCAAGGGGCGGGCCGGGAACCACGCCTGTGGCCGGGCCGTCCCAGGTTCGATGCACACGCCGATCCTGATCGCGCTGGCCGCCGCCCTCCTGGCGGCGGGCTGCGGCGACAGGGCCGCGGTGACGGGCGATCCTGCGGCCGCCTCCCAGACGGCGGTCTCGCCGCTGGTACGCGAGCTGTCGGCGGACGCGAGGCGCGCGATCCGGCTGAACGGCGGCAGGCACGTCACCCGCGAGCAGGCGGTCGCGACGGGCCACAGGGCCGCCGCGAGCCTGCTCTTCGGCGGGTCAGACGTAGCGGACGACAACGACCGCGTCTACGTGATCCAGCTGGTCGGGCACTTCGTCGGCTCCACGGCGAGCTGGCCGGCGGGCGGCCACGCGCCGACCGGTCCGGTGATGGTGATCGTCCTCGACGCGAAGACGCTGAGGACGGTGGATTGGGGACTCGGCGCGCAGGCCCATGCGCTGCGCAAGCTCGGCACGCCGTTCGACCTGGTGGCCTGACGTCAGGCGGCCGGCGTCCGATCAAGGACACCGCGACGCCGTGCCGAGGCCATCCCTACACTCCTGGCCGCCGCTGGTATGGGCGGCGCCAACAAGTCCCGGGGAGGATCAGCGTGAAGCGTGTGCTCGGTGGAACCATGGTGTCGTTCGTCGTCCTGCTCGTGGGCGCCTGGCAGGCGGCCGCCGCCGAGGCCTGCGCGCCGACGCCCCCGCCGCCGCCTGCCGTGGTGAACGTGTTCGGTGGCGGCCCGATGCCGCAGTACTCGCCCAACCACCCGCGGATCCAACAGCACCAGGAAGTGGAGTGGAACTTCATCGGCAGCACGATGAGCGCGACCGACTCGACCGGCATGGGATTGTTCAACAGCGGGCCTAAGTCCGGCTCGTCGGCTGACCCGACGTATTCCTTCGCCTTTGAGGCCGCCGGCAGCTATCCGTTCTCATCGACTACAACGCCCTCGGTGAAGGGCACGATCAGCGTCTCGATGCGCCGCTCGCCCGCGTCCGGTCATCTCTCGACGACGTTCGCGATCGGCGTCACGTGCGCCGTCCGCAAGGGCTTCGCGTCGGACGTCGAGATCCGGCCTCCGGGAGGGAACTGGGCGTGGTGGCGTTACGGCGTGACGACCACCTCGGTCGGCTTCAAGGCAACCAGGACGGGCACCTACCAGTTCCGGTCGCGCCTGCGGCGGGCGTCCAACAACACGTTCTCCGGGTTCTCGCCGCTCGTCCTCGTTGTCGTGCGCTGAGCCGCTCGGCCGGCGCCGGTACGATCCGGCGGTGACGGATACCGGAAGCGCACTGACGGCCGCGCGAGGGGCGTTCGAGGTTCCCGCGGACGTCGCGTACTTCAACACCGCGAACATGTCGCCGCTGCTCGCCTCCGTGCGCGCGGCCGGCGAGGCGGCGGTGGCGCGGCGGGCGGCGCCGTGGATGATCGGCTCCGACGACTGGTTCACCGACGTCGAGCGGCTGCGCTCGCTGGCGGCTTGCCTGATCGGCACCGACGCCGACGGCGTCGCGCTGGTGCCCGCATCGAGCTACGGCCTGGCGATCGCGGCGCGCAACCTCACGGCGGAGCCGGGCGACCGCATCCTCGTGCTGGCCGACGAGTTCCCGTCCAACCACTACACCTGGCGGCGCTTCGCCGACGACACCGGCGCCGAGCTGGTCACGGTCGAGCGTGCCGCCGGCGAGGCCTGGACGCCGGCCGTCCTGCGGCAGATCGACGATCGCACGCGCGTTGTCGCGGTGCCGAACGTCCACTGGACGAACGGCGCGCTGGTCGATCTCGAGCCCGTCGCGGCCGCGGCGCACGACCGCGGCGCCGCGCTGGTGATCGACGCCAGCCAGTCGCTGGGCGCGATGCCGCTCGACGTCGGCCGGCTCGATCCCGACTTCGTCGTCTCGGTGGGCTACAAGTGGCTGCTCGGGCCGCTCGGTCTCGGCCCGCTGTACGTCGCCGAGCGCCACCGCGGCGGGCGGCCGATCGAGGAGAGCTGGATCAACCGGGCCGGGTCGGAGGACTTCACCGCGCTGGTCGACTACACCGACCGCTACCAGCAGGGCGCGCGCCGCTTCGACGTCGGCCAGCGCAGCAACTTCGGGCTGGTGCCGATGGCGATCGCGGCGCTGGAGCAGCTGCTCGAGTGGCGGGTCGATGCGGTCGCCGCGGGCCTGGCCGATCTCACCGCCGGCATCGCCGCGCGGATGGGCCGGCTCGGCGTCGAGGTCATCGCCGAGGCCGAGCGCGGGCCGCACATCCTCGGCATCGACCTCCCCGGCAACGCGACCGCCGCGGCCGTCGAGGCGATGCGCGAGCGGGGCGTGGCTGCGAGCGTCCGCGGCCGGTCGCTGCGCATCGCGCCGCACCTGCACGTCCGCGAGTCCGACGTCGATCTGCTGGTGGACGCGATCACCGTCGCTCTCTGAGGGTTCAGGCCGGGTGCCGCGTCTCGTACGCGCGGACGACGAGCAGGACGGCGGTGCCCAGCAGGAGGCCGCCGACGATGTCGCTGAGCGTGTGCGCGCCCTTCAGCTGCAGTCCGGCCACGATCACCACCGCGACGGCCCAGAAGCGGCCCCTGCGCGAGGCGAACAGTCCGCCGACCAGCGCCGCCAGCAGCACCGCACGCGCCGCGTGCCCGCTTGGATACCCCGAGTTGACGCCCGCCAGCGGGCCGCCGGTGCGCCCCGCGGGGTCGTGCACGAGGACCTTGCCCAGCAACTCGATGGCCAGCGCGAATGCGAACCCGCCCACCCAGATCCAGGCGTGGCGCATCGTCCCGCGCATGTAGTCGTACGCGGCAACGGCAGCGAGGATGCAGAGCGTGACGGGGATCGTGGCCAGCCACAGGGCGACCACAAGGGGGGTGTTGAGCCAGCGCAGGAGCGCCGGCTGGTGCTGCCGCGGGCCGTGGGTGAGCGGCGTCAGGTGCTGCTCGAACCAGCGGTCGACCGGCGCCAGCACGGAGTGCTCGACGCCGATCGCGAGTAGGACGAACGCCGCCGCGACGAGGGCGACGGGCAGCAGCAGGTCGCGGTCGATCGCGGGGCGCGAGGCCGCGCGGTCGCTTTCGACCAGCCGGGCGGCGGCCGCAGATCGGCGTCCGTCCGCCAGTTCGCTCTCGCTCGCCACCCCTCGAACCCCCCGGATCGAGTTTGTCGGGAGCACAGCGTACGCGGTCCAGGTCGCCGGGGGAAGCACTCGCAGGCACGGATTCGTCACACGATGCGAACCGGCGTGCCCACCGGCATCAGCCGGGCGAGCCGCAGGATGGCGGCATTCCGCATGCGGATGCACCCGTGCGAGACCGCGCCCGGGAGCAGCCCGGGCTGGTCGGTGCCGTGGATGCCGATGAAGCCGCCGCCCGGCCAGTCGGTCAGCACCGCCGAGCGGGCGCTCGTTCCGAACGCGATCGGCCCGTAGAACGGGCTGGCGAAACGGGTCAGCCGGTCGCGGACGTAGAACGAGCCGGCCGGTGTCGGCCAGTACGGACGCCCGACGCCGACCCGTGTGCGGAACACGACGCGGCCGTCGCGGGTGAGCGTCGCGGTGCGCCGGGCGCGGTCGACGACGAGCCGGGTGCGCACCCGGTGGTAGGCGCCGAGCAGGTCGCGGTCGATCCATCCGGTGCTGCCGTTGGGGAGGATCGGGAGGCGTACCTTGACCCAGACGTTGCCGTCGCCGGTGCGCCGCTGGACGAGTGCCAGCACGAGGTTGTCTGTGCCCTCCGGCGTGCGGGTCGAGACCGTGGCGACCACGGGCGATGTGCGCTCCGGGAGGCGGTGTGCCGCCGCAGCGCGCAGCACCGGCGCCCACCGCGCGGCGCCGTCGGCGCCGGTCAGCGTGACGACCGCCGGGCCGGGCTGCGGGAGCTTGTCGCTGAAGGCAGCGGCGATGCGGCCGAGGTCGGCGGGCCGCCCGGCGGGGTCGCCGGCTGTCGGACCTCCCCTGCCGCCGAGGGCGACGGCGACCGTTAGCGCCGCGGCGCCGGCGGCGGCGAGGAGCAGCCATCGTCCCCGCCGGCGGCGGTCAGCCATTGAAAGGCGGATCCTTCGAGGCCGACGTCACCGGGTCGCTGACGAAGCCCGTCTGTCGCACGGCCGCCATCACCTGGTCGCGGTCGAGCGGGTGGTCGAACGGGCCCTTGGTCGGCGGCCACCCCGCCAGGCGTCGCGCCCACGAGGTGTGCCGCGCCTCGACGGTGTGGATGGCGAGCGCCGCCTCCAGCACGTGCGTGCCCTGGATCGCCGGCGCCTGGCCCTTGTAGGCGGCGACGCCGGTCTCCTCGAGGGAGATGGCCGTGGTGATGAACGGCTCGGGCTTGGCCGTCGTGTCGCCGAAGTCGAACGCCGGTCGCTTCACCGCCTTCCCGCCGAGGACGCCGGCGAGGGCGGTGACGTGTGCGCGTTCGTGCGCTCCGACCACGTGGGCGAAGTGCGCGTAGTCGCCGCGCAGGTGGCCGCGCCGTTCCGCCTCGGTGTAGAACGCCGCCTCGAGGTACTCCAGGCTGAGCGCGAAGTTCAGGATGTCCACGTCGCTCGCGCTCGCGGCCTGGGCTGGGTCCGCCAGCGCGGCGAAGGCGCCGGCGGCGGCGACCATCCCGCCCGCCGCCGCGGCCCGCCGCAGGAAGGCGGCGCGGGTGACGGGGTCGAGCCGGGCGGCGGCCTCGCCGATCGCCTCGTCGCGATCCAGCGTGGAGAGCCGGAGATGTCGGTCGGACTGCATCGGATTCCTCCTTGATGGTTGATTCCCCGAGCTTCACGTCTCTGTGAGGGGCCCAGCGAGGCCCAGACGCCACGCGCGTCCTTGAACAGGCTTCATCCAGCCTGCCCTGTGGACGCCCACGTCGTCTGGACGACGCCGGGCCGCTCCCAGAGCCACGGATCCCGTGGAACCAACCATCTAGCTTCGGATGAAGCCGGTCTGGTTGACCGCCGCGAGCACCTGCGACCTGGTCATGGCCTCGTCGAATGCGACCGAGGCCGGAGGCCGGCCCGCGATGCCGCGGATCCATGCCGCATGGCGCGCCTCGACCGAGACGATCATGGCGGCGAGCCCGCGGCCGGCCGGCGTCAGGTTCGGGCCCTGGCCGTTGTACGCGGCGACGCCGAGATCCTCGATCGCGATCGCCGCCGCCGTGAACGCGGCCTGGTCGGTCGTCGCCGACCCGAAGTCGAACCGGGGCCTGGCGACGGCCGAGCTGCCCAGAGCCTTTCGCAGAAACGCGACATGGTCGACCTCGTGCTGGCGGGCGACGCTGGCGAAGACCGCGGTCTCGCCGGTCAGCGTGTGGCTCGCGTCAGCCGCGTCGTAGAACGACTGCTCGAGGTACTCGAGCGTGAGGGCGAAGTTCCAGATGGCGACGTCGCCCTGCTTCGACGGCGCCGCGCCGGCTGCGAGCGGGCCGCCGCTGCGGAGCAGCAGGACGGCCGCGGCGGCCACACCACCCGCGCCAAGCAGCTCCCGCCTGCCCAGGCGGTGCACCCGCTCGGCCGCGTCGCGGACGCCGCCGTCCACGTCCATGGCGGCCACGGTCGTCGGGATCCTCATCAACGCCTCCTCCGAAAGTTCCAGCGCACCAGGTTCGGAGCGGAGCCGCGGCGGGTTCACCGGCTGTGAGCCGGCTCACAAGTGCGTCTAGGCCGTGTAGCCGACGCGCGCCAGGGCGCGCTGGACGAGGTCCTCCAGGCTGGCCTCGACCAGCGGCGGATCCTCGGCCGCATCGAGCAACTCGCGCACCAGCGCCTCCAGCTCGGCGCGATGTGCGGGCTCGTCCTCGGCGGCGGCGACCGCGACCGAGCCGCGCCGTCCGGGCAGCCAGCTGTGCGGTGCCGGCTGCGGCGTCAGCTCGAGCAGGCGGCCGTCGGCGTCATAGCCGACGGCGCTCTCCGAGAGCGATCCCGGCGTCAGGTTCTCCGCCGCCGCCTCGGCCGAGCTGAAGAGGTGGATGGTCGTGCCGTCGTCGATCACGAGCGGCGCTGTCGCATCCACGGGCATCCGCCGACTCTACACGGAGGAGCGGCGGCCACCGGCGACCGTGGCGAACGCCGCGTCGGTCACGGCCGTGTGCACCGGGTCGGTGCTGTAGCACGTGGAGAGCGCGAGCAGGCCGGCGAGGTTGAGGTGCACCGCCTCGATGTCCTCGTCGCGCACGCAGCGCAGGCAGATCGCCGCGCCCAGCAGCCGACGGCTGGTGTGCCACTGGTGCAGTTCCTCGACGTCGATCCGGCCGTCAGCCTCCGGCTGCGGGTGGAGCCGGCCGCACCGCGAGCACGGAGGATGCGGATCGGGGTCGGGCCGATGGATGCGCAGGCCGCCAGGCTGCATCGCACGTCCTTCTGGAAGCTGAGCGCCGGGCGGGAGCTTCGCCGCGGCGGGTGTTCCTTCGGATTGTCATCCGCCGGGCGGCGTCTGTATGTCCCCGATCGGGGTGACTCACATCGTTCACCAACGTTCAGGCGGCCGTAAGGTTGGCGCAAGGCCGCCCCGCGATCGTCCCCACCCGAACCGTCAAACGACGACTCTGGAGGTACGGGAATGCGACGACTCGTGTCGATGATCGGGCTGGCAGCCGCCGCGGTGCTGGTCGCACCCGCGGCCGCGTTCGCCCATGGCGCGGTGTACGTGTCCACCAATGCCACATCAGGCAACGCGGTGCAGATCCTGCACCGGGCCGGCGACGGCTCGCTGCACGCCGGCGGGCTCGTCGCCACCGGCGGGAAGGGCACCGGCGCCGGGCTCGGCTCGGAGGGCGCCGTCACGCTCTCGACCGACGGCCACTGGCTGTTCGTGGTCAACGCCGGGAGCGACAGCCTGACCTGGCTCCGGGTCACCGCCGGTGGCGGCCTGGTTCGGGCGGGGTCGGTGTGGACGCATGGCACCACGCCGGTCAGCGTCACCCAGTCCGGCGGACTCGTCTACGTTGTCAACTCCGGCAGCGCGAGCATCGCCGGATTCCGGATCGGCAGCGGCGGGCTGCACTTCCTGACCGGATCGGTCCGGCAGCTGAGCGACCCGGGAGCCACGCCGGCCGAGATCGCCTTCCGCCCCGGCGGCGGCGTCCTGGCCGTGACCGAGAAGGCGACGAGCACGGTGGACACCTTCCACGTGCGCTCGAACGGCAGGCCGTCGGCGGGGATCTTCACCGCCTCCAGCGGCTCGACCCCGTTCGGCTTCGCGTTCGCCGGCCCGACGCTGATCGTCAGCGAGGCCGTTGCCAGCGCGGCGACGTCGTACCACGTCGGCCCGGCCGGCGGCCTGCACACGATCAGCGCCTCGGTGCTGGACGGCCAGGCCTCGGCATGCTGGGTGGCGACCACCCGTGACGGCCGCTACGCGTTCGTGTCCAACACGGCCGCCGGGACGATCTCGAGCTACGGCGTGGGCACCGGCGGCGGTCTGCGGCTGGCCCGCTCGGCAGCCGCCGGCATGGGCAGCGGCAGCGCCCCCGGCGACTCCGCGTTCGACGCCTCCGACGCGCACCTGTACGTGCTGGACGGCGCCGGCCACCGCGTGGTCGGGTTCGCCCGCTCCGGCGCGGCGCTCGCCCCGGTCGGCGCGTCCGTGACGCTCCCGGCCTCGGCAGCGGGGCTGGCAGCGCGCTAGGGGAATGCGCCCGGGCGGAGGGGGAGACCCTTTCGCCCGGGCGGATCCTGGGCGAGACTTCACCGTGATGAACGAGCTGGTGCTGGTGGTGGACGACGAGGACATGGTGCGCGAGGTGCTCGCGCGCTACCTCGAGCGTGAGGGCTACCGGGTGGCCGCGGCCGCCGATGGCGGCTCCGCCCTGGCCCTGGCCGAGCGCGACCGGCCGGACGTGGTGCTGCTCGACCTGATGCTCCCCGGCGTGGACGGCCTCTCCGTCCTGCGCCGCCTGCGGGCCGGGGGCGACCCGGCCGTGATCGTGCTGACCGCACGCGGCGACGAGGTGGATCGCGTGCTCGGCCTCGAGCTGGGCGCGGACGACTACGTCGTCAAGCCGTTCTCGCCGCGGGAGGTGGTGGCCCGGGTGCGGGCCGTGCTGCGCCGCGGCGCGGGCGCCGCGCCGCCGCCGCCGATCCACGCCGGCGAGATCGTGCTCGACCCTGCGCGGCGCAGCGTCGAGCTGGCCGGTGAGGACGTACCGATGACCCGCAAGGAGTTCGACCTGCTGGCCCACCTGGCGGCCAACCCGCGGCAGGTGTTCAGCCGCGTCCAGCTGCTCGACGCCGTCTGGGGGCACACCTGGGAGGGCAGCGCCGAGACGGTGACGGTGCACGTCCGCCGCCTGCGGGAGAAGATCGAGCGCACGCCCTCGAAGCCCGAGCACCTGCTCACCGTGCGCGGCGTGGGGTACCGGTTCGAGCCGTGAGGACGACGCTCCGCACCATTGCGCTGATCGCCGGAGTCGCGCTGGCGGCGCTGGCCACGGGGCTCGCCGCATCCGCCTGGCTGGGGATGAACGACGGCAACCTCGCCCACGCCGTGCTGCTGCTGGCGCCGGCGGCTGTCGCCACCATCGCCGCGGCCGCCCTGGCCCGGCCGCTGGTCGCCCGCCTGCCCAGCGCCCTCTCCTTCGCCGCGGTGGGAGCGGCCGCTGCGCTGGTCAGCGTGGTCAACTTCGCCGTGCTCTCCCACCTGATGGTGGTGCAGAAGGGCAGCACCGCCACGCTCCTGCTGCTGCTCGCCTACGCGGTGCTGGTCGCGGTCGCCGCCTCGTTCAGCCTGGCGCGGACGTCGTCGCGCGCGGTCGATCGCGTCGCCACCGTCGCCGCGCGCGTCGGCGAGGGCGACCTGTCTGCCCGGGTCGGCGAGCTGGACGGCAGCGCCGAGCTGCGCGGGCTGGCGGCGGCGATCGACGCGATGTCGGAGCGGCTCGAGCTGGCGGCGGAGCGCGAGCGGGTCGTGGACGACCAGCGCCGCGACCTGATGGTGGCGGTCTCGCACGACCTGCGCACGCCGCTCGCCAGCCTCCGTGCGATGACCGAGGCGATCGAGGACCGGGTGGTGACCGAGCCGGACGACCTGCGCCGGTATGCGGGCGAGATGCACCGCTCGGTGATGGCGCTGTCGGCCCTCGTGGACGACCTCTTTCAGCTGGTGCAGCTCGACGCCGCCTCGCTGGCGGGCGAGGCGCGGAGCGCGCGGCTGTCCGACGTCGTCTCCGGCGCTGCCGATGCCGTGCGGGGGGCCGCGCTGGCGCGCGGGGTCGCGATCGAGGTGCGCCTGGGCCCGGCGGCCGCCAGCCCCTGCTCGCCCCGGCTCACCCGCGTCGTCCAGAACCTGCTGGACAACGCCGTCCGCCACTCCCACGACGGCGGCCGCGTCGTCGTGGCCGCGACGGCCGACACCGGCAGCCTCCACCTCACCGTCGAGGACGAGGGCGAGGGCATCGATCCGGGCGACTCGGAGCGCATCTTCGAGCCGTTCTGGCGGGGGGACGCCTCGCGCCGCGGCTCCGGCGCCGGGCTGGGGCTGTCGCTGGCGCGGCGGATCGTCGAGGCGCTGGGGGGCGGGATCGCCGCCCGCAGCGAGCTGGGCGGCGGCACCACCTTCGCCGTCACCCTGCCGCTGGGCTGACCCGGCGGGCCAGCATGGCCGCGACCCGCTCCCGGGGGAGCGCGGGCGTGCGGTGGCCCAGCCGGCCGGTCATCTCCTCGTTCGCGCACAGCGCGTTCAGCACCGCCTCCTCCACCGCGTCGACGGTCGCCTGGTAGAGCGCGTCCATCTGCCGCCACTGGAGGAACCGCAGCGTGCCGGTGTCGCCGGCGGACGACCGCTCCGGCGGGAAGCCGATCGCGAACGCGCCCGGGTTGGCGGTCGAGAAGGCGAGGAAGAGGTCGCCGGAGAAGTGCGAGCCGCTGGTGCCCGTGCGGGCCAGGCCGAGCGGCACGCGGCGAGCCAGCGCCTTGCACTGGCCGGGCAGCAGTGGCGCGTCGGTGGCGAGGATGCCGATCACCGATCCCACCCCCTCGTGCCCGGCGGCGAAGTCGCCCAGCGGGTCGTCATCGGCCAGCGCCTCGCCCAGCGGTAGGCCGGCGACGACGAGCTCGGGCCGCGACCCGAAGTTGCACTGGAGGTACACGCCGACCGTGTGTTCGGCCCCCGCCACGTCCACCCGGCGCGATGCCGTCCCGGCGCCGCCCTTGAAGCCGTAGCAGTTCATCCCCGTGCCGCCGCCGACCGAGCCCTCCTCGACGGGGCCGCTGCGGGCGGCCTCGATCGCAGCGATCGCGACCTCGCTCGTCACGTGGCCGCCGTTGATCTCGTTCAGGTAGCCGTCGTACGTCTCGGCCGCGACCGGCAGCAGCCACAGGTCGGCGGCCTCCGCCGCGTGCTCGACCGTCCAGCGCACGGCCGCCTCGTGGGCCGCGCCGATCGCGTGCGTGTTGGTGATCGTGATCGGCAGCGACGCCGTGCCCGATTCCTCGATCCACGAGACGCCGGTCATCTCGCCGTTCCCGTTCAGCGAGAAGACGCCCGCTGCACACGGATCGAGCGGGCGGTCACGGCCGCGCGGATGGATCGCCGTGACGCCCGTGCGCACGCCGTCACCCTCGATCAGCGTCCGGTGGCCGACCTCCACGCCGGCCACGTCGGTGATCGCGTTCCACGGTCCGGGGATCCCGCGCGGGTCGATCCCGAGCGTCCGCGCCCGCGGCTTGCCGGACGGCGTCGAGCGGAGCGGGTCGGTCACTGGGTCAGCTCGGCTTGGCCGTCATCGCGAAGATGGCGACGACGAACGCGATCAGGATGATCGCGCCCAGCACCGTGCCGATCCGCGCCATCACGCCGGGCGAGGTGCGCGAGCGCCGGGCCGCCAGGCCCAGCAGGATGAGCGAGATGAGCAGCAGCAGGCCGCCGCCGTCCGCGGCCGGGAACCCGAGGCTGAGCCAGGTCGCGTTCGAGTTCTCGAGCCCCTCCTTGGAGGCGATCCACTCCGCGGCGATGCGCATCACCAGGAACGAGGGCAGGCCGACGTAGAGCAGGGTCCGGAAGGCGAAGCGCACGAGCGCGGCGTCCCCCTCCTGCTGGCGCCAGGCCATCACCAGCGCGGCGAACGTGACCGCGATCGCCCCGGTGGCGATCATCGCCCCGCCGACGTGCAGCAGCAGCGGCAGGTTCCAGCTGTCGGGTCGGATGGAGAGCAGCATCATGCGCCCGGCTTGTAGATCATGTCGACGAGGAGCGCCAGGATCGCGGCGGCCATGATCACGTGCAGCCCCACGCTGGGCGCCGCGTCCGCCGCGCCGCGGCGCATGCTCCGGTACGCGCCGCCGACCCGGCCGCCGACGCCGCCGGCGATCGCCCAGAGCACGATGGCGGCGATCACCCAGAAGTCCCAGACCTCGTAGTTCTTGACGTAGATGGCGAGCCAGACGCCGAGCAGCAGCACCGCCACGCTGCCCAGGCCAAAGAGGGCATCGGCGAGCGCCGAGAGCCGCAGCAGCGGGCTCTGCAGGCCGGCGCCCCAGCCGGTCCCGGCCAGCACCGCCCAGTAGAAGCCGAGGCCGGTGACCGTCAGGAAGGCCGCGAGCACGTGGAAGAACAGGAGCATGTGGTACCAGTCGTGCCAGCTCACGGCGACAGCCTATCCGCTGCGGCGGCGGCCGGAAAGGGCATCGCCGATCCGGCCGGTGACGACCGGCCCCGATAGGATCGCCCGATCGCGGGGCTGGCAGACACCTCCCTGATCCGAAACGGCGTCCGCGGCATCGCGCTGCGAAGCGGCGAGATCGAGGCGACGCTGTTCCCCGACGCCGGCGCGAAGCTGCTCGACCTGGTGCACCTTCCCAGCGGCGCCGACCTGCTCTGGACGAACCCGCGGGTGCCGCTCGCGGCGACCCACTCCGGCGCCTGGTTCGACGACGTCTGGTGCGGCGGCTGGGACGAGCTGTTCCCGACCGACCCGGTCTGCATGGTGGGCACGAACCGCATCCCCGACCACGGCGACCTGTGGAGCGGCCCGTGGGAGTGGGAGCTGACCGAGGACAGCGGCCGAGGCGGCGACCGTCCGCCTCGCCCGGCACTCGGCCTGCCTGCCGTGCCTGATGGAGAAGTGGGTGACCGTGCGCCGGGGATCGGCGGCGCTCGAGTTCCGCCACCGGCTCACCAACCTCTCGGTCAACCGCGTGCCCTTCACCTGGAACCTGCACGTCGCCCACCCGGCGACGCCGACGACGACCGTCCACGTGCCCGCCACGCGGATGCTGGTCGAGGCTCCCGACACGGGCCGGTTCGGCGACGGTGTGGCGGGGGTCGCCTGGCCGGTGCACGACGGCGCGGACGTCAGCGGCACGCTCGACCCCTCCGCCGGGGTGACCGAGTTCCTGCACGCGGCCGATCTGCGCGAGGGGTGGTGCGCCGTCGTCCACGGCGGGGCCGGGGCCGGGCTCGAGCTGCGGTTCGATCCGTCGGTGTTCCGCACGGTGTGGATGTGGGGCGTCTACGGCGGCTGGCGCGGTCACCAGGTGCTGCTGACGGAGCCCTGCACGGGCAGGCCGGGCGGCCTGGCGGCGGGGATCGAGCGCGGCGACGCGGTCTGGCTGGACGGCGGCGAGGTGCTGGAGACGCGGGTGACGGCGACCGCCTTCGCCGCCCCCGGGCGGCGGGTGCCGGGCGACGTCTCGCCGCTCACGATCTGAGCAAGCGGCGCCGTTGACAACGCTGCCGGGGTCAACGAAGATGGCCGGCATGCTCGCCGGCCGACAGATCCGGGGCCTTCGCCGCGCTGCGGCAGCCACGCTGGTTGCCCTCGCCGCACTCGCCCCGGCGGCCGCGCCCGCGGCGGGTGACACCGCGCCTGACGGGGCCGTGACGCTGCGCGTCATGACGTTCAACCTCTTCCACGGCGGCGACGAGCTCAACCTGCGCACCCGCGGGTACTGCCACCGCGTGCTCGGCTGCCAGGACACGCTGGCTCAGGTGGTCGCTGCGATCCGGGCCTCGGGCGCCGACGTGGTCGGGCTCCAGGAGCCGGAGATGAACACCTGCCCGATCGCCGACGCGCTGGGCTGGTACTGCAACCCGCGCACCTCGATCCTCTCCCGCTACCCGTTGATCGACCCGTCCGGCGGCGATGGCGTCTACGTCTACGCCGAGGTCGAGCCGGGCCGCGTCGTCGCCCTGGGCAATGTCCACACGCCGTCGGATCCCTACGGGCCGTATCTCGTCCGCGACGGCGCGGGCCGGGGCCAGGTGCTGCGCCTCGAGCGGTCGGTGCGGCTCTCCTGGGTGCGGCCGCAGCTGCACGCCCTGCCCGCGGTCGCCGCGGCGGGCGTTCCCGTCTTCCTGACCGGCGACTTCAACTCTCCCTCGTATCTGGACTGGACGCACCGCGTCTCGCTGCACCGGCCGGACGTCCGCTACCCGGTGCGCTGGCCCGTCAGCTGGGCGTTCGCCCAGGCGGGGTTCCACGACAGCTTCCGCGAGGTGCACCCCGATCCGCTGGCCGTGCCCGGCTTCACGTGGACGGCGGGCGGCCCCGAGGGCGGCACCCCCGAGGTGTTCGACCGCATCGACTGGGTGCTGCACACGGCCGGCCGCGCGATCGCGAGCCGGGTGGTGGGGGAGCCCGGCGGCCCCGGCGTCTCGATCCCGGTTGGGCCGTGGCCGTCCGACCACCGGTCGGTCGTCTCGACCTTCCGCGTGACACCCGTCGCGCCGCCGCCGTTCGTCTCCACCGGATCGCGCAGCGTCGCGATCGGCGACCCGCTGGCCGTCCGCTACCACGGCGCTCCGGCCGGCTCGCAGCTGGCGGTCGTGCCGCCCGGCGGGAGCCTCGCCGACGCCGTGTCGGCGCAGGACGTGGCCGCCGGCGACGGCGTCGTCCCGGTCGCCACGTCGCACCTGCGGGCGCGCGCCTATGACGCCCTGCTGGCCGATGCGGGCGGCGGCGAGATCGCGCGGGTGCGGTTCTGGGCCGCCGTGCCAGGCGCACAGCCCGAGGTCGCGACCACCCGCCGGGTATACGCGGCCGGGGAGCCGATCACGGTCACCTGGAGCGGCGACCCCGGCATGCACTGGGACTGGCTGGGCCTCTTCCACGCCGGGTCGGGCCAGGGGCACCCGCATCCTCCGAACTGTTCCGTCGGCACCTGCGGCAACGGCGCCTACCTGGCGTACGCCTACACGCGCACCCAGCCTGCCGGCAGCCGGACGCTCGATGCGAGCTGGGGCGGCCACTGGCCGCTCGAGCCGGGCTCCTACGAGATCCGGCTGCTGCTGGACGACGGTTACCGGGCGGTCGCCCGATCGCTCAGCTTTCAGGTCGTCCCGCCCGGCTGACCGATCCGCCGGTAGTCGATCCGCCAGAGCGGCTCCCAGGTCGCGCCGTCCGCCGTCCCCGACCACTCCCAGGTGAACGCCTCGGCGGTGATGTCGAAGAAGCGCATCCGCTTCTGCGCGCCGTCACGCGGCTCGGTGCGCAGCTCCATCACCCCGTCGGCGAAGCCGCCGCGCAGGTGAAACCACGTCCGGTTCGAGTCCGCCCAGGCCTGCCGCCAGACCGCCTCGCCCGGGTCCCACATCGAGATGCTGACGCCGGTGAACTCGGCCACGGCGGAGAACCGCTCGAGCACGACCGCGCCGTCGCAGATCGCCGTGATCCTGTTGTGCCCGGTGCCGCCGTCCCAGCGGGCCTCCCACTCGCCCAGCCAGAAGTCGAAGCCGCCCGCGCCGCCCATGCCGGCACGCTAGGCGGACGCGGCCGCCTGCGCTTGCACGATCTTGCGGTGTGTCAGGCCCTGACGAGGTCGCGGTCGGGGACGATGCCCCACCGCGCCGCGGTCTCGATCAGGTCGCCGTCCAGCGGCCACGCGTCGGCGCGCGGCGCCCCCTCGTGGACGGGCGAGCCGCCCTTGAGCGTCATGCTGCCGGTGTTGTCGCCGACCCGGTCGATCAGGGCAAGGTCGTCGGCGGTGAGCGGGGAGCGGGCGGGCACCGCGGCGAGTTCGGCGCGCTTGACCTCGATCGGCTTCGCGTCCGGCCCCGGCTCCTGCACCAGCGTCGGCACGACGCACTCGACCGCGGGCTGCGACAGCGTCCAGCTCGCGGCGAGCTGGAGCGGGGTGAGGCCGTGCCGCTCGGCGACGGGCCGCACCCGGTCGAGCCGCTCGCGGGCGGCGGCGACCCAGCCGGCGGGGCGGAAGGCGCGGTGGTCGTGCTCGGCCAGGCCGTCCTCGTCCGGCACGTCGTCCCAGAAGATCCCGCCGTAGTCGACCACGCGGGCCAGGACGCGCACGCCGTGCCGCTCGCAGGCGGGCAGCGCGAGCCGGCCCGGCCACGGCTCGAACGGATTCAGGATCAGCATCGCCCAGTCGATCTGGTCGCCGAACCTCTCCAGGCACGACACGAGGTCGAGCGTGAAGCCGTTCGCCGGGCCCGGCGCGACGCCGATCGCGGCCGCCAGCCCCTGGTCGCGCAGCCCGGACATCGCGTCCCACACCGCGGGCGAGGAGTAGCCGGTGCGGTCGGGGTTGTGCAGCAGCAGCACGTCGAACGCGTCCGCACCGCAGCGCTCCAGGCTCGCCTCGGCCGCCGAGCGGAGGTAGCCGGCGTACGCGTCGGGCCCGCGCAGGCCGGGATCGGTGAAGCGGGGGTAGCCCTTGGCGCCCTGCCGCTCGCCGGTCGTGAAGTCATGCCCGACCATCCCCACCAGCCGGTACGCGTCGCGGGGCAGCCCGGCCAGCGCCGCGCCCACAGTGCGGTCAGCCGCGCCCTGGCCGTAGACGTCGGCCGTCACCACCGTGCGGATCGCCTCGTCGGGCCGCAGCAGCGCCGCCAGCCGCTGCTCGCCGATCGACACGCCGAACCGCATGTGGACGCCGCCGCTCCATGCGCCCAGAGCCGTGTTACCGAGATCGACCACGGGGGTATTCTGCCTCGTGGGCCGGGGCGGCGGCGACGTGCGGGTGCGCTGGGGTTCCTTGTGGGCGATTTGCGTCGTATGGTACTCTCGTCTGTCGGGTTTGTGACTCCGCGAATACCACGAGGCTTCACTTGGCACTCACCCCGGCGACACTCGGACTCTCGACAGGAGGGGTTAACGCGTACGCTTCGACTGAGCGCGGCCGGCTGGCTGGCCGCAGCTCTGCTGCTCGCGGTTGCCGCCACCGCATCCGGCCAGGCGCCGGCGCGGCAGGCGCTCGCCGGCAGCCATCCGGCATGGGCGACCAGCGCCGCGCCGCACTCGGCGGTCGCGCGCACCGCCAGGATCGACTTCACCGTCTACCTGCGCATGCGCGACTTCGCCGGCGCCAAGGCGCTGGCCGCAAGCGTGTCCACGCCGGGTAGCGCGGACTACGGGCACTACCTGAACGCCGCGTCCTTCAACAGCCGCTTTGCGCCCACCGCGAAGCAGTCCGGCGCGGTCGCCGCCTGGCTCCGCTCGCAGGGGCTCGACGTGACCGGCCAGGCCTCGAACCGCACCTGGATCTCCGCCGGCGGTTCCGCCGCGGACATCGAGCGCGCGTTCGGCACCAGCCTGGCGCTCTACCGCGTGCACGGCGTCGTCCGCCGCGCCGTCACCGGCACCGTCTCGGTGCCTTCCGCGCTGGCGCCCTCGATCGCGTCCGTCGCCGGGCTCAGCGAGACGACGCTGATGAAGCCGATGTCGCACGCCGACGCGCCGCCGTCGCCGGGTTTCCGCAACGGCCATCCCTGCTCGGCCTACTGGGGCGAGCAGACCGCGACCACCGTGCCCAAGGCCTACGGCCAGTACCAGCCATACGCCCCCTGCGGCTACACGCCGACGCAGCTGCGCGGCGCGTACGACCTGGGTGCCGTCCGCTCGGGCTGGGACGGCGCGGGTGTGACCGTCGCCTACACCGACGCCTACGACTCGCCGACGCTCGAGGCCGACGCGAACCAGTACTCGCACAGGCACGGCATCCAGCCGTTCAAGCCCGGCCAGTTCGTGGACGTCAGCCCCGCCGGCCTCTCGGGTGCGGCCAACGCGCCCGCCTGCGGCGACTGGTATGGCGAGCAGACCCTCGACGTCGAGGCCATCCACTCGATGGCACCGGCGGCCAAGGTGATCTACTCGGGTGCCAAGAGCTGCTTCGACACGCCGCTCCTGAACGCCATGCACAAGATCGTGGACAACGACATGGCGCAGGCCGTCTCCAACTCGTGGGGCGGCATCGGCGAGACGACTGATCCGACCGTGATCAGCGCCTACGACCAGCTCTTCGTCCAGGCCAGCCTCAAGGGCATCGGCATCTACTACTCGTCCGGCGACAACGGCGACGAGGTGGACACGACCGGGAGCCGCCAGACGGACTTCCCGGCGGCCGACCCGTTCGTCACCGCCGTGGGCGGCACCAGCCTCGCCGTCGGCTCCGACAACCAGTACCTGTGGGAGACCGGCTGGGGCACGGGCAAGAGCGTCCTCACCGACGGCAAGTGGGCCCCCCGGCCTCCGGGTGGCTGGCTGTACGGCGCCGGTGGCGGCACCAGCAAGGTGTTCCGCGAGCCGTGGTACCAGCAGGGCGTCGTCCCGGCGTCCCTGTCCAAGTACTTCGGCACCGAGGGCATCAAGCAGGGCGGCCGCGTCGTTCCCGACGTGGCGATGGACGCCGACCCGACGACCGGCATGCTGGTCGGTCAGACGCAGCAGTTCGGCAAGCGGATCGGCTACGGCGAGTACCGCATCGGCGGCACCAGCCTGGCCTCGCCGCTGTTCGTCGGACTGATGGCCGTCGCCGACGCCCGCGCGGGGCATCCGCACGGGTTCGTCAACCCGGCGCTCTACGCGATCGCCGGTGACGCGGCGTACAACGACGTCACGTCGCCCGACCATCCGCTGGGCGCCGTGCGGGTCGACTTCGCCAACGGCCTCAACGCCGGCGGCGGGCTGATCTACTCGCTGCGCTCGCTGAACGACACCGAGTCCCTGCACGCCGTGCCGGGCTTCGACGACGTCACCGGCAACGGGACGCCGAAGGGCGCGAACTTCATCGCCCTGCTGAACCGCGCCGGATAGCGCACGCCATCGGGGGGAGCGGCCGCCACGGTGCGGCCGCTCCCTCTGGCATGATGGCGGGCATGCCCGCCCTGCGTCAGCGCGCCGCCTGGAGGCAGCTCGAAGAGCACCACGGCGAGATCGGCGGCGCCCACCTCCGCGACCTGTTCGCGGCCGACCCGGGCCGCGGCGAGCGGCTGTCCCTCGAGGCCGAGGGCATCCTCTTCGACCACTCCAAGCACCGCATCACCGACCGCACGCTCGACCTGCTGGTGGCGCTGGCGGAGGAGTGCGGCCTGCGGTCGCGGATCGACGCGATGTTCGCCGGCGAGCGGATCAACGTCACCGAGGACCGTGCCGTGCTGCACGTCGCCCTGCGAGCGCCGCGCGACGCGGTGATCACGGTGGACGGGCACAACGTGGTGCCCGGCGTGCACGAGGTGCTCGACCGGATGGCGGCGTTCGCCGAGGCGGTGCGCGACGGCTCATTCACCGGCCACAGCGGGCGGCCGATCAAGAGCGTCGTCAACATCGGCATCGGCGGCTCCGATCTGGGTCCGGTGATGGCGTACGAGGCGCTGCGCCACCTCAGCCGCCGCGACATGACGTTCCGGTTCGTCTCCAACGTGGACGGCACCGACTTCGCCGAGGCGACCCGCGACCTCGATCCGCACGAGACGCTCTTCATCGTCTCGTCCAAGACCTTCACGACGCTGGAGACGATGACGAACGCGCGGTCGGCCAGGGACTGGACGCTGGCGGCGCTGGGCGACGAGGCGGCGATCGCGCACCACTTCGTCGCCGTCTCGACGAACGCCGGCGAGGTCGCCGAGTTCGGCATCGACACCGCCAACATGTTCGGCTTCTGGGACTGGGTGGGCGGCCGCTACTCGATGGACTCGGCGATCGGCCTCTCGACGATGCTGGCGATCGGGCCGGAGGCGTTCGGCGAGCTGCTGGGCGGGTTCCACGCGATGGACGAGCACTTCCGCACGGCGCCGCTGCGGGCGAACATGCCGGCCCTGATGGGCCTGCTCGGCGTCTGGTACGTCGGCTTCTTCGGCACGCAGACCCAGGCGGTGCTGCCCTACGACCAGTACCTGAAGCGCTTTCCCGCCTACCTCCAGCAGCTGACGATGGAGTCGAACGGCAAGCACGTCACGTTGTCAGGCGAGACAGTGGACTATGCCACGGGGCCGGTGTACTGGGGCGAGCCGGGCACCAACGGCCAGCACTCCTTCTACCAGCTGATCCACCAGGGGACGCTGCTGATCCCCTGCGACTTCATCGGCTTCTGCCGGTCGCTCAACCCGCTGGGTGAGCACCACGACCTGCTGATGGCGAACGTGTTCGCCCAGACCGAGGCGCTCGCGTTCGGCAAGACCGCCGACGAGGTGCGGGCCGAGGGCACGGCGGAGGAGCTGGTGCCACATCGCGTCTTCGAGGGCAACAGGCCGACCAGCACGCTGCTGCTGGATCAGCTCTCGCCGGCCGCGCTGGGCAAGCTGGTCGCGCTGTACGAGCACAGCGTCTTCACGCAGGGCACGATCTGGGAGATCGACTCCTTCGATCAGTGGGGCGTCGAGCTGGGCAAGGTGCTGGCGAGCAGGATCGCGGGCGAACTGCGCGCGGCCGGAGATCCGGACCTGGCGCACGACACGTCGACGAACGCTCTGATCCGCCGGTACCGCGCGCAGCGCGCCCGCTGACTGATCAGTCGAAGACGCCCGAGTCGGACGCCCCGACCGTGAGGCCGTAGATCACGAGGATGTTCACCGTGACGCCGATGATGGCGGCGAACGGCGCCCCGAAGAGGAAGAAGAACCACATCGTCGCTGCCACCGCGGCCAGCGTCACGCCCAGGTAGCTCCCCAGCGCCCGGCCCGAGAAGGCCGAGAAGCCGGCGACCAGCTGCAGCGCACCCCAGATGAGGAAGATCCAACCCCATGCGCTGAGGTTGTGGTACAGCACCTGGCTGGTGAAGTAGCTGCTGTTGTGCAGCGCCGTGAAGCCGTTGATCACGTTCAGCAACCCGGCGACCATCAGCATCACCGCCGCGAAGACGAGCCAGCCGGTACGGCTGGTTTCTGTCGTGCGCGTCATTGCGACACGCTCCTTTCTTCAGTTTGCAGCGTCACCTGTACGCTAGCCCTTCGGTCAAGTCGTGGCAAGGCCACGGGGCCATTTGGGCTTTACGGTTTGGTGAACACCGCGCGCAACTCGGCGGCCTGCTCGTCGGGCAGATCGGTGTGGATCAGCTGGACGTGCATGGACGCCATGAACACCTCGCGCAACCGATTCTGGTCGGCGCCCTCGGTCATCAGGAACAGCGCGGACGTGCCGGGAACGACCTGCTCTCGCACGTTGGCGACGAAGTGCTCGTCGATACCCTGGTCGCGGAGCGACGCCGAGGCGCCGCCGGCCGCCGCGCCGATCGCCGCGCCGGCGACCGGGGCGAGCAGGATCGTCCCGATCAGCGCCCCCCAGCCGGCGCCGATCAGCGCGCCTCGCCGCCCGCGGTGGCGGAGTTGGGTGGTGCGGGGCTTGCCCGCAGACTCGGCCCACTCCACGATCGCGCCGTCCAGGATCGTGATCGCGCCCTCGTGGGCGAGGGTGTCGAGACGCGCCGCCATCGACGGCGCGCCGCCGGGCGAGTCGAACCTCCATACGGTCAGCGTGGACATGTCGCTTCCGTCCTTCCCGTATCGGGCGGGGCCGCCCGGATGGAAGACCCCGCGAAGCGCTCAGAGTGCTGCTGCCTCCTCGGCCGCGGCCAGGCCGATCGCGACCAGGTCGACCGGGTGGATCCATGCGTCGGCCAGGTGGAACCCGCCGGCGCGGCCGATCGCGCCGCGGAGCGGGAGCGCCCAGCGGTGTTCGATCAACGCGATCGCGGCCGCGGTCCCCTCGGGGATCGCGTCGGCGACGTCCCACGTCTCCGCCTCGTTCAGCACGCCCTCGCGGTCGGCGAACGCCTCGGCTCCGCGCACGGCCCCGATCGTCATGCCCTCCTCGCCGCCGGCGCCGAGCCCGATCAGCGCGCCCACCGTTGCGCCGAACTCGGCCGCCTCATCCGGGGACAGGTCGCTCTGCTCGTACACCAGCAGTTCACCCGACTCATCCTTGCGCACGAACGTCATGTCGATCAGCCGGATGATGTCGTTGTCCTTGAGGCGGTGGAGCTCCTCCAGGATCTCGCCCTTGAACTCACCGCCCGCGAACCCGATGACCAGCAGTTGCACCGGTCCTATTGCCATCGTCACTCCTTCATCGTCAGGTGCCGAGCAGCTTTGCCTTGGCCGCCGTGAACTCTTCGGGGGTGAGGACGCCCTGGTCCATCAGCCCCTTGAGCTGGATCAGCTTCGCCGTGAGGTCGTCCCCGCCGGCCGGTGCCGGGGCGGGGGTCGCTGCCACGGGCGGCGGCGCGGCCGCCGGCGGCGCGTAGGCCTGCTGGGCCTCGAGCTGCTGGATCCGGGCTTCCTGATCCGCCTCCTGCTCCCGGCCCTGCTGGACGTGCTTGCCGGCCACGTAGGCCCCGCCGCCGATCATTGCCGCTCGCATGAGCGGTCGCCGTCGCCTCATCACTTGAGTCGCTCCCTTGTCGCTGAACCCCGTGCCGCGACACTACCCCCGGGCGGTGCCGCTGTGCAAGGAGTGTCCTCCCGCGCGGACACGGCGGTGTCCGGACGGTGCCGCGCGGGTCGCCGTGGGCGGTGCCTATCCTGCGGCGGTGGCGGCGCTCCATCCATGATCGGCAGGGTGCGGGGGCTGGCCGTCGACACCAGCGCGCTGCGCGACTCGCGCGACTACCGCCTGCTGGTGCTGGGCGGGTTCGTCTCCGGGCTGGGCACCCAGATCACGCTGGTCGCCCTGCCCTTCCAGATCTACCTGCTGACGCGCTCGAGCCTGCTGGTCGGCCTGATCGGTCTGGCCGAGCTGATCCCGCTGGTCGCGCTCTCGCTGGTTGGTGGCGCGCTCGCCGACCGGCTCGACCGTCGCCGGCTGCTGCTGGTCGCGCAGGTCGAGATGCTGCTCACGTCGGCCGTGCTCGCCGCCGGCGCGCTGGCAGGCTCGCCGCCGGTCGCGCTGCTGTTCGTCCTGGCCGGGCTGGCGGCCGCCGGCTCCGCGGTCGACCGGCCGACCCGGGCCGCGATCCTGCCCAACCTGGTCGGGCCCGAGCGGCTGCGGGCCGCCATCTCCTTCAACTACGCGCTGCTCCAGCTGACGACGGTCGTCGGGCCGGCCGCGGGCGGCATCGTGATCGCGTCGCTCGGGCTCGACTGGGCGTACGGGATCGACGTCGTCACGTTCGTCGCGATGATCGTCAGCGTGGCGCTGATCAAGCCGCAGCCGCCGCCGGTCGCCGAGCATCGCGAGCCGTTCCTGCGCTCGCTGGTCGGCGGGCTGCGGTTCGCCGGCAGCCGCGGCGAGCTGATGGGCAGCTTCGCGATCGACATTCTGGCGATGACCTTCGGCATGCCGCGGGCGCTGTTCCCGGCGCTCTCGGTGAACGTCTACGGCGCGGGGGCGACCGGCGTCGGCCTGCTCTACGCAGCCGTCTCGGCGGGCGCGGCCGTCGCCGCATTCACCAGCGGCTGGCTCGGCAACGCCCGCAGGCTGGGCCGGATCGTCGTCGTGGCGGTGCTGGTCTGGGGCGCCGGCATCACGGTGATGGGGCTGACCACGAGCCTCGGCGTCGCGATGGCCGCGCTCGCCGTCGCCGGCGCCGCGGACAGCGTCAGCGCAGTCTGCCGCTCGACCATCCTCCAGACCGCGACGCCCGACGCGATGCGCGGGCGGATGTCCTCGATCTTCACGCTGGTCGTCGCCGGCGGGCCGCGGGTCGGCGACGTCGAGGCCGGCATCGTCGCCGCCGCCTTCAGCGTGCGGGCGTCGGTCGTGTCCGGCGGCCTGCTGTGCATGCTCGGCGTGGCGCCGATCGTCGCGCTGTTCCCGGCCTTCTGGCGGTACGGCGACGAGACGGCCGCCGATCACGATCCGTGACCGGCGGCCGTCGGGAGGCGAACGTCAGTCGCCGCTCTCGAACGCCGGCGTCAGGGCCGGCTGCTCGACCTCGGCCTCCGCGTGGTGGCTGCGGATGAAGAGGAAGGCCACCGCCGCCCCGGCCAGGGCGATCACTGCCGAGAGCTGCAGGGAGTGCGAAAGCGAGTAGATGAACACGTCGGACGGGCCGTGGCCCTCGGCCGCGCGCGTCGCGGAGAGGTGGGTGAAGACCGCGGTCAGCGCGGCGACGCCGAACACGCCGCCGATCATCCGCACCATCGAGAGCACGCCCGATGCCGCGCCGGCCTTCATCCGGTCGACCGATCCCATCACCGCCGCCGTCATCGGCGACATCGTCATGCCCATCCCGATTCCGCCCACGATGAACGCGGGCAGCAGCGTCGGGTAGCCGCTGGTGTCGGTGATCCGCGACTCCAGGTAGAGCGAGGCCGCGATCATCGTCATGCCGATCGTGAGCAGGCCGCGCGAGCCGTAGCGGTCGGACAGCCGGCCCGCGATCGGCGCCGTGGCGATGATCAGCAGCGTCATCGGCAGGAACCGCACGCCGGTCTCGAGCGCCGACAGCTGCAGGATGTTCTGCATGTAGAGGGTGATGAAGAAGAACGTCGCGAACATCGAGAATGTGACCAGGAAGGCCACCGCGTTGCCCGCGTTGAACGTGCGGTTGCGGAAGAAGTTGAGATCGAGCATCGGCTCCTTCTGCCGCCACTGGAGCAGGCCGAAGGTCGTCAGGCCGACCGCCGCGATCGCGAACTCGGCCAGCGTGCGGGTGGACGTCCAGCCGTAGTCGTTGCCCTGCACCAGCGCCAGCACGAGGGCGCCCAGGCCGATCGTCAGGGTGAGGATGCCGCCCACGTCCACGCGCCTGCTGGCGGTCTCGTCACGCGACTCCTCGACGGCGTACAGCGTCACCGGGATCGCGATCAGCGCGACCGGGACGTTGAGGAAGAAGATCCACTCCCAGCCGGCCTTCTCGACCAGCAGGCCGCCGACCACGGGGCCCATGCCCAGAGCCATGCCGGAGATGCCGGCCCACAGGCCCAGTGCGCGACCGCGCTCGGGGCCCTGGAAGGCGGTGGTGATGATCGAGAGCGAGCCCGGCATCAGGAATGCCGCGCCGATGCCCTGCACGCCGCGGAAGATGATCAGCTGGTCGATCGACTGCGACAGGCCGGCCCCGATCGAGCCGAGCGTGAAGACGACGACGCCCGCCAGGAACATGCGCTTGCGGCCGAACACGTCGCCCAGGCGGCCGCCGGTGACCAGCAGCACGCCGAACACCAGCGTGTAGGCGTTGACCGCCCACGAGAGGTTGGAGAGGGATGCGTTGAACTGGGTCTTGATGGCGGGCAGCGCGATGTTCACGACGGTGTTGTCGAGCATCACCATGAACAGGGCGAAGCACATCGCCCCCAGCGTCCACCATTTTCGGTTGTCCTCTGTCAGTGCGGGCATCAGCGCCCTCCTTCCTCGATGGCGGCCTCGACCCGGTGAACGGCGTCAAGCACCTGCTCCAGGTCGCGCACCGACAGCACCGTGAAGGCGCGGCCGATCGCGGTCTGGAACGCCGGCAGCTTCTCCTGCAGCGCCTCGCCCTTGGCGGTCAGCTGCACCCAGACGACGCGGCGGTCGTCGAGGTCGCGCTCGCGGCGCACGTAGCCGTCCCGCTCCAGGCGGTCGATCACGCCCGTGGCGGTGGAGGCGAGCATGTCGCACTCACGGCCCAGCTCACGGGCGCTGCGGCGGCCGCCGTCGGCGGCCAGGTGGTGCAGCAGCATGGCCTGCGGCATGGTCAGCCCGAGCTCATCGAGATCGGCGCGGACCGAGCGCTTGGCCAGCTTCGCGACCCGGAACAGCGCGCTTCCCAGCTCCGCTCCCAGATCGCTCTTGGTTGTCGTTCGTGTAGCCATCGTTCGTATGGTTCCGTTTCGTGTGTGGAAACTTCGTACACGAACTATAGCTGAGGCAAGCATTCCTGTCCACTCGCCGGTAGGGTTCCGCCGATGGCCCTTCCCGATGACGACGTCGTGGCCCTGATGGGCGGCCGGATCCTGACCATGGACGACCGCGACACGGTGGCCGCGGCGCTGGTGGCCCGCGGCGGCAGGATCGCCGCGGTGGGGACGACCGCCGACCTGGAGCGGGATCTCCCCGCCCACGCGCACCGGATCGACCTGGACGGGCGCACGGCCGTGCCCGGATTCGTGGACGGGCACTGCCATCTGGAGCTGACCACGACGCACCTCGCGTACGCGCTCTCCTGCTTCTGCCCACCGCTGGGGTCGCTCGACGAGGTCGCCCGAGCAGTCGCCGGCCGCGCCGCGCAGACGCCGGCCGGCGAGTGGGTGGTCGCGCGGTCGAGCTACGCGCTCGAGCGGTGGGTGGCGGAGGGCAGGACGCTGACGGCGGCCGACCTCGACCCGCTCACGCCCGACCATCCGGTGTGCGTCTTCACCGGCCTCCACAGCTGCACGCTGAATGCCGTCGCGGCGGCGGAGGCGGGCCTGACCACAGGGCGGGATCTCCCGCCCGGCGCCTCGTGGGATCCCGCGACCGGTCGCGCCACGGAGCTGTGGGACTGGCTGCCGCTGCCGCGCACCCCGGTCGCCGACGTGGCCGAGGCGGTCGCCGGCCTGGGCGGCTCGATGTACCAGCAGCGCGGCGTCACCTCGATCGCCGAGCTGCCGTTCACCGCCGAGGGCGTGCGCGCCTTCCAGCAGCTCCGCCGCGAGGGCCGCCTGCCGGCGCGGCTCGGGCTCTGGTTCCACCTGCCGCGGTTCGGGTCGATCGACGACATCGTGCGGCTCGGCCTGGAGGCGGGGTTCGGTGACGAGTGGCTCGCCGTCGGCGGCATCAAGCTGTTCGTGGACGGGTGCGGGGTGGATGCCGCGGGTGCGCCAGCCTTCGACGTCAAGTGGACGCAGGAGGAGCTGGACGAGGTCGTGCTCGCCGCGCACGCCGGTGGGCTTCAGCTGTGGCTGCACACGACGCCCACCATCGAGGGGGCGTGGATGGCCCTGACCGCGATCGAGCGCGCGCTGGAGCGGGTGCCGCGGCCCGACCACCGCCACCGCATCGAGCACATCGCCGACCGCACCCCGGATGCGGAGTGCCTCGCCGTGCTGCGGCGGATGCAGGAGCTGGGCGTGCTGGCCGTGGCGACGCCGCAGTTCGTCTGGAGCTACGCCGACGCCGACCCGGCGGGTGCCGAGGTGCCACTGCGGACGCTGCACGCGATGGGGATCCGCCCGCCCGGCAACAGCGACTCGACCGGCAGCCAGCCGGAGGCCGCCAACCCGTTCCACGGCATCCGCTGCGCGGTCGACCGGCGCACCCGGGCGGGGACGCTGCTCGCGCCGGACGAGGCGATCACCGTGCGCGAGGCGCTGCGGGTGTTCACCCGCGACGCCGCGTACGCCTGCCACTTCGACGACCGCGGCTCGTTGGAGCCGGGCAAGCTGGCCGACGTCGCGGTGCTCGGCGCGGATCCCGAGCAGGTGCCTCCCGGCGAGCTCGATCGGGTGCCGGTGGACATGACGATCATCGGCGGCCGGGTGGTCTGGTCGGCCTGACGGACGTTCGCGCCCGCGGCTTCAGTCCCCCGACGCTAGGCGGTCAGCTCGCCGGTCAGCTCGGCGAGCACGCCCAGGTAGTGGTCGATGTCCGCCTCGGTGGCGGGCACCGACGCGGCCGGCCCGGCGCCCTCGATCGCCTCCCACACGCCGCGGTTCGCCATATAGACCCGGATCAGCGACCACAGGTCGCGGTCGAGGTCGGCCCGGCCCTCGGCGGCATTCGTCGGCTGGACGCCGCCGAAGCAGTAGCCGGAGCGGGCGTACAGGCGGTGCGCGCGCCACGGCAGGCTCGCGTCCTCGGCGACCCGGTCGATGCCGTCGGCGATCCGCGCGCCGAGCGCGGACGTGTGGACGAACGCGTCGGGCGTCAGCACCTCCGTCAGCGCCGCGCGGGCGGCCGCCATCGAGAGCGCGTTGCCGAACAACGTGCCGCCGGTGCCGGCCCAGCCGTCGAAGCGTGCCGCGAGCGCCGCCGTCATGCCGTAGGCGCCGATCGGCACGCCGCCCCCGATCGACTTGCCGATCGTGAGCACGTCCGGCTCGAGCTCCCACAGGTGCGTCAGCCCGCCGTGGCCGCAGATCTGCGTGTGCGTCTCGTCGAGGATCAGCATCGTGCCGGTGTCGCGGGTGATCCGGCGGAGCTCGTCGTGGTAGCCGGGCTGCGGCTGGATCACGCCCTGCGTGTTCGTCATCGCCGGCTCGGCCAGGACGCAGGCGACCCGCTCGTCGCGCAGCGTCGCCCGCAGCGCGTCGGGATCGTTGAACGGAACCAGGCGCACGCCGGCGGCGTTGCCCGGCGGCAGCCCCGCCGCCTCGTCGACGACGCGCCCGCCGTCCAGCTCCGTCTGCATCTCGTCGGAGTGGCCGTGGTACTTGCCGTCGAACATCAGCACCAGCCCGCGGTCGGTCGCACGGCGGCACAGGCGCATCGCCTCGACGTTGGCGGATGTCGCGGCGAGCGTGAACTGCCATTGGGGCAGCCGGTAGCGCGCCGCCAGCAGCCGCGCGACCTCGACCGCGTCCTCGCCGGGCAGCAGGAACTGGGTGCCGGTGCGCACCGCCGCGCTGACGGCGCGCACCACCGGCGGCGGTGCGTAACCGCAGAACATGCTCGTGTCGGCGATGTTGACGTCGAGGTAGCGGTGCCCGTCGACATCGGTGAACCAGGCGCCCTCGCCCTCGGCGGCGAACGGCGGCTCGCCGTCGTTCAGGTCGTGCAGCCAGCTCATCGGGACGCCCTGCGGCATCACCTCGAGCGCGGCCCGACGCAGCGCGGCCGTGCGCGGCCGCTCGGCCGCGAACCGCTCCCGCTCGCGCGCCCGCAGCGCCGTCAACCGTGTGGTGTCGAGCGCGGTCGTCATTCCGTGGAGATGAACACGCTCTTCAGCTCGGTGTTGTGCTCGAGCGCGTGCATCCCCAGCTCCTTGCCGACGCCCGACTGCTTGTAGCCGCCGAACGGCGTCTGCACGAACACGCTGGAGTTGGTGTTGACGCCGAGCACCCCGGTGCGGAGCGCGCGGGCGACCCGCAGCTGGCGCGCGCCGTCGCGCGTCCACAGCGACCCCGACAGGCCGTAGGGCGTGTCGTTCGCCAGGCGCACCGCCTCGGCCTCGTCGCGGAACGGGATCACGCTGACCACCGGGCCGAAGATCTCCTCGCGGGCCACGGTCATCTCGTTCGTGCAGCCGTCCAGCACCGCCGGCCGCAGGAAGAACCCCTCGTCCAGCCCACCGTCCGGCCTGTCGCCTCCGGTGACGACCGCGGCGCCCTCCTCGATCCCGCGGCGGATGTAGCCCTCGACCGTCTCGCGCTGGCCTGCCGAGATCATCGGCCCCACCTGCGTCTGCGGATCCTCCGGCATGCCCACCCGGATCGCGGCGGTGGTCGCGGCGTAGCGCTGGACCACCTCGTCGTGCACGGACGCCTCGACCAGCAGCCGCGAGCGCGCGCAGCAGTCCTGGCCGCAGTTCTCGAACACGGCGAACGGCGCCAGCTCGCCGACGCGGTCGAGGTCGGCGTCGGCGAAGACCACGCAGGCCGACTTGCCGCCCAGTTCCAAAGTGACGCGCTTGATCGTGCCCGCCGCCCGGCGCGCGATCTCGGCGCCGACGGCCGTCGAGCCGGTGAACCCGATCTTGCCCACCAGCGGATGCTCGACCAGCGCGTTGCCCGCGGAGGAGCCGGGGCCGGGGACGACGTTCAGCGCGCCCGCCGGCAGCCCGGCCTCGACGGCCAGCTCGGCGTAGCGGAGCGCCGACAGCGGCGTCAGGCTGGCCGGCTTGAGCACGACGGTGTTGCCGGCGGCGAGCGCAGGGGCGATCTTCCAATTGGCGATGTTGAGCGGGAAGTTCCAGGGCGTGATCAGACCGACGACGCCGATCGGCTCGCGGAAGGTCAGCGCGACGCCGTTCCGCTCGACCGGGATGGTGTGGCCGAAGAACTTGTCCACGGCCCCCGCGTAGTAGCGGATCACGTCCACGATCATGCCCAGCTGGCCGCGCGCGTCGCCGATCGGCATGCCGACGTTGCGGCACTCGATCAGCGCCAGCTCCTCGGCGTGCTCCTCGACCAGTGCGGCGAAGCGGTGCAGGACGCGGCCCCGCGTCACGGGCGATCGCGTGCCCCAGTCCTCGTAGGCCCTGGCGGCCGCCTCGACCGCGCGGTTGACGTCCTCGACGCCGCCCTCGGCGACGCTGGCGAGGGTGGTCGCGGTGGCCGGGTTGGTCACGTCGAACGTTCGCCCCTCGGCGGCGTCGCGCCGCTCGCCGGCGATCAGCAGCCGCTCGGTCGTTGTCGTCGCCATGTCACGCCCCCTGGGTGGTGGGTTCGAGGTCGCGGCTGACGAACGGCGTCGTCGTCACCTCGACCGGGTCGCTGCCGTCGGGATGTTCGAGCTCGAGCCGCGTGCCCGGCTCGGCCAGGTCGGCGCGCACCAGGCCGATCGCGATCGACCGCTCCAGCCGCGGCGAGAACGCGATCCACCGCGTCGCGCCGACCGCCTCGCCGCCGGAGCGCAGCGTCCAGGCCGAGTCCAGCCGGGGCAGCCGCCGGTCGGGGCCGAGCAGCCCCACCTGCCGGCGCTCCGGCCCGCGCTCGGCGATCGCGCGGAGCGCGTCGCGGCCGATGAAGTCGGGGCCGTCCAGGTCGACCAGCCGCGGGTTCGCCTCGATCGCGTTGATCCCCATCCCGGTCGCCAGGTTCGTGTCGGTGATGCCGGACTCGACGGCGCGGGCGATGTTGGGGCCGGTGACGAGGATGCCGTGCGGGCGGCCGGCGTCCAGCACCGCGTCCCACAGCTTCAGCGCCCGGTCACTGCCCAGCGGGTAGATCTCGTAGCCCAGCTCGTGGCTCCAGCCGGTGCGGGAGACGATCGTGTCGATGCCCGCGATCCGGGCGGGCATGCAGCGGAACGGCCCCAGCCGGTCGGTGCTGCCGCCGGTCAGCGCCGCCAGCACGTCTCCCGAGCGCGGCCCCTGCACCTGGAGCGGCGCGACGTCGGGCTCGCTCACCTCGACGTCCGCGCCGGAGCCGACGGCCACGCCGCGTGCCCACAGCAGCAGGTCGACATTGCCGTGGGAGAGCCACATCGTCTGCTCGTCCACGCGCAGCACGACGGGGTCGCAGATGATCACGCCCTCGGGCGTGCAGCAGAACGCGTAGCGGCACTCGCCCACGGCCAGCTCGCGCAGGTTGCGAGCGCAGAGCCGGTCGGCCAGCGCGACCGCGTCCGTGCCGCGCAGCTGGCACTGCCGCTGGGCGCCGACGTCCCACAGGGTGACCCGCTCGGTCAGGGCCGCGTACTCCTCCGCCGGCTGCCGGCCGTAGGCCATCGGCATGTCCATGTGGTTGTAGGCCATGTAGACCGTCGCACCCGCGGCCTCGGTGGCCGGGAAGTAGGGCGAACGGCGGGTGTTGGGCTGGAGGGGGTGGTCGGGCATGCCGCGAGCCTACCGCGCCCTACCCGACGGTTCCCGCTCAAGTGTCACGAGCTTCTGCCGATAGAGATAGAGGATTCATTCGGTGTTCGTCGGGTGAACAACTGGTTCATACGGTTGCTTGGGAATCAAACCGGAGGTATACTGTGTTCATGATGAACATCCTTCCCATTTATAAAGTAACGCAGGGGCGTAATCCTTCGGGCCGCGAGTCCGAGCGCGATCTGCTGATTCGAGTTGCCCGTGAGCGCCAGGTCGAGGAGCGCCGTGAGCGGCGCCGCTCGGTCGTGCGCAGGGTCACCGGCCGGGGCAGGCGCGCAGCCTGACCCGGCCTCGGGCGGCCTCGGCTCGTTAGAGGCGCTCGAACCCTCTGAACCGCTCCCAGTCGGTGACCGCAGCCTCGAAGCTGCGGAGCTCCGACCGGGCGAAGTGCAGGTAGTGCGCAACGACGTCCTCGCCGAACGCCTCGCGGGCGAGCGACGAACCCTCCAGCAGGCCGATCGCCTCGGCCAGGCTGGAGGGCACTCGCGCACCCTCGGAGTCGTAGGCGTTGCCCCGGTACTCGGGCTCGAGCTCGAGCTCGTTGTCGATCCCGTGCAGGCCGGCCGCGATCACCGCGGCGAACGCCAGGTACGGGTTGACGTCCGCACCGGCGAGCCGGGTCTCGAGGCGCAGCCCCTGGCCGTGGCCGACCACCCGGAACGCGCACGTCCGGTTGTCGGTGCCCCAGACCAGCGCCGTGGGCGCGAACGAGCCCCACGCGAAGCGCTTGTAGGAGTTGACGTTGGGCGCGTAGAGGTACGTGAGCTCGCGGGTCGCCGCCAGCTGGCCGGCCATGAAGTGCCGGAACAGCTCGGAGTGGCCGTGGCCCTCGGCGTCGGGGAACAGGCTCCCGCCGTCGTCCCAGAACGAGCAGTGGATGTGGCACGAGTTGCCCTCGCGCTCGTTGTACTTGGCCATGAACGTGAGCGCGGTGCCCCGCTGCCAGGCGATCTCCTTGGCCCCGTTCTTGTAGATCGTGTGGTTGTCGGCCATCGTCAGCGCGTCGGCGTAGCGGAAGTTCACCTCGTGCTGGCCGAAGTTGCACTCGCCCTTGGAGTCCTCCACCTCGATCCCCGCGCCGGCCATCCCGATCCGGATCGGCCGGATCACGTCCTCCACGACCGTCGTCCCGAAGATCGAGTAGTCGACGTTGTACGGGTTGGCCGGGTCGAGGTCCTGGTAGCGCTTGGCACGCGCCTGGTCGTAGCTGTCGCGGAAGAGGATGAACTCGAGCTCCGAGCCGATGTTGGCGTACCACCCGCGCTCGGCCAGGCGGTCGAGCTGGCGGCGCAGGATCTGCCGCGGCGAGGCGACGACCGGGCGGCCGTCCTGCCACTCCAGGTCGGCGACCACCAGCACGGTGCGCTCCAGCCACGGCACCCGGCGCAGCGTCGCCATGTCCGGCTTGAAGACGAAGTCGCCGTAGCCGGTCTCCCAGGACGCCATCTCGAACCCCTGCACGGGATTCATGTCGACGTCCACGGTGAGCAGGTAGTAGCAGCCCTCGGCGCCGTGGTCGGCGATCTCCTTCATGAAGAAGGGGGCGTGCAGGCGCTTGCCCATCAAGCGGCCCTGCATGTCGGTCATCACCAGCAGCACCGTGTCGATCGCGCCCGATTCGACGTCGCCGCGTAGCTCGTCGAGAGTCAGCACCGTTGTCCCTTCCGAATGGGTCATCCAGTCGGGCCATTCATATACTCATGGTGGTATGGACCGCAACCGGCCGCTGATCGGGATCTGCGCCTACGAGGTGCCGGCCGCGTTCGCCCACTGGCGCGACGTGACCTGCGTGATGGTGCCGTCGGGCTACACCCGCTCGGTGCACGCGGCCGGCGGCGCGCCGGTGGTGCTGGCGCCGCTGGAGGGCACCGCCGAACTGCTGGACGTGCTGGACGGGCTGATCCTGTCCGGCGGCTCCGACATCGGCCCCGAGCACTACGGGCAGGAGGCCCACGCCGAGTCCACGCCGGTCTGGCCGCACCGCGACCGTGCCGAGCTCGACCTGCTGCGGGCCGCCCTCGAGCGCGACGTGCCGGTGCTCGGCATCTGCCGCGGCATGCAGCTGCTGAACGTTGTCCGCGGCGGCAACCTGCACCAGCACCTGCCCGACGTGCTGGACGACGCCGGGCCGCACAAGTCGGCGCCGGGAACGTTCGCGCAGCACCCGGTGGCGATCGAGCCGGGGTCGCTGCTGTCCGGCCTGGTGCCGGCGGATGCGCGGGTGCACTCGTGCCACCACCAGGCGCCCGACCACCTGGGCGATGGCGTGCGGGTGACCGTGCGCGGCGACGACGGGGTGGCCGAGGGGATCGAGCTGGACGGCGCGTCGTTCGCCGTCGGGGTGCTGTGGCACCCGGAGGAGGACCCCGGTGCGGGCGCCGGCCTGTTCCGGGCGCTGGTGGACGCGGCCCGCGATCACCGCGTCCGCAGGGTGGCCTGACCGCTCGGCTAGGCCGCGTCGCTGCCGCGGTCGGCGGAGCGGATCGCCTCGATCAGCTCGTCGAGCCCGACGCCCTTCTTGAGGCAGTTGGTCGCGCCCGCCGCCAGCGCCGCCTCGATCATCTGCGGCTCGTCGTAGGCCGAGAGGACGACGACCGGCATCGCCCACGCCGACCCGGCGATCTGCTCCGTCGCCTCGATGCCATCGACGTTGGGCATGCGCATGTCCATCACCACGACGTCCGGTTTGGACTGCTCGGCGAGCGACACGGCCTCGGCGCCGTCGCTCGCCTCCGCCACCACCGTCATGCCCGCCTCGGCCAGGGCGTCGCGCAGGACCCCACGCAGGAGGGCATTGTCCTCGGCGATCAGGATGCGGATGGGGGAATGCACGTCGGCAGCCTACGCTCGTTGATGGATCGAGGGCAAGTCGCCCCGCACCCGGTCGGTATCCTGGCCGGCGATGGGACGATACAGCTATGTCATCTGCGACGTGTTCACGGCCGAGCCGCTGGCCGGGAACGCGCTCTGCGTCTTCACCGACGCGCGTGGGCTGGACGCCGTCGCGATGCAGCGGCTGGCGCGCGAGACCAACCTGTCCGAGACGACGTTCGTCTTCCCGGCGGGCGACGCCGAGGGCGACTTCGCCGTGCGCATCTTCACCCCGGCGGCGGAGCTGCCCTTCGCCGGCCACCCGCTGATCGGTACCGCGGCCGTGCTCGGCGGCTCCCTGCCTTTCGAGCGGCTGACGCTGGCCACCGGTGCCGGCCCGATCGCGATCGACCTCGACCGCCGCGACGGCGCCGTGCGCGGCGCGACCATGGTTCAGCCACGGCCCGCGTTCGAGGCGCTCGCCGAGGCGCCGGCGATGTGCGCGGCGCTCGGTCTCTCCGGCCGGCCGGTCGTCGTCGCGGACAACGGTACCCGCACGGCGCTGGTGGAGGCGACCGCCGGCGAGCTGGCCGGGCTCGCGCCTGATCTGGCCGCGCTGGGCCGGGTCGGCGGCGCCAGCACCTGCCTGGTCTACGCCGACAACGGTGGCGAGCCGGTGCGCGCCCGCGTGTTCGCGCCCTGGGAGGGCGTCGCCGAGGACCCGGGCACGGGATCGGCCGCGGGGCCGCTGGCCGCGCACCTGGGCCGCTCGATCTCGATCCTCCAGGGCGTCGAGATGGGCAGGCCCTGCGAGATCGACGTGGAGCTGCCCGAGGACGGCCGCCCGCGGGTGACCGGGGCCGTGACCATGGTCGGCCGCGGCCACTACGTGCTGTAGAGCTCCTCGACGCCGCGGACGGCGAAGAGCACGGCGGCGGCCGGTTCGTCGCCGCGGGCACGGCCGAGGGCGTAGAGCGCGCCCAGCGAGTCGCCGGCGCCGGTCGGGTCCTCGAAGCCGCCGGCGGCAGCGGGCACCTCGGCGATCGTGCCGCGAGCGATCGAGATCGCGCCCCGCGGGCCCAGCGAGAGCAGCACCTCGGGCACCTCCAGCGTCGCCAGCGCGGCGGGATCGTCGCTGCCGGTCAGCGCCCGCGCCTCGATCTCGTTCAGCTTCAGCGCGGTGACGCCGAGCACCGCGTCCAGCGCGAACTCCCGCAGCCGCACCGGCCCCGGCTCGGCCCCGCGCGACGGGCCCTGGCAGTCGAGCAGCGACGGGATGCCGGTGGCCGCCACGGCCCGCAGCACGTCGGGCGGAAAGTCGCCGGCGCTCTGGGGCCCGAGCACGATCCACGCGCAGCCCTCGAGCTGCGGCATCCGCTCGGCCAGCCAGGCCGGGGTGACCGGGTCGGCGACGCGGTCGAGCGACTGCTCCGTGCCGGCGTCGGTGTGCCGCAGCCGCGAGATCACCTCGCCCGGCGTCTCCATCACGACCGGCTCGGCGCCGGCGAACCGCAGCGCCCGGGCCGCATAGTGCGGCGCTCCGCCGGTGCGGCGGATCGTCGGCGAGCCGGGCAGGTCGATCAGGTCGACGGTGCGCGGCCCGATGGCCGCGATCCGGATCATCCGGCGGCCGGGGTGCGCACGACCACCCGCTCGCCGTCCTCGCCGCCGCTCAGCTCGAGCGACGCGCCGGCGATGGAGGCCCGCGTGCGCATCAGTTCGGTGCGGGTGCGCGCGTAGGGCAGGTCGGACAGCCGCGCGTGGCTGGCCTCGATCGTCAGCATCAGCTCGCCGCCGTCCTCGGCCAGCCCGACCTCGATCGCGTGGGCCCCGGCGCGGGCCGCTCCCACCGCGGCCTCCCGTGCGAGGCTGTAGAGCGCGGCATCCCGGCCCGGCGACGGGCGCCACTCGCCGGCCTGGCGGCGGAAGGTTGCGGGCACGCCGAAGTCCTCCTCGATCGACGAGCACAGCGCCTCCAGCGCGGGCGGCAGGCCGCGCTGCTCGAGCGCGACCGAGAACAGCCGGCCGGTGATCCGCCGCAGCTCCTCCGAGGCAGCGTCGGCGTGCTGCCCGAGCCGGGCGACGGCGTCCTGCGCGCCCTGCTCGTCGCCCTTGCTGAGCGCGTGGGCCGCCGCGTCCGCCATCAGCCGGATCGCGGCCACCAGCTGCTGCGGCCCGTCGTGCAGGTCGTGGGCGACCGCCTCGCGCTCATCGTCGAGGATGCGCAGCACCGAATCCAGCAGCTCCGTCTCGCCGCCTCCGACCGGCCCGCCCGGAGGCGGCTCGCGGTCCGTGCCGTCAGTCGATGAGGGCATAGCGGAGCGCCAGCGCCACCGCCTGGGTCCGGGTGTCGGCCTCCAGCTTGTTCATCGCGTTGCGGACGTGCGTGCGCACCGTCTCCGGGCTGATGAAGAGGCGGGAGGCGATCTCGGGGTTCGAGAAGCCGTTGGCGAGCAGGCCGAGGATCTCCCGCTCGCGGGTGGAGAGCGCGGGGATGCGCTCCGTCGCCTTGGGCGAGACCAGCTCGGAGGCGAGGGTGGGATCGACGTACGCGCCGCCCTCGGCGACCCGCTTGACCGCCCGCACGATGTCGTCCGGCGGGGCGTCCTTGAGCACGTAGCCGCGGGCGCCGCAGTCCAGGCCCTCCGCCAGCAGCCCTCGCTCGCCGTGCGCGGTGTAGAGGATGATCGCGATCTCCGGATGCGCCGCGGTGATCTGCCGCGTCGCCTCGAACCCGTCCATGCCCCGCATCCGCACGTCCATCAGGATCACGTCGGGGCGCCGGCGGTCGGCCATGTCGATGGCCGCCGTGCCGGTCGAACACTCGCCGATCACGGAGATCTCGCGGTCGCGGGCGAGGATCATCTTGACCCCCTCGCGGACGGCGGCGTGGTCGTCCACCACCATGCACCTCACCTGGCCGCTCGCCCGCTCGCCCTGACGTTCCGTTTCCTGCGTGGAACTCATCACTCGGCCACCTGGGAAGTTGACTCTGGTAAACGTCGGTATGGAGCCTCCCCTACAATCGCGGCCATGTCAACCGCCCGGCGGACGGCTCTGCTCTCGCTTGCCGCCGCGGTCGGCCTGGCCGCTTCCAAGCTTGCGGTCGGCCTGGCCACGGGGAGCCTCGGCGTGCTCGCAGAAGCCGTGCACTCCGCGCTCGACGCCGCCGCCGCCCTGCTGACCTTCTATGCCTTGGGCATCAGCGAGCGGCCGCCCGACGCCGCCCACCAGTACGGCCACGGCAAGGCGCAGCATCTGTCCGCGCTGTTCGAGGCGCTGCTGTTGTCCGCTCTGGCGATCTGGATCGCCGCCACGGCGGTCGAGCGGCTGCGGTCGGGGTCGACCACGGTGGACGCGACCTGGTATGCGTTCGTCCTGCTGGGCGGGGTGCTGGTGGTCGACTTCACCCGCGCGACCGTCTCGCTGCGGGAGGGCCGTCGAGGCCGCAACGCGGCGCTGATCGCCAATGCGTACCACTTCGGCTCCGACCTGGCCGGCACGCTGGCGGTGCTGGTCGGGCTGGTGCTCGTCTCCGAGGGCGTCGCCGGCGGCGACGCGTGGGCCGCGCTGTTCGTCGCCGCGCTGGTGCTGGTGGCCGCCGCCCGGCTGGGGATCGGCAACGTGCACGTGCTGATGGACCGCGCGCCGGCCGGCCTCGCCAACGAGGTGGAGGGCGCCGCGCGCGGGGTGCCCGGCGTCAGCGAGGTGCGCTCGGTGCGGGTCCGCGAGGCCGGTGGGGAGAGCTTCGCCGACGTCACCATCGGCGTGTCCCGGCTGGAGGGGCTGGAGCGCTCGCACAGGACGATGGACCTGGTCGAGGCGGCCGTGCGCGACCGCATCGGCCCCTCGCAGGTGACCGTGCACGTCGAGCCGACGGCGGGCCACGAGCGGGCGAACGACCGCGTCGCGGCCGCGGCGCTGCGCGTGCCGGGCGTCGTCGAGACGCACAACATCACCGTGCTGGAGGGCAGGACCGGGCGGTCGGTGACGCTCCACGCGCGGCTGGCGGAGGACCTGACGCTGGCCTCGGCCGCCACCGTCATCGCCCGCCTCAAGGACGAGATCGAGCGCGAGGTGGATGCGGCCCGCGTCTACGTGCACGTCGAGCCGTTCGCCCCGGACGCCCAGGCGGCCCGCGACGTCAGCCTGGACGAGCCGGAGCTGACGGCGCGGGCGCGCGAGGCGATCCGCGGGGTGACCGGCCGCGACCCCGAGCTGGTGGTGTACCGCCAGGGGCCGCGGCTGCTGGTCGTGGCGTCGGTGCGGGGAGACCCCGCGGTGTCCGTCCGCGAGGGCCACGCGATCGCAAGCCGTGTGGAGGATGCGGTGCGCGCGGCCCTCGAGTCGGTGGACGACGTCATCGTCGAGGTGGTCTGATCTGACTAGTGGCTGGCGAGCGTGACGTTGACCGTCATCGTCTTGCCGTCCCGCACCACCACGAGCGTGACCTGGTCGCCGGGCTTCTTCGACGCGATCGCGTCGCTCAGCACCGAGAACTGCTTGACGTCGTGGCCGTCGATCTTGGTGATGATGTCGCCGCCCAGCTTGTAGGTGACGCCGCTGATGGTGGCCTGTGTGGTGCCGCCCTTGATGCCGGCCTTCTCGGCGGGCGAGCCCTTCTGCACGGTGGCGACGAGCACGCCGTAGGAGACGGGCAGGTTGAGGGCCTTGGCGATCTGCGGGGTGAGCGGCTCGCCGAGGATGCCGATGTAGGTGTGCGTGGCCTTGCCGCTGGAGATGATCTGCTCGGCCACCCGCTTGGCGGTGTTGATCGGGACGGCGAAGCCGATGCCGATGTTGCCGCTCTCGGGGTTGTCGGGGTTGTCGGACAGGATCTGGCTGTTGATGCCGATCACCTGGCCGTCGGCGTCGATCAGCGGGCCGCCGGAGTTGCCGTGGTTGATGGCGGCGTCCGTCTGGATCGCGCCGTAGATGTCGGTGTTGGCCTGGAGGGACGAGATCGTGCGGTCGAGGGCCGAGACGATGCCCGACGTGACCGTGCGGGACTCGCCCAGCGGGTTGCCGATCGCGACGACGGAGTCGCCGACCTGCACCTGGTCGGAGTTGCCGATGGCCAGCGGCTTCAGTGCCGAAGCCGGCACGTTGACGCCCTGGAGCACGGCGACGTCGGTGCTCTTGTCGAGCCCGATCACCTTGGCGTCGTAGGTCGCGCCGCCGCTGAAGCCGATCTGCACCTTGCTGGCGCCGACGACGACATGGGCGTTGGTCAGGATGTGGCCCTCCGTGTCGATCACGAAGCCGGAGCCCAGCGACTGCGGCCTGCTGCTGCTGGGGCGCGCCGAACCCGAACGGGTTCTGCTGGGAGGAGGAAGACGTGGTCGTGGTGGCGGTGACGACGACCACGCCGGGGGCCGAGCGGCGGTAGATCTGGTTGATGGTCAGTGCCCCGGACGTCGGCTTGAACGACGTCGGTGTCGTCGTCGCCGCCGTCTGGCGGACGATCGTCGTGGTGCTGTGCGAGCTCTCGTTTGAGGTGACGGCATACGCGGTGCCGCCGCTGATGAGTGCGGTGGCGACGAGAAGTCCACCGATGCGAAGACTGTTGGTCATGCGAGGATTTCTAGGTGGGGGGAATTGATGCGCCGTTGAGCCGGTTGGAGCTCGATGAGATGCGCGCGTCGAGCATGCCGCCGAGAACGGCCAGGCCCGCAACCAGCGCCAGCGCCAGCAGGTGGCCGGCGGTCACCGCCAGCGAGTCGGACATCCCGTCGCGCCATACCCAGGCCAGGTGCAGCAGCACCCCGATCGAGCCGGCAATGGCGATCGCGTCGGCGATCGGCCTGCCCGTCCCCCGCTCCATCCAGCGGGCCACGCGTCCGGCCCACAGCGTCAACGCCAGCACGATCGCCAGCGCGGCGCCATGGTCGAAGGCGATCCGCCGCCGCTCCTGGAAGTCGCTCGCGCCGCCCCAGACCAGGGCGAGGTGCGCGAGCACGACGAGAGCGGCGCAGAAGGCCGCCACGGACGCCAGCGTTCGCAGGCTGTTGGCGTTCATGCCGGTATGGTACCGGCCGCATGCGAGCCCGCCTGGTCGTGAACCCCACCTCGAGCGGCGTCGACGAGGCGCTGATCGCACGCGTGGCGGCCCTGCTCCGGCCCGCCTGCGAGGTCGAGGTGGAGCGCACCGAGCGCGCGGGGCACGCCGGTGAGCTGGCGGCGCGGCGCGGGGGCCGACCTGGTGATCGCGATGGGCGGCGACGGCACCTACAACGAGGTCGTGAACGGCCTCGCCGACGGCGTCCCCCTGGGGGTGCTGCCCGCCGGCGCGACCAGCGTCTTCGCCCGCCAGCTCGGCTGGCCGCGAGGCGTGGAGGACGCCGCCCGCGGCCTGGCCGGCGCGATCGCCGCCCGGTCGCTGCGCCGGATCGGGCTGGGCCGCCTGGACGGCCGCCGCTTCACCTTCTCCGCGGGCATGGGGCTCGAGGCCGACGCGATGCGGCTCGTGGACGAGCAGCGGTCGCTGCGCAGCGACCGGCGGCGGCCGAGCGACCTGCGCGTGGTCGGTGCAGCGCTGCGCGCCCTCCGTGCCGACGGCTGGTCACTGCCGGCGCGGATGACGGTGCGGGACGGCGGCCGGCAGCTGCGCTGCGCCTACCTGGCCGTCGCCAACGCGCACCCCTACACGTACTTCGGCCCGCTCAGCGTGCGCACAACGCCGCGCGCCGGGCCGGACACCGCCCTCGACGCCGCCGTCGCCGGCGAGCTGCGCACGCGCGACCTGTGGCGGCTCGGCGTCTACGGGCTGGTCTGGCCGCGGCACGCGTCGGGCGGCGACCGGCGCGTCGCGTACCTGCACGATCGCGCGCACCTCACGGTCGAGTGCGACGAGCCGGTGTCTGTGCAGCTGGACGGCGAGTACCTGGGCCGCGTCACGTCGGCCGACATCCGCTACGAGCCGGACGCGATCAGCGTGTACGTTCCGCCGGCGGGAGACCGGGCCCGGGGCCCGGCCCCGGCAGGGGCAGCGGCAGGTAGCTGACGCCGGGCCGGCCACGGCCGGGCTGGGGGAAGAGCGCCATCAGGTCGTAGATCTCCTCGGGCAGGCCCGCCTCGACCGCGATGCCCATCTCCCGTGCGCGGTCGACGGTGATCGGGAAGTCGTGGGTGAAGTAGCCGCCGGCGAGCAGGTCGGCCAGCTCGCGCGCCTTCTCCGGCTCCATCCTGTCGTCGAGCAGGTCGGTGACGAACGAGAGCACCTGGCGCTGGGCCTTCTCGGCCACGTCGGCGAGCACCAGGAACCGGTCGTCGATCTGCGCCAGCTCCTTGTTCGCGACCACGCGCAGGATCGACGCGGCGGGCATCTCACCCAGCTGCGGGTCGACCGGCCCCAGCACCGCCTGCGCGTCCATCCGGATCTCGTCGGCCGCGAGCGCCACCAGCGTCCCGCCCGACATCGCGTAGTGCGGCACGAACACCGTCACCTTGGCAGGGTGGTCGCGCACCGCGTGGGCGATCTGCTCGGCCGCCAGCACCAGCCCGCCCGGCGTGTGGAGGATGAGGTCGATCGGGGTCGTGTCGTCCGTCAGGCGGATCGCCCGCAGCACCGCCTCGGAGTCGTCGATGTCGATGAAGCGGACCAGCGGGACGCCGAACAGCCCCAGCCGCTCCTGGCGGTGGATGATCGTGATCACCACGCTGCCGCGCCGGTGCTGGAACGCCCGCAGCTTGCGCGTGCGGGCGGCGACCACCGCCCGCTGCCGCATCAGCGGCGCGATCACCGTCAGGAAGATCAGGGCCACCAGGCCCAGGAGCACCCACGCCATCGCCGCCAAACCTAGCAGTCTGACAGCGCGCATCTATGATTGGCGGCGCTCATGGACCTGCTCATCGCCCTCAGCCAGGGACTCGGGCTGGCCGTCGCGGCCGGCTTCGTCGCCGCCCCGCCGGTCGCCTTCGCGTCCACCGCCGCCTACCTCGGGTTCGAGACCGGGGCGATCGGCATCGCCGACGACGGCATCGTCCTGGCGATCGCCTGGGCCGCGACCATCGTCGAGGTGCTGGTCGACGCCGTCTGGCCGGGCGCGCAGGCCGGAGCGCGGCTGGCACGAAAGGCGATCGGCGGCGGCATCGCGTTCGAGCTGATCGCGGGCGACCAGCTGCCGTGGGCGGGGCTGGCAATCGGCGCGCTGGTCGCGCTGGCCGTGGCAATGGCGCTGCGGCACGTCCGGGCCGGCGCGGTCAAGGCGGGCGGCGACCTGCGAGGGACGGCCGTGATCGAGGACGGGGCCGGCATCGCCGGCTCGGCCGTCGGCCTGATCCCCTTCGTCGGCATCGTGATGGCCATCGCCGCCGGCGGCCTCGTCGTGCGGGCCCGCAGGCACGAGCGGGAGAAGTACAAGGGCCTGCGCGTGCTCCGCTAGTTCCTGGAGTCGATGATCTGGATGGTTGGTTCCGCGGGATTCGTGGCTTTGGGGGTGGTCCAGCGTCGCTCAGGCGGCGCGGGCGTCCGCAGGGCAGGCTGGATGAAGCCTGTTCAAGGACGCGCGTGGTGTCTGAGCCTCGCTGGGCCCCTACCAGAGCTGTGAAGCTCGTGGAATCAATCATCTAGCATCCGGCTGTGGCCAAGAAGGTGATCCTGGCCGTCATCGACGGCCTCGGGCCCGAGCTGCTGGATCGAGCGATCGCGGCCGGGCACGCCCCCACGATCGCTCGGCTCGCCGAGCTCGGATCCCGGTCTGACGCCTGCGTCTCGACGTTTCCGTCGCTGACACCGGTCTGTCTGACGGCGCTGGTGACGGGCGAGCACCCGGCCCGCTCGGGCATCCCCGGGATGACCTGGTACAGCCGTGACGAGCGCCGGTTCGTCGAGTACGGATCGTCCTTCATGGCAACGCTGGCCGAGGGCACGCGGCAGATGGTCGAGGACGTCCTGGTCAACTTCAACCTCGTCCACCTGTCGCCCCATGTGGAGACGTTGTTCGAGTCGCTGGAGGACGCCGGGCTGGTCACGGCCGCGGTCAACTGCTACGTCTGCCGTGGCCGGGTGCGACATCCCCTCGCCCGGCCCTCGGCGCGGCGGATCGCCCGGCGGCTGGGGCTCGTGGACGCGGTCTACGGCCCTCGCCGGTACTTCTTCGGTGAGCTGTTCGCGACCGACGAGACCGGGGCGCCGCGCAACTTCGGCGGCTCGGTCGACCGCCACGGCGGCCACGTCGCTCGCTGGCTGGTGACCCGGGACGGGTTCGACTTCCTCTTCCTCTACCTGTACGAGACGGACGCGGCGCAGCACAACGCCGGCGACGTGATGGGCGCCGTCGCCCAGGCAGACAACGGGCTCGCCCTGCTGGTCGAGGCCGCCGGCGGCTGGGAGCCGTTCCTGGAGCGCTACGCGGTCGCGGTCGTCGCCGACCACTCCCAGAGCGCGGTCGAGCAGATCAGCGACCTTTCCGCCGCCTGCCGCGACCTGCGCCTGTTCCGCTCGAGCCGTCATGACGACCCCGACCGCTGCGATCTCGCGCTGGCCACCGGCAACCGCGTGGCGATGGCCTACCTGCTGCCCGGCGGCAGCCTGACCGCCCCGGAGCTGGGTCATCGCCTTGCCCGCGACCCGGCGGCGGACGTCGTCATGTGGCGTGAGGGCAGCTGGTTCGCCGTGCGCCGCGAGGGCGGCGAGCTGCGGTTCCGCGAGGGCGGCGACCACATCGACCCGCGCGGCAACGCCTGGACGTTGGCGGGCGACGCCGCCCTGCTCGACCCGGCCCTCTACCCGAACGCGCTGGAGCGGATCGCGGGCGCGCTCGGCAGCCGGCGGGCCGGCGACGTGATCGTCTCGGCGCGTCCCGGCTGGGAGTTCACCGACGCCGGCGGCGTCCACCACGAGGGCGGCGGCAGCCACGGCTCGCTGCACGCCGTGGACTCGCTGGTGCCGCTGATCACGGTCGGCATCGAGCCGCCGCCCGTGCCCTCCATCACCGACGTCGCCCCCATGATCCGGCGTCACCTGCTGGTCGCTACGGGAACTCCCATCCACGCAAGCTAGGATCCGCGGACGATGAAGGACGCCCCGAGCGAGGCGACCGTCAGCCTGAGGACGCACGCCCAGCGCCTCCACATCGGGCTCCGACGGCCGCATAACTGGCTGCAGCTGTTCCGCTATTGCGTCGTCGGGGCCAGCGGCTACTTCATCAACCTCGGCGTTTACGCGTTCGCCTACCAGTGGCTTCCGTACCGGCTGGCGTTCACGATCGCCTTCATCGTGGCGGCCAGCAGCAACTTCGTCTGGAACCGGATCTGGACGTTCCGGGTCGATCATGGTGTCTACCACCACCAGTACGCCCGCTTCCTCACGGTCAGCGCGTTCGCGCTGGGCATCGACCTCGTCGTCCTCTCGGTGCTGGTCGAGAGCTTCGGCATGCACAAGGTCGCGGCCGCGGCGATCGCGATCGCGATCGCAACACCTGTCAGCTTTTTGGGCAACAAGCTCTGGAGCTTCGGCCGTTAGGCTCTGGGCGGCGCTCCTCGGCGGTGGCGCTGACGCTCTCCGCCCCGGCGGTCGCATCGGCCGCGCCGGCACCGCACCTGACCGCACAGCAGGCGATTGCCGTCGCGGCCTCGCATCCCAGCGCCGCGACGCTGCTGACCGCGAACCCCGGATCGCACTGGGAGGCGGTCTACGACCGGCCGTCCGGCGTGTGGACGGTGGTGCTCGAGCCGCACGGCTCGCACATCGTGCTCGCCACGTATCGCGTGGACGATCGCACCCGCAAGGTGCTCTCCCACACGAACTCGCCCGGCCTCGGCCCGCCCCGGCTGACCAGCGCCCAGGCGACCGAGCTGGCGAAGCGCGAGCCGAAGCTGCGCGACTGGCTGTCGCTGTATCCGAAGGTCACCTCGTCGGCGTCGCTGGGCGACGGCCGGGTGTGGACGGTGCGCTTCTACGCGGCCGCGGCCGCCGGCAACGAGGTGGCCGAGGTGCACGTGGACGACGGCCGGATGGAGGTGACCGACGTCCGCACCGGCCCGCAGGTGGACTGGATGCAGGCACGCGGCCTGCCCGACACGTACGGCCGGCTGGCCAACCGCTGGTGGGTGCTGCTGCCGATGAGCCTGCTCTTCCTGGCGGGGCTGACCGACTGGCGCCGGCCCGTTCTCGATGCGCACGCTCGACCTGCTGGTGGTGCTCTCGTTCGGGATCTCGCTGCGCTTCTTCAACCACGGCGAGATCTTCTGGGCGACGCCGCTGGTCTACCCGCCGATGCTCTACCTGCTGGTGCGGATGTCGCGGGTGGGCTTCACCCGCGCTCCCCGGCGCTCGCCGGTGGGGCCGCTCGCACATGCTGCTCTTGGTGGGCGCGCTGTTCGCGCTGATGGGCTTCCGGCTGGGCCTGAACAACCAGAACTCGAACATCCTCGACGTCGGCTACGCCAGCGTGGTCGGCGCCGACCGGCTGATCGACCGGCGCGCCCCGTGGGGATCGATGCCGGTCACCACCGGCAAGCCCTGCGGCGGGTTCCGCAGCAACGGCGACCCGATCGCGCTACGTCCAGTCCACCAGCGGCAGGTGCGAGTCGCCGGTGCCGACCGGCGGCACCTACGGGCCGGCCGTGTACGCCGCCTACATCCCGTTCGTGCTCGCCTTCCCCTGGACGGGCTGTGGGACGACATCCCGGCCGCGCACGTCGCGGCGTCGCGCGTTCGACATCGCGGCCATGCTGGGCCTGCTGGTGGCCGGGTGGCGGCTGGCGAACCCGCGGCTGGGGGTGCTGCTCGCCTTCGGCTGGGCGGCCAACCCGTTCACCCTCTACGCGCTCAACCTGAACACGAACGACGCACTGGTCGGCGCGCTGCTGGCCTGGACGATGGCGCTGCTCGCCCGACCGGCCGCCCGCGGCGCGCTGCTGGCGCTGCGCCGTGCTCTCAAAGCTGTCGCCGCTCTGCCTGCTGCCGCTGATGTTCTCGCTGCGCCGCCGGCAGGCGATGCTCGCGGGCCTGGTCGGCGCCACCGTCATCCTCGGCGCCACGGTCTTCCTGCACGGCGGGTCGCTGCGGACGTTCTGGGACGAGACGCTCGGCTACCAGCTGGACCGGGTCACGCCGCTCTCGATCTGGACGCTGCCCACCTACCACCCGGGCTGGCCCGACCTGCGCTGGCTCCAGCAGGCCGCACAGGTCGCCGTCGGGCTCGGGCTGCGTGCTGCTGGCCGTGCTGCCGCGCGGCCGCAAGGACGCCGCCGCGGTCGCGGCGCTGGCGGCCGCCGCGATGCTCGCCACCCAGATGGTGGCGAGCTACTGGTTCTACCCGTACATCTGCTGGTGGCTGCCGCTGGTGCTGCTCGGGCCTGCTGCTGCCCCGCGAGGGCACCGGCCCGGAGCCGCTCAGCCGTCCGCTTCGCGCACCCTGAACGTCTCGATCGAGGTGGCGCGGCCGTCCTCGCCGCACTCGATCAGCGCGCCCTCGATGCGGACGTCGCCCGTCGGCCGGCTCGAACCGCGCCGAGAGACCGGTGCGGAACCGCTGGATGATCAGATCGCTGCGCACGCCGATCACCGAGTCGTGCGGGCCGGTCATGCCGGCGTCGGTCAGGTAGGCGGTGCCGCCGGGCAGCACGATCGCGTCGTTGGTCTGGACGTGCGTGTGGGTGCCGACGACCGCGGTGGCGACGCCGTCCAGCAGCCGGCCCATCGCGACCTTCTCGCTGGTCGCCTCGGCGTGGAAGTCGACCAGCACCACGGGCGTCCGGGCCCGGGCGGCCGCGACCAGGTCGGGCGCCATCTCGAACGGGCTGACGGCCGGCTCGAGGTGCAGCCGGCCCAGCAGGTTGATCACCGTGACGGCGACCGCCGGCGGCCGTGTGCACCGTCGTCTCGCCGCGGCCGGGCGACGCCGCCGGCATGTTGGCCGGGCGGATGATGCGCGGCTCGATGCCCAGGTAGGGGTACACCTCGCGCTGGCGGTGCGCGTGGTTGCCGAGGGTGATCGCGTCCACGCCGGAGCCGAGCAGCCGCTTGGCGATGCGGCTGGTGATGCCCACGCCGTCGGCGGCGTTCTCACCGTTGGCGACGACGAGGTCGAGGCCGAGCTGCTCGCGCAGGCCGGGCAGCCGCTCCTCGACGATCCGCCTGCCGGGCGCCGCGAAGATGTCGGCGATGAACAGGATCCGCACGCGGCGCCGGGCTAGAGAATCGGGCTGGCGCCGGCGCGACGGGCCGAGCGAGACGGCGACGTGGTTGCCCGCGTCCGACGTGTACTGGGCGACCGTCTGGTCGAGCACGTTGGAGAGGTCGACGATCGTGCCCAGCGCCGTCCGTGCCGCCGTCACCTGGTCGCCGACCTGCACCGGGCTGTCCTTGAGCGGCTGGAGCGCGTGCAGCGTGATCGTCACGGCCGGCGCCGAGTCCGGCCGGATCTGGACGACCGTCCCGTAGACGTGGCCGTCGAGCTCGTACGGGCGGATCGCGGCGACCACGCCGTCCACCGGCGACCACACGGTGGTGCCGGCCGGCGCGCCCACGTCCACCGAGCCGGTGTCCGGCCCGGCGTCGTCGCCGTTCACGTAGTAGCGCGGCCCCGGCGTGGACGAGCTGCCGAACAGGCGGTCGGAGATGCGGGAGAGGAACCCGGCGTTGATCTGGTGGCCCGCCGGCTGGAGCGGCACGACGCCGGAGGCGCCGATGCCGTGGTAGACGATCGCGGTGATCCGCTGCTGGCGGATCGGCACGCGCAGCACCAGGCCGATTGTCGCTGCCGTACGTCGCCAGCGTCTCGACGGCCGGCTGGCCGTCCGGCGGCCAGCCGTCGGCGTCGCCACCGAGGCCAGGCGAGGGCGAGGGGCTGCCGCTGACCGGAGTGGAGCGTGGCGAACGCCAGGCCGCCGGTCAGCAGCGACGGCCAGCGCGAGCCCGGCGCGGCGGCGCATCCGTCGCGGCTCGGGCCGGCGGCGGACGGTGCGGCGGCGCTGCCGCTGGCGGGTCGCGATCACGCGCTCCAGGGTACCCCATCCGGCCGTCGCAGCCGCCGATCCTGGCGGCCGAGGCCGGCTGCTAGGTTGGCACGATGCCGGGCGACCCGCTGCGGAAGTTCGAGATCCCGCGCTGGGTGCAGCTGGTGGGGCTGCCGCTGGCCGTGATCGGCGTCTGGCAGCTGATCTCGGCGGTCGACCACGCGATCTTCATCTTCGTCGTCGCCGCCCTGATCGCCATCCTGCTGAACCCGATCGTGCGCGCCTTCATGCGCTTCCGCGTGCCCCGCTCGCTGGCGGTGTTCATCGTCTACGGGCTGTTCGCGATCGCCATGGGCAGCCTGGCGATCGTCGCCGGCACGGTCGTCGCCGACCAGGTCCGCTCCGGCTCGGGCACCGTCGAGAACGAGTTCAACACGCCGCCGCGGCGGCGGCGAGACGCCCGGCCGAGGTCAAGCTCGACCGCCTCCAGGACTGGCTGAACGACCACGGGCTGCAGCAGGTCAACGTCCGCGACGCTCGGCAACCAGGCGATCGACCAGATCGAGTCGATCGACATCAAGCAGTACTCGCGGCAAGGCGGTGGGCATCGCCCAGGGCGTCGCGATCGGCGTGTTCGAGAGCCTGTTCAACGTCGTCCTGGTGATCGTCATCTCGATCTACATGCTGCTCGACGCCGACCGGCTGTCGCGGTTCCTGCGCCGCCTGTTCCCCGGCGAGCGACCCGCGGCAACGACCTGATCGCCCGCTGCGAGAAGGCGCTGCTCGCGTACGTCCGCGGCCAGACCCTGGTCTCGCTGGTGATCGGCGCGACCGCCGGCGTCGGCTGCTGGATCCTGGGCGTGCTCGGGATCTTCCCGAACGGCGACGACTACGCGATCGCGTTCGGCGCGTGGGCGGCGGTGACCGAGGTGATCCCCTACGTCGGCCCGTGGCTGGGCGCGATCCCGCCGCTGATCGTCGCGCTCGATCCAGTCGCCCACGGCCGCGATCGCGGTCGCGCTGCTCTTCCTCGTTCATCCACCAGATCGAGGGCCACATCGTCATCCCCAAGCTGATGAGCGGCGCGGTCGGCGTGCACCCGCTGGTGGTGATCTTCGCGCTGCTGGCGGCGACCGAGCTGTACGGCATCGCCGGCGTGCTGGTGGCGCTGCCGCTGGTCGCCGTGGGCCGCGAGGTCGTGCTGTTCCTGCGCGAGCGGATCACGTTCGAGAGCTGGCGCGGCCAGCCGATCCCGGCCGGGCGTGCCGGTCGAGGTCGAGGTGCAGGAGCGCGCGCCGCCGCCCGACCCCGAGCCGCCGCCGGCTGCTACTGAGTGGTAGCGTGATGTCCGCCGACTGGAGCGTCGGCGCGAGCGCGTCCTGGTTGGACGGCGCCAGGTCGGCGGCCAGCTCGAACGCCTCCAGCGCTGCCTCCGCGCGGCCCATCCGCTTCAGGAACTTGCCGTACCAGCGGTACGCCTTGGCGAGCTCGCGCGCCCAGCCGTTCTGGCGGCGGATCGCGTCGATCGCGGCGCCGTACGCCCACTCCGCGCGGTCGGCGTCGCCCAGCTCGTCGTAGACGCGGGCGAGCACCAGGTAGGCGTCGCCGAGCTGGCCGGGCTGGCCGCCGGCGGCGAGCAGCTCGACGCCCTCGCGGGCCTTGCGGGCCGCGCTCGTCGCGGTCGCCGCGCTGGAGCGCCAGCCGCGCCTCCTCGACCACGACGAATCCCAGGTCGACCGTGCTCGGCCGGGCGCCCAGCAGCGAGCGCGCCGCGTCCAGGTGCACCTCGGCGCGCGGTCGCTGTCGGCCGCGTCCAGCAGGTTCTGCGCGTACAGCAGGTGGGCGTCGGACAGCGCGTCGTTGTCGTCCATCAGCTCGTAGATGGCGAGCGCGCGGTCGGCGTAGGCGATCGCCTGCGTGACCTGGCCGGTCGAGGCGTAGAGGCGCGAGAGCGAGTAGTAGGCGCGGGCCCGGCTGCGCAGGTCGATCTCCTCGGCGCCGTCCTGGAGCGCGTCGGCGAGCACGGTGCCGGCGCTGCCGTAGTCGCCGGCGTCCGCGTAGGACTGGCTCAGCAGCAGCGTGTAGCGCACGATCTTGGCCGTGTCCCGCTCGGGCAGCCCGCGCAGCCGCTCGACGCAGTCGGCGAGCAGCGCGATGGCGCGGGCCGAGTCGCCGGCGGCGACGTGCAGGCGCGCCAGCTCGATGTAGAGGTCGGGCCGCTGGGCCGGGATGCGGCGGCGCGCCGGAGTCGAGTGCCGTGGTCAGCAGCTCGAGCGCGGTCTCGTCGCGGCCGCGACGGGCGGCGATCAGCCCGAGGCCCTCGTAGGCCTCGCTCATGCGGTCGGCGTCGGCGTCGACCTGTGCCTCGCGCAGCACGCCGCGGAGCAGCTCCTCGGCCTCCTCGTACGCTCGAGCCGGATCATCATCATCGCGTCCAGCACCTCGAGCGACCGCGAGCGGTCGCTGGGCGAGACCTCGCCCAGCAGCTCCTCGACCGTCACGCCGAGCCGGCTGGCGATCTCGCGCAGGACCCGGGGGCTGGGCCGGCGGTCACCGGACTCGATGCGGGCGAGGTAGCTGTAGGAGCAGCCGTCGAACGAGAGGTCACGCTGGGTCATCGCGCGCTTCCGGCGCAGATGCCGGATGCGGGCGCCCAGCTTGCGCAGCGCCTCGTTGGAGTAGTCAAGCTCCTGGTCGATCTGGTCCATGCCCGAGGCCCCCTCGCGAGTCGATTCCTGGCAAGCGTATCGCCGCCGACCTGGCATGTAAAGGGCCAGCACTACAATGGCGGCATGGCATTCCCCGCCACCAGGCTGCGCCGTCTGCGCCGCACGGATGCGATCCGGGCGATGGTGCGCGAGACCCAGCTCGACGCCAGCCACCTGATCGCGCCGCTGTTCGTGCGTCACGGCCAGGAGTTGCGGGAGCCGATCCCCTCGATGCCGGGGCAGTTCCACCTCTCCATCGACAGGCTGATCGGCGAGTGCCGCGAGCTGCAGGCGAGCGGCGTGCCCGGCGTCATCCTGTTCGGCCTGCCCGACCGCAAGGACGAGGCGGCCAGCGAGGCGTACGCCGAGGACGGCGTCATCCAGCTCGCGTTGACGCGCGCTGCGGCAAGCCGTGCCCGACCTGGTGCTGATGACCGACGTCTGTCTCTGCCAGTACATGTCACACGGGCACTGCGGCGTGCTCCGCGACGGCGTCGTTGACAACGACATCTCGCTCGAGCTGTTGGCTCAGGTGGCCGTCTCGCACGCCGCGGCGGGCGCCGACGTGGTCGCGCCGTCGGACATGATGGACGGCCGGGTGGGCGTGATCCGTGCTGCCCTGGACGGCGAGGGCCACACCGACACCGCGATCATGGCCTACAGCGCCAAGTTCGCCTCCGCGTTCTACGGCCCGTTCCGCGATGCGGCCGATTCGGCGCCCGCCGAGGGTGACCGCCGCGGCTACCAGATGGACCCGGCCAACGCCCGCGAGGCGCTGCGCGAGGTGGCGCTGGACGTGGAGGAGGGCGCCGACATGGTCATGGTCAAGCCGGCGATGCCCTACCTCGACGTGCTGCGCCGCGTGCGCGAGACGACCGACCTGCCGCTGGCGGCGTACCAGGTCAGCGGGGAGTACGCGATGATCGAGGCCGCCGCCAGCGCCGGGCCTGCTCGACCGACGCGCCGCCGTGCTCGAGTCGCTCACCGCCATCCGCCGGGCCGGGGCCGACCTGATCCTCACCTATCACGCAGGTGAGGTGGCCCGCTGGCTGTCGTAGGCCGCAGCGAGCTCGTCTCGGAGCGGCTGGCGGCCGAGGCGGCCGCCGTCATCCCCGGCGGCGTCAGCTCGCCGGTGCGGGCGATGCGCTCCGTCGGCCGTGAGCACCCGCTGTTCATCGCCCGCGGCAGCGGCGGCGAGATCTGGGACGTGGACGGCAACGAGTACGTGGACTGGGTGATGTCCTGGGGGCCGCTGATCGCCGGGCACGCGCATCCGCACGTGGTCGAGGCGATCGAGCGCGCCGTCCGCGACGGCAGCACCTTCGGGGCACCGACCGAGGTCGAGCTGCGGCTGGCCGAGGAGCTGCGCAGCGCCGTGCGTTCGGTCGAGATGGTGCGCTTCGTCTCGTCGGGCACGGAGGCGACCATGAGCGCGGTGCGCCTGGCGCGGGCGTTCACGGGGCGCAGCAAGGTGCTGAAGTTCATCGGCGGCTACCACGGTCACGTGGACGCGCTGCTGGCCCAGGCCGGGTCGGGCGTCGCCACCCTGGCGATCCCGTCCAGCCCGGGCGTCCCCGCCTCGGTCACGGCCGACACGCTGCTCTGCGACTTCAACGACCTGGACGGGGCGCGGCGGCTGGCCGAGCTTCACGCCCGCGACCTGGCCTGCGTGATCGTCGAGCCGGTGGCCGGGAACATGGGCGTCGTCCCACCCGTGCCGGGGTTCCTGGAGGGGCTGCGGACGATCTGCAATGGGACGGGCGCGCTGCTGATCGCCGACGAGGTGATCACCGGCTTCCGCGTTGCCTACGGAGGCGCGCAGGAGCTGCTGGCGGTGCGGCCCGACCTGACCTGCCTCGGCAAGATCGTCGGCGGCGGGCTGCCGGCGGCCGCGTTCGGCGGCCGCGCCGACGTCATGGAGCAGCTGGCGCCGCTCGGCTCCGTGTACCAGGCGGGGACGCTCTCGGGCAACCCGCTGGCGATGGCCGCCGGGCTGGCGACGCTCGAGCTGCTGCGTGAGGACGGCGCCTACGAGCGGCTGGAGGCGACGTCCGCGGCGGTGGCCGCAGGGCTGGAGCGCCCGGGCGTGACCGTCAACCGGGTCGGGGCGATGCTGACGGGCTTCTTCATGGACGGCCCGGTCGAGAGCTTCGCCGATGCGTCGCGCAGCGACACCGGACGCTACGCCGCGTTCCACCGGCACATGCTGGAGCGGGGGATCTACCTGGCGCCCAGCCAGTTCGAGGCGATGATGCCCTCGCTTGCCCACACGCCCGAGCAGATCGAGCGCACCGTGGCCGCCGCCCGGGAGTTCGAGGGGTGAGCGTGCTGGCCGAGATCGCCGGGCGGGCCGCGGCCGAGAGCCCGCTGTGGGCCGGCGCGCTGCTGCCGGAGCCGGCCGGCGCGGAGGAGTACGAGGGCGACTGCCCCGACCGGTACCTGCTCGGCGTCGAGATGATCCGCGAGGCCTACCGGCTGCACGGCGGCGCCTCCCGGCTGTTCTCGCACGACGATGCCGGAGCTGGCGCTCCTGACCGGCGACTACCTGTACGCCGCCGGGCTGGTCGAGATCTGCGGGACCGGCGACCTCTCGGCCGTCGCCTCGCTGGCCGAGCTGATCACCCGCTGCGCTCACGACCGCGGCGAGCAGGTGGGCGGGGTCGCCGATCACCGCTGGTCGGCCTGCGTCGCCACGCTCGGCAGCTAGACCGAGCCTCCATCGGGGTCTGGCACGGGGTCTGGCACCGTGCCAGACCCCAGTCGCAGCCGATCCGGCGTTCCGTGACGGTCCAGGGTGGAAGACGTGACGGACTCGGGACAGGCGGTTTCCGCTCAACCAGGCCGAATGCGGAGGGTGTCCGGTACGGTGTCCGGCACGGTACCGGACACCAAACACAACCGATCCGCAGTTCCGTGACGGTCGGTTGACGAAGCCGTGACGCAACCGTCAGGAGCCCAACCTGACGCCACGGAGTGTCCGGCACGTCGAGAGGCGACCAAGAGACACGAGCCGGTTGGGCCGGTGCCGGACCCGGAATGGTGGTCCACGGGAGCCACGGTCAGGAACCCAACCATCGCCCACCCAACCTCAGCTGTCCACCTGCGCCACGGTCAGGAGCCGAGCCGCCGCCAGGGAGGCCGCTAGGGCGTCCAGCGGTCGCCGACGGGCGTGACGACCAGCTCGTGCGTCCACGCGCCGCGGCCCTGCTCGTGCAGGAACAGCACCGTCTTGGCCAGCTCGCGGAGCGGGATCTTCTCGCCGCCGGCATCGTCGTCGTCCGAGCCGAAGCTGCCGTCGCACACGAGCAGCGCGGCATGCACGCCCTGCGGCTTCAGCTCGTTCGCCGCCGCCTGCGAGAGCGCCCGCACACCGGCCGCGCCCGCTGCCCACGGCGCCCGGCCGGGCAGCGCGCGCCGAGCCGACCCGCCGGTCACCTGCACCAGCGTGCCCGAGCCGCGCGCGGCCAGTGCGCCGCCGCAGAGGCGGTAGAAGGCGAACACCTCGGGCAGCACCTGCTCCAGGTAGGGCGCCATCGCATCGTCGTCGGTCGTCGTCAGGTCTCCGCCGCCGAAGCGGCCCTTGGGAGACACGGCGTTGAGTGCGAGATCGAACGCGCCGGCGTCGGCGACGACCTTGCGCATCGCCTCCGGGTCGGTCAGGTCGGCCACCACGCCGCGGCCGGGGAAGGCGGAGGCGGTCTCCTGCGGAGCGGGCGACGCCGGTCGCCTCCCAGCCACGCTCGCCCAGGTGCTGGGCGACGACGCGGCCGAGGTTACGGGCGCCGAAAACGAGCAGGTGCGGCATCGCCCGGGCGGCCTAGGAGTTCGGCGGCGGGTCGGCCGGCGGTGCGGGATCGGCGGGCGGGGGCGGATCCGCAGGGGTTGGCGCGGGATCGGCGGCGGGCGCGCTGGAGGTGCCGAAGTCCGACCTTGACCGGCTCGCGCTCGGCCGGCGTCTCGATCTCGAAGAACTCGCGCCGCGTGAAGCCGCCGAAGCCGGCGATCACCGAGTTCGGGAACGTCTGGATCTTGGTGTTGTACGACTGGACATTGCCGTTGTAGATGCGCCGCGACGCGGCGATCTGATCCTCGGTGTTGGTCAGCTCGGACTGGAGCTGCTGGAAGTTCTCGGTGGCGCGCAGCTGCGGATACGCCTCGGCGACGGCGAACAGCCGGCCGAGCGCCTGGCCGAGGATGCCCTCCGCCGCGCCCGATGCCGCGGGGCCGCTGGCCTGCATCGCCTGCGCGCGGGCGTTGGTCACCGCCTCGAACACCTCGCGCTCGTGCGTGGCGTAGCCCTTGACCGTCTCGACCAGGTTCGGGATCAGGTCGTGCCGGCGCTTCAGCTGGACGTCGATCCCGCTCCAGGCCTCGTCCACCATGTTGCGGCTGCGGACCATGCCGTTGTAGGCGAGGATGCCGTACAGGCCGATCAGAACAACGACGACGATGAGGACGATGACGAACGTCATGGGCAGCGCTCCTTTGTCGGCGGCATCATAGGGGGTGACGGCGATGGCGCAGTTTCATTGGGATCCCGACAGCTACCTCGAGCTGATGCGCAGCGAGGTGCCGCAGTACGAGCGGCTCCAGGACGAGGTGGCCCTCGCGACCGGCGACGGCGCGGCCGAGCGGGTGCTCGAGCTGGGCACCGGGACGGGCGAGACGGCCCGGCGTGTGCTGGCCCGCCATCCGGCGGCACATCTGGTCGGGGTCGACGAGAGCGAGGGGATGCTGGCCGCCGCGCGCGGGGTGCTCGACCCCGCCCGGGCCGAGCTGCGCATCGCCCGGCTCCAGGATCCGCTGCCCGAGGGGCCATGGGACCTCGTCGTCAGCTGCCTCGCCGTCCACCACCTGGACGGCCCGGGCAAGGCCGACCTCTTCCGCCGCATCGCTGCGGTGCTCGCACCCGGCGGCCGGTTCGTGCTGGGCGACGTGATCGTGCCGGAGGATCCCGCCGACACGCGTGACGCCGATCGACGAGAACGAGGGCTACGACCTGCCCGACCGGGTGGACGACCAGCTGCGCTGGCTGGCCGATGCCGGCATGACCGCCGAGGTCCGCTGGCTCGATCGCGACCTCGCCGTCCTGACGGCTCAGGTCTGAACGAGCGCGTCGCCGACGCGCACGATCCGCGTGGCGATCTCACCGGCGAGGCCGACGAACGTGTCCAGATCGTCGGCGCCGTCCTCGGCCAGGCGCGCGATCACCAGGGCCCCGCTCTCGTACTCGACCGTGAGGCCGTCGGCGTTGTCCAGCCACCAGACGAGCAGTTCGGGCGTGAACAGGCGGTGCAGCGCCGTGACGCTGGTGTCGGAGTCGGAGCCGGTCACGCGGAAGCGCGCCTCGAAGTCGGACGACTCGAACTCGATGTGGTGCTGCCCCAGATCGATCGGGCAGTGGATGCTGGGCTGCCGCTCGTGGACGCCGAAGCGCGGGAACCCGGCGCCCAGGATCGACGTGCACCACCGCGATGTCGGTGTGGCGGTCGCGGTCCTCGCGGTGCGAGAGGATCGAGAGCGCGCCGCCGCCGGGCCCGACCGGCACCGTGTACCAGGCCGACTCCGGAGGCTCGCAGTCGCGCAGCAGCTGCGTCGAGCCGATCGCCGGGGGAGGCTGCACCTCGTAGCCGTTCCAGGCAGCCCACGTGGCCACCGAGTCCTGTTGGGCCTCCGACCGGGCGTATCGCCGGTAGGTCCCGATCAGCGACGGCGAGCCCGACGACAGCCGAAGACGAGCAGATTGGCGCTCATGCTCGTTCTATCGGCAGCCGTCGCCCTCACGGCTAGACTCGCGGCGCCATGGCCTTCCGCGACCTGCGTGACTGGCTCGATCATCTCCGTTCCGCGAGGGCGAGCTGCACGAGGTGACGGCACAGGTCGACCCGCACCTCGAGATCACCGAGATCGCCGACCGGGTGATGAAGGCCGGCGACGGGCCTGCCTGCTCTTCAGCAACGTCAAGGGCTCGGAGCTGCCGGTGCTGATCAACCAGTTCGCGACCGAGCGGCGGACGTGCATGGCGTTCGGCGTGGATCGGCTGGACGAGCTGGGCGAGCGCGTGCAGGACGTCCTCGAGATGACCCCGCCCGAGGGGATGATGGACAAGATCCGTGCGCTGGGGAAGCTCAAGTCGCTGGCCGACTCGCGGCCGAAGGTGGTGCGCAGCGGGCCTTGCCAGGAGGTCGTGCTCGATCCGCCCGACCTCGACGAAGCTGCCGATGATGACGTGCTGGCCGGAGGACGGCGGCGCCTTCATCACGCTGCCCGCGGTGATCACGCAGCGACCCGCGCACCGGCATGCGCAACGTCGGCATGTACCGGATCCAGCGGTTCGACGCGACCACCGCCGCGCTGCACTGGCAGATCCACAAGGACGCCGCGGCCGACTGGCGGGGGATGGGCGAGAGGATGGACGTCGCCGTCGCCCTCGGGCTCGACCCGATCACCGCCTACTCGGCCTCCGCGCCGCTGCCCAAGCACATCGACGAGCTGATGCTGGCCGGCTTCCTGCGCGGCGAGCCGGTCGAGCTGGTGCGCGGCGCGGACGGTCGACCTGGAGGTGCCGGCGCGCGCCGAGATCGTGATCGAGGGCTACGTCGAGCGGGGCGAGCTGCGCGACGAGGGCCCGTTCGGCGACCACACCGGCTACTACACGCCGGTCGAGCCGTTCCCGGTGCTGCACGTGACCGCGGTGACGATGCGCCGCGACGCGATCTACCCCTCGATCGTGGTCGGCGTGCCGCCTGCCGAGGACGTGTGGCTGGGCAAGGCGACCGAGCGGCTGTTCCTGCCCGCGATCCGGATGACGATGCCGGAGGTGGTGGACTACGACCTGCCGTTGCAGGGCGCGTTCCACAACCTGGCGATCGTCTCGATCCGCAAGCGCTTCCCCGGCCACGCCCGCAAGGTGATGCACGCCGATCTGGGGCACGGGGCTGCTGTCGCTGACCAAGGGCGTGGTGGTGGTGGACGAGTGGGTGGACGTCCACGACTACGGGCAGGTGATGTGGCAGGTCGGGGCGAACGTCGACCCGGCGCGCGACCTCGAGCTGGGCCGGGGGCCCGCTCGACCACCTCGACCACGCGCCCTCGCAGCAGTTCACGGCGGCAAGCTCGGGATCGACGCCACGGCGAAGGGGCCGCAGGAGGGCTATCTTCGCGGGTGGCCGGACGTGATCGAGATGACCCCGGAGGTGCGCGACCAGGTGACCCGGCGCTGGGCCGAGTTCGGGATTTCCGTTACGAAGGCGGATGCCCGAGGCCCGCGATAAGATGGCGCCGTTTGAGGTGAAGGAGGATCACGTGGCGGACACACCCGCCGGCTCACATGCTCATGCGCACACGTCCCCCGAGTCTCCCAGCTCGGCCGTCACGCGCTCCCGGTTCCTGAGCCTCTCCTCCGTCGGCCTCGGGGCCATGATCGGCGCCGTGATCGGCGTCCCGGCCGCCGCCTACGTGCTGGCGCCGGTCACCGAGGAATCGACCTTCCAGCCCGTGTTCCTGGGCAAGACGGACACGTTCACGGGCGAGACCGACTTCAAGCCGACCGCCGCGCAGTACGTCGAGGACCCGAAGCAGCCGTACACCAGCGCCGGGCCTGGCGTGGGTGCACTACACCGGCAAGGACAACACGAACTGGCTCGCGTCGGACGCGATGTTCGTCGTCTTCTCGAACCGCTGCATGCACCTCGGCTGCCCGGTGCTCGCGACCAGCGTCGGCTTCGGCTGCCCGTGCCACGGCGGCCAGTACGACACGCAGGGCAAGCGCACGGCAGGCCCGCCGATCCGGCCGCTCGACCGCTTCCAGTGGGAGATCAAGAACCAGAACGAGCTGTGGATCACGCAGCGCTGGAGCGTGGACTTCGTCAACGGCAAGCTGACGTACTTCCCGGTCAAGATGCCCGGCCAGCCGGTGCAGGTGCCCGGCCCCAGCGTCGTGGCCGACAACGTGCCCGACATCCTCTACCCGAACGTCACCTACACCCACGGGCCGGTCCCGAAGCCCCAGTAGCCGATGCCGCTCCCCGCCCCCCCGAAGCCCGACCCCAAGCGGATGGTGCTCGCCAGCGAGGACTGGGTCGAGTACCGCACCGGCTTCCCCACGCTCCTCCGCAAGTTCCTGTTCCGCAAGGTGCCGCCGACCGGCTGGTACCACACGCTCGGCAGCTCCCTGCTGACCGTCTTCATCCTCCAGGCCACCACCGGGATCCTGCTGGCGATGAGCTACGACCCGTCGCCGAACGGCGCCTACGAGTCGATCCGCTACATCACCGACGTGCAGACGTTCGGCTGGCTGATCCGCGGCATGCACAAGTGGGGCGCCTCGGTGATGGTGATCCTGCTCTTCCTGCACATGGGCCGCACGTTCTTCTACGGCGCGTACAAGTACCCGCGCGAGATGACGTGGCTGACCGGCGCCCTGATCTTCATCTCGGTGATGGGCATGGGCCTGACCGGCTACCTGCTGGTGTGGGACCAGCAGGCGTACTGGGCCTCGGTCGTGGCCGTCAACATCAACGGCACCGCCCCGGTGCTGGGGCCGTTCATCTCCAAGTTCCTGCTGGCCGGGCCGATCTTCAACAACCTCACGATCTCGCGGTTCTACTCGCTCCACATGCTGGCGATACCCACCGCCATCGTGGCGCTGATCTTCATCCACATGTGGCTGATCGTGAAGCTCGGCGTGACGCCCTGGCCGTCCCGGCCGGTCGAGAGCGAGTCCGACCGCTAGATGGCACGCAAGGTCATCAACCGGCGCGTCCGCTACGAGGCGGAGTACGCCGAGTCCAAGCGCGAGGGCCACGCGTTCTTCCCGTTCGCGATGTTCCACGACGTCGTCGTCAACCTGCTGATCGTGCTCCTTGTCGTGGTGATGGCGATCGTCTGGCACGCGACCTCCGGGCCGATCAACGCGGCGCACCCCGACGGCGTGAACGGCTGGCTCGGCCCGCTCTACCAGGCCAAGGCCGACCCGGCGGTGCAGCAGACCGAGCCGCGGCCGGAGTGGTACTTCCTGTTCCTGTTCGAGCTCCTGCGGGTCTTCAAGGAGCCGTGGCAGCTGATCTTCGCCACGATCATCATCCCCACCATCCTGATGGTGCTGCTGATCGCGTGGCCGTTCCTGGACACGGGCCGCGACCGGCGTCTGTCGCGGCGGCCGTGGGGCGTCGCGATCGGCCTTTCCACCGTGGCCATCCTGATCGCGCTGACGATCGCAGGCGGCGAGGCCCCGGGGACGGCGTCGGCGAGCTCCATCACCGGGAACCCGGCGTTCGACTCGCTGCCGGCGGCCGGCTACATCGCCGACGCGGGCTGCACGACCTGCCATAACTTCGGCGGCGGCGGCGGCAATATCGGGCCGTCCCTGGCCAACGGCGCCTTCGGCAACGACCCGGCCAAGATCAAGACCCAGATCGAGAACGGCGGCGGCGTGATGCCCGCGTTCAAGGGCAAGATCCCCGACTCCCAGATCGACGCGATCACCGCGTTCATCGTCGGGCTTGGCACCGGCAAGCCGCCCTCACAGTAGGCTCCCGCCCATGCGTGTGATGCTGGGGATCACCGGCGCGTCCGGCGCGCCCTATGCCGCCCGCATCCTGCGTGCCCTGGCGGACGCGGACGCGGAGGTCGGTCTGGTCGCCTCGGCGGCGGGCCGGCAGGTGATCGCGCTCGAGATCTACGGCGACCGCGCGATGGACGGCGCCGACGCGCTGGAGCGGTTCGTCGCCGACCACGGGCGGCCCGGGATGCGGATCTGGGGCGAGAAGGACTACTCGGCGCCGTACGCCTCCGGATCGGCGCGGACGGACGCCGTCGTCATCTGCCCGTGCTCGATGGCGACCGCCGGGACGATCACGACCGGCGCCGAGGCGAACCTCATCCACCGCGCGGCCGGCGTGCAGCTCAAGGAGCGGCGGAAGCTGGTGCTGGTGCCGCGGGAGACGCCGCTCTCGTCCATCCACCTGCGGAACCTTCTGACGCTGTGTGAGGCCGGGGCCGAGGTGATCGCGGCCATGCCCGGCTTCTACCACCTGCCGCAGACCATCGACGACCTGGTCGATTTCGTCGCCGGCAGGGTGATCGACGCGCTCGGCCTGGAGCTGACGCTGGCGCCGCGCTGGGGTGGATCGTGAGCGCCGAGCCCCGTCAGGTGCAGGAGATGTTCGACCGCATCTCGCCCAGCTACGACCGCATGAACCGGCTGATGAGCGGGGGGATGGACGGCGCCTGGCGGCGCCGCGCGGTGCGCGCGGCAGGCGCCGGGCCGGGAGACGCGGTGCTCGACGTCTGCTGTGGCACCGGCGACCTGGCGCTGGAGCTGCGCCGTGCGGTGGGGCCGTCCGGCCGCGTGGTCGGGCTGGACTTCTCGCCGCAGATGCTGGCGGTGGCGCGGGCCAAGTCGAGCGGCGTCGAGTGGATCGAGGGCGATGCGCTGGCCCTGCCGTTCGCCGACGACACGTTCGCAGCCGCGACCGTGGGCTGGGGCGTGCGCAACCTCTCCGACCGGCCCGGAGGCTTCCGCGAGATGGCGCGCGTGGTGCGGCCCGGTGGCCACGTCGTCTGCCTGGAGATGAGCCAGCCGCCGGGCTGGGCGGCGCCGTTCGCGCACGTCTGGACCGACCGGGCGGTGCCCGTCCTGGGCCGGTTCGTCGCCGGGGACGCGGACGCCTACACGTACCTGCCCGAGTCGGCGCGCGCCTTCCCCGGTGCGCCTGAGCTGGCTGCGATCATGCGCTCGGCCGGGCTGGAGCGGGTCGGGTTCCGGCGGCTGATGACGGGCGTGGTCGCAATCCACGTGGGGACGGTGCCGGGATGAGCCTGACGACGCCGGCCCATGCCGCGTTCGTCGAGCGGGTCGAGCAGCGGCTGTCGGCCGCCGTCGGTGCCGACCAGGGCGCCGTGGCGGTTGCCGCCTCGCGCACGCTGCGCTCCGGCGGCAAGCGGCTGCGGCCCCTGCTCGTCCACCTGTGCGCGCCCGCCGCGGCGGCCGAGCGCGAGTCGCTCGTCATCGCCGGGTGCGCCGTCGAGTTGATCCACATGGCGACGCTGGTGCACGACGACCAGCTCGACCGGGCGTCGCTGCGGCGCGGCCGCCCGACGGTATGGGCGACCGAGGGCGAGCTGGTGGCGACGGCGACCGGCGACTACCTCTTCGCGCGGGCGTTCGGCGAGCTGGTCGAGACGGGCGACCTGGGTGCGGTGACGCTCCTGGCGGACGCCTGCCTCGCGCTCGCCCGCGGCGAGATCATGCAGCGCGCCCAGGCCGGCGTCGTCACGACGACCGTCGAGGAGTACCTCGAGCGGTGCCGGCTGAAGACGGGCCGCCTGTTCTCGGCCGCGGCGATGCTGGGCGCGCGGCTGGGCGGCCTCGACGAGGAGGAGCAGCGGACGGTCGGGCGGTTCGCCGAGTCGCTGGGCCTGGCGTTCCAGATCGCCGACGACATCCTCGACTGCGACGGCGACCCGGACACGACCGGCAAGCCGCTGGGCACCGACCTGCTGGACGGCACGGTGTCGCTGCCGCTGATCCTGGCCGCGGAGCGCGATGCCGACGTGCGCGCGGTGATCGCCCGCGGCGCCGGCCCGCCCGACGTCCTGCCGACGCTGCACCGCGTGATCGTCAGCGGGGCCGTGGACGAGGCCGGCGAGCACGCCCGCCGCCACGCGGCCGACGCCGATGCGGCGCTCGACGCGCTGGAGGGCCGGCTCGACACGGCGCTGCTCCGCGAGGCCGCCCAGGTGGCCGTTGACCGCCGGCGGTAGCCAGCGGCCGGAACGGTCACGCCTTCGTCACCGGACCGTGTCGGAACTCCGGATCGGCCGTGTTTGGTGTCCGGTACCGTGCCGGACACCGTACCGGACACCCCGTGAGATCGGCCTGGTTGACAGGAATCCGCCCGTCACGGATCCGTCACGCCTTCCACTCTGAGACGTCACGACTTTCCGGATCGGCTGTGAGAGGGGTCTGGCACGGTGCCAGACCCCGTGCCGGGCCCGGATGGAGACGCCCGCCGTCAGCCGGTGAACGGCCGCACGTACGGCGACGTGTTGAGCAGTGCGAGCTGCGCCCGGCCGTCCAGCTCGCGGTCGAAGCGGAGCCGCTCGGGGCTCCACGCCGCCTTGCCGACGCGGAAGGCGCCGTCCTCTGCGGGCGTCAGCGGCAGCTCGTCGCCGTCGGCGACGACCAGCGGCTCGCCGCCGCGCGCCGCCACGCGCAGCGTCGGCTCCCACGGATCGTGTGAGCGGAAGAGGCCGCAGCGGCCCGCCCACCCGGCCGGCGGCTCGGCGTCGAGGGTTGCCAGGTCGGCGGTGTCATCCAGATCCGCCAGGTCGGGCTCGGGCGCGTCCGGGTCGGCCAGCAGCGCGACCGCGAACTCGGCCAGCTGGCGCTGGCCGCCGCGGCCGTTCGCGAAGGCGACCGCGCCCACACCCAGGTCGAGATCGCCCCACATGTGCGCGTGGTGGCCGATCATTCCGCCGCTGTGGCCGATCTGGACGCGCCCGTCCACCGCCCGCACGTCCAGCGCATAGCCGTAGTCGACGCCCTCGTCCTCGCCGTTGTCCACGTAGGGCCGCGTCATCAGCTCGAACGAGGCCGGGTCGAGGATGCCCGCCCCCCGATTCAGCAGCATCCGCAGGTACGCCGCCAGGTCGCCGGCCGCCGCGCACACGCTGCCATCCGGCGCGCCGTACTCGATCCACACCGCCGGCGCGAGCGGATCGCCGCGCCGCCACGGCAGGTCGTCGTGCAGCGCCGCGTGGCCCACGGCGATCCGGCCGCGCATCCCGTTGCGGGTGTCCGGCTCGGAGTCGGCCATCCGGAGCGGCTCCAGGATCATCCGCCGGTAGGTCGCCGCGTACGGCTCGCCGGTGAGCGACTCCAGCAGGTAGCCGAGCGCCTGGTAGCCCACGTTCGAGTACCAGAACCGCCCGCCGGGTGGGTTGACGTGCGTCCGCGCCAGCTCCATCACCGACAGCGGCGAGGTCGGCATCCCCTCGACCCCGGCGATCAGTCCGCCGGTGTGCGTGAGCAGGTGGTGCGGGGTGACGCTCATCGACCGGGAACCAGGGCAGCATCGACCGCAGCTCGCGGTGCAGGTCGAGGCGGCCCTCCTCGACCATCCGCAGCAGGCCTATCGCGGTGAACGACTTCGAGATCGAGCCGATCTGAAACAGCGTGTCCGTCTCCACCGGCCGCTGCGCCGCCGGGTCGGCGAACCCGTAGCAGCGCACCGCGAGCGGCCCCTCCCGGTCGGTGACGGCGAGCGCCAGACCCGGCGTCGACCCCGCCTCGAGCACGCGCCGGGCGAGACGGTCGAGGCGCTCGTCGACCGCGGGCTCGAGTCCGTCTCGCATCGGCCCAGGTTACCGGTGGCGCCGGTAGACTGCGCCCAGTATGGCCACCGCCGCCCGCCTCGACACGCTCGCGCCGATCAGGGACAAGGTGCACGCCGGGGAGCGGCTCGACCTCGACGACGGGGTCGCCCTGCTCGAGTCCGATGACCTGACCGCGCTGGGCGAGCTGGCCGACACGGCCCGCCGGCTGCGGGGCGGCGGCGACGAGGTCTTCTTCGTCAACAACCTGTACCTGAACCACACGAACGTGTGCCGGGTCAAGTGCAAGTTCTGCGCTTTCGCCCAGACCGCCAAGCAGCAGGGCTCGTACACGTGGGACATCGGCGACCTGGTCGGCCACGCGGTCGAGGTGCACGAGCGCGAGCACTACTCCGAGATCCACATGGTCGGCGGCGAGAGCCCGCACCTCGACTACAGCTACTACCCCGACCTGACACGCGCGCTGCACGAGGCGCTGCCGGACGTCCACCTGAAGCTGTTCACGGCCTCCGAGGTGCACCACATGCACAAGCTCTCGGGCAAGCCGAAGCCCGAGATCCTGGCCGAGCTGAAGGACGCCGGCCTGGGCTCGCTGCCCGGCGGCGGCGCCGAGGTCTTCGCCGACCGCGTCCGCAGGCTGATCGCGCCCGGCAAGGAGCACCCGGACGAGTGGATCGCGACGCACCGGGCCGCGCACGCGCTGGGCATGCCGACGCACTGCACGATGCTCTACGGCCACGTCGAGAACTTCGAGGAGCGCATCGACCACCTGCTGCGGCTGCGCGACCTGCAGGATGAGACGGGTGGCTTCCTGGCCTTCATCCCGCTGCCGTTCCACCCGGAGAACACGGTGTTCGAGCGGCGCGGCTGGCGGTTCTCGACCGGCTTCGACGACCTCAAGATGCAGGCCGTCTCGCGGCTGATGCTCGACAACATCGAGAACATCAAGGCGTACTGGATCATGATCTCGACGCCGCTGGCGCAGATCGCCCTGCACTACGGCGCGAACGACATCCAGGGCACGGTGATGGAGGAGAAGATCGCCCACGCCGCCGGCGCCGTGACGCCGCAGGAGGAGAAGATCAACGACCTCGTCAGCCTGATCCGCGACGCCGGGCGCATCCCCGTGCAGCGCGACTCCCTCTACAACGTCGTGCAGCGGTTTTGATCCGGCTCGGCCGCATCTCCTACGCCAATATGGCGCCGGCGTTCTACGAGCTCGAGGGTGAGGGCTTCAGCCAGGTCTCGGGCGTCCCCACCGAGCTGAACCGGCTGCTGCTGGAGGGCGAGATCGACGTCGCCCCCATCTCCTCCATCGTCTACGCGCGCAACGCCGACAAGCTGCGCCTGCTGCCGCAGCTCTGCGTTGCCTCCGAAGGCGCCGTGGACTCGATCCAGCTGATCACCCGAAAGCCGCTCGACCAGGTGCGCAGCGTCGCCGTCACGCCGGAGAGCGCGACGTCCGTGGTGCTGACCCGCGTGCTGCTGGGCGAGGTCGACCTGGTGCCGCTGGGCGAGCCGGCCGACGCGCGCATGCTGATCGGCGACTCCGCGCTGCGCAGCGCGTTCGAGGATCCGACGCCGCACTACGACCTGGGCCGGCTGTGGGGCGAGCGCACCGGGCTGCCGATGGTCTTCGCCGTCTGGGCGTGCCGCGACGGCGTCGAGGGGCTGGAGCAGCTCGAGCGCGCGCACCTGCGCTCGCTGGCGCTGTCGCGCTCCGAGCCGGAGGCGCTGGCGCTGCGCGCATCGCAGGAGTACGGCTGGCCGCCCGGCTTCCTGGCCCGCTACTTCGAGAAGCTTCGCTATCACTTCGGGCCGCGCGAGCGCCAGGGCGCAACGCGGTTCTTCGAGCTCGCCCACCTCGCGGGGGAGCTCGACCGGGTGCCCGAGCTGCGGTTCGTCGAGTACGAGCCGGTCACGCTGGGCTGAACGGCAGCCGGAGCGGCGGCCACACGTCGAGCGGGTGCCCGGGACGGGCGTCGATCGCTCGCAGCGTGACCGTTCGATCGGCCGTGCCGGGCGGATCGATCTCGGCCACGCCGGCGCCCGAGACGTTGAGCATGCTCCGGGTGTGGTCGAGGGATGGGTCCGTGGGCACCGGGCCCGACCAGAGCTCCGCGCGAATCCCCGAGCAGATGAACTCGGTGATCCGCATGCTGTCCGCCGCCGGCCTGTGGAGCGGATCGGCATGGTGGTGGATCCGCAGCGAGTGCGCGTCTCCGCTGAGCACGATCACCCGCCGGCCGCGAAGCTGCATCTCCATGAACAGGCCGAGCGCCCACCGGTACTCGTCGGGCCAGCCGTAGATGAAGCAGTCGTTGACCAGCTGGCCGTTGCGCGGATCCTCTCGCGCCGCGAACGTGTCGGCGCTGTGGATGACGAACATGCCGGCGTCGCTCTCGCGCAGCGTCCGCTCCAGCCACGCCCGCTGCGCCACTCCCAGCTTCGTCTTGCTGGGGCTGTTCGGCGTCTTCACCGGGTCGCAGTAGCGGCGGCCGTCCAGGGTCAGGCAATGGACGTCCTCGACGCGGAAGTCGAAGTAGCCGGTCGGGGTGGGGTCGGCGTGCAGGCGGTTCCAGAGCTCGATCGTCCAGGGCTTCACGGTCGTCCGATCGGCGTTGTTCGACGGCCCGTAGTCGTGGTCGTCCAGGACGAATCCGCAGGGGACGCGGCTCCGCGCCTCGACGAAGCCGGGGTCGGCCATGAACCGCTGGAACCGGTCGAAGAAGAAGTCCGGCAGGATCGCGTAGGTCGTGTCGCTGAAGTTGTTCGCGTAGCCCATGTCACCCTCGAACACCAGCGTCCTGGCCGCCGGCGACGCCTCCAGCAGCCGTGGGAATCCGTGGTTGACCGGGGGGCCGAAGAGCTTGTAGCAGCTCGCCGCAAGCAGGGTGATCGGGACGCCGGAGTCGGGTGCCGGAATCACGTTCGCCTCGGTCAGGCCCGTGGCCTTCGAGCTCAGCGAGGTCAGGCGCGCCCGCCAGTGCAGCGGCGTGCCGCCGGCCAGCGTGACCTGGTGCGACGCGGCGTACGGCGGCGCGTCGCAGGTGACGGGGGCGCTCTGCACGACATGTGAGAACGCGGCGTCGTGCGCCCACTCGAAGACGACCTGCGACGGCATCGCGCACCAGACGCGCAGCCTGACGGTGTGGCTGCCGTCCTGCGCACGCTGCGGGATGCCGGAGATGGCCACCGGACACGTGGGAGCGGTGGGCATCAGCTGCTCATTCGTGAGCAGCTCGTGCTTCGCAACCGAGAGCGTGCCGGCGCGGAAGTTCGTCTGATGGACGACCAGCACCCCGGCTGTGCCGGCCCGGGTCGGCTCCACGACCGCATCGAGCTGCCAGTCGGGCTCGGTGTCGCCGTCGCGCCAGGCGCGGGCGTAGACGTGGGAGCCCTCGGTGCGCAGCCGGATGTGGTGCAGCGCGCCCGTCTCCAGCGCCTGCGTGTGCTGCGAGGCTCGTTCCGTCCGCTCGCCGTGGTCGTAGTCGGCGGCGACCAGGCGGTCGCCCTCGATCGTCACGCCGGCGTACCGGTACGGCGCGCCGGCGCGGACCAGCAGGCCGGGGCGCATGGTGCTGTTGGTCACCGAGAAGACGAGGTGCTGCTCGCCGTCCGCGTGGTCGCGGTCGAGCAGCATGATCGGCATCGGCTGATCGGGAGCTGCGCGGCGGTTGCCCGCTGGGATCACGTAGCGGGCGGCCCCTCCGTCGATCCGCAGGGTGCGGTCGTACAGCACGGGCAGCCACCGTGGTCCCCAGCCCTGCCCCTGCGGCGCCTCGGCGAAGTCGGTGACAGCGCGGGTCGCGGACGGGGTCGGCGTCCGCGGATGGCCGATCGACGATCCGTGCCGTCGCAGGACGTCATAGAGCGCCGCGCCGCCGACGACGGCTGCGGCGACGAATCCGGCGCGGGTGTACGTCCGCTTCACCGCATGCTCACCGTGGTGCACGGGTAGCCGTCCACCTTCGAGGGGTAGGCCGCACCGCCGTTCGCCGGGGCGACGACGCGGTAGACGAGGACGTTGGCGACTCCCCCGGCGCGTTCCAGGCCGGGCACACGGTCGAGCAGCGGGCCGGATCGCCGGTACGCGAGGACGTAGTCGAGATGCTCCGAGTCGAGCAGGGACGCGTTGGCGGCCGGATTCTTGTAGAAGGCGCGTGCCTCCTGCTCCACCCGCAGGGCACGCGCGAGCAGGTCGGGGCGCAGGAAAACCATCAGACCCTCGCGGATGCTGGTGCGGCCGCTCAGCGCCTGGAACGAGCCGCGGCTCATGAACGGGGTGAGCAGGCGGCTGTTGCAGCTCGTCTTGAGGCGCGCGGCCTGGATGAACGGCTGCCAGGGGTGTCCGCGATGGAGCCCTCCGGCCAGCCCCGTCCAGCCGACCACGACCGCCGCCAGCACCGGCACGCACACGGTCGCGGCCGCGAGGACGCGCCCGTGCAGGAGGTTGAGCAGCGCGTTGCCCGCCGCCGCGCCCACCAGCAGCAGGGGGATCGACCCGTACTCGAACAGCCGGCGGTCGCCGAACGTGGCGGGGATGTAGTAGCTGTACCGGAAGGAGAACAGCATGGTGGCGGCCAGCAGGAGGGCGGCCATGCAGGCCGCGGCGGCGACGGCGAGGCGCTCCGCGGTGCCGCCCGCCACGGCGGCGATGACCGCGAGCGCGGCCAGCGCGGCGATCAGCGCGGCGACGGATCGGTGCGATCCCGTCAGCGCCGTCGCCGACCTGACGTAGTTCAGCGCGATGGTGCCCGGCTGCGTGTAGAAGTGCGCATCCGCCTTGGGGCGGGGCGGCTCCAGCCGGCCCAGCAGTGCGAGCGTCGGGTCGAACCCGCCGGCCAGCGTCTGGTACGAGTGGCCGGTGGCGCCCTGGAACCCGATGTCCCCGCCGGTCAGCGCCAGGGCGATCACGGGAATCAGCACCGCTGTGCCCAGGACTGTCCCCGCCGCCCTGGCGGGCGTCGCGGCGGAGCGGTTGCGGATCACCGCGGCAACGGCGTAGCCGACCAGCAGCGAGATCATCGCCAGGACGGGGACGAGGTGCGTCAGCGCGGCGGCCGCCATGATGATGCCGGCCACCAGCGGCCGCAGGCGGCCGTGGGTCTCGCCACGGATCGCCGTCAGCGCCAGCGCGACGGCGATCACGGCGCACATCCGGGCGGCATCCTCGTTCTGGAAGAACTGCAGCTTGCCGACGATCGCTCCGTCCAGGCGGATGTGGAACGGCCAGGCGTACACCGCCGTGGCGACGATCGGGACGAGGGGCGAGATCCGCCGGAGCCCGAGCTCCCAGACCAGCGCCCACAGCCCGACCGCGAACCCGACCGACGAGAGCCACAGGCTGGCGGCCATGGCCGAGAAGGGGTGCGACTGCAGCGCGAGCGCGAGTGCGGCGTTGTAGGAGTTCGCGCCGAGCTTGCTGATCGCAGGGGCCTGGAGGATGCCCCACTGCAGGGTGACGTCCGGAACGTGGCCGGCGTGGGCGATCTCGAGGCCGTCCGCCCAGTACCGCCACCCGCCGGCGCCGGCATCCACCGGCACCACCATCCGGGCGACCGCGATCGCCGCGATCACGACGGCTCCGGCGACGAGCGGCACCCGGTCGGCGCCGCCGACCTCCGCCCGCAGCCCGGTGACCGTTGCCCGCACGGGCGAGCGGCGGACGGCCACCGCCGCCATGCACGCGACCACGACGACCAGGACCGGCGCCAGGACGACCGTCGTCATCACGTGCAGCAGGACGAGCACGACGGCGGTCAGCGCCACGGTCGTGTAGCCGAGGGCGAAGACGCTCGCCACCCGCAGCGGGAGCGAGACGCTCCCGGCGGGGAGGGCGGCGAGCGATGCGGCGCACCCGCAGACCAGCAGCACAGCGACCGCCAGCGGTGCGAGGATCACCTGCGACGCCCGAGTCGGTGGGCCGCGAGACGTCGATCATCTATTCTGCCGTCGATGTCCATCACCCTCGCGACACAGGCCGTCAGCGCGGTGCTTGACCGCGCGCTCGAAGGGGAGCGTATATCTGACGACGACGCGAAGACGTTGTTGGCCTCGCGCGACCTGCTCGAGATCGGCAAGGTCGCCCACGAGCTTCGCAGCCGCAAGTGTCCGGCCGATCGGGTGACCTTCATCGTCGACCGGAATCTGAACTACACGAACGTCTGCTACACGGACTGCAACTTCTGCGCGTTCTACCGCCGGCCGGGGGACACGCGCGAGGGCTACGTTCTGCCCAAGCCGGTGATCTTCAAGAAGATCGAGGAGACGCTGGCCCTGGGCGGCACGGCGGTGCTGATGCAGGGCGGCCACAACCCCGACCTCGGCATCGACTGGTACGAGGACCTGTTCCGCTCGATCAAGGCTCGCTACCCGATCCACCTGCACGCCCTCTCGCCAAGCGAGGTGCAGCACATCGCGCGCAAGGCCAAGCTCTCCAACTCGGAGACGCTGTCGCGGCTGCGCGACGCCGGGCTCGACTCGCTCCCCGGTGGCGGCGCAGAGATCCTCAACGACCGCGTGCGGCACATCATCTCGCCGCAGAAGACGACCTCGGACGAGTGGCTGGGCGTGATGCGCTCGGCGCACCGGCTGGGCATGAGCACGACGGCGACGATGATGTGGGGCCACGTCGAGACGCTCGACGAGCGGATCGAGCACCTGCGCCGGATCCGCGAGCTGCAGGACGAGATGCGCGGCTTCCGCGCGTTCATCTCATGGACGTTCCAACCGGACAACACCGAGCTGGCCGCGCAGGTCTCGTGGTTCCCCACCAGCTTCGACTACCTGCTGATGCAGGCCGTGTCCCGGATCTACCTGGACAACGTCGACCACATCCAGAGCTCGTGGGTGACCCAGGGGATGAAGGTCGGCCAGGTCGCGCTGTTCTACGGCGCCGACGACCTGGGCTCGATCATGATCGAGGAGAACGTCGTTTCGGCTGCCGGGACGACGTACCGCGCCGGCGTGGACGACTTCCTGCACACGATCCGTAACGCGGGCTTCCGGCCCTCGCAGCGCGACACGCTCTACCGCACGGTGCGCGAGTACGACAGCGTGGCGTGAAGGTCACGGTGACACGCCGCTGCGCCGCGCCGCCGCAGGCCCTGTGGCCGTGGATCGCGGACCCCCAGCTGCACGTCCAGACGCTGCCCGACTCCGTCGACCGGATCGAGGTGCTGGACGACGGTGTGGTCTCCTGTGTCGTCACGGCGATGGGCGTGAGCGAGCCGATGCTGGTGCGCGTGGTCGAGTCGGACGAGCCGCGGCGGCTGGTCGAGAAGCGGGTGGACGGCGCGCGCGACGCCACCACGATCTTCGAGGTGGTGGCCGACGGGGAGGGCAGCAACGTGACGCTGACCAGCGAGATCGAGCTGCCGCGGCTGATCGCGGCGGTGGCGAAGGGGCACGTCGAGCGCGGGCTCAAGGAGCAGCTCGCGAACCTCGACCGGCTCAGCTCCGTCCAGGCCTGATCTACGCGCGCTTGCGCGGCGGATCGACGAACGGCAGCTCGGCGACGGTCGCCCGCACCCGCGAGCGCACCCCCTCGACCGTCCACTCGATCTCCAGGCCGGTGCCGGGTGCCTCGCAGTGGCTCTGCACCGACGCCAGCGCCACCATCGCCTTGCGCGTGGGCGACCACGCGGTGCTCGTCGCCCGGCCGACCTGGCGGCGGCCTGCGAACAGGGGCAGCTCCTCGCGGATCACCGTCGGCGGCACGGACGGCGGCAGGTCGTGCGCGGCGAACGAGCGCTCGAGGCCGGCCCACTCCAGCTCGAGGCCGACCAGCCGCCGCGGCGGCCCGCCCGCGTCGCGCTCCTGCTCGAGCGCGCGCCGGCCGACGTAGTCAGGCTTCTTGAAGCTGACCAACCGGCCCAGCCCCAGCTCGAACGGCGAGTACTCGTGCTCGGCCGTCATCGCGTGGCGGACGCTGGTGTAGTCCACCTCGATCAGGATCAGCCCGGCCTCGACACGGGCGACGTCCATCGCCCGGATGCCGCAGGGGCGGATGCCGTAGGCGGCGCCGACGTCGAACAGCCGGTCCCACACCGCCAGCGCGCCCTCCGCGGGGATCCACAGCTCGTAGCCGAGGTCGCCCGTGTAGCCCGTGCGGCTGACGTCGATCGCGACGTCGGCGATCGTGGTCGCGCGGCGGCGGAAGTAGGCCAGGTCGTCCCAGCTCTCCCCGGTCGCCGCCTCCAGCACGCCCCGTGCGGTCGGGCCCTGCACGGCCAGCGCGGCGACGGCCTCGGAGACGTCCTCGATCTCGACGTCGAGGCCGGTGGCGTTCATGCCCAGCCAGCGGTACGTGGGATCGGCCGCGGTCAGCCGGAACCGGGTCTCGTCCAGTCGCGCCAGCGTGCCGTCGTCGATCACCTTGCCTCGCTCGTCGCACCACGGCGTGTAGAAGACCTGGCCGACCTCGAGGCGGTTGACGTCGCGGGTGATCACGCGGTTCAGCAGCCGTCCGGCGTCGGCGCCGCTGACGTGGTACTTGTAGAGCGGCGTCGCGTCGATCACCGCGGTGGCCTGGCGGATCGCGTTGTACTCGATGTCGTGCGCGTCGGCGTACGCGGCCGCGGAGTGGTAGCCGGCCCAGTCGCCCCATGCCAGCTTGCGGTTGAGCGGGAACGTTCGCTCGAAGAAGGGCGTGCCGACGCTCATGCGGGCCAGAGGCTAGCATGGCGCCCGCATGACCCAGCGCTACGACGCGATCGTTGTCGGAGGTGGCCACAACGGCTTGGTCACCGCCGCCTACCTGGCCCGCGCGGGGATGCGCGTCGTGTGCCTCGAGCGCCGCCACGTGCTGGGCGGCGCCGCCGTCACCGAGGAGATCGTGCCCGGCTTCCGGTTCAGCGTCGCCTCCTACGTGGTCTCGCTGCTGCGGCCCGAGATCATCCGCGAGCTCGACCTGCCCCGCCATGGGCTCGACATCCTGCCCCTGGACGGCACCATCACGCCGCTCGACGGCGACTACCTGTGGCGCGTCAACGACCACGCGCGGTCGGTGCGCGAGCTGCGCCGCTGGTCGCTGTCGGATGCCGAGGCGTACGAGGAGTACGGCCAGTTGATGGTGCAGATGGCGCGCTTCATCAAGCCGATCCTGTCCACCGTGCCGCCCGATCCCGGCAAGATCAACCCGCTCGAGTGGATCTCCCTGGGCCCGCTGGCGCGCACGTTCGCGGATCTGCCGCGGCGGCTCAAGGACACGTTCATCCAGGTGATGACGATGAGCGCCGCCGACTTCCTCGACCAGTGGTTCGAGACCGACCCGCTGAAGGCGACGATGTCGGCGTCCGGCATCATCGGCACCTTCCAGGGCGTCCGCTCGCCGGGCACCGCCTACGTGCTGCTGCACCACTACATGGGCGAGATCGACGGTGCCTTCCGGGCGTGGGGCATCCCCCGCGGCGGCACCGGCGGCGTCAGCCTCGCCATCGCCTCGGCGGCGGAGGCGCTGGGCGCCGAGATCCGCACGGAGGCGCCGGTCGCCCGCATCGACGTGGCGGGCGGTGCCGTCGCCGGCGTCACGCTGGAGTCGGGCGAGCAGCTGCTGGCGCCGGTCGTGCTCTCCAGCGCCGACAGCCGCGTCACCTTCGAGCACCTGGTCGAGCCGGGCGTGCTGGACGACGAGTTCATGGCCGAGGTGCGCCGCTACAAGTTCCGCGGCTCGTCCGGCAAGGTGAACCTCGCGCTGGACGGGCTGCCCGAGCTGGCCTGCCTGCCCGGTGCCGGCGAACACCTGCGCGGCGCGATCAGCTTCAGCCCGTCGGTCGAGTACATGGAGCGGGCGTACGACGACGCCAAGTACGGCCGGCCCTCCCGTCGCCCCTACATCGACATGATCATCCCGACGCTGGTCGATCCGGCGATGGCTCCGCCCGGCAAGCACACGATGAGCTGCTTCGTCCAGTACGCGCCGTACCACCTGGCCGACGGCGCGGTGTGGGACGACGCCGCCCGCGACGCGTTCGGCGAGACCGTGCTGGACACGATCGAGGAGCGGATCCCGAACATCCGCAAGCTCGTGATCGACAAGCAGGTGCTGACGCCGCTCGATATCGAGCAGCGCATCGGCCTCTCCGAGGGCAACATCTTCCAGGGCGAGCTCTCGCTCGAGCAGCTCTTCTTCAACCGGCCGGTGCCGGGCTGGGCGCGCTACCGCACGCCGGTGTCCGGCCTGTGGATGTGCGGCTCGGCGACGCACCCGGGCGGCGGCCTGATGGGGGCGCCGGGCCGGATCGCCGCGATGGAGCTGCTGCGCAGCAGGCGGCGGCTGGGCAGGGGGCCGCGGTGAACAACTACGACGTGGTGGTCGCCGGCGGCGGTGTCAACGGCCTGGTCACGGCCGCCTACCTGGCGCGGGCCGGGCAGCGAGTGCTGGTCGCCGAGCGGCGGTCGACGCTGGGCGGCGTGGCGGACGTGCTACCCACCGCGGGCCGGTTGCGGCCCAGCGTGATCGACGACCTGCGGCTGCGCGACCACGGGCTGGAGCTGATCCGGCCGGCCGTGCGGATGCTCGCGCTGGCCGACGACGGCAACCCCATCCCCTTCTTCTCCGACGCGGGCCGCACGGCCGACGCGCTGCGCGCGCGCTCGGCGGCGGATGCCGATGCCTACCGGGACTACGACGCCCGCGTTCGTGCCCTGGCCGGGTTCCTGGGCACGCTCAACGCGGCATCGCCGCCACGGCTCGACCGTGTCTCCAGCGGCGATCTGGGCTTGGGCGTGCGGCTGGGCAAGGCCTTCCGCGGGCTGGGCGCCCAGACCGGGCGCGAGCTGACGCGAGCCCTGCCGATGGCCGTCGCCGACTTCGTCCGCGAGTGGTTCACCGACGACGCCGTGTGCGGCGCGCTGGCGGCGCGCGGCACGCTGCTGACGGCGATGGGGCCGTGGTCGGCCGGGACGACCCTGGTGCTGCTCAACGACCTGGCCGAGGGCGATGCCGGAGCTCCGGGCGAGACGGCGATCGTCCGCGGCGGCAGCGACGCCCTCGCCGCCGCGCTGCGCTCCGCCGCCGAGGCCGCCGGCGCGGACGTGCGCACCGACGCCGAGGTGACCGAGGTGCTGGTCGCCGGCACGCTCGTGCGCGGCGTCACGCTGGCCAGCGGCGAGGAGGTGGAGACGCCGGCCGTCGCGGCGGCGGTCGATCCGAAGACGGTGCTGCGCGAGTGGCTCGACCCGGTCGTCGTGGGGCCGCAGCTGCTGTGGCGGGCGGGCAACATCCGCACGCGTGGGCACGCCGCCGCGGTCGAGCTCGAGCTGCGCGAGCTGCCGGCGTTCACCGGCGTGGACGACACCGCGCTGCTGGAGGGGCGGATCGTCGCCGCGCGCGGCATCGACGACGTCGAGCGGGCGTTCGACGCCTCCAAGTACGGCGAGCTGTCGGAGCGCCCGCAGATCGAGATGGTCATCCCCAGCCTGGCCGACCCCTCGCAGGCTCCGGCCGGCGGCGGGCACCTGCTGCGCGCGGTCGTCCAGTGGGTGCCGCCCGGCGAGGATCTGGAGGATGCCGTCGCCGACCGGCTGGTCGAGGAGCTGGAGCGCCATGCGCCGGGGATCGGCGAGCTGGTGACGGCACGGCGGACGCTGACGCCGGCGGGGATCGAGCGCGAGCTCGGCCTCTCCGGCGGCCACGTGCTGCACGTCGAGCCGGGCCTCGACCAGTGGTGGGGATGGCGGCCCGTGCTGGGCCTCGCCCGGTACCGCCTTCCCGTACGGGGGCTCTACCTGTGCGGTGCCGGGGCGCATCCCGGCGGGGGGATCACCGGAGGGCCGGGCCAGAACGCGGCTCGTGAGATCCTCCGCGATCTCGGGTAGGAGGAACCGGTGCTGAGCTCTCTCGCGAACTGGGTGCAGGATCAGGTGGCCGCCAACGGCCTGCAGGCGGTGTTCCTGCTGATGGTGCTGGAGAGCGCGTGCGTGCCGGTGCCCAGCGAGGTGACGATGATCTATGCCGGCTACCTGGTCTCGCAGGGCGACATGGTGTTCTGGCAGGCCGTCCTGGTCGGAACCGCCGGCAACCTGGTCGGCTCGTGGATCGCCTGGGGCGTCGGTTTCTGGGGCGTCGACTACGCGCTGCTCCGCTATACGCACGCCCAGCGCCACCTGGCGCAGGCGCACCGTTGGTTCGAGCGCTACGGCGACCCGGTCGTCTTCTTCAGCAGGATGCTGCCGGTGGTGCGCACGTTCATCTCGCTGCCGGCCGGGATCGCGCGGATGCCGTTCGTCAGGTTCTCGGTGCTGACCGCGCTCGGGTGCCTTCCCTGGTGCATCCTGCTGGTCGCGATCGGCGACATCGCGGGGAGCAACTGGCACCAGTGGGAGCAGCGGCTGCACCTGCTCGACTACCCCATCGCGATCGGCCTGGTTGCGCTCGCGGGCTGGTGGCTACTGCGACGAAGGCGCCGCACGGCGGGGTAGATTTCGCCACCGTGCCGGTGCCCCTGATGGACATCCGCGGTCAGTACGAGGAGCTCCTTCCCGAGATCAAGCAGCTGGTCTGCGACGTCATCGAGTCGGGCAGGTTCATCCTGGGACCGAACGTGCGCGCGCTCGAGGAGGAGTTCGCTGCGGCGATCGGCTACGGGTACGCCGTGGCCGTCGCGAACGGCACAGACGCGCTCGAGTTGGGCCTGCAGGCGCTCGGCGTCGGGCCCGGCGACGAGGTCGTGACCAGCCCGTACACGTTCTTCGCGACGGCGGAGGCGATCGCCCGCACCGGGGCGACGCCGGTGTTCGCGGACGTCGAGCCGGACACGTCGTGCCTCGATCCCGCGGCCGCCGAGGCCGCGATCACCGAGCGCACCCGAGCGATCATGCCGGTGCACATCTTCGGCCAGCCGGCCGACCTGGGCGCCTTTCGCGAGATCGCCGACCGCCACGGCATCGCGCTGATCGAGGACTCCGCGCAGGCCGTCGGCGCCGCGTACGGCGGCTATGCCGCGGGGTCGTACGGCGACGTCGCGACCTTCAGCTTCTTCCCCAGCAAGAACCTGCCGGCGATGGGCGACGCCGGCATGGCGGTCGCCGCCACCTCGGAGGTCGCGGAGCGGCTGCGGATGCTGCGCTTCCACGGGTCGCGCGACAAGCAGACGTTCCAGTACATCGGGGTCAACTCGCGGCTGGACGAGATGCAGGCCGTGATCCTGCGCCGCTTGCTGCGCGAGGTGGACGGCTGGAACGACGCGCGTCGTGCCGCGGCCGACCGCTACCGCGCGCTGGGGCTCGGCTCCTACGTGCAGCTGCCGGTCGAGGCGGCCGACCGCAGGCACGTCTACCACCTCTACGTCGTGCGCTCGCCGCGCCGCGAGGAGCTGGCGCAGCGGCTCAAGGACGCCGGCGTTGCCAGCTCAGCCTACTATCGCGTGCCGCTGCACCTGCAGCCGGTGTTCGCCCACCTCGGCCAGGCCGAGGGCAGCCTGCCGGAGGCCGAGCGGGCGGCGCGCGAGGGGCTCGCCCTGCCGATGTTCCCGACGCTCACCGAGCAGCAGCAGCTCGAGGTCGTGGACGCCGTGCGCGCGGCCGCTCTCGCGGCGGCCTGACGCTTGCGCGTCTGGGTCGACCTCACCAACTCGCCCCACGTGCCGATCTTCGCGCCGCTGATCCGGCGCATGCAGGGCCGTGGCTGGGACGTGGCGGTCACCGCCCGCGCGTTCGCGCAGACGATCGAGCTGCTGGAGCTGCACGGAATCGCCCACACCGTGGTCGGCCACCACGGCGGCGCCTCCCGGGCCGGCAAGGCCCGGGCGGCCGGTGACCGGGTCGCCGCGATGCTGCGGTTCGGCCGCCGCGGCCGGTTCGACCGTGCGATCGCCCACGGCTCGACCGACCTGCCGATGGCGTGCCGGGCGCTGCGTGTGCGCAACACGACGATGTTCGACTACGAGTTCGCGACGCTGCAGCACAGCCTCAACTGCCGCCTGGCGACGCGGGTGCTGATCCCCGATGCGATCCCGGCCGAGCGCGTGCGCCGCTTCGGCGCGCGGCCGCCCAAGCTGGTCACCTACCCGGGGCTGAAGGAGGAGTACTACCTGGCCGACTTCGAGCCCGACCCCGAGGTGCCGCGCGCGCTCGGGCTGGACGGCTCGCGGGTCGGTGTGGTGCTGCGGCCGCCCGCGGACGTCGCCCTCTACCACCGGTTCGAGAACCCGCTCTTCGACGCGCTGCTCGATGACCTGGGGCGGCGCGAGGACATCCGCTCCGTGGTGCTGCCGCGCACGCCGGAGCAGGCCGCGCGCATCCGTGCGCTGGCGCTGCCCTCGGTGGTCGTTCCCGAGCGAGCCGTGGACGGCCAGAGCCTGGTTGCAGGGGCCGACCTGGTGGTCAGCGCGGGCGGCACGATGAACCGCGAGGCCGTGGTGCTGGGCACCCCGGTCTACACGACGTTCGCGGGCCGCCTGGGCGGCGTCGACGAGCGGCTGATCGCCGAGGGCCGGCTGCGGCCGCTGTCCTCGCCCGCCGACCTGGTGGTCGAGCGGCGCTCGGGGGCGGCCGCCGAGCGCCTGCGCCGCGATCCCGAGCGGCTGATCGACCTCGCGTTCGTCTAGCATCAGCCCGATGGCCGAGAAGAAGCGTGCCAAGGCGTCCGCCGGGTTCTCGGACGTCGAACAGACCGCGATGAAAGAGCGCGCCCAGGAGCTGCGGGCGGCTCGGCGCCGGAGCTCGCGCAGCCGCAAGGTGGACGGCGAGGCCGACGTGCTCGCCAAGATCGCCGAGATGGCCGAGCCGGATCGCACGATGGCCAAGCGGCTCCACGTCCTCATCACGGCCGCCGCGCCGGCGCTTCAGCCGAAGACCTGGTACGGGATGCCCGCCTGGGCCAGGGAGGGGAAGGTCGTCTGCTTCTTCCAGAGCGGCGGGAAGTTCAAGACGAGGTATGCGACGCTCGGCTTCAGCGACAAGGCGAACCTCGATGACGGCGCGATGTGGCCGACGTCCTATGCGCTGACGAAGCTGACCGCGGCCGACGAGAAGCGGATCGCCGCGCTCGTCCAGCGCGCCGTGGCCTGAGCCCGCCGCGCCGTCGTCGGCCGGCGGGCGGAATCTGGCGGCGGCTCGATGGCCCCTGGTTTGCATCCGTCGATCGCCTCTGAAAGCATCCGGCGTTGCTCCGAGGGAGGTGCGTGGTGGAGACGATCTGGAACGATGGCCGTCGTTTTGCAGGGCGGGTCGCGCTGGTCACAGGCGCCGGCGGGACGCTCGGCGGCGCGGTCGCGCTCGGATTCGGCCGGGAGGGCGCATCGGTCTTGGTCGGCTACCGAGGCTCGCGGGAGGCCGCGGAGTCGGTGGCGGCCGAGATCGTCGCGGTCGGCGGTGACGCACGCACCCAGCAGCTCGACGTCACCGATCCGGCGTCGGTCGAACGGTTCGTCGAACAGGCGGACGCGGCGTACGGACGGATCGACGTGCTGGTCAACACGGCCGGGCGGCTGGACGGGGCGGACACCGTTCGGTTCGAGGACATGAGCATCGACGCGGCAACTGCGCTGTTCGACGTCGATGTGCTCGGCGCCATGCGGATGTGCCACGCGGTGATCCCGCACATGCGGCGCCACGGTCGCGGTGCGATCGTCAACTTCTCGAGCACCTATGGGAACGGCATCGACCCGGAGAATGCGATCAACTGGGTGCCGGTCACCTACTGCGCAGCCAAGGGCGCCATCCGTGGGCTCACGGCGTCGCTCGCGCGGGACATCGCACCGGAGATCCGCGTCAACGCTCTCGCCCCCGGCCCCATCTCCGGGAACTGGGAGCAGGAGTGGGGCGTCGCCCCCGAGCACATCGCGGAGGCGAAGGCGATGAACCCGATGAAGCGGTTCGGCGACCCGCGCGAGATCGCCGAGACCGTGCTGTTCCTCGCATCCGACGGTGCCGGCTACATCAACGGCCAGGTGATCCACGTCGAGGGTGGCTGGGTGCCTGCCGGGTAGGCAACGGCGGTGCCGGGGACCGCTGCCCGGTCAGGCGGCTGAGCCGGCGGGGACGTCCCAGAGCATCGCCTCGACCGGTGCCGCTACCTTCAGCAGGAGCCGGGACCGCCCCCTCGGCGGCATCGCGTAGGCACCAGCCGGCATGCCTCGGCATGGCTTGATCAGGAGGACGAGGGCATCGCCGGAGGGCGTCCAGCCCGCCGGGCTAGCCTCGCATGATCCGCCGGGTGTCGTTGCGCCGGACACGTCGTGCAGCCGGCCGTCCAGCGGGAGAACGAACGCGGCCGCGTGCCCTTCGCTGCCTCTCGGAGACCACCACGCGAGCACCGCGCGGCCGTCGGGCGAGAGCTCCGCCGAGTACCAGAACCCCTTGCGGGAGGAGAATCCCGGGCCGGCCGGATAGACAACGCGCTTGCCGTTCCGCTCAACGACCAGCGCCGTGCCTCCGTAGCACACCCGGTCCCCCCCGTTCCCGCTGCACGTCCGCCATGGCCCGCCCGAGGGCGGGATGGGGCTGAGCTGCACGAACCGCCGCGCTGCCGGCTCGAGCCGGTACATCCACTGCCCATGGATCCACGCGCGGAAGCTCGGGTAGACGCCGAAGCGCGACAGCAGGCCGATCACGTGGCCGTCCAGCCCGGCGAGAATCACGCCCTTCCGGGTTTGCACCCCAAAACCGTTCCGCGGCATTGGCGGGAGGTGCACCGCGTCCAGCACGGGCGCCGCCGGCGCAGCGGACGATGGAGCCGGTGAGTCTGAGCCACGATGGAGGAGCGCCGCGGTCCCAGCTCCTGCGAGCACGGCCACCAGAGCCACGGCCACGACCGGACGTCTCATCGAGGTTCAGACTATCCCGGCCGCGCCGTGGTTCCCATTCCAGCACCGCTCTGGCGATCACCAGTCCTTATCGCCTGGTACGCTGACGATAACCAACGGCAATGGACATCCGCCACCTTCAGACGCTTGCCGCGGTCGCCGAGCGCGGCTCCTTCTCCGGGGCCGCCGAGTCGCTCGGCGTCAGCCAGCCCGCCGTCAGCCAGCAGATGCGCGCGTTGGAGCGGGAGGTGGGGGAGCCGCTGATCGACCGCGGCGGGCGCCGCGCCCGGCTCACGCCGCGCGGCGAGGTCGTCCACCGCTACGCGCTGCGGATGCTGGCGCTGCGCGACGAGTACGAGCGCGAGCTGGGCGAGACGAGCTCGGAGCTGGCCGGCCGGCTCGTGGTGGGGTCGTCGACCGGACTCGGCGAGCACGTGCTGCCGACGCTGTTGGGCGGCTTCCGGGTGCGGCACCCGCACGTGGCGGTCTCGCTGCGCGTCGAGGTGACCGTGACGATCATCGATCGCGTGCTCGACCGCGAGCTGGAGCTGGGCGTCGTCGGCGCGATCCGCCCGCACCGTTCGCTGGTCTACGAGCCCTTCCTCGAGGACCGCATCGTGCTCGCGGTGCCGCCCGGCCACCGCTTCGCCGGGCGCACCATCGGCCTGGACGAGCTGGTGGCGGAGCCGCTGGTGGTGATGCAGCCGGGCGCGGGCGTGCGCACGGTGATCGAGGAGGAGCTGCGGCGCGCCGGCGTGCGCCCGCGCGATCTCTCCGTGGCGATGGAGATGGGGCTCCAGGAGTCGGCGAAGGCGGCCGTCGAGGCCGGCTACGGCGTCTCGTTCCTCTCCTCGCTGGCTCTCGGCCGCGAGCTCGAGCTGGGCACGCTGGCGACCGCGGACATTGACGGCATCGACCCGGTGCGCCAGTTCTCGACGGTGCGGCCGGCCCAGGCCGCGCCGGGCAGGCTGGTGGACGCGTTCCTGGAATGGTGCCGCGCCGAGCTGGGCGGCGGTTCGCCGGACGGGGCGCCCGTGAGGGCCACCCCGTCCGGTGCGTCGCCTGGCTAGGCCGCGTCCCTCAGGTCGCGCGTGCCCACAGTGTGCCGAGGCGGATCTTCGCGGAAGTACCAGGCCAGCAGCCGCTGAATCTCGACCGTCCCAGCCTCGTCCTTCGCATCCTGTGACACCAGCCGCGCGGGCGATGTCTGCTCATCGAACGTGCTCACGCTGCAATGCATCGGTGCCGCGCGGCCGGCACGGCACCCGCGGATGCGTGATCCCGCGTACCGGGAAAGGGTTAGGCGGAGATCAGCCGGATTCGCCGGTCCAGCTCTCCAGATCGCTCCAGTAGCTGGCTCGGAGCGCGTCGGAGAGCCGCGGATCGGTGTGCTCCGGGTTGAAGACGTTGCGGCTGATGTCGGCGCAGACCTCGATCTCGGACAGGCGCACGGCGCCCATCGCGACGACGACGTCGCTGGGCAGGCCCAGCTCGTCTGCGGTGTAGTGCTTGAAGAGCAGGTCGGGCGCCCGCTCCATCAGCTCGGGCCACTCCGGGCATGATCGCGTGGACGACACGGCTCTTATGCCTCCCGCACCCGCGGCGTGCGGTTGCGGATCGCATCCCAGACCAGCGCGAGCAGCACGCCGATGATCAGCCCGGCGAACGCCGCCACGATCAACGAGCTCCGGCGGCTGGAGGCCGTCACCTGTTTCACGGACGGCTCCTGCACGTAGTCGGCCGACTCGACCGTGGTCGCGGCCGCCAGGTAGAGCTGGTAGGTCGTCCGGTTGTTCGAGATGTCGTCGTAGCGCGAGCCGGCGTCCGAGATCGTTGCCAGAAGCGGCGCGGACTGTGCGGCCTTCTCGGCGGGCGTGCCGCTCGAGCCCGCGATCGCCTTCAGCCCGTTGGTGGCGCCGTCGATCGAGCGCTGCAGCGTCGCCAGCGACTGGGTGTCCATCGCGATCTGCGCCTTCAGCAGCTCCGACTTCTGGTGCTGGTAGGTGTTCGCCCAGACGATCAGCTGGTCGCCCAGCGAGCGGGTCGCGGTCTGCACCTGGTCGCGCGACCAGGTCGTCGCACCCAGCACCGTGATCTGGATGTTGGCGTTGGCCAGCGCTGCCTTGACGGCGCTGCCGCCCGCCAGCACGACGACGCTGGTTCGCGCGTGGAGCGCGACCGGCTTGATCCCCGCGGTGTGGGCGGCCTTGAAGATGACTGGCTGCGAGCGGACGTACGTCGCGGCGGTGGTCGGGTTGCTGACCACGGTGGAGGGGATCGTGCCGCCCTCGGTCGGGGTCAGCGGCTGGCCGACGAAGATCGTCGTCTGGGACTGGTAGCGGTTGCCGCCGGTGGACGTGCGCAGCGTGACCAGCAGCATGGCCACCACGATGCAGGCAACGACGACGTACCACCGGCGGACGATTCGGCTCGCGTAGTCCGCTATGCGAACCTCGTCGCGCTGTTCCGGCTGAGACACGGGCGGGAAGTCTACCGATAGGCTCCCGCGCGACCGTCCATGAACATTCGCGCCCGCGCCCCACTCCGCATCAGCTTCGCCGGCGGCGGCACGGACGTGCCCCCCTTCCCCGCCCAGGAGGGCGGGGTCGTCCTGAACGCGACGATCGACCGCTACGCCTACGGGATGCTGCGGCCGCGCCGCGACCGCCGCATCCGCATCGAGTCCGCCGACTTCGGCGTCTCGCTCAGCTACGGCGTGGACGACACGCCCATCTTCGACGGCAAGCTCGACCTGGTGAAGGCGGCGATCCGCGAGCTGGGCGACCGCTCGGCTCCCGGCTACGACCTGTTCATGCACGCCAACGCGCCGCCCGGCTCCGGCCTGGGATCGTCGTCCACCGTGATGGTGGCGCTGATCGGCCTGCTCAAGGAGTTCCACAACCTGGCGCTGACCGACTACGAGATCGCGGGCCTGGCGCACCGCATCGAGCGCACCGACCTGGGCATGCTGGGCGGCATGCAGGATCAGTACGCCGCGACCTTCGGCGGCTTCAACTTCATCGAGTTCGACGCCGACCGGGTGATCGTGAACCCGCTGCGGATCCCCGCCGAGGTGATCCACGAGCTCGAGCACAACATGCTGCTCTGCTACACCGGCGCCACCCGCCGCTCGGACGGCATCATCGAGGACCAGACGCGCCGGCTGGAGTCGGGCGGCGAGACGCTGGCGGCGCTGCGGCGGCAGAAGGAGCTGGCGGTGGAGATGAAGAACGCGCTGGTGCGGCGCCGGCTGCGCGAGTTCGCCGGCCTGCTGGACGACGCCTGGCAGCGAGAAGAAGCGGATGATCGCCCAAGATCACGACCGCGTTCATCGACGAGGCCTACGCCGCGGCCCGCCGGGCGGGCGCGCTGGGCGGCAAGGTGACGGGCGCCGGCGGCGGCGGCTACATGCTGTTCTACTGCGAGTTCCAGCGCAAGCACCGGGTGGCCGAGGCGCTGACGCGGATGGGCGGCCAGGTGGCCGAGTTCGCCTTCGAGCACGACGGCCTGACCACGTGGAGCCTGGACGATGGCTGACGAATCGATCGCGGCGCGACGGCTGCGGCTGCACGCCGAGATGACCGAGGCGATGGCCGATCCCGCCATCGAGCAGGGCGTCACGGCGGTCGCGCACGGCGATGGCGGCGAGCTTCCGGGCCGGCGGCAAGGTGCTGCTGTTCGGCAACGGCGGCAGCGCGGCGGACGCCCAGCACGTCGCCGGCGAGCTGACCGGCCGCTACCTGCTGGAGCGCGCGCCGCTGCCGGCGCTGGCGCTGGCGGACGCCACCGCGGGGTTCACGGCGATCGGCAACGACTACGGCTACGCCGAGGTCTTCGCACGCCAGGTGCGTGCTCTCGGCCGGCCCGGCGACGTCGCCGTCGGCCTGTCCACCAGCGGCGGCTCGGCCAACGTGCTGGCGGGCCTGCGGGCCGCGCGCGACCTCGACCTGGTCACGGTCGGCGTCACCGGCCGCGGCGGCCACCGGCTGGCCGAGCTGTGCGACCACTGCCTGGCAGTGCCCGCTGACGAGACCCCGCAGATGCAGGAGGGGACGATGCTGATGCTGCACACGGTGTGCGAGCTGGTGGAGCACGAGCTCTTCGCGTGACGCCGCACGGTGTTCCTCGATCGCGACGGCACGATCAACGTGAAGGCCCCGGAGGGCGAGTACGTCACGTCCGTGGGCCGGCTTCGAGTTCCTGCCCGGCGCGGAGGAGGCGGTGCGGCTGCTGGACTGTGCCGGCTAGCGCGTGATCGTGGTCACCAACCAGCGCGGCATCGCCCTGGGCCGGATGGACGCCGCGGACGTCGAGGAGATCCACGGCGGCTGACCTGCCGACCTGCCGGTCGCCGCCGTCTACGTCTGCCCGCACGAGCGCGGCGCCTGCGACTGCCGCAAGCCGGACGTCGGGCTGCTTCCGCCAGGCCCAGCGCGACTATCCCGACATCGAGCTGACCCGCGAGGTGCTGATCGGCGACGCCGAGTCCGACGTCGAGGCCGGGACGGCGGCTGGGTTGCCGCACGATCCGGGTCGGCCCCCCGCCGCTGCCCTCGCTGCTGGACGCGGCCCGGGAGCTGGCCGGGTGAAGGTGATCATCGCCAACCCGCCGGGCTACGGCGGGCCGGACTACGACGACCACATCTGCACCGAGCTGGCCGCGCTCGGCCTGGACGTCGAGCTGGTCACCTCGCGCTTCCGCTTCGGCGACATGCCGCAGCCGGCCGGGTACCGCCGGTCGGAGCTGTTCTACCCGCTCAGCTCGCGGCTGTTCGGCCGCTCGCCGGCTGCGCATCCCGGTCAAGGTGCTCGAGCACCCGCTTGGCCTGGCCCGGCTCGCGCTGCGGCAGGCGGACGTCGTCCACGTGCAGTGGATGACGATCCCCGAGATGGACCGGTGGCTGCTGCACGTGCGCTCGCCGATGGTCTACACGGCGCACGACATCAGCGACCGCCGCTCCGGCCACCGGCACGACACGTGGCTGGCGCTCTACCGCCGCTTCGACCGGGTCGTCGCCCACAGCGAGTCGGGCAAGCAGGCGCTCGGTCGAGTTCGGGGTGACCGGAGGATCGCCTGCGCGTGATCCCGCACCCGATCATCGGCAGCGACCCGCCCGACACCGGCGACGGCCGGACGCTGCTCTGCTTCGGGCTGATCCGCCCGTACAAGGGCATCGACGACGCGATCGAGGTGGTCAAGCGCGTGGAGGGGAGCCGCCTGCTGGTCGCCGGCGATCCGATGGAGCCGGTCGACCGCTACCAGGCCGCCGGCGGCGACCTGGTCGAGTGGCGGCTCGGCTACCTGCCCGCCGCCGAGGTCGACCCGCGCCTACGGCGACGCGACGCTCGCGCTCTTCCCGTACAAGCCGGGGCTCGACCAGAGCGGGACGCTGCTCCGCGCGCTCGGCGCGGGCGTGCCGGCCGTGGCCTACGACGTCGGCGGCCTGGGCGAGAACGTGCGCCGGTTCGAGGCGGGCCGCGTCGTCCCGGCCGGCGACGTCGAGGCGATGGCGGCCGCGGTGCGCGAACTGCTGGACGACCCCGCGGCGCTGGCGCGGGCCCGTGAGGGTGCGCGCCGCGCACGCGAGACGCTGACGTGGGAGGCTTCCGCCCGCATGCACCTCGACCTCTACCGCGAGCTGACCGGATGAGCGCCGCCGCAGTCGGCATCCTCGGCGCCGGGCGCCAGGCCCACGAGACGGCGGGGTACTACCTCGCGCTGGGTGCGGAGGTGCGCTTCTTCGCGGCCAACGCGGAGTACTACGAGGCCGCCGCGCCGTGACCAGGACCTGGACGCGCCCGTGCTGGAGATGGTCGCCGCGCACGACGCCCATCCGAGGCTGACGGTGATCACCGCCGTCGGCTATGCGTCGCTGCGACGGCGGTTCGTCGACGCGTGGCCGGGCGCGCGCTGGGACGTGCTGGTCGCCGAGCGGGCCTGGGTGGCGCCGGACGCCGTCGCTCGGCGAGGGCACGCAGATCGCGCCCGGCGGCATCGTCAACCGCTGGGCTCAGGTCGGCCGCCACGTGCTGGTCAACATCGGCGCGACGATCAGCCACGACTGCCGGATCGGCGATTACGTCACGATCAGCCCGGGTGCGAACATCGCCGGCCGCGTGGCGATCGGCGACGGCACGTTCGTCGGCATCGGCGCCACGCGTCTCGGACGGCGTCACGATCGGCAGCGGCTGCCTGATCGGCGCGGGCGCCGTGGCCATCCGCGACGTGCCGGACGGCGCCGTGGTGGCGGGCGTGCCCGCGCGGCAGCTGCGCAGCCTCGACACCTGGCCGTGATCGAACCCCTATGATCGCCGCGACTCGCCCAACGCTCCGCTGGGCCTGCCAACCGAAGGAGAACGTATGCCCACCGTGATCGGCCACCACGACGTGACTGACACCCAGCACTGGCTCGCCTCGCCGAAGCGGGAGGAGTTCTTCGGCCCGCTCGGCATCACCAACATCCGCACATTCGTCGACCCGCAGAACCCGAACCATGTTGCGCTGATGATGGACGTGTCCGACATGGATGCGCTGATGGCGGCGATGCAGACCGACGCCGCCGCCGAGGCCATGCAGCACGACGGCGTGCTGCCCGAGACGCTGGTGATCCTGCTGGAGTCCTGACCGGGCCGGGCGGCTCAGACCACGTCCGGCTCGACGTCCTCCATCCAGCCCTCACTGCGCTCCTCGGTGAAGAAGCCCTTGCGCAGCAGGACGACGGGGATCGTCTCCAGCAGGATGCGCAGGTCGCCGCGGAGGGTGACCTCCCGTGCGTACTCCTGGTCGAGCTCGATCAGCTGGGAGCGGCGCAGCTCGTTGCGGCCGCGGATCGCCCACAGGCAGGTCAGGCCGGGCCGCACGCGCAGCGTCTCGGCGTAGCGGCTGGCGTAGCGCTCGACGATGTCCCGCGGCTTCGGCCGCGGGCCGACCAGCGACATCTCGCCGCGCAGCACGTTGACGAGCTGGGGCAGCTCGTCCAGCGACGTCGAGCGGAGCAGCCGGCCGAGCGGCGTGATCCGCGGGTCGTCGGCCGTCCCCCAGTAGCCGTCGCCGTCGTGCTCGCTGCCGATGCTCATCGTGCGGAACTTGAGGATCGTGAACTCCTCGCCGTCACGGCCGACGCGGGCCTGGCGGAACAGCACCGGGCGCCCCTGCGTCACCAGCAGCGCACCGGCGGCGGCCGCCAGCAGCGGTGCGGCGACCGGCGCCGCGATCGCCAGCGCGGCCAGGTCGAGCGCGCGCTTGCCGTGCCGCTCGTAGAGGCCGCTCATCCCGCCGTGCGCGTGCCGGCCGCGGCGTCCCACGTCGCCGGCACGCCGCGGCGCAGGTAGCGGACGAGCGAGATGAACGTCGCCCAGGTGATCGCCAGGTAGTACTGGAGGATGTTGATGCCCGGCACGCGGCCGCCGGCGGCGATCGAGAGCAGCGCCAGCCCGAGCCCGCCGATCTGGACGGCCAGGGCGACCGCGTAGACCGTTCCGTGCGCGGCCAGCGGGATGCTGACCGCAAGCAGGACGATGTGCAGCACCCCGGTCAGGTAGCGCAGGAACCGATGGCTGACGATGGCCACCGCGTAGATCGGCGGGAACGTCGTCAGCTTCCACATCGAGCCGCGGAAGATCGCCAGCCAGCAGTGCTCCAGGAAGCGCGACTTGCGCCCGTACTCGTCGCCGATGTCCGTCGTCATGTTCTCGACGCAGCGCGCGGACGGCTCGTACACGGCCCGTGAGCCCTGCTGGACGACGTGGTAGGGGAAGGAGATGTCGTGGTCGTCCGCCGGCTCCAGCTCCTTGTAGAGCGAGCGGCGGATCGAGTGGATGGCGCCGTTCGAGGCGGTCTCCGAGTGCACCAGCGACTCGTTCGTGCGCAGCCACATCTCGTAGCGCCAGTAGATGCCCTCCTGGTTCGTGCCGTCGCTGGGGTTGACCAGCTCGACGCGGCCCGTGACCATGCCGACCTGCGGGGTCGGCGTAGGGGCGGACGATGCGGCGCAGCGCGTCGGCGTCCCAGATCGTGTTGGCGTCGCCCATCACGACGATCTCGCCGCTCGTCGCCCGCACCGCCCGGTCGAGGGCGGGCATCTTGCCGCCGCGCGGGCAGACCAGCAGCCGCACGCCGCGGTCGGCGTAGCGCTCGACGATCTCGTGCGTCGCGTCGCTCGACGAGTCGGAGGCGACGACGATCTCCAGCAGCTCCGCCGGGTAGTCGAGCGCCAGCGTGTTGTCCAGCTTGCGCTCGATCACCGCCTCCTCGTTGTAGGCCGGGATGAGGAAGCTGATCGTCGGCAGGATGTCGTCCGCGCGCACCGGCCGTGGCCGCACGCGCGCCCACAGCGCCATGAACAGCGGATAGCCGAGATGCGTCCAGACGATCGCCGCGAGGCAGCACCAGAACACGACCTCGAGCAGGAGGATCACGTTGCCAGTGTACCGGCGGGGGCCGTCTCCGGCCCCGGCTCGGCGGCCCGAGCGGGGGCGTAGAGCACCGCGCCGGCGACGGTCAGCATGACCACCGCGAAGAAGTAGCCGAACTGCATCGTCAGGTAGAAGAAGTTGGCCGCCGCCGTCGCCGCGATCGCGGCCGTCATGCCCGCACCCAGCCGCATCGCCCACTCGTTCTGGCTGCGCCGCATCGCCAGGGCTGACAGCACGACGTAGCCGAAGTAGGCGAGGTAGACCGTGAGGCCGACCATCCCGGTCTCGACCAGCGTCGCGATCCAGAAGCTGTGCGGCCCGAAGTCCGCCTTGCCGGTGACGAACTCGTAGAACACCGCGAACGTGTTGAACCCCATCCCGAACAGCGGGTTCGGATCGAGCGCGGGCGGGACCAGCTGGTAGAACTGGAAGTGGACGGCGACGCCCTCGCCGCTGGGGTTCGTGCGCGAGCTGATCACGGTGTGGATGAAGTGGCTGGTGTGGTCGAGCACCCAGACGAGCACGACGAACCCGCCCACGGCGGCCACGATGGTGCGCGTGCGCGGCAGGATGTGGCGGACGTACGGCAGCAGGACGGCGAGGCCGACGATGTCGCCCAGCGCGGCGCTGCGCGAGAGCGTCAGCACCTGCACCAGGAAGAGGAAGGCGAGCGGTCGCGCCCAGCTTGCGGCGCGCCCGCGTGTCGGCCAGGTAGACCGGCAGGAACAGCATCAGCGGCAGGCAGAGGAACACGCCCAGGTGGTTGGGGTCGCCGGTCAGCGCGTTGATCCGGTAGATGCTGCCCGTGCCCTGCACCTGGCCGTAGATGTTGATGCCGGTCGTCTTGCCCTGGCCGAACGTGAGCGGGGAGACGACGATCGCGGTCGAGGTTCACTCCGGCCAGCGCCTGGGCCGCCAGCTGCACGACGCCGTAGACGGCGCAGATGACGATGCCCCCCAGCAGCCAGCGCATCGCCCGCTCGTAGAGCTGGGTGCCGCGGCGGGCGAGGTGGGCGACGCCGAGCACGACGAACAGCGCGTGCGGCACCCACGCCAGGACGCCCTTCAGCCAGAACACGAACGCCTCGTGCGTGGACAGGTCGAAGTAGCCGCACAGGTAGACGGCGAGGAAGACGAGCATGAAGCCGGCCAGGGTCACGCTCTGGGCGGGCAGCGACGAGTCGCGCCGGTCGAACCGCTCGATCAGATAGCCGGCGACGAACAGCGTGATCAGGATGTCCGACCAGGTCAGGCTGACCGGGCCGCCCTGGAAGCTCATCACCTCCCAGCTGGTTGTCGCGAGCGCAGCCAGCATCAGGCGGTCCAGCCACTTGACGTTCATCCGCAGGATGATACGAGGCCGGCCCCGGATAGGGTGCGGTGATGCGGCTCCCGGAAGGCTTCGTCGTCGTCTCCGAGGCCGGCCCGTTCGAGCGCAGCGTGCACCGCCTCGTCGGCCGGATCCCGGCCGGGAAGGTGGCCAGCTACGGCCGCATCGCCGAGTGGGCGGGCGCTCCCGGGGCCGCGCGGGCTGTCGGCGGGGTGATGGCGCGCAGCGACGGCGCCCTGCCCGCGCACCGGGTGCTGACCGCCTCGGGCAGGCTGGTGCCGGGCTGGGAGCGCGAGCAGCGCGAGCGCCTGCGGTCGGAGGGCGTCCGCGTCAGGGGGAACCGGGTGACGGATCCGATCCCGTGGTGGGAAGGCCCGCGGCCTCGGCGTGCTCGTCGCCCCGGTTGACGGCGGCGGACGAGGCGGCGGCGCCGAGCACCGCGAGCAGCGTCAGCACGATCCACGTGGCGGGGTCCTCGAGGAAGGCGTTGTAGACGACCGAGCTGGTGACCAGGGCCGCGCCGGCCGCGAGCAGGGCCATGCGCACGGGGTCGCGCGGCTGCCGCAGCCCCGACCAGGCCGCGGCGGCGATCAGGCCCAAGAAGGCGGCCAGCCCGATCGGGCCCAGCTCCGCGAGCACCGTCACCGGCGTCGTGTGCGACTCCGCCCCGGCCGTCCGCCAGGGGGTCTTGGTGGAGGCGACCGCGGCCCGGGCGAAGCCGCCCACGCCGGCGCCGGCCAGCGGATGGTCGCGGATCACGTGCGAGCCCAGGGTGAGCAGGTGGGAGCGGTCGCTGGAGACGCTCTGGGCCGAGTTGCCGTTGGCGGCCACGACCAGGCCGCCCAGGCCGACGACCAGCCCGGTTGCGACCACCGCCACCGTCACCCGCCGCGGCCAGACGCTGGCGCCCAGCACCAGCGCCCCGGCGGCCAGGGAGAGCAGGCTGGACTGGGAGTACGCGATGTAGAGCCCGGCGAAGAGCACCGCCATCAGGCCGACCACCGGGGCCGTGACGCCGCGGTAGACGGCGACGGCGGCCAGCAGCACGATCGTCATCGCCATGAACCGGCCGTAGACGCTGGCATCCCAGAACAGCGAGTTGACGCGGAAGAACGACGCGTACTCGTTGCCCACGATCACCTTCGGGTTCCAGAACACGTCGCGCGCCGCGAACTGCCAGAACGCGACCGCCGCGAAGACCAGCGCCAGCAGCACCTGGATGCCGAGCGCGAACCGCAGGTCGCGGCGGCCCGGCCGCAGCGCGCCCAGCCGGGCCGTCAGCAGGCCGAACGGCAGCAGGAAGAAGAGCATCTCGATCGTGCCCTGGCGGTGGTCGGCCGTCCACAGCAGCGTCACCGCGCTCCATCCGATCAGCAGGGCGGCGGCGCGGCCGACCCAGCCCAGCTGGGGCACGGAGCCCCGCCCCTGCAGCAGCTCCCAGCCCTCGGCCGCCCAGGCGACGGCGATCACGCCGTAGAGCGGGATCAGCAGGTTGGCGTCCTCGCCGGCGGCGTGCACCGGCACCCGGGCCGGCGCAGCCGCCACTGCGGCCAGCAACAGCAGCCAGGGACGGCGGGTGAGGATCGCCGCCGCCACCGCCAGCAGCGCGATGCCGACCAGGCCCGCGGCCGCGGCCTCGGCGGGCCGGCCGGTCGCGTCCACCCGGATCCGCGCGATCGGCGAGTGCAGCAGGTCGGCGCCGGCGATCGCCACGCCGGCCGTCCAGGCGATCCAGCCGCCGCGGCGCGCCCACAGGTTCGCGGAGCAGAGCAGCGGCACCAGCCCGGCCGCGGCGATCAGGGCGCCGGCCTCCGAGCCCGTCACGGGACCGTCACCTGCACGGACGGCGGCCTGGCCGTCCGGTTGCCGGCCGCGTCCACCGCGTAGATCGTGACGACGTAGCGGCCCGCGGGGCGGCCGCGGAACGCGAAGAACGAGCGGCCGCGCCGGGTCGGGTGCTGGCTCACGTCCTTGCCGCCCAGGGTCACCCGCTGGTACGTGCGGCTCGGCTCGGACGCGAGGAAGTGCAGGCGCAGGCCGCGGGGCGAGAGGTCGCGCCGGGTGATGTCGATCGTGGGCGGCGACGTGTCCACCTTGATCGGATCGGGGACCGTGATCGTGCGGTCGCCGTTCTGGAGGTGGACGGCCAGCCGGTAGGTGCCGTCGGGGACGACGGCGCCCCTGTCGTCACGGCCGTCCCAGCGCACCCGCACGAGGCCCTTGGCGTGCTGCCGCCCGTCGCCGGGGAGGTGCCGGACGACATCGCCGTTCGCGTTGACCACGGTCAGCCCGATCTCCTGCCGGTCGCCCAGGATGAAGCGCAGCAGCGCGGTCGGGTGGCAGCGTGGGTCGGCGGCGTCGCAGGTCGGCGAGAACGACTGCTTGACCTTCGGCCGCTGGACGGGGGAGTGCTCGAGCTTGAGTTGCTCGGCGCGGAGGAAGGCAACCGCACAGGCCGCGATCAGCAGGGCGAGGAGCAGCGACGCGGCACGTGCCTGTGACACGCGGCGCAGCATACGGCGAGGCCCGCCCGCCGCGCGGAGGCGGCGAACGGGCCTCGGAGAGGGTCGCTCAGCCGGTGACGGCGGGCGTCTGCGCCTCGGGCGCCGCGGGCGCCGTGGTCGTCACGGCTGCGCGGTTTCCGCGGGCGACGTAGAGGCCGGCGAGGCCGAGCACGACCACCGCGACGGCGACGTAGGCGACCGGCGGGCCGCTCAGCAGCTTGACGCCGGACATGCCCAGCACGAGCGCGATGCCGCCGCGCAGCAGGCGGTCGCTGATGCGGCCGGTGAAGTGCGAGCCGATCAGGATGCCCGGGATCGAGCCGATCAGGATCGTGCCGACGTAGCCGTAGTCGGGCGCGCCCCAGAGCACGGTGGCCGCGCCGGCGGCGATGGTCACCATCGCGGCGTGCAGCAGGTCGGTGCCGACGACGCGGCGGGCCGAGAGCGGGAAGAGCGTGATCAGGGCCATGCCGAAGAACACGCCCGAGCCGACCGAGGTGAGGCCGAGGATGAACCCGAACACGACGCCGATCGAGACGGCGATGATCTTGTGGTTGCGGGTCATCTCGCCGTCCACCGGCAGTTTGTGGTGATCCCACAGGCCGCGGATGCTCATGAACGTGCGGATGGCGATGACGACGCTGACCAGGATCAGGCTGTAGCCGATCACCTTGGGCAGCAAATCGTCGACGCTGCCGTCGAAGATGTTCCACAGGAAGAACACGCCGAAGAAGGCGGCGGGGACGGAGCCGAAGCCCATCCACTTGGCGACCTCGACGTTGACGTTGTTCAGCGAGCGGTGGCGGGCCGCGCCGAACACCTTGGTGACGGCGGCGTAGACCAGGTCGGTGCCGACCGCGGTGCCCGCGGGGATCCCGAAGAAGTTGATGAGGATCGGTGTCATCAGCGATCCCGCGCCCATGCCCGTCAGGCCGACGAGCAGGCCCACGGCGAGCCCCGCTGCGACAAGTCCGAAGTTGATGTCCATTCTCTCCCTTTCCCCCCAAGGTGGCTTTCGACGAGATTCCCCAGAAGCCCTACAAGTGTAAGTGATCTAGTGGAGAATGCAAGTAGGGTCGGAAAGCGGCCCGAGTTTGGCTGTGGGAGCCGGTTAGAAGGCCCCGAGGAGCTTCAGTCCGGAGAGCGCGAGCACGCTCGCCAGCGACCCTCGCAGCGCCCGGTCGGGCAACGACACCATCAGGTGGGAGCCGAGCACGATGCCGGGCAGCGAGCCCACCATCAGGGCCGCGACGGTCGTCAGGTGCACGTCGGGCAGCCAGATGTAGGAGGCGATGGCGGCGGGAATCGTCACCAGCGCGCCGTGGAACAGGTCGGTGCCCACCACGCGCTTCACCGACAGCGGGAAGAACATGATCAGCGTCATGCCGAAGAAGGCGCCGGCGCCGACCGAGGTGAGGCCGAAGATGAAGCCGAAGACGATGCCGATGCCGAGCGCCAGCAGCTTGTGGCGGCGGTCGATCTGCCCGTCCTCGGGGGCGGTGTGGCCGCGGAACCCCTTGATGGCGATGAACGTGCGCGCCGCGACGGCCAGCGCCACCAGGATCAGCGCTCCGCCGATCGCCACCTTGAGGTCGTCCTGGACGCGGGCGGAGTCGCCCTCGGCTATGCGGTGCAGCACGAACACGCCGCACAGCGAGGACGGGACGCTGCCTGCGGCCATCCACCGGGCCAGCTCGATGTTGACCGTCCGCAGCCGCAGGTGGCGCCAGCCGCCGACGGCCTTGGTGGCCGCCGAGTAGAGCAGGTCGGTGCCCACGGCGCCGACGGCGGAGATGCCGAACATGCTGATCAGGACCGGCGCCATCAGCGACCCTGCGCCCATGCCGGTCGACCCGATCAGGATCCCGACGATCAGGCCCGCGAAGGCCAGCTCTGCAAACTCGGTTCCGCTCACCGTCTGCGACCCTCCCCCCTGGAGCTCCGCATTTTCCGCAAGTCTAAGCGAGCTTGTGGGGAATGCAAGTCAGCCGGAACGACGACGGGCCGGCCACTTCCGTCGTGGTGGAAGCGACCGGCCCGTTGCAGAGCGTGGATCAGCCGTTATGCGGTGCGGTACGCCTCGATCAGCACCTGGGCCACCTCGGGCCGGGTGAACTCGACCGGGGGCACCTCCCCGTTGCCGAGCATCTCCCGCACCTTCGTCCCGGACAGGAAGACGTGGTCGTCGGCGGGATGCGGGCAGGTCTTGTTCGACGCCATGTTGCCGCAGGTGCGGCAGAAGAACGTGTGGTCGAAGAACATCGGCTCGATGTCGAGCTCGTGCGGCTCGAACTCGTCGAAGATGTGGTGCGCGTCGTACGTGCCGTAGTACTTGCCCACGCCGGCGTGGTCGCGGCCGACGATGAAGTGCGAGCAGCCGTAGTTCTTGCGGCAGATCGCGTGCCACACCGCCTCGCGGGGGCCGGCGTACCGCATGGCCGCCGGGAAGGCGGAGAGCACGGTGCGGTCGGCCGGGTAGTACTTCTCGAGCAGCACCCGGTAGCACTCCACCCGCACCTCGGCGGGGACGTCGTCCCCCTTGGTCTTGCCGACCAGCGGGTGCAGCAGCAGGCCGTCAACCGTCTCCAGCGCGCACTTCTGGATGTACTCGTGCGCCCGGTGGACCGGGTTCCGCGTCTGGAACCCGACGACCCGCGACCAGCCCCGCTCCTCGAACATCGCCCGGGTCTCGGACGGGTCCACGTGCAGCGCGGGGAAGGCCGGCTCAGGCCGGCTGAACACGGTGATCGGACCGCCGATCAGGTTCGCGCCCTCGGCGTAGATCTGGGCGACGCCGGGATGCGCCTCGTCGTCGGTGCGGAAGACCTTGGCCGCCTCGTTGCGGCGGTCGGCCTGGTACACCTCGGCGACGTCGATGACGGCCACCAGGCCGCCCTCGAAGCTCTCCAGCGCCAGCCGGTCGCCCGAGGGCGCGCTGTCGGAGGAGAGGGTGACCGGGATGGCCCAGGCCAGCCCGTTCTCGAGGTGCATGTCCTCCACCGTCGAGCGGTAGTCGGCGCTGCCCATGAAGCCGGTCAGCGGCGACAGTGCGCCGGACGCGATCATGTCCAGGTCGGCCGTCTGCTTCTCGGTCAGCCGCAGCTTCGGCAGGCCGGCGGCCTCCTCGGCCAGCGCGGCGGCCTGGTCGCCGCCGATGGTGCGGTCGACCAGCTCCCCGCCGTGCGGGGCGATCAGGGTCTTCTTGCGAGCAGAGGTCTCAGTCACGCCCATCAGACGCCGGCCCCGGCCGCGACCTGGGGCAGAAACCCAAGCCGCTCCAGCTGCTCGACGATCTCGGCGGCGCAGTCCTCGGGCGAACGGCCCTCGGTCTCCAGGACGATCTCCGCGTTGAGCGGCGCCTCGTACGGGTCGGAGATGCCGGTGAACTCCTTGATCTCACCGGTGCGGGCCTTGGCGTACAGCCCCTTGACGTCGCGGCGCTCGCACTCCTCCAGGGAGGTGGCGACGAAGACCTCGACGAACCCGTCGCCCATCATCTCGCGGACCATGTCGCGGGTCTCGCGGTACGGCGAGATGGCTGCGACGATGACGCCGGCGCCGTGCCGGACGAGCAGCTTCGAGACGAAGCCGATGCGCAGGATGTTCGCGTCGCGGTCCTCACGCGAGAACCCGAGGCCCTTGCTGAGGTTGGTGCGGACGACGTCGCCGTCGAGATGGTCGACGAGGACGCCGCGCTTCTCGAGCTCCGGGCCGACGATCTCGGCGACGGTGCTCTTGCCGGCCCCCGAGAGGCCGGTGAACCAGAGGCAGAAACCCTTCGTGTTGTTCGCCACGCTATCTGTCCTTTCCGTGGTGATCGTGCTCGCTCCTTGTTGTAGCGGCTACTCCCCGTGGAGGCCGCACTCCACCTTGCCCGTTCCCTTCCAGCGGCCCGACCGCTCGTCCGATCCCTCGTCGATCGGGCTCGTGCAGGGCACGCAGCCGATCGATGGGAATCCGTGGTCGTGCAGCGGGTTGTAGGGAATCGAGTGCTTCCAGATGTAGCGCCAGACGTCGCGGCTGGTCCAGTCCACCAAGGGCTGAACCTTCACCACCCCCCGGCGCGCATCGATCTCGATTTTGCGGGCATTTTGCCGCGTTGTCGACTGGTCACGCCGAATTCCCGTGATCCAGGCGTCCATCCCCTCCAGGGTCTGGGTCAGCGGCGCGACCTTGCGCATCGCACAGCATGCGGTGGGATCCCGTTCCCAGAGCCGCGGCCCGTGAACCACGGCCTGCTCGTCGACCGAGAGCTCGGGCTCGATCCGCTCGAACCGCACCGGGTAGCGCTCGATCAGCTTCTCGCGCGTCCGGTACGTCTCCGGGAAGAGCAGGCCGGTGTCGAACTCGACCACGCGCACGTCCGGCTCGATCTCCGAGATCATGTGCACCAGCACCGAGGACTGCTTCTGCCACGAGCAGGTCAGCACCAGGCGCGGGTGGAACAGCTCCACCGCCGCGCGCAGCACGTCCTCCGCCCGCTGATCCTCGAGCTCGTCGGCGAGGCGGTCGGCCTCGGCCTGGCTGATGGGCAGGACGGCGCTCATGTGGGGGCGGGGGTGTCGCGCAGCAGCAGGTCGGGCATCGTGTCCGAGCGCAGGCCCAGCCGCAGGGTCTCCAGCGGGATGACCTCGTCCGGCGGCACGTTGCCGAGGTTGACGTCGGGGCCGAGGTGGCGGACGAACCAGGCCTGCTGGTCCTTCTGCGGCGCCTCGAACAGCAGCCGGTCCTGGGGGATCTCGTGGACGATCTCGTCGATCAGGCCGCTGCGCACCTCGCCGGTGCCGCGGAAGATGCCGGCGGTGCCGGTCTCGCGGGCCTCGGTGATCACCTTCCAGGCGCCGGCCTCGAGCTCCTCCTTGATCCAGGCCACCCACTGGTAGGGCGCATAGATCGCGTCCTGGTCCTTCGACCCGACTTCGGACAGGACGACGAACTCCTCGGCCAGCGTCCGGATCAGCTCCTGCTTGCTCTCCCGCTCCATCCGCAGCGTGCCGTCGGAGACCTCGACGTGGGTGAAGCCCATCTCGTGGTTCCAGCGGCGGAACTCCTCGACCTTGCCCAGGGCGACGGCGGCCTCGAACAGCGTCCCGCCGCACACCACGGGCGTGCCGTGGGCGTGGTAGCGGCTGATCTTCTCGCGCAGGTTGCGGGTCACGTAGCTGGTGCCCCAGCCGAGCTTGACGATGTCCACGTAGTCGCCGGCGGTCTCGAACAGCCCGTCGATCTCGGCCAGCGTCATGCCCTTGTCGATGACGTGCGTGAGGCCGTGCTCGCGGGGCTTGGGCTCGCGCAGCGGCAGGCCCAGGAACTCTTCCACCATGGCTAGAGCCTTTCGTAGAGCGTTTCTGTGAGGCGGCGGCGCGCCTCGACCTGGACGTTCTCGTAGAGCGACTCGCCGTGCGAGTCCATGCCGACGATCAGCGGGCCGAAGTCCCGGACGCGGAAGAGCCACAGGCACTCCGGCATCAGGTCCTCCCACTCGACCCGCTCGATCTCCTCGATCTGCGTCGTCTCCAGCGCCGCGGCGCCGCCGACGATCGCGAAGTAGACGCCGCCGTACGTCTTCAGCGGCTCCAGCGCTTCCGGCAGCAGGCCGCCCTTGCCGATGATGGCACGGGCGCCGTGGTCGCGGATCAGCCCCTCGGTGAAGCGGCTCATCCGGGCGCTGGTGGTGGTGCCGATGCACATCGGCTCGTAGCTCCCGTCGTCGCGCTTGCGGACGTTCGGCGCGGTGTGGAGCAGGGCGGCGCCGGTCAGCGGGAACGGCGGCGCCTGGCCCTTGTCGAAGATGCGGATCTGCGTCGCGTCGCGGATGCCGGTGATGTGGCCCTGGATGGTGACGGTGTCGCCGGCGCGGAGGCCGCGCACGGTCTCCTCGTCGGTGGGGAAGGTGATCTCGTGGTGCGCCATGGCTAGAACTCCCGGTCGTACTCGACGGTGCCGTCGGCGGCGATGTGGACGGAGGCGCGGCGGGCGGCCCAGCACTGGTAGTTGACCGCCACCGGGTTGAGCGTGATGTGGGTGTGCGCCTGCTCGACGTGCACCGAGAGCACCGTCGTGTCGCCGCCCAGGCCCATCGGGCCGACGCCGGTCTCGTTCAGCAGCTCGAACAGCTCGCGCTCGAGCTTCGCCACCTCGGGGTCGGCGTTGACCGTCGCCACGGGGCGCGCGATCGCCTCCTTCGCCATGTGCATGGCCAGGTCGGCCGAACCGCCGATGCCGACGCCGACGATCCCGGGCGGGCAGGGCTTGCCGCCGGCGCCGACGACCGAGTCGAGCACGAAGCGCTTGATGCCCTTCACGCCGTCGGCCGGCACCAGCATCTTCAGGAAGCTCATGTTCTCGGAGCCCGAGCCCTTGGGCACGCACTTGACGTCCATCCCGTCCCAGCCGGGCACGAACTCCCAGTGGATATGGGGGATGCGGACGCCGGTGTTGTCCCCGGTCGGCTTGCGGGTGAGCGTGTGCACGGTGTTCGAGCGCAGCGGATGCTCCAGCGTCGCGCGGCGGGTGCCCTCGCGCAGCGCCGACTCGATCCGGGCCGGGTGCAGCGGGAAGCCCTCGCCCAGCCGCACGTAGAAGACGGCGATCCCGGTGTCCTGGCAGACCAGGTTGTTCTGCTCGTCGGCGACGCCGACGTTGGTCGTGATCGTCTGCAGGATCTTGCGTGCCGACCGGGTGCGTCTCGCGGTCGGAGGCGTCGCTGAGCGCGTCCCGCAGGTCCTGGGGGATGTCCTTCAGCGACCAGACGTAGAGGTGCGCGCCGGCGTCCTCGACGGTCTGCAGCAGGTCGGTGTCGACGGTGATGCTCAAGCGATCGGTCCTTTCAGCGCGCGGCTCCGGCCGCGGCCCTGCCCGCGCGCCGGCCGAACACGGCGCAGTCCAGCAGGGAGTTGCCCATCATGCGGTTGCGGCCGTGCACGCCGCCGGTGATCTCGCCGGCCGCGTACAGGCCCTCGACGGTGGTGCGCCCGTCGGTGTCGATCACGAGCCCGCCGTTCTGGTAGTGAAGCACGGGGTAGGTCAGCACCGGCTCGGTCAGCGGGTCGACGCCGGCGGCGCGGTAGCGGCGCATCATGTACGGCAGCACCTCTGCGGCGATCGACGGCTCGATCGGCGTCGTGTCCAGCAGCACCGCGGGGTGCCCGTCCGGCGTCTCCAGGCCGCGCCCCTCGTCGCACTCACGGACGATCGCCTCGGCGACCGTGTCGCGCGGCGCCAACTCGTCCACGAACCGCTCGCCCAGGCGGTTGTGCAGCAGGGCGCCGTAGGCGCGGGTGGTCTCGGGGATCGAGTAGCCCTGCACCGGCGGGGGCCACGCGCCGCCGTTGGGGTGGTGCTGGAGCGAGTCCATGTCGCGCGCCTCGGCGCCGGCGTCGGCGGCGATCCGCGCCACCTCGCCGGTGGCGCCCGGGCCGTTGGTGGTCAGCACGCCGGCCCGCGCGGCCTCGGCGTAGCAGCGGCCGCCGGCCGCGAGGACGATCGCGCCCGCCTCGATCGTGTGCCGTTCCCCGCCGCGCTCGACGGTGGCGGTGAAGTGGCCGTTCGGCCGCTCCAGCGCGAGCAGCGCGGTGTGGTCGCAGATCGCGATGGCGTGCTCGGCGACGGCGGCGCGCAGGGCGTGCGCGATCGCGTGGCCGGTGCGGTCGCCGACCTGGAGCAGGCGCTTCGCGGTCGCGCCGCCGCAGCGGGCGAGGCGGTAGCTGCCGTCGCTCTCCCGCGAGAACTCGACGCCGAGCTGCTCCAGCCAGGCGATTGCGCCCGGAGCGTCCTCGGTCAGCGCCTCGACCAGGCGCAGGTCGGCGGTGTCGTGCGAGGAGCGGTAGACGTCGCCGGCGTGCTGCTCGGGGGAGTCGTCCTCGCCGATGGCGGCCTGGATCCCGCCCTGCGCCTTGCCGGTGTTGCAGGAGGCGACCGAGCCCTTGGTGATCACGGTGGTGCGGGCGCCCGCGGCCTCGGCGGCCCATGCGGCGGCAAGGCCGGCGCCGCCGCTGCCCACGACCAGCACGTCCGTCTGCCCCGGGAGGTCGTTCACAGCGCGGATTCTACAGAAGTTCGCCTAATCCGCGAATAAGTCTGGCTTATGCGCTCGGATCTCGTCGAGGTCGCCCGGAGCGGGCTGCCAGGGCAGCACCAGCGGGTCGCCGTCGTAGCGCGGGATGACGTGCACGTGGTAGTGGAAGACCGTCTGCCAGGCGGCCGGCCCGTTGGACTGCATGATCGTCACCCCGTCCGCGCCCAGCCCGCTCATCGCCCGGCCGGCCAGCTGCTTGGCCACCGTCGCGCAGTGGGCGACGTCCTCGTCCGGCGTCGCGTGGATGTCGGCCGCGTGGGCCCGCGGGATCACCAGCGCGTGCCCCCTGCGTCGCCGGGTTGATGTCCATGATCGCGATCGCCCGCTCGTCCTCGTGCACGCGGATGCCGGGGATCTCGCCGGCGACGATCTTGCAGAAGATGCAGTCCTCCACGCGGCGGATTCTGCACGCCTTCCGGTGTCCGGCACCGAACCGGGCACGGAACCCGGCACCGACTCCGGCACCGACTCTGGCACGGTGCCGGAGTACATCAGTCCGGCTTAGCTAAGCTAGACTGGTCGCATGGACGTCAACATGCACGAGGCCAAGACGCAGCTCTCGCGCCTGGTTGAGCGGGCGCTGGCCGGTGAGGAGGTCATCATCGGCCGGGCCGGGACGCCGCTGGTGCGGCTCCAGCCGGTGGCTCAGGGCGCGCGGCGCCGGCAGCCGGGCGCGCTGCGCGGGCGGATCGAGCTGCGCGAGGCGCGATGAGGCTCCTGCTGGACGCCGAGCCGCTGCTCTGGTGGCTCGCCGACGACGGGAAGATCGGGCTCATGGCCCGTGAGGCAATAGCGTTGCCGGAGAACCAGGTCGCGATCAGCGCCGCCACCGTCTGGGAGATCGAGCGGTGGCGCGCGGAGGGCCGCCTCGACCTCCCGGACGAGTGGCTCGACCACGCCGCCGAGCCCGAGTTCCGCGCACTGCCCGTCACGGTCGAGCACGCCGCGCTGGCCGGGGCGCTGGCCCCCGCGGGCGGGGACGACGTCGATCGCGTGCTGGTCGCGCAGGCGCAGCTCGAGGGCTTCGCCATCGTCGCCCGCGACCCGGTGTTCGGCCGCTTCCAGGTGCCGACGCTCCCGGCGTAGCTGCCGACCCTCCCCGGCGTAGCCGCCGACCCGTATGATCGGCGCCGTGGAACCCGTCGTCAGGATCGCCGCGGTGCAGGCCGCCCCCGTCGTGCTCGACCTCGAGGCGAGCGTCGAGAAGGCGTGCACGCTGCTGGCCGAGGCCGGGTCGCGCGGGGTCGACCTCGCCGTCTTCCCCGAGTGCTTCCTCTCGATCTACCCCAGCGAGCGCTGGTCATCGGCGATGCTGGCCGACGACGACGCCCGCGTCGCGATCTGGCAGCGGATGTGGGACAGCGCGGTCGAGGTGGACGGCGAGGCCGTCAGCCGGCTGGTCGCGGCCTGCGACGAGCACGGCATCCACTGCGCGATCGGCGTCAACGAGCGCGAGTCCGGGCGCCCCGGCGGCACGCTCTACAACACGCTGCTGCTGCTCGGGCCCCAGGGGGTCATCCACCGCCACCGCAAGCTGATGCCGACGTTCCAGGAGCGGCTCTTCCACGGCTTCGGCGACGGCTCCGACCTGCGGGTGGTGGAGACGCCGGCGGGCCGGATCGGCGGGCTGATCTGCTGGGAGAACCGGATGCCGCTGGCCCGCTACGCCGTCTACCGCGGCGGCCCGCAGATCTGGCTCGCGCCGACGGCCGACTACGGCGACGGCTGGATCGCGCTGGCCCGGGCGATCGCCGTCGAGGCGGGCGCGTTCGTCGTCGGCGTCTGCCAGTACACCACCGCCGACGACTACCCGGCCGACTTCCCGCTCGCGCTCGACCGCTCGCGGCCCGTGTCGGCCGGCTGGAGCTGCATCATCGCGCCCGGCGGCGCCGTGCTCGAGGGGCCGCTGCTGGACGGCGAGGGGATGCTCGTCGCCGAGTGCGACCTGGGCGTCGATCGCGGGCGACAAGCAGTGGTTCGACGTGGTCGGCCACTACGCCCGCGAGGACGTCCTGCTGCCGCTGCTGGCGCGGCCCCCCATCTAGAGTCCCGCTCGATGCGAGTCCTCATCACCGGTGGCGCAGGCTTCATCGGCTCCCACCTGGGAGACGCCCTGCTGGCGGCCGGCCACACGGTTCGCGCGCTGGACAACCTCGACCCGCAGGTGCACGCCGGCGGCAAGCGCCCGGCCTACCTCAACAGCGAGATCGAGCTGCACGTCGGCGACGTCCGCGACCACGAGGCGGTCGGCCGCGCGCTGGACGGCATGGACACCGTCGTCCACTTCGCCGCTGCGGTCGGCGTCGGCCAGTCGATGTACGCGATCGAGCGGTACACCTCGATCAACGCGATGGGCGCCGCGATCGTGCTCGAGGAGATCGCCTCGCGCCGCGACCGGCTCCAGCGGGTGCTGGTCGCCTCCTCGATGTCGATCTACGGCGAGGGCCGCTACCGCTGCCCCGAGCACGGCCCGCTCGCACCGCAGGTGCGCAGCGACGAGCAGCTCGACCGCCGCGAGTGGGACCTCGCCTGCGACGCGCTGCGGCTGCACGCTGGAGCCGCTGCCGACTGACGAGGCCAAGCCGATCTGGCCGATGTCGATCTACGCCGTCAACAAGCGCGACCACGAGGAGATGTTCCTCGCCATCGGCCGCGCGCACCGGCTGCCCACGGTCGCGATGCGCTTCTTCAACGTCTACGGCGACCGCCAGGCGCTCTCGAACCCCTACACCGGCGTGGCCGCGATCTTCGGCGGCCGGCTGCTCAACGACAACGCGCCGCTGGTGTTCGAGGACGGCCTCCAGAGCCGCGACTTCATGCACGTCTCCGACATCGCCGCCGGCTGCATCGCCGCGCTCGAGGGCGGCGGCGCCGACTACCGCGCCGTCAACCTGGGCACCGGCGTCGCCAGACCAGCGTGCTGGACGTCGCCCGCGAGCTGGCCCGCGGCCTGGGCAAGGACATCGAGCCCGAGGTCGTCAACAAGTTCCGGGCGGGCGACATCCGCCACTGCTACTCGGACATCGCGCTGGCCCGCGAGCTGCTCGGCTTCGAGCCGAAGGTCGCGTTCGCGGACGGGATGCAGGAGCTGCTCGCCTGGGTGGCAACGCAGCAGGCGACCGACACCGTGGACTCGGCGGCGAGCGAGCTCGAGGCCGCCGGCCTGACCCGGTGAGCGGGTGAGAGCCACGCCCGACATCTCGATCTCCCTCGTCAACACCGACAACAGGGAGCTGCTGCTGGCCTGCCTGCGCTCGCTGGAGGGCGCGGCCCGCGAGGTGACGCTGCAGACGATCGTGATCGACAACGCCTCGACGGACGGCAGCGCCGACGCCGTGCGGGAGGCGTTCCCCGACGTCGAGGTCGTCTGCCGCGATCGACGCCACGGCTTCGGCGCGAACCACAACGAGGCGATCCGCCGCTCGACGGGCCGCTACGTGCTGATCCTGAACGAGGACACCGAGCTGGACGACGGCTCGCTCGACCGGATGTGCAGGTTCATGGACGCGAACCCGGACGTCGGCGCCTGCGGCCCGCGCATCCTCTACCCGGACGGCCGCCCGCAGCCGTCGGCGTTCCACCTGCCCATCGCCCGGCCGCGTCGCGCTGACCACCCTGACGCTGCAGCGCGCCTTCTGGGTGCAGTCCGACGGCGACGCGATCCGCCGCGTCGGCTGGGTCTGCGGCGCCGCCATCCTGGCGCGGCGGATGGCGCTGGAGGCGGTCGGCGGCTTCGACGAGGAGCTCTTCATCTACTCCGAGGATCCCGACCTGTGCCTGCGCCTGTCCGAGGCGGGCTACGCGATCGCCTACTTCCCTCACGCCTCGCTGGTGCACCACGAGAACGCGACCACCAGCGGCGTGCCCGAGCGGCGGATCTACCAGATGGAGCGCAGCCGGGCGATCTACAGCCGCAAGCACCACGGCGCGGCCGGCGAGTACGCCGTGCGCGGGATGACCGTCGCCGCGTTCACGGCCCGCGCGGCCGCGGCCAAGGCGCTGCTGACCGTGCCCGGCGGATCGCCGGCTGAAGGAGCTCGACCCCTCCGTGCCGGCGCAGATGATGACCCACGTCCGCGCGACGATCCGCCCAGGTGCCCGGCCCGGCATCGAGGACGCCGCCGCCGACTTCAACGCCCGCGAGGACGCCGTCAGCGCAGGCTGACCGTCGCGGCCCCGGAGACGGGCGGCGCGTCGAGCAGCATCCGGTGGATGCGCAGGGTGGTGGCGTCCACCTCCAGCATCCGCATGCGGTGGCCGGAGAGTGCGACGACGAGGCGGCCGTCCGGCAGGGCGGCGATCCCGATCGGGTTGCCGCGCAGCTCCTGCGACTGAGCCGTCGCCGCCAGGCGGTCGCGACGCCACTGAAGAGTGGCGATCGTCCGGCCCTCGCACGGCGACCATGCTGCTCGCCCCGCTCCACACCACGGCGGTCGAGGGCACCTCATAGCCGAGCATCTGCGCTTCGGCCTGGGAGATGATCGTCCCGCTCTTGCGCGACGCCGTCGATGACGGTCACGTGATTCACGGATGCGACTGCCAGCGCGTCGCCAACCGGCGCGTAGGCCACGTGATTTCCGCGAACGCGCAGCACCGTCGCCCTGTCGTGTACGAGGTCGCGAACGACCACGCGGCCGCCTGCCGAGACGTACGCGAGCGCCTCGGTGTCCGCACCGCCACGACGGCCGGGCCGGAGCGACCGCGCCGTCCACCATCACGTCGTGGTCGCCGTCGCCCTCGATCAGGTGCAGCCGGTAGCGGCCGCCGACCTGGACGATGTAGGCGATCCGGATCGGGTTCGGGGCCCACGAGATCGCGACCACCCTGCCCTCGGTGTGCCGCAGCACCCGTTCGCCGCTGCCGTCCGTGCGGATGGCGACCAGGTCGCGGCCGCGACCGACGGCGAGGTTGAGCCCGTTCGGCGAGAGCTCGGCGGCCGAGGCGCTGGACCGCCGTCAGGTTCAGCGCATGCGCCGTCGCCCACATCCGGCCGTCGGCGAGCACGGCGATCCCCGTCGCCCCAGTCGGCAGCTGCAGCCGCTTGGGGCCGGCCGGGAACGGGTGCTTGGGGTGGTACGTCTCGATGCCGACCGCCTGCCGCGCCGTCCGGGCTGGCGTAGAGCGTCACCGCCGAGACCAGCATGGCCGCACCGCACACGGCGAGGGCCAGCACCAGCCGGCGGCGCCGGCGACCGCGCCGTGCGGGGCCGGCCGGCAGCGCTGCCAGCGCCGCCTCGCGCAGCCCCGGCCGGCGGGACGGCCGGAACCTCGCGAAGCGCATGCGAGAGCCGCTGCTCCAGCGTGTCAGGCATCTGCCTCCTCCGTCACCCGCGCGGCGCGCAGGTCCTCGAGCGCCCGCGCCAGCCGGGAGTTGACCGTGCCCACGGGCACTCCCAGCATCTCCGCGATCTCGGTCGGCGTGTAGCCGAGCCCGTAGCGCAGCACGACCACCGTGCGGCGCTGGAGCCCGAGCGTCGCCACGGCGTCCAGCAGCGCCCGGTCCTCGGCGCCCAGGTCGCGCCAGGCCGAGTGCGGCTCGGCCACGGTGTCGAGACCGACCAGCCGCCGCTCCCGGCGGAGCAGGTCGAGCGCCCGATTGACCGTGATCCGGTGCAGCCACGCCGCGAACGGCCGCCGCTCGTCGAACCGCGAGAGCGCCGCGAACGCCCGCTCGAACGCGTCCTGGGCGACGTCGTCCGCCATCTCGCGGCGGCCGGTCACGACCAGCGCCGCCCGCCACGCGCCCGGCCAGTGGCGCGTGAACAGCTCGCCCGCGGCCTCGCGGGAGCCGGCGCGGGCCTTCCGCACCAGGGCAGCATCGGATGCGCGCCGCATCATCAGCACGAGCCTCCTACGTTTCGCGGCCCTCCGCGCGTCCCGAGTCAACGACCAGCAGCGTCTCCAGCGTGGGATCGCTGCAGTAGGCGATGCGGCTGCCCGCCGCGGCCTCGGCGCGGAGCGCCGCCATGATCTCGGCCGTCACCCGCTCGCCGGGCGCCAGCGCCGGGATGCCCGGCGGGTAGGGCGCAGCCGTCTCGGCGGCGACCTCGCCGATCGCGCGCTCCCAGCCGACCCTCCTGCGCGGGGCGAAGTAGGCGTCGCGCGGCGCCAGCACCGTCTCGGCCTCGAGCGACCAGACGGTGGACGCGGCCATCGGCCGCGGCGCGCCGCGGCGGCGGGCGACCGACTCGATCACGCCGTCGACCAGCACGCCCAGCGAGGCGTCGGTGTCGGCCAGCGTGACGATGGGGACGAGCGTGTCGCGGTCGGCCATCTCGAAGCGCACGCCGCGTTCGAGCAGGTCGTTCTCGACGACGAAGCCGTCGGCGCCGGTGCCGGCCAGGCGCGAGCACGAGCTTGGTCGGGTCGGACGCCTCGACCACGCCCAGTCCCTCGACCGCGCGCAGCCGCTCGCGGGCGTCGGCCACGATCGCGATCGTCCGGCCCAGCAGCTCCTCGCCGCGGTCCTCGACCAGCGCGCGGGCGCGGTCGGAGGAGGCGAGGATGGCGGCGCTGGGGCTGGTCGTGTGCAGCAGCTCGAAGCTCTCGTCCAGCCGGGCGAGGTCGATCCGCTCGCCGCGGGCGAGGATGATCGAGCCCTGCGTGAAGGCGGTCAGGTTCTTGTGGGTGGAGGTGACCATGCCGTCCGCACCGCGCGCCAGGGCATGCGGCGGCAGCGCGGGGTGGAAGCCGAGGTGCGCGCCCCACGCCTGGTCGACGATCAGCGGCACGCCGGCGTCGCCGGTCGAGCGCGGCGATCGCCTCCAGGTCGGAGAGCATGCCGACGTAGCTCGGCTCGACCAGGAAGACCGCCCGCGCGTCGGGTGCCGAGCGCGAGCGCCGCGGCCACCGTGGCCGGCGCGACGCCCGCGGCGAGGCCGGTGGCCGCGTCGATCTCGGGCCGCACCCACACCGGCTCCAGGCCGGCCAGCACGAGGCCGGCGAACAGCGACTTGTGCAGCGTGCGGGCGACCGATCACGCGGTCGCCCGGCCGGCCGACGGCCAGCGCGAACGCCTGGTTGCCGTGCGTCGAGCCGGCCGACCGAGAACCGGCACAGGTCGGCGCCCCACAGCGCCGCCGCCAGCCGCTCGGCCTGGCCCAGCACGTCGCCGGTCAGGCGCGAGTCCTCGGCCCCGGACACGAGCGGCAGGTCGAGGGCGAGCAGCGCGTCCGCCAGCTCGGGCGAGCGCTTGTGGCCGGGCACGGTGAACGTCGTGCCGGGGTCCGCCAGGAAGCGGTCGACGGCGTCTGCGAGCGGTCGCTCCGACATCGTCGGCGCTAGTCGGTGGGGGCGGACTCGGCCCACGGCGAGCCCGCGCCGGGCCGCGTGCGGATGCCCCACGGCGCGTCGTAGGCGGGCAGCAGGTCGAGGAACGGCTGTCGCCGGCATCGCCTCCGGCCCCAGCACGCCGGTGCCCGACCAGGCGCCGGAGTGCAGCAGCTCGAGCGCGATCACGGGGTTGTACGCGGTCTGCCAGACCACGCACTGGTGGCCCCACTCGCGCATGCAGTGCTCGTTGTCGGCCACCTGGTACAGGTATGCCTCGAGCGGCTCGCCGTCCTTTCCCGCGCCGCGCACCCAGGTGCCGGCGCAGGTCTTGCCGCTCATCAGCGGGCCGAGCCTGGCCGGGTCGGGCGTGCAGGCCGCGACGACGTCGCGCGGCGAGACCTCGGCGCCGCGCACCCGCACCGGGTCGGTGCGGTCGAGGCCGATCGTGTGCAGCACCTGGAGGATGTTGATGAACTCGTCGCCCAACCCGTACTTGAAGGTGACGCGGTCGCAGTCCACCCAGCGGGGGACGAGCAGCACCTCCTCGTGCTCGACGTTGACGCACTCCACCGGCCCGATCCCCTCAGGAAAGTCGAACGTTTCCGGCTCGGAAAACGGCGGCGTCGTGAACCAGCCGCGCTCGCGCTCCCAGATCACGGGCGGGTTGAGGCACTCCTCGATGGTCGTCCAGATCGAGAAGCTGGGCGCGAACGCGTACCCCTCGACCTCCAGGTTGGCGCCGTCGCGGACGCCGACCTCGTCGATCCGCGAGAACAGCTCGTCCGCCGCGTGGCGGGCGAACACGTCGGCCAGCCCCGGCTCGACGCCGATCCCGACCAGCGCCAGCTGGTCCCGCGACTCCCAGCTGTGGGCGTCCTGGAACTGGACGTCGCCCAGCTTGACACCGACCTCCTCATGGGGCCGCTGCGGGTGCGGACTGGACAGCGTCATCGCCATGTCCAGGTAGGTGACGCCGCGCTCGCCGGCGGCGAAGAAGATCGGCTCATTGAACCGCGGGTCGCAGGCGTTGACGACGACGTCCGCGCGCGACTCGGCGATCAGCTGCTCGACGGCGGCCTGGTCGGAGGCGTCGCCGCCGACGCCGCTGAACCGGCCGTCGTCCGTTGCCGCCGCGGCCGACGCCGCCCGCTCGGGGTCGATGTCGGCCATCACCATCGCGTCGAAGAAGTCGCGGCGGGCGGCGATCGACGCGATTGCGGCGCCCACGCCGCCGGCTCCCAGCACCAGGATCCTCATCGGTGCGACGCTATCACGCCGCGCGAGGCGCTCAGCCGCCCGCGCTCTCCTGCGCCCGCACCATCCACAGCTGCTTCTCGAGCACCTGCACGGCCGCGATCACCAGGTCCTGGCTGGCCGGGTCGAGCTCGCCCAGCTTGTCCATCGCGTCGCGTGCCCGGTCGATCGCGATCGCCAGCCGCTCGACCAGCAGCTCGATCGCGCGCTCGTCGGCGATCGGGCCGGTCGGCAGCGCGTCGAACGGCGTCGCGTCGGCGATCGTGCCGACCCGGCCGTCCACGAACACGCCCAGCTGCACGGCGCGCTCGGCCATCACGTCGGCCTGCTCGCGCACCTCGTCGGTGATCTCGTCGAGGTGCAGGTGCAGCGCGCGGAACCGCGGGCCGACCAGGTTCCAGTGCAGCTGCTTGGTCACCAGCGACAGGTCGGTGAGATCCACCAGCGTGCGCTGGAGCAGTTCGCCGGCCTCGGCGACGGTGCTGCCGCCGAGCGTGGGGTGGGCGTGGGCAGATGCAAGTGTCTCGGTCTGCGTGCGCGTTGCCATTGCGTCAGCTCCTCTTAGGAATCTCGTGGGGGCGGTGCGGGTGGGGGCGGCGTGATCGAGCCGTTGCCGGGCGGGTCGCTGGCCGGGAAGCTCTCCTCGAGCTCCTCGTCCAGCTTCTCCTCCTGGTGCGAGCGCTCGTCCCCCGGCGGCGTCTCTGCGGACATACCCGCAGGCTACTACTCGATGCGCTCGAACTGGAGGATGGCGGCGGTCAGCATGATCAGCCCCATCCCCGCGACGATCGCGAGCTCGAGACCGGTGCGGACGTGCCAGCCCCACCAGGTGACGCCGGGATCGAGCGTGTGCCGGGTCGCCGCCGGGATGTCGAGCCGGTCGAAGACGGCGCGCCGCATCGGGTCGACCGCGTAGGTGATCGGGTCGAGCCGGGTCAGCACGGCCAGCCAGCCGGGGATCCCGGCCAGCGGGAACATCGCGCCGGAGAGGAAGAGCAGCGGGAAGATCGCCAGCTGGATCACGGCCATGAAGGACTGCCACTGCGTGATCCGGGCAGCCATCATCACGCCGAAGCAGACCAGGGCGAAGCTGAGCAGCGCCAGCTCGCAGATCAGCGTCAGCAGCATCACCGGGTTGTACGGGACGCCCACCAGCCCGGCGAAGAGCAGGATCAGCGAGCCCTGGAACGTGGCGACCGTCGCCCCGCCCAGGCACTTGCCGATCACGATCGAGCTGCGCCGGATCGGTGCCACCATCATCTCGCGGAGAAAGCCGAACTCGCGGTCGAAGACGATCGAGCCGGCCGTGAAGAACGACGGCATCAGCACCGCCAGGGCCAGCACTCCGGGGAACATGAACGTGCGGAAGCTGATGCCCGCGGCGCCGGCGCGGGTCAGCGCCGAGAGGCCGGTGCCCAGCACGAACAGATAGAGGATCGGCTGCACCAGCGCGACCACGATCCGCACGCGGTTGCGCGAGAACGCGATCAGCTCGCGCTGCCAGACGACCCGCACGGCGCGCATGTCGTGGCGCAGGCCGACCGGGGCGAGGCGGACGGTCAGCGGCGCCTCGGGGGTGGTGGTGCTGGTGGTCGCCGCCATCGCTACCGCCGCGTCCGCATCATCTGGCGGGCGAGGTCGGCGCCGCCGGACTCGGCGTCGCGGATGGTGCGCCCGGTCCAGCGCATGAAGACATCGTCGAGCGAGGGCCGCGAGACGCTGATCGAGCGGATCGGCACGCCCAGCTCGGCGAACAGCCGGGGCACGAACCGCTCCGCCTCGGCGACGTGGAACGTGACCTCGTCGTCGCGCACCGCGGCCTCGAGCTGGAAGCGGTCGCGCAGCGACTCGATCGCCGCGCGGTCGTCCTCGGTGGTGATCCGCACCCGGTCGGCGCCGACCGCGGCCTTCAGCGCCGACGGCGTGTCCACCACGACCAGCAGCCCCTGGTCCATGATCGCGATCCGGTCGCAGTGCTCTGCCTCGTCCATGTAGTGCGTCGTCAGGAAGATGGTGATGTCCTGGCGCGAGCGCAGCTCCTGCAGGTACTCCCAGATCGAGGCGCGGGTCTGCGGGTCGAGGCCGATCGTGGGCTCGTCCAGGAACAGGACACGCGGCGCATGCAGCAGGCCGCGAGCGATCTCCAGCCGGCGCTTCATCCCGCCCGAGAAGGCGAACACGAGGTCGGCCCGGCGGTCGGCAAGGCCCGTCACCTCGAGCACGTCGTCGATCCGCGCCTTGCGCTGACCGCGCGGCACGCCGTAGAGGTCGGCGTGGAAGCGCAGGTTCTCCTCGGCGGTGAGGTAGACGTCGAGCGTGGTGTCCTGGAAGACGAGGCCGATCGAGCGGCGCACCTCGAGCCGGTCGGTGCGCACGTCGTGGCCGGCGACGACCGCCTGGCCGGCGGTCGGCTCGATCAGCGTGCACAGCATCTTGATCGTGGTGGACTTGCCGGCGCCGTTGGGGCCGAGGAAGCCGAACGTCTCGCCCGCGGCGACGTCGAACGAGACCCCCCGCACCGCCTCCACCTTGTCGTACGTCTTGGCCAGGTCGCGCACCGAGATCGCGGTCGCCTCGTCGGCGGCGGGCCGGCCGTCCATCAGCTGCTGCGTGCCCACATCCATTGGTAGCGACCAACTATAGGATGTAGTCTATGGATGTGCAAACGGAAAGCCTCACGCTTCCCGAGCGGCTGCTGCGATCGCCGGCGTTCGTGATGCTCCAGATCCTGCGGGCCGGCCGGCGGGCCGCCGAGCAGCGCCCGGGAGGGCCGAGGCTGCCGCACATCAGCGTGCTTGCGTGCCTGGTCGAGTTCGGGCCGCAGTCCCAGCGCGAGGTGGCCGACCGCCTGCGGTTCGACCCCAGCGACGTCGTGGACGTGGTCGATCAGCTGGAGGAGGCAGGCCACGCCGTCCGCCAGCGCGATCCGCTCGACCGCCGCCGCTACTCGCTGGCCGCGACGCCCGCCGGGCGGCGCTGGCTCGACCGGCGGCTGGCCGAGATCGAGGCGCGCACCTCCCAGTTCCTGCCCGGCCTCGACGACGACGAGCGCCGCCAGCTCGAGTCGCTGCTGCTGCGCGTGCTCGCCCACCTCGACGTGCGCATTCCCGAGCACTACCGCGCGCCGTAGAAATCGGCCCCGAAGGGCTGTACCCTCGCTCCGTGAGCACGATCGCGGCAGCACCGGGGAGGGTCCCGGCGGTCTCGTTCACCACCGCTTGGTGGGCGGTCGTGCGCGCGACCCTGGGCACCTTGATCCTGACGGTGATCCTCGCGATTCCGGTGCTGGCGATCGGCCAGTATGCCGGCCTGCCGGTTGGGCACGCGGGCACCGCGGCCCCGTTCGCGTGGCCGTTCGTGCCCGATCTGCTGTGGTTCCGGCTGCTCGACCTGCTCGTCGGCGTCGGCGTGAGCCTGTGGGCGGCGTGTCGCCTTCGCAACGACCTGGCCCACGACAACGTCACGATCGGCCTGGTCGAGGCGCTGGCCTCGGCCGGGGTGGTGATGGGGCTGTTCTGGGTCTCGTGGCCCGCCAGTCTGGCGGCGACCGTGCCGGTGGCCGTGCTGCTGCGCTGGGCCGCGCGTCCCGGCTGCCCCGAGCCGCTCGGGGTGCGACGGCACGCCAGGTGGATCATCCTGGCCGTCCTGGCGCTCTGTGCCGGCAGCGTGATCGCTGTCAATGCGATCCCGGTCGCCGCGCAGGCAAACGCCGACTGCGGATCGATGGGCGGCACGGGGATCGAGAGCCCGGCGGGCGGCGGAGGCAGCGGTGGCGGCCCGCCGCAGCGCTTCGGCTACAGCCCCGGCCGGGTCGGCCTGCCGGCCGTCTGCGTGGAGAACCGTGCGTGGTTCGCCCGCGCGACCGTGCTCGGCCTCGACGCCGCCGCGCTGCCGGCCGAGCGGCCGTGGTCACTGTCGCTCGTGCGCGGGGTCTCCTACTCGGCCGGCCCGGGCGTGGGTTTCGACCCCGTGGGCCGGTTCGTGCTCGGCGCCCGTTCGCACCGGGCGGTGTTCCTGCTGCTCCACTTCAACCGCTGCCGTCCGGGGATGGCGGGCCGCACCTATACGCTCGCGTCGCTGCCGCTTCGCGTGCGCGTGTACGGCCGTGTCGAGACGTATCGCGTGCGGTTCAACGAGTCCGTGCAGACCACCTGTCCGGGCGTCGGCTAGCGTCCTCCCCGAGGGTCAACGCAACCAGAGGAGCGGGCATGATCACGGTCGAGCACGTGGACTTCGTCGCCGTCGCCACCGAGGACGTCGAGCGGGCCAAGGCGTTCTACGGCGAGACGCTGGGCCTGCCGCTCGAGCGCGTCACGCCCGCGGGCGTCGAGTTCCGGGCGGGCCAGGTCACGGTGGGAGTCTGGAACCCCGCGGCGGCCGGAATGACGTTCGAGCCGAACCCGAACGGGTTCGCGATGCGGGTGCCCGACGTCGCCGAGGCCCGGCGGGCGCTGGAGGCCAAGGGCGTCGAGTTCGACGGCGAGACGTTCGACACCGGCGTCTGCCACATGGCGCTGTTCCGGGATCCCGACGGCAACAGGCTGATCCTGCACCGTCGCTACGCGGCCTAGACGGCGGCGGGAGCTCCCGCCTCGAGCGAGGCGAGCAGGCCGGGGAACCGCTGGTCGAGATCCTCGCGGCGCAGTGACATGAAGCGCTCGGTGCCCTGGGCGCGGGTGCGGGTGACGCCGGCCTCGCGCAGCAGCCGCAGGTGGTAGGAGCAGGTCGAGACCGGCATGTCCAGCCGCTCCTGCACGGCGGCGCAGTTCAGTTCGCCCTCGGCACCGAGCACGCGCACCATGGTCAGCCGGACGGGGTCGCCCAGCGCCCGCAGCACCGTCGCCAGGTCGATCTCCTCGGTTCGTGGGTGGTGGATCGTCCGTACCATCGTGCGTGCTCTCCTCGTCGTCGAAAATCTGCTACGGTATCTCCATGACTTTGGAAATACAGAGAACATCTTACCGCACGACGGCCGCGCAGGCCAGCGAGCGGGTGTGGTGGCCGTTCCTGCTGGTGGCCGGCGCGATCATGCTGGCGCTGATGGGATCGTCCACGCCGACGCCCCTCTACGGCGTCTACGCGGCCCAGTGGCACTTCTCGTCCCTCGATCTGACCGAGGTCTACGCCGTCTACGCGATCGCCGTGCTGGCGGCGCTGCTCGGCACGGGCAGCCTCTCCGACGCCGTCGGCCGCCGCCCGGTGATCGTCGCCGCGCTGTCCGGCCTCGCCGGCGCGATGATCGTCTTCACCTTCGCCAGCGGGCTCGACTGGCTCTACGCCGCGCGCACGCTCCAGGGCCTGGCCACCGGCCTGCTGCTGGGCGCGACCGGCGCCGCGCTGATCGACCTGCACCCACGCCGTGACGGCGCGCACGCGGGCCTCGTCAACGGCATCGCCAGCGCCGCGGGCATCGGTGTCGGCGCGGGGCTGTCGGGCCTGCTGGTCGAGTACCTGCCCCGCCCCGAGGTGCTGCCGTTCGTCGTGATCGCGGCGCTCAGCGCGCTGCTCGCGTCCGCCGCCTGGCGGCTGCCCGAGCCGGTCGTGCGGAGCGGCAGCGTCTCGCTGCGCCCGCGGATGCCCAGCGTTCCCCGGGCGCTCTGGCGGACCTTCGCGCTGTCCGGGCTGGGCGTGCTCGCCGCATGGTCGGTCGGCGGCCTCTACCTCTCGCTTGGCCCCAGCATCATCGACGACCTGCATCCGACCACGAACCTCGCCATCGGCGGGCTGTTCGTGTTCGCCGTCTGCGCCTTCGCGACCGGCGCCCAGTGGGTGCTGCGCACGACGACGGTCCGCGCAACGCTGGTCGGTGGCGCCGCGTCGCTGGCCGCCGGATCGGCGGCGACCGCCGCGGCCATCCACGCCGGCTCGCTGACGGCCTTCCTGGCCGGCAGCGTCGTGGTCGGCTTCGGCTTCGGCGCCGCGTTCACCGGCGCGCTTCGCTCGCTGTCGGCGGTGCTCGCACCGGCGCACCGGGCGGGTGTGATGTCGGCCTTCTTCGTGGTCGCCTATGCCTCGATCTCGATCCCGGCGATCGGCGCGGGCCTCGCGGCCGGGCACGTGGGCGTCGCCTCGGCGGCATCCTGGTTCGGCGCCGCGGTCGCGGTCGTTGCGGCGCTGGTCGCGGTGATCGGCTGGTTCGAGCTCAGGCCGTCGGCGCGGGGCTGACCAGCACGGCCCGCGCCCGGGCCAGCTTGGCCGCCTCGCTCAGCGTGGCGATGTCGTAGGCGCCCTGGTGGCGCAGGCCGTTGATGAAGAACGTGGGCGTGCCGGACACGTCGCTGAGGTCGGCCGAGTCCACGTCCTCGGCGATGTGGGAGGCCCCGATCGAGCGGTCGAGCCCCTCGCGGAAGCGCTCCACGTCGAGGCCCAGACGCTCGGCGTAGCCGACCAGGTCGGAGGGCCCGAGCGCCTCCTGGTTGTCGAGCAGCAGGTCGTGCATCTCCCAGAACATGCCCTGCGCCGCCGCCGCCTCCGCGGCCTCGGCGGCGAGCTGCGCCGAGGTGTGGACGTCGTTCAGCGGCAGGTGCCGCCACACGTAGCGGACGTCGCCGTGGCCGGCCAGCAGCTCACGGATGACGTCCTCGGCCTGGCCGCAGTACGGGCACTGGAAGTCGCCGTACTCGACCACGGTGACCGGCGCGTCGAGCGGCCCGCGGATGTGATCGCGCTCGGGATCGACCGGGGCGCCCAGGTCGAGGATCACGTCAGTGCCGCCCAGCAGCGCGCGGATCCGCAGCCGGAACGGCAGCAACGCCGCCGTCCGGAAGACCGTCCAGGTGATCGCCGAGGAGCAGATCGCCGCCGAGAGCACGCCCAGCTTCGCCTCGTCCAGCTGCGTGCCGTGGAAGGCGAGCGTCGAGATCAGGATCGAGACCGTGAAGCCGATGCCGGCCACGGTGCCGCCGCCGGCAACGGCGATCCAGCCGACCGGCGGCGCGAAGCGGCCGCGGCTGAGCTTGGCGACGAGCCAGGTCGAGCCGGTGATGCCGACCGGCTTGCCGATCACGTAGCCGGCCAGGATGCCGAGCGTGATCGGCGAGCGCACGGCGCTGGAGAGCAGGTCGCCGCGGATCACGACGCCGGTGTTGGCCAGCGCGAAGAGCGGGACGATCACGTAACTCGTCCACGGGTGGAACAGCTGCTGGAGCCGCTCGTTGGGCGAGATGGCCGACTGGACGCCGGCGCTGGCCGACCGGGCCAGCTCGGGCGTCGGCTGCTCGCGGAACAGCCGGAAGAGGTCGGTCGCCCGCTCCAGGTCGGTGCGCGACGCCGGGTGCGCGTAGGTCAGCAGCCCCATCACGATCCCGACCACGACCGGATCGACGCCGGACTCGAACATCGCCCACCACAGGGCGACGCCGAGCACGGCGTAGACGGCGCCGAAGGTGATCTGCGCCGACCGCGCCACCAGCACGAGCGCCAGCAGCCCGGCCGCGATCAGCAGCCGCATGGCGACGACGTCGGTGCTGTAGACGGTGGCGATCACGGCGATCGCGACCACGTCGTCCACGACGGCAACGGTGAGCAGGAAGGCGCGCAGGCGGTCGGGGAAGCGGGGGCCGACCAGGGCCAGCATGCCCAGCGCGAAGGCCGTGTCGGTGGACATCGCGGCGCCCCAGCCGTGCGCCGACGAGCGCCCGGCGTTGATCGTCAGGTAGATCGCGACCGGCAGCAGCATCCCGCCGATGCCGGCGATCACCGGCAGGGCGACGCGGCGCCGCTCGCGCAGCTCGCCCATGTCGAACTCGCGGCGCGCCTCGAGGCCGACGATGAAGAAGAAGAACGTCATCAGCCCCGAGTTGACCCAGCCGCGCACGTCCTGGGCCAGGGTGTGGCCGCCCACCTCGAGCGCGACCCGCGTCGTCCACAGCCGCTCGTAGGACGACGCGTCCACGTTCGCCCAGACCAGCGCCGCGACCGTCGCGGCCAGCAGCACCGCCGCGCTGCCGGTCTGCGTGCGCAGGAACGTGCGAAGCGGCGTCTGCAGGCTGCGTGCCCACGCCGTCCGCGCCATGAACGGCGCGGAGGATTCACCCGGCGTGCTCATCCGGGTGTTGTAGCCGCTGCCTCGCCCTCGTCCGTCGCGTGGTACGCCGCCTCGAGCTCCAGCTCCTCGGCGTGGCCCGGGAAGCGCCACCAGATCAGCGCCAGGCCGACCACCGTGAAGAGCAGCGCCGCGCCCACCGCCGTGTCCGATCCGCTGGTGAACGCGTCCTTGGCCGCCGCGATCAGCTTGTCGGCGTCGGCCTGCGGATACTGCATCGCCACGTCGACGGCGTCGCCGAACGAGCTCTCGATGCTGGCCGCCGCCTGCTGGCTGACCTTGTCGGCCTGGCTGGGCGGCAGCGAGGCGAAGGCGGCGGTGAAGTAGTGGGCGTAGCGCACCGTCAGCAGGGCACCGAGGATCGACTGCATGACCGCGCCGCCCAGGTCGCGCTGGAGGTCGTTGGTGGCTGAGCCCATGCCCGCCCGCCGCTGCGGCACCGAGGCCATGATCGAGCGCGACGCGGGCGCGCCGGCGAACCCGACGCCGATCCCGACCAGCAGGTAGGCGAGGCCGACCGGCAGGTAGGACGAGCCCGTGTCCCAGGTGAGCATGAACGCGAACCCCGCGCCCAGGGCGACGTAGCCGACGGTCAGCGTCAGCCGCGCGCCGCGCGCGTCGATCATCTTCGCCGCCGTCGGCGACACGACGATCATGCCGACCGCGGCGGGGAGGATCGCGAGGCCCGCGTCGAGGCTCGAGTAGGAGAGCACGTCCTGGAGGAACTGCTGGCCGATGAACATGGCGCCCATCAGCGCACCGAACACGATCATCCCGCCCACGGCCGCGACCCAGAAGACCCGCCGGCGTGCCACGACGAGGTCGAACAGCGGGTTGGGTGCGCGCCGCTCGCGCAGCAGGAACCCGATCAGCGCCACGATGGCGATCAGTGCGCAGACGCCGGCGGTCGGCACCTTGCCCGGCTCGACGACGAAGTTGATGGCGAGCACCAGCCCGCCCACCAGCAGGACGGACAACACCCCGCCGGGGTGGTCGACCGGCGCGGGGTCCTCGCCCGCATGCCTGGGCAGGACGTACGCGGCCAGCGCCAGCGCGACCAGCGCCAGGGGGATCGTCATGACGAAGGCCGAGCCCCACCAGAAGTGCTCGAGCAGGTAGCCGACGATGACCGGGCCGAGCGCGGACGCGCCGCCGCCGATGCCCGACCAGAGCGCGATCGCGCGCGTCCGGGCCGACCCGTGGAACAGCGCGGAGACCAGGCTGAGCGTGGTCGGGTAGGCCATGCCGGCGGCGACGCCGCCCAGGACGCGCGCGCCGATCAGCACCTCGACGTCCGGCGCCCAGGCCGCGAGGGCGGCGGCCGGGATGGAGAGCGCGAGGCCGGCCAGCAGCATCAGCTTGCGCCCGTAGCGGTCGGCCAGCGCACCCAGGTAGAGCACCGATGCCGCCAGCCCCAGCGTGAAGCCGACCGCCACCAGGTTGAGGTCGGCCTGCGACGCGCCGAGGTCCGCGCCGATGGTGGGCAGCGCGACGTTGGCCGCCGCCAGGTTCAGGTTGGCCACGCTGGCACCGAGGATCAGCGCCACCAGGACGATCCCGCCGGCCGACGCCGCGGCGGGAGGCGCCGGTGCCGCGCGCTCGGCAGTCACGACGGGACCGAGCCGACCCGGCTCGGCGGCGCTCCGGGATGGCCGCCCACGGAGGCGAGACTACCAGCCCCAGGGATGCGGACGCGCACGCGGGCTCCACCGTATGATCCCGAGCCGATGACCGAGGGACGCATGCAGCCGAACCGCCCGGACGAGCCCGGCTACGCCGGCGTCGGCCTCACCTACGGGCGCGCGCCGCTCGTCCTGGAGCCCGCCGGGCTGGCCGGCGCGGACGTCGCCATCGTCGGCGCGCCGTTCGACGAGGGGGTGACGTACCGCCCTGGCACGCGGTTCGGCCCGCGGGCGATCCGCCAGGCCGAGGACGTCGCCTTCCCGGTCGACCGGCCCAACATGGAGCTGGGCGTCGATCCCTACGCGCTGCTCGACATCGTTGACTACGGAGACATCGAGGCCCGGCCCTCCGACCTCGGGCACTCGCACGGCCTGCTCCGCCGGGCGGTCGCCGACATCCTGGCCGCGGGTGCGATCCCGGTCGTGCTCGGCGGCGACCACTCGCTCTCGACGCCGGTGCTGGAGGCGCTCGCCGCCCACCACGGCGCCGACGGCTTCTCGGTGATCCACTTCGACACGCATGCCGACACGGGCAGCGACGAGCGTGAGGCGCCCCACGGCGTGCCCTTCTACCGGGCGGTGCTGGACGGCCACCTGGACGGGCACAACATCGTCCAGGTCGGGCTGCGCGGGGCGTGGCCGTTCCCCGAGGAGTTCCAGTGGATGCGCGACGCGGGGTTCCGCTGGCACACCGCCGGCGAGATCGTCGAGCGCGGCATCGGCCCGGTCGTCGCCGACGCGATCGAGCACGCCCGCTCGCGCGCGCCGCGCACCTACCTGACCGTGGACATCGACGTGCTCGATCCCGCCTTCGCGCCGGGCACCGGCACCGCGGAACCGGGCGGGCTGATGACGCGCGAGCTGCTCTGGGCAGTTCGCACCGTCGCCTCGTCGGTCGACCTCTGCGCGATGGACATCGTCGAGGTCTCGCCGCCGTTCGACCCCTCCGGCATCACCGCGATGGCGGGCCACCGCGTCGTGCTGGAGACGCTGGGCGGCATCGCGCTGCGCCGCTCGGGCCGTGAGGCCCGGCCCGAGCGTCCCTGAGCCACCGCTTGTGAGGGTGTGGTGAGGAAGCCGGGAAGGATCGGCGGCGCCGCGTGCTCGGAGGGTGGCGTGGCGTCCTGTCGGGTGTAGCCTCGGGACGACGGACGGAGCGGGGTATCGTCGGATCGAGAGGGCGACATCCCGGCCCGTCCGTTCCACGACGGGCCGGGACCTCACGCAGGCTGCGGCAGTTCGAGGCGCATCGCGCAGCGGATGGTGACGTCCAACCCGAGCTCGGCTTCGTGCACGCGAAGGGCGGCGAGGCCGGGGCCGAGGTCGTCGTCGGGCAGGTCCACGAAGCCCAGGCGCCGGTAGTAGGGGCCGTTCCAGGCGACGTCGCGGAACGTGATCAGCGTCAGCGCCGGGGAGCCGTTCTCGGCGGCCCAGGCGGCGACGGTGTCGATCAGCCGCCGGCCGATTCCCTGCCGGCCGTGGTCGGGATCGACCGTGACCTGCTCGAGGTGGGCGACGCCGTCGTAGACGTCGGCCAGCGCGTAGGCGCAGACGGCGCCGCCGCGCTCCGCCACCCACGCCCGGCCGCCGTCGACGTAGACGGCAAGCTCGTCGCTCTCGTGGGCGGGATCGTCCGCCACGTCGTCCATCCCGATCGAGCGCCACAACGGGCCTGCCGCGGTCTCGATGCGCTGCATCGACGGGATGTCCCGCGTCTGTCCCGGCCTGACGGCGACCTCCTCCGGGGTCACGTGGCTCGTCTGCCCTCGACGACCCTGGTCATGACCCAGCGGTGCTTGCCGATCATGCGGTCGCGCGTGAAGCCGAGCCGCTCGTACGTCGAGAGCGCACCGTGGAAGAGAAAGCCGGCGGGAACCGACGCGGCGTCCTCGGGGTAGCCCTCGACGGTGCCACCGCCGAGCCCCGCGATCAGGTCGAGCGCGCCCGCCAGGGCCGCGGACGCCACGCCCTTGCGCCGGTGCCCCTTGCCGACGAAGTTGCAGGCGATCCGCCAGTCGGGCGAGGTCGTCACGCCCTTCTCGTAGGCGGCACGGTTCTTGATCCGGGGCACCTCGGCGGGGGCTCCGAACTGGCACCAGCCGAGGCAGTCGTCGCCGTCGAACACGAGCGCGGCGTGCGTCGTCCCCCGCCGGACGCGCTCGAGCTTGAGCGCGCGGTTCGTCTCGTAGGTCGTCTCCCGGTCGCCTCCCTCGGGATGGAAGCCGATGCACCAGCAGCCGCCGAACACGCCGTTGTTGTGCTCGACCAGCGCGGCGAACGCGTCCCACGTGGTCTCGTCCAGCGGCCTGATTGTGTACGTCGCCTGCGCCACGGCCGTCACCGTATCTCCGCCGGCGCAATCGCGTCGACGAATGCCAGCACGCGCTCGGTCAGCAGGGCGGTGGCAGCCGCGTCGTACTCGGGGAGCGACGAGTCGGCGAACAGATGCTCCGTCCCCGGGTAGAGGAACAGCCTGGCGTTGTCCGACGAGTCGACGAGTGCGCGCGCGGCCTCGAGGTCCTCGTCGAAGAACGGGTCGGCCTCCTTGCCGTGCACCTGCGCCGGCACGCCCTCGGGCCACGCCTCGCCGAACTCCGAGACCGGGAGGCACCCACTGATGAGGACGGCCCCTCCTGCGCCGGGGCGCGTCTGTGCGAGCTGCTGGGCGGGCATCACGCCGAACGAGAAGCCGGCGTAGACGGCGCCGGGGCCGATGGCGTCGGCCGCAGCCACGCCGCGTTCGGCGAGTGCCGCGAATCCCGCATCGCGCGCGAAGGCCATGCCCTCCTCGATCGTCGCGAACGTGCGCCCGTCGAACAGGTCGGGGGTGTGCACGGTGTGCCCCGCCCCGCGCAGCTCGTCGGCGAACGACCGGACTCCCTCGGTCAGCCCCTGGACGTGGTGGTAGAGCACCATGGTGGTCATCGTCAGCGCCTCCTCATTGATCCAGAAAGATGGAACGTTCGACAGATGTTAGCCTATTCCCAGCGTGGCCGCAGATCCGTCACCTCCTGATTACGACCTCGCGGAGCGGATCGCGCTCACGCGCAGCGATCAGGTGAAGGCGCTCAGCCATCCCCTCCGCAACACGATCCTGGGCCTGCTGCACGAGCGGGCGGCGACCGTGAGCGAGCTGGCGGTCGCGCTGCGCCGGCCGAAGAGCACGGTCGCCCACCACGTCAAGGTGCTGAGGGAGGCCGGGCTGGTGCGGGTGGTGAGGACGCGGCGCGTCCGGGCGATCGACGAGCGGTTCTACGGCCGGACGGCACGGATGTTCTACGTTGCGATCGAGCGGAGCTCCGAGGGCGAGGCGCTGCCCCGGGACTTCAACGACTTCGACGTCGCGGCCGGCGAGTCGGACGCCGCGTTCCGTGACGGGAAGCTGTGGGGATTCATCCGCCATGCCCGCATCTCCGAGGAGCAGGCCTCCGGGTTCTGGGAGCGGATGGCGGAGCTGGTGGGGGAGTTCGACCAGCTGCCGCGGACGGGCGACACCGTCTACGGATTCGCGGTCGGTGTCTACCCCACCGACCACCCGACGCTCCCGGAGAGCGGCGAGTATGCGCCTTCCTGACGGCTCGCGCGTTGCCGTTGTCGGGGCGGGGCCGGCGGGCCTGGTGGCGGCGAAGCATGCGCTCGAGGCGGGACTCGACGTGACCGTCTTCGAGGCACAGGACGATCTCGGCGGCCAGTGGAACTCGGGGTCTCCGCTGAGCGGTGTGTGGCCGGGGATGCGGACGAACACGAGCAGATGGATGACGGCGTTCTCGGATCTGGCGGTGCCGCCCGACCACGAGCTGCATCCGTTCGCGGAGCAGATCCACACGTATCTGCGCTCGTATGCCGACGCGTTCGGTGTGACCCAGCGCATCGCGTTCGGGCGTCGTGTCCGGTCCGTGCGGCCGGGGTGGACGGTGGACGGCGAGCCGTTCGACGCGGTCGTCGTGGCGTCGGGGCGATTCCATGCGCCGCTGGTGCCACCCGGCCTGGCCGGCTTCACCGGCGAGCTGCTGCATGCGTACGACTATCCGGGCGCCGCGCCCTTCCGGCGAGGACGGCCGCTGGTCTACGGGAACGGGGTGAGTGGCCACGAGATCGCATCGGACATCGCCGAAGTCAACGGGGTCGTCTCGGCCTACCGCAAGCCGCGCTACGTGCTGCAGAAGGTGTCCCGCGGCGTGTCGTCCGACTGGCAGTGGTACACGCATGTCGGCGCTCTGCGACGGCGGGCGCTTCCGCGCGAGGAATTCGGACGCGTGCTTCGAGACCGCGTGGTGCGGGTCGCCGGGAACCCCGCCGACTTCGGCGCACCGGCGCCCGACGAGGACATCCTGCGCGCCGGCCACTCCCTCTGCCAGGACTACCTCGCCCAGGTGCAGAGTGGGCGCATCGTGTGCCGTCCTGCGATCGAGTCCGTGTCCGGTCAGACGGTGACGTTCAGCGACGGGTCGAGCGCTGTTGTCGACGCGATCGTCTGCGCGACCGGGTACGACCTCGACATCCCCTGGCTCGACGACCAGGTCTGGGCCCGCACCGGGCGCGACCTGCGGCTGCACCTGCGCACGTTTCACCCCGCCCTGCCGGGCCTCGGCTTCATCGGCCAGTTCGCGACGTCGGGCCCGTACTTCCCGCTGCTCGAGCTCCAGGCCCGCTGGATCGTCAACGTCTGGACGGGCACGATCGACCCACCTGACGAGGCGGACATGCGCGCAAGCGTCGCCGCCGCGCCGCCGCCGCTCGACTCACATGACGCGCTCGCGCTGGCACTCGCGGAAGCCTCCGGCGTCGCGCCCGATCTCGACGCACGTCCGGAGCTCCTCGAGCCGTTGCTCTTCGGCCCGATGCTGCCGCCTCGCTATCGCCTCGACGGGCCGGGAGCGATGCCGAACGCCGGCGAACTGCTCCTCGATCAGATGGCCACCTCGCCCCGCGCACCGGTCGAGCCCGACGACCGCGCGAGCCTCCCACAGCTGGGCTTCCAACCCCAAGGCAACATTCCCAGCTAGTTCGAAGGTAGCCGTGGTCTCGTTCCAGAGCGACGCCGCTGACGGCGTCCCAACGAGACAGAGGAGAAGCAGTGGAGCTCGACCGACCAGACTGGGAGTGGGGCAGGCAGCCGGAGCCACCGAAGCCGCCGCGCCGCTTCCCGACCCGCACCCTCCTGGTGGTGCTCACCGCCTTCGTCGTCGCGGTGGCCGCCGTCGGCCTCGCGCTGACGCGGACGCACTCGGCGCCGCGCGTCGGCACCGGTGCCGTCATCATCGAAACGAACCTCGCGTACCAGGGCGCACAGGCAGCCGGCACCGGCATGGTGCTGACGTCGTCGGGCGAGGTGCTGACCAACAACCACGTCATCCGCGGCGCGACGGAGATCAAGCTCCGGGTGCCGGGCACGGGCCAGACCTACTCGGCCGAGGTCGTCGGCTATGACGTGTCCGATGACGTCGCCGTGCTCCAGGCGAGCGGCGCCTCGAACCTGCAGACCGCGTCCCTGGGCGACTCGGACAGTGTCGGCTCCGGCCAGTCCGTGCGCGCGCTCGGAAACGCCGGCGGCACGGGCAGGCTGACGCCGGCCTCCGGCACCGTGACCGGTGTCGGTCGCTCGATCACCGTGAGCGACGACCAGGGCGGCAGCGAGAACCTGAGCGGGCTGATCGAGACCAACGCGCCGATCCGGCCGGGCGACTCGGGCGGGCCGCTCTACAACTCGTCCGGCGAGGTGATCGGCATGGATACCGCCGCCTCCGTCTCGAACAACGTCGATTACACGACTGGCGCCAGCCAGGGGTATGCGATCCCGATCAACAAGGCGGTGTCGATTGCCCAGCAGATCGAGAGCGGCAACGGGTCGGACACGATCCACATCGGCGGCACCGCGTTCCTCGGAGTCGAGGCCACCGCGGATCAGTACAACAGCTCCGGCGCGGTCATCTCGTCGGTCGTCCCGGGGAGCGCGGCTGATGCTGCGGGCCTGAGCGCGGGCGACCTGATCGTCGCGGTCGGCGGTCAGACGATCTCGTCCCCGGATGACCTCGGCGCGATCGTCTCGACCCAGAAGCCGGGCGATTCGATCGACGCGACCTACGTCGACCAGTACGGCTCGACCCAGACCGCGAGCGTCACGCTCGCAAGCGGGCCGCCGCGCTAGGACGCGGTCCGGGCCGGCCGCGCTGCGAAGCACGGCCGGCCCGGAGCGTCAATCAGCCGCAGCCCGAGTTGTCGCCGCAGTCGCGGCAGGTGTAGCAGGCGCCGGTCCGCACCTTCCGCCCGCCGCACTTGGCGCACTCGACGGCGTCCTCCCAGGCGTTGAACAGCGCCGTCTGGCCGGGCGTGGGCGTGGGCGCCGCAGTGTCCCCCAGCGAGGCGTCCGGCGCGTAGCCGTCGCCGGCGGCGAGCCGGTCGCGGACGGCCTGGCTCATGATGCCCAGGTCGGCTTGCGCGTCCGCGTCCAGGAAGCGCTTGCCCATCCACCGGAAGATGTAGTCGGGGATCGACTTGGCGACGCGGATGTCGGGGTCGTTGGTGAGGCCGCTCGGCTCGAACCGCATGTGCGCGAACTTCGCCACGAACACGTCCAGCGGCACGCCGTACTGGATGCCGACGGAGACGGCGATCATGAAGGCGTTCATCAGCCCGGCGAGGGTGGTGCCCTCCTTGGCGATGTCCACGAAGATGTCGCCCGGGTCGCCCTCGGGGAACATGCCGACGTGGATGTACCCCTCGTACTCGCCCACCTTGAACTTGCGCCCGATCTCCTGGCGGTCGATCGGCATCACGCGCCGCTGCGGCTTGGCCGCGATCAGCTCGGTCTGCCCCTTGGTCGAGAGCGGCTGGGCCACCTTGCAGCCGTCGCGGTAGATCGCGATCGCCTTCACGCCCAGCTTCCAGGCGTCCAGGTAGAGGCCCATCACGTCGTCCACCGTGACGTCGTTCGGCAGGTTCACCGTCTTTGAGATCGCACCCGAGATGAAGGGCTGGATCGAGGCCATCATCTTGACGTGGCCCATGTGGTGGATCGCCCGGTCGCCGACCGCGACGTCGAAGATCGCCAGGTGCTCGCCCTTGAAGCCGGGCGCGCCCACCACGGTGTTGTGCTCGTTGATGTGCGCGACGATCTGATCGACCTCGTGCGGGGCGTAGCCGCGCCGGCGCAGCGCCTCCGGCACCGTCTGGTTGACGATCGTGATGTCGCCGCCGCCGACCAGTCGCTTGGACTTGACCAGTGAGAAGTCGGGCTCGACGCCGGTGGTGTCGCAGTCCATCATGAACGAGATCGTCCCGGTCGGCGCGAGCACCGTCGCCTGCGCGTTGCGGTAGCCGTGCTGCTCGCCGACCGCGAGCGCCTCGTCCCACGCCCGCCGCGCGGCCAGGCTCATGTCGTCGGGGACGAGGGCGTGGTCGATGTTGCCCACGGCGGCACGGTGCTTGCGGATCACCCGGAGCATCGCGTCGGCGTTCTTGCCGTACTCCTCGAACGGGCCGACGCGGCCGGCCATCTCGGCCGACTTGCGGTACGCGCGGCCGGTCATGATCGCGGTGATCGCGCCGGCGTAGGCGCGGCCCTCGTCGGAGTCGTAGGGCAGGCCACGGGCCATCAGCACGGCGCCCAGGTTGGCGTAGCCCATCCCCAGCTGGCGCATCGCGTGGGCGTTGCGCGTGATCTGCTCGGTCGGGTAGCTCGAGTTGGACACCAGGATCTCCTGGGCCATGAAGATGACGTCGACAGCCCGCTCGAACCGCTCGACGTCGAGCTCGCCCGACTCCTCGTCGCGGAACTTCATCAGGTTCAGGCTGGCCAGGTTGCAGGCGCTGTTGTCCACGTGCAGGTACTCGGAGCACGGGTTGCTGGCGTTGATCCGCCCGCTCGCCGGGCACGTGTGCCAGTCGTTCATCGTCGTGTCGTAGTGCATGCCGGGATCGGCGCACTTCCACGCGGCCTCGGCGATCTGGTGCATCAGGTCACGGGCGCGCACGGTGCGCACCACCTGGCCGTCGGTGCGGGCGGTCAGGTCCCACGACTCGTCGTCCAGGCAGGCGCGCATGAACTCGTCGGTGACCCGCACCGAGTTGTTCGCGTTCTGGTACTGGATCGAGGCCCAGTCGGGCGAGTCCAGGCTCATGTCGTAGCCGGCCGCCTGCAGCACGCGGGCCTTCTCCTCCTCGTGCTGCTTGCACCAGATGAACTCCTCGATGTCCGGGTGGTCGACGTTCAGCACGACCATCTTGGCCGCGCGCCGCGTCTTGCCGCCCGACTTGATCGTGCCCGCCGAGGCGTCCGCGCCGCGCATGAACGAGACCGGGCCGGAGGCGTACCCGCCCTTGGAGAGCTGCTCCTTGGACGAGCGGATCTTGGACAGGTTGATGCCCGAGCCGGAGCCGCCGCGGAAGATGTTGCCCTCCTTGGTGATCCAGGCCAGGATCGAGTCCATCGAGTCGTCGACGGACAGGATGAAGCAGGCCGAGCACTGCGGGTGCTCCTCGAAGCCGACGTTGAACCACACCGGCGAGTTGAACGACGCCATCTGGTTCAGCAGCAGGTACGTCAGCTCGGCGTGGAAGGTCTCGGCCTCGTCGCCGTCGGTGAAGTAGCCGTCCTTGATGCCCCATGTGGTGACCGTGTCGGCAACGCGCGAGATCATCTGCCGAACCGAGTGCTCGCGAGCCGGCGTGTTGAGCTTGCCGCGGAAGTACTTCTGCGCGACGATGTTGGTCGCCGTCTGGCTCCAGAAGGCGGGGAACTCGACGTCCTTCTGCTGGAAGGAGGGGCCGTCCTTGCCCGGGATCAGCGCCTCGCGCGTCTCCCACTCGACCGCGTCGTACGGGTCCACGCCGGGGGTCGTGAAGTACCGGGGAACCCCGATCGAGACGTCCTCGCGCCCCTCCAGAACCCTCGTCTCGATCCCGCTCTCGGTCGTCGCCATGCCGCTCTCCTCCTCCGTCATTCCCTCAGTGAAGTGTAGCTCAACTGCGAACAGGTGTTCGCCCTGCGGACTCCAGCAGGGCCAGCTCCCGCTCGAACTCCTCGACGTCCTGGAAGTCCCGGTAGATCGAGGCGAACCGGACGTAGGCGACACGGTCGAGCTCGTGCAGCACGACCAGCGCCTCGTCCCCGATCGCCTGCGTCGGGACCTCCTCCCGCACCCCGTTGCGGAGCCCGTACTCGATGGCCGCGGCCGCTCGCTCGAGCTCCGCGGCGGACACCGGCCGCTTGGTGCAGGCGCGCACCAGCCCGGCCATCAGCTTCGCCCGGTCGAACGGCTGCCGGGAACCGTCCTTCTTGATCACGAACAGCGGCGTCTCCTCGATCCGCTCGAAGGTCGTGAAGCGCTGCGCGCAGAGCAGGCACTCCCGCCGGCGGCGGACGGCGCCCTTGCCGGCGACCCGTGAGTCGACGACCTTGGTCTCGCCGTGTTCGCAGAAGGGACAGTTCATCGGGGGATGCCCAAGATGTGGTGCCTCGGTCGGATGTGGAGCCACCAGATCTAGTGGGGAGAGGCAGTATGGCCAGGGGGTCGGACGGACTCGCCGCGCCCCCAGATCAAGCCGAAATCAGCTCCGAGATGGTCACCGCGCGAAGGCCGCGGCGCGGCCAGTTCGGGGAGCACGATGCGCAGCGCGTCCACGGTCGGCGTGCGGTCGGCTGGCGTCGACGTGACGCGCGGCCAGCCGTCGTGCAGGTCGACGATCGCGCCCGGCCTCGCCTCGGCCAGGATCACCCGGGCGATCTCCGCCGAGGAGCGCTCCAGCCAGTCGGAGGGGTCGATCGACCACAGCGCCGTGTCCGGGATGCCGCGCTCCCGCGCGACCCGCTCGCAGCGGACGGGATCCTCGCCGTAGGGCGGGCGGAACAGCCGCGGCCGGTCGCCCAGCAGCCGCTGGCAGCGGACGATCTCGTGCGCCAGCTCGGCGTCCTCCAGCTCCATCGCGTGGGGGTGGCCGTAGGTGTGGTTGCCGATCTCGTGGCCCTCGGCAATCGTCCGCGCCAGGATCTCCTCGCGGCCCTCGACGGACTCGCCCAGGACGAAGAACGTGCCGTGCGCGCCGTGCTCGGCGAACAGGTCGAGGATGTCCGGCGTCTGCGGTGACGGGCCGTCGTCGAAGGAGAGCGCGATCAGCGGCTCCGTCAGGTCGTCGCGGCCGCGGACGAGGCTCACGGGTGCAGCGAGGCGAGCGTGGCGCGCAGCCCGTCGTCGAGGCTCGTGGCCGGCGACCAGCCCAGCTCGGTGCGGGCCCGCGAGCAGTCCAGGCAGCTGCGGTCGAGCTCGCCCAGCCGCGCCGGTTTGTGCTCGGCGGCGCTCTCGGTGCCGGCCGCCCGCTGGCATGCCGCCAGCAGGTCGACGACGTTCGTCTCCTGCTCGGTGCCGACGTTGAATGCGGTGTGCTGGCCCTCGTAGGCGAGCGCGCGCAGGTTGGCGGCGACGACGTCGCCGACGTAGACGTAGTCGCGCGTCTGGAGGCCGTCGCCGAACACCAGCGGCGTCGCGCCCGAGGTCAGCTTGCCGAAGAAGATCGCGACCACGCCGGCCTCGCCGTGCGGATCCTGCCGGGGCCCGTAGACGTTGCCGTAGCGGAGCGTGACGTGACGCGTGCCGTAGAGCCGGTTTGAGAGCTCCAGGTACTGCTCCGCGCAGAACTTCGAGGTGCCGTAGGGCGACATCGGCGCGACCGTCGTCGACTCGGGCGAGGGGATCGTCTCAGCCTCGCCGTAGAGGGCGCCGCCGGTGGACGAGAACACGACCCGGGCGCCCGAGATGCGGGCGGCGTTCAGCACCTCCACCGAGCCGCGGACGTTGACGTCGGCGTCGAGGCCGGGGTCGTCCACCGAGACACGGACGTCGGCCTGTGCGGCCAGGTGGAAGATCGCCGCCGGCTGCACCCGCTCGACCAGCGCGCGCAGCGCCTCGCCGTCGCGAATGTCCAGCTGGGCGAACTCGGCCCCGTCCGCCACCCGCTCGCGCTTGCCGTTGGCCAGCGAGTCCACCACGCAGACCTCGTCGCCGCGCGCCAGCAGGGCGTCCGCGACGTGCGAGCCGATGAATCCGGCGCCTCCCGTGACCATTGCGTGCATGGCGCGAGAGGCTAGCATCGGAGCATGCACGTTCGTCGACCGCTGATGATCGCGGCCCTGGGATTCCTGCTGGCCGGCTCCGCGTGCGGCAGCACGGCCGCGAGCGGCGGCCAGGACTTCTCCTACCCGACGGGGCCGGAGGTCGTGACCGTGCCGCAGTCGTTCCGCGCGCCGATCACGCACACGCTCGACTCGTTCGTGGTCGCCGCCGTCGAGCGCCACGACCTGGCGCGCGCCTACAACCTGGTCACGCCCACGCTGCGCGGCGGGATGAGCCGCAGGGCGTGGATGACCGGCGAGATCCCGGTGCAGCCGTACCCGGGACGCGAGACGCACATCGGCGAGACGGGCTGGACGCCGATCTACGTCCAGGGCGACTCGGTCGGCCTGCACCTGATCCTGCATCCGCGCAAGAACGCGAAGGTGGGGCCGGCGGCGTTCACCGTGGTCGTGCGGCACACCGGGCAGGGCTGGCGGGTGGACGACTTCTACCTGGAGGCCGGGTACGCCGACTCGACCTCGGCGGACACGATCGTGGCGACGCCCGACTTCGGCCCGCACCAGCAGGGCGTGACGTTGCGCAAGCCGGCCTCCACGGGCGTCGCGCTGATCCCGATCTTCGTGCTGGGCCTGCCGGTGCTGCTGGTGGTCGGCGCGCTGACGGTGATCGGCGTGCGCGGCTACCGCGGCCGGCGGCCACTCGGCCCGGACGACCGCGGCTCCACGTCCTGGCGCCGCGACTAGATCGAAGCGAGCACGAGGCGGTCGAGTCCGATGCCGCTGGTGAACGTGCGCTGGCGGCGGTCGGCCAGGAGCCGCGCGCTCCAGTCCGTCGAGCCGCCGTCGCCGACCTCGATCGACTGCCCGTCGGGGCCCTCGGCGGCGATCTCGAGCATCGGGCCGTCGTAGTAGCCGGCGGCGCGGGTGCGGTCGGGGTCGAGGACGAGCCGCGCCTGCGGGAAGGCCGCGGCCAGCGGCGGGAAGACGTCCTCCGCAATGCGGTCGAGCAGCGGCCCGCGGCGGCGGGCGTCCGCGACGCGCACGTCGCAGGCCTCGAAGCCGAGCCGCCCAAGCAGGCCGAGCAGGACGGTCAGGTGCCCCGCCAGCGCGGTCAGTTCGAATCCGTGCCCCGGCTCCGAGCGGCCGGCGGTGACCAGGGCGAACAGCCGGAAGTGCTGCCACGCGTCGGGCGCGTCGAAGCGCTGGAGGCGGAGCACGCGGTGGCACGCGCAGAGGCGCATCGGGGGATCGTCGCCGCGCCGGCGGAGTGCCGCCTCGAGCGTCAGCGCGGTGGTCGGGTCGGCCTGCACCTCGCTGCCGCGGACGGTGGCGAGGACGTTGTTCTGGTCGATCTCGCCGAGCACGCCGTTCAGCGCCAGCGGGGCGACCGGGGAGAGCTCGACCGGCTCGAACCCCTCCGCCGCGTCGAAGCGCCGCCAGCGTCGCTGCGGCCATCGCCCGGGCGTCGAGCGGCGCGGCGGCCAGGGTCGGATCGCGGCGACGGTCGGCGAGCAGGTCGGCCGGCCGCCTGGCGGCGGAGCGGCGGCGGGCGACGTGGAGCAGCAGCGAGCGCAGGTCGGCCGGGGGCAGCCGCTCGCCGAGCAGATCGTCCAGGCCGGGGACGCCCGCCTCGCGGACGATGCGGCGGGTGATCGGGTCGTCGGCTGCCACCGGCCGACGATACCGCCAGGATCGAACCGGTGTCCGGCACCGAACCGGGCACCGACTACGGCACGGACTCCGGCACCAAACCGGGCACCCACTCCGGCTCGGTGCCAGAGGTGGTGCCAGAGTCGGTGCCGGAGGACTTCCAATACGTGGTAAGGACGCGCGGGTGCCGTGACCGGTCGGCACGGAGTTGACACAGAGGGCCGCCTGGTTGGGCCGATCGGCGCTTTGTACCGGCCGCCGTGACACCTGGCACGAATGTCACGGAAGGTGCCGGGCACGGTGCCGGAGTCCGTGCCGGACTCCGTACCGGAGTTCACACCCGCCCGGCGTCGGCCGGCGCGGGCGGCGGCGCCTTCTAGGCCGCGGCCTCCGCCTTGCCGTCGTCGATCCGCTCGATCTCGACCAGCTTCTCGTCGTTCAGCACCAGGCGGCCGGTGAAGTTGCCGGCGCGGTCGCGGAACGCGATCGGCCCGGTGCGGCCCTGCTGGATCACCTCGCGCGCCTCGTCGGGCGTGATCTCGTGGCCCTTCGTGGACTTCCAGATGACGAAGCCGCAGCCCGGGTTCTTCTTGCTCTTCCACGACGAGCAGCCGTACGCGCGGCTGTTCTCGCGGATGTCGCCGCCGCACTTGGGGCAGGTCGCGATCGGCTCGCGAACCGTCCGCGCCGCCTTCACCAGGGGCGCGCCGTCCTCGCCCACGATCTGCGGCTGCTTGTCGTCGCCCAGCACCAGCTTGGCCGGCTGCGCCGCCCCTTCGAGCGTCGCCTCGCCGTTCTCGAGCAGCGATCGGACGTTCTCCGCCGTGACGGTGAAGCCGCGCTGGCTCTTCCAGATCGTGAAGCCGCAGCCCGGCTCGCTCTTGCTCTTCCACGACGAGCAGCCGAAGCCGCGCCGGTTCTCCTTGATCTCGCCGTCGCCGTTGGGGCACGGGCCGAGCGCGCCCTGCAGCGCCCGCCCCTCCTCGTCCACGATCTGCGGGACGTTGCCCTCGGCCAGCACCAGCCGTGCGGGCACCGGGCCCTCCAGCACCGCCTCGCCGTGCTCGAGCAGCGCGTGGACGTCGGCGGCCGTGACGGTGAAGCCGTTCTGGCTCTTCCAGACGGTGAACCCGCAGCCGGGGTCCTTCTTGCTCTTGTAGGAGCTGCAGCCGAACGCGGCGCGGTTCTCCTTGATCTCGCCGTCGCCGTTGGGGCACGCGCCCAGCACCTGATGGCCGATCGCCGTGCCGTCGGCGGCGACGATCTGCGGCTGGTTGCCCTCGGCGAGCACGAGCTTCGCGCCCTCGACCGGCCCGGCCAGCGGCGCCTCGCCGTCGGCGAGCAGCGCGCGCACGTCGTCGCGGCCGACCGTGAAGCCGCTCTGGCTCTTCCAGATCGTGAACCCACAGCCGGGGTCGCTCTTGCTCTTGTAGGAGCTGCAGCCGAACGCGGCGCGGTTCTCGCGCACCTCGCCGTCGCCGTTGGGGCAGGCGCCCAGCGACTCGGTGCGGACATCGCGGAAGTGGTCGACGAGGCCCGACGCGAACTCGGCAATGTCGCCCATGAAGGCACCGCGCTGCGACTGGCCGTGCTCGATCTCGGACAGGCGCTTCTCCCAGCGGCCGGTCAGCTCGGCCGACGTCAGCGGGTGCTCGCCCAGCAGCTCGATCGTCTCCCGGCCCTTGGTGGTCGAGATCAGGGCCTTGCCGTCGCGGTCGATGTAGCCGACGTTGAGCAGCCGCTCGATCGTGTCGGCCCGGGTCGCGGGCGTGCCCAGCCCCGACTCCTTCATCGCCTCGCGCAGCTCCTCGTCGTCGATCGAGCGCCCGGCCGTCTCCATCGCACCCAGCAGCGACGCCTCGCTGAACCGCCCCGGCGGCTTCGTCTGCTTCTCCAGCACGTCGGCCTCGGCGCAGCGGCCCTGCTCGCCCTCGTCGATCTTCGGCAGCGCCTGCTCGGCGGACTCGTCGTCCTCCCGCTTCTCGCCGTTCTCGGCGGGCGGCGCCGCGGCCGACTCGCCGAAGGCGGGGGCGCGCCAGCCGGCCTCGACCAGCCGCCGGCCCTTGGTGCGGAAGCTCTGGCCGCCGGCCTCGGTGACGACCTCGGTGTCCTCGAACCGCGCGTCCGGGTGGAAGACCGACAGGAACCGGCGGCAGACCAGGTCGAACACGCGGCGGTCGTCGGACGAGAGCTCGCCGCGCGGCAGCTCGCCGGTGGGGATGATCGCGTGGTGGTCGTCGACCTTGCCGTCGTTGACGACGCGCGCCAGCGGCAGCACGTCCAGCCCGGCGACGTACTCGGCGTGCGGCCGGTACGCATCGATGCCGGCCAGCCGGCCGGCGATCCGCTTCAGCGTGGGGATCTGGTCGGACGGGAGGAACTGGCTGCGCGTCCGCGGATAGGTGATGACGGCGCCGTTGCTCGAGCCCTCGTAGAGCCGCTGTGCCGCGGCCAGCGTGCGCGCCGCGGACAGGCCGAACCGGCGGTTCGCCTCCCGCTGCAGCGACGTCAGGTCGTAGAGGAGCGGCGAGCGCTCCTTGCGCTCCTTGCGCTTGACCGACCGCACCAGGGCGTCGGCATGGCGGGCCGCGCTCGCGACCTCCTCGGCGCGCTGGCGCTCCGCCGTGCGGTCCTCCTTGCCCTCGAACCAGCGGCCGGTGTAGGCGCGGTCCCCGGCCAGCTCGAAGCGGGCGTCCACCTGGAAGTACGTCTCCGGGACGAAGGCGTCGATCTCGAGGTCGCGGCGCACGATCAGCGCCAGCGTCGGTGTCTGCACGCGGCCCAGCGAGACGACGCCCTCCAGGCGGCCGACCTTGGTCGCCGCCCGGGTGCCGTTCATCCCCACCAGCCAGTCGGCCTCGCCGCGCGACCGGGCCGCGGCCGCGAGGTTCGCCATCTCGGCGCCGTCGCGCAGGTGCTCGAACCCCTCGCGGATCGCGCCCGTCGTCATCGACGACACCCACAGCCGGCGCACCGGCTTGTCGCTGGCCAGCAGGTCATAGATGTAGGAGAAGATCAGCTCGCCCTCGCGGCCGGCGTCGCAGCCGTTGACGATGTCGTCCACGTCCTTGCGGCGCATCAGCTTGGCCAGCGTGTCCAGCTGCTTGCGGCTGCGGCCCTCGATCGGCTGGAGCTTGAAGTGCTCCGGCAGGATCGGCAGCCGGTTCAGCGACCAGAGCTTGTACTTGCTGTCGTACTCCTCCGGCTCGGCCAGCTCGACCAGGTGCCCGACCGCCCAGGAGATGACGTAGTCGTCCGACTCCAGGTAGTCCTTGTGGTCGGTGAACCTGCCGGGCAGGGCCTTTGCGTAGTCGCGGCCCACCGACGGCTTCTCTGCGATGACGAGGGTCTTTCCCATAGCGGCCGAGAGGGTAGCACTCCCGTGATGGGGCCTTTTCGGCGCGACGGTGCCGATTCTGTAGCGCTGATTGCGACGGTAGCATCAGGTCGTGTTCATCTCCTTCGAGGGTCTCGACGGCTCAGGCAAGACGACGCAGGCACGGCTGCTGGCCGAGGCGCTGGAGTCGGAGGGCGCCAAGGTCGTGCGCGTGCGCGAGCCGGGCGGCACGCCGGCGGGCGAGCGGATCCGCGAGCTGCTGCTCGATCCGGGCGAGGCGATCGACCCCGCCGCCGAGGCGCTGCTCTACGCCGCGGCCCGCGCGCAGCTGGTGGCCGACGTGATCGCCCCGGCGCTGCGTGACGGCGCTCACGTCGTCGCCGACCGCTTCATCGACTCCTCCCTTGCCTACCAGGGCGTCGCCCGCGGCCTCGGCGTCGAGCGCGTGCTCGAGGTCAACCTGCTCGCGACGCGCGGCATCTTCCCCGACCGCACCGTGCTGCTGCGGCTGGATCAGGCCGAGGCGGCCGGCGCGCCGCGACCCCGACGCCGGACCGGATCGAGGCCGAGGGCGGCGGCTTCCACGCCGACGTCGCCCGGGGCTTCGCCGAGCTGGCCGGCCGGTTCCCGGAGCGGATCGTCGAGCTGGACGCCGGCGGGGCGCCGGACGAGGTGCTGGCGCGGGTGCGGCGGGCGGTGGGCGTGTGAGCGAGCCGTTCGAGGGCCTGCCCGCCCAGCCCGAGGCCGCTGCGTCGGCTGACCGCAGCGCTGGCCGCGCCGGGCCACGCCTACCTGCTGGCCGGGCCGCCGGGCAGCGGCAAGCGCCGCTACGCCGAGCGGTTCTGCGCCGCGCTGCTCGAGGAGCCCGCTGGGCCGGATCAGCTCCGCCACCCACCCCGACCTGTTCCGCCTCGAGCCCCAGGGCACGATGATCCTGATGGAGGACGCGCGGCGGCTCCGGCGCGACCTGCACATGCGCCCGTTCGAGGGCGACCGCCGCGTCTACCTCATCCTCGACGCCCACCTGCTGCGCGACGACAGCGCCAACGCGCTGCTCAAGTCGCTCGAGGAGCCGCCCGACTACGGCGTCTTCGTGCTCGTCTCCGACCACGCCGAGGGGATGCTGCCGACGATCCGCTCGCGCGTCCAGACCGTGCCGTTCCGCCGCTTCTCGACGGCCGAGCTGGCCGCCCACACGGGCGACCCGGCCGCCGCCCGGGCGGCGCTGGGCAGCCTCGACCGGGCCGAGCTGCTGGTGCACGACGGCGACGCCTCCGAGCGGCACCGCGGGTACCTCGACCTGGCGCGGCGCTCGATCACCGGCGAGGGGTTCGACCCGGCCGAGGCCTCGGCGGCGATCACCGGCGCGGCAGCGGCGGCCGGCAAGCGGGCGGGCGCGCTGCTGAAGGAGCAGGGCGAGCAGGCGCTCGAGACGGTGGACGACCCGCGCGCAGCGCAAGACGCTCGAGAAGCGGCTGGACGACCGCGTCAAGCGCGCCTCGCGCCGGGCCGAGCTGGACGAGCTGCGAGAGGCGCTGGACACGATCGCCTGGTGGTACCGGGACGTGCTCGCGGCCAGTCTGGGAGCCGAGGACACGGTGGTACACTCGGATCTGGCCGCCCACGCGATCGAGGACGCGATCGACGAGACCCCGGCGAGGCTGATGCGGGCGATCTCGACCCTGTCCGACACGCGCCGGTCGCTCGACACGAACGTCTCTCCACCGCTGGCCGTCGAGGCCCTCTTCCATGAGCTTCGCGGCAGCGGATCCGACATCGCGAAAGTGAGTTGAAGATGGCCACGGTCGTTGGCGTCGTCTTCCAGCCCGGCGGCAAGGTCTACTCGTTCGATCCGGGCGGGCTCGAGCTGCACTGGAACGAGCGCGTCATCTGCCAGACGGTGCGCGGGCGCGACCTGGGCCGGATCGTCCAGGCCAACCACGCCGTCCCCGACGAGGAGCTGACCGGCCCGCTGAAGAAGGTCGTGCGGCGGGCGGCGCCGGCCGACGACGAGCAGGTGCGGGCGAACCGGGTCGAGGGCAAGCGGGCGATGCTGCTCTTCCGCGAGCTGGTGCGCCGCCACGAGATGGCGCTCAAGCCGATCTCCGCGGACGTCGTGTTCGACGGCAGCCGGATCACGTTCAGCTACGAGGCCGAGGAGCGGCCCGACACCTCGGCGCTCTCGGCCGACCTGTCGGGCCGGCTCAAGCGGCGCGTCGACCTGCGCATGGTCGGTCCGCGCGAGGCCGCCCGGCTGTGCGGCGGCGGCGGTCTGTGCGGGCCGACCAAGTGTTGCAACCGCTACCCCTCGCACGAGAGCCCGATCACCCTGCGCATGGCCAAGGATCAGGAGCTCCCGATGAACCCGGGGCGCATCACCGGACTGTGCGGCAGGCTACGCTGCTGTCTGGCGTTCGAGCACCCGATCTACCGATCGTTCCGGGATCGAGCGCCGGCAGTCGGCAGGAGGGTGTCAACACCGCATGGAAATGGTGTCGTGCGCAGCTACGAGGTGGTGCGCGATGCCTGTGTCGTCCAGATCGACGGCGATGTCGTGATGGAAGTCAAGCTCGATGAGATGGTGGAAGTGAACGGATGAGCATCAGATTTGCCGTTGCCGGCGTCGCGAACGATCCCCGCCTGGAGGCGTTCCGCGAGGCGCTGCGCAAGCGAGTGGGCGGCCCGCGGGTACGAGGAGGACACCTCGGACACGCCGGAGGCCGAGATCGTGTTCAACTTCGTCGATCCCAGCCGGCCGCGGCCCGTCCGCCGCCGCCAGCGGTCGACCTACGTCGCGATCGTGTCGGTGCTGGACGAGACGCCCGACGACGTGCTCAAGTACGAGTACCCGCTGATGGTGCGCAGCCTCGCCAACCTGGGCATCGTCGTCGTCCCCGGAGGCGACTGCCACTTCGTCACCCCGGAGCGTGGTCACTACACCGTTGCCGATTCGGGCGACATGGAGACCTGGATGCGGGCGATCGTCGATCGCGTCACACCGCTTGCGACCTCGCGCCTGGTCATCGACAACCGCTTCGACGGCGACCTCGAGCCCGACCTGTGGGACGGCGACGAGCTGACGGCGGCCCTGTACGACGCCGGCAAGCGGCTCGACGCCCTCGGCCTGCTGCCCGCGCCGTTCCCGCTGGAGGAGCTGGTCGGCGAGCAGGAGCTGCTCCGGATCAAGCGGATCTACGGCATCGGCGGGCTCTCCTACGGCAACCTGTCCGTCCGCAAGGACGCCGGCCGCTACTGGATGAGCGCGTCCGGCGTGGACAAGTCGAACCTGCGGATCGTCGGCAAGGACATCCTGATGGTGAAGAACTACGAGGAGTCCACCGGCACCATGGTGCTGTCCGTCCCGGCCGGCTTCGAGGATCCAAATCGCGTCTCGGTGGACGCGATCGAGCACTGGATGATCTACCAGGAGCACCCCGAGGTGAACGCGATCGTGCACGTGCACGCGTGGATCCCCGGCATCCGGGCGACAGAGTTCAACTACCCGTGCGGCACGGCGGAGCTGGCGACGGCGGTCGCCGACATCATCCGCGAGGAGCCCGATCCCGCCCACTCGGTGGTCGGCCTCAAGAACCACGGCATCACGGTCACCGGCACCAGCCTCGAGAACATCTTCGAGCGGATCGAGCCCGTGATCGAGGTGCAGGTGCCGATGATCGCCTAGCGGCGGTCGCTCGGCGGCCTACGCGGTCGCGACCCAGATCACCAGCACGCTGGCCTCGCCGACGGGCGCGTCCATGCCGTAGTGCGCGAACAGCCGCTGCTCCTCGTCGCGGGTGAGGTGCTCGTCGGCCGAGACGTTCGGCGCGTGGTTGATCTGCTCGACCGTGTGGGCGACGCGAATGCGGTCGCCGTCGAGGGTGGCGCCGTCGATCGGCACGAAGTGGAGCTTGATGCCGAACCGGCCGCCGCGGACGAGCAGGAAGGCCGGCTCGCTGGTGCGGTCGTCCGCGTAGAGATCCTCGGCGTGCCCGACCGGCTCGCCGTCGACGTCGATCACCTCGCGCTCGCGCCAGGTGTGCAGGTCGTAGGCAGACGGCATGGGGAACCTCCTCGGAGTCCGGGTCAGGAGGCCAAACACTACCCGTCTGCGAGACTCCGCGGTGGGATGGCGGCGGCGGCAGCGATCAGCGTCAGGGAGCTCGTGGTCGACCGCGGCGGCGACCGCGTACTGGACGCGATCACGCTCGATGTCCCGGCGGGCCAGATCACCGGGCTGCTCGGGCCCAGCGGCTGCGGCAAGTCGACGCTGATGCGCGCCATCGTCGGCGTCCAGATCGTCGCCTCGGGAGACATCACGGTGCTCGGCCGGCCGGCGGGGTCGGCGGCCCTGCGCAGCGACGTCGGCTACGTGACGCAGGCGCCGTCCGTCTACCTCGACCTGACCGCGCGCGAGAACCTGCGCTACTTCGCCCGCGTGCTCGACGCCGCCGGCGAGCGCGTCGAGGCGGCGCTCGATGCGGTGGCGCTCGGCAGCGCCTCCGACCGGCCGGTGGGGCGCCTCTCCGGCGGGCAGCGGGCCCGCGTCTCGCTGGCCACGGCGCTGCTCAACGAGCCCCGGCTGCTGGTGTTGGACGAGCCCACCGTGGGCCTCGACCCGGTGCTCCGAAACGAGCTGTGGGAGGCGTTCCGGGAGCTCGCCGGGGGCGGCACGACGCTGCTCGTCTCGAGCCACGTGATGGACGAGGCCGACCGCTGCGACGGCATCGTGCTGATGCGCGACGGCCGCGTGCTGGCGGCCAAGCCGCGCGAGCAGCTGCTCGCCGACACCGGCGCGGATGGGGTCGAGGAGGCGTTCCTGCGGCTCGTGGGCGGCGCGTGAGCGGCCGCGTCGTCTCGGCCACCGCGTGGCGGGTGCTCGCGCAGCTCCGCCGCGACCCGCGGACGCTGGCGCTGCTGCTGGTCGTGCCGTGCGTGCTGGAGGCGCTGCTCAAGTGGGTCTTCGCCGGTGACGACGCCGTCTTCCAGCGGATCGGCGTGCCGCTGGTCGGGATCTTCCCGCTCGTCTCGATGTTCCTCGTCACGTCGATCGCGATGCTGCGCGAGCGGACGACCGGCACGCTGGAGCGGCTGATGACGATGCCGCTCGCCAAGATCGACCTGCTCACCGGCTATGGCGTGGCGTTCGCAGCCATGGCGACGGTGCAGGCCGTGATCACGGCGCTGGTCGCGGTCGGGCTGCTGGGGCTGGACGTCGCCGGCTCGACCGCGCTGGTGGTGGTGTTCGCGGTGCTGAACGCGGTGCTCGGCATGTCGCTGGGGCTGTTCCTGTCGGCGTTCGCGCAGACGGAGTTCCAGGCAGTGCAGTTCCTGCCGGCGTTCCTGCTGCCGCAGATCCTGCTGTGCGGGCTGCTGACGCCGCGCTCGGAGATGGCGCGGCCGCTGGAGCTGCTCTCGTGGCTGCTGCCGATGACGTACGCCTACGACGCGTTGTCGCGCGTGGCGAGCTCGTCGGAGGTGACGGCGGAGGTGTGGCGCGACGCTGCGGTGCTGGTCGGCGTGACCGCGCTGGCGCTGGTGGGCGGCGCGGCGACGCTGCGGCGGCGGACGCCCTGAGCCTCCGGCGGGCGACCTGTCACGATCCGGCCGAAACGTGTGCCGGTTCGGTGCCGTCTTCGTTCCTTGCAGACGACCGCGCTCTGACCCCGTTGTCTTGCAAGCAGACGATGTCTGACCCGCGATCGGCCGGCAGTATCGTTTGTGTGCCGAAACCGTGCCGGAAGGGCGCCGCGGAGCGGGCTAGTGGCGGCGGTAGCCGTCGGCCCGCAGCCAGGCCACGGTGTCGCTGATCGTCTCGTCGATTGGCCGCGTCGTGAAGCCCATGCCCGCCGCCTTGGCGCCGTCGTAGAACCACCAGTATGCGCCGGAGCGCAGCTCGGCCTCGTCCAGAGGCACCAGCGGCAGGTGCAGCACCCGCGCAAGCTTGAGTGGCGGGGCGACCAGCCCCACCGGCACGCCCACCTGCCGCCGGCGGCGGCCCGCGGCATCGCCGACCAGGTCGAAGAAGCGCGGGTAGGCGAGGTTGCCGTCGGGCGAGGTGAGGATGTGGCGCTCGCCCGAGGCGCCGCGCTCCTCCAGCAGCAGCAGGCCGTCGATCACGTCGCGGGCATCGACGTAGGAGAGGCCGCCGCGCACCGTCATCCGCAGGACGCCGCGCAGGTACTCCTCGACCGGCCACGCCGAGACCCGGTGCACGTCGCCGGGGCCGATCACGAACCCCGGGTTCGCGATCACGACGTCGAGCCCGTCCTCGGCGGCCCGCAGCGCGTGCTCCTCGCCCAGCGCCTTCGACCGGGCGTAGCGGAAGTCTCCGCGCCCGTCGTCGCCGTCCAGCAGGAAGTGCGCCTCGGTGCGCGGGTGGTTCGGGCCCGACGCCGGCCCCATCGCGCCGACGCTGGAGACGTAGACGACGCGCTCGACGCCGGCCGCCTTCGCCGCCTCCAGCAGGGCCGCGCTGCCCTCGACGTTGACGGCCCGGAGCCGCGGCTCGTCGCTGGCCCGGTGGCCGACCACGCCGGCCAGGTGAAACACCCGCTGCACACCGTCGAGTGCGGCCGGAAGCGACGCGGGATCGGTGACGTCGCCGAGCACGACCTCCGCGCCGGTGCCGTCGAGCCGCGCGGCGGACGACCTGCTGCGGGCGAGCGCCCGCACCTCGCGGTCGTCGTCGCGCAGCCGCCGCACCAACTCGATTCCAAGATATCCCGTCGCACCGGTCACCAGCGTCCGCATCGGCGAGCAGCCTACCGGGGTGGCGAGGCTACGCTGCCGCAGTGAGCCGCCTCCCCGCACTGGGACTGGCGCTGGCGGTCGGACTCGTGCTGGCCGACTCGTCGGTTGTCATCCTCGCCCTGCCCGCCATCCTCGAGCGGTTCGACGTCAGCATCAACGACATCCCCTGGGTGCTGACGCTGTTCAACCTGGTGCTGGCGCTCACCGCCCTGCCCGCCGCCTACCTGGCCCGCCGCCGGCCGACGCTGCTCGTCTACCGCGGCGGCCTGGTGCTGTTCGCGGCGGCATCGCTTGCCTGCGCGCTGGCGCCCAGCTTCGGCGCGCTGCTGGCAGCCCGCGGCGTCCAGGCGGTCGGCGGTGCCGCGGCCGTCTGTGCAGCGCTCGAGCTGCTGCCCGCCCAGGTCGGATCCGAGCGGCGCGCGGCCACCGTGTGGGCCGCCGCCGGCGCGCTGGGTGCCGCCGCCGGGCCGGCCCTGGGCGGCCTGCTGACCCAGACGATCTCGTGGGAGGCGATCTTTCTCGTCCAGGTGCCGCTGGCGATCGCCGCGCTGCTCGCCGTCCCCGCCGGCACCCCCGGCACCGCGCTGGAGCCGTCGCCGGTTCGGGTCGATCGCCCGCACATCGCCGCGAACCTCGCCCTGGGCCTGCTCTCGGCGTCGCTGACGGCGGCGCTGTTCCTGATCGTCCTGCTGCTGATCAACGGCTGGGGACACACGCCGCTGACCGCCGCCGCGGTGGTCTCGCTGATGCCGATCTCGTCGCTGATCGCCTACCGGGTGCTGCCCTCGCGCGGCGACCCGCGCGTCCGCGCCGCATGCGGCTCGATCCTCGTCGCCGGCGGCCTGCTGGCGCTGAGCGTGCTGCCCGGCGCGGACTGGGTATGGCTGATCGTGCCGCAGATCCTGATCGGCGCCGGCCTGGCGCTCGCCCTGGGCGCGCTCACCGAGGATGCGCTGGCCGGACGCTCGCCGATCGCCATCCACGGCGGCTGGACGATCGCCTCCCGCCACGCCGGCGTCTGCATCGGCCTGCTGATCCTGACGCCGATCTTCACCGGCGATCTCCAGCACCAGCAGGACCTCGCGGAGGCGGCCGGCACCCGCATCATCCTCGACTCGCCGCTCAGCTTCTCCGACAAGCTCAAGCTGGGCGACCACATCATCCAGCAGATCCAGACCGGCTCCGTCACGCGGCCGCCCGATATCGGTCCTGCCTTCTCCTCTCTGGGCAACACGGCGGAGGTGCGCGCGCTGCGCGACACGGTGCAGGACGAGATCGACCGCGCCGTCACGCACGCCTTCTCGGGCAGCTTCGTCGTCGCAGGGCTGCTCGCCCTGGCGTCGCTGATCCCGCTGGTGCGGGGCCGGAGACCGGAGCTGTGAGCCGCGCCGGCAGGTGGATCGCCGTTGCCTGCGTTGTCGCGGTGCTGCCGAGCCTGGTCTACATCGCCGCCGGCGGGCGCGACTACAAGCCCTCGGCGACGCCCGACCCGTGCCTGCCGCGGGACTGGCCGAAGGTGAGCGGCACCACCCAGATCCTCGAGCAGGCCGCGATCTCGACGCTGGATGGCGCGGCCTGCAAGCTTCACGTCTCGTCCGAGACGCTGGCGATCGCCTTCGGCAGCAAGGGCGGCCTCGACCAGTTCGCGAAGGATCACGGCTTCTCCCAGAGCGAGATCGACGATGCGGCCCGGGACGGGCTGCTGCGCGCGGTGGACGACGGCCAGCGCAGCGGCGAGATCGGCACGATCGAGGCGTTCGCGCTGAAGCTGGCCGCGCAGATCGCGCCGGTCGACCGCGTGCTCCAGCTCGTCCAGGATCAGCTGCTCGGGTAGGCTGGCGCGGATGACGGCGATCCGCGCGGTGGACGTGTACGGGTACACGCTCAGCTACGCCCACGGCGGCGCCTACGTGATGTCGTCGGGCCGGCGGATCGAGACGCTCCAGAGCACCGTCGTGCGGATCACGGCCGAGTCGGGCGCGCAGGGATTCGCCGAGGTCTGCCCGCTGGGGGAGACGTACCTGCCGGCCTTCGCCGAGGGCGCGCGGGCCGCACTGCGGCAGATGGCGGGGTCGCTGATCGGCGTGGACGCCGCCAACCTGGGCGCCGTCGCCGCCTCGATGGACGGCGCGCTGATGGGTCACGCCTACGCCAAGAGCGCGATCGACATCGCCTGCTGGGACGTGCTCGGCATCGAGGCCGGGCTGCCCGTCGCGACGCTGCTGGGCGGTGTGCTGTCGGAGCGCTTCCCGCTCTACGTGGCCGTGCCGCTGCGCTCCGGTGAGGAGATGGCGGCGTTCCTGCGCGACCGCTACGCGGAGGGCGTGCGCCAGTTCCAGCTGAAGCTGGGAGGCGACCCGCACGAGGACGCCGCGCGCACCCGGGCGGCCGTTGCCGCGATGGACGACGAGTGCGTCGCGATCGCCGACGCCAACTGCGGCTGGCGCCTTCAGGACGCGATCGTGGCCGCGCGGCTGCTGGACGGGCTCGACCGCGTCTACCTGGAGCAGCCCTGCCGCACGCTGGAGGAGTGCCTGGCGGTGCGCGAGCGCACGACGCTGCCGATGATCCTGGACGAGGTGATCCTCGACGTCCCGTCGCTGCTCCGTGCCCACGCGGCCAACGGCCTGGAGGCGTTCAACCTCAAGCTGAGCCGGGTCGGGGGGCTGTCGAAGGGGAAGCTCCTGCGCGACCTGGCCGTCGAGCTGGGTCTGCGGGTGACGATCGAGGACACGTGGGGCGGCGACCTGACGACCGCGGCGGTCGCGGCGCTGGCGGCGAGCACGCCCCCCGAGGCGCTGTTCACCGTCTCCTTCATGAACGACTGGACGAACGAGCACGTCGCCGGCCACCGGCCTCGCTCGGAGGCGGGCTTCGGCGCCGCCCCGGACGGCCCGGGGCTGGGCGTGACGGTGGACGTCGACCTGCTCGGCGCGCCGCTCCACACCGCGAGCGCATGAGCGGCGCCGCATGGACGAACTGGGTCGGCAACCAGTCGTGCCGCCCTGCGCGGATCGCCGCGCCCCGCAGCGAGGCCGAGGTGGCGGAGCTGGTGGCGGAGGCGAGCGCGGCGGGAACGGGAGTCCGCGTGGCGGGCGCCGGCCACTCGTTCACACCCGTTGCCTGTACGGACGGACTGCTGCTCGACCTGGGCGGGCTCCGCGGCGTGCGCTCGATCGACCCCGAGCGCCGGCGCGTCGTCGTCGGCCCGGGCTCGACGGTGGCCCAGCTGGGCGAGGCGCTGTGGTCCGCGGGCCTTTCCCTTGCCAACCAGGGCGACATCGACACGCAGCAGATCGCCGGGGCGGTCGCCACGGCGACGCACGGCTCCGGCCTGGACGAGGTCAGCTTCTCGGCCACCGTGCGGCGGATGACGATCGTCACCGCCGGCGGCGAGGTGGTCCGGATCGGCGAGGACGACCCGCGGCGGCTCCGCGCGGCGCAGGTCGCCGTGGGGATGCTGGGCGCGATCACCGAGCTCGAGCTCGAGGTCGCCGAAGCCCACCGGCTGTGCGAGCGGATCGAGCGGTGGAGCTGGGACGAGGCGATCGGCCGCTTCGACGAGATGGCGCGCGGCCACCGCCACTTCTCGTTCTTCTGGCTGCCGACCGAGGGGTCGGCGGCGCTCTACGGGCTGGAGCCACCCGAGGGCGGCGCCCTGGCGGACAGCTGCTACGTCAAGATCTACGACGAGGCGCCCGACGATGTCCCTGACAACGCCACGCCCGGCGCCCGGGTCGATCGCGCCTACCGGATCTACCCGTCGGTGTTCGAGCCGAACTTCCACGAGCTCGAGTACTTCGTGCCCTACGACCGTGGCCCGGACGCGCTGGCGGCGATGCGCGACCTGATGACGGCCGCGCTGCCGGCGTCGATCTTCCCGCTCGAGGTGCGCACCGTCGGCCGCGACGACGCGTTCCTCTCCCACAGCCACGGCCGCGACTCGGTCGTGATCTCGGTCTCGGGCGTGCCGGGCACCGATCACGAGCCGTACCTGCGCAGCGTGGACGAGCTGCTGGGCGGCTTCGACGCGCGGGTGCACTGGGGCAAGCTGCACTTCCTGACGGCGGAGCAGCTCCCGGCCCGCTACCCCGGGGCCGCGACGTTCATCGACGTCCGCCGCGAGCTCGACCCGGAGGGCGTCTTCCTGAACGACCACCTGCGGCCGCTCTTCGCCTGAACTCAGCCCGCGCGCGGCCGGGTGTCCACCCGGCGGATCCACGCGGCCAGGCGCGGGTGGTCGTCGCCCACGGCGAGGTGGTCGATCAGCACGCGGTGGAACAGCTCGTCGTCGTCCGGGTCGTAGATCAGCCCGTACTTGAGGAAGGGGAAGGCGATCGCGTCGGCCATGCCGAACGCCCCGAACAGGTGGTCGCGGCCGTGCAGCAGCGCCTCGAACAGGTCGAGCGAGCCGCGCAGCTCGGCCTCCAGCTCGGGCGTGCCGGCGCCGTCGGCGATCAGGTTGGGCGGGCGCTTCCAGACGCGGTCGAACCAGTCCACGAAGACGTCCACCTCCGCCCGCGCGGCCGGCGCCGCGGGCAGCAGCGGCGGGTCGGGGTGCGTCCGCTCGAGGTGGCGCAGGATCGCCGTCGAGTCGCTCAGCACCAGGTCGCCGTCCTCCAGCACCGGCACCAGCGGCTGGCCCGAGAGCCGCTCGACCGCCGATCGGTCGTCCGCGTCGTGCATCACCAGCTCGACCTCGAGGCCCTTGTGCCCGAGGCCCAGAAGCACCCGCTCGACGTTGGTGGAGAAAGGGATCGCGTGCAGCCGCACGAACGGAGATTCGCAGAGTCGCGGCGCTGCCGGAGTGTGCAGGCGGGCGCTATCCTCTGTCCGTCCCCGGGCAGGATGTCCACCCGCGGGGCGTGCCGACGTAGCTCAGCTGGTAGAGCACATCACTCGTAATGATGGGGTCCGGGGTTCGAGTCCCCGCGTCGGCTTCAGCGCTCGCAGAACGCCTTGAGCGCGGCGAACTGTTTCGGAATCTCCCGGCGGATCAGTGGCCCTGCGAGTGCGAACACGAGCTTCTGAGCTCCGGTCGGGCGGAAGTCGAAGTGGCTGTCGAGGTCGGTGCCGCCGGCAACCGGCGTCAGCGTGTAGGCGATCGTGAGATCGGGTTTCCCGCGCGCTTCGAGGACGAGCCGGGACGGACGGTCATGCGTGGTAATCGTGACGTCGTAGGAGCTCCCGCCGTTGACCATCGCGAACTGCGAACCCTGCCCGATGGGTTCGGGGCTTCGGAGCTCGGCGCTGCTGACCCGGCTGTTCCACTTCGGATCGTTCCGCACGTCGGCCAGGGTGTCGAACACCTGCTCGGGCGGGGAGTCGATACGCGTCGACGACCGGACATCCATCACGCGATCATAAACCGCCGTGTCGGCCGCGGCCCGTACGTCCCGCGTGCCTCGGTGGTTTGGGGGTTAACCCCACAAACTCCCGGCTTCGCTTCTCCGTACTCACAGTGGAGAACACTCGAGAGGCAAGGAGTCAATCATGAAGAAGTCCATGGGCATGCTCGCAGTGATGGCGGTGGCCGTCGTTCTGGTCGCCGGGTGCGGGTCGTCGAGCGGAAGCGCGGGAGGCGGCGGCAGCACGACCGTGCAGACCGCGCACAGCTCTGCGCTCAACGCGAACGTCCTGGTCAACGGGCATCAGAAGACGCTCTACACCCTGTCGGCCGAGCAGCACGGGCGGTTCATCTGCACCGCCGCCTCGATGATCCCGGGCACCAGCGCCTCGTGCGTGTCGGTGTGGGTGCCGCTGACCGTCGCCAAGGGCACGACCCCGTCCGGCCCCGTCTCGCTGGGCACGGTCACGCGCCCGGACGGCGGCGGCACGCAGGTGACGTACCAGGGCCGGCCGCTGTACACCTTCGCCAACGACAAGGCGCCGGGTGACGCCTCCGGCAACGGCCTGAAGGATGTCGGCATCTGGAAGGCGGCCACGATCGGCTCGTCGGCCGCGACGACCAGCGCCAGCCCGGGCTACGGCTACTGAGCCGACGGTGCCCTCACGGCAAGCAACGCCCGCCGGGCTCGCGCTCGGCGGGCGTTCGGCGCGTTGGCCCCCGGTCGCACCGGACCACCCACCCGATCCCCGCGATCGAGCGGGGTCGGGACGGTGTCCGGCACGGGGTCTGGCACGGTGCCGGACACCGATCACGGCCGATCCGGCGTTCCGACACGGTCCGTTGTGGAAGGCGTGACCAATCCACCCGGCGATTTGGCGCGCAACCATGCTGGTTCGAGACGGTGTCCGGTACGGGGTCTGGCACCGTGCCAGACCCCAGTCACAGCCGATCCGGCGTTCCGTGACAGTCCGTGGTGGAAGGCGTGACCACTTTCACCGGCCGTCGGCGGTTGCCGCGCGCGGCCGATCGTGCGAGCGTTGCCGCACGTTGATCGACATGCCACCGACCGAACCATCTGAGGGACGGATCGCCGTCCGGCCCTGCGACGACCGCGACATGGAGGCGCTAGCCGTCGCCTTCCCGGAACCGCCGGGCACGCCGCTGAGCCGGCACCGCGAGCGCGCCGTCAAGCAGCGGGCCGGTCTCATGCAGGGCCTCGCAGCATGGGACGGGGAGACGCCGATCGGCTACTGCGTCGTGCGATGGACGGGTGCGGATCCGAGCGCCGGAGCTGTCGCATGCTCGTGCCGCGGGGTGTGCCGAGCTGGAGGACCTGTTCGTCGCCGAGCACGCACGGCGCGGCGGCGCCGGGACGCTGCTGGTGGGTGCCGCGGAGCGCCTCGCCCGCGAGCACGGCGAACGGGCGCTCGGGCTCGAGGTCACCGTTGCCAATCTGCACAACGACGCGGCTCGCCGACTGTACGAGCGACTCGGGTACGGCGATGCTGGGCTCGGCGAGTTCGTCTCCGGCTACCCGTACTGGGACGCGGACGGCGTTGAGCACCGGGACGAGGAGCTGCACCGGTACCTGGTCAAGCGCCTCTGACCCAAGCGGGCTTGTGCTGTACGCAACGATCGGTGATACGCTCGGGGCTCCGATCGGCCTCGACCAGGGGGAGGCGAGTGATGCGGCGAAGCATGCGCATGACGGCGGTGGCGGCGGCGATCCTGGGGGTGATGGCGGCCGCGCCTGCCGTGGCCCGAGCCGGTTGCCTGTGGGAGCAGTCGGTGCGGCAGGCCATCGGCGGCGCGTTCCCGACCTGGAACGCCGTTGTGGCGGTGTCGCCCACCGACGGCTGGCTGTTCGGCGATACCCTCCGGGGAGTGGAGCACTGGGACGGGTCGGCTGGACGGCCGTCCGCGCTCTCGATCGAGCCGAGCGCGGCGGATGCGACGGGATACGACGACGTCTGGCAGATCGGGGCCGACCCCGGTGACCGCAGGGGGCGGACTCGATGCACTACGACGGGTCGGTCTGGACGGAACAGCCGATGGTGAACCCGCGCAGGTGGGCCGACTGAGATCACGGACGTGTCGGCGTGTCGCCCCGATCGCCTAGGCGGGCGGGTCGCTTCATCGCCCGCACCGGTACGTGTCGGGCGTGGTGAGCGGTGGGACGGCACTCGCTGGGTGCATGCCCCGCGTGCCCCGGGCCTCCGTTGGTCACCAAGCTCGCGGCGATCAGCCGGAACGACATCTGGGCGCTGATGCAGCCCCGTGAGGGCCGCCTCGTTCGACCGCGCTGGCCCACTGGGACGGCCAGTCGTGGACGATCGTTCGGGCCTCCCGTCCGGCGGATGTCACTCTGAGCGACGTCTCGGCGCGCTCACGGGATGACGTCTGGGCGGGTTGAAAGCAGCCGCCGAGCCGCGCCGGGTCGAACCGACCCGCGGCGTCAGCTATCACTTCGACGGGTCGGCGTGGACGTTCGTGCCGGTCCCGGATCGCGGCCACACGGCCGGGCTCTGGCCGTCAGCGCTGCGAAGCGCACCGCGACGATCGCGGTCGGCGTACCAGGCAACCGGCGGCTGATCCTCCGGTTCGCGCGCGGCGCCTGGCATGTGGAGCACACGCGCGGTGCCCAGCCGCTCTCGCTTCGTGGCCGCCGTGCCCGGGACGACCGAGGCCTGGGCGTTCGGCAGGTACGCAGATCCCGTCGCGACACCGGGGGTGCTGATACGCTACGCCAGTCCGCCGTTCGAGTGCAGGAGCTGGCCGGTGATCCAGCCGCCGTCGGCGGACAGGAGAAAGGCGACCAGTGCGGCGCTGTCGGCCGGCAGGCCGGTGCGGCCGAGCGGTGTCTGCGACGCCAGATCGGCGCGCAGCCGGTCGGTGATCCACCCTGTCTCCGTCGGGCCGGGGTTGATCGCGTTCGCGCGGATGCCGCGCGGGCCGAGCTCGATCGCAGCGGCGCGGACGATCCGGTCGAGCGCGCCCTTGCTGACGCCGTAGGGGACGTTGTCCTCCAGCGCGTCGCTGGTGAACGCGACCACCCGCCCGTCGTCGCCGCGCAGACGCCGGGCGAACTCCTGGATCAGCAGCGCAACCGACCGCGCGTTGACCGCGAAGTGCCGGTCGAGCTCATCCGCCGATGTCTGCATCAGGGGTAGCTCGACGTCCCGGCAGTGGCAGGCGACCAGCGCGGTGAACGGGCCGCCCATCGCCGCCTCCAACTGGTCGAAGAGCACGACCCGGGCGCGGCGGGAGTCGCTCAGGTCGACCGATGCCGCCGCCGCGTCCACGCCGTGCGCCCGCACCTCCGCGAGCAGACCCTCGACCTCGTCCCGTCCGACCCCCCAGTGGGCGAGGCCGACGCTCCAGCCGTGCCCGGCGAGCGTCAGGGCGCACGCGCCCGCGATCCCGTCGCGACGGGTGCCGGTGATGAGCACGCGCGACATGCGGCGGAGCTTACGGCACGATCACGGGCGCAGTAGGATCCGGCCGCATGGGCTACTCGACCGTCGCACGTGGACGACATCGAGCCCGCCGGGCCCGGCGGCGCGGTGCGGTTCGTGCGGCGCGAGCTGGGCGTCGAGGCGTTCGGCATCAACTGGTTCACGCTGCCGCCCGGCGCCGAGGGGTTCGAGCACGACGAGGCCGGCTCGGGGCAGGAGGAGGTCGCGGTGGTCGTCGCCGGCGACGGCCACTGGCGGGTGGACGGCGAAGAGGTTCCGGTGCGCGTCGGCTCGTTCATCCGCTTCGACGCCGGCACGGTGCGCTGCCCGGTCGGCGGGCCCGGACGGGATGACGTTCGTCGCCGCCGGCAGCCCCGCCCGGCAGCTCGAGCCGCACGGCCCCTTCTGAGGTCCTTCGCGTGCTATTGTGAACCATCTGGTTATCTAACCGTCTGGTTCGCAAAGGAGCAGTCGTGACCACCGACCAGCTCGACAGGACGTTCGCCGCGCTCGCTGATCCCACCCGACGCGCCATGCTCGCCCGGCTCGCCGACGGCGAGGCCACCGTCACCCAGCTGGCCGAGCCGTTCCCGATCAGCATGCCCGCGATCTCCAAGCACCTGCGGGTGCTGGAGCGGGCCGGGCTGGTCTCGCGCAGCCGCGACGCGCAGCGGCGGCCCTGCCGCCTGCGGGAGGAGCCGCTGCGCGACGCGGCGGAGTGGATCGAGCGGCACCGCGCGTTCTGGGACGCCAGCTTCGACCGGCTCGGTGATCATCTGCGCGAAACGGGGAAGGTCCCCCCGGCATGACCGATCGCCAGTTCACGATCACGCGCGTGTTCGAGGCTCCCCGGGAGGCGGTGTTCCGCGCCTGGGTCGAGCCCGAGCAGCTGACCCGCTGGTTCGGGCCGAAGGGCGTCACCGCGCCGGTCGGGCGGGATCTCGATCGACCCGCGCCCCGGCGGCGCGTGGCGCCTCGTCATGGTCGGGCGATGCCGACGGCGCCGAGTACCCGGCGGCCTTCGTCTACCGCGAGGTGGTCGAGCCGGAGCGCCTGGTCTTCATCGCCAGCCTGCTGGTGCGACCAGCGGCACGCCCGACGAGCGGTTCGTGGATCACGGTCACGTTCGCCGACCTGGGCGGCGTCACCGAGATGACGTTCCACGCCCGCGGCTACCGGCCGCCGAGGCGGAGGCCGGAGTGGAGCCCGGCTGGGGCAGCTCGTTCAACCGGCTGGCCGAGTACCTGGCGGCCGCGCCCGCCTATGATGAAACGGCCGGCCCCGCCGGCGGAAGGGAGTGACGACGATGACTGATCTGGCAGCTGCCGACCGCGCGACACCGGGCACCACAACGGGCTCGACCGACCTCGAGGGCCTGCTCGAGCAGCACCGCGTCGAGCTGACGGCCTACTGCTACCGCATGCTCGGCTCGGCGTTCGAGGCCGAGGACGCGGTGCAGGAGACGATGGTGCGCGCGTGGCGCAGCTTCGACCGGTTCGAGGGCCGCGTCGGCGCTGCGCTCCTGGCTCTACCGCATCGCCACCAACGTCTGCCTCGACATGCTGAACGGCCGCCAGCGGCGGGCGCGGCCGATGGACCTGGCCCGGCCGTGCAGCCGCCGACGCGCCGCTCGGCGCGACGCTGCCCGAGGCGACCTGGATCGCAGCCGGTGCCCGACGGCCGCGTGCTGGCCGGCGGCGACCCGGCCGAGCTCGCCGTGGCGCGCGAGACGATCCGGCTCGCGTTCGTCGCCGCGCTCCAGCACCTGCCGCCGCGCCAGCGCGCCGTGCTGATCCTGCGCGAGGTGCTGCGCTGGGAGGCGAGCGAGGTCGCCGAGCTGCTCGACACGACGCGTCGCCTCGGTCAACAGCGCGCTGCAGCGCGCCCGCGCCACGCTCGGCGGCCAGCGAGCTGCAGCCGGGCGACGCGCTCGACGCCGCTGGACACGAGCCGAGCAGCGAGCTGCTCGACCGCTACGTCGACGCGTTCGAGCGCTACGACATGGACGCGCTGACCGCGCTGCTGCACGAGGACGCGACGCAGTCGATGCCGCCGTACGAGCTGTGGCTGCGGGGCCGCGACGACATCCTGCGTTGTGGCTCGGGCCCGGGCGCCGGCTGCCGCGGCTCGCGGCTGGTGCCGACCGTCGCGCGAACGGCTCGCCGGCGTTCGGCCAGTACCGGCCGAGCGGCCGGGCGGCGGCTACGAGCCGTGGGCGCTGCAGGTGCTCGAGAGTGCGGGACGGGCGGATCGTCGAGCTCAGCTTCTTCCTCGACACCGCCGCGCTGTTCCCGCTGTTCGGGCTCCCGCCCGTGCTGGAGCCCGACGCGGACTGAGACCGAGCACGTCGCCCAGCCCGAGCAGCGCGACCAGCTCCCGCAGCGCGGCGGAGGGCCGGCGCAGCCGAACGCGGCGCCCTCCCGGCGGGCGGCCAGCGGGAGCCGGGCGAGCGCGTCGACCGTGACCGCGTCGGGGCGGCACACCGCGGCGACGTCGCAGACGAGCAGCCGCGCGCCGCGCCCGCGCAGAGCCGCGCGCCCGCGGGCGCACAGCCCGGGCAGGTCGGCCGGCGCGAGCGGGCCGCCGATCGCGAGCACGGTCGTCCGCGGTTCGGGAGGCGTTCGGCTCGTTCACTGCAGCAAGAGACCCGGATCCGGGCCGAAACTCATCGGCCACCGATGAGTTCGCGGTCGCCCGGTGGTCTACCCTCGATGCACGTTCGAGACCAACGAGAGGAGCCCTCGATGAGCCTCACGCAAGCTCGACGACCGCACCCGCTGGCTCGCCCTGATCGTGCTCTGCCTCGGCGACCTGATGATCGTGCTCGACACGACGATCGTGAACGTCGCCCTGCCGTCGATCCGCGCCGACCTCGGCTTCTCCGAGACCTCGCTGGCCTGGGTCGTCAACGCCTACCTGCTCACCTTCGGCGGCTTCCTGCTGCTGGGCGGCCGGCTGGGCGACCTGTTCGGCCACCGGCGGCTGTTCCTGGTCGGCATCGCGCTGTTCACGCTCGCCTCGCTGGCCTGCGGGCTGGCCGACTCCAGGGCGTGCTGGTCGCGCGCGCGCGCCGTGCAGGGCCTCGGCGGCGCGGTCGTCTCGGCGGTGGCGCTCTCGCTGATCATGACGCTGTTCACCGAGCCGGCCGAGCGCGCCAAGGCGATGGGCGTCTTCGGCTTCGTCGTGCGCGGGCGGCGGCAGCATCGGCGTGCTGCTCGGCGGCGTGCTCACCGACCTCGCTCGACTGGCACTGGATCTTCCTGGTCAACCTGCCGATCGGCGTCGCGTCGTGTGCGCTGGTCTGCGCTGCGGCTGCTGCCGGCGCGGAGCGCGCGGCGCGGCCGCGCGGCCGGCTCGACGTGGCCGGCGCGCGTCACGGTCACCGGCGCGCTGATGCTGGCGGTCTACGCGATCGTCAACGGCAACGAGGCCGGCTGGACCTCCGCGCAGACGCTGGGCCTGCTCGGCCGGCCGCGGTCGTGCTGCTGGGCGTCTTCCTGGTCATCGAGTCGCGGGTCGCCGCGCCGCTGGTGCCGCTGCGGCTCTTCCGCCTGCGCAACGTCGCGACCGCCAACGTCGTCGGCGTGCTCTGGGCGGCCGCGATGTTCGCCTGGTTCTTCCTCTCGGCGCTCTACCTGCAGCTGGTGCTGGGCTACAGCCCGCTGCAGGTCGGCCTCGCCTTCCTGCCGGCCAACCTGATCATGGGCGCGTTCTCGCTCGGGCCTGTCGGCCAAGCTCGTGATGCGCTTCGGCATCCGCGCGCCGCTGGCCGCGGGCTGCGCTGGCCGCGCGTCGGGCTCGTCCTGTTCGCGCGCGCGCCGGTCGACGGCAGCTTCGTCGTCGACGTGCTGCCCGGCATGATGCTGCTCGGCATCGGCGCCGGCATGGCGTTCAACCCGGTGCTGCTGGCGGCGATGAGCGACGTCGAGCCGCAGCGAGTCCGGCCTGGCCTCGGGCGTCGTCAACACCGCGTTCATGATGGGCGGCGCGCTGGGCCTGGCCGTGCTGGCGAGCCTGGCGGCGTCGCGCACCGAGCAGGCTGCTCGCCGCCGGGCACGCGCCAGCTGGCGGCGCTCAACGGCGGCTACCACGTGGCGTTCCTGGTCGGCGCGGTGTTCGCCGCGGTCGCCGCCGTGCTCGGCGGGGCGCTGCTGCGGCCGGTGATGCCGGCCGGCAGTCCTCACGGCGAGCAGCCGGCCGAGGAGCCCGAGCTCGCCCCGGCGGGC
>CAWCOL010000010.1:0-37990 GCA_963797175.1 uncultured Actinomycetes bacterium
CGGGAGCGGGACTCGAACCCGCGGCCAACGGTTTACAAAACCGTTGCTCTACCAGCTGAGCTATCCCGGCGGCAGGACAAGGCAACCGCACTCCACCTTCCGGCCGGAGGCGAGCTAGGACAGCACCCGGCGCGATTCCAGGTGCGACTGCACCTTGCGCTTGACCCGCTGGAGCGCGTTGTCCACCGTCTTCGGGTCGCAGCCGAGCAGCTCGCCGATCTCCTCGTACGAGCGCCCCTCGAGGTAGCAGGTCAGCACCTGCGACTCGAGCATGGAGGAGAAGCGCCGCGCCGAGGCAGTCGAGCAGGCTCTGCAGCTCCTCGGTCGAGATCACGCACGAGGCCGGATCGTCCACCGACGGGCCCGGGCAGGGCGTCGCCCAGCGTGCAGTCGACCTCGGACTCCTGGCCGGCGGGCGTGTGGCTGAACGAGACGTAGGAGTTCAGCGGGGCGTGCTTGTGCCGGGTGGCGGTCTTGATCGCCGTGATGATCTGGCGCGTGATGCACAGCTCCGCGAACGAGCGGAACGAGGTGTCCTTGTCGGGGCGGAAGTCGCGGACGGCCTTGAACAGGCCGACCAGGCCCTCCTGGATCAGGTCGTGGGAGTCGCCGCCGGCCAGGAAGTACGAGCTCGCCTTCAGGCGGACGAACCCCTCGTAGCGGCGGATGATCGCGTCCATCGCCCGCTCGTCCCCGTTTCGGGCGGCGCCGATCAGCATCATCTCGCTCGGTTCGCGCCAGGCCCTGCTCCCGACCACCGGCCGGTGCGGGCTCGCTGTGCCGCCGCGCTTTCGCTCTCGCCATCTCGGTTGACCGTCCTCTCCCTCGATTGAGTCTCAGGCTGAACGTCAACTTCAACTTGAGGGTAGGGAGTGTATCGCCCGTATGCGATTTGTCAAGCGCCGCGACCGCCGCCCCGCCGCAGCCGCTCCAGCTCGGCGCGGGTAGCGGGTCGACGACGTCGCCCAGCCGGTACCGGAGGCGCGCCGCCGGGATCCCGCTCGGGCGTCGGCGAGGCGCCCAGCCGGTCGCAGAACTCGCGCGCGCTCATCGCGTCCACCCCGTCCCGGGCGGCGACGTTGCGGACGACCGCGTCGGACGAGACCACCATCACCTCGCGCGTCCCGGCGTGGCGATGGGCGAGGCGCTCGACCACCGCGTCCGCCGTCTCGTCGCCCGCGAACCGCACCGAGAGGCGGCCGAGGGCGATGTCGCGGCCGTGGCCGTCGAACACGATCACCATGTCGTGGCCGGCCTGCTCGGCGTAGGTGGAGGCATCGGTGACCAACCGGTCGCGCATCCGCTCCGGCTCGCCCCCGCGACGGTGAGCGACGTTGTCGCCGTCCACGATCAGGAGCAGCGCGGCGTCCGGCGGGCTCATCCCAGGCGCTGCCTGACCGCCTCGTACAGCAGCACCGCCGCCGCCGTCGAGACGTTGAGGGACTCGATCTTGCCCCGCATCGGGATCGCGACCCGCTCGTCGCACGACGCCTCCACGCGGCGGCGCAGCCCGCGGCCCTCGGCGCCGAGCACGAACAGGGTGCCGTCGCGGTAGTCGAGCCGGTCGGCGCGATGCTCGGCCCCGGCCGATGCCGCGTAGCTCCACAGGCCCGGGCGGCGCGACCGCAGCAGCAGGTCGGCCAGGTTCTCGACCAGCGCGATCGGCAGGTGCTCGACGGCGCCCGCAGACGCGCGGCAAACCGCCGGGGTGACCGCGGCCGACCGGCGGCGCGTGATCAGCAGGCCGTCCGCGCCCGCGGCCTCGGCCACGCGGGCGACGGCGCCCAGGTTGTGCGGGTCGCTGACCTCGTCGAGCGCCACCAGCAGCGGCCGGTCGCCGGCGAGCAGCGGCTCGGCGTCTGCGTACGGGTAGGGCGCGACCTCGGCGACCACGCCCTGGTGGTCGGGCGAGCCGGCCAACGCGTCCAGGCGGTCGGGCGCGACAACGGCGGCCGACGCCGGCAGCCACTCCTCCGCCTCCCTGGCTCGCGCCGAGCACAGCACCCGTCCCACCTCGCGGCGCCCGCGCAGCGCCTCCCGAACCGGGTGGCGCCCGTAGACGACGTCAGGCGTCACGACGGTAGAGGCGGGGCCCGTCCGCCGTGTCGCGCAGCTCCCAGCCGGCCGCCTCGATCTGCTCACGCAAGGCGTCGGCGCGCTCGAAGTCGCGCGCGGCGCGGGCCTCCTCCCGGGCGCCGGCAAGCTCGGCCAGCTCCTCGGGCGGCGCCTCGTCCTCGGCGGCCAGGCCGCCCAGGCCGAGCACGCCCAGCAGCTCGCGCACCGTCTCGCCCGCCTCCGGCGGGGCATCGAACAGCAGCGCCAGGGCGCGCGGGGTGTTGAAGTCGTCGTCCAGAGCCTCGCGGAACGCCTGCTCCAGCGCGGGATCGCGGCCGCCGCGCTGCTCCCGCAGGCGGTTGCGCAGCCGCTCGCCGCTCGCCCGGGCCTGCTCCAGCGCATCGTCGGTGTAGTCCACCGGGCTCGCCCAGTGCGCCTGGAGCAGGTACATGAGGAAGGTCTCCGGCCCCCACCGGTCGAGCGCCTCGTGCAGCGGGTCGATGTTGCCCAGCGACTTCGACATCTTCTCGCCCGCCAGCCGCAGCATCCCGTTGTGGGCCCAGACCCGCGCGAAGGGACGGCCCGTGCCGCAGGACTGGGCGAGCTCGTTCTCGTGATGGGGGAAGATCAGGTCGCGCCCGCCCCCGTGCAGCGAGAACTCGCGGCCCAGGTGCAGCTCGGCCATGGCCGAGCACTCGATGTGCCAGCCCGGCCTGCCCGCGCCCCACGGCGAGTCCCAGCGCGTGTCCTCGTCCGGCTTCGCCGCCTTCCACAGCGCGAAGTCCACCGGATCGCGCTTGTGCTCGCCGGGATCGATGCGCGAGCCCTCCATCAGCGCGTCCGGGTCCTGGTGTGACAGGCGTCCGTAGGGCGGGTAGGCCCGCACCGCGAAGTAGACGTCCCCGCCCGCCTCGTACGCCAGGCCGTCCGCGATCAGCTCCTCGATCAGCGCCACGATCTCGGGGATCGTCTCGGTCGCCAGCGGCTCGACGTCGGGACGGCCGATCCCGAGGCGCTCCGTGTCCTCGATGTAGGCGCGGGCCATCGCGGCGGCGAGCTGGGCCGACGGGATCCCCTCCCGCTCCGCCGCGCGGTAGATCTTGTCGTTGACGTCCGTGATGTTCTCGACCAGCAGGGCCGGGCGACCCGACCACTCCAGGTAGCGGCGCATCAGCTGGAAGACGACGTAGGGCCGGGCGTTGCCGACGTGGATGCGCCCGTAGACGGTGGGGCCGCAGACGTACATGCCGATCCGGCCGTCCGGACCGGGCTCGAGCTCGCGGAGCTCGCCGGTGAGGGAGTCACGAAGCCTCATGCCGCCCGCCGCACCGCCTCGTCGCGCGGCAGCGCCGCCAGCACGGCCCACAGCTCGGGGCCGCGGGGGGCACCGGTCAGGGCCAGGCGAGCCTCGCGCAACGGCACGCCGGCGGAGCGCAGCTCGTCCACGAGGGCACGCGCCTCGGCCTCGCTCAGCCGCTCCGGGTAGCGACTGCGTACCGCTGCCAGTTCGGGCAACGATCGCCGCTCCGGCGTCCGCACGACCGCGGCAACCAGCTCACCGGCCTCGGCCAGGTCGTGGACGCCGCGCAGTGCGGGCTCCAGCGCGACCACCGCGTCGCGCGGCGTGCCGTCGGGACTGAACGCCAGCACGCGATCGGCCAGGTCGCCCGCCGGGAGGCGCCGCAGCCATGCGGTCGAGAGCGAGCGCACGCGCGAGGGATCGAGCCGGAGCGTGCCCACCGCGAGCCGCTGCTCGTCGAACCGGGCGGCCAGCTGCGAGCGGTCGAGCACATCGCCGGGGCCGCCGCTGCCAATCAGCCCGAGGTAGTTGACGACCGCCTCCGCGGGCGTCCCGGCGGCGCGCAGGGCGGCCACGGAGGATGCGTCGTCCCGCTTCGAGAGCTTGCCGCCCTCGTCCACCAGCAGCGCGTGGTGAAGGTAGCGCGGCGGCTCGCCGCCCAGCGAGCGGATCGCGGCCGCCTGCAGCGGCGTGTTCGACAGGTGGTCGTTGCCACGTATGACATCGGTGACGCCGAAGTCCAGGTCATCCACGGCCGTCGCCCAGTGGTACGTGGCCGAGCCGTCCGAGCGGAGGATGACGAACTCGGGCACACCCGGCACCGACAGCCGAACCGCGCCATCCCGCAGCACGGTACCGCTGGCCCCGCCGGCGGCCTCGGTGTAGCGGGCGGCCCGGTCGCTCTGCCGCACCGGGCCCTCCTCCCAGCCGATGCCCAGCCAGGCAAGGTCGGCCAGGATGTCCTGCTCGGCGCCGGCGACCGTGCGGGCCGGGTCGGTGTCGTCGATCCGCAGCAGCAGCGAGCCGCCGTGCGCGTCCGCGAACAGGCGGTTCAGCAGCGCCGTCAGCGCGCCCCCCAGGTGGAGGGCGCCGGTCGGGCTGGGAGCGAAGCGGACGCGGGCGGCCATGCTGCCCGTACGGTATCCGAGCAGACACCGGCGGCCGGAGCCCGGCTGTCAGGTGCGGCGCAGCGCCGCCTCGGCCTCGGCCGGCGAGCCGAACATCGGGGCATGGCGGTGGATGCCCAGCAGGCGCAGGCCGTTGCGCACGGGGTATGCCGTGTCCTCGGGGACGACGAGCGCGAAGCGCAGGCGACGCAGCTCGCAGCGCTGCTGGGCCGTCAGCAGCATCCCCAGCGCGGTCGAGTCGAGGAACGTGGTCTCGCTGAGATCGACCACCAGGTCGCGGTGCAGCCCGATCGCCGACGACAGCATGCCCTCGAGCTCACGCCCGCGGGAGAGATCCCACTCTCCCTCGAGCCGCACCACCGTGGCGCGACCGGCGGCGGAAGGCGGCTCGGTGGCACTCACGCCACGGCGTAGGCCGACTCGAGCGGCTCTTCGAGCTTGGTCAGCGCCGAGCGAAGCAGCCGCGAGACGTGCATCTGGCTGATGCCGAGCTCCGCAGCGATCTCCGACTGGGTCAGCTCGTTGATGAACCGCAGGCGCAGGATCTCCCGCTCGCGGTGCGGCAGGCGCCGCATCGCCTCGCCGATCGCCTCGCGGTCGTCGACGACGTCGAATCCCGGCTCCGCGTCGCTCAGCAGCCGCGCGAGGTCGCTGCGCCCAGCCTGCGGCGAGTCGTCCTCCTGTGCGCTCAGCGAGTCTGCGGAGTACGCACGTGCCGCAATCCGCGCTTCCTCGACCAGCTCGACGGGCTCGCCCGCTGCCTCCGCAAGCTCCTCGACGGTCGGGTCGCGACCGAGCTGCTGCGCGAGATCCTCGCCCAGCGTCGTCAGCTTGCGGGACAGGTCCTGGAGGGCCCGGGGGACGCGCACCGCCCAGCCGCGATCGCGGAACATGTGCATGATCTCGCCCTCGATCATCCGCGTCGCGTATCCGCGCAGCGGGACGCCGCGCGACGGATCGAACCGGTCAACCGCCTGGATCAGGCCGAGGTACCCGCTCTGCGCGATGTCGTCGAAGGTGAAGCCCCGGCCGGCGTACCGGCGCGCGATCGCCCGCACCAGCGCGCCGTGGCGCATGATCAGCGCCTCGCGCGCCGCCTCGACATGCTCGTCGCGGTGCAGCTGCACAAGTTCGAGATCGGAGCGATGGTGGAGCTCCATCGAGGGATGTCCTTCCGTGGGAGGCACGTCCTTGAGTCTGGTTCCCCGCTGCCGGGGTTCGCAAACACCGGATGGCCGGTTCATCCGCGGTCGATGTCGATCTCGAACCAGACGCAGGTGCGGCCGTCGCCGCGCTCCACGGCCCACCGGTCGGCGAGCGCGTCCACCAGGTAGAGGCCCCGGCCCGACACCCCGGCGCCCGGATCCTGCACCACCGACGGCGCCGGGAACCCGCGGCCGTGATCGACCACCGAGACGCGCACACGCTCGTGCGCGACCTCCACCGTCACGTCGATCTCGTCCGACGGCTCGACCTCGGCGTGGCGCACGCTGTTCCCGACCAGCTCGCTGACCAGCAGCCGTACGTTGAAGGCCGCCTCCGAGTGCTCCTCGAGCGCGGGGATGGCGTCCACCGCCCGCCTGGCCTCGGGCACCGAGGCCACCACGGCCCGGAAGCTGATCGTCATGTCACACACCCTGCCCACGGCCCCCGGCGTACCCGTGCGACCGCGGCTCTAACATCAATCCGCCGAGCCAAGCATTTATGCGCCCTCGGCGGTGATGGGCGAGGCGACGTCCTCCAGGGCCTCACCCTCGGCGTCCACGCCCAGGAAGATCTCGGCGATGGCGCCCAGCACCATCAGGCCGGCGCCGAGCAGGTACCCGTAGAACACCGTCGTGCGGTTCCCGGTCGCGATGTTGTGGCCATACAGCCACGGGCCCGTGATCCCGCCGACGGCGGTCGCGCAGGCGTAGAAGAAGGCGATCGCCATCGCCCGCGTCTCCATCGGGAAGATCTCGCTGACCGTCAGGTAGGCGGCGCTGGCGCCCGCGGAGGCGAAGAAGAAGATCACCGACCACCCCACCGTCAGCCCCGTCGCCGACACCGCGTCCTGCTGGAACAGGTAGCCGACGATGGTCAGGCCGATGCCGGAGATGGCGTAGGTGGAGGCGATCATGACGCGCCGTCCGACCTTGTCGAACAGCCGTCCCAGCAGCAGCGGGCCGAGGAAGTTGCCGATGGCGAAGGGCAGCAGGTACCACCCGATCGAGGCGGCCGGCACCTTGTAGAAGTTGGTCAGCACCAGCGCGTAGGTGAAGAAGATGGCGTTGTAGAAGAACGCCTGGCTCATCATCAGCGTGAAGCCGAGCACCGAGCGCCGCCGGTAGTCGCCGAACACCGCGGTCAGGATCTCGCCGAACCCGACGGTCTCGCGCTGATGCACCTCGATCGACTCGTCCGGCTCGGGCTGCGGCGGCTCACCGGTCTCGCGCTGGACGCGCTCCTCGATGGACGAGACGATCTCCTCGGCCTCGTCCGCCCGGCCGTGGGTCATCAGCCAGCGCGGGCTCTCGGGCAGGAACCGCCGCACCAGCAGGATGCCGAGCGCGAGCGTCGCGCCGATGCCGAAGCCGATGCGCCAGCCCACGTCGATGGCGAAGTTGCTGGTGTTCAGCAGGTAGATCGAGGCGATGGCGCCGACGGCGGTGCCCAGCCAGTAGCTGCCGTTGATGCCCAGGTCGACCCATCCGCGGACGCGCGCGGGGATCATCTCGTCGATCGCGGAGTTGATCGCCGAGTACTCGCCGCCGATGCCCGCGCCGGTGAAGAACCGGCAGATGGCGAAGGTCGCGAAGCTCCATGAGAACGCCGTGGCCGTGGTCGCGACCAGGTAGAGGCCGAGGGTGACCAGGAACAGCTTCTTGCGCCCGTAGCGGTCGGTCAGGTAGCCGAACCCGAGCGCGCCGAGACACGCGCCGGCGACGTAGATCGACCCGATCATGCCGATCTGGGACGGCGACAGGCCGAGCGTCGCCGGGTTCTCGAGCTGGCCGGAGACGGCGCCGACGATGGTCACCTCAAGCCCGTCCAGGATCCACACGGATCCCAGGGCCAGGATCACCAGCCAGTGGAACCGGGACCAGGTGAGGCGGTCAAGCCGCGCCGGCACCGTGGTCTCGACGACGCGTCCTTCGAGTTGCTGGCTCACTGTTCTGGCTCCCGGTACGACGGCACGGTCGCGGCACCGGATACCCCGGCCACCACCGCCGGGAAACACCGGCGGTGTCAGCGAATGTCGGCGTTCAGCACGTACAGGAGGACGGCCACCGGGACGGCCAGGATGATGCCCGTCGGCCCCACTGCGAACGCGCCCACGGCAGCGGCGGCCAGCGCGCAGAGCGCGATGATCGACCAGAGCCAGGAAGCGTCGTCACGCCGCGCGGACCGCCCGGCGTCAATGCGGTGCATGTGTGCCACGGCCGGGACCTGCCCGGTCGCCGCGACCGGGAAACCTATCCCCGGCGGCGCAGCTCGGCGAACGCGCCGGGCGGGTAGACTCCCGCGCGCGGCCGCGCGGTCAGGCGCGAGCCCCACATCACCAGCACCGAGATGACGGCCAGCCCGAGTATCGCGCAGGAGACCGCGATCACCCACACGGCCGGCGTGACGCCCGCGTCGCCGTTCAGCCGCGCGGAGGTGAACCACAGCAGCAGGCTGCCGCCGAGCAGGTTGCCGACCAGCATCGAGCCGAAGGCCGGCTCGAACCCGATCCATCGGCCCGACAGGGATGGCAGCAGCAGCATCAGGATCAGCCCGCCGAGGACGGCCTGGAGCAGGGCGCCGGTCAGCGTGACGATCCACCAGTGGTGGGTCATCGACGGGACGCTCGACGCGTCCAGATACAGCAGCGGCGTGACCAGTGTCCCGGCGATCAGCTTGCTGACCCACGCCGAGACGAACCCGCCCACGGCCACCGCCACGAGCACACCCAGCTCACCCATGACCCACTCCTTCGTTGGTCTGCGCTCGACCCCGAGCGCCCTACGGTTGTACGCGCACGTTGCGCACACCGCAAGTACCTCGAGCGAACTGCCGCCAGCGCAGAGCTAGAGCGCGGGGTCGGCGGCCTGTGGCCGCCGCACGTCCCAGATCGAGACGTCGCCGAGGTCGGGATCCGCGGCCGCGACGGCCACGCGCTCGGGCCGGACGGCGGGCGCGCGCCGGGACTCCTCGCGCCACACCCGGGCGAGGGCGCGCAGGAACAGTCCGGCGGGGAACAGGGCTACGGCGATCAGGGCGAGGGCTGCGATGTCAACGCCCTCACGGATCAGGAGCACGCAGACATAGCCGAGCACGAAGCACGACACCAGACCCAAGACAAGCAACGCCACCCAGCGAAGCACGCCACCCACGATCAGCCCATCCGTTCGCTCGTCCGCCCGGCGACCCGGGCGGGGACACCGGAGCATAGCGCGGCGGTGCGGCGACCGGCGCGGTCGCGTCGCCACAAATCGGGCCGGTGCCCTTTGGCATCGGAGGGCAAGTGCTGCTAGCCTCTGCGAGGCGGATTGGCCCACGGTGGACCGTCCGCCTATGGGGCAATATGACGCTTACTGGCAGCCGCCGAGGAGCCCTGTTGACAGCAGGCCCGTCGCACCGCCTCCCGGCGCGCGGGTCGCTCGTTCGCACCGCCAGGGCGGCGGGGCTGGAGTCGCTCCCCATCGCGATGGGCGCAGCGAGCCTGCTGGGGTGGGCGTTCGGCACCGAGCAGCTCAAGGCGGGCTTCCCCGGCGACTCGCCGATGAAGGTGAACACGGCGGTGCTGATGCTCGTCACCGGGCTCGGCCTCTGGCTGGTGCGGCACCACCCCGAGCGGTCGCGCGCCCGCACGGCCGGCATCGCGCTCGGGGCAGCTGCGCTGGCGCTCGCGCTGGCCATCCTGATCGAGCACGCGACCGGCCGGTCGTTCGGCATCGACGAGCTGCTGGTCGATGACCCGTCGCCCGCCACCCCCGGGCTGCCGGGCGTCTCCACCGCCGTGGCGTTCGCGCTCGGCGGCGCCGGCGTGATCCTGCTCGACGTCCGGCTGCGACGCTTCCGCCCGGCGCAGGTCGCGGCCCTCGGCATGATCATCATCTCGGTCGGCCCGCTGACCGGGTACCTGTACGACGCCCCCGCGCTCACCCACCGCGGGTCGATCTACGGAATGGCGCTGCACTCCGCGATGGGCGTCGCGCTGCTGGGCGCGGCGATGCTGGCGGCGCGGCCCAGGGCCGGCATGCTGGCCCTGCCCAGCGGCGAGGGCGCGGGCTCGGAGCTGGCCCGGCGGCTGCTGATCCCGGCGGTGCTGCTGCCGCTGGCCCTGGGGTACGTCCAGCTGAAGGGCGAGCAGCATGGCTGGTGGGACGCGGACACGGGCGTCTCGCTGATGGTGATCGCGATGATCCTGGTGTTCGGCAGCCTGGTCTGGCACGCCGCGGCGGGCGTCCAACGGGCCGACGCCGACCTGCGCGCGGCGCACGACCAGCTGGGCGCGCTGAACCTCGTGCTCGAGCAGCGGATCGAGGAGCGCACGGCCGAGCTCGCAGCCTCCAACCGCGAGCTCGAGGCGTTCAGCTACTCGGTGTCGCACGACCTGCGGGCGCCCCTGCGCGGCGTGGACGGGTTCTCCAAGATCCTGCTCGAGGAGTACTCGCCGCGGCTCGACGACGACGGTCGGCGCTACCTGCGGATGGTGCGGGAGAGCGCGCAGCGGATGGGCGAGCTGATCGATGCGCTGCTGGCGCTGGCGCGGATCGGCCGCAAGCCGCTCGAGCTCCAGCGGGTCGAGACGGCCGACGTCGCGGCGACGGCGATCGCCGAGATCCAGCGCGCGCAGCCGGACGCGGCGGTCGAGTTCCACGTCGGGCCGCTGCCCCCGTGCCAGGCCGATCCCGTGCTGCTCCGGCTCGTCTTCCAGAACCTGCTCGAGAACGCCGTCAAGTACTCCCGCGAGCGGTCGCCGGCCATCGTCACGGTGAGCAGCGCGACCGCCGGCGCGGAGACCGTCTACTCCGTGGACGACAACGGCTGCGGCTTCGACCCGCGGTACGCCGACGGCCTGTTCCGCGTCTTCTCGCGCCTGCACCGTGCCGAGGACTACGAGGGCGTCGGCATCGGGCTGGCCACCGTCCAGCGCATCGTCACGCGCCACGGCGGCCGGATCTGGGCGGATGCGACGCCCGGCGCCGGAGCGACCTTCTCGTTCACGCTGGAGGAGCCGCCCGGTGGCTGACGGACTGGTCGAGATCCTGCTGGTCGAGGACAGCCCGATCGACCTCGAGCTGATGCAGCGCGCGTTCGCCACCCATAACCTGGCCAACCCGCTGCACGTCGCGCGCGACGGCCAGGAGGCGCTCGACATCGCCTTCTCCGACTCGCTGGCGTCGCGGCTCGGCCTGGTGCTGCTCGACCTCAAGCTGCCGCTGGTGGACGGCCTGGAGGTGCTGCGCCGGCTCAAGGGCGATGCCCGCACGCACGCCGTCCCGGTGGTCGTGCTGACCTCATCGGCGGAGGAGTCCGACCTGGTGGAGAGCTACCAGCTGGGCGTGAACAGCTACATCCAGAAGCCGGTCGACTTCGACAAGCTCGCCGACGTCGTGCGCAACCTCGGCCTCTACTGGCTCCTGCTCAACCGGCCCGTGGCGGGGGCCCTGTAGATGGCGGGCAAGCGGATCAGGCTGCTCATGATCGAGGACTCGGAGATGGACGCCGAGCTGATCCTGCACGAGCTGCGGCGCTCCGACCTCGACCCGACCACCGCGATGGTGCACTCCGCCGGCTCGCTGGAGGCGGCGCTCGAGGAGGACTGGAACGTGGTCGTGTGCGACCAGAGCCTGCCCGGGTTCAGCGGCTCCGAGGCGCTCTCGATCGTGATGGAGCGCAGGCCCGAGGTGCCGTTCATCATCGTCTCCGGCACGGTCGGCGAGGAGGCGGTCGTGAAGGCCCTCAAGGCGGGCGCCCGCGACTGCGTGATGAAGACCAACCTGCGCCGCCTGGGGCCGGTCGTGCACCGCGAGCTGGAGGAGGCCGAGGGCCGCCGCCGCCGGCAGGAGGCCGAGGAGGCTCTGGCCGCGGCGAACGAGGCGCGACGGCAGCTGCTGGCGCGGCTGGTCACGGCGCAGGAGGAGGAGCGCCTGCGCATCGCCCAGGACATCCACGACGACTCGATCCAGGTGATGACGGCGCTGGCGCTGCAGCTCGACCGCGGTGCGGCGACGACCACCGACCCCGAGTCGCAGGCCCTGTTCGCCGACGCGGCCGACATCGGCCGCACCGCCCTGGAGCGGCTCCGCCGGCTGACCTTCGACCTGCACCCGCCGACGCTGGACGAGTTCGGGCTGCGGACCGCGATCGAGCAGCACCTGGCCACGGCGGCACGCGGGCTCCAGACGACGGTCACGGACACGTCGGAGGTCGAGCCCGACCCGCAGATCCGCACGGTCGCCTACCGCGTCGTCCAGGAGGCGATCCAGAACGTCTGCAAGCACGCGGACGCGAGCCGGATCGAGGTGATCATGTCGCGGGTGGACGACCGCCTGCGCATCGCCGTCACCGACGACGGCCGCGGCTTCGACGTGGGCGGGGCATCCCGGGGCCGGCCCGGCCACCTGGGCCTGGTCTCCATGCGCGAGCGCGCCGAGATGGCCGGCGGCTCGCTCAGCATCCGCTCCCGGCCCGGCGCCGGCACCACCATCGAGCTGCTGGTTCCGCTCTCCGCAGCCGACTGACGACCCTTGGGAAGATCCGAACCCCTCCCGGCGTTGTAGTAGGTGTAAGCACACGATTGATTCGCTCGCCAGGCGACGCGTTGCCTGGCGAGCTTTTGACATAAAGGGGTAGATCGACATGAGACGCTCACTCCGCAGGGGTGGTGCCTTGGCGACCCTCGCCACGGCCTCCCTGATCGCAACGCTCGGGCTCCAGGCGGCGCCCGCACTGGCCGCCACCACGGCCCAGGTCAAGAACGGCACACTCAAGGTGACCGGCGACAACGCCGCGAACCCGATCTCGGTGAACCTCGCGTTCGGCGCGCCGAACGTCCTCCAGGTGGACGTCGGCGAGGACGGCACGGCCGACTTCAGCTTCGACCGCAGCACGTTCACGGCGGTCGAGATCGACGGCGGCGGCGGCAACGACGACCTGCGCGTCAGCAATGGCGGCGGCGTCATCACCGACGAGGCGATCACGCTGAACGGCGGCACCGGCAACGACACCCTGATCGGCGGCGCCGGCAACGAGACGCTGATTGGCGGCAAGGGCGACGACTTCGCCGACGGCAACATCGGCAGCGACGTCATGCTGCTCGGCGCAGGCAACGACACCGGGCAGTGGGATCCCGGCGACGGCAGCGACACGGTGGACGGCCAGGGCGGCCGCGACCTGCTGCAGTTCAACGGATCGAACGCGGCCGAGCACGTGGACATCTCGGCCAACGGCACGCGGGTGCGCCTGTTCCGCGACGTCGCCGCGATCACGATGGACATCGACGGCATGGAGACGATCGACTACCACGCGCTGGGCAGCCCCGACACGCTCACCGTCGGCGACCTGACCGGCACGCACACGACGTCGGTGGTCGCCGACCTGGCCGGCTTCGACGGGCTGGGCGACGGGTCCGCCGACACGGTCAACCTGATCGGCACCCCCGGGGCTGACCACGCCAGTGTCGGCAACGCCGCTGACGGCTCGCTCGAGGTGACCGGTCTGTCGCCGAAGCTGACCGTGCGCGGCGGCGAGCCCGCGATGGACACGGTCGGCGTCCTGAGCGTGGCCGGCAACGATACGCTGACCTATCCGCTCGGCGTCACCGGCTCCACGCAGGTGTCGTTCGACGGAGGTCCCGACACCGACACGACGGACGTGGTCGGCACGGCCGGCGACGACACCGTCGGCGTCGCCCGCAACGGCACCGCGGCGGCGACCTTCACGCCGACCGGCCTCGTCGTCAACACGCAGCCGACGGTCGAGAACCTCGACATCGCCGGCCTCGGTGGGAACGACACGATGATCGGTCAGAACGGCATCGGCACGATCACCTCGTTGACGATGGACGGCGGGCCGGGCAACGACACGCTGGCGGGTGGCGACGGCAACGACCACCTGATCGGCGGCATCGGCAACGACCACGTCGACGGGAACATCGGCTTCGACTCCGTCGATCTCGGTGGAGGCAACGACACGTTCCAGTGGGATCCCGGCGACAGCTCGGATGTCGTCGAGGGTGGCGCGGGCACGGACACGCTCGCCTTCAACGGGTCGAACGCAGCCGAGCGGATCGAGCTCTCGGCCAATGGGAGCCGGGTGCGGCTGACCCGTGACGTCGCGGCGATCACGATGGATCTGAACGGGTTCGAGGCGGCCAACGTCAGACTGCTGGGAAGCCCGGACGACTTCACCGTCGATGACCTGACCGGCACCGGCCTGAAGAACGTCGCGGTCGACCTGGCGGGCTTCGACGGCCTCGGTGATGCCGCGGCTGACACGGTCGTCGTGAACGGCACCGGCGGGCCCGACCACGTCCACGCCTCGGCCTTCGGGTCGGTGGTGACGGTGGCCGGCCTCGCGGCCAAGACGCAGATCACGGGCGCCGAGCCTGCGAACGACGCACTCGCCATCCTGACGGGCGCCGGCAACGACGACGTCACCGTCGATCCGAGCGTGAACGCCCTGCTCACGCCGATCATCGACCTCGGCACCGACGAGTAGCCGCTGACGGCTCCGGGGCGGCCGCACGGGTTCGTGCGGCCGCCCCGGTCGTCTCAGGCGCTAGCAGTTCGCGGCCGACTCACCCGCGACGTTGTCGCAGGTGTTCGTGCCGCCGTTGCCCTCGAACGTGTCGGTGCCGCCGGCTCCGGTGAGGATGTCGTCGCCGCCCCGCCCGGTGAGGACATCGTTGCCGTCCAGCCCGAGCAGCGTGTTGGGGTTGTCGTCGCCGGTCAGGGTGTCGTCGTGGTTCGAGCCGGCCACGTTCTCGATGGAAGTGAGCACGTCGCCGGCCGCGTCGCCGCCCTTGGCCGTCCCGTTCGAGAGGTTGATGGTGACGGCCGCCGGCGAGAGGGCGTAGTTGGCCAGGTCGGTGCCGCCGCCGCCGTCGATCGCGTCCGCTCCCGCCATGCCCAGCAGGAAGTTGTCACCGCCGTCGCCCGTCAGCGTGTCGGCGAAGGCCGAGCCGATCACGGCCTCCACGCCGTCGAACGAGTCGCCGGCGGCGTCGCCGCCCGTCCCCGTCCCGGCGGCCAGGTTGACGGTGACCGCGGCCGGCGAGTCCTCGTAGTCCACCGTGTCCACGCCGTCGCCGCCGATCAGCGTGTCGGCACCGCCGCCGCCGGTGAGGAAGTCGTCGTCGCCCCGCCCGTCCAGCACGTTGTCTCCGCCGTCACCGGCGAGGGAGTCGATCAAGGGGCCGCCGATCGCGTTCTCGAAGTGGAAGATGGCGTCGCCGTCTGCGTCGGAGCCGGACACCGCGTCGGTGCGCAGGTCGACGGACACGCTGTTCCCCGCCGTGTGGTAGTCCACCGTGTCCGCCCCGGTGCCGCCGTCCATCGCGTCGCCCCCCGCGGCGCCCTGGACGTCGTCGTCCCCGGCCTCGCCGAACAGGATGTCGTCACCGCCCTTCCCGATCAGCGTGTCGTCGCCGCGCCGGCCGCAGATCACGTCGGCCCTCGAGGTGCCGCGGAGGACGTCGTCACCGGACGTGCCGACGATCGTGCACATGACGGTGTCCTTCACGTACAGGTCGGGGAACGCGTCGGTGTCCCGCGGGTCGAAGCCGGTCGCACCGGACGCGAACGCGACGTGCTTGCCGGTGCCGGAGAGGTGCGGGTCTGAGCCGACGACCAGCAGGCTGGTCGGTTTGACCCCGTCCGCCGAGGTGGTGGCCAGGAAGATGTCGCCGTTGACCAGATCCTTGACGTAGACGTCGAACTCCGTGTCGGTGTCAGCCGGGTCGAGGTTGTCCGCCGTCGAGACGAACGTGACGAAGCGCCCGTTCGCGGAGAGCTGGGCGTCGACGCTCGTGCCGTCCGAGTGGACGCCGGTGTCCGACGTCGACGCGAGCGTGATGTCCCCGGTGACGAGATCCTTCACGTACACATCGCTGACGTTGTCGGTGTCGGCCGGGTCGAGGTTGGTCGCCTCGGACGAGAACGCGACCTTGCGCCCGGTGGCCGGCAGCGAGGGGTCGGCGCTGATGCCGTTTCCCTTGACGCCGGTGTCCGACGTCGAAGCCAGCACCAGGTCGCCGGTGCCGAGCGTCTTCACGTAGATGTCGAGGCCCTGGTCGGTGTCCGCCGGGTCGAGGTTGGTGGCGAAGGACTCGAACGCGACCACCCTGCCGGAGCCCGAGATCGAGGGGTTCACGCTGCCCAGCCCGGTCGCCTTGACCCCGGAGCTGGAGGTGGAGACAAGCGAGATGTCACCGGTCTTGAGGTTCTTCACGTAGACGTCGCGGACGTTGTCCGTGTCCGCCGGGTCGAGGTTGGTGGAGTCCGAGAAGAACGCCACCTTCGTGCCGGACGTGCTGATCGACGCGAAGTCGGAGAGGCCGTTCCCGTGCACACCCGTATCGGACGCCGAGGCGAGAGTGGTGTCCCCGCTGGAGATGTCCTTGACGTAGATGTCGCTCCGCCCGTCCGTGTCGGTGGGGTCGAGCAGCGAGTCCGACTGGAACGCGACCACCCCGCCGTCGCCGTCGATCGAGGGGTTGCGGCTGGCGCCGGTGCCGACGGTGCCCGCATCGGTGGTGGACGCCAGCGTCGTCTGGTCGGTGGTCAGATCCTTGACGTAGATGTCGTCCGTGAAGTTCGTGTCGGCCGGGTCGAGCGGGCCGCTGACATAACCGAAGGCGACCGCCGTGCCTGATGACGAGAGGTCGAGGAACGCGACGCTGCCGTTGCCCTTGACGCCGTCGCTGGTCGTGGACTCGAGTGAGATCGCACCCGAGATCGGCGTCACCGCCTGGCTGCCGGGCGCCGCCGTGCCGAGGCCCGCCGCCTGCGCACCGGTGCCCCATCCGGCCATGGTGGCCAGGAGCGCCAGGCCAACGGCGCATCGCACCGACCTCGATCGATCGCTGGGCATGCCGTCTCCCCCTTGGCTCTCGCGTACTCAGACGGCTCGCTCGCGCCACTGTACACAAGCTCGCCGGTCGCCCGCCACCTCGCCCCTGGTGGATCAGCTGGCGTCGGGGTGGCGCACCCTGACCCGGTACTCCCGCCGCGCGATCGCCTCGTAGGCGACGACCAGCACGCAGATCCCGCTGACCAGCGCAAGCGCCGCCAGCGAGGGGATCACCGTTGCCACCGGGATCATGGCCAGCAGGACGATCGCGCCCTGGGTGCGGCGGCGAAAGACCCGGTGGATCGAGCGGTAGAGAAAGCCGACGTGGCCGAGCAGGTAAAGCGCGGTGCCGCCGCACAGCGCCGCGGCGGGCACCGGGTCGAGCGCGGTGTCCACGTGGCGCAGCGTGGTGCGCATGCCGAGCGCGAAGAGGACGATCCCGGCGACCATCGGCAGATGCGCGTAGGTGTAGGCGTCGCGGGCGAGCTTCGCCCGGTCGAGGCCATGAAGCTCGGTCAGGCGCCGCCGGGCGAAGATCGCCGCGACGTCGAAGTAGAGCCACCACAGCGAGGACACGAGCACCGCCCCGAGCGCCGCGGCCGCCAGCTCGGCGGCGTGCAGCTGGAACTCGGTGCCGACCCCGATGGCGATGATCGACTCGCCCAGCGCGATCAGGATGACCAGGCCGTAACGCTCGGCGAAGTGCTCGGGCGCGACGCGCCAGCCCTCGCCCATGCCCAGCACCACCGGCCCCGCGTAGTCGATGGCGAGCGCGGCGATCCACGCCGCGAGGCGCCAGTTGCCGTCGAGGAATCCTGCGGCGAGGATCAGCGTGGCGCCGGCGAGCGCCGACGGCGCGAAGCGCAGCATCACGCCGAGCCGGTCGGGCTCGTTGCGGCCGACGACGACCGAGAGCAACAGATGCATCACGCGGACGAGCATGTAGGCGACGCCGAACAGCACGGCGTCGACGCCGAACGCTCCGGGCACGGCCAGCGCGACGCCGAGCATCAGCGCGGTGGCGGCGAGCATCGCCAGCCGGACGCCGCCCTCATCCACGTCAAGCGCGCTGGTCAGCCAGGCGTACGTCCCCCACGCCCACCACACCGCCGCCAGCACGAGCATCCCGTGCAGGACGCCCAGCCACGTCGGGTGGTGCGCGAGCAGGCTGGTCACCTGGGTGATCGCGAAGACGAACACGAGGTCGAAGAACAGCTCGAGCGGGGTGACCGGGTACTCGTCCAGTGCATCGGCGCCGTCCATCGCCGCAGTTTCGCGCAGCCGCTCGCACCGCGAGCCGCGCAGGCCAGTAGCGTGCGCCCATGACGGCGAGGAGTGCGGATCCGGTACAGGACTCGGTGCTGGCATGGTTTCGCCGGAACAGGCGGGATCTGCCCTGGCGCCACACGCACGACCCGTACGCGATCTTGGTGAGTGAAGTCATGCTGCAGCAGACGCAGGTCTCACGCGTCGTCCCGCGCTACCTGCGCTGGCTGGAGCGCTGGCCGACGGTGGACGCGCTGGCCGCCGCGGACGTCGCCGCCGTCATCCGCGAGTGGGAGGGCATGGGCTACAACCGCCGCGCCGTGAACCTGCACCGCTGCGCCGTCCGCGTGGTCGAGCTGGGCGGCTTCCCGCGCGAGCCGGCCGAGCTCCAGCGGCTGCCCGGCATCGGCCCCTACACGGCCGCCGCCGTTGCCTGCTTCGCCTTCGGTGCTCAGATCGCCGCGCCGGACACCAATGCGCGGCGGGTGCTGGGCCGGCTCGGTCGCCCGGACGAGGGGCCGCCGCCCGGCAGGGCGTACGAGTGGAACCAGGCGCTGTTCGACCTCGGCCGCGAGGTCTGCATCGCCCGGCGGCCACGCTGCGAGGTCTGCCCCCTCCGCACGGAGTGCCCGTCGCGCGGGATGACCTTCGCGCCGCTGCGCAAGCAGTCGCGCTTCCAGGGCTCGTTCCGGCAGCGGCGGAGCGCCGTCCTGCGGCGCCTGACGGGCGAGGGCCCGGTGCCGGCCGCCGAGCTGGACCTCGAGGCGCTGACCGCGCTGACCGCCGACGGCCTCGCCGTCGTGGACGGGGGGATGGCGCGGCTGCCGTGAGGTAGTGTCCGATGCCATGATCAGCGTGATCGCCACGGACGGATCCGAGCTGGCCGGGCAGGCCGTTGCCGCCGGCATCGACCTGGCCAAGGCGACCGGCGACACCGTCCTGATCATCTCGGCCTGGCAGATCCCGGTCGGCGATTTCGGCCTGCCCTACTCCACCATCGCCACGCCCGAGCTGCTGGATGCGGAGCGGGAGGTTGCGGAGAAGGTGCTCGGCGCCGCCGCCGACCAGGCCCGCGCTGCCGGCGTCGCGGTGGAGACGGAGCTGCGCGAGGGCCCCGCCGCCCACGAGATCTGCTCGGTTGCCGCCGAGCGCAGCGCCCGCATGATCGTGCTCGGCTCACATGGCTGGGGCGCGATCAAGAGCGCGCTCTACGGCAGCACCGCCGCCGGCGTCATGCGCCACGCGCCCTGCCCCGTGCTGCTGGTGCCTGCCGGCGGCTCAGCCCCCGAGTAGCCGCGCGACGACGGCCGGCAGGTCGTCGAGCGAGCGCAGCTCCGCGTCCGGGTGGATGCTCTCTGGCCGGGCAACGCCCTCGCGGTTCAGCCAGACGGCGCGCATCCCGAACGCCTGCGCCCCCTCGACGTCGATCGCCGGGTCGTCACCGACGTGCACCCACGCGCCCGGATCGCCCCGCGACAACTCGACCGCCCGGGCGAACGGCTCCGGCCCCGGCTTGGGGCCGCCCACGTCCTCGGCGTGAACGACGAACGAGAAGTGCGCCGCCAGGTCAAGCCGCACGAACGGGAAGTTGCCGTTGGTGATCGCCCCGACCGTGTGCCCGTGCTCCAGCAGCCGCTCGACGGCGGGCAGCACGTCGTCGTGGAGCTCGACGACCTCGGCCCGCGCGCTGAGCAGCTCGTCCGCCATCCAGTCCGCCAGCTCGGAGTCGTCGCGGCCGAGCCCGGCCAGCGCGCGGCGGAAGGAGAGACGCCGGAGCTCCTCCAGCGTGCCCTCCGCCTCCGCGCCCGCCAGCCGCCGGTGCTCGTGCAGCGCGGCCACGTCGAGCCGGCCGGCCAGCTCGGGCGCCCGCCGCTCGAGCGAGGCGATCGCCGCGGCGATGGCGCCATCCATCATCGGGGCGAACTCCCACAGCGTGCCGTCGAGGTCGAAGGAGACGACGCCCATCAGCCCCGCCGAAGCAGGGCCGCAGCCTGGCAGGCGGCGCCCTCGCCGCGGCCGATGAAGCCGAGGTGGTCGGTGGTCGAAGCCCGCACCGTCACCCGCTCCACCTCGACCTCCAGCGCCCCGGCCAGCGACGCGCGCATCGGATCGCGGTGCGGGGCGAGCCGCGGCCACTGCATGATCACCACGGCATCCACGTTCACCACCGACCAGCCGTCCGCGGCCAGGCTCGCCCACGCCCTCCCGAGCAGCGCCAGGCTGGACGCGCCCGCCAGCGCCGGATCGTCGGAGGGGAAGAGGTGGCCGATGTCCTCGCGGCCGGCCGCCCCCAGCAGCGCGTCCGTCACGGCGTGGCAGACAAGGTCGGCGTCGGAGTGCCCCTCCAGGCCGAGCTCGGAGGGGATCTCGACGCCGGCCAGCACCAGCCGCCTCCCCTCGACGAAGGCATGGGCGTCGAAGCCGATGCCGATCCGCAGGTCGTCGCTCATGCGAACCCGACCTGCTCGCGCCGGCGCGCGGTGAACCGCGTGATCGTGCGGTAGCCGGCCGCGTGCAGCGCCTCCAGGGCCCGGCCGAACGCCGCCCCCACCCCCTCCGGGGCGTGGGCGTCCGACCCCAGCGTGACCGGGACGCCGCGCCGGCCGAACAGCTCGAGCAGCTCGGGGTCGGGGTAGAGCTCGCCCAGCACCCGCCGGTAGCCGGCCGTGGACACCTCCGCGCACACGCCGCCTTCGGCGAACGCATCCGCAATCTGGTCGTACAGCGCCCGGGGCTTGGGGTCGGGCCGGTGGCCGAACACCTTCGCCAGGTCGGGGTGCGACATCGAGTCGAACAGGCCGCTCGTTGCCGCAGCCGACACCGCGTCGGCGTACATCCGCCAGACGTCGTCCACCGAGTGGTGCTCCCACACCGGCGCGAGGTCCCAGTCCACCGCCAGGCCCGCCACCCAGTGCACCGAGCCGAGCACGAAGTCCCACTCGTGCGCGTCCAGCAGCTCCGCTGATCGCCGCCTCACGGCCGGCTAGGTAGTCGCACTCCAGCCCCAGCTTGACCGGCAGGCCGTCCGCCGCGGCGCCGGCCACGGTGGTCACGTAGCGGTCGAGGTCGGCCAGCGCATCGCCGGTCCAGAGGGGGTGGTCGAACCACTCCCGAGCCTGCACGAAGCGATGAACATGGTCGGTGAATCCGATCTCGTCCACGCCGGCAACGGCGGCGGCCTCCACGTACCGCCGCACCCGCTCGGCCGTGAAGATCTCGTCGGAGTAGGGGTCGTCGTCGCCGACCAGGTGCATGTGGTAGTCGAGGATCACCGGGCCACCGACCGCTCGGCCAGCTCCAGGTCGGAGCGGTGCGTGATCTTGACGTTGGCCGCGTCGCCTTCGACGACGACAACGGATCGCCCCGCCTGCTCGAGCAGGCTCGCACAGTCGGTCGCCGCATCGAGATCGCCGCCGGCGTACGCCGTGCGCAGTGCCTCGGCGTGGAAGGCCTGGGGCGTCTGCACGGCCACCAGGCGCGAGCGGTCGAGCGTCCCCTCGACCAGCCCGCCGCTGACGCGTCTTGACCGTGTCGGTCACCGGGACGCCGGGGATTGCGCCCTCGGCCTGGGCCAGCCCGGCCAGCACGCGGTCGAGCAGCTCCGGGGTCGCCAGCGGGCGCGCCGCGTCGTGCACGACCACGACGCCGGCGTCCTCCGGCACCCGTGCCAGCCCGGCGGCCACCGAGCGGCCCCGCGTCGAGCCCCCGGCGACGGCCTCGGCCACCTTCCCCGCCACCAGCTCGTCGGCCAGCAGCGTGGCGGGCTCCTCCCACTCGGACGGCACGACCAGCACGATCCGGTCGATCGCCGGATGGTCCTCGAACAGCTCGATCGCGTAGGCCAGCAGCGGTCGGCCGGCCAGCCCGACGAACGCCTTGGGCACGTCCGCGCTCAGCCGGGCGCCCTCGCCGCCGGCGACCACGATCGCCCACGTCTCGACGGCGCCGCCCGCGCTCACCCGGAGGCGCGCTCCCGGTGCTCGACCCGGGTGAAGATGATCTTCCCCGAGGGCTGCTGGAGCACCGACGTCACCTGCACGCCCAGCACCTGGCCGACGCGCTCCGACCCGGACTCGACGACGACCATCGTTCCGTCGTCCAGGTAGCCGACGCCCTGGCCGGACTCCTTGCCCTCGCGGATCACCTTCACGTCGAGGTGCTCGCCGGGCAGCACGGCCGGCTTCAGCGCGTTCGCCAGGTCGTTGACGTTCAGCACCTGGACGTCCTGGATCTGGGCCAGGCGGTTCAGGTTGAAGTCCGTCGTCAGGATCGCGACGCCGCGGTCCTTGGCCAGCTTGAGCAGCTTGGCGTCGACGTCGTCCACCCCCGGCACGTCAACCTCCGGCGTCGAGACTGCGACGTCGGAGCGCAGGTCCTGCACCACCTCGAGCCCCCGCCGGCCGCGGGCGCGCTTCAGCGGGTCGGACGAGTCGGCCACCTGCTGGAGCTCCTTCAGCACGAACTCGGGCACCACCAGCTCGCCCTGGAGGAATCCGGTGCGGGCGATGTCGGCGATCCTGCCGTCGATGATCGCGCTGGTGTCCACCAGCGTCTCGCGTACCACCGGGGCGCCGGTCTCGGAGCCGTCGCTGAACGTGTGCACGCCGACCAGCCGCAGGATGCCGCGGTGCTTGCGCGCCGCGGTGAAGGCGAACAGGTAGCCGATGACGCAGGAACATCGGCAGCATCACCCACACCCCGATGTAGGGCAGGATGTGGAGCGGGATGTACAGGAGCGCGGACACCAGCAGGCCGACCAGCAGCCCGATGGCACCCACGGTCAACTCGCCCGCACTGCGAGCCTGGGCCGCTCTCTCGACCCTCCGGAAACCGCGCTGCAGGAGCTTTCCCACCAGACCGCCGACAGCCCAGCCGACGATCGTTGTGAGGAAGACGACGAAGCCGAACGCAGCGTAGGAGTAAAAAGCCGAATCGAAACGGTCCTGGAGATCCAGGGAGATTCCTGCGCTGACTGCGCCGAGCGCGCCGAGGAGGGCAAGGACGATCCGTGACGCCACGATCATCGTCTGCTTCCCCCTTGGGAGCGTTGGTCACCCGGTCGGCGGTTGGGCGGGGTCGCCTCCTCCGCCGGGCAAGGGACGGTGATGTTCGAAGACGGGTGAGGCTAGGCGCTGGCGCGTGCCTTGCGAGCCGCGCCGACCTCCTCCAGCACCTCCTCCAGGAACTCGCGCGCCTCCTCCTCCTCCATGCCCTTGGCGAACATCAGCTCGGACGCGAGGATGCGCTTGGCGTTCGAGAACATCTGCTTCTCGCCCGTGGACAGCCCCTTCTCCTGGTCACGCTGGGCCAGGTTGCGGACGACCTCGGCGAGCTCGAAGATGTCTCCGGTCTTCATCTTGTCGCGGTTGTGCTTGAACCGGCGGTTCCAGTTCTTCGGCATCTTGCTGCCGTCCCCCTGCAGCACTGCGATGACCTCCTCGACCGCCTCTTCCGAGATGACCGAGCGCAGGCCGGCGCGATCAGCGCTGTCCGTCGGGATCATGACCGTCATGTCCTTGTGCGCGATCTGGATGGTGAGGTACTCGCGCTCGTCGCGCTGTTCCTTCTTCACGATTGTTCCCGCGCCGTGATGCGGATAGACGACCTTATCCCCGACTTCATACACGCGAACGCTGACCTCCTTGCCGGATGCGAATCCGGCTCAACATTGCCCCATCGGAAACACCAATCATACCAGAACTGCCTTCCATGCGGCTTTGCGTCAGAGGAATTGACATTTGCGTCGTGTGTTCGTACTAACTCCTTTTGAGCGCGTCCGAGCGTTAGGGTAGGATGCTGCCTAATGGTTCTGGTTGATGATGAAGCATTCGGCAGAGCGGCTGTCGAGCTGGCGAACACGGTCGGGCGATCCGGCGACGAGCTGACGGCGGCGTGGGCCGCCGAGGCGGCCGGGCGCCTGGGACCGCTCGACGAGGAGGCGCTCGAGCGCCTGCGCGTCCTCCGTGACGCGCTGCGCTCGGTGCTGGTCGCCCGGGCCGCCGACGAGCACCCCTCGGGCGCTGACCTCGACGAGCTGAACGCGGCCGCCGCGCTCGCACCCGGCTACGACCAGATCGACTGGCCGCCGGGGGTGCCGCCCCGCCGGTGGACGGCGCGCGGCGGCGCCGCAGCCGATGCCGTGCTGGCGGTGGTGGCGCGGTCGGCGATCGACCTGCTGACCGGCCCGTGGAGCGAGCGGGTGCGCCGCTGCGAGGCGCCGGGATGCCCGCGGCTGTTCGTGGCCCGCGACGCGCGGCGGCGCTGGTGCTCGTCCGCCACCTGCGGCAACCGCGTGCGCGTCGCCCGTCACGCCGCCCGCCGGCGCGGCGACCTCACAGATTGAGGTAGCGGTCGACCAGGTTCTGCTCCTGGAGGCGGCGCAGGCCCTCGCGGATCTCCTTGGCGCGCACCGCGCCGACGCCCTCCACCTCCTCCAGCTCGGCGACCGTCGCCCGCTGGAACGCCTCCAGGCCCGCGAAGTGGGCGATCACGTGCTCGCCGACCGCGTCCGGCAGCCGCGGCACCTTGGACAGCACGCGGTAGCCGCGCGGCGACACCGCGTGGTCCATCGGGTTGACCGCGCGCGAGTAGCCCAGCACCGCGGACAGTTCCTCGAGCTCCAGCAGCCCCTCGTCGGGCGTCGCGTCCAGCACCTCCAGCACGTGGTGCCAACCGCCGGTCACCTCGGGCACGTCGTAGTCGCGGACGAGCGCGATCCGGTCGCCCGGCACCCACTCCGTCATGTCGTCCAGCTGGATCTTGATCAGCCGCCCCTCGACGCCCAGCTCCGCGACGTTGCGCTCGATCTCGTCAGCCATCCGCATCGTCATCTCCGCGCGCTGGAGCGTGACCAGCACGTCGTCCAGCATCACGGCGCCCTGGAACTCGAGCGCCGTCAGCCGGGTCGAGACCTGCTCCAGCCGCGTGCGGTACGTGCCCAGCGTGGTCAGCGCCTGGTTGGTCTTGGCGAGCACGTCCGAGATCTCCTCGAGCTGGTAGCGGAGGTCTCCGATGTAGACCGTGACCACGTCGCGCTGCTGGGAGATCGAGACCACCAGCGCGCCGGTCTGCTTGGCGACGCGCTCCGCGGTGCGGTGGCGGGTGCCGGTCTCGGCCGAGGGGATGGTCGGGTCGGGCATCAGCTGCACGTTCGCGTACACGATCCGCGAGGCCGCCGAGTTGAGGATGATCGCGCCGTCCATCTTGGCGAGCTCGTAGAGCAGGTAGGACGAGAACGCCTGGTCGAGGCGGATGCCGCCGGAGAAGAGGAACGAGAGCTCGGCCGGCTCGCCGATCACGATCAGCGCGCCCTCGCTGCCGCGCAGGATGTCATTGATGCCCTGCCGCATCTGGGTGCCCGGCGCGATCCGGCGCAGGGCCTCCAGCATGCGCGCCTCGCGGCGGACGTCGGCGACCAGGTCGCTCATCGCGGCAGCGCCTCGGCCAGGGCCTGCTCGATGGTCGCGGCCTCGCGCAGCGCGATGCCCGCCGCCCCGGCCGTGCCCGGCGGCGCCACCACGGCGGTGACGCCCAGCTTGCGCGCCTCGGCCAGGCGGGCGTCGGTCTGGCCCACCGCCCGCAGCCGGCCGGTCAGTCCCAGCTCGCCGAAGCACGCCAGCCGCTGCTCGGGCGCCTGCCCGCGGAACGCCGAGACGATCGCCACCGCGACGGCCAGGTCGGCCGCGGGCTCGTCGATGCGGACACCCCCGGCGACGTTGACGAACACGTCGCTCGACCCCAGCGCGATGCCGGCGTGGCGGCCCAGCACGGCGACGATCATCGAGAGCCGGTTGCGGTCGAAGCCGGTGGCCTGCCTGCGCGGCATCGCCAGGTCGCTGTCGGCGACCAGCGACTGCACCTCGAGCAGGATCGGCCGGGTGCCCTCGATGGCCGGCAGCAGCACGGATCCGGGTCCGGTCTCGGCGCCCTCCGTGAACGCGGCAGAGGGATCGGCCACCGGCACCAGGCCGACGCCGGTCATCTCGAAGATGCCGATCTCGTTGGTCGAGCCGAAGCGGTTCTTGACGGCGCGCAGCACGCGCAGGAACCGGTAGCGGTCGCCCTCGAACTGGAGCACGGCGTCCACCAGGTGCTCGAGCACGCGCGGCCCGGCGACGGTCCCCTCCTTGGTCACGTGGCCGACCAGCACCACCGTGATGTTCTCACGCTTGGCAAGCCGCAGCAGCCGGTCGGCGGCCTCGCGCACCTGGGCGACGCTGCCCGGCGCCGAGGACAGGTCGGCGCTGTGCAGCGTCTGCACGGAGTCCACCACGCACACGTCGGGGCGCTCCAGAGCGATCGCGTCGCAGACGGCGTCGAGCTCGGTCTCGGCCAGCACCTGGACGTGGTCGGTGACGCCCAGCCGCTCGGCCCGCAGGCGCACCTGCGCCGGTGACTCCTCGCCGCTGACCAGGAGCGTGCGCAGCCCCATCCCGCCGACCGAGCCCAGCACCTGGAGCAGCAGCGAGCTCTTGCCCACGCCAGGCTCGCCGCCGACCAGCACCAGCGAGCCGGGGACGAGGCCGCCGCCCAGCACGCGGTCGAGCTCGGTCAGCCCGGTCGGGATCCGCGTCGCGCGGTCGGCGGACACCTCGCTGAGCGGGATCGGCGCGACCGCGCGGCGCGCCGGCTTCCGCGTCTGCGCGCGCTCGACGACCTCCTCCACCAGCGTGTTCCACTCGCCGCAGGCCGGGCAGCGGCCGAGCCACTTCGGGCTCTGATGCCCGCACGAGGAGCAGGTGTATGCGGTCAGGGTGCGCGCCACTGCTCTCCAATTCTGCCACCGACCGCGGTCACCTCACGGCCCAGACCACGTAGCCGGTCGGGCGGAGCACCAGGAAGAGCCGCACCGCGCGGCCGCCGGGGCTCATCGTGACCGCCGTCCGCATCGCCCGCAGAGCGGCGTCCCCGCACGCCTGGCGCACGTCCGTCGCCAGCCGACCGGGGCCGAGGCCGGCGACGCGCACCTCCGCGAACGCGCGGCCGGTGTTCATGCGCCGGGCCGACCGGGCCATGGCGTCGGCCTGCGTACGGAAGATCGGATCCGACAGCGTCTGCGCCAGGGAGCTGTTGCCGCTCCACCAGGCCTGGACGAACGCGGCGGCGGTGGAGTCCGCCGGCCGGTCGACCGACACCGCGTCGTGCGCCACCACGTCGCCCTGCGCGGGGCTGGCGTCGGGACACGCGGGCAACGCCTCCGCCGCCGGCGTGCGGCCCGCGGACGCGATCACGACGGCGAATGCACACACGGCCACCGCGACGCCGACGGCGAGGCGCCCGCGCATCCTCACCGCACGCCCCACACGCGGTAGCCGAGCGTGCGGTGCACGAGGTAGACGTGCAGCGCCGCGGAGCCGGGCGTTGCCAGGGTGACCACCCGCATCCGCGTCAGGGCGTCGACGCCGCAGCGGTCGGCGACGAGGCCCGCCAGCGGCTGGTGGGCGAGCCCGCCCACGCCGACCACCCGCGCAGATGCGCCCGGGCCGCCGCCGGTCACGGCCAGCGATCGCGCCCGCCGCTCGAACACGGGATCGGCCAGCTGCGCGACCAGGTCGCCGTGCCCGGCGCCCCACGCGGCGACGAAGGTGTGCGCGGTGTAGGCCGGGTCGTCATACGTCGTGTGCGGATGGGCGGCAATCGGGGTGGGACAGCTGGGGATCCCCCGGTCCTGGTCGTCGCCCGCCGAGGTGCCGGTGAAGCTGGACGGCTCGCCGACGCCGAGGATCACCGGCGTCGGCGGCGGCGGCGCGGCGGCGACCAGCACGGCCAGAGCCGCGGCCGCGACGGCGCTGCCGCTCAGTAGGTTCCGAACTGCTCCCACAGCTGCTCCGCCAGGTCGAGGCGGCGGCCGCGGCGGCCGCGCACCCGTGAGGCGATGGCCGCCGCCAGCGCTTCGACCAGCACGATGCCGTTGGCAGCGCTGTCGAACTCGCCGGCGCTGGCCGGCGCGCACACCAGCACGTGGCTGGCGACGCCGGCGCCGGGCGCCATCAGGTCGTCGGTGACCAGCACGGTGGACGCGCCGGCCTCGTGGAAGGAGCGGATCACCTCGGCCGTCACCTTGGCGTAGCGGCGGAAGGTGAAGGCGATCAGGCGGTCGCGCGGCTCGAGGTCGATCAACTGGTCGGCGATCCCCGGCTCCCCCGCGGCGATCGGCCAGGCGTTGGGCAGCAGCGGGTTCAGCAGGTAGTACGCGTACTCGGCCAGCGCCGCCGACTTGCGGTGGCCGAAGATGCCGATCTTGCCGGTCCCACGGGTCAGCAGCCCGACCGCCGCCTCGAACGCCTCCCGGTCGACCCCGGCGCCCATCGCCGACAGATCGGCACGGGCGCGCGCCGCCACCGCGTCGATCACGTCCACCTTGCCGCCCGCGCCGTCGGCGTCCGCCGCCGCCGAGAGCCGGGCCACCGCCTCGTCGCGCAGCGCCTCGTGCAGCTCGCTGAACCCGGGGAAGCCGACCCGCACGGCGAAGCGGACGACGGCGGCCTTGCTCACCCCGACCTTGGTCGCAAGCGACTCGGCCGTCTCGAACGGCGCCTCGGCATAGCTGTCCAGCAGCGAGCGGGCGATCCGCCGGTCGTTCGGCGAGAGGTCGTCCAGGTGCGCGCGGATGCGAGCCGCGACGTCGGGAGGAGTCACCCCGTGATCGTACTGGCTACCGGGATGCACGCGGGGGCGGCCAGCCGGCCGCGCCCAACTCACGCGAGATCGCGCGAGCGGCGTCGGTGACCGCAGCGGCGAGGGCCGGCTGCGTCGCCCGCTGTGACAACCGATCCGCCGGACCGGTGAGGCCGATGGTGCCGACGGCATCGCCGCGCCGGTCGAACACCGGGCCCGCGATCCCGGCGTCGCCGATCACGGCCTCCTCGCGCTCGGTCGCGTAGCCGCGGCCGCGCACCCGCTCGAGCTGCTCGGTGAGGGCGGCGCGGCCGGTGACGGTACGGCCGGTCAGCTTGACGAGCGGGGTGGCCAGGAGCTCGGCCTCCAGCTCGGGGAGGTACGCCAGCAACGCCTTGCCATGGGCGCTGGCGTGCAGCGGGAGCACCGCGCCGACCTCGAGGATCTGGAGGCTGTTGTCGGGACGGAAGACGTGATGGACGATGAGCACGCCCAGCCCGTGAGGCACGCCCACCCGGACGGCCTCGCCGGTGCGCTCTGCCAGCCGCTCCGACCAGTGCAGCGCCCGGGAGCGCAGCTCGCTGGTGTCGAGGTAGCTGTTGCCCAGCCGGAGCAGGGTGGCGCCGAGCTGGTACTTGTCGGTCTCGGGATCCTGCTCGACCAGGCCGTGCGCCTCGAGCGTCCGCAGCAGGCCGTGGACCGTGCCCTTGGCGAGGCCGAGCTGGTCGGACAGCTCGCTGACTCCGAGCCGGCGCTGGCCGCCGCCCAGCGCCTTGAGAATGTTCGCGGCGCGCTCGACGGACTGGATCATGATCTGCTCGTGGTCGTCATTGCCGAATGCTGTTCGACAATGTAGAATAGCCCGGTGTCCACGGACGGAGAGTATGTCGGAATCGTCCTGGTGTCGCACAGCGCGGCGATCGCCGACGGCCTGCGCACCCTGCTGCGGCAGTTCGCGGACGAGCGCGTGCCGATCGTGGCGGCCGGAGGGACGGTCGACGGCGACCTCGGCACCGACGGCGGGCGGATCGCCGACGCGATCGTGCGCGCAGCCGGGGAGGCCGGCGCCGTGGTGCTGATGGACATGGGAAGCGCCGTCCTCTCGGTGCGCCACGCGCTGGACGAGGTCGGAGACGTGCAGGTCTCGATGGCCGACGCGCCGCTGGTGGAGGGCGGTGTCGCCGCCGCCGTCGCCGCATCGTCGGGCGCGGCGCTGGCCGCCGTCACGGAGGCAGCCGAGGAGGCCCGGAATGTCGGCAAGCTCTGAGCAGGTCGCCGAAGCCGTCGCGAACGTCCCCGCCGGTGTCGCGCTGCACGCGCGGCCGGCAGGCATCGTCTCCCGCGAGGCGATGGGCTTCGCGTCGGCGATCACGCTGATCGCCGGGGAGCGCCAGGCCGACGCAAAGTCGGTGCTGCGCGTGATGGCGCTGGGCGCCGAGGGCGGCACCACCGTCGTGATCCGGGCCGAGGGCGAGGACGCCGCCGCGGCGGCAGCCCGCATCGCCGAGCTGATCGACCACCTGGCCTGACCGCGCCGGTGTCCGGCACGGGGTCTGGCACCGTGCCAGACCCCGATCACAGCCGATCCGTCGCTCCGCGACGATCTGGGGTCGAGGCCGTGACAGATCCGGGACAGGAAGATTCCGGTCAACCATCAGGGTTTGCGAACGGTGCCCGGTACGGTGTCCGGCACGGTGCCGGACACCAGACACGGCCGATCCGGAGTTCCGTGACGTTCCGCTGACGAAGCCGTGACCGGTCCTGGAGGCGTCAGCAGCGCCGCGCGAGCGGGGCCGCCAGGGCGGCCACTGCCCCGGCCGACCGCGAACGGAGCGCCTCGGCGGCGACGGCCGCGGCCCGGCCCGAGTCGAGCAGGCGCACGCGTCGGCGCACGTCCGCGACGCGAGCGGCGCCCACGGACAGCGCGTCCACGCCCAGCCCCACCAGGAGCGGGAGAGCAATCGGGTCGCCGGCGGCCTCCCCGCACACGGTCACCCGCCTCCCGCGCTGGTGGGCCGCCTCGACGGCCAGGGAGATCAACCGCAGCACGGCCGGGTGGTGGGCGACGGCGAGGTCGGCCAGCCGCGGATCCTCCCGGTCGGCCGCCATCGTGTACTGGACGAGGTCGTTCGTGCCGATCGAGAAGAAGTCGGACTCGTCGGCGATGGCGCCGGCCGAGACCGCCGCCGCCGGCACCTCGATCATCGCTCCCAGCGGCGGCAGCGGGGCGTGGCCCGCGGCGGCGCGCATCGCGTCGCGGACGAGACGCACGTCGTCGGCACGCGCCACCATCGGCACCATCACCGACAGCTGGCACCCACGCGATGCCTCCAGCAGCGCGTCGAGCTGCGCGGCCAGCGCGTCCGGCGCATCCAGCAGCAGTCGCACCCCGCGCGGACCGAGCACGGATCCGTGACCCTGCTCGCGGAGGAAGGGCGGCGTCTTGTCGCCGCCGAAGTCGAGCGCGCGGACGGTCACCGGACGTCCGTGCAGGTGACGCAGGATCGGATCGAGCGCCGCGACGTGCTCCTCGCGGTCGGGCCAGGCCGACGCCCCCAGGAAGGGCAACTCGGTGCGCAGGAGTCCGACGCCCTCGGCGCCCGCCTCCAGGCCCGCGACCACCTCGGCCTCGGTGGCCGCGTTGCACAGCACGACGATCCGGCGCCCGTCCGCCGTCACGGTTGGATCGCGGTCGGCGCCCGCCCTGCGTGCGGTCCGCGCCGCCTCCATCTCGGCCCGGGCCGCCGTCCGCACCTGACCGTCCGGGTCGACCGTGACCTCGCCGCGGTCGCCGTCCACCACCACGTGGCGGCCGTCCCGCACCTGGAGCAGATCCTCCCCCGCGCCCACGACCAGCGGGATCCCCAGCGATCGGGCGACGATCGCGGCGTGCGACGTCGCGCCACCCCGCGACAGGGCAATCCCCAGCACCATCGCGGGATCCAGCCGGACGACGTCCGCCGGGCCGAGCTCATCGGCCAGCAGCACGAACGGCGCGTCGGGCCCGGAGCCGTTGACCCGCGGCGCTGCCAGTTCACGCGCCCGCCTGGCGACCGCTCGCACGTCGGCGGCGCGCTCACGCAGCAGCTCCTGCTGGAGCGACTCCAGCTCGGACGCCATCTCCTCCGCCGCCCGCTCGATCGCGGACGGTGCCGACCGGCCCCCGGCGATCTCACGCTCCACCGCCGCACGCAGCTCGGGGTCGCCCGCGATCAGCTCGCCGGTGGCGACGATCTCGGCCTCCTCGACCCGCCCGTCCTCGCGCAGGCGCTCGGCAAGGCCGCCGAGCTCGTCTGCAACCGCTTCCAGGAGGCGACGCGCCCGTTCGGGCTCGTCGGCCGCCGGCTCCCCGCCGGTGTCGGCGCTGGCCGCCGGGCGCAGCCACGACAGTCCCACCGCCCGCCCGGGAGCCGCCGGAACGCCGCTGATGACCACGGTCACCGCTCCGCCGAGACGACCCGGGCCAGCGCCGCGACGATCAGTGCCGCCGAGGTCGCACCGGGGTCCTGGTGGCCGATCGACCGCTCTCCCAGGTACGAGGCGCGGCCCTTGCGCGCCTGCATCGGCACGGTCGCGCGCATGCCCTCCTCGGCCGATCCGGCGGCAGCCTCCAGGGCCGCCGCCGGATCATCGCCGTCTCCCACCCGGTCACGCAGGGTGCGCAAGGCGGGCGCGAGCGCGTCCACCATCGTCTTGTCGCCCTCGACCGCGGCGCCAAGGCCGACCACGGCCTCGAGCGCGGCGTCCAGAGCGTCGGCCAGCTCCGCGCCGTCGAACTCGTCGGCGTCGCCCAGCCGCTTGCCCGCCGCCCGCAGCGCACTGCCCCAGAGCGGCCCGCTGGCGCCGCCGACGGTCGAGACCAGGGTGCGGCCGGTGCCGACCAGGATGCGGCCCGGCGGCTCGTCCGCCAGGCCATCCAGCGACGCGGCGACGGCGGTGAAGCCCCGATCCATGTTGGCGCCGTGGTCGGCGTCGCCGATGGCGGCGTCGAGCTGCGTCAGGTAGTCGCGGTTCTCACCGATCGTCTCGGCGCTGTCGGCCAGCCAGCTGGTGATGGTGCGGGCATTCATCGCAGCTCGTTCTACGTGCCCCAGCGCAGCGCCGGGGTGTACACCGGAGCATCCCACAGCTCCTCCAGCTCACTGTCAAGCTCGAGCAGGGTGAACGATGCGCCGGCCATCTCCAGGCTGGTGATGTACGGCCCGACCAGGCTGCGGCCGATCTCGATGCCGCGCTCGCCGAGCAGCTTGCTGAGCTCACCGAACAGCAGGTAGAGCTCGAGCGCCGGCGTGCCACCGAGGCTGTTGACGAACGCCAGCACGCGCGAGCCGGCCTCGAGGCCGAGGTCGTCCAGGATCGGCGCGGCGATCTGCTCGGCCACCTCGGCGGCGGTGCCCAGCTGGGCGCGCCTGCGACCGGGCTCGCCGTGGATGCCGACGCCCAGCTCGATCTCGCCGGGGTTGATCTGGAAGATGGGCGAGCCCGCGGATGGCGGCGTGCAGGACGAGAGCGCGACGCCGAAGCTGCGCGAGCGCTCGTTCACCCGTCGGGCAACGGCAGCCACCTCGGCCAGCGGGGCGCCACGCTCGGCGGCCGCGCCGGCGATCTTCTCGAGCAGGACGGTCGCACCGGTGCCGCGCCGTCCGGCCGTGTAGAGGCTGTCCTCGACCGCGACGTCGTCGTTTACCAGCACCGTCTCCACCTTCACGCCGTCGTCGTCCAGCAGGTCGGCGGCCAGCTTGAAGTTGAGGACGTCTCCCGTGTAGTTCTTGACGATGTGCAGCACCCCGGCGCCGCCGTCCGCTGCGGCGCTGCCCGCCACCATCTGGTCGGGCACGGGCGACGTGAACACCGCGCCGGCACAGGCAGCGTCGAGCATGCCCAGCCCGACGAAGCCGCCATGCAGCGGCTCATGGCCCGAGCCGCCGCCTGACACCAGCGCAACCTTGCCGCTGACCGGTCCGCCGGCCCGCAGCACGACCTGGTTGGCCGCGTCGACCCGCACCAGGTCGGGGTGCGCGGCGGCCAGTCCGGCCAGCGACTCCGGGACGACATCGGCGGGATCGTTCAGGAACTTGCTCATCAGATGTTCAGCAGTGCTCAACGGTGCTCCATTCTCGAGCCGGGGCTACAGGATGACATCAGGCCGTGACCTCGGACGCATCCGGGTCGGGCCGCGTGACGGCGTGGGCGATCGGGCGCTCGACACGCCGTGGCGTTGCGAGCACGTCATACGCGAGCGCTCCCAGCGCGGCGCCGGAGAGGTCGGCGACGATGTAAAGCCAGGCCTGATCCCAGAACGTCGTCAGACCGGCGAACGTGGCGGTCACCATCGTGCCCAGGTAACGGGCCGGGTTGATGGCGGCGCCGGTCTGCGGGCCGACGGTGATGATCACGCCGATCACGATCAGGCCGATGACGAGGCCGGCCAGCATGTCGGGCGACCGCTTGTCGACAATGCCGAGGATGACGAACATCAGGATCGCGGTGCCGACGGCCTCGTTCAGAAAGGCCGAGAACACGCTGGTCGGATCGGCGTAGCTGATCACGCCGACGCCGGCCTGCTTCACCTTGTCGCCGAACACGCCCCAGATCGTGAGCCCGCCGACGATCGCCCCGACGACCTGCGCTCCCATGTAGGGCAGCGCCTCGGCCGGCGGGAACCGCCGGGTGACCAGCAGGGCGAACGTGACCGCCGGGTTGATGTGGCAGCCCGACACCTTGCCGATCGAGTACACCATTCCGACCACCGCCAGCCCGAAGGCCGTCGCGATCGCGAACAGCTCGGCGCCGGTGAACGGTGCGCCGCCCGCGCCACCGCGGGCCAGGAACAGGGCCGGGACAGACCCGGCGCCGACGAAGACGAGCACAGCCGTTCCCAGCGCCTCGGCCATCAGCCTCTGCGCGAACGAATGCTCATTCATGACCGCTCCTCCTTCGGAGTCGTACCCGCAGCTTCGCGGGCCCTCGGATCCTCTGCATTCGACCATCATTCGATAATGTCGAACACTGTTCGGCGAAGGTAGCACACCCATGCGGGCCGTGTCAATGCATCGGCGAGCCGTGCCGGACACAAGCTCCGGCACGGACTCCGGCACCATGCCCGGCACCTTCCGTGACATTCGTGCCAGGTGTCACGGCGGCCGTCACACAGCACCGATCGGCCCAACCAGGCGGCCTTCCGTGCCAACTCCGTGCCAACCGGTCACGGCACCCGCGCGGCCTTACCACGTAGTGGAAGTCCTCCGGCACCGACTCTGGCACCACCTCCGGCACCGTGCCGGAGTCGGTGCCCGGTTCGGTACCGGAGTCGAGCTGGCCCACAACGACGAGAGGGGCGGGCTCCCAGTCGTTCCGGGAGCCCGCCCCTCTCAGAGCGTCGTGGCTAGGACTCGGTCTCGGGCTCGGGCGTGTCGCCCGGCGGCTCGGCTTCGTCCGAAGGGCGTCCGACGGGCTCTCGACGGCCACCAGGTCGGCGGGCGGCGCGTCGGGGACGTCCACCGGCTCGATCACCTGGAGATCGACCTCGTCGTTGCCCTCCTTGTGGTCGACCAGCACGGTCGAGCCGGGGGCGAGGCTGCGGCCGAGGATGAAGTCGGCCAGCGGATCCTCGATGAACCGCTGGATCGCGCGGCGCAGCGGCCGGGCGCCCATGGTCGGGTCGTAGCCCTTCTCGACCATGAACTCCTTGGCGGTCTGCGTCAGCTCCACCGACACCTCGTGGATCTTCATCTGCTCGCGCACCCGCTTCATCAGCTGGTCCACGATCGACGTGATCTCCTCCTTGGACAGCTTGTGGAAGACGATCACCTCGTCGATGCGGTTCAGCAGCTCGGGGCGGAACACCTTCTTCAGCTCGCCCATGATGCGGGTCTTCATGTCGTCGTAGGAGACGCCCATCTCGTCCTCGGTGACACCGAAGCCGAGCGTCGTGTTCTTCGCGATCGCGCCGGCCCCGATGTTCGAGGTCATGATCACGATCGTGTTCTTGAAGTCCACGTGCCGGCCCTGTGCGTCCGTCAGGCGGCCCTCCTCCAGCATCTGCAGGAGGATGTTGAACACGTCCGGGTGGGCCTTCTCGATCTCGTCCAGCAGGACCACCGAGTACGGCTTGCGGCGGACGGCCTCGGTCAGCTGGCCGCCCTCGTCGTACCCGACGTAGCCCGGGGGCGAGCCGACCAGCCGGGACACGGCGTGCTTCTCCATGTACTCCGACATGTCGACCTGGATCATCGCGTCCTCGTCGCCGAACAGGAACTCGGCGAGCGTCCGCGCCAGCTCGGTCTTGCCCACGCCCGACGGGCCGAGGAAGATGAACGAGCCGGTCGGCCGCTTCGGGTCCTTGATGCCGGCCCGGGCGCGGCGGATCGCCTTCGACACCGCCTCGATGGCGACGTGCTGGCCGATCACCCGCTTGTGGAGCTCCTCCTCCATCCGGATCAGCTTCTGGGACTCGGCCTCGGTCAGCTTGAAGACCGGGATGCCCGTCCACATGGAGACGATGTCGGCGATCTCCTCCTCGCCGATCTCGGCCTGGTCGGCCTCACCCGAGGTCTTCCAGTTCTCCTCCATCTCGCGCTTCTTCAGCGTCAGCTTGCGCTCCGTGTCGCGCATGTTCGCGGCCTTCTCGAACTCCTGCGCCTCGATCGCGGCCTCCTTCTCCTTGCGCACCTGCTCGATCTCCTCGTCGAGCTCCTTGTGCACCGGAGGCGCGGTCATCAGCTTGATGCGCATCCGCGACGCCGCCTCGTCGATCAGGTCGATCGCCTTGTCCGGCAGCTGCCGCTCCTGGATGTAGCGGTCGGACAGCTCGGCCGCGGCCTGCAGCGCCTCGTCCGTGATGCGGACGCGGTGGTGGGCCTCGTAGCGGTCGCGCAGCCCGCGCAGGATCTGCACGGTGTCGTCGATGGTCGGCTCCTCGACCTTGATCTGCTGGAAGCGCCGCTCCAGCGCCGAGTCGCGCTCGAGGTACTTGCGGTACTCGTCCAGCGTGGTCGCGCCGATCGTCTGCAGCTCGCCGCGGGCCAGTGCCGGCTTCAGGATCGAGGCCGCGTCGATCGCGCCCTCGGCCGCGCCCGCGCCGACCAGGTTGTGCAGCTCGTCGATGAACAGGATGATGTCGCCCCGCTGGGCGATCTCCTTCATCACCTTCTTGAGCCGCTCCTCGAACTCGCCGCGGTACTTCGAGCCGGCCACCAGGGCGGCCAGGTCGAGCGTGTAGATCTGCTTGTTCTTGAGCAGCTCGGGCACCTGGTTCCCGGAGATGCGCTGGGCCAGGCCCTCGACGACGGCCGTCTTGCCGACGCCCGGCTCGCCGATCAGCACCGGGTTGTTCTTGGTGCGGCGGGAGAGGATCTGCATGACCCGCTCGATCTCGTTCTGGCGGCCGACGACAGGGTCGAGCTTGCCCTCGGTGGCGAGCTTGGTCAGGTTGCGGCCGAACTGGTCGAGCAGCTTGGAGCTCTTCTGCCCCTTCTCGCCCGCGGCGCCCGCGCCGGCGCCCTGCCGGCGGCCCGGGCCGGACAGCATGCGGATGATCTCGTTGCGGATCTTCTCGGCGTCGGCGTCGAAGTCGAGCAGGATGCGAGCGGCGACGCCCTCGTTCTCGCGCACCAGCCCGAGCAGGATGTGCTCGGTGCCGATGTAGTTGTGGCCCAGCGAGAGCGCCTCGCGCAGCGCCAGCTCCAGCACCTTCTTGGCCGCGGCGTGAACGGGATCTGGCCGGTCGTGACCTCGTCGCCCTGGCCGACGATGCGGGCCACCTGGGCGCGCACCTCCTCGACCGTGATGTCGAGGGCGTCCAGCACGCGGCGGCAAGGCCCTCCTCCTCACGGAGCAGGCCGAGCAGGATGTGCTCGGTGCCGATGTAGTTGTGCTTGAGCGTGCGGGCCTCGTCCTGTGCGAGGACGACGACCTGGCGGGCACGCTCTGTGAATCGTTCGAACATTCCTCGTGCCCTCTTTCGGTCAGTCTCGCTCTCGGTTGCGTCTGTTTCGGCGAATGCCTGAATCCGGCTCGTCAAATCGCCCGCATCGCGGAGGAGATAGCGTTCCGGTAGTGGGAATGGACGGCTCCGAGTATATCACCCGGTCCTGGCTGCTCCTTTCCGCGCTCACGCGCGTCGTGGCCTCCTTTTCGGCGTCCCGGGGCGACCACTTGAGCGATTCCGCCCGAGCCAATTTCTGGCAATCGCGGACGCGATGCGCGAGGATGCACGCATGCGCTTCCGGGTGGAGCATTTCCGCGCCGTCGAGAGCCCCGACGCCCCGCTCGGATACGCGTACACGCCGACCGGCCGGGTGGACGAGGTGGACGCCCACGACGAGGCCGACGCGGCCGCGTCCGTGCTGGTGTTCGACGAGCCGGACGACCCCGACGAGCCGGTCGCGTTCGACCCCGGCAACGGGCTGTACGCGATCCCCGGCGAGGACGAGGCCGTCCGCGTTGTCGCGCTCTAGGAGAGGGTCACGGATGCGACCGGCGACCAGCCGGACTGCCCACCTGCCAGCTTCACCAGCCGCGCCCTGAACGTCCAGGCCCCGGCGGTGCCGAGCGCGCTCTTCAGGCTCTGCGTGGTGGTGTG
>CAWCOL010000011.1:0-187419 GCA_963797175.1 uncultured Actinomycetes bacterium
CTAAAGGAAAGCCCTGCTGTGCAGGGCTTTCCCATTTCAGCCAGAACTCTCGTGCATCACCGAGGCATCACGGCTACGGCATCGCTGTCACTGTCGCTGTCGCTGCTGCTCGTTACGACGTGGGGATGAAGCGCATGGTTGAGCGGCATCCGGGTCGTTTGTGCCGGCCGGCGACTGTCGCCGTTAAGGCGTTTGCTTACGGCGTCGACGATGGCCCTGTGAGAGCGTGAAGCTGACCGCGTTCCAGTGCGTATTGGCTGCCCGGTTGCCCATCCGATCGAGTCACTCGCTGCTTCGTGATCTGCGAGTGTCAGGTGCCTTGATGACGAGGTCGGCGATGCGGGCGGGCTGGGCGCTACCAGTAGGTGTTGTAGAGCAGCTCGACGGCCACTGCTTGGGCGGCCAGCACCAGCACCACGAGGGTCGGTGGTAGGCGGCGCAGGTACGGTGCCGCGGCGACGGCGGCGAAGGGTGTCATGAACAGCCAGATCCGCTCGACCTCCTCCTTGGTGTAGCCGGAACAGGTCGCGAGCAGGACGATCGCTGCCAGCGCCAGCGCAGGAGTGGCCCGCTCGTGAACGCCGCGGACGGCGCCGAGCATTGTGGGGATGCCGAGCGCGAGCAAGAATGCTGCGACATTTGCGAACACCCAGTAGGTATATGGCCGGTCACTGCCGACGCCGGCGAAGTAGCGCTGGCGGGTCTGCTCGTAGGACGCGATCGGGTCGTAGCCGAAGAGGAGCCAGAGTGTCGCGTGGAGGGCGACGATGGCGATCGCTGTGAGGATGGCGAGCCGGATGGCAGGGCGTCTGCCGCGCGTCGCCAGTACGATGATGCTGGCCCAGATCGGTACCGCGATCAGGGCATAGGAGAGGAACACGCCGAGCGCGGCGGCGGCCGCGCCGAGGCGCTCGTGCCCGGCGAGCAGCAGCAGTGTCGTCGCGACCGCGAGCGTGCAGAAGACGGCGTCGGCTGACGTTGCCTCGTCGAGCAGCACGGATGGGGCGAAGATCCAGGCCAGGGCGGCGATGCGGGCGGTGGTCCGGTCGTTCAGGCGGATTGCGAGCAGCCAGGTGAGGGGAGCGGCGGCGGCGCCGACGACGAGGATCATGATCGTGGCCGGCCATGCTCCGGTGAGGCCGGCTTGGGCGAGGACGCCGAATATGAGGGTGGCCCCGGCCGGGTGGCCGGCCGAGTGCTCGGGGAGCGTCGGGATCAGATCCGGGAAGTGGCGCAGGAAGTCGAGCGGATCGTGGAGGTAGGTGGGTACCGCGGCGACGTACTCGTCGTGGCCGCTCGGGCCGGTGAAGGGGCGGGCCAGCTCGCTCGGACCGTGGCGGGCGATGTTGACGACCACGCGGGACGCCAGTGCGACGGCGAACAGCGCTGCCGGGTAGAAGCGGCGATCGTCTGGGAGCCTGACCGCGACCACGACGCAGAGGGCCAGGCCTCCGATCGAGATCAGCGCCCACCCGGTGACCAGCGGGTGGTAGGACGAGAAGAATGGGTAGTGCAGTGCTCCGGCGGTGCCGGCGTGTGCGTGGGGGCGATGCAGCCTGGCGCCGATCAGCATGGCCGCCACGACGAACCCGATCGTGGCGATCTCGGTCCAGCCGATCAGCCCCCGGGCTGACTGTGCGCGTCGGGTCACGCGCCCGTGCGCACCGCGCGGGCGGCCCAGATCAGCGCTAGCGCTGACTGGGCCTCGCACAGCTCGCCGCGTTCGGCGAGGTCCGCGGCCTCGCCGAGCGGCATCCGCACCAGTTCGATGCCTTCGTCGGCTGCGTGGGTCGGCGGCTCGAAGCGGACGTCGGTCGCCAGGAAGACGAGCCCGCGGAGCGAGAGGTGCGCGCTGGAGGAGAAGAAGCCGCCGATCCGCGTGAGCCGGCCGGCGATGCCGCCGACCTCCTCGCGCAGTTCGCGCACGGCGGCTGCGGTGGGGTGCTCGTCAGGGAGGATCGATCCGGCTGGCGTCTCCAGCGGGTGGGCTCCGACCGGGTGGCGGTACTGGCGGACGAGCACGGTGTTGCCGTGGACATCGACGGGCACGATCCAGACCGCGGGTGGCGTCTCGAGGTAGGAGTAGCGCGCGCCGTTCCCGAGCGCGTCGAGGCGCAGCGTGCGCCAGGGGGAGGAGAAGATGACCGTCCGCTCGCCCAGGACGGGCCTCGGGCGAGGCGCGAACGGCGCCGCGCCGGTCCCGGCCAGCAGCGCAGCGGTGGCCGGCGCGGCGTCGAGGTCGAGCCGCGCGAGGTCCTCGAACGTGTCCACGTCGGGGTGGGCGTCGAGCGTCTCCACCCGCAGCCCGGCGGCCCCGGCGGCGACCAGCGTCTGGGCCAGCACGTCGCCGGTCGACCAGGAGATCTCGCGGAACGGGGCGGGGTGGAACCGGCGCATCCCGATCAGGCAGTAGCCGCCGTCGAGGGAAGGGCCGACGACCAGGTCGGCCTGCGACTCGACGCCACGGCGGATCAGCTCCGCCGGATAGCTGGGCGCGTCGCCCGATACGAGCAGGTGCCCGTCGCGGACGGCGCCCTCCAGCGCGGCCGCCAGGCCCACGCCCTGCTGCGGGACGACCTCGGTGTAAGGGAACGCTCGGCGCAGCTCGTCGGCGTCCTTGGCGGGGGCCAGCAGCCCGGCGTTCGGGTCGGCCGCGCGGGCGTGAGCGAGCGCGTCGGTCACGAATGCCTGGGAGAGCCGCGCCGCCAGTTCGAGGCCTAACGGCGGGCACAGCCGCGTCTTCACCTGCCCCGGCCGCGGAGCCTTGGCAGTGATCAGCACGCGCGTCACCCGGCCGCGACCCTGAGCATGTGCCAGCCCGCACGGGCCGAAGCGAGGGGACGCCCCGAGACCTTCGAGTCTCCGGCCCGGCGCCGCCGGTAGTCCACCGGCACCTCGCTGACCCGGTACCCCATCCTGGCGGCGTTCCGGATCATCTCGGTCGGCCAGCCGTAGGTCATCTCGCGCAGCTCGAGCCGGTGGAGCACGTCGCTGCGGATGGCGCGAAACGGGCCCACGTCCGTCAACTGCACACCGAACCGCGCGCTCAGGACACTCGCCACCAGCCGGTTGCCGAGCGCTTGGTGCAGCGCCAGCGCGCCCGGCTCGCTGCGGGGTCGCGAGCGCGATCCCAGCACCAGGTCGAAGCGGCCGGCCGCGATCGGGTCGATCAGCAGTGGAGCCTGCTCGGCGACGTCGGCGCCGTCGCCGTCGATGAACAGCAGCACGTCGGCGCCGCCGGCGGCGCGGGCGCCGGTCAGACACGCCCGCCCGTAGCCCCGGGCCGGCTGCTCGATGACGCGCGCCCCGGCCGACCGCGCCACCCGTACGGTGGCGTCGGTCGAGCCGCCGTCGACGACGATCACCCCGGCCGTCGCCGTCCGGCCCGCGCCGCGGACGACGTCGGCGATGGTCTGTTCCTCGTTGATCACGGGGATGACGGCCACCACGGAGGGCGTCACGGGAGCTCGCACCGCGTCGCGCTGTGGACTGGGTCGCTCTCCGACCGGAGAGCCGCGGGACCTATGCTCACCGGATGTTGCGGACCACGTCGTTTCCGGACGGCAGCCCGGCCGCCACCTGAAGGAACCGGCCCGCGGCCCGGTCGAGCGGCCGGGTCTCGCGGCTGACCAGCAGGTCGAGGTCAGTGCGGCCGTTGCGCACCGTTGGCGCGAACGGGTGCATGAAGGCGCCCTCCGCAGTCAGCGTCAGCTCCGGCAGGACGTCGGTTGGGCCGAGTTGGACGCCCAGCTCCTCGACCGCCGCTCGGCCCCGGCGCACGACCGAGCGCACGACGTGGTCCTCGTCGGGGATGCCCAGGCCGCGGTGCAGCTCGCACAACCGCGCCAGCTCCTCCTCGGTCTGGTACTCGACGGTGGTCGCGAGGCGGACGTGGATGCCGCGGTCGAGCAGCCGGGGGATGCTGCGCACCACCTTGGCGAAGTTCTCGGGGCCGCGGAACTCGTCGTTTCGGTCCGGCTCATCGGAGTCGAGCGAGATCTGCAGGGCGACGTCGAGGTCGGCCAGCGGCTCCAGCCGCGTGAGCGCCTCGTCAGTGAACAGCGTGCCGTTGGTCAGCACAATCGTGGGCAGGATCGAGGCGATCATCTGGAGCGTCTCGGTGAACCCGGGCGCCATGAAGGTCTCGCCGCCGGTGATGCCGATGCAGCCAAAGCCGAGGTCGCGGGCCTCGCGCGCAGCCGTGATCATCGCATCGGCCGTCATCGTCCGCCGCTGGACGATGCGCGGCGAGGACTCAGTCAGGCAGTACCGGCAGGCCAGGTTGCAGTGGTAGGTCGCATAGAGCCACAGCCGATCGCCGATCCGCCCCTCCTCGGCAGCGGTCTTGATGGACGCGCGCAGGTCAGCCATCGCCGCTCCCGGGCGGAGGGATATCGAACGCGCTGCAATACTGGTTCAACATCGTGATCGTCCCCACCAGGATGGTCAGCTCGACCAGCTGGTCGTCGCGGACGTGGTCGAGCAGCCGGGCAACCAGGGCATCGTCCACGCCGGCCGCGTCCATCGTGACCGCGTCGACCCAGTCGACGATCGCGCGGTCGCGGGCCTGGAGCGCGTCCAGGTCGCCACCGCAGACGGCTGCCAGCTCGGCGCCGGGCACGCCCGCTTCGACGGCGATCGGGCGATGCGCGGCCAGACAGTAGCGGCAGCCGTTCAGCTGCGAGACGCGCATGATCACCAACTCCTTGGTGGCCAGATCGATCGAGCTCTCGCCCATGATCTGGCCCAAGTACGGCATCAGCGTCTCCAGCAGGTCAGGCGCGGTGGCCAGCGACCGGGTCAGCGCGGACGCCGATCCGTCCGGCCGGTACCAGACCCGGGAGAGGATCGGAGCGTCCTCGACGTCGATCAGCGGGATGCGGCTAATCGTCCTTCGCCCCTTGCCGGATCCAGTCGGCGATCACGCGCCGGTCGGATCGGGTCAGCAGGTTCTTGCGCGATGGATCCACCGGGTGCAGCAGCAGGTAGCTCAGCTCCGGATGGCCCGGCACCACCCGCTCATAGGACGCCGCGGTAGGCGGCGACTGGCGGATCAGCTGCGCGTACGAATGGCCCGGTCGAAGGTCAAGGTAGGGATAGGCGACCGGATGGCACGACGTGCACTTCTGGTCGAAGATCGGCTGCACGTCGTCGCGGAACGACACGGTGCCGGCAGCGCCGCCACCGTCGCCGCACGACACAGACAGGGCGCCAGCCGCGACCACCGCGAGCACCACTACGACCGCACCGTGAGGAACGAGCTTGCGCTGCACAGCCGGTCGACGGCGAGGAAGATCCACGGCCCCTTCAGCCGCTCGGGGATGGTGGTGCTCCAGACGCCCGCCTTTGCGTCCGGCGCATGCACCTCGAACACCCTGCCTGACCCGGGGTTGGCGACGAGCGTGTAGTTGGGATCGAGGTTCGGCCCGGCCACGGACATCGACAGTCGCTCGCCGCCGCCCGGCACCGGCTGCACCTTGGGGTCGGAGATGCTCGGGGTGGTCAGGGCGCGGGTGGCGAGCCCGAAGTCGATGGTGGTCGATCCGCCCACCGGGAGCGCCACGAAGTGCGACGTGTAGATCGTCTTCGGCGCGTACGCCTTCAGCTCGAACGTCCCGGTCGGCACCCCAGTCAGCACGTAGCGGCCGGCGCCGTCGGTCTGCGCCACCTTGTAGTGCTCCTCGCCGCCCTCCTGGCCCGGCCCGCGCAGCAGCAGCGTCACCAGCGCGCCCTTGATCGGCTTGCGCTGGGCGTCGATCACCGTGCCGCGGATCGTCCCGGTGCCGTTCGGCGTCGTCGCCAGCGGCAGCTGGGCCAGCGCCGGCTCGCCCGGCAGCGGCACGGTCGACTTGGGCGGCAGCTGGCCGTCCGGGCCGCGGGCGCCCTGCATGATCCAGCGGCGAAGCAGGTCGACCTGGGCGTGCGACAGCGGCGGTTTGCCGAACGGCATTCGGCCGCCGATCTGCGCAGCATGGCCGAATCCGGCGATCTTCAGGTAGAGAAAGCTCTTCTCCGGATCGCCCGCAACCAGGTAGGCGTAGTTGGGATCCTCGAGCGCCGGCTGATTCACCAGGGACGCGTACGAGTTGCCCGGCGACAGGTCGATCGTCGGGTTCACGATCGGATGGCACCCCTGGCACCCGGCGCTGGTGAACAGCGCCTGCACCTGCGAATAGCTGACCGTACTCGATCCGGTCGCGCTACCCGGAGAGGAGTCGTCCGACCGCACGGCCAGGACTGCGATGAGAGGGAATCCGATCGCCGGCACGAGGAACGCCAAGGCTATCCACAGCCGCACGAGGCGATCCTACCCGAGCCCCACGGCGACGATCCGGCCGTTTCCGATGCTCACGCCGACGCGCCCACCGCGGCGATCAGGTCGGTGTAGCCCGACTCGTCCCCGTCGACCCAGCGGTTGACGTACTCCAGCCGCATCGGGTCGCACAGCTCGGGTTGCGAGGCGTCCATCTCCAGGAGCAGCTCGCGGAAGCGCTCATGGTCTGCGCCGGACGAGGTCAGTGCGGTGAAGTTGCAGTGGTGGAACGGCGGCGACGTCCACGCGATCCGGACATCCCCACCAGCCGTCCCCTCCGCCGTCATCGCCGCCAGCGTGGGTTCGGAGACGATGCAGGCGTCGAGGTCGCCGGCCAGCATCCGCTGGAACTGTTCGACCTCGGCGCCGCCCGTGTCGCCGTGCTTGCCGACGTCACGGTTGAGCTGATCCATGCGGGCGTCGGACGAGGGGTCGAAGCCCTCCCTGCGCAGCCAGTAGGCTGGCAGGATGAACGCTTGGGGCGAGTCGATGTCGCCGAAGCCGATCCGCGCCCCTCGCAGCGCGTCGAGATCCACCAGCCCCGGGTCGCGTGCGACGATGTGGCTCGTCCAGCCCCGGTCGGTGTCGCGCATGGCGATCGCCGAGCACGCGCCGCCGGCCCGCAGGCGGGTGCGGACGTAGGCGAGGTTCGTGTTCCAGGCGACGTCGATCTCGCCGGCGAAGAGGGCGTCCACCTGCCGCTCGTAGGTCGAGTAGAGCGTGTGCTCGGCCGGGAAGTCCCGCTCGGCGAACCAGACGCGGAACGCCTCCCAGATGGTCACCACTCGTGGGTGGTAGGCCACCGCCCCAACGCGATATGCGGTCACGCAAACACCTCCTGGCCGGTCACGGCCTTGCCGATGAACTCGTAGAGCAGGTCTGTCGTCGGCGCCATCACCGAGGCCGCGCGCGCATCGCGGAACAGCCTCTCCAGTGGGAGCTGGCGCGAGAAGGCGGCCCCGCCGCCGACACGCATCGCCTCGCTGGTCACCTCGAGCGCCATCTCGGCTGCGGCGGCCTTCACAGCCAGCACGCCGAGTTGCGCCTCGGGCGCCCCGGCGTCGAGCTGGCCGGCGACCTCGTAGAGCAGTGCGCGCGCCTGCATCTGCCGGACTTTGGCGGCGGCCAGCCGGGCGCGGACGACCGGCAGGTCGGCGAGCGACGCGCCGAGGTGCTCGAGCCGCGCGCCGGAGGCATGGGCGGCGGCGGCGTCCACGGCCGCTCCGGCGAGCCCGACAGCGCAGGCGGCGCTGCAGATCACGAACGCCGGCAGCGTCGCCGACAGCATCAGCCCGAACCCTGCCCCGGCATCGCCCAGGCGCTGGCTCTCGGCGACCTCGACGCCGCGCAGCGTCATCGGCGCCGAGGCGTTACCGCGCAGGCCGAGGCCGTCGAACGCGCCGCTCACCTCCAGGCCGGGTGCGTCGCCAGGCACCAGGTACAGGTCGGAGGCGAGCGGATCGTCCGCCGACTCGACGCCCACCGAGATCACGTAGCGGTCGGCGTGCCCGGCGCTCGTCACCCACGACTTGTCAGCGTCGATCACAACCCCAGCGGGCCTTGGCACCGCTCGCGAGACGGGGCTCCAGAAGTGGCTCCGCGAGCCACGCTCCGAGTAGGCCAGCGTCGCCAGGTGCGCGCCGCTCGCGATCTCCGCGAGCGCGTCGTCGATTAGCGAGTTCGTCCCGCGGCCGCCGGCCAGCGTCGCGGTCGCGGCGAGATGCATCGTGAGCACCATCCCGCTCGACCCGCATGCGGCCGCAACCTGCTCGACCACCTCGGCCGCATCGACCAGGCTCGCGCCCAGCCCTCCGCACTCGGCGGGGACGAGCAGGCCGAACAACCCCTGGGTTCGCAGCGCGTCCACTGCCTCGCTCGGAAACCGCGCGTCCACGTCGACCTCACCGGCCCGCTCAGCGATCACGCCCACCGGAACAACCGGCGACTGCATGGTGCCCACAGATCCTCCCCGAATCAGGCTTACGCCAGCAGTCCCAAGCCCGCTCGTGACCCGGGTGCTCTGGCTCGGACGCGCCGGGCCGGCGGCCGCGGCATGGGGATCCACGCTATCCGAGGCGTGGCCCGCCGCCCCGATCGTACACGCGATCGGTCTGCGTCACGATCTCGTTCCCGGTGTGGCGGACAGACCATTCGGATTCCCCATCGGGGGCTAGTGTTCCCAAGACACCTTGTCCGAATCCGACGACATCCTTACAAGAGTGTGAAGATGCGCGAGGCTCCGTCGGTGTGGAGCACCCTTCACTGAACAGGTCAGCAGGAGCGGAGACGGTGAACCGAACCGGCAGCGTCGTTGACCGCCAACCCACGCGAAGCCCGTGGGGACGGAGGGCCGGATCGGGCGCGCGCAGCCGGTTCGTCCCTTGACCCGGGGTGCCCGGCCGTCGTCCCCCAGCCTCCGCCCGTGAGCGCTCAGGACACGCCGGTCGTCGCCGCACACAGGGTGGACAAGTCGGTGGGGAGTGACCGCGCGCGCCGAGCCCTGCTGTGCGGTCTGAAGCTCGAGGTGCGCGCCGGCGAGCAGGTGGCGGTGATCGGCAAGTCGGGCTCGGGCAAGTCGACGCTGCTGAACCTGATCGGTGGGCTTGAGCGGCCCGACGCGGGTGAGATCACCGTGGACGGCGTGCGTATCGACCTGTGCGGGGAGGCCGAGCTGGTGGAGATGCGGCGCCGCTCGGTCGGCTTCGTGTTCCAGTTCTTCCACCTGCTGCCCGAGCTGACGGGCTTCGAGAACGTCCTGCTGCCGGCCCGCCTCGCGGGTGACGTCGACGGCGCCCGTCAGCGCGCGATCAGCCTGATCGAACGATTGGGCGTCACCGACGCGGCCACACGGCTGCCGGGCGTGCTCTCAGGCGGCGAGCAGCAGCGCCTCGCCGTCGCCCGCGCGCTGATCAACCGGCCGCAGGTGATCCTCGCCGACGAGCCCACCGGGAACCTGGACGAGGAGTCCGGCCACGAGGTGCTTCGGGTGCTGCGCGGCATCGCCGACGAGGGCCGCGCGGTCGTCCTCGTCACCCATGATCAGGAGGCCGCAGCCCTGTCCGACCGCGTGCTGCACCTGGTCGACGGCCGGCTGCAGCCGTGAGGGCGCTGATGGGCCATGCGGTCGCCCGCCTCCGCGCTCGGCGCGGGCGGGCGCTTCTGGCGGCCGCCGGCATCGTCGCCGCCTGCTCGATGCTCGGCGCGGCGATCACGGTGGCCTACGGCCTCCACACCGGATTCGACCGCGCGGCGGCGCGGGCCGGGATGCCCGATGTGATCGCCCGATTCGATCCCCGTGCGGTCGGGCAGGTGCGCTCTCGGATCGAGTCATTGCCGAATCTGGCTGCGGTCTCCTACCGGTTGGAAGAGCCGCGCGTGCACGTCTGGTCGTCGGGCAATGCGGAGATCTCGAGCGCCCAGCTCGACGGGGAACTGCCAGGTCGCCGAGGCTACGCGGTGGTGGCCGGGCACGACCTGCGCGGGCGTCCGGGCGAGGCTGTGATCGAGCGCGGGCTCGCGCAGGCGTGGCATCTGCATCCCGGTGATCGGATCCGGTTCCGGACGTCCACATATCCCCTTCGCGTCGGCGTGGCCACGGTGGTCGGGATCGTCGTCGCACCAGACAACGTCGCCTACCCGCTCGCAAGCGCGCCGCGGATCTGGATGCCCTACCGTGTCGTGCAGTCGTCCTTCGCGCCGGGCGGCCGTGGCCAGGTGAATGAGGCCCTGCTGTGGGTGCGCGACCGTTCCCAGCTTGACGTGACGCTGGAGCAGGCGCGAGCGGCGAGCTATGGCGTCGGCGGCCTCGTGTTCGTCACGCGGGCAGGCGTGCGGATCCAGATCGACCAGGCGGCGGGCATCGTGATCGCGCTGCTTGTGGCGTTCTCGCTCGTTGCCCTGGCCGGCGCGGGTGTGATGCTGGTGGCGTCCTCGCGCGCGGAGGTGGAACGGCGGCTCGACTCCTTCGCCCTGCTCCGCGCATTGGGCGCCTCCCGCCGTGCCATCGTCGGCACCGTGGCGACCGAGGCGGCGATGATCGCCCTGCCGGCGGCGGCGCTCGGCCTGGCCGCCGGCTGGGCCGCAGCGCGGGGACCGTCAGCGCGGCTGCTGGAGGTGCTCGATCAGTTCGGCCCGGGCTGGGCGCTGCTGCCGTGGTTGGCGGCGTGCCTGTGCCTGGTGGTGCTGCTGGTCGTCCTGGCCGCCGCCTGGCCGGCCTGGCGCGCGTGCCGCCGCCCGGTCGCGTCGATGCTTCGCGGAGCCGAGCTCGGCGCGACGCCGCGCGGCGTCCGGCTGCCCACGGGGCCGGTTGGCCTGGGGATGCGGATGGTCGTCGCACGGCCGGTGCGGACTGTGGCGACCTGCGGGGTGCTTGCAGCGTCGTGCGCCGTCGTGCTGCTGATGCTGGCACTGGCGTCGACATTGCGGTCGTTGGAGAACGATCCCAGCTTCGTCGGCAAGCGCTACCAGCTCACTGCCCGCGGGTCGGTGTTCAGGCTCGACGCCATCCGCGCCCTCCCCGGCGTCGCGGACGCCGCGCAGCGGTTCTCAGCGGACGTCGCCGACTCCTACCAGCTCGGCGAGACCTTCCAGCTGGTGACGTATTGTGGCGACCGGCTCAGGTTCGAGTCGCCGTCGCTGCAGTCGGGAGCCCGGGCAACTCGTCCTGGCCAGGCGGAGGTGGGCGAGGGCCTGGCCACGGCTCTCGGCCTGCGCCCTGGGTCGCCGCTCGTCGTCCAGTTCGGGGACGGCGATGAGGCGCGCTTCCGCGTCTCGGGAATCGTCTCGGCGTTGGACAACGACGGTCGCGTCGCCTACGTCCAGCCAGGCGTGGACGTCTGCCGGTTCCACGGTGGCGTGACCGCTGTTCAGCTGGACGGCGGCGCGAGTCGCACCGCGGTCGCGGGCGAGCTCGCGCGGGCCGGCTTTGCGCCCGAGACGGTCGGCGGCGTCACCACTCGCAACGCGTCGTTCCTCAACGTCCTGGCGGCGCTGCTGCGGACGGTCGCGGTGATCGACGGCCTGGTCTGCCTCTACGCGGTCGTGCAGATGCTGGCGCTGACCGCCTACGAGAGGCGCTCGGCGATCGCGTTGCTGCGTGCGTGCGGTGCCGGTGGGTGGCAGGTGTCAGCCGTGTTCGCGGGCGCCGCCGTGGTCGTCACGGTCGTGGCCGCGCCGATAGCGGTGCTGCTTGAGCGCCTCGTCGTCGGACCGCGCGCCGCGACCCTCGCCGCATCCTATGCCGACATCTCGCTGGCGGCCGGGCCTGGGGAGGTCGCCGCGGTGCTGATCGGACTGGCGGTCATCGCGGGCGTGGCGTCGGGGTGGGTCGGCCGGGGGGCGATGCGCGCGTCGGTTGTCGCCGGCCTGCGACGCGAGTAGGGGCCGGGCTTACGGCGCGGCGCGGTAGAGCATGGCATTCCGATCCCTCGGCCGACCGGCGTCGTGTGCCGGGCGGCCGCCCTGGTAGTCGAGATAGGCGAGTTGCCGGGAGATCGTCGCCAGGTGCCAGGAGGGGCTTGCGTTGAGCATCCAGGTCTCGAGAGCCACGCCACCCGAGGCCGTCTGCCAGAGCCGGAACGCGCGGGCCTGCTGCGGGTAGTCGGCAAGCGACGAGGTGGTGATCAGCCAGTAGCCGCCGGCCCCGGTGCGGCGCGGCGCGATCGAGTTGCGGTGCACATCGCCGGCCACGGCGGCGACCACGTGCGGATCGGCGTCGAGCAGATGCAGCCCGGCTTCGCCGCCCACGGTGTCGATCAGCGGCGTCGAGGAGAACACCATCACCCAGCTCCGGCCGGCGGCGGTCAGCTGGCGAGCGAGCCACCCGACCTGGGAGGGGCGCAGGATCCCGCTCGATCCGAGGTGGCGGCGGGTGGTGTCGAGCAGGATCGCGCGGACGCCCGGGGCGAGGTCGAACGCGTCGTCCATCAGGGGGCCGCTGCCCCCGTGCCCACTCGCGGCCCGCAGCCGTGCGATCACCGTCGCCGCGGGAAGCTCCCGCCGTGACGGGTCGGGGGTGACCGTGATCGCCTGGCCCGGGAGCCCGTGCGCGAGCAGGCGGTTCACCAGCCGCGGTCCCAGCTGCTGGGCACGTGCGGCCGACAGCGCCTGTGGGTCGAGCGTGACCAGCTTGCGCGACCCGACAGCAATCGCCTCGGTGCGAGGTGTGGCGGCGAGGTTGCCCTGGACGAGCAGGTCGTGGTTGCCGGGGAGCGGGTACCAGGGTGCCCGCAGCCCGGGAGAGGTGAACGGACGCTCGGCTGCAGGTCAGCAGGCCCGGGTGGCGCGGAGCATCGACGCCGGGCCGGTAGATCAGGGGGTCGGGGTTGGTCGCGCTCTGCACGCCCTGGTAGCCATCCGAGCCGCTCCCGGGGTCCACGCGTCCGCCCCGGAGAACTGCGAGCGCCTGGTCGAGCTCGTTCTGCTGGTCGTTGTCGATCAGATCCCCGGTCTCGATCACCGCGGCCGGGCGAAGCCGGTCGATGGTGGCGACGATACCGCCCAGCACGAACGGCGTCAGCGACTCCTGGGGACGGAACGCAGACGTGAACGGCGACCCCAGCCGGTCGAGCATCTCGACTCTGGCCGGGGACTCCTCGTCCGTGACGTGCGCGTCTGCGATCTGGGCGAAGGTGACCAGCGGGCGGATCTTCCGTGAGGCGACTCCCAGCGCGGTACGGCCGGCGAGCGGCTCGCCCGGGCCGGCACGAAGCACGCCGTTGCCGGTGGGATCGACCCACGTGGCGTCACGCGTCGACCCCGCGGCGGGAGTCCGGCCCGCGGTGCCGAGGCAGCCTGAGGCACACCCGCACGCCACGGCCACCAGCGACCACCGCGCGAGGAGGCCGAAGCGCCGGCCGTTGGCTTGGGAAGCGCCGGCTGGAACCGCCATCGACCCATGCTAGACGCGGCCGTCGAGCGGCACGGTAACGCCCGCCCGTTCGTGTTGTTGCCGACGATCTCCTCGCGTCGGCTTCAATCGCGGCCCGTGACCGTGGGAGCCCCGGGCCGGACGGGCTACGCGTGCTGGCCGGTGGTGCGGTCTGCGCGCCGCGCCGGGCGCCGGTGCATCCGCTCGGTGCGCGCCTCGCGCCACCCGCGGTAGCCGTCGCGGAACTCGATGGCACCACACGCTCCCGCCACCAGCACGAAGGCCACGTACGGCGCCAATGCCAGCACCTGCTCTGTCCCTTGTCCCATGGTATCCCCTCCAGTTCGGCGTCTCCGCCGGTCGGATGAACTACATCGTATCACGGTCTACATAAATGGATCGTATGGCGGTGTTTCTGGAACGGGCAACCATGTGGAGGAGCGACGAGCGTGCCTACCTGGAGCTACGCGAACGCCTGCCTGCGGCGTCACCGTTGATCGGCTGCCGCGACGCGGCGGATCCGGGAGAGCGAGCGGATCGACAGACGGGTACGACGCGATCGGGGATGATCGGGTTCGCCGCCCGCCCGGGTGAGCGCATGTGACGATCGGGGAGACTGTGGAGGAGTTCGGTGTGGCCGTGGCGGTCGTAAGCGGCGCGGTGCTCGCAGCGTTCGTGTTCAGGCGCGCTGGCGAGCGAGTGCGCATCCCCGCCCCGGTGGTGTTCCTGCTGGTGGCCGCGACAGCGTCGGATCTGTCGCCGACGCTGGGCGGCGCGCTGTCGCCGACCGATGTCTCCTGGATCGCGTCAGGGGCGCTGATCGTGATCCTGTTCGACGGTGGGGTAAGCCTGGGGTGGCGACGGGTGCGCCCCAGTGTCGCCACGGTGGGAGCGCTCGGACTCGGGGCGACGCTGCTGACGGCGGCGGTGATGGCGCTCACGGCTCACACCGTGCTCGGGCTCGGCTGGCCGTCCGCGGCGGTCCTGGGAGTCGCTCTGGCCCCGACCGACCCCGCCGTGGTCTTCTCGGTGCTCGGTGAGGGCCGCGTCGCCGAGCGGCCGCAGACGATCCTCGAGGCAGAGTCGGGTGCCAACGATCCAATCGCGATCGCCTTGATGATCGGTGTGCTTGCCGTGGCGGACGGCGGCTCGTGGCTTCCGACCGTGGCCACGACGCTGGCCCGGCAGCTCGCAATCGGACTCGCCGTGGGCGTCGCCGGTGCATGGCTCGCGCAGAGCCCTCTGCGGCGGCTGACGGAACCACGCGACACGCTCCAGCCAATCGTCGCGCTCTCGGCCGCCGGCCTCATCTTCGGCACCGCGACCGCCCTCCACGGGTCCGGCTTCCTCGCCGTGTTCATCGCAGGCCTCCTGTTGGGCGACGCCGACACGGCCGTAGGCGACGACGTCCGAGCGTTCCACTCCGAACTGGCCGGCCTCGCCGAGGTGATCGTGTTCGTCTCCCTCGGACTCACGGTGCACCTCGCCGGACTGGGTCTGCCCGACATCCTGCGCGGTCTGATGCTCACGGTGATCCTCCTGTTCTTCGCCCGGCCGCCGGCGGTGCTGCTCTTGCTCGGCACGTCTCGCATCCCGAGAGCCGAACGGATCTTTCTGGCGTGGGCCGGGATGCGAGGGGCCGTGCCGATCCTGCTCGCCTCGCTTGCACGGGCGAACGGCGTGGACAACGCGCGCCAGATTACGGCCCCATGTTCGTCGTGGTTGCGACCTCGGCATGCGTACAGGGCATGACGCTCCCCCCCGTCACCGCTGCACTCGGGGTCATCCGGCAGCAGGAGGCGGGGCGCTGACGCCGGACCGACCGGGACTCTTCCACCAGCCAACTCAACCGGGTGAACGACACGTCCAACCTGCCGCCACTGACGGCGACGCGGTGGCCTCAGCGTCGGAGTGGGGCGACGTGGGTGAACCATCGGACCCGCCGCCGACCGGGGTACCACGCGGGATCTTCGCGATCGTCGTCATCATCTCTGTGGTCATGATCGGGCTCTTTGCACCCGGCCTGCTGCTTGGCGATCGCCGTCGGCCCGTTTCTGTTGATCAGGCGCCTCTATCGGAGCTGGAGAACAGCACGAACAGGAGGCTAAGTCGGGACACGGCGTGGTGGTTCGGACGTAACGCCCTCTCAGAATCTCGCTTGGAGATCGGCTAACGGAAAGCGCTGCTTTGCAGGGCTTTCCTATTGAGCGGGGCGGTGTCGTGCATCACCCGGGCATCACGAGACCGGCCGCAGATCGCCCTATCAAGCTCGGGTCGATCTCGAGAACGGCGTGGCTACACGGAAAGCGTTCGGGTCGCCCTGGCGTGTTGTGAGCCAACTGCTTACCAGCTGGGGCCGGCTCGACGATCCGCGGCCGACACCCCGGCTCGAGGCACCCAGCACGTGAGATAGTGACACCGACCACGACCGAGGAGTTGGACATGGCAACGATCATGCTGCTGCACTGGCCCGACGCCACCGAGGAGTTGTACGAGCGCGTCAGGACGGGGGCCGACTGGGAGGGCGACAGGCCGCAGGGAGCGCAGCTCCATGTGGTGGGATGGGCCGATGACGGGATGCACATCCTGGACATCTGGGACAGCCCCGCCGACTTCCAGGCGTTCTTCGAGTCCCGTGTACTTCCGATCGTCGAAGAGTCGGGGATCGCCACGCAGCCGACCATCCAGATGTTCGACCTCCACGGCATCTACGCACCCGCCTTCGGACACTCCCAGCAGACCGCCTCGGTGTAGGCCGACGAATAGTTACGGTGTGGCGGGAGGGGCGCTGGCTGCCGGGGGTAGGTTCATCGAGGCGCGCAGGGCGATGAGTGGCGTCGAGGGTACGGTGATCAGGCCGCGGGTGGGGCGGTCGAGGTCGAAGGTGACGTAGAGCAGCATCGTCACCAGGCCGGCCGCCAGCAGCACGGTGAGAAGGCCGCGGCCCAGCACGGAGAGGTAGAACGCGAGCAGGGCGACGCCGAGCGCCGCGCCGACCACCTCGAGCAGCAGGACGGCGTTGGGCACGCGGTTGTTCAGCCCCGCCACGCGGACGCTCTGCTCGTCGATCATCTCGTTCAGGCTCTCGACGTACAGTCTCGGCGCGGTGTCCACCGGCGATGTCGCCAGCGCCTGTCCGGCCAGCGCCCAGAGCCGCCGTTCGATCACCGAGGCGGCGGCGATGATCCGCTGCGCGTCGGCGCTGCCGGGGATCGCGCTGCTCAGCTTCAGGCTCTGGTCGGTGTACTGCACGAGCAGCGTCAGCGACCGGGTGCGCACGGGCTCTGCCAGCGTCTGGGCGCGCAGGTAGGTGGTGCCGATCGTGTTCGCCTCGTCGACAACGGCGGCGCGGCGGTCCTGGTAACGGCCCACCGCGAGCGACAGCCCAAACGCGAGGATCAGCCCGACCATGCCCAGCAGCGCGCCCTGGAGCACCGCGAACGGCTCCCGGATGTTCGCCGTCTCGCGGTGCCGCCGACCCAGCAGCACCGCGATACCGGTCGCGCCGAAGACGACGGAGCTCAGGAGCAGCGCCAGCTCGGTGGCGGTGAGGCGGAAGAACACGAGCCGACGCTATCGAATCCGAAGGGTTGAGGGCGCCTGTGAGGAACGCCTGCCGGCGAGGGTGATCGGCGAACTACCAGGTTGTGCCGAAGGCGATCTCGACGACAAGCCTTGGAGACCAGGGTGAGGAGGAGGATGTTCGGTCTGGTCGATCGGAGCTCCGGTGCGGCGGCAATGGTGACGAGCGGGGTGAGGAAGAGCCATGCGCTCGGCCGCGGCCTTGGAGAATCCAGCCAGTACGGCCACCCCGAGGATCGCCATCGTCGCGAACGCGACGTCTGCGCGCATCCCCAGGCCGCGTGCGAACCCAAGTGCTACGAGCGGGCCGAGGGCGATGAGGAATGCGGTCAGATCCCCGAGCGGCTAGTACCAGTCGGGCGGCACGGTGACCGCCCGCCCGCCCGTTCGTGTCGTGTTGGTGCCGACGATCTCCTCGCGTCGGCTTCAATCGCGGCCCGTGACTTGGAGCGACGGGCCGGACGGGCTACGCGTGCTGGCCGGTGGTGCGGCCGGCCGACCGCCGCGGATTGACATCGATCTCGGCCGGGTGACGTTCTGCGACGTGGCCTTCCTGCGATCGATATCGCCGCCGAGCGGCGCTGCGCACGCGACAGCCCTTGCGGTTCGTGTCCGCACCAGCTGGGCGGTGCGGAAGATGGCGCGTCTGGCGGGCCTGCGTTTGCGCAGCCGCCCGGTGCGGCAGGCCGAGTATCCGATCGCGGCCGCGCAGGCGCCGTGGGGGTGAGTCTTGTGGGCGGACGGGCCGTCAGATCAGCCGCGACAACTCGATCAGGGTGGTGCGGAGCTCCGAGCGGCCGGCTCGGAGGCCATCGATGGCACACGCGAGCCGGCGGCGCCCCTCGGCAGTGGTCGTCAGCCGACTGCTGCGTCCGTCACGGGTCTGGCCACGCTCCAGCAGGCCGATCGCGATACCCCGTGCTACCAGATCGGAGACCGTTGTCTGGGGCATCTCGAGCTCACGTGAGAGTGACGAGACCGTCACCTCTCCGACCGTGTTCCCGGCCTCGACGGCGAGCAGTAGCAGGTAGCGCTGCGGCGTTAACCCGCATCCCCGCACGGCGCGTGCCGTCCGGTGTTCGAACCGTCGCAGCGCGATGCGGAAGCGGGCGACCTCTGCAAGCTCGTCCCGGTCTGGCATCTGGGTCTCCGGCGTTCGCGGCACGCCTTGCTCCTAGGGTCGAGGTGGCGGTCATGTCGGGCATCTTGACCGTCTCGGGTGCGTGGTCGGTGGGTCGGAGAACCGACTCGGTGTTCGGGGTGGGATGGGCGGCGCGGCCGGCGCCCACCCGACCGCGGCATCCGGGCGCATTCGACGCTGAGTGTAGTCCAGTCGCCGTCGCACAGGCCGGCGTGGCCTGTCGCCGCGGAACCCTGCTCCGCGCCGGGACGCGTGAGCTCGTGAAACATTCACCGTAGTGCGGTATATAGTGGTGCGGGCGTCTTCGAACCCGGCGACTGCTCAGTGCCTCTGAGTGCCCGAAACACCGATGGAGGCGCGAGCATCGGCGCCACATCGCCCCGGTGCGGCTCGCCTCAGACCCCGGCGGGCCGCACCATCGATTCTCGTCACTCCGGAGGCATAGGCCCGTAGTACGGTGTATGAATGGCGATCGATCCGAGTAACGCCCGTTCGCCCGGCGCCCCCGTTGTCGCGGCTCGTTTTCGGATCGCCGACTACGAAAGCTGGCTCGAGCGGTTCTCGGCGCAGGACGAACGACGTTCGCTCGCCGGAGCCATCGGCCACTCCGTCTCCGTGTCGCTCGATGACCCGAGGCGGGTGGAGGTGGTCATCGAGTTCTCGTCGCTGGCGGCGGCCCGAGAGTACGAGGAGTTTCTGCTCTTGTCATCGACGCGGGAAGGTGACCGCCGAGACGGCGTCGTCGAGCACGGCGCGGTATGGGTCGCGTTCCGTTCGGAACGTCGCACCTATGGCCCGGGCGAGGCGCATCGGCGCTGAGCGGCGGTCGGTTGTGCGCTGGTACTGAGCCGCGAGGCCCGCGTCAGACGGTCGTGTCACTTACTGCACGCTCTGCGATCGCTTCTGCCGCGGCGGCACATGCGCATCGCACGATCGACCCATTCCACGTCGGTTACCACCGCCATGCGCTTCCAGGCCGAGTGATGACCGACGGCCCAGCCCAGCCCGTTCTTCGCATCCTGAGCCATCGCGCCCACGCTCATGTCGAGATCGCCGTCGATCACGTGCAGCACCGGATCTCGCCGGCCTCGGCTCCCTCCTGGAGGTCGGGCTCCAAGACGGAGCGATAGTCGTCGGCGGTGACCTCGCCCGAGGCACGGAAGCCGACCGTTCCCGGCGGCATATCTGCGATCTTGTCGATCATTGCTCGCTCCTTCCGGTTCAGGCTTCGCCAGTTAGCCTACTCGCCGATAGCGGGCACACAAACGAACGAACGAACCGAACGGCGGAGGTGGGATTCGGACCCACGAACGTCACCGCTTCTGTCGGTTTCAAGGCCGGTGCGTGTGAGGTCCTTGGTGTGAGGCAGGGTGTCCGCCTGATGCATTACCGGTGCATCACGACCACGCCTCTCGGCAGTGGTCTACGACACTGTCGCCATGCGCAGATCGGCATGGTTGAGACGAATGTCGCGGCCGAGTCCAGATCACTTCGCCGACAAGCTCGCCGACCATGATCTTCTGTGATGTCGGCTCGGCCGCCATCTGGCGACTATATCGTGCCCCTCCGACCTCCGACTGTCGACCAGGAGCCTCAGACGATCCCGCGGCCGCATTCATCTCATCGGAACACCCGAACGCGAGCGTTGACAACCGCGCCCGGACAGCCCGTACAGCTCACCGGACTGATCTACGCGGGCGCCGACGCCGCGATGCGGCCCTCAACGACAGTTGACGAGCGGCACGGTGACGCCGCCCGGCGACGAGGCGCCGCTGACGTGAACCGCTGTCGCGTCGCCTGTGTAGCGGACGGTGAGGATGCGATGCTCGCCGGGTATCAGCGTGACGTCGTTGTCGCTCCAGTATGCTGGTCGCACCGATCCCTGATGTCCGAGCAGGGTGGCCGTCAGGAAGAGCGCGATGTTTCGCGAGTCGTTGTCTAGTGTGACACGAACGTGCCCGGGCGCTCGGACGCAGGCGTGGACGCCCGGCCGGATCCGCGGCATCGTGGCCAGTGCACGTAGATCCGCGTAGCGTGACGTGGGAGTGACGAACCAGCGGCTGTGACGCCAGTCGATCCGGTCGGGCGCGGTGGAGAGCCAGTACGTGTTCGCGTCGATCAGCCTGCCGGACGGCGAGCGCAGGCGCAACGCCACAAGATACGCCGACGTTTGCGACCGGGCGGGTCGACGGAGGATCGTCAAGCGCCGCGCGTGGTCGGGGGTCGCCGCCGTCACTGTGCTCCACGACGACAGCCGCCTGCCGTGGGGGTCGTAGGTCGCCACCTCCGCGCGCAGGCGGCGGGCCGTGCGGGCGGTGCCGTTCACCAGGACGATCGAGTTGTCGTCGTAGGAGTACTGCAGGTGCAGCGGGCGGTTCGCCTCCATGGCGCCGTAGGTGGAGCCGTTCGTGCTCAGGTCGTAGCCGAATAGGTTCCAGTGCAGCGATGGCCAAGCGTTGTTCAGCATCCACTGGACGACGCCGGTCGCGTCGTCGTCCCGTTGCCGGTTGAACGCCTCGAACATGGCGCGCTCGCCTTCGTAGTTCATCAGCTGCGCCTTCTCCACATAATCGGCGAGGCTGACGGGCCGCCCCATCCGTGCGAACAGCGCCCTGTCGAACCTGCGCAGCGTCGAGAAGATGCCGCCGGACTCGGTCGATCCGGCGTGGTACTGCACCGCCTTGGGGTACCGCCAGAGTGCCGTCAGCTCGGCGGGCGTAAGCATCGACCGCAGGCTTTCGAGGGGCGGGATCGAGGGGCCGTCGCTGGTCTCGGTGTTGAAGCCCCAGGCGCCGCCGTCGGCGCGGGGCGCATACCAGTACGCGGGCGCGATCCACTCGTAGGGCCCCGTCATCTTCACGCCGCTCGGCGGGAGCGCGGGTGTGTCGGTGTCCGATGCCGAGGAGAGGATCGGGTCGGGCCAGTGGTCGCGTCGGAGCGCGTCGAGGTAGCCCTGCTCGATGCCCCGCGGAGGTGCCTCGTCGCTTCCGATCAGGAACGCGATCACGCTTGGGTGGCTGCGCATCCGCCGGGCCTGGCTGTCCATCGAGGCGACGGCGACGCGGTGGTCGAACGATGTCCAGTGGTCGTTGAACTGCCAGCGGTCACAGCACATCCAGCCCGGCATCACCATGATCCCGAGCCGGTCGGCCTGCGACAGGAACCAGTCCGACTCGAGCTTGCCCTCCAGTCGCACGGTGTTCAGGCCCATCGACCGCGCGTAGAGCAGCTGCGCCCGCACCCGCGAATGCTGCTCGCGCAGCAGCAGGTCGGGGGCCCAGCCCGCTCCGCGGATCAGCACTGGGCGGCCGTTTACGAGGAACTGCCGGAATCCGTCCGCGTTCAGCCGCGACCTGACCTGGCGGATGCCGAAGTCGGTGCCGTCGCGATCGGATACGCCGCCGCCCACCTCGACGGCGACGGAAAGGTGCGACATGGCCGGCGGGCCCATCCCGGCCGGCCACCAGAGCCGCGGATGCGCGATGCGCAGCTGAGGGTAGGCGGATGGGCCGAAGCTCACGGTGCGGGTTTCCCCCGCGGCGAGCGTCACCGAACGCGAGAAGCGGATCGACCCGATCGTGCCGCGCACCTCGGCCCGTGCCGGCTCGTCGCTCGCGTTGTGGACGTCGGCGGTGACGGTGAGATCGGCCCACGCACGATCATCCGAGACCGCCGATCGCACCTGCGGGTCGCGGATCGAGACGGACCCGTTGCGGCGTAGCCAGACGTCGTGCCAGATCCCCATCCCGCGATCCGGGGGGATCGGGTTCCAGTCCACCCAGGTCAGCGTCAGGTCCTTCTGGAAGGAGACCGGATACACCTCGACGGCGACCGTGTTGGCCCCCGGATGGACGAACCGGGTGACGTCGAGCTCGAAGGTGCGGAACGTCCCGGCCACCTGCTCGGGGGTCGCGACCCGGCGGCCGTTGACCCAGACCGCCGCCCGGAAGTTGATGCCGTCGAAGACGAGCGACGTCCGCCCCCGAACGGAGTCGAGGTGGAACGTGCGTCGGTACCACCACGGTACCTGGAACGGAGCGTCGGGCACCGACTTCAGGTTCGTGCCGTAATACAGGTTCGGGTACCGCCCGTTCGCGACCAGGCCGGCCAGCACCGTCGAGGGCAGCGTGACGGAGAGCCACCCACTGCCAGCGGCGGCCGCGCCGCTCGACATCATGGCGCCGTCCCCGCCAACCGTCGCCGAACTCCCCAGCTCCCAGCCGGTGTCCAGGCTGACGCGCGAGGGCGCGACGGGTGCCCGTGCCGCACCCGCCGGAGACTCAGCGGCGGCAGAGCAGCAGCCGCCGACCAGCACGGCCACCAGGAGCAATCGAACCAGAAGGTGCCTCACTCTGGATTGATGCTACTGGCTCGACCGTCAGTTAGGAAACTTCCCTATTTGCCTTCGACCACCACAAGAGAGATCGCGCAGGAGTATGAAGCGTCCCGGGTTTGACGCCGGCTTGATTTCCTGGATCATCTGGGTGGTCTGGGAGAAGGGAGTCGTGTGGGATGGGTCGTCCACGGAAGTATCCGGTTGAGGTCAGGGAGCGGGCGGTGCGGTTGGCGCGCGAGTCGGAGCGTGGGATCACGCCGGTGGCGCGGGATCTGGGGTTGAATCCGGAGACGCTGCGTGGCTGGGTGCGCGAAGCTGAGGCGGATGATGGGTCGCGGCGGGACACGCTCTCACCAGGGAGCGCGAGGAGCTGGTGGCCCTGCGCCGGGAGAATCGTGATCTGCGTCGGTCGAACGAGATCCTCAAGGCGGCGAGCGTATTTTTCGCCCGCGAGCTCGACCAGCCCGTCCGAAGTGAGCGCGTTCATCGATCAGCATCGCGCGCGTTTCGGGTCGACCGATCTGTCGCGAGCTGGAGGTCTCAGATCGCGCCTACCGCACGCGCAGAAGTGCACCGCCCAGCAGGCGAGCGCAGAGCGACGCGTCGTTGCTGGTGGAGCCCTTCGTGGTCCGCCTCCGTTCGTGGGTCGGGCAGACGTTGCCGACAGCGACAGTCAGGCGGCTGCGACCCGCATGGCGGCCGCTGCCACGTGCACGAACGGCTCGCCCCCACCCTCGGGCGAAGGCCGCCGGAGGAAGCGATCCATGTAACCGGCAGCGAAGGGGCCTCATCGGCCGCCGGAGACCAGGAACGCGTCGCGAGCCCAATGGCCCAGGGGCTCCAGACGCGCGGTGGCCTCGAGCTCAATCTCGGCGATCGCCTCGCGCCAGTCGGAGCCGCGCGGAGCAATCCGCGACCGGAAGAACCCTCGGACGCAGGGAGACGACAGGCAACGGCTTACGTCGGCTTCCGTGAGAGAGCTGAGGGCCTGGTTTGGAGGGCGCGGGCTCGACCGATGAAGAGCCGACCGAACTCCGATGGAGTTCCGGATCCGTCGAAGTAGGCCCGCTCCTTCGGGCGGGCCAGATCGGCCCGAAGCCAAGGGTGTCACGCCGGGGTGGTGTCAGAACCCGGGTTGCTCACCCGGGATGTCCAGCCGCCAGCCGTCGAGCCGAGCGGCCATATCGATGATCCCGGCGGTACCCCAGTGCCAGGACGGGTCGGCGCGGATGTGCCAGGAACCGGCGTGGCGATTCTCGTACCAGTAGATCCCCTTCGTGTCCCGTCGGCTGACCGCGGCGACCCAGCGCGCCGCCGCCGCTGCCTGCGTGTAGCGGGGGTCGCGTGTGACGCCGCCCAGGTCGTAGAGTGTGATCGCGATTCCGGGTGCGCCGTTGTCGAGGCTCGTGTGAACCAGGTGGCGGCCGGCGTCCTCCCGCCATGCCAGGCCCCCATCTTGGTGGCGGGCAACGGCCAGCAGCCAGTCGGCGGCGCGGCGCGCCATCTGCAGATAGGTCGGCGTGCCGGTTGTTTCGTATGCCTGGAGGTAAACCCACAGGATGCCGGCGTTCCCCTCCTCGACGCCGGTTGCGCGAAGGCTCGATCCGCCTTCTCCCAGCTCGATCGGCCAGGCAACCCCACCTGCCGCTTGTGGCTCGGCGTGCTGCGTCTCCCATCGCAGGAGCCGCGTTGCGTCCTGGAGCCAGCGCCGGTTTCCGGTGTGCCGGTATAACGTCAGAAAGAGGAAGGCGTGGCCTGCCTGGCCACTCAGATAGCCCGTGTCGTAGCCGTGGCCGTACGGTGTTTCGGGGATCGCGCCGCCCGGGCTCATCTGCCGCTCCAGATAGCGGGCGCCGCCAAGCGCAACCCGCTCAAACCAAGCGGTCCCCGTCCGCCGGGCGAACGCGTCGAGCGTCCACACGATCCCGGCGGTTCCCTCGCCGATCCCGTTGTAGGCCTCCGCGGTGTGCGGCCAATACCATGTCCATCGGCACTCCGCGGGACAGCGCACGCCATCCGCCCTATGCGCCTGGGAGATCACCCAGCGGATGCCGGCCAGCGCTGCCGTCCGGTACCGGGCGTCCCCTGTGCGCTCGTAGAGCCGCCACAGGTAGTCGGCGATGCCCGCCGACCCGTCGTCGAAGCTGGTAAATCCGTACCGGGCCGCTCCATTCGGATCGACATAGTCGGGCCAGCGTCCGCTGCCCGCCGGCGTCTCGGCGGAGATCAGGAAGTCGCCAGCCTTCTGCGCAGCCGATATGAACGCCGGGTTGCGCGTTACGTCGTAGGCGGCGATCAGCCCCATGCCGACCGAGGCAGCGCCGACGTCGCGGTCGGTCTGAAGGTGCGGCCTCTGGATCGACGAGCGCCACGCCCAGCCCGATCCCGTAGGCGACACCAGGTGCCGGGCAACGAGACTCGCCGCCGCTTCTCGCACGAGCACGCCAGTCGCAGAGGCGCTCGCGACGGTGCGCGCGCTCGCACTTGAACCGCCGGCGATCATGAGCAGCGCCACGCTGGCGACCAGGGCAGTCCCTCGAACAAGCGTGACCATGCCACGTTCCATGACACCAGCCTACGGGATGCTGGCGGAACCCGCCGGCGACGCGGAGCCCGCTCAAGCGACTCCCTCAGCTGCTTCGGCGACGATTCACCAGCCGCGGGAAGGCGCTTCGGGTGGAGCTCAGCGTTTTCCTGACATCCAGTGCCGGGGGATACTGGAGAGGCCCTCGACTCGCGTCCAATCCGCGTCCAAATGGCCTGGAAACAAACCCCCGACAGTGACCCATCGAGGTACTAGCCAGGACCTAAGATCGCCTCAACCAGGCGCCTTCCTGGTAGTTCTGGCCAGGAGAACGCAGGAGCCTGGACTGCCATCGCACCCAGGGAGGTCAGCGGTTCGTCACGGCGCGAAGCTGACGGTCGACGCTCGGTCGCACCTTCGATTCGGGGTCCACCGACGGAGCTCGCGATCAATGCAGCGCCCCGTGGCGCGCAACGCTTGACGCGCTCGGAGAGGGGGAGAGGTCGTCACGGCGAGGCATCACCGGGGCATCACGAGCGCGCCAACTGGCCGCATTCGGCGACTTCGGCCGAGCTCCGGTCTTCCGCATAGCCATGCGGAAAACCGCCGGGTGCCCAACACGCGTGCGAAGAATCCCGCTTACAGATCGGCTACCGGAAGGCCCCGCGCGAGCGGGGCCTTCTCACTCGATGCGTGTCGGGTCACGTCGGCGAACCTGACGACCCATCGCACGTGATGTCGCTGCGGCGCAGGCCGCCGCGCCGAGCGGCGTGCCCGCCGACGACCGCAACCGCGCTGGATGGCTCCGAGCGATCGCAGCGGTCCACGGCAGGCAGCGAGTCGGCGAGCACGTGGCGTCCGGGCCGCATCGTCGGGCCGAACGCCACGTCGCCGCGCTTACGGCTTGATCCGCCCGAGCGGGCCGTTGACCGGGTCGAACTGCCGCGTGCTGAGTACCTGGATACCCGCGTTGTGCACGCCGTTGAACGGCGTCACCGTGGCCGGGCAGCCTGCAGCGGCCGCAGCCGTCGAGCTGTCAAACCACAGTCCCAGGTGAAACGTGTGCACCGGGGAGAACGGCGGGTTGGTCGAGGCGTCGGGGAACGGGCCGTTGTGCACCACCGGCGCCGGCGCCGAGCCGGGAGCGACCGCGAACGTCTCGATGCTGAAGCGACCGCGGAACGTGCCGTTCGCGACCCCGCTGCCGTTGGTGGTGAGATCCCCCTGGTACCACGAGATGCCGAACGGCGCGTCCGGTACCTGAGTGACGAACAGGTCGAACTCCGCGCTCGCCGGAAGACCGGTGGCGTGGACGGTCATCACCTCCACCGCTCCCTGCGAGGTGATCGTCACGCTCGCCTTGCCGTGCGGAACACAACCCGCCGCGACGACCCCCGTCGATCGCACCATGTTGAACGTCGTCGTCGATACCGCCGCACCGCCGGTCGACGCGAGCACCCCGAACACGATCACTGCCGCCGTGACCCCGGTCACGGCACCGATGACCACGCGTGGTCTTCTCATGTTGCCCCCCCGTCGTGTGATGCGCCGGGCGGAGCCGGCGCGTTCGCTCCCGTGACACTCTCACAGCTCGCGTTCTGGTGCAGCTCGGCTACCGGATGCCGGCGTGCGGTGACGCGACCGGGAGCTGCACCGTGACGCGGAGCCCGCCGGCGGCCCGGGGGATGAGGGTGAGGGTTCCGTCGTGCGCCTGGGTGATGCTCTTGACGATCGCCAGCCCCAGGCCGACTCCCCCGTGGTCCCTGCGGATGCGCTCGGTGCCGCGCTGGAACGGCTCGGCAAGCGTCGAGGCCAGCTGGGAGTCGAGCTTCGCGCCGGTGTTCTCCACGGTGAGCTCCACGGTCGCTGCGTCGGCGCCCGTGGTGACCCACACGGTGCCCTGTTCCGGGACGTTGTGGACGATCGCGTTGTGCACGAGGTTCGTCGTCATTTGCATCAGGAGCGCCTGCGACCCGGTGGTGGTCGCGGCGTCACCGGAGGTCTCGATGGTCACGTCGCGTTGCTCGGCGAACGGCAGGAGCGTCTCGGTCGCCTCCTCGGCGAGGAGGGACAGATCGACCTGGTCGCGGGTGAACGACCGCCGGTCGGCGCGGCTCAGCAGCAGCAACGCTTCGCTGACGCTGATCGCCCGGGTGTTGACGGCATGGAGCCGGTCGACGAGCTCGGTGGTGTCGTGGTTAGGATCACTGCGAGCCACGTCGAGCAGCGACCGTGTGATCGCGAGCGGCGTGCGCAGCTCGTGGGATGCGTTCGCCGCGAATCGCTGCTGCTCGGCGACGTGCGCCTCGATCCGCGCGAGCATGGCGTCGAAGGAGTCGGCGAGCTCGCGGAACTCGTCCTGGTGGCCCTCCAGCGCGATCCGGTGGGAGAGCGATCCGGCCGCGGCCGCCCGCGTGGCGTCGGTGATCCGGGCCAGCGGGGCGAGCATGCGCCCGGCCAGAAACCATCCTCCGACGAGCCCGAACACCAGCAGGGATCCCAGCACGATGGCCGCGATCGAGCCGAACCCGTGCAGCGGATCCGAGGGGTCGAACAGGAACCCCCAGGACGGATGCATGTACGAGAGCTCGCCGTTGGGGATGTAGCGCAGGATGACCACCCAGACCGCCGCGAGCATCAGCACGCCCGCGAGCATGAGGAACCCGGCGTAGCTGAGGGTGAGTTTGAGGCGCACGCTCAGGCCGGGAGCTCTAGTCACGCTCACCCACCTCGATGCGGTAGCCGACACCGGGCACGGTGGCCACGATCCAGGGCTGGCCCAGCCGCTTTCGCAGTCCCGAGACCGTGATCCGCACGGCGTTGGTGAACGGGTCGGCGTTCTCATCCCACGCCCGCGCCAGCAGGTCCTCGGCGCTGACGACGCCGCCGTTGGCTGCGACGAGGACCTCGAGCACCGCGAACTGCTTTCGGGTCAGCGCGACGAACCGGCCGTCGCGGTAGACCTCGCGCCGGAACGGATCGAGCCGCAGACCCGCGATCTCCTGCACGGGTGGCCGGTGGTGGGCACGCCGGCGGTCGAGCGCCCGGAGCCTGAGCACGAGCTCGCGGAGGTCGAACGGCTTGGTGAGGTAGTCGTCGGCGCCGAGCTCGAACCCCGAGGCCTTGTCGTCCAGGCGGTCGGCGGCGGTCAGCATCAGGATCGGCATCCCGCTGCCGGAGGCGACGATGCGCTCGGCGATCTCGTCGCCGGACGGGCCGGGGATGTCGCGGTCGAGGACGGCGAGGTCGTAGGCGTTCACGCTCAGCAGCTCCAGGGCCGTGTCGCCGTCACCGGCGATGTCCGCCGCGATCGCCTCCAGCCGCAGGCCGTCGCGGATCGCTTCCGCCATGAAGGGCTCGTCCTCGACGACCAGCACACGCATGTCCGCAGGATAGGGGCCGGCGCATCTCGTCGGCGTATCCAAAACCCGAGATGCCGGGACAACACGGCCACGCGTTGAATGGCGGCATGTCCCACATCAGAACAGTACGAACGCCCCTCCGCCGGACGCCGATCGTCGCCGGCCTGCTCGTCATCTGCGCGGCTGTCGCCCTCGGCTACCACGCCCTGGTGTCCTCGCCCTCGACGGGCGCCGTGCCACCCGTCCGCAGCGGATACCGTCATGTGCGGGGCGGGGCGGTGCTCACGGCTCGTCGCCCGGCCGTGCTGCCCAGCTCGGTGTGGCCTGCGGACGGCCAGGCCGCGGTCGTTCTCAGCGGCCAGTCGCGAATCCACGCCGGCCCGAACCAGCACGCGGCGCCGATCGCCAGCGTTGCGAAGGTGATGACCGCCGTTCTCGTGCTCCGTGACCATCCGCTGCAACCTGGGCAGGACGGCCCGGCGATCACGCTCACCGGCGCCGACGTCGACGACACCGCCCGCCGGGCGGAGCAGCACGAATCGATCGTGCCGGTCGCCGCCGGCGAGCAGCTGTCCGAACGGCAGGCCCTCGAGGCGCTGCTGCTGCCGTCGGCGAACAATATCGCCGCGGTGCTGGCGCGGTGGGACGCCGGCTCCGAGGACGGGTTCGTCGATCGGATGAACGCCGCCGCGCGGTCGCTGGGCATGACCCACACGCGGTACACCGATCCCAGCGGCTATGACGACGCGACCGTCTCGACGGCCGCCGACCAGCTGCGCATCGTCGATCGGGCCATGCGCCTGCCGGTGTTCGCGGCCATCGTCGGCACGCCGAGCGCGGCGCTGCCCGTCGCCGGCACCGTCCACAACACCAACACGCTGCTCGGGCACGACGGGTTCGTCGGCGTCAAGACGGGCTCGGACGACGCGGCGGGCGGGTGCTTCGCGTTCCGGGCGATCCGCTGGGTCCACGGCACGCGGACGACGATCACCGGCGTCGTCCTGGGCCAGCCCGGCGACGACCAGATCAACGCGGGCCTGGCGGCCGCCGACGCCATGGTCCGGCGCATCGCCGGCGATCGGGCGACGCCGGATCTCGGGCTGGGAGCCCTGCCGCCACCGGCGGCGGGCTGACATCTCGCGGCGGGCTCTACACTGCGGCGTGGAGGGATGGAGGCCACATGAACGCCCCTGACAGCCCGGCACTGACGGCGTCGCAGCTTGCGGCGATCGCCGAGCTGGGCGACGAGCGAACGGCCGCCGAGGGCGACACCCTGTACCGGATCGGTGACGAGCACTACCCGTTCATCGCGATCCTGGAGGGGGAGGTCGCGGTGCTCGATGCCGCCGGCAACGAGATCACGCGCCACGGCCCGTCGAAGTTCCTCGGCGAGGTCAACCTGTTGTCCGGGCAAGCAGCGTTCGTCACGGCCACCGCCACCGAGCCCGTGCGGTACATCGCCGTCGAGCGCGAAGCGCTGCGGGCCCTGCTGTTCGATGATGGGCCGCTGAGCAGCCTGCTGCTGGCGACGTTCATCGCCCGGCGCGAGGCGCTGCAGCAGGTCGCCGGGCTCGGTCTCGAGATCGTCGGCCCACCCTCATCCCCAGCGACCCGGCAGCTGGTGGAGTACGTCCGGAACAACCGCCTGCCGTTCACGTGGCGCAACTCGGAGCCGGCGGAAGATCCCGAAGCCGCGGCTCTGGTCGCCGGCCTCGGGCCGGCCGACCTGCCGCTCGTCCGGCTGCCGGGCGGCGTCAAGATGCACGCACCGTCTCCCGGCGAGTTGTCGCGGGCGCTGGGGATCGGGCGTGAGCTGGCTGCGCGGGAGGAGGTCGACCTGCTCGTCGTCGGCGCCGGCCCGGCCGGGCTCGGCGCAGCCGTCTACGGGGCGTCCGAAGGCCTCGTGACGCTGGTCGTCGACAGCTCCGGTCTGGGAGGACAGGCCGGCCAGTCACGCAGGATCGAGAACTACCTCGGCTTTCCGGCCGGAATCACCGGCACCGAGCTGACGACCCGGGCGGTCGTACAGGCCCGGAAGTTCGGCGCGCTGACCGCGACGCCGTACCGGGCGACGTCGCTCGAGCCCGGAGACGACCGGCACGTCGTCCGCCTCGACGACGGCGTGGAGGTCTCGGCCCGCGCAGTGCTGCTCGCGACCGGCGCCCAGTACCGGCGCCTCCCCGTCGACGGCCTCTCCGACTACGAGGGCCTGAGCATCTTCTACGCTGCCGGGCCGCCCGAGCAACTCGTCTGTGGCGCGTCTCGCGTCGGCGTCGCCGGCGGTGGCAACTCGGCCGGCCAGGCCGCGGTGTGGCTCGCGCGCGGCGGCGCATTGGTCACCCTGCTGCACCGGCGCGCGGACCTGCGGGAGACGATGTCGGACTATCTGATCCGCGAGCTCGATCGCTACGACGTGACCGTGAGCGACCGGAGCGAGATCGCCGAGCTGCACGGGGAAGCCGGACACCTGGAGGCCGTCACCCTGACGACCGGAGACCGCGTACCGCTCTCGTTCCTGTTCCTGTTTCTCGGCGCCCTGCCCTGCACCGAGTGGCTGGAGGACGCCGTCGCCCGTGATGACGACGGCTTCGTGCTCACCGGCACCGCGGTCGGGAGTGAGAGCCTGCTCGAGACGAGCGTGTCCGGGATCTTCGCTGCCGGCGACGTGCGCTCGGGCTCGACGAAGCGCTGCGCCACCGCCGTCGGCGAGGGCGCGATGGCCGTCCAGTTCGTGCACGGGCGCCTCGCGCAACAGGCCGCGGCGACCCAGGGCACCGCCGCCGGATGACCACCACGAGCGAGCTCGTCACCCTGTACCAGACCGAATGGTGTCCCTTCTCCTCCGCCGTTCGCGAGGTGCTGACCGAGCTCGGCATCGATGTGATCGCGCGTCAGGTCGAGCCCTGGCCGGAGCAGCGCGACCACCTGCGTGAGGTGGCCGGGACCGACGTGATCCCCGTCCTGCAGACGGAGGACGGGCAGATCTTCCGCGGCACCCGAGACATCTTCGCCCACCTGCGGAGCCGTGATCCCTGGCGCTATGCCGCCACCCACCGACGGCGCTACGCCGATCACAGGGACGCCCGCGAATCGGACGCCACCGGACAGCTGCTCGAGTACTTCAGAGGCACCGGCGACCTCGAGCCGCTCAAGCCCGAGGCAGCCGCCGGCGAGACGTCTGTGGTCAACGTGCCCGAGGCGAACCGGTACGAGCTGCTGCTCGACGGGCGCAGGATCGGACTGCTCGCCTACCGGCAGCGGGAGGACCGCGTCGCCTTCACCCACACCGAGGTCAGTCCCAGCTGCCAGGGCCGGGGCTTCGGCGGCCGCCTGGCGGCAGCCGCACTGGACGATGCGCGGCGGCGTGGCCTGCTGGTCGTGCCGCTCTGCCCGTTCATCACCGCATACGTCCAGGGACACCCCGAGTACCGTGACGCGCTCGCGCCCGAGCATCGCCGAGGCCGCATTCGGACGTAGTCGCGGCTGGGGACGATGTCTGCCGCCGCCGCCGACGCGTCGGAGACGACGGTCTTCCTGCAGGCGGCGCTCGCGATCTGGGGAAGGAGACGAGGCCGTGCGGCCCGGGGCTGCCACCACCGGTGCGAGCCGCGCCGACCTGGCATAGTCAATGACCGTCGCCCGGCCCCGGCTGCTGCGCGCTGACCCAGCGGATGTCGTCGTCAACCGTCATCGTTCGCCTCCAATCCCACGGATTGGGTGCTCGCGGAGCTGACCCGCCGTGTGCGCGCGGCGTTCTCACGATGTTGTCCGCACCGCGTGATCCGGTTCGCGGCGGACCCTCGGTGGGGACGGCAGGATCGCCGGGCTGTACTTCCTCGCCGATCCGGAGCGGATCGCGCCGAGGCGGCTTGCAAGGCGTTTTCCGCCGCGGAGCAGGGGGGTACCAGGCGACCCGGATCCAGGCGAAGGAGCACGTGACGGCAACGCAGAAGCAGACCGCCGCCGCTCCGCAACGTCGTCAAGGCGAAAGAGGCGGCGAAGCGGAACCGCATGATCGCCAATCTGTCGGCTTCCACCCGGCGTGACCTCGGCCACCAGGGCGCGATGGCGCGCGGCAGGGCGGCGAGGCCGGCCACGACTACGAGGACCGCACCCGCCAGCAGAGCTCTACGAGCTGGCGCAGAGGCGCGACATCCGCAGGCGCTCGAATGGGCAAGTGGGAGTTGATTGAGGCGCTCAGGCGCTCCGGGTGACCGGACGGCGCCGTGCCGGCGACGGCCCGGTGCCCCGATCAGTCCCGGTCACCGGCGGGCTCGTGCGCCGGCGACCGAACGTTGAAGTGCGCCTCGATCTCGGTGCCCCCCGACTCGCGGACGTCAACGTGGTCCGCGAGTTCCCGCAGCAGCTTGAGGCCCAGGCCGAGCCCTGGGTTCTCGCTCGGCCTGAGGCCGACGCCCCAGTCGCGAACGGTGAGCCGAACGCGGTCGGCATCGCGGCTGGCCGCGATCTCGAGACGCCCGCTCCGGTCCGGGTACGCATGGCGCACAACGTTCGCGATCAGTTCGGTAAGGCACAACCTGAAGGCGTCGAGCGTGCCTGGCCCGTCGCCGGGCAAGCTCAGCGCCTCGGTGAGCTCGTGGCGGATCTCGGGCACGATCTCGGGGCTCGCACGTCGCTCTATCCGAACCGACTTTTCGTGGGCAGAAATCGTCTGTCCTTCTCGCCAGAGCCGGGCGGCCCCCGCCCTCTCACATGCCCCTCCTGGAGGGTGTCAAAACAGGTGGCGCGGAGTGCCGGGTGGGTGCTACATTCAGTGCAGAGCGGTTCAGCATTGAAGCCGCGCCCATCAAGCTTCCTTTACCACGATGAGCGGGACTCCATCCATCATCAAAGCTGAGCAGCGTGGCTCGCACCTGTGGGTGCTCGAGCTCCGCGGCGAACACGATCTGAGCACGTCCGGCGAGGTCGATCGGGCGATCAACGACGTGTACGCGAGCGGATCGGCCCTGGTCGTCGATCTCTCCGGGACGGGGTTCATCGACAGTTCCATCGTCGCGGCGCTGGTGCGGGCCTGGCAGATCACCGAGTCAGAGGCGCAGCACCAGCTCGCTGTCGTCGCCCCGCCGGGAGGCCAGCCCCGCACGGTGCTCGACATCTGCCTGCCACCCGGGCTGGTCCAGCTGCACGACGACCAGGTCGCCGCCGTGGCCGCGCTGTCCGGGAGCTCCTGAGGGGCGTCGAGCGGCCTGCCGGTTCCGGTACACTTTCCGACGTTCGGCAGCGGCCTTCAGCATCGAGGGCGCCTCATCCGCCTGGCTTGGCGGTGGTCGATAGAGGATGCGCGCGATACGTGATTTTGGCCGATATCCAGAACGCGATGGCGACCGGTCCGCGCGGATCAGCGTGCGAGAACGCGCCGGGGTGCGTGTGGTCTCGGTGGACGGCGTGCAGGACGTCTCCGTCGTCGGCCGGCTCTCGGCGGCATGCACGGGCGCAACTTCGCCCGTCGTCGTCGATCTGACCGCGGCATCCATCGGATCGTCGCTGATCGGCGAGGTGCTGAACGCCTACCAGGCGGCGCCTGCCGGCAGATTCGCGGTCATGGCCCCGCGGCAGGCGGCGCGCGACCTCGCGAGCGCGGCGGACGGGGCGGGGCTCCTCGTCGCGGATGATCTCGACCACGCCGTCCGCCTCGTGCGCCGCAAAACCGACCGGTCGGAGTCGCGCAGCAGGCGGCTTGCGCACAACGAGGTGCTGTTCAAACGGGCGCACGACGCGATCTCGGAGCGGGCCCGCGAGCTTGGCGCGCCGGACCGGGGATCGATCGCGTTCTTCTGTGAGTGCGGAGACATCGACTGCACGCAGCGGATCATCATCCCGGCCTCCGAGTACGACGCGGCGCGAACGGCCCCGACGATGTTCCTCGTTATGCCGGGGCACGAGCAGACCGAGGTCGAGGTCGTGGTGGCGCGCGCCGCCCGGTACACCATGGTGGAGAAGTGGGGCGTGGCGGAGCAGGTACTCGCAGAGCTCAGCGACGGCCGCTAGCCGGTCTGCGGTGGCTCCCCCGGGCGTTTCCGCGCCAGCCGGCCCGGGTACGGCGGCAGCACGTCAGGTTGAGCCTCCAGCCGGGCAGCGGTGGGCCGGCGGCAGCACCTGGAAGCGACAGACGCAACCTGACTCGACTTCCGCCTGCGATCGCTTCGCGCGCTCGAAGATGGCCGGCCACCCCGCCCGGACACGCCTGGGCAGCGAAGTGCCCGACCGCCCGCTGCGATGCCCGTGGCCCACGTTCGACCTGGAGACGATCGCGACCCGCCGTGGCGGCCGGTGCGGCGGGCTAACGGCCCGCCGTCAGCCGGCGCGGCGGCGCCTGCGCAGGAGGACGCCCAGTCCGGCGGCGAGCAGGCCGACGACGACGATGCCGGCCAGGTTCTCGCCGGTGTAGGGGGTCGTGCCGCCCGAGCCGCCGCCACCTCCGCCCTCACCGTTGCCGCCGCCGCCACCCGTCGGCTGCCCGGGCGTCCGCGGGATCACGAGCGCCGCGTCGTCGGAGACCGTGTTGTCGCGCCCGTTGGGGCCGTTGCCGCCCCGGGCGGACGCCACGTTGTCGATCCGGCTTCCGCCTGAGCTGGTCACCCGTGTGACCAGCGTGATCGCGGGCGCGGCGGAGCCGACGGTCAGCACCGGCGCATAGCTGCAGGTGACCGTCGTGGTGACGTGCGCGCAGTCCCAGTCGCGGCCCGACGCGCTGACGTAGGCGAGGCCGCGGGGCAGGGCGTCGGTGACGACCACGTCCGACACCGTGTCGTTCGGCCCCGTGTTGGTCACGGCGATGCGGTACGTGGCCGTCGGGTCGTGGAAGGAGGCAACGGACTTGTCGATCGCCAGGATCACCTCGGGGATCACATCCGCCGGGTCGCTGGCGCTGTTGTTCGTCCCGTCCGTCTCCTCGGACGGCGTGGACACGACCGCCGTGTTCGTGACCGAGGGGTACGCCGACGGCCCGACGGCGACGGTGAGCACGAGCGAGACCGCGTCACCAACCGCCAGCGTCCCCGTGTGCATGCAGCGGACGGTCTGGCCGACGGCGCTGCACGACCAGCCGGCGCCGGCCGCGCTGGCGTAAGTGGTGCCCTCCGGCAGCGTGTCCACCACGGTCTGCGGGCCGGGGTCGGCCGTCGGCCCGTTGTTCGCGACGCTCACCGTCCACTCGGCGTCCTGGCCCACCTCGAACGAACCGGCGTGGCTCTTGGTGACCGCCAGGTCGACCAGCGGCGGGACGTCCACCACGTCCCTCGCGGTGTTGTCCTCGAGGGCGTCTTCGGGGGTCGAGGTGGCCGCGGTCGCGACGTTGGTGACCTGCGGGAACGCGGCCGGCGTGACCGTCGCGGTCACGGTGATCGCGGGGGCGGCGTCGAGCGGCGCCAGCGGGGCCGCCAGCGAGCACGACACCACCTGTCCGGCCGCCGAGCACGTCCAGCCGGTCCCGGTCGCCGAGACGTAGGTGAGGCCGTCGGGCAGCGTGTCGGTGACCGTCACGTCTGATGCGGTGGACGGCCCCGCGTTGGAGACGCCCAGGGTGAACTCGAGCGGGTCGCCGACGTGCGCGGCGCCGGCGTGGGTCTTGGTGATCGCCAGGTTGGCGAGCAGCGCCACGTCGATCGTGTCGGTGTCGGTGTCGTTCGCCGGATCGTCATCGGTCGTCGGCGAGCTGACCGTGGCGGTGTTGGTGTAGCTGCCCGGCGGTGCGTCCGGCGCCAGGTGGACGCGCAGGCTGAGCAGCGGCGCGGTGCCTCCGGCCTGGAGCGTGGCGGCGCCGTCCACCGTGCAGGTGACCGTCTGGCCGGCCGCGCCGCACGTCCAGGCCCCGGTGCTGGAGACGAACGTCATCCCGGCGGGCAGCTGGTCGACGACCGTGATCGGCGCGACGGCGTCGGACGGGCCGCCGTTTCGCACCAGCACGGTGAAGACCGCGTCGGTGCCCGCCAGCACCGTGTCGTAGACGGCCGCGTGCGACTTGTCGAGCGAGAGGTCGGCCACCGCGACGACGTCCACGGTCGAGCTGCCGGTGTTGTCGGTCGTGTCGGTCTCGGTCGTCGCCGTGGTCACCTCCGCGGTGTTGGTCAGCGTGGTGCCGTCGGGGACACCGCTCTCGACCTGCGCGGTGATGGTCACCGTGGCATCGCCCGGGGCGAGCGACGGCCTGGCGCAGAGCACGGTCTGGCCGACCGGCGGCGCGCACGTCCAGCCGGTGCCCGTCGCGCTCACCGGGCGCAGGCCCGCGGGCAGGGTGTCGCGGACGACGACCGTGTCGGCCGTCGACGGCCCGTGGTTGGTGACCGTCAGGGTGAACGCCGTCGTCCCGCCCGCCTCGGCCGGGTTCGCGCCGGTGGTCGTCTTCGCGAGCGTCAGGTTGGTGGAGTCGGTGACGTCCACGGCGTCGCTGTCCGTGTTGTTGCCGGTGTCCGGGTCGGGCAGCGGGCCGGTGACCGAGGCGGTGTTGGTGATCGTGGCCGGCCCCGCCGACGGGTCGATGTCAACGACCAGGGCGATGTCCGGCGCCGTCGCCCCCGCGCCCAGCGTCGCTGCGCGGGTGCACGTCACCAGCCCCGAGACCTGGCCGCAGGCCCACCCGGAGCCGGTGGCCGACGTGTAGGTGACGCCGGCCGGGAGCGCATCGGTGACGACGATCGGGCCGGGGCTGTCGGACGGACCGTGGTTGGTGACTGCGAGCGTCCAGGTCAGGCTCGCACCGGCGACGGCCGGGCCGGTGTGGGACTTGACGATGCCGAGGTCGGCCTTGGCCTGCGATCCCGAGGAGTCGGTGTCCACGTTGTTCGTCAGGTCGGGGTCGGGAGTCGGGCTCGACACGGAGACGGTGTTGATCACGGTGCCGGTCGTCGAGCTGGACACGGCGACGGCGATCTCGACGATCGCATCGCCGGCGACCGCGTTCGCGGGATCAGCGGCGAGCGGGCCGGCCAACGTGCACGTGACGATCTGCCCCGCGGCCGTGCACGTCCACGTGCCGCGGATCGAGGTCGAGCCGGTGAACGTCAGGCCGGCGGGCAGCGTGTCGATCAGCCGCACCGGCGACGCGGCGTCCGACGGCCCGGCGTTGTCCACCGTCAGCCGGTAGGCCGAGCTCGTCCCGGCGACGATCGGGTCGAGCAGCAGCTTCTGGACGGAGAGGTCGGCCGATGTGGCCGGCGTGGTGGTGTCGGTGTCGGTGTTGTTCGCCGGCACCGGATCGGGCGTCGTGCCGGAGACGGTGGCGCTGTTCGCCACCGCCGCCGTCTGGCTCGCCGGGATGCCGACGACGACGGTGATCTGCGGCGCCGCCTCGCCGACGGCGAGCTGCTGGGCGTAGGTGCACGTCACCGTCGTGGCGGTGTTGGCGCACGACCAGCCGGTGCCGGCGGCGCTGCGGAATGTCGTCCCGGTGGGCAGCGCGTCGGTGACGGTGATCGGCGGCTGCGACAGGGACGGGCCGTTGTTGACGACGTCCAGGGTGTAGGTCGCGTCATTGCCCGCCACCATCGTCCCGGTGTGCGCCTTGGCGATCTGCAGGTCGGCGGCCGTCGTGATCGCGGCGGTGTCGGTGCTCGTGTTGTTGGCGGTGAGGGGATCGAACGTGCGTGCGGCGACGGTCGCGGTGTTGGTCAGCACCGTCCCGGCCGCCAGGCCGGCCGGCGTCGTGACGGTCACGGTGATCGCGGGGAACGCGGCGCCGGAGGCCAGCGTGTCGGCGGCGTTCGTGCGCGTGCAGGTGACGGTGGACGCGGCGAGCGAGCACGACCACCCGCTGCCCGTCGCCGAGACGTAGGTCGCCGGCGGCAGGAGCTTGTCGGTCACCGTGAAGGGGCCGGCGGCGGTGTCGGGCCCGGCGTTCGAGACGGCGAGCGTCCACCCGAACGGCGCCCCCGCGACCGGCGCTGCGGCGTGGCTCTTGACGATCCTGACGTCCGCCGAGTTGATGCGGGTCAGCGCCGTCGCCGTCCTGCCGCCGTACGGGCCGGAGGCGTTGCCCGGCGCGCCGGTCGCGTCCAGCCCGGTGGACGTCACCGAGTTGACCTGGGCGACCGAGCCGCCCACGCCGGGGTTGGTGACGACGTCGGGCTGCGGCGTCGCCTTGTAGGTGATCGACGCGGCCTGGCCGGTGGCGAGCGTGCCCAGGTTCGGCCAGGTCAGGTGCTGAACGCCGGCGGTGGTGACGATGGCCGGGTCGATGGTGCCCGCGTTGACACCGGCGACCGTCACCTTCGCGCTCCCAGCCACGTAGGTCCAGTTGGGCGGCAGCGTGTCGTCGATGGTGACCGCGAACGCGGGCGCGCCGCCGGTGTTCGTGGTCGAGACGCGCCACGTGTACGGCGTGCCGATGTAGGCCGGGGAGCCGTCAACGGCCGTCTTGGCGACGTTCAGGTGCGGGAAGGCGGGACTGACCGTCGCCGTCGCCGACGGCCCCGTGTACGAGCGGCCGCCCGCCGGCAGGCTCGCGTAGTGGGTGATCGCCGCGGTGTTGGTGAGGCCGGCCGCCGTCAGGGTTGCGGACGGCGCCAGGACGGCCGAGTACGTGAGCCGCTGCGACGTCCCCGGCGCCAGCGGGCCCGGGAGGTCGACGGCCGACCAGGTGATGATCCCGCCGCCCCTCACCGGGTCGGCGCCGGTCAGCTCGCCGCCGGCGCTGATCGAGGCGGGATCGACCACGACGCCCTTCGGCACGTGATCGGTGACCGTGGCGTTGTAGGCGGCGCTGACGTTGGAGCCGGTCCCGTTCGTCACCGTGATCGCGTAGTCGAAGCCCTGGCCGGGCGCGGGTGCCGCCGGCGAGACCGACTTGGCGACGGTCAGGCTGGGCTCGATCACGGTGACGGTCGCGGTGCCGGACTGCCCCTTGCGGTCCCAGTGATCCCCGGCCGATGTGGGCGTCCGGCCGTCGGTGATGTTCCAGACGGGGTCGGCCGTGTTGACGAGCGCCGTGCCCGCCGTGTTCGACGGGATGTCGGCGATCACGCCGGTGTAGATCAGGGTCAGCACCCGGATGTGCGGCGAGGAGACGACGTCGCCGGTGTACCAGCCGTGGATCGTGGAGCCGCCGGGCCCCGGCGCGGAGGCGAGCGGCGTCCCGGGCACCGGGCAGGCGACGCCGGTCACCGTGTCGACGCAGGTGACGCTGACGGTGGCCAGGCCGGTGATGCCCGCCGGCACCGTGTCGAGGATCGACGAGTCGAAGAAGTTGGTGTTGGCAGGGACGCTGACGCTGATCGTCCAGGTGCCGGTGTCGCCGATGGTGAGGCGGGGCCTGTCCACCGTCTTGGTGATGACGGCGCCGGCGACCCGGACGGTGGAGGTGGCGATCGCGGAGTAGGTGCGCTCGTTCGGGTTGTCTGGCGCGTCGAACGCGATCTTGCCGTCGTTGAGCGTGCTGCCGGTGAGCGTCGAGGTGTTGGTGAACGAGGTGCCGCCGACCGCAGTCGGATCGACGGTGGCCGTGTACCTGCGGGTGACCGCGGCGCCGCCGGGGATGTCGCCGATCGCCCACACCAGCCGCGTCGTCCCCGACGGACAGCCGTTGGCGCCGTTGCCGGCGACCGGCGCCAGGCCCGGGTTGGGGCCGTAGGCGGCGAACGTCATCCCGGTCGGGAGGCAGTCCACCGCGAAGGTGTCGTGCAGCGGCGGGCGGTCGGTGCTGCTGCCGTCCGTGTTCTGGTTGGTCATCGTCAGCGTGTAGGTGACGGTCTGCCCGCCGGCCACGGGGCCGCCGGCGTTGTTGGTCTTGACGATCGCGGGCAGGGGCTGGCGGATGTTCACGGTGTAGGTCGCCGTCGCGGGAGGCAGCGGCACGCCGCCGGCGACGTCGAGGCTGGCGAACCGTGCCGTGTTGACCTGATCCACGGCGTTCTGGCCTGTTGCCAGTGCGTCCGCCGTGACCAGCGCGGTCACCGTGACGGCGAACCGCTGGGACGTGGCCGTCGTGTTGTCGTACGTCCCCGGGAAGCTGACGGCGCCCGTCGCGGGGTCGAGCGCGACCCCGGCCGGCACGGGTGCGGGAGAGGGACATGCCGGTACGGCCGCGCCTCCGCCGGGGGGCGGCGCATCCGGGCAGAACTCCAGAGTCGGCGCCGGTGCGGACTGCAACACGAGGCCGGCGGGGAGATCGTCCGTGAACAACGCTCCGAAGACGGCGCTCTGGCGGGGAACGGTGACCGCGTAGGTGTACGTGACCAGCTCGCCGATCGTCGCCTGGTCGGGGGTGGAGTTGGCCTGCTCGGTGATGGACGTCACCCCGGTCTTGACGGCGGCGGCGCCGGGCGTGAACACGTTCGACGGATCGGTCGCCGCGGGGGCGTCCTGCTGATCGGCGGGTACCGAGGTGTCAATGTTGTCCTGGGGGAAGTAGGTCGCCTGGCCGCCCCCCGAGGCCGCGCCCAGGTTGGTGGTCGCCTGGTAGCTGCGCAGCGACGCCGTGTCGGTGAACGTCTCGCCGGCGCCGGTCGGCGTGGGGACGCGCATGTCGTATGTCAGCGACAGGGTCTGGCCGGGGAGGATCGTCTGCGCGTCCGCCGCCACCGCAGGGTCGTAGGCATAGGCGATGCGCAGCAGGCTGAGCGTGTCCCGCTGGGCGAACGCCGGCTGGCCGGGGTCCCCGGGGTCGGTGCAGGTCACGGCCGGCGTGACCAGCGGGAACGCGGGGTCGCCGTGCACGTTGCCGATGTCGGCGCAGCGGATCCCCGCCGGCAGCACGTCCCAGGTGTCGAACGCGCCCGCCGCGTAGCCGTCGGCGCCGCCCGGGGTGCCGTTGTTCGTCAGGTCGATGCGGAACGTGACCGTCGACCCCTCGTGCACTGGGCGGCCGTCGATGTTCGAGTTGACGCCGAACGGCCCCGTCGCCGGCTCGTCGATCGCCGCGATGCCCTTGACCAGGCCGATCGGCGGCGCCGGCACGACCGTCACGCCGATGAAGTCGCGGAAGGAGCGGCCCTGGCCCGCGCTGTTCTCCGCGCGCAGCTTCATCGCGTTGACCAGCACGGCCGGGCCGCCGGGCGGCGCTGCCTGCGTCACCGTGGCGGCGAATACCACCTCGAAGACCGACCCCGGGGCGGCGTAGCGCGTGCCGCCGATGTCGGTCCCTGCGTGCCAGAACAGGTCGTCGGTCGCCGCCGCGTTGGCCTCGTCGAACGTCGTCTCGACGGTGTTGCCGATCGTCACCGTCTCGCTGCCGGCCACGTAGTGCAGCCCCACCGGCAGGAAATCCGAGATCACCGGGTTGCGGGTCGAGGTCGTCGAGTTGAAGTCGACGCGCAGCTTGAAGCAGACGACGTCGCCCTTGCGGAACTGCGTCTGCGCGGCCGGGAAGTCGGTGGGACGGCCGTAGCCCGACCCGTCCGTGCCGCAGACTCCGCCGGCCGAGCGCGGGCGCAGCGTCTTGCCGATCACGAGCCCACCGGTGGTCAGGGTCGCCGACGACGTGTCGCCGACGGCCACCGGGCCCGTCTCGCCCGTGCCCGGCCGTGGGCTCGAGGTCGCCGTCAGGGCCGCGTGGTTGGTGAACGCGTCGCCGCTGCTGGTGGGCTTGCCGGCCAGCGGCCCCCCGGTGTAGACGGCCCGCATCGTGGCGTCGTAGGTGACGGTGACGGTGCCGTTGACCGGGATCGACGCGATCGGGCTGAAGACCACCGTGAACGTCCCGTCCGGGTTCTGCGTCACGGACTGGTAGGGCACGGACGGCGCGTGCGCCGCCGAGCCGGCGCACTCCGGAGGTGCGCCGCTGACGTAGTTCGTGCCGGGGCCGCCCAGCGGGCAGACGCCGTTGGGCAGCACATCGGTGATGCTCAGATCCGAGGACGAGGCGTACTCGCTCGCGTCGATGGTCAGCCGGTAGTGCGCGACGCCGAGCTGCTGGAACTCCGCCGGCGTCACCGACTTGCGCATCCGCAGGTCCTCGATCGTCACCGTGTGGCTGGTGGAGGCCGAGACGTCGTTCGAGCCGCCGTCCGTGACCGGACCGGCGTAGGTGCCTGTCGCCTGGGCGATGTTGGTCGCACCGGACTCGGGGATGCCCTCACGGGTGGACGGCCCGCTGTTGTTGTCGAGGTTCGCCGCCTGCGCGAGCGACGCGGGGCTTGGCTCCCCTCCCGGCCAGCTCGCCGTGTTGGCCCGCAGCGGGATGCCCGCCGCGTAGCGGATCGTGACGACCTGGCCGGCGGCCAGCGCGCCGATGTCCCACTCCACCCGGGTGTAGACGCCGGGCGGATACACGGTCGTGCCGTTCGGCGGCGGATCGACCACGGTCGAGACGCTGTCGGGCGCCACGCACGGCGTCACCGGCGGCGTCCCGGTCAGCGACGGGGCGCCCGGGTACTCGGGCGCCGACGAGTTGTCCACCCCGCCGCAGCCGAGGAACTCGAGCGACGCCGGGAGGTAGTCGGTCACGACCACGCCGGAGGTGGCGTCGACGTCCGTGCCCGACACCTGCAGCGTGTAGACCGTCGGGTGGTCGTGAACCCCGCGGAGCAGCTCGCCCTCGGGGCTGGGCTCGGTCTTGGTGATGTCGAGCGCGCTGACCACGGTCGGGTTCGACATGGCGGACGCGGTCTCGGTGTAGGTGCCGGGGATCGCGTTGCCGCCGGGGTCGAAGCGGGGCTCGACGCGGGGGTTCGTCTGCGCGTAGGCGGAGGCATCGTTGGTGAACGTCGAGCCGACCGGGAGCGTCGCCGGGTCCGGCGTCGCGATGAAGGAGAGGACGGCCGTGTCGCCGATCTGCACGTCCTGGACCGAGACCCAGACCAGCGTGACCTGGCCGGTGCCCGCGTCCACGAACTGCTGGGGCTCCCCGGCTCCGGTGGGCGTGGTCGATCCAGCGTCGTACGTCACCCCGGCGGGCAGCACGTCGCGGAACGAGACGTTGTACTCGGGGGCCGCGTCCGGGTTCGACGACGGGTTCGCGGCCGCCACCGTGTAGGTCACCTGACCGCCGGCGAGCACCTGGGGGGATGCCGTCTTGGCCAGGGTGATGGCGGGCCCCGCGGGTGCTCCCGAGCCCGGGGACGCGGCGGTCAGGAGCACCGCCGCCGGGGCGACGAGGGCGAGCGCGACCAGGACGGGGGATGGGCGTGGGAACGGCATACGGGCAAGGGTGCCCAAAGGCAACGGCGAGCTCCCCTGCGGCGGACTCTAGCCACGCGGACCTCCGTGTGCCACGCGATCTTGCGAAAGGTCGTGTTTGCAGTACGAGCTTGCTCGGTCGATAACAAGCGTATGGATCTGTTCGCATGGATGCGACAGAGGTTGGCGCACGGATGCGCCGTGGCAGCGGTCTGCCTGACACTTGGGCTGGTCGTGGCTCCGCGCGTGCTGGCGCTCCGCCAGCCGGGGCCGCCTGCGGTCCAGATGTCCGCGGTGCCCGTCCGGAGGGTTCAGCTCACCACCGTGGCGACGCTCCGCCGCGCGGTCGCCCGGATCCCGGGATACCGCGCGCACCGGCCGGCGCGGTGGCTCGTCTCCCGCCACTACCCGGACTGGGGCGCCACCGACTGGTACAACAACACGATCTACATCAGCCCCAGCGTCCCCCCGGGCTACCTCAACTCGGTCGTCCGCCACGAGTGGAGCCACATCCTCTCGGCGCGCGTCTACGGCGGCGACATCGACGCGGCGCTGAGGGCGATGAACCGCACGTTCGGCGGCGGTGGGCCGACCCGGGTGCGCGGCGCCGAGTACGCCGCCGACTGCATGGCGATCCGGCTGGGTGCCACCTGGACGCACTACACCCGCTGCCATCCCCTCCGCTGGCGGGACGCCGCCGCGCGGCTGCTGCGCGGCCAACGCCTGCGGTAGCGAGGGCGCTGGCTATCATCGGCGGGTGACGCTCGTTGCGTTCGCCGGCATAGCGGCCGCGGTCCTCTCGCTGATCGACCCGGTGCCCTACATCCGCGACATCCTCCGCGGCCTGACCCGGCCGCACCGGGGCACGTGGCTGATCTGGAGCGTCCTGGGTGTGACCGCGTTCGCCTCGCAGCTCGCCGACGGCGCGACGTGGAGCCTGCTGCTGGTCGGTGTGCAGACCGCGTCGATGACGGTCGTCCTGCTCCTCTCGATCCGGTTCGGCATGGGCGGAGCGTCGGCGGTCGACCTCTCCCTGATCGGGCTTGCGGGTCTGGGGATCGTGGGCTGGGCGGTCTCGGCGGAGCCGGTCGTGGCGACGCTGTTCGTTGTCATCGCCGACCTGATCGGCCTGCTGATGATGATCCCCAAGACGTGGCGGCAGCCGTGGTCGGAGACGACACCGACCTACGTCCTGGCCAGCGCTTCGGGAATGTGCGGCGCGGTCGCCGTCGGTGAGCTGGACGCCAGCCTGCTGCTCTACCCGTCCTACTTCGCGCTCGGCAACGGCGCCATCGCGGCCGTCATCCTGCACCGCCGGCGCAGCGTGCAGCCCGCCCCGGCGTAGACGCCCCAGCGGTGACGATGCTCCTTGCCGGAGCACGTGTCACATGAGACGTTCGCCGGCGGGCTCCCAGCTGCTGTCGTCGACCTCACGCGCCGCGGAGACGGCGTCGCGATCTTCCGTCTGCCCGACGAGAGACGACCACATTCACGTTCACGGTGCGGAACAGCTCGACGTGTCAGATCGAGGGGACGCTGCTGCGGACGACGGCCTGACCCGCGCGGCGCGTCCGGTCACAAGTACCGGTTGCGCCGCAGCCACTGGAGGGCGAACCAGCCCCAGAACGGGGGCAGGTAGAAGGTGGCGATGCGGTAGAGCAGCGCCGTCGCGAACGCGGCCGACTCGGGCAGGCCGGCGGCGGTCAGCCCGACCGCGAGGCCTCCCTCGACGATGCCGATGCCGCCGGGCACGGGAATGAAGCTCGAGAACAGGGAGATGCTCATGTTGATCACGAGCAGCTCGGCGATCGACACGGGGAATCCCATGCCCCGGGCGAACAGCCCCAGCGCGATCGCGAACAGCACCTCGGTGCCGGCGCTGCCGAGCAGGAGCTGCGTCAGCTTGCGCGGCCTGCGCAGCGAGGCGACCGCCGCCCGGATCTGGGGCATCCACCGCCCCGCCGCCTCGCGGGCACGCGTGCGGGCGATCCGCCCGATGCGCAGCAGCGAGACGGCGAGCACGACGATCCCGATCGCGATCAGCAGGATCGCGACGTGGCGGATCCCGGGCGTCGCGGGAGTGCTCAGCTGCAATGTCAGCGTCGCCTCCGAGAACACCAGCAACAGGAGCAAGAGGATCGCCTGGACGGCGTTGCCGACGAACGAGTCGATCGCCCCGGCGGTGACCGCGACGGCCGGCGGCACGCCGATCAGCTGGAAGAAGCGCACGTTGACCGCCATCCGGGCGATGCCCGACGGGAGCGCCAGGTTGAGGTAGCTGGTGGCCAGCTGGAGCACGTAGACCGGGCCGTACGGCACCTCGACGGGCACGGCCCCGAGCGTCGAGAGCGCCTGCGTCAGCCGCGGCAGCTGGGCGACGACGGCGCCCGCGATGATCCACTCCCACGACGCCGTGCGGATGTCCTCGCGGAGCTCGGCCAGATCGACGCTGCTGACGAACGAGAGCACTGCCGCAGCCGCGAACACGAGCAGTGCGAGCTGGATGACGACGCTCCAGGTGACCCTGCGTAGCCGCACCGGCTCGGGGGCCGGCGTCTCGGCGGCCTCGGCGGCCCGGGTGCGGAGGTCGTCGAGGTCGGTGCCCGCTGCCTTAGCGGCGCGCCGCAGCGAACCGCCCAGCGCGGCCTGCTGGAGGTAGGGCAGCACCGCGGCGACGCCCTCGGGGCCGGCGGCATCGAGCGCCGCGGCGACGGCCCGCGCGCTGCCGGCGACCGTCGCGGTGGTGACCAGCAGCTGCGCCTGGTCGATCAGCGCGCGGTCGCGGTCGGCGCCCAGCGGTCCTCCGGCGAAGTCGCCGAGCGCCACCGTGCGCCCGTCCACCCGGACGGTCGCGGGATCGATGCGGCCGTGGGAGATCCGCGCCGCCGCCAGCCGCTGCAGCTCGGCCCACCCGGTCCGCAGCAGCCCATCGTCGAGCTCCTCCTCCGCCAGCGCAGCCAGTGGCCGCCCCGCCGCCCGGAGCACGAGCAGCGAGTCGCCCGCCGCGGTCACGCCGGCGGTCACGACCTCGACCGTGTGCACACCCGCCTCGCGCGCCAGCAGGGTGACGAACGCCTCGTGCTCGGCCGGGTAGGCGCGGGTCAGGCCGACCGTCGGCCCGCTGTCCCGATACCAGAGCGTGCGCCATACCTTCGCGAGGAGCTGGTTGTCGTACGCGTCGCGGCCGTACACCTTGATCTCGAGCTCCGCCCCGTCCACATCGCGGGCGCGCACCAGGAACACGCCCGCGGCCTGCCGCTCGGCCGGCTCGAGGTGGGCCGCGGCGATCCCGAAGTCCTCGAGCGCGGCGGCCACGTCGGCGATGGTCGGCCGGCCTGCCGACGTGCCCAGGGCGAGGCGGACCGCCGCCCCCGCCGCCAGGCCGATCAGGAGTGCGGCGGCAGTGCCGCTCACGTTCGTGCTGCCGGCGAGCATCGCAGCGGCGGCGCCGAGCAGCAGGATCCAGCGCCCGGTTGCGCGCAGCGGGTGGGCCAGGTGGGCGTCCGCCACGGCGATGACGGCTGCGGCGGTCGCCAGCCGCACGGCCGGAAACTGCTCGTGCACCGTCAGTCCGGCGGAATCATCGACTCCGGGCCAGCTCCCCGTCGCGAGGCGGGCCGCGAGCAGGCCGAGGCCGAGCGCGAGCACCGTCGCGAGCAGCGCCTCCAGCGCGATGCGCGGCCGGCGCAGCAGCAGCGGCGCCACGACCATCGCGACCGCCCACAGGGCGACGACGCCGATCAGGAAGCTCCAGAGCGGCGCGAGCCACGTCGGGAACGCGGCCAGGAACCGCAGCAGCGCGCGCTCGAACGGCGTCGGCGGCTGCGCGGTGATCAGCGCCAGCGCCCCCACCAGCGACACGGCCAGCAGCAGCACGTCCGTCGCCCGGCGCACCCTCGCCTCGCCCGGTGGTGAGGAGTAGATCCCGCGGCGCGCGGCCGGCAGTCGTCGGGCGGTCGTGTCGGTCACGGTGGAGGGTCAGCCCAGCGTGATGGTCGCCTGCTGCTTCTGGCCGTTGCGGACGTACTCGATGTCCACGGTATCGCCGGCCTTGCGGGTCAGGCTGAGCCGCTCGAACTGCGAGTTGCTGGTCGCCGGCGTGCCGGCGATCGTGACGATCACGTCGCCGGTCTGCAGCCCGGCCTGGGCGGCCGGCCCGCCGGGGGCGACCCCGGCCACGAACAGCCCGCCGTTGGTCTCCGCCTGAGCGGCCGCGGACTGCGGGATCGGCACGGTCTGGAGCCCGAAGTCGGCGTGGGTGACGGTGCCGGTGTCGATGATCTCCTTGGCGATCGACTTCGCGAAGTCCACCGGGATGGCGAAGCCCAGCCCGATGCTGCCGCCGGCGGACGGCTCGCCTGACGGGCCCGGCACCGTGGCGCCGGCTGTGGGGACGCCCACCAGCTGGCCGCTGCAGTTGACCAGCGCGCCGCCGCTGTTGCCCGGGTTGATCGCCGCGTCCGTCTGCAGAGCGGAGACCAGCAGCGCCTGACCGCCGTTGTCACCGGGGACGTGGATGGTGCGGTCGAGCGCACTGATGATGCCCGAGGTGACGGTGCCCGAAAGCCCCAGCGGCGCACCCAGCGCGACCACCGGCTGCCCGACGCGGACGTTGGCGGACGACCCGGTCGCGATCACCAGCAGGTCATGCGGAGGCTCGACCTTGAGCACCGCGAGGTCGGTCTGCGGGTCGCGGCCGGTGATCGTCGCCGGCACCGTCGTGCCGTCGGAGAAGACGACGCTGACCGAGCCCCCGTCTGCCGCCGGGGAGATGACGTGGTTGTTCGTCAGGATGTAGCCGGCGGACTCGATCACCTCGCCCGAGCCGTTGCCGCCGTTGCCGTGCGGCCCGGTCACGTTGATCGTCACCACTGACGGCAACACCTTGTTGGCGACCGACTCCACCTGGCACACGGCGGGGTTGCCACCCGACCCTCTCAGCGACCTCGACGAGCCGCCCGACGATCCCACCGAGCACCCCGCAGCAACGAGCAGCGCGCAGCCGAGGAGCGGCGCGCCCACCGACCACCTGCTCGTGCTCAACAGCTGCAACCGGCGAACATGCCGACGACCCGGCGCTCCCATCCATGCCTCCCTGGCCGCGCACAGTCTACTCCGGGCCGGAGCCCTCGGCGGAGGGGGTCAGAGGCGCCGGCGGCCGCTCGCACGTACGGCGGCGGGCCGTGCCAGCCCCTCGCGGCAGAGCTCGGCGGCGACCACCTCGCGGCCCCGGTAGATGCGCCACTTGACGGTCGCCATCGTCGTCTCCAGCGAATCGGCGATCTCGGCGTACGACAGGCCGACGACGTCCCGCAGCAGCAGGGCCATCCGCAGGTCGACGTCGAGCGCGCCGATCGCGCGCCAGACGATGTCCATCTCCTCGACCGTGTCCGCGGGTGGCACCGCCAGGGCGAGGTGCAGCACGGCGTCCAGTTCCACCGGCGGCTGGCCCCGGCGCTCTCGTGCCCGCAGCTCGTCCACCACGCGGTGCTTCGCCACCTGGAACAGCCATGTCGTGAACAGGCAACGACCGTCGAACCCGGGGAGCGCCCGGTGGACGCGCATGAAGATCTCCTGGCACAGGTCCTCGGCCAGCGAGCGGTCGCCGGCCAGCACGCGGACGACGTAGTTGTGAAGCGGCGTCTGATACTGCTCGACGATCGCCGCGAACGCGCGCTCATCGCCGTCGCGCGCGCGGCGCAGGATGTCAGGCTCGGGTTGAGGAAGTGCCATGGTGCGTCCGCCAATGGTCGTTGCGAATGTAACCGGGCACTTTGCTGGCGCGGCGTTGAGGCGCCATTGGACCCCACATCCGCTCTTAAAGATCGATCGGCTCGGGCCGCGGGTGCGTGCGGTACCACAGCGTCGCGTTCAGGAACGCGCCCGCGACGACCAGCCGGCACATGAGGTAGAGCCACAGCAGCAGCGTGGCCGCGATGCCGAGCGAGCCATACAGGTTGCCAGAGTGGGCAAGCTGTCCGGCGAAGTAGTAGACGGTGGCGATGTGCATCAGCTGAAGCCCGACGTAGATCAGGATCGTCCCGGGGACGAGCGCCGTCCAGTGGATGTCGGCGTGGGGGAGGCGCCACGAGATCCACAGCCAGATCAGCGCGCCGCCGGCGGGCACGATCAGGCCGACCACGATGCCGCCGACCGTCGTCTCCGACCGCACCCAGGACGCCGCGGCGCTGAGCGCGAGCTGGGCGATGATGGCGAGGCTGAACAGCGTCGCATCCTTGACCAGGCCGCGGCGGCGGACGATGGGGAGCCCCCACGCGAACACGAACGCGAGCCGCAGCGCCCGCACCAGCGTCATCGCCGTGTACACCGTCAGCACGGCGCCGATCACGATCAGCACCGCCGTCGCCCGTCCCGACTGGTTGCTGGCGCTGGACACGGAGTCGGCGATCACCCCGCCCAGCCCGGAGTCGACGGCCACCGTCTCCGGCGCCCTCGCCGACACGTGGTGCACGATCCCCATCACGCCTGTCGTCAGCAGCGCCGCGGGGAGCAGCCAGATGAAGGCGCGGAAGGCGATCCCGCCGGCGAGCAGGCCCCCGGCGCGGCGGCGGTCGAGATCCACCGCTTCCAGCGCGGCGTCGATCAGGTCGTAGCGGACGCGGAGGACGCCCAGCCGCTCCTCGGCCGAGCGCCGCAGCCGCTCACCCCGCTCGGCCGCCGTCGCCGCCAGCCGTGTGGCGCGGCGCCCGCTGCCCTGGTCGGGCCCGCCGTCGTCCGCAGGGTCACCGCTCATTCAGTCCACGTCGGCGAACACCGTCTCCCAGTCCTTCCTGACGCTGACCACCGTCCAGCCGTCTGCCGCGGCCTGCTCCAGCGAGCGCTCGGCGCCGGCCGTGTAGTCGAACTCGCGCTCGGCGTCGTCGTGCAGCACCAGCAGCCGCAGCGCCGGCCGCGACCGGCCGCCCGCATAGCGCAGCATCGGGATGTCGCCGTTCGAGTTGCCGCCGGCCAGGATCGGCCGCCGGCCGATGCGGCTCCAGATTCGCACCGGCTTGATCGGTCCGTCGTCGAACACGTCCATCTCGGCTGCGTACGTGACCGTGCCGCCGTGCTCGTCGTCGAGGTAGCGGAGGCCCGTCGAGCTTCCGATCACCCGCTCGGACGGGATGCCGTAGATCGACTCGGTGACCGGTCGCATGAAGTCACGGTCGCCTCCCGAGGCGATGTAGCTGGTGAACCCGTACTGCTCCAGGTAGCCGAGCAGCTCGACCATCGGCAGGTACGCGCAGTGGCGGAATGCCCGGTCGAGCGTGGGGTGCTGCTGGTCGTGGAGGTACGCGTGCGCCGCCTCCGTGTACTGCTCGACCGTCGATCCCGCGAACGCCTGCAGGATGCCCGCCATCAGCACCTTCACGTCGGTGTCGTCACCGTGGTAGTGCTTGGTGATGACGCCGCCGAGCCAGGCGTGGTCGCCCTCGACGGCCGCCTTCCAGGGCTGCCGGTCGCGCAGCGACGGGTCGGCCTCGGCCATCTCCGCGAAGCGGCCGAGGATGAACCCGAGCTCGACCGGCATCGGCTTCTCGCACCAGAGCGTGCCGTCGTTGTCGAAGACGGCGATCCGCTCGGCCACCGGCACGTGGTCGGGGCCGGACTCGTCGGTCACGCGGCCGACGAAGTCGATGATCGCGGCGCGGGTCGGGGTGTCGCGCCACGAGCTGAGTGCCTGGGCGTCGCTCATTGCTGTTTGATCAGCATCTGGGCGTGCCGTTCGATGTCGATGTACGGATCGCCGCTGACATCGACCGCCACCTCGTGCAGGGTGCCGCCGGTGAACTCGTAGGGCGGCTCGCCGGGGTAGTCGGCCGTGAGCGGCTCGCCCGCGTGCCTGCCGACGAACAGGCCCGCCCCGGCGATCGCGAACGCTCCCAGCTGAGTCTTGATCGTGCCCTCCCCGACCTTGGTCTCGCCATGGTAGAGCGAGAGCGTGCCGGTGGCGGCGAGCGGCGTCTGGCCGTCCTTCTCGAACGAGGCCGACAGCAGCAGGTTCTCCCCCGCGGGCAGGTTCTCGGTGGCGACGACCATCTGCTCCTCGGAGCCCACGTAGCTGTTGACGTAGTGGAGGCGGTCGTCCTTGACGTAGAGGGCGTGTCCGCCGAACCGTGATCCGTGGGCGAACAGCACGCCCTCGGCGCCCGGTCCCGGGATGTCGACCACCGCGCCGATCACGAACGACCGGTTCTTCACGTTGACGGCCTGCCACTCCGAGACGGGCGCCGCGTCGGGGAAGTAGAGGTAGGTGTCGCGGGGCGCGGTCAGCTGCGGCCGCGGCGTTGCGAAGATCTCGACCGGGGAGCGGTCGTCCAGCGGGAACGCCTGGTTGGCGCCCGCCTCGCGGAACCAGATGTTGACCAGCTCCCGCACCTTCTCGGGGTGCTCGGCCGCGAGGTCGTGCAGCTCGGCCCGGTCGACATCGGTGTGGTAGAGCTCCCACGTGTCGTCGTTGTAGTTGCCCCAGCCGGCAATGACGGGATGCGTCGTGACGGCCTTCCAGCCCTCGTGCCAGATCGAGCGGGAGCCGAGCATCGCGTAGAACTGGGTCCTGCGGCCGGACTCGGCGGTGGCGTCATCGAAGCTCCCTCGCATGCTGACGCCGTCGATTGGCGACTGCGTGTGTCCCTTGATCGTCTCCGGCGCCTCGACGCCGAGCACGTCCAGGATCGTCGGCACGATGTCGATCGCGTGGTGGTACTGCTCCCGCACCTCACCCCGGGCCTTCAATCCGGCAGGCCAGGAGATGATGCACGGGTCGCTGGTGCCGCCGTTGAACTCGTAGCGCTTCCACATCTTGAAGGGCGTGTTGAACGCCATCGCCCAGCCGGTGCAGTAGTGGTTGTACGTGGCGGTGCCGCCCAGCTCGTCGATCATCGCCAGGTTCTGCTCGAGGTCGTCGGGCACGCCGTTGGCGAACTTCATCTCGTTCACCGATCCGTTCGGGCCGCCTTCGCCGCTGGCGCCGTTGTCGGAGACGACGACGATCATCGTGTTCTCGAGCTGGTGGGTGCGCTCGAGGTAGTCCAGCAGGCGCCCGATGTGGTGGTCGGCGTGGGCCAGGAAGCCCGCGTACACCTCTGCCATCCGCGCGAACAGCCGCTTCTCGTCGTCGTTCAGCGTGTCCCAGGGGCGGACCGTGTCCAGCTGGGGGAACGGCTGGTCGTGGGGGCCGTGCCGCGTCTCCGGAGTGCCGATCGGGTTGACCGGCGACAGCTCGGTGTCCGGCGGGACGATGCCGAGCTCCTTCTGCTTCGCCAGCGTCTGCTCCCGGACCACCCCGTAGCCCTCGTCGAAGCGGCCCTTGAACTTGTCGATCCACTCCTTCGGCGCGTGGTGCGGCGCGTGGCAGGCGCCGGGCGCGTAGTAGAGGAAGAACGGCTTCTCCGGGGCGATCGCCTTGGCGTCGCGGATGAACTCCAGCGCCTTGTCGGTGATGTCGTCGGTGAGGTGGTAGCCCTCCTCCGGCGTCCGCGGCTGGTCGACCATGTGGTTGTCGTACACGAGGTCGGGATACCACTGGTTGGTCTCGGCGCCGAGGAAGCCGTACCAGCGCTCGAAGCCGCGGCCGCTCGGCCAGTTCCTGCGTGGGGCGGCCAGGTTCATCTCGTCGGTCGGGCAGAGGTGCCACTTCCCGACCATGTACGTGTTCCAGCCCTGCTCGCCGAGGATCTCCGAGAGCATCCCGTTCTCCGGCGGGATCGTGCCGCTGGCGTTGGGAAACCCGATGGCGGCCTCGGTGATGCAGGCCATGCTGTTGCGGGTGTGGTTGCGGCCGTTCAGCAGGCAGGATCGGGTCGGCGAGCAGAGCGCCGTCGTGTGGAACTGCGTGTAGCGCACGCCCGCGTCGGCGATCCGGTCGATGTTCGGCGTCTCGATCGGCCCGCCGTAGGAGCTCATCGCCGAGTAGCCGACGTCGTCCAGCACGATGTAGAGGACGTTCGGCGCGCCCTCCGGCGCCCTCGGCGGCTCGAACGGCGCCCAGTCCGGCTCCGAGTCGCGGATGTCGACATTGATCGTGCCGGTGAACGGCTCAGCCATCGGTCCCACCATCCAGGTTGCTGTCCCGCGCGCACCATAGGCGCTGCGGAGCCCGGATGGAGCGGTCAGCCGGCGGTGCCGCGAGCGGCCCAGGCGTACCAGCGGACGGTGTGCGGGCCGGCGGGAAACAGTTCGCGGGATCGTTCCCGGATCGCCGCCTGGCGGTCGGCGTCGAGCCCCGCCACGTAGGTGCCGGCGGGGCCGACGCCGAGCGCGAAGGGCTCCCACCACTCGTCGAAGGATGCGTGGTGCGCCGTGATCTCGAGCTCCGTGGTGACGACGTCGCCCAGCCCGGCCTGCCGGAAGATCTCGTCGAGGCCTTCCCGTGTGCCGCCGGGGCGGCCGCCCTCGCCGGCGGCGCCCGGATCGATCCCCCGCACGGCCTGCCAGAGCGGCGAGATCGGGGACCGCTCGCCGTCCAGGTCCCACGTGCAGGCCGCCACCTTGCCGCCCGGCCTGGTCACCCGCGCCATCTCGCGGACGCCGCCGACCGGGTCGCCCATGAAGTGCACGACCAGCTGTGCCAGCGCCGCATCGAACGCGTCGTCGGCGTACGGCAGCCCTTCGGCGGAGCCGATCCGGGAGTCGACAGCGGGGAACCGCTCGTGCATCGCTTCGACAAAGGAGGCGGACGGGTCGATCGCCGCCACCCGTTCGGCGCTGGTGCGCGCCACCAGCTCGGCGGTCAGGATGCCGGGCCCGCAGCCGACGTCGAGCACGCGCATCCCGGCGCCGACGCCGGCGAAGTCCGCGAACAGCGGCGACAGCAGCGTCGAGTACCGCCCCATGAAGCGGTCGTACGCGTCGGCCGACACCGAGAACGCCATGTGCCCGACGGTACCGCACCCGGCGGCGGGGCGTGGGAGATCGGGGGGAAGATGCTGCGCGCCCCCGCCGTCATGTGCGCGGATTCGTTCGCTCGACTCGATCGTCCTCGGCGCCGTCACCGCAGCCGACCGTGGCAACGTCACCAAGCTGCTGCACCGGACGACCACCGGAGTGGTGCCGAGCGACGCCACGGCGGCGCTCCTCCAGCTCTCCATGACGCGGCTGAGCGGCGCGTACAACAGCGCCTACGCCGACAACATCACGCTCACCGTCCACTCCTGATCCGCAGGACGTGGCAGCGTGGTCGGGTCCTCGGACTCGGCCGCGCAGCGGTCCTAGTGGGGCCGCGGGCCGAGCAGGCGCTCGAGGCCTCGGCGGGAGCGGTCGAGCATGGTGCGGTCGCCGAACATCGCGAAGGCGGTGTGGCCCATCAGGAGCTGCGCATCGACCTCGTAGATCAGCTGCACGGTGTCGAGTTCGGCCGGCAGTTCGCCGGCCTCCTGCGCCTCGACCGCGGCGGCGACCAGCGTGTCCATCCAGCCCATCGTGAACTCGACGATCTGCTCCTTGACCCGGCCGGGGTGGTTGCTGAACTCGGCGCCGACCGCGGCGAAGAAGCAGCCGCCGGGGAAGACGCCGCGCTCCAGGTGCAGCAGGAACTCGTCGCACAGCGCCCACAGCAGGCGCAGGCCGTGCCCACGAGCCTGGGCGCGGGCGAGCACCTCCTGACCGAAGATCTCGGTGGCGCGGTCGATCGTGGCCAGCTGGAGCTCCTCCTTCGACCGGAAGTGGGCGTAGAGCCCGCTCTTGCTCATGTTCGTGCGCTCGGCCAGGCCGCCGATGGAGAGGCCGTCGAGGCCCTCCACGGTGGCGAGGCGCGCGGCGGTGTCGAGGATCGCGGCGCGGCTGCGGCGGCCGTCGGCGCGCTGGCGCCGGGGGGCGCTGTCGGTGGCCTGACGGTTCATGCTTGACAAGATAGCACGACCGGTCGTATAGTTCGCGGCCTCACTCACGGCACGACCGATCGTGCTATCTCGAAGGAGCATCACCATGAGACTCGAACGACTGCGATCTCGCCCGAGCACCGGTACCGTCGACGCCGCCCGCAGGGAGCTCGGCGGCTCGTTCAGGGGGACGCTGACCGGGCCCGGGGACGACGACTACGACGCCCGCCGCGCCGTCTTCAACGGCATGATCGACCGCCGCCCAGCCCTGATCGGCTTGCCGGCCGATCCCGGGGCGGTGGGCGAGCTGATCGGCTTCGGCCGCGCGCACGACCTGCCCATCGCCGTCCGCGGCGGCGGCCACAACGGCGCCGGACTGGGCGTCGTGGACGACGGCGTGGTCATCGACCTCGCGGCGATGGCCGGCATCGAGGTCGATCCGGACGCGCGCACCGTCCGCGTCGGCGGCGGCGCCACCTGGGGCGCGGTGGACGCGGCCACCAACGCCCACGGGCTGGCGACGCCCAGCGGCATCATCTCGACAACCGGCGTCGGCGGGCTCACTCTGGGCGGCGGGATCGGCCACCTCAGCCGCTCCTACGGTCTGACCGTGGACAACCTGCTGGAGGCCGAGGTGGTGCTGGCGAGCGGCGAGATCGTCACCGCCGCCGCCGACCGGCACGCCGACCTGTTCTGGGCCCTGCGCGGGGGCGGCGGGAACTACGGCGCCGTCACCTCGTTCCTGTTCCGGACGCACCCGGTGGCGAACGTGCTGGCGGGTCCGACGTTCTGGCCGCTCGAGCGGTCGGCGGAGATCATGCGCTGGTACCGCGACTTCCAGCCGTCCCTGCCCCGGGAGCTGAGCGGGTTCTTCGCGTTCCTGACGGTGCCGCCGGCACCGCCGTTCCCCGAGCCCCTGCACATGCAGAAGGTGTGCGGCATCGTCTGGTGCTACACGGGAGACCCGGCCCGCGCGGACGAGCTGTTCGCACCGGTGCTCGAGACGGAGCCGCTCATGCACGGCGTGGGCGAGGTGCCGTTCCCGGGCATCCAGTCCGCATTCGACGGCCTGTACCCGAAGGGCGAGCAGTGGTACTGGCGGGCGGACTTCGTGCGCGAGCTGCCCGACGAGGCGATCGAGGCCCACGTCACGCACGCTGAGGCGATGCCGACCTGGAAGTCGACGATGCACATGTACCCGATCGACGGCGCGGTGCACGACGTCGCCTCGCAGGACACCGCCTTCGCCCACCGCGACGTGCGCTGGGCGCAGGTGATCGTGGGCGTGGACGGCGACCCGGCCAAGGCGGGTGTGCTCCGCGACTGGACGGTCGGCTACCACGAGGCCACCCACCCCTACTCGGCGGGCGGCGCCTACGTCAACTTCATGATGGACGAGGGCCAGGAGCGGGTGCGGGCCACCTACGGCGGCAACTACGACCGCCTGGCCCGGGTCAAGGCCGCCTACGACCCCGACAACGCGTTCAGCGTCAACCAGAACATCCGGCCGGCGGCCGCGGCCGCGTAGCCCGGACGACCGGCAGCCGGCGTGGGGGAGCCAGTCGCCCCCACGCCGGCGGTCAGTCCAGCAGCTGGGAGCGGGCGGCGTCGGCGAACCAGCGCTCCCACTCCTCGGCCGTCCACCCCCGCTGGCCGACCAGCAGCAGCCACACGTCCGGGTGGTTGAGCGTCCACAGGACATCGGCGCCACGGACGGCGTCCAGGCCAGGGCGGAGGGCGCCCCGCGCCGCGATCCGCTCGACGATGGCGCGCTGGTTCTCGTAGAACTCGGACTGGATGCGATCCCACAACGCAGCGATGTCGGCGTCCACCGGCGCGGCCGTCCGGATCACGCCCAGCATCGACCCGGCGCGCTCCTTGACCGCTCGCGCGTTGCGGGCGTTCAGGCGCAGCTGCCGTGCCGGATCGGGCTCCTCGAGCGCCTCCCGGTACCACTCCCGGTCGTGCACCGCCGCATCGTCGGCGTCGCCGCGCAGGAGCAGGTGCCACAGCGCCCGCAGCACGCCGCTCTTGGTCTCGAACGCGAGGTAGACCGTCTTCAGGGCGACGCCGGCCTCCGCGGCGATCGCCGCCATCGTCGTCGCCGGATAGCCGTCGCGTTCGAACAGCCGCTGCGCGGCGTTGAGGATCTGCGCCCGCGTCGCCGCCGCCTGCTGGCGGCGTCGCGGCGAGTCGTAGCGCCGGGTCGGCTTGACGTGCTCGTTCATTCTGCTAGCCTACCCGAGAAATCATTACCCATGACGAGTAGTCAAATGGAGGACTCGAGATGCAGCAGACACATTCACCGATCGAGCGCACGCCCGGTCCGACCGCCGGAGAGCTGCGGTCGGATCTGCACGCCGGCTGGTCGAGGGTTGCGTGGGCGTGGGGTGCGAACGCCGCGTTCGTCGATCAGCGCGGCGTCCACGTCACCGACCGGATGCTCGCGCTGACGGCGCCGCAGCCGGGTGAGCGCGTGCTCGAGCTCGGCTGCGGGACCGGCGGTCCCGGCCTGACGGCCGCGCCGCTGGTCGAACCGGGCGGGGAGGTGGTCGTCTCGGACGTTGCCGTCGAGATGACCTCGATCGCCGCGGGCCGAGCGTCGGCGCTCGGCCTGGACAACGTCAGCGCGCGGGTGCTCGACCTCGAGCGCATCGACGAGCCCGACGCGTCCTACGACGTCGTGCTCTGCCGCGAGGCCCTGATGCTGGTCCAGGATCCCGTGCAGGCGATGCGCGAGGTGCGTCGCGTCCTGCGACCGGGAGGGCGCGTTGCCGTCACGGTGTGGGGACCGCGCCTGCGGAACCCCTGGCTCAGCGTCGTGTTCCATGTCGTGGGCGAGCAGCTGGGCGGCCCGCCGGTCAAGCGCGGCACTCCGCACCCCTTCTCGCTCGATGACGCCGGCCGGCTGGCCGACGTGTTCACGGCCGCCGGTCTGAGCGACGTCGAGGTGGGCGAGCTCCCGACGCCGTACCACGCGGGCTCGGCGGAGGAGTGGTGGGAGCGGACGTCGGTGCTCGCCGGACCCCTCGCGCAGCTGCTCGCTCGGCTGCCCGACGACGCCGCCCAGGCGCTGCGCGAACGGGCGCTGGAGGCGGTCGAGGGCTATCGCACCGAGGATGGGATCGAGATGCCCGGCGTCAGCCTGATCGCCTCGGCCGGGCGGTAGCGACGTGGGACAGGGACGGCGGCCGGCCGGGCCGCCGTCCCGGCCTGCTGAAGCTCGGCGGCCGGGATGCCGATACGTGGCGCATGGAAGCTCCCGCGCCGCGACCGCAGTTCGACGTCCGCCGGCTGCTGCTGCTGTGGGGCGTGAGCGTGCCGCTGGTCGCCCTCAGCGCACTGGCAGTGCTGCTGGGATGGCTCGGCTTCATCGGCTTCGCGCCAGGGTGTGACGGCGGTGCGTGCCCGCAGCCGCGCTCGACACCGGTCGTGTTCGCCACGCTCGCCCTGGCCTGCATCGTCGTCTGGGTGGTCGCCACGGCCGTCGTGCTCGGCTGCATCAGGTCCGCGCCGGAGCGGATCGGCTGGCTGCGCGTGGTCGTGCTCGCCTTCCCCGCCGCCGCCGCCCCGTTCGTGTGCATCTACCTCGGCCTCGCCAACGGCAGCCTGGCCGCGGTCCCGGTCGCGTACCTGCTGTGGATGGCGCTCTGGGCGGCCGGCGTGCGCGCCGTCGTGCACGGCGCGGCCGATCCCGTCTAGAGCGGCACCGGGCAGTCGCTGCAGACGTCGGCGTTCGCGGTCGCCCCGCCGCCGTCGGGCATGCGCACCCACCGGCCGATGGACTTGCCGAACGTGACGTAATAGCGGCCCGGGGCCAAACCCTCGATGCGGTAGGTGCCGTCGGCGGCGGTCGTGGTCGTCGCGATCGGGCTGGGAGGGTCTGCCATCAGCGGGCCGGCCAGCTGCGCGTGCTTGAGGTACACGCCGACCTGGACGTTGCCGGCGGCCGACCGCGTGTCGGGGTTGTCGCCAGGGTGGGAGACGACGCGGCCCGTGAGGGTGCCGGCGGCGGGCGCCGAGGACGGCGCAGACGAGCCGCTCGCCCCGCCGCAGCCGGCGGCGAGGGCCACCAGGAGGATGAGCAGCGGCCTTCTCACACCACGACGGATGGTACGACGGATCCGAGAGGCCGGCTCACTCCGCCGGGGGACGCGCGTTTGCCGATCGGACGCCACCCTGTGTGTCTGGGTCGTTCGTCAGCTTGGGGATGGGTCACATGAGTGAGATGCAGCCGTCGCTCGCGCGGGTCGTCGAGCAGTATGAGCAGGCAGGGCAGGCCAGCTTCACGCGGGACTCCGGCGGTCAGCTCGTCGTCACCATCGCGCGTGTGCGCGGCCTCGACATCTACGGGACGGCCGACCGTTACGGCGTCGTCGGCGGCATGACCCTGTTCGGCGAGGTCCTGCTGGACGGGTGGAAGTGCCGGATCGAGTTCCTGGTCGAGCGGGCCGTGTTCGACACGCCCGAGACCGCGCGCATCCAGATGGAGGCGCTGTTCGTCACCTGCACCCCGTACGACCCGCCCCGCCGCGCCCCGCGCATCCCGGTTCGGGGCGTCGCGTCGGTGCGTGCGCTGTGGTGCCAGGCCGTGGCGGACGAGACGGTCTTCGAGGCCCTCACCGTCGCCCTCTCTCGCGACGGCGTCGTGCTCTCGACGTGGCGCTACCTGCGCCCGTCCGACCGGCTGTGGCTGCGCGCCCGCCTGCACGGCGTGCTGCTCGAGGCGATGCTGTTCGTGGACTGCGTCCACCCCGGCGGCGACGGGCCCGACGACCTGCTGGCCGAGTGCCTGTTCGTCGAGCCCAGCCGCAAGGTGCTCGACACCGTGCGCCGGGTCGAGGCGGTGCACGAGGAGCGGGGCGGCGTCACGCTCGTCGAACTGGACGACGTCCGCAGAGCGCTGGTCGCGGCCGACATCTCCGAGCTCGACCGCCGCGGCCTGCTCAAGCGGTTGCCGTAGGTTCTGCCCCTTAACGACCCGGTGCCAGGCTCCGAGAGGACGGAATGTGGCCTGGCACCGGGCTCGGGGGGTATGTCTGTGCGCAAGACCGTGTTCCATTCCACAGGGCCGCGTCAAGGGCCTCCGCCGGTTTTCCACAGGTCAACCCCGCAACGTGCGGCCGAAACCTGTGCGTTGTCCACAGGATGTGCACGGCCCCGGAGCGGCCGTCCACAGCTTGTGCACAGCTCACCCCCCGCTGAGGGCGGCGGCGAGGCCGTCGGTCAGCACCTGGACGCCGGCCACGCAGTCGTTTTCTGACGCCGATTCGGCGGGCGTGTGACTGGCTCCCGTCGGGTTGCGGACGAACAGCATCGCGGACGGGACGTGGCCGGCCAGGATGCCTGCGTCGTGGCCCGCATAGCTGGGCAGGTCGGTGGCGGCGATCCCACGCGTCTCCGCCGAGTGGGCCAGCGCCTCCCGCAGGGCGGCGTCGAACCGCGCGCCGTCGTTGCGCGCCTCCAATCCGAAGGTCGCGGCGGGGAACCGCTCGCGCAGCTCGGCCAGCATCGCCTCGACCGTGTCCACGTCCAGGGCGCGCACGTCCAGCGAGAGCGCGACGGCGCCGGGGATCGAGTTGGTCGATCCCGGATGCACCTCCACCCGGCCCACCGTGCCCACGGCGCCCGGGTGGCTGCGGGCAACCTCGTCCACGGCCAGCACGAACCGCGCGGCCGGAAGCAGGGCGTCGTCGCGGCCGTCCATCGCCGTCGTGCCAGCGTGGTTCGCCTCGCCGCTGAACCCGACCCGCCAGCGCTGGCGCGGGGCCAGCACGTCGGCGATGCCGAGGGCGCACTCGGCGGGGGCCAGCGAGCGCCCCTGCTCGACGTGCACCTCGAAGAAGCAGTGCACGCGCGCGAGCTGCTCGCGGCTCTGCGCCAGCGAATCGCGGGTGACGCCGTAGATCGCCGGGGCATCGCCCATCACGTCGAGCACGTGGTCGATGTCGAGGCCGCCGGTGATCGCCAGGCTGGCGAAGGTCGGCGTGCGGAAGCGTGCGCCCTCCTCGTCCACGAACGCGACCACGGCCAGCGGGTGGCGGCGCCCGGCCTCGGCCTCGAGCAGCGTCGCCGCCGCCTCGAGGGCGCTGACGACGCCGAGCGCGCCGTCGTAGGCGCCGCCGTCCGGCTGGGTGTCGACGTGGGAGCCGGCGCAGACCCATGGCCCGCGGTCGGCGTCCGGTGTGACCGCCCACAGCGACCCCGCCCCGTCCTGGTGCACGTCCAGGCCGAGGCCGGTGGCGGTGCGCGAGAACCACGCCCGCGCCTCGGCCTCCATCGGGCTCCAGGCCAGCCGGTTCCAGCCGCTGTCGGTGCGCCCGATCGCGGCCAGCTCGTTGAACCAGGAGATGAACCGTTCTCTCGATACGTCCGCCATGAAGGTGGGAGGATACGCCCAATGGCAACGGCGCCGCTGCGCATTCCCGGGTTCGTCAACGCGCACAGCCACGCATTCCAGCGCGCGCTGCGCGGGCGGGTCGAGCGGGTCGATCCCGAGCACCCGCACGACGACTTCTGGACGTGGCGCGAGGCGATGTACGAGGCGGCCAACGCGATCGACCCGGACGGCTGTTACGCCGTCGCGCGGCAGCTCTACGGCGAGATGGTCGCCGCCGGCTACACGGCGGTGGGCGAGTTTCACTACCCGCACCACCGGCCCGGCGGCGAGCCCTACCCCGACCGCAACGCGATGGCTCGGGCGTGCATCGCCGCCGCCCGCGACGCCGGCATCGAGATCGTCCTGCTGATGTGCGCCTACGCCCGCGCCGGTGCCGGCAAACCGCCCACGCCGGGGCAGCGCCGGTTCTGCGATCCCAGCGCGGCCGCCTACCTGGAGCGGGTCGACGAGCTGGCCGGCGATGCCCGTGTCGGCCTCGCGCCGCACAGCGTGCGGGCGCTGCCGCGCGACTGGCTGGAGGAGATCGCGGCGTACGCCGCGGGCAGCGGGATGGTCGTCCACATCCACGTCGACGAGCAGCGCCGCGAGGTGGACGAGTGCCTGGAGGAGCACGGCATGCGGCCGATCGAGCTGCTGGCCGACATCGGCCTGCTGACGCCGCGGACGACGCTGATCCACGCCACGCACGTGACCGACCACGAGCTCGACCTGGTGCGCGCCGGCGGGTCCACCGTCTGCGCCTGCCCGACGACCGAGGCCAACCTGGGTGACGGCTACCTGCCGGCCGAGCGGCTCCTCTCCCGCGGCGTCCCGATCTGCATCGGCACCGACTCGAACACGGTGATCGACCCGATCCTGGAGGTGCGCGAGGTGGAGGCGATCGCGCGCCGCACCGCCGAGCGCCGCAACGTGCTGGTACCGGCGGGGGCAACGGGGCCGACCGGCTACCTTCTCGACATCGGGACGGCGAACGGCGCCCGGGCGCTCGGCCTCGACGCTCCCGTGGGTGAGGTGGAGGTCGATCTGGACTCCCCGCACCTGCGCGGCGTCGACCGCGAGGACGCGCTGGCAGCGCTGCTCTTCGGCGGCACGGCGGCCGCACTGCGACCCGTCTGACCCGAGGAGGACCCCGATGGACTTCACGCTCACTCCCGAGCTCAAGGAGCTCCGCGATCGCACGCGGCGCCTGGTGGACGACGTGCTGCAGCCGATCGAGCTCGAGGCCGAGACCAACCACGGCCGGCTCAGCGCCGAGACCCACGCCCGGGTCAAGCAGGCGGTGCTGGACGCGGGCCTGAACGCCGCCAACATCCCCACCGAGTACGGGGGCGGCGGGCTCGGGCTGACGCAGCAGGTCGTGCTGCACGAGCAGCTCGGCCGCCTCACCAACTGCCTCTGGGTGCTGGTCTGGAGCCCGTCCAACGTGCTCGTGCACGGCACGCCGGAGCAGATCGACCGCTACCTGCTCCCCGACGTCCGCGGCGAGCACCGCCACGCCTACGCGATCACCGAGGCCGACGCCGGATCCGACCCGCGCGCCATCCGGGCCGAGGCGATCCGCGACGGCGACGTCTACCGCCTCTCCGGCACCAAGTGGTTCGTGACCGACGGGGACATCGCGAGCTACTTCCTGGTGCTGGCCTGGGCCGTGGACGGCGACGAGCGGCAGCCCGCGCTGTTCATCGTGGACAAGGACCTGCCCGGCGTCGAGATGACCGACGATCCCGACTTCACGCACAACTTCCCCTACCGGCACCCCGAGTACACGTTCACCGACACCCCCGTCCCCGTCGCCAACGTGCTGGGCGAGGTGGGGCAGGGGTTCGAGCTGACGGCCGAGTGGTTCATCGAGGAGCGCGTCCACATCGCGGCCCGCTGCTGCGGAGCCTGCGACCGGCTGATCGAGCTGGGCACCGAGTGGGCGCTCGAGCGCGAGCAGTTCGGCGGCCGGATCTTCGACCACCAGGCGATCAGCTTCATGCTGGCCGACTGCGCCGCCGAGACCACCGCCGCGCGCCTGCTCACCTACTACGTGGGCGAGCTGTACGACTCCGGCGCCGATCCCAAGCTGGTGCACGCCAAGGCCTCGATGGCGAAGCTGATCGCGTCGGAGACGGCGGGCCGCGTGGCCGACCGGGTGGTGCAGATCTTCGGCGGGCGCGGCTACATGCGGCGCAACCCGGCCGAGCGGCTGTGGCGCGAGGTGCGCGTCGACCGGATCTGGGAGGGCACCTCCGAGATCCAGCGGATGGTGATCGCCCGCGGCCTCGAGCGGCGCGGCGTCGCCCGGCTGATGGAGCTGTAGCTCCTACCACGAAACGGGGATGCGGGTTACCACAGGCTGCGGAGGCGAGTGCGCGGACGTGACCACCGGCTGAGGCGATCGGTACGCTTTGCCGGTGGCCGAGACCGTCGACGCCGAGACCGCGCGGCCGGCGCCTCGCGGTGAGGCCCTGCTGGGCCGCGCCGGCGGGCTGGCGCCGCTGGTGCTGCTCCTGCTCCCCTTCGGCTGCGGTCTGTGGATGGCGGGCCACGGCGGCGGCTACACGGTGGACGAGTGGGGGCTGTGGTCGGCGGTCACGGCGCTGGCCGTCGCGGTCGTCCTGATCGCCGTCGAGCCGCCGCGGCTGGGCGTGCTGCCCTGGGTGGCGCCGGGCGGCCTGGCCGCGATGGGGGTGTACTGCTGGCTCTCGGTCGGGTGGGCCGACTGGCCGGAGAACGCGCTGGTCGAGGGCGACCGCTTCATCTTCTACGCCTGCGCCTTTGCGCTCGCCCTGCTCGCGCTGGGGCTGGTGGAGGGCCGGCGGGTCGCCGTCTGGCTGGCCGCCGGCGGGGCGGGGCTGATCGCGCTGCTCCAGGCGTGGGTGTTGTGGACGAACGGCGACGTCGGCGCCTTCGACTTCGGCCGTCTGGTCGGCGGCATCGGCTACGGCGGCGGCATGGCCGCCCTGGTCGCGATCGGTGTGTGGCCGCTGATCGCCCTGGCCTCGGAGCGGGGGACGCAGATCCCGCTGCGCGTCGCCGCGGCCCTGGGCGCGGGGGCGGGCGCGGCGCTGGTCATCCCCACCGGTGCCCGGTCGGCGCTGTTCGCGCTGATCGCCTCGGGCGTGATCTTCCTGCTCGTCACGCCGACGCCGATCCGCTGCGCGGCGCTGGCGGCGCCGATGACCGTGATGATCGCGCTGCGCTGGCACGAGTTGAACGCGGCGTTCGGGTCGGCGGCGGGCTCGTCCCAGGCAAAGACGGTGGGCGCCGCCACGCTGCTGACGGCCGTCGTCTGCGCCCTCGCCGCGCTGATCCAGTCGCTGCTCGACCTGCGAGTGCGGCTGGGCGAGGAGGCGCGGCGGATGACCACCGCGGTCGCCACGGCCGTCGCCATCTGCGGCGTGCTGCTCGCGCTGGGCGGGTTCTCGATCACGGTCAGCGGCGGCCCCAGCGGGTTCGTGCACGACAAGTGGCACGAGTTCCAGCAGCAGGGCAGCCCGTACCGCGGCGACGCGGACAGCCGTTTCGGGTCGGTCGGCACCGGGCGCTACGACCTCTGGCGCGCCGCTGTGCTGATCTTCCGCGACCACCCGCTGCACGGCATCGGCGCCGGCAACTTCCTCTCCCAGTACGCCATCCTCGGCCGCTCGACCGACCAGCCGTTCCACGCCCACAGCGAGTTCCTGGAGTCGGCATCGACGCTCGGCATCCCCGGCCTGCTCGGGTTCACGCTGGCCATGGGCCTGCCGCTGGCAGCGGCCATCCGGCTGCGGTTCCGCGGTGCGACCTCGGGTGAGCGGCTGCTGGCCGCGGCGATGGTGGGCGGCCTCAGCGAGTTCCTGCTGCACGCGGCCGTGGATTGGACGTGGCAGCTCGCGGCATGCGTGATGCCCGCGCTGCTGCTCGCTGCCGCGGCCTGCGCCTCGCTGCCGCGGCCGGGCGGGCCGCCGCCCGAGCGCACGCGGGTGCGCAGGATCGCGATGCTGGCGACGCCTGCGGTGATCGTCGGCGCCGTCGCGATCAGCACGATCCCGGCGGCGCTGGCCCAGGCCTACCTGCTGCGCTCGTACGGCCAGCCGCTGGATGCCGCGATCTCGTCCGCCAACACCGCCGACGGGCTCGACTGGTTCTCGGGCAGGCCGCAGATCGCGATCGCGCGGGCCGCGCTGCGCAACGGCGACGCCCGCACCGCGTACGACGCCTCACGGCTGGCTGTGGCTCGCGAACCCGAGTTCTGGGTGGGCTGGCAGATGCTGTACCTGAGCGCCACGCGGTTGGGCCGGCCCGGCGTCGCGCAGCACGCGCTCAGTCAGGTGCGGCGGCTCAACCCGTCGCTGCGGCTCGACTTCCGATTCGTCGAGCCGCCCATCTCCTACGACCACTACTGAGCCGGCGGCCCCGGGAACGCAGAAGGGGCGCCCTCAGGCGCCCCTTCGTACATCTCTCGTGTCTTGCGGACGAGATCTAGCTCGAGCGACGAGCAGCCATCGCGCGGAGCGCGAAGCCACTGGCGACGATCGCAGCGCCCACGATCACGTAGAGCATCAGCTCGGAACCGGTGAAGGGGAGAGTGCCGCCGCCCCCACCGCCGGTCTGCTCACCAGCGACCTGGCCGCCCGGCTTGTTGTAGTCGCTGCCCGCGAGCGCGGTACCAGCTGTCACGGCGAAAATCGCCGCGACGCTCAGCAGAGCGACAGCCGAACGAACTACTTTCCTCATATCTGCACCACCTCTCCCTAAGAGGACGTTTGAGGCCTGTACTCAGGACATTGAACCCTGAAGTCAGGACGTTGGAGCCTGAACCCATCTTCGCACTGACACCGTGAGGATACGGGTATCTTCCGGCGGATGCAACAACCAGCTAGCAAGTCGTGTCCGCAGTTTGCAGGCTCGATGACTTGTTATCACGGCTGGGAGTCTGACGCAGGGGCCGGACGACCCCCGTCGAGGGGCGTCGCCGACGCCCACCGGTGCAGTCCGGTGACCTGCCACTCCAGTGGGGCGAAGATCGGACGGCGCTCGCGGGAGACCCGCAGCGCATCGTCGATCGTGAGCGCGTCCAGCCGCGAGAGCACGGCCGCGGTGACGGTCGCCGAGCGCTCCCGCCCGCCCCGGCAGTGCACGTACACCGAGCCGCCGTCGGCGCCCGCGATCGCGACCGCCCGGTCGAGCACGTCCGCCGGCACCGTCGATCCGTCCCGCACCGGCAGCAGGTGCTCGGTCATGCCGCTGCGCAGGTAGGCGGCGGCGAGCAGGTCGCGCTCGCCCTCCCAGTACTCCCGCTCCTCGCAGAGGTTGACGACCGAGGAGACGCCCTCGGCCCGCAGCGCCTCGACGTGGTCGTCCCGGAACGGCATCGCGCCGGCCAGCAGCCGGTCGTTGATCCGGTGGTAGTTGAGGCGCGCCATCCGGCGATGGTACCGGGGCCCGGCACGGTGCCAGACCCGGTGCCGGGCCCCGCTCACAGCCGATCCGGCGTTCCGTGACGGTTCGTTGTGGAAGGCGGAACCATTCCAGCCGGCCAGGGATCGCTCAACCAGGCGGATCGGGAGGGTGTCCGGTACGGGGTCTGGCACCGTGCCAGACCCCGCTCACAGCCGATCCGGCGTTCCGTGACGGAGAGGCACCAAAGACCTGACGCAACCGTCAGGAGCCCGATCCTTGCCAATCCCTACCCGCGCCGGGACGAAGCGGTGAACATGCTGCAAACGGCCTTGTTTTCCGGCTCGGCGAGGTGCAGACTTGCAGGTATGCACCGCCTGATCGACCGCCTGCGCAGCCGCCGTCGCGAACGCGATCTCGCCCGCGAGCTGGAGATGCGCGCCCGCGCGCAGCTCGACGCCCGCGCCGAGGCCGCCGCGCGGATGGCCGACGACCCGCAGCGCGGCTGAGTCCCCGCCCGCAGGGCATAGACTGCCCGCCGTGTCCGAGCGAGACGACCTGCTGGAGCTGGCCGAGCGCGCGGCGCGCACGGCCGGGGATCTGCTGCTGGAGCGGTTCCGGCGGCCGGCCACCGGCCTCTCGTCGAAGAGCAGCCAGACCGACCTCGTCTCCGACGCCGACCGCGACGCCGAGCGCCTGCTCCGCGAGCTGCTGCTGGGCGAGCGCCCCGGCGACGGGCTGCTGGGCGAGGAGGGGGGAGGCGTCGCCGGCGCGTCCGGGCTGCGCTGGGTGGTCGATCCGCTGGACGGCACGATCAACTACCTCTACGGCCTGCCGTCGTGGTCGGTCTCGATCGCCTGCGAGGACGCCGACGGGGGCGCTGGTCGGGGTCGTCCACGTGCCGACCCGGGACGAGACCTTCACCGCCGCCCGCGGCGGCGGGGCCTGGCTGAACGGCGAGCGCGCTCGCCGCCAGCGGTGAGCGCCACCTGGCCGCGGCCCTGGTCGTCGACCGGCTTCTCGTACCTGGCCGATCAGCGGCAGGTGCAGGCCGCGCGCGCTGGCGACGATGCTCGCCGCGGTGCGCGACATCCGCCGCAGCGGCTCGGCGGCGATCGATCTGGCCTCGGTGGCGGCGGGCCGGGTGGACGGCTACTACGAGCACGGGCTGAACGCCTGGGACAGCGCCGCCGGCACGCTGCTGGTGCGCGAGGCGGGCGGCCGGGTGCTGCCCTTACCCGCCGCCGCGGGCCTGCGGGAGGGCCTCGTCGCGGCCGGCGCCGGCCTGGCCGAGCCGCTCGCGGCGCTCGTGGAGCGCGCTCTCGGCGGTGTCCGGCCTGCCGATTCGCTACACTGAGACCGACCGCCGGTGCCGCCGAGGAGGCGCCCGTATGACCGGCGGCGCAACAGATGACTTTGGGGATGAAGGCCGACCTGGAAGCGGCCGCGCACCGTGTCGAGACGTGGTGCGGGGAACCGCTGCTGCACGAGGGAGAGGATGCCGACCTGGCGCTCGCCCCGGGCACCGCACGCCGTGCCGCGCTGGACGCCGCGCTGGAGGAGATGGGCCGCGGCGCGACCGAGCCGAGCTTCGGCTGGCGGCGTGACTTCTCGCTCGATCCTCGGCCTCGAACGCGTGCTGTCCGAGCAGCAGCCCAAGCTCGCCTCCGGCACCACGCTGCGCCGCCATCAGGTGGACGCGCTGGCCGGCCAGCTGGCCGCGCTGATCGGCGACCTCGAGCGGGGCGAGCCCGACGAGGACGAGGACGACGACTGCCGAGAACGGCAACGGCGATGGCGGCCGAGAACGGCAACGGCGACGCCGAGGCCGACGCGCTGTACGGCGAGCCGGTCGGCGCCGACCCCACCCAGGCCGTCGTGGCCGACGTCACCGAGGAGGGCGAGCACGGGCCCGATCCCGGCGCTCGCCGCCGCTACCGGTTCAAGCACCCGACGGCCTCGGGCAAGACGATCGCCGCGGCGGGGTTCGTCGAGGCGGCCCGCACGACCGGCGTCCTCATCCTCACCCACCGCCGGCTGCTGGTCGACCAGTTCACCCGCGACCTGACCAAGGAGGGCTACGGCGCCCGCCTGCACGGGCCGCTGTCCCGCGGCGAGACCGTCCCCGCGACGCCGCCGCTGACGATCAACACCTACTCCTGGTTCATCAAGCACGCCGACGACCTGCGCGACGACGTCTACGGCGTGGTCGTCTGCGACGAGGCGCACACCGCCCTGGGCGACAAGACCGCCGCGGCCATCCGCCGCTTCTCGCGAGCCGGTCTACATCGGCATGACGGCCACCGACCAGCTGCTCCAGAAGCACGTCGGCGACGTCTTCCCGGCCGAGGTGGCCGACTTCCCGCTGGCCGAGGCCGTCCGCCGCGGCGTCGTCGCGCCGCTGCGCTGCTCGCGCGTCCGCCCGATCGCCTCGCTGCGCACCGTCGAGATCGTCGGCGGCGACTTCGAGCAGAGCCAGCTGGCCGCCGCGCTCGACCTCGATCCGCTGAACATCGCGGCCGCCGGCCTCTACCCGACCGGTTCGGCGAGACGCCGGGCATCGTCTACGCGGCCGGCGTCGAGCACGCCGAGCGTGTGGCGGCGGCGATGCGCAGCATCGGGCTGAAGGCCGCGGCCGTCTCGGGGCGCACGCCGCCCCGCGAGCTGGCCGAGCGGCTCGCCGCCTACGATCGCGGCGAGATCAACGTCCTGGTCAACGCGCAGCTGCTGGCGGAGGGCTGGAACGCGCCGCGGGCGACGGTCTGCATGCACCTCGCGCCGACGGCCAGCCGCCGCGTCTACCAGCAGCGTGTGGGCCGGATCATGCGCCTGCACCGGCGCAAGGAGGCGGGCGTCGTCGTCGATTTCGCCGAGCCGGGCGCGCCCCACACGGAGCGCGTGATCACGCTGCACTCGCTGCTCGGCGTGGACGCCTACCGGCCCAACGGCCTGGTCACGCCGCCGCCGCCCCGGCGCCGCAGGTGGCGCCGGCGGCCGCCCAAGCCGCTGGTCAAGGAGGCGAACTGGATCGTCCCCGTCTCGGACGACCCCGAGCGCCGGATCGCGGTGATCGCGAACCAGTGGCGGCTGGTGGACGCGTCGAAGCTGCCGCTGGACGAGCAGCGCGCATGGGCCGTCGTCGCGGCCCGCTCGGTCAGCCCGGCCGACGTGCAGCTGCTGGCGGAGCGGGTCACCGGCCTCGCGCCCGAGGCGCGCGAGCTCTTCTTCTTCACCTGCGCCGCCGAGAACAAGCACCGGCGGCTGCGGCTCCAGGCGCTGGGCGACCTCGCCGTCGCAGGGGCCGACGCAGACGACCTTCGCGATGGCCTGCCGGCTGGTCGAGGCCGCGCCGACGTGGCAGCAGGACCGCGGCCAGGGCGCGCGCATCCTGCTGCTGGCGATGGGCGACGGCCGGATCGAGGCGCCGGACGACCGCATCGTCGCCTGGACGTGGCAGCTCGCCCGCGCCGCCCGCGACCACGAGTACCGCTACGCCGGCAGCCACGTCAACGACGGCCGCAGCCTGCTCGGCGCCCTGGCCGCGGCCTCCAGCGACGCCGCCCTGACCGAGGCCGCCGCCCGTCTGGCCACCATCGCGACGTCCGGCCCGCTCGAGGCCGGCGCGGCCATCCTGGCCGTGGCCTCCCCGCGGCGCGGCACGATGGCCGAGCGCCTGGTCGAGCGAGCCCGGATGACGCTCTCGGCCGATCCGCCGCGGCTGGCCGCCGCGCTCGGGTCGAACATCCCCGCACCCGCCGCGCGGGTCAAGACCCAGAAGCGGGCGAAGGCGAAGGAGAAGGAGCGCGCCGACACGATCTCGTTCAACGGCGCCGTGGTCGGCTCGACGCCGCCGGCCGTGGCGGTGGCGCGCAAGGACGGCACGGTCACCGTGCCGGTCTCGGCCGAGGTCGCGGTGCGGCTGCGCGACGACGCCGACGACCTGGTGCGGCCGCAGGTGGGCGACGCCGAGTCGCTGCGGTGGACGCTGACGGGCGACGGCGACGCGGTGTTCGAGTCGGCCGTGGACGTGCGCCGGGCGGCCGCCGACGCGGCGCCGCTGGAGGTGCAGGTGGCCAAGCTGCTGGGCGGCGACGCCCTGCCCGACCGCACCGTCCGCGTCTCGGTCGAGGGCGCCGGGCTGGTCGTGCCGCTCGGCCGCGACGAGGGCGAGGCGCTGCTCGACGATGCCGCCCGCCGCGTGCTGTCGCAGCTCAAGAACGCCGGCGTCCGCGGCCGCGTCCGGGTGGAGTTCGAGCTCGAGGGGGCCGACGGCGAGACGGTGCGGGACTCCCGGCCGGGCGCCGTCCGCAAGATCGCACGCGGCGAGCCCGTCGGGGGATCGCCGGAGCGCCGCGACCGTCGCCGCCGCTCACGCTCGCGCGGCCGCCGCAAGCCGGACGGCGACGCCGAGGCGGCGGTGGCCGACGTGGCCGCCGCGGCGGCCGACGCCGAGGGCTAAGCCGGCTCCAATCCAGCGGGCGCTGCCTGGTGTGGATCCGTGCCTCTGCTGGGTACGCTCAGGGCATGAGCTCCCTCATCGAACCGGTCAGCCGTCAGGCCGCGGACGATCGCCTGCGCGACCTGCGCCACCGCCTGTTCGACGCCGTCGGCGCATCGGTGCTCCTGGTCGTCGCGGCAGCCGGCGTCTGGGCGCTGGGCTCGGGACGCCTCGCGGTCGTGCTCGGGCTGGGCGCCGCCACCGGGCTGCTGGTCGCCGGGCTGACGCGGTTTCAGCGGCACGACCTGCTCACCAGGCTCGTTGCCCAGGGCGACGCGCTGGCGATGCCGGCCGTCCGCCGGCACGCGCAGGAGCTGGTCGGCGCCCGCCACCGGCTGATGCTGGCGCGAGGGCTGGAGCGGGCCGCACAGCCGGGCGGCGTGGCGCCGCGCAGCCGAGCCCAGATCGCCGCACCCGCGCTGCGCCGCATCGCCGGCGCGCTCCGCGACCTGTCGCGGCCGGTCGAGCCGCGGGCGGTCGCGCTGACGCGCGCGATGCTCGAGCTGGGCGCGGCCTCGCCGCTGCTCAACGAGCGGATCGCGGAGTCGGAGCTGCGGAGCCTGCTGGCGCGAGATTCAGGCCGGCGTCAGCGCGGCCTGACGCTCCGCGATCAGCCGCTCGACGCCGGCGCGGTCGCCGCGCCGCAGCAGCTCGAGCGGGATCGGGGTCGCCGTTGACGATGCCCTCGAAGAACGCCTTGCGGTCCTCGTAGGTGGGCAGCGTCGCCTTCGCCCAGCCGCGGGCGTCGTTCAGCAGCTCGGCCAGCTCGGCGTGCTCCGGCCCGAACAGCTCGGACAGCTCGCGCTTCATCCGCTTGGCCAGCGCCGGGCTGGCGCCCGCCGTCGAGATCGCGATCGCGATCGGCCCGCGGCGCACGATCGCCGGCAGGATGAACGAGCACAGCGGCGGCACGTCCACGACGTTGCAGAGCATCGCCCGCCGCTCCGCCTCGTCGAACACCTGGATGTTGACCTCGGTGTCGTCGGTCGCGGCGATCGCCAGGAAGTGCCCCTCGAGGTCGCCGGGCGCGAAGGCGCGCTGCGTCCACTCGATGTCGCCGGCGTCCGCCAGCGCGCGCGACCTCGGCGCAGGCATGCGGCGCCAGCACGTGCACGCGGGCGTCGCAGGCGAGCAGGCCCTCGACCTTCTCCAGGCCGATCGAGCCGCCGCCGACGACCAGGCAGCGCCGCCCCGTCAGCTTGAGGCAGGCCATGTAGAACGTGGTCTGCATCATGTCGGCGACGCAGCGCTGGTCGCACACCTCGAGCCGGTGCTGGCAGACGCAGGGCTTGCCCCGGTAGGCCTGGGCGGGCATGCCAATATGGTACCGGCGGTGGCCGAGTTCCTGTCCACGTTCGAGGTCGCGCGGCCCATCGCCGAGGTGTTCGAGTGGCACCGCGACACGCGCAACGCGCCGGGCATCTCGCCGCCCTGGCAGCGCCTCGTCGCGGTGGACGGGTCGTTCCCGCTGGACGAGGGCGACGAGGTGGTGCTGACGGTGCGCCCGCCCGGGGCGCCGTTCGGCCGGCGGCTGCGGATCCGGATCGCGGTCGTCCGGGCGCCGGTGCTGATCGTGGACGAGATGCTGAACGGGCCGTTCCGGAGCTGGCGCCACGAGCACTGCTTCCGCGACCTCGGCGAAGGCCGGACCCGCGTCACCGACCACGTCGTCTACCGGCTGCCGCTGGGCGCCGAGCGGGTGCTCGAGCCGGCCGTCCGCCGCGCGATGGCGAGCATGTTCGCGTACCGGGCGGAGCGCAGCCGCGCGCTGCTCGAGGCGCGGGACGTCCCGGACCGGTAGGATCGGCGGGGTCATGAGCACCGCCTACCAGCGCGCGCCCGACGAGCTGATCTCGAACACGATGACCACGCGCCTGCTCACGTGCGGGCCGGAGACCTCGCTGGTGGACGCCTCCCACACGATGGCCGAGCGCCGCGTGGGCGCGATCCTGGTCTGCGAGGGCGAGCGGCTGGTCGGCATCCTCACCGAGCGCGACGTGCTGAAGGCGGTCGGCACCGGCTCGATCGACGGCACGGTCGCCGCGCGGATGACCCACGACCCGATCACCGTCGGGCCGCAGGCCAGCAACGGCGAGGCGGCCTCGCTGATGATCCACGGCGGCTTCCGGCACGTGCCGGTCGTCGAGGGTGAGCAAGCTGGTCGGGATCGTCTCGATCCGCGACCTGCTGCGGCTGCCGAACGAGTCGCCCGCCGGCGTGTAGCCCGCCGCGGCGGCGCGCCATCAGGGTAGGCTGCGCGCTATGACAAACGGCATCTTCACCCTCCCCGAGCCGCGCAACGAGCCCGTGCGCGACTACGCCCCGGGCTCGCCCGAGCGGGCGTCCCTGAAGCAGCGGCTGACCGAGATGAGCGGCAGCCAGATCGAGATCCCGATGATCATCGGCGGCAAGGAGGTGCGCACCGGCACGCACGGTCAAGGCGGTCGAGCCGCACGACCACGACGCACGTCCTGGCCGAGTACCACGACGGCGGCGCCGACGAGGTGCAGCAGGCGATCGACGCCGCGGCCGCCGCGCGCCGCGAGTGGGCGGAGACGCCGTGGTGGGAGCGCGCCGCCGTCTTCCTGCGCGCCGCCGACCTGCTGGCCGGCCCGTGGCGCGACACGCTGAACGCGGCCACGATGCTGGGCCAGTCGAAGACGGCGTACCAGGCCGAGATCGACGCGGCCTGCGAGCTGACCGACTTCTGGCGCTTCAACCTCACCTACATGCACCGGCTGATGAGCGAGCAGCCGGTGTCGTCGCCCGGCGTCTGGAACCGGCTCGAGTACCGCCCGCTGGAGGGCTTCGTGTTCGCGGTGGCGCCGTTCAACTTCACGGCGATCGCGGGCAACCTGCCGACGGCGCCGGCGATGATGGGCAACACGGTCGTGCTGAAGCCGGCCTCGACCGCCGTCTACTCGACCTACCACCTGATCAAGCTGCTCGAGGCGGCGGGCCTGCCGCCGGGCGTGATCAACATGGTGCTCGGCTCCGGCGCGACGATCGGCGACGCGGCGCTGAAGCAGCCCCGAGCTGGCCGGGCATCCACTTCACCGGCTCGACCGCGGTGTTCCAGAGCATGTGGCGCACGGTCGGCGAGAACATCGCCGAGCTACCGCTCGCTACCCGCGGATCGTGGGCGAGACCGGCGGCAAGGACTTCATCGTCGCCCACCCCTCGGCCGACCCGGCCGCCGTCGCCACGGCGATCGTGCGCGGCTCGTTCGAGTACCAGGGCCAGAAGTGCTCCGCCGCGTCGCGCGTCTACGCGCCGTCGAACCTGTGGCCGGCGATCCGCGAGGCGCTCGAGCGCGACGTCCCGACGATCCGCACCGGCGACGTGCGCGACTTCCGCAACTTCATGGGCGCGGTGATCGACGAGAGCTCGTACACGACCCAGGCCGAGGCGATCGACGCTGGCCCGCTCGCAGCGACGACGCCGAGATCGTTGTCGGCGGCGACACCGACGACAGCCAGGGCTACTTCGTCAGCCCGACGGTGGTCAGCACCACGGATCCCTCGTTCGACCTGATGCAGCGCGAGCTGTTCGGGCCGGTCGTGACGGCCTACGTCTACGACGAGAAGCGGCTTCGACGAGACGCTGGACGTGGTCAACGGCACGTCGCCGTACGCGCTGACCGGGGCGATCTTCTCGACCGACCGCTCTGCGATCGACCGGGCGCACCACGCGCTCCGCGACGCGGCGGGCAACTTCTACGTCAACGACAAGCCGACCGGCGCGGTGGTCGGCCAGCAGCCGTTCGGCGGCGCCCGCGCGTCGGGCACCAACGACAAGGCCGGCTCGATGTGGAACCTGATCCGCTGGGTCAGCCCGCGGACGATCAAGGAGACGTTCGTCGCCGCCGACCGACTACCGCTATCCGTTCATGGCGGAGGAGTAGGGATCAACCCACTCCGCTGCGGCTGACAGGATTGCCGTTGAGCGGCGAGATGTCGCTGTACGGGTCATGGGTCGAGGGCGGCATCCCGTCTTCGGGCTCGATGGCGTCCGGCCGCAGGTCGCGGAACGCCAGGTAGACGCCGGCGATCACGAGCGGGATGCCGAGGACGCGCAGCGCGCTGATCAGGTAGTCCACCGCGCCGTCGTTGTACACCGGCACGGGCTTGCCGCCCGGGATCGGCACCCACTCGACCGGCGTCGGGTGCAGCAGGAACGAGGCGACCAGGAACGCGGCGCCGGCGATCGCCAGGGCGTAGGCGAGCGGGCGGATGGCGCGCACGTATCTCATGTTGCAAACGATAGTCCCAGCCCCGGCGAAACGCGAGTCCCGTTCCGGTGCCGGAGTTCGCGCCGGGCACCGAACCCGGCACCGACTCCGGCACGTTCTCCGGCTCGGAGCCCGGCACCACCTCTGGCACGGTGCCAGGCTCGGTGCCGGAGTAACCCCAATGTCCCGTAAACCCGTGACCGAGTCGGCACGAAGCGTGCGGAATCGGCACGAAGGGCCGCCCAACCACGCGGCCGGCGCGCACGGCGCTCCGGCGTGACTCTGGCACCGGGCGTCAAGCAGAACCGGAGCGGGCGTGACGGCCGCCGTCACACTGCGTCCGCGCACGCCCGGCGCGGGTACCGTGCGGCGGTGCCCACCGACGGCGGCCGCCTGCCGATCCTCGCGGCGTTCGCCGCCATCTACCTGGTCTGGGGCTCGACGTTCCTCGCCATCCGGTGGGCGGTCGAGACGATCCCGCCGTTTCCGATGATGACGATTCGCTGCCTCATCGGCGGCGCGATCCTGCTGGTGATGGCCCGCACGCTCGACGCGTCGGCGGGCTGGCCGACGCGCCGCCAGTGGGCCGGCTCGGCGCTGGTCGGTGCGTTCTTCTTCGTCGGCTGCCACGGCCTGCTCGCCCGCGAGGAGCGGTTCGTCCCCTCCAGCCTGGCGGCGCTCTGCCTGGCCACGATCCCGCTGTTCGTGCCGTTGCTGGCGTGGAAGCTGACTGACGCCGGCCCGCCGACCGCCCGCATGGGCGTCGCGCTGCTGGCGGCCTTCGCCGGCGTCGCCCTGCTCGTGGCGGCCCAGGGCTCGAGCGGCGGGCTCGCTCCGCTGGATGCGCTGCTGCTGCTGTTCACGGCCTTCTCGTGGGCCGCGGGCACGGTCGCCAGCCGGATCGTGCCGGTGCCGGCGTCGGCGCTGATGGCTGCCGCCGCCGCCCTGCTGTGGGGCTCGCTGATGCTGTCCGTCATCTCGCTCGGGTCGGGCCAGTGGAGCGACTTCCACGTCAACCAGGTCAGCGCCCGGTCGGCGGGCGGCCTCGCCTACATGGTCGTGTTCGGCACCGTGGTCACGTTCGCGTCGTACATGTGGCTGCTCGCCCGCGTCTCTCCCAGCAGGGTCGCCACCTATGCCTTCGTCAACCCGGCGGTCGCCGTCCTCCTGGGCTGGTCGCTGGCGGGGGAGGAGCTGAGCCCGGGGACGCTGGCGGCGACGGGCGTGATCATCGTCGCAGTCGCGGTCGCCGTGACCGCGCCCGCCCGGCAGCCGGCGGCGCCGCTCGAGACGGCCTCAGTGCGCGTCGAGCCCGGCTGAGAGGTCGTCCCAGAGGTCGTCCACGTGCTCGATCCCGACCGAGAGCCGCAGCAGCGACTCGGGCGTCCCGTTCTCGCGCTCGGATTCGTAGTGGGCCCGCCGCTCGATCAGGGTCTCGACGCTGCCCAGGCTGGTGGCGCTGACGATCCGCCGCACCCTGGCGCAGAGCGCATCCGCCGCGGCGGCGCCGCCCTCCACCTCGAACGAGAGCATCGCGCCGAAGCCGCGCATCTGGCGGGACGCCAGAGCGTGGCCGGGGTCGTCGGGAAGACCGGGGTAGCGGACACACGTGACGCGTGCATGCCCGGACAGGCGACGGGCCAGCTCGCCCGCGTTGGCCTGCGCCCGGTCGAGCCGCACCGCCAGCGTGCGGGCGCCGCGCAGGGCGAGGAAGGCCTCCAGCGCGCCGGGCACCGCGCCCTCGCGGTACCGCACGCCGCGCAGGGCGTCGGCGTCCTCGGCCCGCGCGCACACCGCGATGCCGAGCAGCAGGTCGGCGTGGCCGCCGACGTATTTGGTCGCGCTGTGCACGACGACGTCCGCGCCGAGGTCGATCGGCCGCTGCAGCAGCGGAGTTGCGAACGTGTTGTCCACGACGAGAACGCACCCGGCGGGCCGCGCCGCCGCCGCGGCGGCGATGTCGGAGATCGTCATCATCGGGTTGCTGGGCGTCTCCAGCCACAGCAGCGAGGCGCCGTCCAGCGCCGCGGCGACCTGCCCGGGGACTCCGCCGTCCACCCAGCGGACGGCGATCCGCCCGGTCGCCTCCCGGGACCGCAGCTGCTCGGTCACGCCGAAGTACGCCGAGCGCGGGGCGACCACCAGTCCGCCCGCGGGGACGCCGTCGAACACCGCGGCGCAGGTCGCCAGGCCCGATCCGAACGAGACGGCGTGGCCGCCCTCGAGCAGGCCCATCAATTCCTCCAGCGGCTCCCAGGTCGGGTTGCCGTCGCGGCCGTAGCCGAGCGCGCCGCCCGCGTGATAGGTGCTGGAGGCGACGATCGGCGGGCTCATCGGCGCGCCCGGCCCGCCCGGGCGGCCGGCGCCGACCAGCGTCGTCTCGACGTGCTCGTCCATCGCCGGGACACTATCCGCGCCCCGCTACCGTGCGCGGCGACGTGTGGGTGAGGAACACCAGCCGCTACCCGGAGCACGAGGTGGACGAGCTCGTCCGCTACGCCGCGGGCTGGCTGCGCGGGCCTCGCGTCTGCGTCAACGTCAAGAACCTCGGCCCGGGTCGGGGCGCCTTCCGCGGCCGGGCCTACGCGGGCGTGCCGAAGATCTCGAACGCGCCGCACGGCGCGACCCATCTGGTCACCATCGGTCTGGGACCGCCCGGCAGCTTCGGCGGCGAGCCGTGGCGCGGCACGGCCCGCAGCCCCGAGGTGCGGATCGGCGGCTGGCGCGAGGCGCTGGTCTACGTCGCGGCGCACGAGGCGATGCACGTCGAGCAGTTCGTCCGCAGGCTGCGGCGCAGCGAGATCGAGTGCAACCGCTTCGCCGCCGCAGCCCTCGATCGCTGGCGCCTGGGAGAACCGCTGTAGCCGCAGGGATCGGTGCCGATTACCCGTGGGACATGTCACAGGACGAGCGCCGAAACTTCCTGCGGATGCCGATCCGGATGACGGCCAGCCTGACCAGGCTGAGCTCGGGCGCATCGGACACGCCGCTGCACGGCCACACGCTGGACATCTCCGCCGGCGGCGTCCGGGTCACCTCCGACGCGAACCTGGGGATGCACGACCGGGTGCGGCTGGAGCTGACCAACGCCGATCCCGAGTTCGAGCTCGGCTGCGATGCGCGCGTCGTCCGCATCACGGCCAACAAGGAGGGCGTCAGCATCTACGGGCTGGCCTTCGAGCGGCTCGAGCGCAAGTGCGAGCAGCGGATCGTCCAGCTCGTCTTCGCCGAGGAGCGCCGTGCGATCGCCCAGCATGCCCACGTCCGGCTCGCCCTCTGGCTGCCGGTCGTGTTCCGTGCCGCCGGGATGACCGAGCCGGTCAAGGCCCGCACGTTCGACCTGTCCGCGGACGAGCTGCGGCTCGTCACCCGCGAGCAGCTCCCGGTCGGCACCCGGCTGGAGCTGCGGATCGAGGGTGACGGCGGCAACTTCGAGCTCGAGACCGCCGCCACGGTGGTCGCCGCCGACGACGACGGCGAGGGCGACGGCCGCTTCATGGTCACGGTCCAGTTCGACGCGCTCGATCGCGTCACCCGGTCGCGGATCCTGCGGTTCGCGATCGAGGAGGAGCGGCGCCAGGAAGCGCGCCGCGAGACCGAAGCGGCGTAGCCACACCCTCGGCGGGTAGCATCCCGCGTCATGCGGATGGCGGTGATCGGACTGGGGACGATGGGCGCGCCGATGGCGCGGCACCTGATCGCCGCGGGCCATCGACGTCGTCGTTCACAACCGCACCCGCGAGCGCGAGGAGCCGCTGGCGGCGCTGGGCGCGGGCCGTGCGGCCACGCCGGCGGAGGCCGCGGACGGCGCCGACGCGGTGCTGACCTGCGTCTCCGACACGCCCGACCTGGAGCAGGTGCTGTTCGGCGAGGCGGGCGCGGCGGAGACGCTCGCCCGCGGCAGCGTCGTGGTGGACTGCTCGACGGTCTCGCCCTCGGCGACCGCTGAGATGGCCGGGCGGCTGGCCGAGCGCGGCGTCGGGCTGGTGGACGCGCCCGTGTCGGGCGGTTCGGAGGGCGCCGAGAACGGCACGCTGACGATCTTCGTCGGCGGCGACGGCGGACAGCGTCGAGCGAGCGCGCCCGGTGCTGGAGGCGTTCGGCAAGCGGATCACGCACCTCGGCCCGAGCGGCAGCGGCCAGATGGCCAAGGCCGTGAACCAGGTGATGATCGCCGGCACGTACGCGAGCGTCGCGGAGGGCATCGCGCTGGCCGAGGGCGCCGGGCTGCCGCTGCCCGAGCTGGTCGAGGCACTCTCGGCGGGCGCCGCCCAGTCATGGGTGCTGGCCAACCGCTCGGCGAACATGATCGGCGACAGCTATCCGCTCGGCTTCAAGGCCGCGCTGCACCGCAAGGACGTCGCCATCGCGCTGGACGAGGCAGCCCGCCTGGGCCTGGAGTTGGCCGTCGCCGATCTCGTGCTGGCCCAGGAGGACGAGCTGATCGCCTCCGGGCACGGCGACGAGGACGTGAGCGCACTGGCGCGCGTCGCCAAGCGCCGCCGATGAGCCTCGAGATTCCGCCGCGTCCGCCCGGAGGAGCGCGAGGCGTTCGTCCGCGCGCAGGCCACCGGCTTCGGCTCACGGCGCAGCCCTGAGGACGTCGCCCGGCTGAACGCCGCGCTGACGGAGTACACGTGCCGCGCCGCATTCGACGGCGACCAGATCGTGGCGACGCTGGTCGACTACGTCGCCGACATCACCCTGCCCGGCGGCCTCCGGCGCCCGGCGCTGCTCGTCACCTGGGTCAGCACCCTGCCGACCCACCGCCGCCGCGGCGCGATGCGCGGGCTGATGGACGCTGCGCTGGCCGACGCCCGCGAGGCCGGCATCCCGTTCTCGTTCCTGTGGGCGTCGGAGACGGCGATCTACGGGCGGTTCGGGTTCGCGCCGGCCATGCAGATCCTGAGCAAGATCGAGCTGGACACGCGCCACGCGGCGACCGCGCGACCGTTCAGGGACCCCGGTTCGGTGCGGTTCATCGAGCCGGCCGAGGCGCGCCGCCTGGTGCCGGAGATGCACGAACGGACGCTGCGCGAGCGGCCAGGGGACGTCGACTTCGAAACCCGACGACTGGGAGTGGGAGCTCTCCGACGAGGAGCTCAAGGAGCAGTTCGTGGTGGTGCACGAGGATGCGAAGGGCGTGGTCGACGGCTTCGCCGTGTACCGCGTCGAACAGCGCTGGGAGGACGGGGTGCCGGAGTCGACGGTCGACGTCGAGGCCCTCACCTGGTCGGGCGCGGACGCGCACGCGGCGCTCTGGTGCTATCTGGCCGGGATCGACCTGGTGCGCACGGTGCGCGCGCACGACCGCCCGATGGACGATCCGATGCGCTGGCTGCTGGCCGATCCCCGACGCGCCCGCATGGGGCCCGTCAACGACGCCGTCTGGGCGAACCTGCACGACGTGCCGGCGGCGCTCGAGCAGCGCGGGTACCTCAGCGACGGCACCGTGGTGTTCGACTGCGAGGGCGCGTGCCTCGCGCTGGAGGCCGTGGACGGCACCGGACAGGTCTCTGCGACGGCGACCGGCGCCGACCTCGTGCTCGACCGCCGCGCGCTGGCGTCCTGCTTCCTGGGCGGCTTCCGCTTCGCCGAGCTGGTCGCCGCGGGCATCATCGTCGAGCGGTCGCCCGGCGCCGCCGCGCGCGCCGACCGGCTGTTTCAGCCGGAGCGGGCGCCGTGGTGCTCGACGGTCTTCTGACGCACCGGCTCGAGGTCGAAGCGCAGCAGCGAGACGGCGGTGCGGTACCGCTCCGGCGAGCGGTTGCCCGGTCGGGGCCGGACAGCGCGATCACGGCCAGGCGGTGGGAGAGCACGTCGTCGTCGTTCTCCGACAGCCGCTGGCCCTCGCGCACCAGCAGCTCGATGTGGGCGCCGGGCAGCGCCTCGCAGCGCGGCTGCGGGATCCGGCACCGAGCGGACGACGGCGTCGCTGTACGTCCGCAGCAGGAAGCTCGCGGCCACCACGTCGTCGCGGGCCGGCGGGAAACTCGGGCCGGCCGCCGCAGGCCAGCTCGAGCTGGAGCTCGTAGGTCGAGACGCCGTGCACCGCCCGCACCAGCGGCGCGAACTGCGAGGCCATCCGGCCGTTCACCTCGACCATCCGAGAGCCGCCCGTCGGGTGCGACGAAGAACTCGATGTTGAACAGCGAGCCGTCGAACCCGAGCGCGGGCATCAGCCGGCGGGCGACGTCCGCCATCGCCCGCTGCGGCCGCTCGGGCAGGGAGCTCGGGTACTCGAAGCGCAGGAACGAGATGCCGTTCTGGTGCATGACCGCGTCGGTCACGCCGATCGGCGTGATCTCGCCGCCGGCGGCGAAGCCCTCGAAGGTGACCAGCCGGCCGGACAGCAGCTCCTCGGCGATCAGCTGGCGGAAGCTCGCGGCGCGCGCGGCGGCGAGCACCTGCCCGAGCCGCTCGGGGCCGTCGACCTCGTACGCCGACTGCGACAGGTGGCCCCGCACCGGCTTGACGAAGAACGGGTAGGGCAGCGGCGGGCGCTCGGGCGGCCGCATCGCGTCCAGCGGTCGCGAACGCCGGCGTCACCTCCGGCACCGCCTCGGCCTGGATCCGCCGGCTGACGAGCTTGTCGTGGCAGCGCATGAACGCCTCGTATCCCGGGCCCGGGCAGGCCCAGCCGATCGGCCACGACCGTGGCCAGCGCGGCGGTCGAGTCGCTCGAACCGAACACGCCTGAGAGCCCCGGGCCCTCCTCGAACCGCAGGTCGTAGCGGGCCAGCACGCGCCCGTCAACCAGGTTGAGCAGGTCGCGCCGGGTTGGCGCCACGATCAGGACGTTGCGCATCGCCGTGGTGGGGAGGGGCGAAGGAGCATCGCGGAATCGTAGGCGCTTCTGCGCGGTTTCGCCGGGAACGCGCAGAACTCTTACGTCCAGATGCGGCGCGCGGCGCGGCCGATCGTCTCCAGCTTGCGCCGCTGGTCGTCGGGCGAGAGCGCGTTCCCCACGATCGAGGTGGCGAAGCCGCACTGGGGGCTGATCGCGAGCCGCTCGAGGTCGATGTGGGCCGCCGCCTCGCGCACGCGCCGCTCGAGGACGTCCTCCGTCTCGACCCGCGGCGACTTGGTCGTCACCAGTCCGAGCACGACCATCGTCGAGTCCGGCACCTCGCGCAGCGGCTCGAACGTGCCCGACCGCTCGTCGTCGTACTCGAGCAGCAGCCGGCCGGCGTGCACGCCGCGGAAGACGGCCCGCGCGATCGGGTCGTACCCGCCCTCGACCAGCCAGCGGCTGCCCTGGTTGCCCCGGCACAGGTGGAAGCCGAAGGTGACGCCGGGTGCCGCATCGATCACGGCGTTGTCCATCTCGATGCCGCGCGAGAGCCAGCGCTCGACCTCCCAGCCCTGCGACTCGTAGAAGGCGCGCGTGGCCGGGTCGATCAGCAGCGGGTAGTGGGGCGCGTCCAGCTGGATGTAGGTCGCGCCCAGCCGTGCCAGCTCGACCACCTCGTCGCGCAGCAGGTCGACGACATCGGCCAGGAAGTCGTCCAGCGTCGGATAGGCGTCTCGGGATACGTCCGGCGACCACAGGTTGGCGTAGAGGCTGGGGCTGGTCAGGGTCACCTTCGGCGTCGAGCTGGTCACGCGGGCGCGCAGGTAGGTGAGCTCCTCGGCGGCGATGTGACGGCGGCGCCGCAGCCGCTCGCGCACCCCCAGCCGGGGCGGGCGCTCGGTGGCGCGGTCGCCGACGCGCTCGTCGCCGTGCCACTCGCCCCACAGGTACGCGTCCAGCGGGACGTCGCCGAAGCCGTCCACCGCGTCGGGCAGGCCGCTCTGGAAGGAGAGCCGGCGCATCTCGCCGTCGGTCACGTTCTCGATGCCCGCGGTCTCCTGGAGCTCGACCGCGGCGTCCACCGCGCGATCCTCGACGGCCTTGAACGCGGCGGCGTCCAGCTCGCCGCGCTCGTACCGGCCGCGGGCGTCGAGCAGCTCGGCCGGGCGGAGCAGCGAGCCGACCACGTCCGTGTGGGTGGCGATCACGCGGCGCAGTGTACGTCGTCCGGAGCCGTAGAATCCCGCGCGTGGAGCCTCTCCCGATCAGCGGCGACGGCCTGCGCCTCGCCGACGTCGCGGCCGTGGCGCGGGACGGCCGCCGGGTCGCGCTCGCCCCGGAGGCCGCCGAGCGGATGGCCGCCGCACGGGCGCTCGCCGAGCGGATCGCGGCCGCCGGCGAGCCCGTCTACGGCCTCACCACGGGGATGGGGGCGCTGCGCGGCGTCGCCCTGACCGCCGCCGACGTCGAGCGCTACAGCGACCTGACGATCCGCGCGCACCGCACCGCACATGGCCCGCTGCTGCCGGCCGAGGTCTCGCGCGCGGCGATGCTGCACCGGGCCAACGCGCTCGCCCGCGGCCGCTCGATGGTGCGGCCGCAGGTCGCGGAGGCGTTCGTGGACGCGCTCAACGATGGGTTCGCGCCGCCGCTGCACGCGATCGGCTCGGTCGGCCAGACCGACCTGCCGGCGACGGCGGAGCTGATCTTCGGGCTGGTCGAGGCGGGGCGGCTCCAGCTGGCGCAGGGCGAGGCGCTGGCGACTCTCAACGCGAACAGCCTTTCCGTCGGCGTGGGGGCGCTGGCGCTGCACGACATGGGCCGCCTGCTGGATGCCTACGACGTGGTCGGGGCGCTCAGCCTGGAGGGCTACGCCGGCAACCTCTCGGTGCTGCATCCCGACGTGGACGCGGCGCGCCCGTACGCCGGCATCTCGCAGACGCGAGCGCGGCTCGCCGCGCTGCTGGCGGGGAGCCGGCTGCACCAGCCCGGCGTCGCGCGCCAGCTCCAGGATCCCCTCTCGTTCCGCTGCATCGCCCAGGTGCACGGCGCGGCCCGCGACGCGCTGGCCTACGCGACCGGCCAGCTCGAGACCGAGCTCAACTCGTCCGGCGACAACCCGATGGTGGTCGCCGCCGAGGGGCGGATCGTCTCGGTCGGCAACTTCGATGTGACGCCGGTGGCGGCGGCGCTCGACCTGGCGCGGCTGGCGCTGGCGTCGGTGCTGACGCTCTCCTGTGAGCGCGTCCAGAAGCACCTGGACGGCCACTTCTCCGGCCTGGCCACGGGGCTCCGCGCCGACGACCGGCCGGATGACGCGTTCGCGCTGATCGGCGGCGGCGCGGCCGCCGTCGCGGCGGAGGCCCGTCTGCTCGCCCAGCCGGTGTCGCTGGAGCTGCCCACCTCGACGATCGCGGCCGGGATCGAGGATCACATCACGATGGCGCCGCTGGGCGCGCGCCGGCTCGCCGAGATGATCGGCCTGGCCGGCCGGCTGGCCGCCGTCGAGCTGGTGGTGGCGGCACAGGCGATCGACCTGCGCCCCGACGGGCCGCTGGGCGAGGGCACCGGCCCGGCCCACGCTCGCGTTCGGGCGCTGGTGCCGTTCGTCGGCCCCGGCCAGGCGCCCTCGCACGACCTGGACGCCGTCGCCGCCTGGGTTGTCGCCGGGATGGGTTAGGCGATCCGGAGGTCGCGCTCGCTCGCGTTCAGCGAGCGGCCGCCCTCGGGGGTGCAGACGACGATGTCCTCGATCCGGGCGCCGAAGCGGCCGGGGACGTAGATCCCGGGCTCGATCGAGAACACCATCCCCGGCTCCAGCACGCGCTCCTCGCCCTCGACGATGTAGGGATCCTCGTGCACGTCCAGGCCGAGGCCGTGGCCGGTGCGGTGGGTGAACAGCTCGCCCAGTCCGGCGGCCTCGATCGGCTCGCGGCAGGCGGCGTCCACCGCGGCGCAGGTGACGCCCGGTCGCACCGCCTCGCGCCCCGCCCGCTGCGCCGCGAGCAGCACCTCGTACGCCTCCATGAACTCGGCCGGCGGCTCGCCCCGCGCGAACACGCGGGTGATGTCCGAGCGATAGCCGGACGCCCGCCTGCCGCCGATGTCCACGACGACGGCGTCGCCCTTGGCGATCGCGCGGTCGGAGTAGGTGTGGTGCGGCGAGGCGCCGTTGGGGCCGGAGCCGATGTCGGTGAAGTCGGTCTGGGCATGGCCCTCCTCGCGGATCGCCAGGTCGAGCGCTGCGGCCAGGGCGGCCTCGCGCACACCCTCGGCCAGCAGCTCGGGCACGCGGTCGACGGCGCGGTCGATGGCCGCCGCGGCCGCTGCCAGCTCGTCCAGCTCGGCGGCGTCCTTGATCAGCCGCAGCGGCACCATCACCTCGGAGCCGAGCACGAACTCGGCGCCGTCCAGCCTCCGCTCGAGCGGCAGCAGGAACATCGCCGCCAGGCCGTCGCCGGCGGCGACCCGGCGGGCGCCGCGGGGCACGGCGTCGGCGGCCAGCGCGATCGGGTCGGCCGCCTCGGGCCACGCCGCCAGGTCGATCTCCAAGCGGTCGGGCGCGTCGCCGGCGAGTGCCGCCTCGAAGCCCGGCGTGACCAGCCGCGGCGAGCCCTCGGCGGGTAGCACCAGCATCGTCAGCCGCTCCATCGGCATCGTCTCGTAGCCGAGCAGGTAGCGGAAGTCGGCGCCGGGGCCGAGCATCAGCGCATCCAGGCCGCGCGCCCGAAGGGCCTCGCGGGCGCGGTCGATGCGGCTGCGGTGCGCGTCCACGTCGGTGCTCATCCCGGGCGAGGATATCCGCCGTCGCCGGCCGCCTCGGCGTCCAGCAGCACCAGCGACCGCGCGCCCTCGCCCCGGCGCAGCCGCCCGAACGCCTCCTCGATGCCGTCCAGGCCGATCGTGTGCGAGACGACGTCGGCCACGGAGACCCGGCCGGAGGCGACCATCGACACCACGGTCGGCATCTCGGCGAGGACGTTGCCCGAGCCATAGAAGCAGCCGCGCAGCGTCTTGTCGGAGATCAGCTCGAGCGCCGGGATCGACACCTCGACGCCGCTGGGCGCGATGCCGACGACGACGGCTGTGCCGCCGTCGCGGGCCATCGCGAACGCCTGGCGGATCGTCTCGGGCAGGCCGACCACCTCGATCGCGTGATCGACCCCGCCGTCCGTCAGCTCGCGCACGGCCTCGGTCGCCGCCGGGCCGGCTTCGAGCACGTCCGTCGCGCCGTGGGCGCGCGCGAGTTCCAGCTTGGCCGGGTCGCGGTCGATCGCGAACACGCGCGACGCGCCCGCCAGCGCCGCGGCCGAGACGGCCTGGACGCCGACCCCGCCGCAGCCGATCACCGCGACGGTGTCGCCCACCCGGACACCGGCGGCGTTGCGGACGGCGCCGATGCCGGTCATCACGCTGCAGCCGACCAGTGCCGCCTGCCACAGCGGCAGGTCATCGGGCACCGGCACCAGCGACCGCGCGTCCACCACACAGCGCTCGGCGAAGCATGCGGTGTTCAGGAAGTGCTTGACCGGCGTACCGTCGGCCGCGTGCAGGCGGGTGCCGCCCGCGGGCAGCTCGCCCAGGGCGTTGCTTGCGGCGGCGCCCAGGCAGAGGTTGGCGCGGCCGGCGGCGCACTGGCGGCAGCTCCCGCAGGCGGGGACGAAGCAGAGCGCCACGCGGTCGCCGGGTCGGACGCCGGCGACGTCCGACCCGACCTGCTCGACGACGCCGGCGCCCTCGTGCCCGAGCACGATCGGCTTGCGCGAGTGGCCCAGGTGGCCGTCGGCGAGGTGCAGGTCGGAGTGGCAGACGCCCGCCGCGGCCAGGCGGACGAGCGTCTCGCCCGGCCCTGGAGGATCGAGCAGCAGGCGCTCCACCCGAACCGGCTCGCCCATCTCGCGCAGCACGGCGGCGTCGACCTCGATCGCGCCGCTCATGCCACCCGCCACCGCTCGAGCGCATCCAGATCGGGTTCGACGCCCAGGCCGGGGCCGTCGGGTGGAGCGATCGTGCCGTCGGCGGCGATCTCGACCGGCGTCGGCAGCAGCCAGTCCCGCCGCGCGGCCGTCCACTCCGGCGGGTCGTACGGCACCTCGACGTAGGGGTGGCCGGAGAAGGCGCAGGCCGCATGCAGGTTGGCCACCAGCCCGTAGCCGTTCGACCACGTGTGCGGCGACCAGGCGCGCCCGCAGAGCTCCGCCAGCGCGGCCATCCGCCGCGTGCCCGAGATGCCGCCGCAGAAGAGCACGTCGCACTGGAGCACGTCCACCTCGCCGCGCAGCACCAGCGCCGCTGCCTCGCCGGCGGTGCGCACCATCTCGCCGGCCGCGAGCCGGATCCCGGTCAGCCTGCGCAGCGCCCGGTAGGCGTCGGCGTCGGCGGTCGGAAGCGGCTCCTCCAGCCAGTGCACGCCGAGCCGCTCCAGCTCGCGTGCGCAGGCCGCGGCGGTGGCCACGTCCCAGCGCCGCGCCAGGTCGCCCGCCATACGCCAGCCCTGGTTGGCGTCCACCATCAGGGCAACATCGCCGCCGACGGCGTCGCGTACCGCCTCGACCACCTCGACGTCCTGCCGCCAGTCGGCGTGGTGGAAGCGGATCTTGATCGCCCGCACGCCGTCGGCCACGAGGGCCGCCGCTCGCACGGCGCGCGCCTCGGGCGACGCTCGCTCGGCCGAGGAGGCGTAGGCGACCAGCCGCTCCTGCCGGCCGCCCAGAAGCAGCCATAGCGGCTGTCCCAGCAGCCGGCCCGCCAGGTCCCAGCACGCCACCTCGACGGCCCACGGCCGTCCGCCGTGGAAGTCCACGGTGTCGCAGACGGCGCGCACCCGTTCGCAGGCCAGCGGGTCGATGCCGACCAGCAACGCCTCCAGCGCGGCCCTGTCGGGGAGGCCATCGCCGCCGCTGGCGTAGCCGGCCGTGCCGTCGTCCGAACGGACAACAACAAGGGTCGCCTCCTGGTGCGTGCGCGGCTCAGGATCCCAGGCCGGGTGCAGCGGCGGGTCGAGCGGGAAGCGGTACGTCCGGGCCTCGACGGCGGCGATCGCCACCGGCTACTCGCCTCCGTAGAAGGCGTTGGTTGCGCCGTCGCGGAGCGCCAGCAGCTCGCGCACCCGTTCGACGGGCGCGGCGGCCAGCGCATCGACCACGGCGCGGTACGCCGCGTCCCGGTTGGCCAGCCGGACGGCCGTCTCGTCGCGCGCGTCCGGATCGACCCAGACCGCGGCCAGCAGCACCAGGTCGCCGGCCTGCGCCTCGGGCAGCGTGTCGTCGGCGACGGCGTCCAGGATCCCCTGGCCGATGCCGAGCTGCGCGGCTCCCCAGGTGATCAGCGAGTGCAGCCGTTCCGTGGCCGGCGCCTTGTTGGTCATCACCGTCACCGGCCGCACGGCGTTTCCGGCTCCCAGGCAGACCGCCAGCGGCGCGTGCCCGGGGCGGGGCTGGGCCAGCGCCGAGAGCGCCGCTGCGGCCGTGGGTGAGCCACGGCGGGCGATCACCATGTTGACGTGGCTGCCGTCGGGCACCGTGCCCGACCAGGCCTCGCCCACCAGGCCGTCGATCGCGTCGAGATCGAGCGTCATCGTGCGGCTCCTTCCGTCAGGTCGAGCACGGTGCGCAGCGCCGCCGCCCGTGCGCAGCAGGTCGAACGCCTCGCCGATCCGCTCCAGCGGCAGCCGGTGAGAGATCAGCCGGTCGAGCGGCAGCCGCCCGCGCAGGTACAGGTCGAGGATGACGAGGAAGTCGCGATCGGGACGCGCCGAGCCGTACAGCGCCCCCACCACCCGGCGTTCCATGCGAGGGATCGAGAGCGCGGGCAGCGGCACCACCGCGTCCTCGCGCGGGATGCCGATGAAGACCGCGGTGCCCCGCCGGCGCGTCGCGAGGAACGCGGCCAGCATCGCCTCGGTCCGGCCGGTCGCCTCGATGGCCACGTCCACGCCGCCGTCGCTGGCAGCCTGGACGGCGTCGCCGGTCGCCTCCGCCGAGCCCGCCCACTCGACCGCATCGGTCGCGCCCAGCGCGCACGCCGCCTCCAGCCGGGCGCCGTCCACATCCACCGCCACGATCGGCGCCGCGCCGGCGGCGGCCAGGCCGATCACGGCCGAGAGCCCGACGCCGCCGCAGCCGATCACCGCCGCCCGCTGGCCGGGCCGGACGGCGGCGCTCCGCCACGCGGCGCAGATGCCCGTGGTGACGGCGCAGCCGACCAGCCCGGCGATCTCCAGCGGCACCTCGCGCGGGATGACGACGCACGAGCGTTCGGGCACCACGGCGTGGTCGGCGAAGGTGGAGAGGAACGAGTAGTGGTGCACCGGCGCCCCGTCGCGGGAGAGGCGGGTGGTGCCGTCCATCAGCGTCCCCTTCGCCATCGTCGGCCAGGCCACGCCGCACAGATGGGGCAGGTCGTCCAGGCACTCCGGGCAGCGGCCGCAGGCCGGCGCCCAGGAGAGGGCGACGTGGTCGCCCTCCCGCACCCTGGTCACGCCGGGGCCGACCGCCTCCACGACGCCGCCGCCCTCGTGGCCCAGCACCGCCGGGCAGGGCGTCGCCGCCGTGCCGTCGATCGCGTTCTGGTCGGAGTGGCAGACGCCGCTGGCGTGCAGCCGCACCAGCACCTCGCCCGGCTCGGGCGGCGCCAGCTCGAGCTCCGTCACGGTCAGCGGCGCGCCCACCCGCTCCAGCACGGCGGCGCGCGTGATCACGCGCCCACCCGCTCCCCGCGCTGGAGCACCCGCAGCTCCTCCAGCGGGATGTGGCAGCGCATCAGGTGGCCGTCCTCGGCCTCCGCCAGCGGCGGCTCGACGGTCTCGCAGATCTCGCCCAGCTTGCGCGGGCAGCGGGTCTGGAAGACGCACCCGGACGGCGGATTCGCGGCGCTGGGGATCTCGCCGGCCAGCTTGATCCGCTCCCGCTCGCCGCCCTCGATCGTGGGCACCGCCGAAAGCAGGGCCTCGGTGTAGGGGTGGTGCGGCGCCTCGAACACGGTCTCGGCCAGGCCCAGCTCCATCAGCCGGCCCAGGTAGAGCACGGCGATCCGGTCGGACAGGTAGCGGACGACCGCGAGGTCGTGCGAGATGAACAGGTAGGAGACGTGCTGCTCACGCTGGAGGTCGGCGAGCAGGTTGAGGATCGTTGCCTGGACGGACACGTCCAGCGCGGACGTCGGCTCGTCACAGACGACGACCCGGGGCGAGCCGGCGAAGGCGCGCGCGATGGCGACGCGCTGCTTGAGGCCGCCCGAGAGCGCGGAGGGCCGGGCCGAGAGGAAGCGGTCGGCCAGCTTCACCGAGCGCGTCAGCTCCAGCAGCCGCTGCTCCCGCGCCTCGCCGCGCAGGCCGGCCAGCTTGGTCAGCGCTCGGCCGATGATCCGGCGCACCGTGTGGCGGCGGTTGAGCGCCGAGTCGGGGTTCTGGAAGACGATCTGGACGGCGCGCACCTGGTCGGCCGTGCGCTTCCCGGTCGTGGCGGCCAGCGGCGAGCCGTCCAGCTCGAGCAGGCCGCCCTCGTCCGGCGCGGTGATGCCCAGCAGCAGGCGCGCCAGTGTGGTCTTGCCGCTGCCGGACTCGCCCACCAGGCCGAGCGTCTCGCCCGGCCACAGCTCGGCCGAGATCCCGGCCAGCGCGTGGATCTCGGTGCCCTGCTGGTGGAAGGTCTTCGTCAGCTCCTCGGCGCGCAGCACCGGCACGGCGCCCCGGTCGGGTGGGGTCGCCGGCGGCAGCTCGGCCGGGGTGTCGCGGGGCAGCGACCCGGCCCGCTCGTGGTAGTAGCAGGCGCTCTGGCGGCCGCCGCCCAGGTCGAACGACGGCGGCCGCTCGGTGCGGCAGCGGTCGTCGGCAAGCGCGCACCGGTCGGCGAACACGCACCCGGGCAGCTCGGCGCCCGGCGCGGGCAGGAAGCCGGGGATCGTGTCCAGGCGGCCGTGGTCCTTGCGCTGGCCGCCGCGCGGAATGCAGCGGAGCAGGCCCACCGTGTAGGGATGGCGGGGATCCTCGAACACGGTCCGCGCCGGCCCCTCCTCGATCAGCGTGCCCGCGTAGAGCACGCCCACCCGGTCGCACATGCGGGCGATCACGCCCAGGTTGTGGCTGATGAACAGCACCGAGCTGGAGAGCTCCTCCCGGAGCCCGGCGACCAGGTCGAGCACCTCGGCCTCGACCGTCGCGTCCAGGCCGGTGGTCGGCTCGTCCAGGATCAGCAGGGCCGGGTTCGAGGCCAGCGCCATCGCGATCACGACGCGCTGCTGCATGCCGCCCGACAGCTGGTGCGGGTAGCGCCGCATGACGCTGCCGGCGTCGGCGATCTGCACGCGCGCCAGCATCTGCTCGGCCAGCTCGCGCGCGTCGCCTCCGGCGCCGGCGATCTCGTACACCTCGGCCACCTGCCGCCCCACGGGGATCGTCGGGTTGAGGGCGCGGCTGGGATCCTGGTAGACCATCGAGACGGCGCCGGCCCGCGTCTGCCGCAGCTTCTCGCCCGACATCGCCAGCAGATCCTCGCCGGCCAGCGAGATCGACCCGCCGCGGACGTGGCCGTTGCGCGGCAGGTAGCGCACCGCCGCCATCGCCGCCGTGGACTTGCCGCAGCCGGACTCGCCGACCAGGCCGTACGACTCGCCGGCGGCGATCGTGAACGAGAGCGACCGCAGCACCGCCCGGTCGCGGCCGCGAACCGCGTAGGCGACGTCCAGCTCGCGGACGTCGAGTGCGGCGGGAATTCCCGGCTGCGCGCTCACCGGCCGAGCACCTGGGAGAGGCCGTCGGCGATCAGGTTGACGCCGATCACCAGGCTGGCGATCGCGAGTGCCGGGAACAGCGTCGGCCACCAGTAGCCGGTCGCGATCAGGCTGTACACCTGGGAGATCTGCAGGCCCCAGTCGGGCGAGGGGATCTGGATGCCGAAGCCGAGGAAGCTGAGCGTCGCCACGGCGAAGATCGCGTAGCCGAGCCGCACCGTGAACTCGACCAAGATCGGCTGGAGGACGTTGGGCAGGATCTCGACGAACATGATGTAGGGGGGCCGCTCGCCGCGCAGGCGGGCGGCGGAGACGTACTCGAGGTTGCGCTCGGACAGCACCGCGGCGCGGACGGTGCGCGCGATCAGCGGCGTGAAAACGAAGCCGATGGTGAGGATCACGGTGCGGTTGGTCGGCTGCACCGCGACCAGCACCAGCAGCGCGATGATCACCACAGGCAGCGACAGGACGGCGTCGATGATGCGCCCCAGGATGTCGTCCACCAGGCCGCCGAAGTAGCCCATGACCAGCCCCAGCGCCGTGCCGCAGACCGTGCCCAGCACCGTCGCCAGGGGCGCGACGATGAGGATGTCCCGCGAGCCGGCGATCACCCGCGCGAAGATGTCGCGACCCAGCTTGTCGGTGCCGAACCAATGGGCGCTGCTGGGCGAGGCGAGGATGTCGGCCGAGGGCTGGAACGGGTCCTGCAGGAACTGGGCGCGGATGATCGCGCACAGCACCCAGAACGCGACGATCGCGACCCCGGCCAGGAACGTCTTCGAGTGCAGCAGGGCCCGGCGGGTGTCCGACCGGTCGGCCCGGCGGGCGGCGACGTCGAGGGCGAGCGCGGCGCTGGCGTCGGGCGTGCTCACTCGACGCTCCGCTCGCGGATCCGCGGGTCGAGCACCGCGTAGAGGATGTCGGCCACCAGGGTCGCCGTCAGGTAGACGAGGCCGATCGCCAGCACACCCGCTTCCAGCATCGGCACGTCGTGCGCGACCGCCGCGGTGTAGATCAGCCGGCCGATGCCGTCGTAGTTGAACAGCACCTCGATCACGACCAGGCCGCCGATCAGGTAGCCGAGCTGGGTCGCGATCACGGTGATCGTCGGGAGCAGGGCATTGCGCAGCGCGTGGCGGCGGATCACGGTGCGAGGGGGCAGGCCCTTCAGCGTCGCCGTGCGCACGTAGTCGGAGTCGAGCGCCTCGACCATCCCCGCCCGCGCCATGCGGGCGATGTAGCCGAACAGGACGCCGGTCAGGGCAAGGGCGGGGAGGATCAGGTGGAAGATCTGCGTCCCGATTCCGGCGCCCTCCGGCCACGCGGCCGTGATCGGCAGCACGTTGAGCCAGATGCCGAACACCATGATCAGCACGAGGCCGGTGACGAACTCGGGGATGGCGGTGAGCGACATCCCGGTCACGGTCACGCCGCGGTCGAGGGCACGGCCGACGTGGAGCGCGGCGACGACTCCGCCCAGGAGCGCGAGCGGCACGACCATCACCATCGCCACCAGGGCGAGCTCGAACGAGTTGCGGAGCGCCGTCTGCAGCAGCGGCCGCACCGCCGTCTGCAGCGTCTGCGACGTGCCCAGGTCGCCGTGCAGGATGCCGCCCAGCCAGTCCAGGTACTGCGTGATCAGGGGCCGGTCGGTGCCCAGCTGGTGGTTCAGCACGGCGACCGCGTGGGCGTCGGCGAAGGGGCCGAGGATGGAGCGGCCGACGTTGCCCGGCAGCACCTGTACCGAGACGAACACGATCACCGACAGCAGCCAGAGCGTGACCAGGGCGAGCGCGATGCGGCGGAGGACGAATCGTGCCATCGGGTGCTGCGCCGCCCCGCCCGCGCGGGGCGGACGGGACGGCGTGGTCGTGCGCTAGGCGGTCAGCCCCGCATTCTCGAGCTGGACGTGGCCGATCGGGGTGATCTCGACGCCGGCGACCGTGGGCAGCGTCGCCCCCAGGTAGTCGTAGAAGTAGGCGAAGATCACCGGCGTCTCGTCCAGCAGCAGCTCCTGGATCTGCTTCGCCGCCTGCTGCTGCGACTGGATGTCGGTGGCGGCGTTGTACTGCTTGACGAGGCTGTCGTAGGTCGGGTTCTTGAAGTGCGCCGAGTTCCACGTGCCGCTCGACAGCAGCGGCGCGCCCAGCAGGACGTTCGGCACGCTGCGGTGGCCGTAGTCGGTGATGCCCATGGTCGAGTCCAGCCACGGCGAGCTGCCGAACTCGAAGCTGCCGTAGTACTGCGTCGAGCTCTGCTGGAGCAGGTCGATCGTGAACCCGATCTGCTTCGCGTCGCTCTGGATCAGCTGCGCATAGTCGGGGATCTCGAAGGCCTTCTCGACGTTCATCTGCACGTGGCCGTTGGCCATGCCGGCGTCCGACAGCAGCTGCTTGGCCTGTGCGATGTCCTGCGTGCGCTGCGGCACGGAGGGGTCGGTGGACGGGAAGACGCTCGCGAACGGGCTGTCGTTGCCCACCTTGGCCTTGCCCTCGAACAGGCTCTGGATGATCGCGGGGCGGTCGAGGCTGAGCGCGATCGCCTGACGCACCCGCTTGTCGGTGAACGGCGCCTTGTCGTTGCGCATGTGCACCTGGCGGTGCGCGGTCGAGGGGATGTCGAGGATGACGTAGCTGGGGTCGGAGAGGATGCCGCGGGCGCCGCTGACCGAGACCTGGCCGACGACCTGCACCGTCTTCGCCTGGAGGGCGAGGATCTGCGGCGGCTCGTCGTCATAGAACGTGAACTCGACCCGGTCGGGGTTGGCCTTCTTGCCCCAGTAGCTGTCGTTGCGGACGAAGGAGGCGCCCTGCTTGGGCGTGTACTTCTCGAGCTTGAACGGGCCGGTACCGGGGAACGTCTTCTGGAAGTCGGCCGGGTCCGAGCCCTTCTTGATGATGATCGCGTTGTAGTTGTCACGCGAGACGAGGTACGGGAAGTTGCCGTTGGGGGCGAGCAGCGTGAACTTCACGGTGAGATCGTCCACGGCGGTCGTGCCGCCCTTGTCCAGCACGCCGCCGAACACCGACAGTGCCTGCGACTTGCCCTTGGAGTCGGACAGCAGGTCCATCGTGTAGACGACGTCCGCCGACGTCATCGGCGAGCCGTCCTGGAACGTGACGCCGCTGCGGAGCTTGAACGTCCACTCGGTGGCGTCGGCGTTGGGCGTCCAGCTCTCGGCCAGCACGGGCTTGACCTGGAGCGTCTTGGGGTCGGTGATCGCGAGGAACTCGCCGACCTGCCCGAGCATGCACAGGCCGCCCTGGTCGCCGACGGTGACCGGGTTGATCGCCCCGGTGGGCACGACGATGGCAGCCTTCAGCGTCCCGCCCGGCTTGACCGCGCCGGTCGAGCCGCCGGATGCCGGCGACGAGCTGCCGGTGCTGTTGGCGCCGCCGCACGCGCTGAGGATGACGCCGAGGAGGGGGATCGACATCCCCATCACGGTGCCGCGGCGGAGAAACTCTCGGCGGGAAACCCTGCCCGCCAGGAGCTCGTCGATCAGGTGGTTTTCGAGTTCGCTGCGCTGACGGCGAATGTCGTCCATCGCTCCTCCTGGGGGAAACGCCCGTGGCCCTTGACGGCATCACGGTTGGATCGGAGTTCTGGTAGCAGAATGACGGCGGGGTTATCTCACCTGCCCTCTGCAATGTCAAGACTGCCGGACTGCTTGACATGCTGGTGTGCGAGGGACAGAATCGCCGAACCGCTGGAAGAACAGCGTCCTGTCCATGGAACGTCGAGATGGTGGAGAAGCGACTGTACACCGAGACGACCGAAACCGCGGGTGACGGCGCCGCGCGGGGCCGCGGATCGCCCGGCATCCACGGCGCGCTGAGCGTGCTGGAGGCGCTGGGCGCGCGGGGGACGCTGACGCTGAGCGATCTGGCCGCGGAGCTGGGGATGCCCAAGAGCACCCTGCACCGCGTCTGCGCCGCGCTCGTCGAGCGCGGCTGGGCGCTGCGCCGCCGCGACGGAGGCTACGAGCTCGGCATCCGCGCGCTCGGCGTCGGCGCCCGGGCGGAGGAGCTGCCGGTCGTCACGGCGTTCCGCGGCGTCGCGTCCGACCTGCTCACCCGGCACAACGAGACCGTGTGCCTGGCGGTCGTGGACGGCGACGAGTCGGTGTTCGTGGCGATCGAGCACACCAGCTACCCGGTCCGTCTGATGACGCACGTGGGCACGCGAACGCCGGCGTTCGCCTCGGCCAGCGGCCGCATCGTGCTGGCCGAGCGGCCGGACGACGCCATCTCCGGCGAGTACGGCGGCCGCGCCCTGGTCACGCCGTCGGGCCGGCGGCTGCGCGGCCTGGCCGAGCTGCGTGAGATCCTGGACGCCGTGCGCCGCGAGGGCTACGCCGAGAACCACGAGGAGACCGCCGTCGGGCTGTACGCCGCGTCCGTCCCGGTGCGCAACCGCCGGGGCAACGTGCTGGCGGCGCTGACGCTGTGCGTGCCCACGTCGCGGATGGGCGGCGATCGCCGGGAGCGGCTGCTGGCCGACCTGGCCGCCGCGGGGCGGCGGCTGTCGGAGGACGTGGCCTGGCTGCCCGCCTACCACGCCCAGCGGGCCGAGCGCGAGGGCCCGGCGTGAGGGCGATCGTCTTCACCGGTGCGGGCGGCGCCGAGGTGATGGCGCTCGAAGAGCGGCCCGACCCCGTGCCGGGAGCGAACGAGGTGGTGGTGGCGGCGACCCATGCCGGCCTGAACCCCGCCGACCTGGCGCAGCGCGCCGGCCGCTACCCGGCGCCGCCCGGCTCGGTGGCCGACGTCCCGGGGCTCGAGGTGGCCGGCGAGGTGGTCGCGTGCGGCGCGCAGGTCACGGCCTGGTCGCCGGGCGACCGCGTGTTCGGCGTGGTCGGCGGCGGCGGGCTGGCCGACCGGGTGCTGGTGCACGAGCGCCACGTCGCCCGCGTGCCTGACCGCCTGTCGGGCGAGCAGGCCGCGGCCGTTCCCGAGGCCTTCATCACCGCGCACGACGCGGTCTTCACCCAGTGCGGCCTGCGGATGGGCGAGACGCTGCTGGTCAACGGCGCCAACGGCGGCGTCGGCTCGGCCGGCGTCCAGCTGGGCGTGGCCTGCGGCGCGCGGGTGCTCGCCAATGCCCGCTCCGACGAGGCCCGCGAGCGGCTGGCGGCGATGGGCGCCGACCCGGTCGCGCTGGACGACGTGCGCGACGAGGCGGATGTCGTGCTCGAGCTGGTGGGGGCGCCCAACCTGCCCGGCGACCTGCGCGCTGTCGCCTCGAAGGGGCGGATCGTGATCGTCGGCACCGGCGCCGGCGTGGACTCGGAGCTCTCGCTGCGGTCGCTGATGGGCAAGCGCGCGCACCTGATGGGCACGCTGCTGCGTGCGCGGCCGATGGAGGAGAAGGGTGCCGCCGTGCAGGCGTTCGCCCGCGAGGTGGTGCCGCTGCTGGCCTCGGGCCGCGTGGCACCGCTGATCGACCGCATCTTCCCGGCGGAGGAGGCGGCCGCGGCATTCGACCACCTGGCGGCTCCGGGCAAGTTCGGCAAGGTACTCCTCAGCTTTTGATGATCGGGCGGCGGGTCGACCGGCGCACCGTCAGCTGCGGCATCAGCACGATGCTGCCGGCGGCGGGCAGCCCGGCGATCGCGTGCTCGAGGGCCGCGGCCGCGCCGGTGGCGGCAGCCGGCGTGTCCCAGCCGACCGCGGTCAGCGGTGGGTCGAGCAGCCGCGAGATCGGGTGGTCGTCGAAGCCGACGACCGACAGGTCGCGCGGCACCCGCAGCCGCAGGTCGCGGCACGCGTCGTAGACGCCGTAGGCAACGGAGTCCGAGAGCGCGAACACGGCCGTGGGGCGGTCGGGGCGCCCCAGCACGCGCAGCGCGGCCGACCGCGCCTCGCCAACGGCCAGCCCGCAGCGGACGCGGCGCACGCCGCGACGGCGCGGCAGCCGGTGGGGCGAGGCGCCGAGCACCGCGATCCGCTCGTGGCCGAGCCCGCGCAGGTGGTCGAGCGCCAGCGCGATCCCCGCCTCGGACGCGAATCGCACGGCGCGGGCGGGAGCGGGGAGGGAGGCGTTCACCGAGACGGTGGGCGTCGCCCGTGCAATCCGCCGCCAGCGCGGCGCGGCGGGGTCGAGCGGCAGCACGATCAGTCCGTCCACGCGCTGGTCGGCGAGGTCCTCGGCCAGCTCCAGCTCGGCCGCCGGGTCGCCCGCCGCGTCGGCCAGCAGCAGGTGGAGGCCGCGGTCGCGCAAGGCGCGGCTCAGGTGGGAGACGAACTCCTGGTGCCAGTAGTCCGCCAGGCTGCCGCCGACGACGCCCACCATCCCCGTGCGGCCTCCGCGGAGGGCGCGCGCCACCGGGTCGCTGCGGAAGCCGATCCGGTCGGCCTCGCGGCGCACGCGCGCTGCCGTCTCGGGGGACACCCGCTCGCCGCGCAGGGCGTAGGAGACACCGGCCGGGGAGAGCCCGGTGAGCTCGGAGAGCTCCCGCAGGGTGGGTCGGTTGCGCCGGACGGGCGGTTTCGTCACAATGGCCATGTTAAACGATTCACCGAATCCGATACCGGGAGCGACCCTGCGCACCGATCTGCACCAGCACCTGTGGCCCGACCGGCTCGTCCACGCGCTGCGGGGGCGCGACCGGTCGCCGCGGCTGGACGGCGACACCGTCCACGTCGTCCACGAACGGCCGTTCCTGCTCGATCTCGCCGCACAGCGCGTGGCGACGCGCGTTGCCGCGATGGACACCGTCGGCATCGACCGCGCCGTGATGTCACTCTCGACACCGGTCGGCATCGAGGCGCTGCCGGCGGCCGAGGCCGTGCCGCTGCTGGACGCCTACCACGAGGGGATGGTCGAGGCGATGGCCGAGTCGGGCGGCAGGCTGGCCGCCTGGGCCGCCTGCCCGCTGGACATGCCGGATGCGGGCGCGGAGATGATCGGCGAGCTGGTCGGCGGGGGCGGCTTCGTCGGCGCATCGATCGCCAGCGAGGCGCTCGCCTCCGATCGCGGCCTTGATCGCTGCCGGCCGCTGCTGTCGGTGCTGGAACGCCTCGACGCGCCCCTCTTCGTGCACCCCGGCCCGGCGCCGTGGACGCCGCCGTACGGCGAGGAGCCGGACGTGCCGTGGTGGTGGCGCAACCTGGCGGTGTACCCCGGGCTGATGCTGCGCGCGTTCTACACCTGGCGCATGATCGGCGCCGCGCGGCACCCGAGGCTGCGGGTGCTGTTCACGATCATGGCCGGCGGAGCGCCGGCGCTGGAAGGCCGCTACCGCACCTTCAGCGGCGAGCCGGGGGAGATCGATCCGCGCGTCTTCCTGGACGCCGCCTCGAGCGACCGCCGCGCGCTCGAGCTGGCGCTGGCGACGTACGGCATCGAGCAGGTCGTGTACGGCACCGACTTCCCTGTCATCCCGGGCAACGCCTTGATGCTGGCCCTGGAGGAGATGGGCCAGCCGGTCGTGGAGGCGGTGCTGGATCGCAACGTGGCGACGTTGCTGGGCGAGACCGAAGGAGGTTGACGATGACCGAGCAGGAGCTGAACCGCGTACGGGCATTCGTGCGCGAGCGGCTCGCCGAGGGGCGGGAGATGGAGCCGGCCGAGCTGGCGGTGCTGGCCGAGGAGCTGGCGGCGCAGCCCGACCTGTGGCGGCCGTTCGTCCGACACGACGCGGGCGAGCGCGTCTTCACCGAGATCCACCGCGACCACCACATCGACGCCTGGCTGATCTGCTGGTCGGGCGGCCAGGAGACGGGGCTGCACGACCATGACCTGTCCGGCGGCGCGGTGCGGGTGATCGACGGCAGCCTGGCCGAGGACCGGCTCGTGTTCGGCCGCACCGGCGTGGAGACCGTGACGTACGGGCCCGGCGAGCGCTTCCTGTTCGACTCGTCCCGGATCCACGACGTCCGCCACGTCGGCGAGGTGCCCGCGGTGTCGCTGCACCTGTACTCGCCGCCGCTGTGGCGGATGGGGTACTACGACGTCGCGGAGGACGGCCGCATCTCGCGCCGGTCGGCCAGCTACGCGGAGGAGTTCCAGCTCCAGTAGGCACCGTCTGCTGCCGATACGTGTCGTGTATGCGACGGGTCGTGGTGGCGGTGGCGATGGTGATGGTGCTGGCGGCGGGCTGCGGCGGCGGCGGTGGCGCCGCGCCCTCGGCGGCGCCTGATCCGACGCACCGGCATGACCGCAAAGCAGCGGTACGCCGCCGCGGCGCCGGTGGTGCGCAGGTACCTGACGCGGCTGGCGGCGAACGACGTCCTCACCGCGCAGCACAGCGCCGACGTCACGTCGCGCTGGCAGGACCAGCAGACGCTCGCCAAGCTCCGCTCCTGGCTCCAGCGCATCCCGATCGGCCAGCTCAAGCTGACCGAGACGCCGTACCGCAAGACCGAGCCGGGCACGACCGGCGTGCTGGTCACGATGAGCGCGCGGCTGAAGCCGGCGCCGCTCTCGCAGTGGGTGCAGCTCGGCCGCCGCGTGATCACCGCTCGCTGGGCGGACGGCGGCTGGAAGGTCGTGGCCGACGAGACGGGACGCAAGGGCGTCAAGGTGAAGCAGGTCGGCCTGTCCCTCTTCCCCGAGCCGTCGGTGCTGTCGGGCAAGCACGCCAGCGTGGTGTCGGAGGAGGTCGAGGCGGGCGAGGACGCCCGCGAGATCCTGGCCGACGCGGACGACTTCATCCCCTCCCTGGCTCACGCCTACGGCAAGGGCGCGGCGGCGCAGCACCCGGTCATCTTCCTCGTGCGCGACGTCAGGCAGGGCGAGCAGCTCTCGGGCGTCAAGAACTTCCGCAAGGAGGTGCCGCAGGGGTTCGTCCTCAACGCGACCGCGTACATCGAGTGGCCGCAATGGGGCACCTCGACGACGCTCGAGCGGGACAGCGTGATCGCACACGAGCTGACGCACGTCGCCAGCTGGGAGTTCCTCGGCAAGTCGCCGCACAGCATGTTCGAGGGGCTCGCCATGTACCACCAGGACCGGTTCGTGCGGCAGTTCGGCTACCTGTACCCGCTGCGCAACGTCGTCGCCGCGTACCGGTCGGGCCAGTTCCCGTCGATCGTGGTGTGGCAGCGGCGGATGACCGACTGGGGGCTGAAGAGCCCGGCCGCGGTCGACCTCTGCTACGAGGACGCCCAGGCGATGGTGGCGGCGATCCTCACGCGCCACGGCGGCGCGGCGGGCCTCGGCAGGCTGGCGCGGGCCTTCACCGCGTACCACCTGAAGGGCTTCGTCTACAGCCAGCAGCAGGTGCGGGACGCGTTCCAGCACGGGCTCGGCGTCTCGTTCGACCAGGTGGTCGCCGAGGCGCACGCGTACGCCGCCGCGCACGCGGGCTGAGCCAGCCGGTAACGTCCGCCGGGTGAGCGATCTGCACCGGCTGCTCGCCGATCTCGTCGCCGTCGAGTCCGTCAATCCCGACCTCGTCCCGGGCGGCACCGGCGAGGCCGCGATGGCACGGTTCGTCGCGTCGTGGCTGGCCGCGGCGGGGCTCGAGGTGCGGGTGGACGAGGTCGCGCCGGGCCGCTGCAACGTCGTCGCCGTGGCGCGCGGTACGGGCGGCGGCCGCTCGCTGCTCCTGAACGCGCACATGGACACCGTGGCGCTGGACGGCGTCGACCGGCCGCTGGTCGGGCGGATCGAGGACGGCCGCATGTACGGCCGCGGCGCCTACGACATGAAGGCGGGGCTGGCGGCGATCATGTGGGCCGGGGCCGAGGCCGCCCGCCGGCCGCGGGCCGGCGACGTGATCGTGACCGGAGTGTGCGACGAGGAGTACGCCAGCATCGGCGCGCAGGCGCTGGTGCAGAGCACATGGGCCGACGCGGCGATCGTGACGGAGCCGACCGGCGACCGGGTGCGGATCGCGATCGCGCACAAGGGGTTCACCTGGCACCGGATCGAGGTGCGCGGCCGGTCGGCGCACGGCTCGCTGCCGGACGAGGGCGTCGACGCGATCGCGCACATGGGCCGGGTGCTGGCCGGGATCGAGCGGCTCTCCGGGGAGCTGGCCGACCGCGAGCCGCATCCCCTGCTCGGGCACGGGTCGATCCACGCCTCGCTGATCGAGGGCGGCCGCGAGCTCTCCAGCTACCCCGACCGCTGCGTGCTCCAGCTCGAGCGGCGCACGTTGCCCGGAGAGACACAGGAGGTGGTGGAGGGCGAGCTGAACGCGATCCTGAGCGAGCTCGCCGCCGCGGACCCGACGTTCCAGGCGGAGCTGCACACGTCGCTGGTGCGCCCGCCGCTGGGGACGGATGCCGGCGAGCCGATCGTCGAGGCCGCCCGTGCCGCCCTGGGGCCGGACGTCGAGCTGATCGGCGTGCCGTTCTGGGCCGACTCCGCGCTGATCGCCCAGGCCGGCATCCCCACCATCATCTTCGGCCCCGGCGGGGCCGGCGCGCACGCCGACGTCGAGTGGGTCGACCTTGCCCAGCTCGACCGGGTGGCCGAGGCGCTGATCGCGGTCAGCGCCTCGTTCTGCGGCTGACCTCCGGTGCCGGGCACCGAGCCCGGCACGGACTCCGGCACGGAGTCTGGCACCGACTCCGGCACCGTGCCCGGCACCAGTTCGGGTCCAGGTGCCAGGGTCAGCGCCACGGCGCCGGCGCCGGGAGCGGCACCATGCCGTCGCTGACGAAGCGCTCCAGGGAGGCGATCGAGCTGAACTGGTCGCGGATCCAGTCGAGGTCGAGGAAGGTCGGCGCCGGGTCGAGCCCGATCATCGCCCTGTAGGACGACGGTCCCCAGTCGGCCGGCGCCATGCACTGGTGCGCGCGCACGGGATTGAGCGCGAGGTAGCGGATCGTCTCCTTGAGGTGCGAGTCCGAGTCGATCATCTCGGCGTGGTACCGCCGCTCGAACAGGTGGCCGCGAAGGCCGTGGCGACGGTTGAACTTGCGGGCGTACTCCGAGTTCAGCTGCTGCATCCCGGCCGCCAGGTTGGGCTCGGGCGTGCGCGCCACGAGGTGGTAGTGGTTGGTCATCAGGCAGTAGGCGAACATGCGCCAGCCGTAGCGGGCCTGCACCTTCGCAACTAGCGCGAGGAAGAGCCGGTGGTCGTGTTCGGTGAAGAACACGACCTGGCCGCCGTTGCCGCGCATGGTCAGGTGGTAGAAGCCGTCGGCGATCTGGATTCTGAGTGGTCTGGACATGCCGCCAGCGTACGGACACCTCGCGTCACGGTGCTCGCACCACCCGTGCCGGATCCGTCACGGTTCGCTCACGTATGTGAAGTCCTCCGGCACCGAGTCTGGCACCGAGCCGGAGTACGTGCCGGAGTCAGTGCCCGGCTCGGTACCGGAGAACGATTCGGCTACCCGGAGACGGCGTCCGAGATCCACTGGCCGAAGGCCTGCGGATCGGCCGTGCTGGAGCCGCCCACGCAGACGATCCGGGTGCCCGGCTCGAGCGCGGCGTAGGAGCGGACGGCGGCCGGATCGGGTGCCGCGACCACGGTGCCGGGCCCGGCCTCGACGCGGTCGTCGCCGATCTCGAAGGCGGCGCGGCCGGAGACGACGATGTACGCCTCCTGCTGGCCGGTCTCCTCCTCGGAGTGGCTGATGTCGAAGTCCTCGCCCGGGTCGCACACGATCGCGTTGATCCCGAACCCGGTCACGCCCAGCGGCCCGTTCAGTTGCTGCCACCGGCCGTACGGCGTCTCGGAGATCGGCTGGTCGTCGAGATTCACAGAGGCCACTGGCCCTCCCATTCGTCAGTTCCTACCGTTTCGTCCCGCGGATGATGACACCGCCGCCGCGTGACAGCACGCGCCACCGGACGCTGCCGATCCCGGCCGCGTCCCACATCGCGAGCACCGTGTCCAGCGGATGCTCGCGCCAGAACCCCTCGATGCTTCCGGCCAGGAACCGGCCGGTCTCGTACCAGCCGTCGCCGGCGACGCGCCCTGCGGACGGCAGACCGATCCGCGTCCAGGCCCACCACGGCGGGTACCAGCCGCCGCCGGGAACGGCGAAGTCGAGCGAGGCGATCGCGCCGCCGGGACGCACGACGCGGGCCAGCTCGCGCAGCGTCGCGGCCGGATCGTCCACGTAGCGGAGCAGGTAGGTGTGTGTCAGCGCATCCACCGAGGCGTCCTCCAGCGGCAGCCGCTCCGCCTCGCCCTCGAGCAGCTCGATCCGCGCGCCCAGCCCGGCGGCGGCGACCCGGCTGCGGCCGCGCTCGAGCATCGCGGCGCTCTGGTCGATCCCGACCACGCGGCAGCCGTAGCGGCGGACGAGGTCGATGGCGACCGCCGCCGTGCCGGTCGCCACGTCGGCCACCAGATCGTCGCGGCCCACGCCGAGCCCCTCGATCATGCGCCGGTGCCAGCGCGCGTCCTGGCCGAACGAGAGGATCTGTGCCCAGCGGTCGTAGTCGCCGGCGATCCCCGCGAACAGGCCCAGCGCGTGCTCCTTGCGCGCGGAGGCGGTCATGCCGCGTGCAGGTCCCGCTGCTCGACCGCCATCCGGTCGACGCGCTCGTTCAGCTCGATGCCGGAGTGGCCCTTGACCCGCCGGAACTCGATCGTGTGGCCGTCCACCAGCGCCGCCAGCCGCTCCCAGAGATCCTGGTTCTTGACCGCCTTCTTGCCGGCGGTGCGCCAGCCGTTGCGCTGCCAGCCGGCCAGCCATCCCTGCGTGAACGCCTGCTCCACGTAGGCGCTGTCGGTGTGGACGACGACCCGGGTCGGGCGCGTGAGCGCGGCGAGGCCCTCGATCACCGACTGCAGCTCCATCCGGTTGTTCGTCGTCTGCGCCTCACCACCGGACAGCTCCCGTTCGTGGCCGTTCCAGCGCAGGATCGCGGCCCAGCCGCCGGGGCCGGGGTTGCCCGAGCACGCACCGTCCGTCCACAGCTCGACCGCGTCGCCCATGGCAGCGCAGTCTACGATGTCGCCCGCCATGAGCCGTGGACGACCGCTTGCACTGGCCGTGCTCGGGCACGGCGTCGTCGATCCCGAGCAGCCGCACCTCCACGCGGACGATGAGGCCGTGCTGCGTGGCCGTGCCGCCTTCGAGACGATGCGCGTCTACGGCGGCGTCCCGTTCCGGCTCGACCGCCACCTCGAGCGGCTGGTCGCCTCGGCCGGCGTGCTCGGCCTTCCGATGCCCGATCCGGCAACGCTCGCGGCGCTGGCGGCGGACGCGGTGGCGGCGGCCGGCGTCCCGGCGGCGACGCTGCGGGTGGTGTGGACCGCCGGCCGGGAGGGCGAGGAGCGCGGTCAGGGCTTCGCGCTGGTGACGCCGCTGCCCGAGGGGCTGGACGATCTGCGCCGGCGCGGGATCCGGCTGGCCGCACTCCAGCTCGCGATCGGCGCCCACGTCCGCCAGACCGCGCCGTGGCTGTTGCCTGGAGTGAAATCGACCAGCTACGCCGTCAACATGGCCGCGCAGCGCGAGGCGCGGCGACGCGGCGCCGATGACGCGGTCTTCCTCTCGGCGGAGGGCATCGTGCTGGAGGGGCCGACGTCGAACGTCTGGTTCCGCGAGGGTGGCGTGCTGCTGACGCCGGCGCTCGAGCTGGGCATCCTGGCCGGCGTCACCAGGGACACGCTGCTGGACGCCGCCGCCGGCGCCGGCTACGAGGTGCGTGAGGGCGCGTTCCCGCTCGAGCGGCTGGCCGCCGCCGACGAGGCGTTCACGTCGTCCAGCATCCGCGAGGTGGTAGGCGTGGTCGAGTTGGACGGCCGCCCGCTTGGCGGCGGCAGCCCGGGCCCCGCGGCCGCTGCCATGCAGGCGGCGCTTCGGGCCGCCGCGCCGGACTGACGCCCGGGCTCAGAGCGCGCCGGCGGGCACGCGGTGCCAGGCCGCGACGTACTCGCGCTGGAGCGGGTGGGTGAGCCGCCCGGCCCACACGACCTGCACCATCGTCGGCACCTTCGGCGTCGAGCGCGGGTACATGCCGGCCTCGAACGGGAGCCGGTCGCCCTTGCGGTGGTTGCAGCGGCGGCAGGCCGCGACGACGTTGTCCCAGGCGTGCTCGCCGCCGCGGGAGAGCGGCTTGACGTGGTCGACCGTCAGGTCGGCGGGGCCGCCGTCACGGCCGCAGTAGGCGCAGCGCCAGCTGTCCCGGCAGAAGAGGACGCGCCGCACGACGTTGCGGCGCACGATCGGCCGCAACTCGACGTACGCCGGCACCTGGAGGATCACCGGCAGCGCGACGGTCAGGCGCTGCGAGCGGTAGAGCACGGACGGCTCCTCCGCGATCACCTGCGCGTGACCGCACACGACCATACCGACGGCCCGCTCGCGGGAGACGAGCGTCATCGGTCGCATCGTCGCGTCCAGCAGCAGACAGCGCATTGCACCTCCGGTCGTTGCACGGAAGTGTAGATGCCCGCTCAGGCGGATATCCGGTCAAGAAGCGGTGACGAGCCGGTACACGCTGCCATTCAGCGACAGCGCATACAGGTCGCCCGCCGCGTCCTGTGCGAAGGACGAGAGCTGCGGCACCTGCACCGCCAGGGGCGAGGGGCGGCCGCCGGGTGGCATCGACCACAGCCGGCCGCTGCAGTAGTCGCCGTACACGTACCGGCCGTCGAGGGAGGCGGCGGCGGGCCCGTGCACGACGGCGCCGCCGACGACCGAGCAGCCCAGCGCGTGCGAGTACTCCGCCACCGGGAACATCAGGCGCCCGCCGCCCGAGGGCTGCGCCTTGTAGCGGTGGCGGCCCTCCCAGATGCTCCAGCCCAGGTTGACGCCGGGAGGCGTCCCGGCCGGGATCCGGTCGATCTCCTCCCACCGATCCTGGCCGACGTCGCCGATCCAGAGGTCGCCGGTCGCCGTGTCGAAGGAGAACCGCCACGGGTTCCGCGCGCCCAGCGCCACCACCTGGGGGGCGCCGCCGGCGAGGTTGAGCCGGACGATCTTGCCCAGCAGCGTGGAGGGATCCTGGGAGCGGTCGTCCGGGTCGCCCTCGCTGCCGCCGTCGCCGAACCCGGCGTAGAGGCGGCCGTCCGGCCCGAATGCGATGTCGCCGCCGTTGTGGTTCGCGTGGGGCTGGCGCAGGAACAGCAGCCGCCGGCCGCCGGCCAGGTCGGCCCTGCCGCCGCGCACGGTCAGCAGCACGATGTTCGAGTTGGCGTCGCGGTCGGTGTAGCTCACGACCAACCGCCCGCCGCCCGATCCGGGCACGAACGCGATGCCCAGCAGGCCCTGCTCGGAGCCGCTGGAGACGCTGCCGGTCATGTCGAGCATGGTCGAGCGGACGGTGCCGTCGCGGACGACGACGATGCGGCCGGTCTTCTCGGCGATGGCCATCGAGCCGTCCGGCAGGAACGCGAGATCGATCGGCTGGACGAGCCCGCCGATGACGCGGCGGAGCACCACCGGGCCGGGCCGCCCGCCGCCGGTGGACGGCGCGGGGCTCGATGTCGAGGGGCCGGAGGAGGGGGAGGACGACGACGGGGGAGCGGCGCTCGTCCCCGCGCTCCCCGAGCCCGCGCAGCCCGCCGCGAGCAGCGCCAGCACGGCGACGGCAGCGCATCTCATCTGTCTACGGTAGCCCTCAGGCGGAGCGGCGGGCGGTGCGCTTGCCCGCCCGTTTGGCGTCGAGCAGGGCGCGGTCGGCGCGGTCGATGACGACGGCCGCCTCCTCGTCGCCCGGGCGCGTCAGCGTCACGCCGACCGAGGCGGTGACGCCCGCCTCCATCGCCAGCAGGCGGGTCAGGCGGTCGGCCACGCGCAGCGGGTCGCCGCTGACGTCCACCAGCAGCACGCAGAACTCGTCGCCGCCCATCCGCCCGGCCACGTCGGAGTCCCGGCAGACCGCGCGCAAAGCGGACGCGACGCGACGCAGCGTCTCGTCGCCGGCGATGTGGCCGTCGCGGTCGTTGATCGCCTTGAAGTCGTCGAGGTCGATCGCCAGCACCGCGGCCGGAAGCCCGCCGCGCGCGATCCGGGCCAGCTCCTCCTCGACCCGCCCGTAGAACGCGGCATGGTTGAGCAGGCCGGTGAGCGCGTCGTGGTCGACCTGCCGGCGCAGGTCCTCGTAGAGCTGGGCGTTCCGCACCGCCAGCGCGGCCTGCGCGCCGACCGTGGCGCAGAACCGGCGGTCGCTGAGCGACCAGGGCGCGTCGCTGGTGCTGTCCACCAGGTCGATCAGGCCGACGGGCCGGTTCTCGACGATCAGCGGGAAGACCAGCCAGCTGCACCACTCCCACTCGTCGAACTGCGCCCGCTGGCGCTCGCTGAAGCGGGGGTCGTCGCGGCGGTAGTCGCGCATCTCGGCGCTCTCCAGGACGGCCCGGTCCTGAGGCCAGTCGGCCAGGCCGTAGCGGACGCCGCGCCAGGTCTCGTCGATGCCGTTCTGGCGATTCGCCTCGGACAGCACCTGGAGCTCGTCGGTGGCCTGGTCCCACGAGCAGATGGTGCAGTTGTCGGCGCGGTCGATGACGCGCACCAGCTCGACTGCCAGGTTGTCGGTCACACCCGTCACCGTCAGCGAGTTCGGCAGCGTCAGGGCGAGCCGGTAGAGCACCTCGAGCTCCCGGCGGTCGCGGTCGTCGCTCATGCCGCCAGCCTGACGGTGCGCTTGCCGTCCCGCTTGGCCTGCATCAGCGAGGCGTCCGCGCGGGCCATCAGCGCCAGCGGGTCGTGTTCCCCCGGCGCCGAGACGGCGACGCCGATCGAGGCCGCCAGCGAGGCCCGCCGGGCCAGGGCGGCCAGGACGCGGCGCGCGACCAGCTCCGCCTGCACCGCCACGTCCGGCAGCAGCACGGCGAACTCGTCGCCGCCCAGCCGCCCGGCGACGTCGCAGACGCGGCAGGTGGCGATCAGCACCTCGGCTGCCTCGCGCAGAGCGCGGTCGCCCGCCAGGTGCCCGCGGCTGTCGTTGATCGCCTTGAAGTCGTCCAGATCGACCAGCAGCACGGCGACCGTCGAGCCGGCACGGCGAGCGCGGGCCAGCTCCTGGCCGAGCCGCTCGTAGAAGGCGCGGTGGTTGAGCACCTCGGTCAGCGGGTCGCGGTCGGCGCGCCGCTGGAGGTCCTCGTAGAGCCGGGCGTTGCGCACGGCCATCGCCGCCTGGCTGGCGATCGACTGGACGAAGGAGATGTCGCGCACCGACCAGGACCGCGCCGACCGGTAGTCGGCGACCTCGATCAGGCCCACCGACCGGCTCTCGACGACCAGCGGCAACTCGATCGACGACCGCCAGCCCCAGTGCTCCAGCACCTCGCGGTCGGCCGGCTTCACGTCCGGGTCGCCGATCCGGAACTCGCGCAGCCCGCGTCCCGCCTCGAGCAGGCTCCGCGTCTCCGGGTACTCGGCCAGCCCGTTGATCTCCTGGCCGCGGGGCCACGCCGGCGGCCCGTGCACGGTCCAGCACGCGGCGTCCACGAGCGTGTCCGCGGCTTCGTCCCACAGCGAGATCGCGCACTCGCCGGCGCGCTCGACGCCGAACACGAGCTCGCGCGTCAACGCCGTCAGCACGTCGCCCAGGGAGAGCGACTGGGAGAGCGTCACCGCCACGCGATGCAGGGTCTCGAGCTCCCGGCGATCGCGGTCGGTCGAACGGACACCGTGACGTGCCATGGTGCGTGTATCGGCACGAACCGCTGCATTTTCAAGCACCGACTCCCCGTTTTGCGGTAGGGCGGGATCCCGGTTCCGGGGAGGCGAACGGGCGGGGTCGGGTACAGTCGCCGTCGTGGCGGAGCAGCTTGTCCAGATCGAGCCGCACCTCGGCGGCGTCGTGCTCGTCCGGCTCGACCGCGACGCCAAGCTGAACGCCCTGTCCGAGCAGCTCTGCGGCCAGTTCCTGGAGGCGCTCGCCACCGACGAGGTGCGGAGCGCGCGGGCGCTGGTCGTCGCAGGGTCGCCGGCGCGCGTTCTCGGCGGGCGCCGACCTGACCGAGTTCGGCGACCCGTCGCCCGAGGAGACCGTCCGCTACTACTCCGGCCCGGGCCGCATCTGGGAGGTGCTGGTCGAGCTGCCGCAGCCGTCCGTCGCGGCCATCAGCGGCTGGGCCCTGGGAGGCGGCCTCGAGCTGGCGCTGTCCGCCGACCTGCGGGTCGCCGACGAGACGGCCGTGTTCCAGCTGCCCGAGGTCTCGCTCGGCATCCTGCCCAGCGCCGGCGGCATGACCAGGCTCGTGCGGATGCTGGGGACGGCCCGCGCGAAGGAGCTGATCCTGCTGGGCGAGCGCTTCGACGCCGCCCGCGCGCTCGAGCTGGGCGTCGTCAACCGCGTCGTCCCCGAGGGCGAGGCCGAGGACGCCGCCCTCGAGTGGGCCGGCATCCTGGCCGGCCAGCCGCAGCTCTCGCTGGAGCTGACGCGGCGGCTGATCGAGCGCTCGGCGGACAGCCCGCTCGAGGTCTCGATCGAGATGGAGAAGCTTGCCCAGGGCATGCTCGCCCAGAGCGCGGAGAGCTACCGCCGCCCGTGAGGCGCGTCGCGATCGTCACCGGCGGCGGCACGGGCATCGGCCGCGCGACCGCGCTGGCGCTGCATCGCGACGGCTGCGCCGTGGTCATCTGCGGCCGCCGCCCCGAACCGCTGGCCGAGACCCAGGCCGCGATCGGCGCAGACTGCCTGACGGTCGCGGGCGACATCCGCGAGCCCGAGCTGGCCGACCGGCTGATCGACGTCTGTCTGGAGGCGCACGGCCGCGTTGACGTCCTCGTCAACAACGCCGGCGGCCAGTTCACGGCGCCGGCGGAGGAGATCACCCCCAACGGCTGGGCTGCCGTCCGCCGCCTCAACCTGGACGCGCCCTGGTACCTGACCCAGCAGGTCGCGGTGCGCTCGATGATCCCCAACCGGGGCGGCCGGATCGTGTCGGTCGTGCTCTGCCCGCGGCGGGGGATCCCGGGGATGGTGCACAGCTCGGCGGCCCGGTCGGGCACCGAGGCGGTGGCCCGGGTGCTCTCGGTCGAGTGGGGCCGCTACGACATCGGCGTCGTCTGCGTGGCGCCGGGCTGGATCGAGACCGAGGGGATGCGCCAGTACGGCGACGACCTGGACGAGCTTGCGCGACTGGTGCCGATGGGCCGGATGGGCACGGCGGAGGAGGTGGCCGACACGATCGCGTTCCTGGCGTCGCCGGCGGCCTCCTACATCACGGGCACCACCATCGTGATCGACGGCGGCATCGAGAACACCCACGCCTCCTGGCCCGGCGTCACCGCCGACTAAGCCGCTGATATCGTCACGGCATGGGCACTGATGCCGTCGACGCCCTGGCCGTTGAGCTCCGCGACCAGGCCTACCTCGCCGACCGCGGCCTGGCGACGGTGCTGCACCTCTCGCTGGTGCTGGAGAAGCCGCTGCTGCTCGAGGGCGAGGCCGGCGTCGGCAAGACCGAGCTGGCCAAGGCGCTGGCCGCCGCAACCGGCGGTCGCCTGATCCGGTTGCAGTGCTACGAGGGCATCGACGTCGCCCACGCCCTGTACGACTGGAGCTACTCCCGCCAGCTGCTCTACATCCGCACGCTGGAGGCCGGCGGCGCGCGCGACGCGCACGAGACGCTGCACGAGCTGTTCTCGGCCGAGTTCCTCGAGCGGCGGCCGCTGCTGGACGCGATCGAGCACACCGACACGGTCGCGCCCGTGCTCCTGATCGACGAGATCGACCGCGCCGACGACGAGTTCGAGGCGTTCCTGCTCGAGCTGCTCTCGGACTTCCAGGTGACGATTCCCGAGATCGGCACGATCCGCGCCGAGCGGCGGCCGCGGGTGATTCTCACCTCGAACCGCACGCGCGAGCTGCACGACGCGCTCAAGCGGCGCTGCCTCTACCACTGGATCGGGCACCCGTCGCTGGAGCGCGAGATCGAGATCGTGCGCGCCCGCGTCCCCGGTGTACCCGAGCGGCTGGCCGACCAGGCCGCCGCGTTCGTGCAGCGGCTGCGCGAGCTCGACCTGGCCAAGACGCCGGGCGTCGCCGAGACGATCGACTGGACGCAGGCGCTGATGGCGCTGGGGCAGGAGGAGCTCGACGCCGACCTGGTGGACGCGACGCTGGGCTCGGTGCTCAAGTACCACGAGGACGTCGAGCGGGTGCGGGACGTCGGCCTGCGCGAGCTGGTGGGCGAGGCGCGCCGGGCATGAGCCGCGGCGACGCCGTCGCCCGCAAGCTCGTCACGTTCGGCCGCATCCTCCGCGAGGCCGGGCTGGAGGTGGGCCCGGGCCGGCTGCAGGACGCGCTGCGCGGCCTCGACTCGATCGACCTCGCCTCCCGCGAGCAGGTGTACCACGCACTGCGCTGCACGCTGGTGTCGCGCCGCGACGACATCGCGCCGTTCGACGTCGCCTTCGCCGCCTTCTGGGAGCGGGCGCCGGTGACGCCCAGCGAGCGGCGCCCCGACCTCGGGGTCGAGCTGCCCGCCGCGCCGCCCCCGGTGGTGCCCGCCCACGCGGCGCTGGAGGAGGCGGGCGACGAGGCGCGCGACGAGCAGCCCCAGCAGGCGGCGGCGATGGCCTCGGCCGACGAGCTGTTGCGCCGCCGCGACTTCGCCGAGATGACCCCGGCCGAGCTGCGCCGCGTCCGCCGGCTGATGAGCGACCTCGCCACCGTGCGCCCGGTGCGGCGCTCGCGGCGGCTGGCGAGCGCGCCCGGCGGGGGCGTGCTGGACGCGCGGCGGACGCTGCGCCAGGCGATGCGCACCGAGGGGCTGCCGCTGGAACGGTCGTGGCGGCGGCCCAAGCTCGTCGCCCGCAAGCTTGTGGTGCTGTGCGACGTGTCCGGCTCGATGGAGCCGTACGCGCGTGCGCTGGTGCTGTTCCTGCATGCGCTGACCGCCGCCGACGGCGCGGCCCGCCACGTCGAGGCGTTCGCGTTCGGCACGCGCCTGACCCGGCTCACCCCGTACCTGGTCGGCGCCGACCCCGGCGCCGTGCTGGAGCGCGCGGGGGCCGTGCTGCCGGACTGGGGCGGGGGCACGCGGATCGGCGAGTCGCTGCGCGCCTACAACCGTACGTACGGTCGCCGCGGCCTCACCCGGGGCGCGGTGGTGGTGATCGCCTCCGACGGCTGGGAGCGCGGCGACCTCGACCTGCTCGACCGCGAGCTGGCCACGCTGGCCCGCCAGGCGCACTCGCTGGTGTGGGTCAACCCGCTCAAGGGGCACAGCGGCTTCGAGCCGCTGGCCGGCGGCATGCGCATCGCGCTCGCGCACGCCGATCGATTCCTGGAGGGCCACAACCTGCTGGCGCTCGAGGCCCTGGCGGACGCGATCGCGCCGGCCGGCGCCGGAGGGCTCGCCCGGGCCGTGTGACCGGCCGCGGTCGGTCAAGAACCACCCGCCGCGGCCGATCAGGGGGGCATGAGCCGTGTCGTACGAGGCGGAGCGGCGCTTCTGGCGGTGGCTCCGATCATCTGGTATGCGATCGTCGGAGCGCACCTCACAACCGAGTATGAGCTCCCGACCCTCCACTTCTTCGTGGTCGTCGGCAGCTCCCTTGCCGCGGCCGCCATCAGCGTCCTGATCACACGCGCCGCGCTGCGCCGAAACGACCTCCGGGCCGGCCTGACCGGCCTCGGTTTCACGGTGATGGCCGGCCTGCTGGCGATCCACGGACTGGCCACTCCCGGCTTCTTCCTCGAGGAGTACGGGCGCAACGCGACGGTCGGCCTGGCCGGGGCGCTGGCCGTCCCCGCCGGCGGCGTCGTGCTGGCGCTGGCCATCATCGCCCCGCCCAACCTGCGCGGCGGCCGGAAGCTGGTGCTGCGCTCCCAGGTCGCCGTGCTGGCGGTGCTGGTCGCCTTCGGCGCCGTGGGCCTGCTGCACCCGGAGCTGGTCCCGCTCGTCCCCGTCAGCGCCCAGCCCTGGGCGCTGCTCGTGCTCTGCCCGACCGCGGCCCTCTACTGGCTGGTCGCCAACCGCGCCTTCCACATCTACCGCCTCACCCGCCGCCGGGCCGATCTCTGGGTCTCCGTGGGCATGGTCTGGCTGGGGAGCTCGATCATCCTCTACCTGCTCTCGGCCGTCTGGACGGCCGGGTTCTGGGGTGCCCACGCCCTGGAGGCGATCGGGTTCGTCGCCGTGGCCGGCTCGGTCGCCGTCGACCTGGCGCGACAGCGCCCGTCGAACATGCTGTTCGAGCGCCTCGGCGGCAGCGAGCTGGTGACCAGCGAGGAGACGCTGCTGGGGGGCTACGTGCGGTCGCTGACCGCGTCGCTGGAGGAGCACGACCCCTCGACGGGCCGGCACTCCCGTCGCGTCGCGCAGCTGGCCGTGCGCGTCGGCGAGCGGATGGGCCTCGGCCCCGACCGCGTGCGGCGGCTGGCCGTCGCCGGACTGGTGCACGACATCGGCAAGCTCCATATCCCCTCCGAGATCCTGAACAAGCCGGGCAAGCTGACGGACGAGGAGTACGCGGAGATCAAGACCCATCCGGGCCGCGGCGCCGACCTGCTGCGCCGCCTGGGCGGGTTCGCTGAGGAGGTCGGCATCGTCGCCGCCCACCACGAGCGGTTCACCGGCGGCGGCTACCCGAACGACCTGAGCGGTGAGCAGATCCCGCTCGAGGCCCGCATCCTGACCGTCTGCGATGTGTACGACGCGCTCACCGAGGACCGGCCCTACCGCGAGGCCTGGACGCAGGAGCGCGCACTGCAGCTGATCCGCGACGAGACGGGGACGACGTTCGACCCCGCCTGCTCGGCCGCGCTGCTGGAGGAGCTGGCCCCGCCGGACGTCCGCGTGCTGCGCCGCGCGCTGGGGGCCGCCGTGCCGCCCCGCGCCACCGCCGAACCTGGATGACTAGCTGATCAGCTGATGCAGGGGCCGGTGTCGGCGTGCGACACCAGGCTGCCCAGCGCATCGACGACGTCCTCGACCGGCACCCCGAAGCCGCCGCCGCGCTGCGCCTTGGCGAACATCATCGCCACCACGCGTCCCGACGAATCCAACACGGGGCCGCCGGAGTCGCCGTGCTGGAGTGGGCCGCGCAGCGGCACCACGGTGCGCAGCGACAGCCCCTGGCCGTAGGCGTTGGCCGAGAACACGGGCACCGGCCGCCCGGCGGTGCCCGACGCCGCCTGGAGCGGGCCGCCGCCCGGGTAGCCGGCCAGCACCACGGCCTCGGAGTCAGTGTCGATCGGCTTCGTTCGCAGCGGCTTCGTGTCGAGGCCGCGCACCGCCAGCAGGGCGACGTCGCGGTCGGCGTTGACGTACACCGGCGTGGCCGGGAAGGTCTGCCCGTCGATCTCGACCTCGGTGTCGGACTCGCCGGCGATGACGTGGGCGTTGGTCGCGACCAGGCCGCTGCGCACGACCCAGCCCGATCCGGAGAGCTGGATGCCGCAGGCGCTGCCCTCGATCTTGGCGACCGTCCGGATCGCGGCGGCGACCCGCGGCTGCTGACCCAGCGTCGGGTCGGGCGGCGGCAGGTCGTTGCCGACCGCGCCGGCGATGACCGGCAGCCGGTCGAAGCGCTGGAGCGCGTCCATCAGCGGGCCGGCCGGCAGGTCGGCCACCAGCGGCGGCAGGATGGCCGAGCGCTGCACGACCTGGCGCATGCCCAGGGCCGGCTGGTGGAGCGCGGCCACGGCCAGCATCCACACGGCCAGCAGGCCGAGCAGCGTGCCGGCCAGGAGCCCGCCCGCGCGGTCGATCATGTCGAGCGGCCCGGTGCGCATCGCGAACCTCGCCCGGTCGGCCAGCGGGGTGCTGGCCGCCTGCACCAGCAGCCCGCAGACCACCGCGCCCGCCAGCGACACGATCGGCCGCCAGGGCGAGCGGTCGCCGCCGTGCAGCAGCAGCGGAGCGAGCCGCGAGCCGATCACCGCGCCCACGGCGAACCCCGCCAGGGCGACGAGCTGACCGGCCAGGCCGCGGCGCAGCCCGACCAGCGCGGTGGTCACCAGCCAGGCGATGACGAGCAGATCGACGGCTCCCATGTCCGTAGTATCGGTCGAGCCTCCGCTGTGTGTCAGACTGCGGTCGTGGACACGCCCGACTTCGTCGAGATCGAGCGTCTGCCGAAGCTGCGGTCGCCGACCGTGATCGCCGCGTTCCGCGGCTGGAACGACGCCGGCGCCTCGGCCAGCCTTGCCTGCACCTTCCTGCGCGACGCCACCGCGGCCGAGCGGTTCGCGGTGATCGACTGCGACCCGTTCGTCGACTACCAGCAGACACGGCCGCAGGTGTCGCTCGACGACGGGTACGTTCGCCAGATCGAGTGGCCGGTGACGGAGCTGTATGCGGACGAGGAGAGCGACGTGGTGCTCGTGCTCGGCACCGAGCCCAACCTCCGGTGGCGCGCGTTCTCGGACGCGATCGCCCAGATCTCCGTCGACCTGGGCGCCGAGCTGACGATCACGCTGGGCGCGCTGCTGGCCGACACGCCCCACACCCGCCCGGTGCCGGTCTCCTCGACCGGCTCGGACGAGGAGCTGATTGCGCGCTTCGGCCTGACGCGGTCGAACTACGCCGGCCCGACCGGCATCGTCGGCGTGCTGCATGACGCCTGCGCGCGCCGCGGGATCCGCTCGGCCAGCCTGTGGGCGGCGACGCCGCATTACATCTCGGCCACCCCCAACCCGAGCGCCGCGGTGGCGCTGCTCGACCGGCTGCACGAGCTGGTGGGCACGCCCGAGGCGAACGAGGGGCTGCGGCGGATGTCCGGCGAGTACCAGGTGCGCGTGGCCGCGGCCATCGCCGACGACGAGGATGTGCTCGCGTACGTGGCCCAGCTCGAGGAGCAGGCCGACGAGGACGAGACGCCGAGTGGGGAGGAGTTGGCCGAACAGTTCGAGCGGTACCTGCGCGAGCAGGGGCCGGACGAGCCGGGGCCGGCGTGAGCGCCGCCCGCGCGGTGACCGACGCGACGTTCGACGCCGAGGTGGTCGAGCGGTCGCGGACGGTGCCGGTGGTCGTGGACTTCTGGGCGGAGTGGTGCGGCCCCTGCCGGCAGCTCGGCCCTGTGCTGGAGGCGTCGGTCGAGGAGACGGCCGGCGCCGTCGAGCTGGTGACCGTGGACGTGGACGCGAACCCGCAGGTGGCGATGCGCTTCCGCGTCCAGTCGATCCCGGCGGTCAAGGCGTTCCGCGACGGCAGGATGGTGGACGAGTTCACCGGCGCGCTGCCGCGGCCGATGGTGGACTCCTTCGTCCGCCTGCTGCTGCCCTCCGAGGCCGACCGGCTGGTCGAGCTGGGGGACGAGGAGTCGGTGCGCAAGGCGCTCGAGCTCGACCCGGCGCACCCGGGTGCGTTGGCCGCGCTGGCCCGGCTGGAGCTGGACGGCGACGACGACGTCGCCGACGGCCTGGCGGCGATCGAGGCGGGCGACCCCGAGCGCGGGCTCCAGCTGCTGCTCGACGCGCTGCGGGCGGCGCAGGGCGAGGGCCGCGACCGCATCCGCCGCGTCATGCTCGGCGTCTTCGCCGACCTCGGCCAGGACGATCCGCTGGCCACGCGCTTCCGGCGCGAGCTGGCCCAGGCGCTCTACTAGCCGATCGGGTGACCCCGCGCCCCCCGCCGGGGGGATGCCCGCCTGCCCGGGGCCGGGCCATCTTGTGACGAGGACCGCTTCACCACGCCTGCGCAGCCACCCGTCCCAGAAGGAGTACCGCTCCCCGTGCATCGCCGTCACCGCATCGTCATGGTCGCCGCCCTGTTGGGTGTTCTGTCGCTCGTCGCCGCCGCTCCCAGCGCGGCGTCGCTCGCCGCCCCGACCCCGGACACGACCAGCAACGGCGTGCCGCTGCCGGCGTTCCACTGGACCTCGGTCGCGGGTGCGGCCCAGTACCAGTTCCAGCTCTCGGCCGCGTCCGACTTCAGCGGGACGCTGATGGACGCCTCCACGAAGAACACGTACTACACGATGCTGAAGACCGTCCCCGACTGCTCGTGCTTCTGGCGCGTGCGGGCGGTCACCACGGCCGGCGCCGCCGGCCCCTGGTCGAGCGTTGTCGAGTGGGACAAGTCCTCGAGCCGCGCCGGTACAGGCCAGCCCGGCCGACGGCGACACGGTGACGTATCCCGATCCGGTCGTGCTCCACTGGCAGCCGCTGGACGGCGCCGCCAAGTACGAGATCGTGATCGGCGACGACGCCAGCCTGTCGGGTGCGACCCCGCTCGAGACCTCGGCCACCAGCTACAGCCCGCCGGCCTGGCTCTCGCCCGGCCAGCACTGGTGGGCCGTCGCCGCGAAGGACGCCGAGGGCGCCTTCACGCCGTACTCGACGCCGATCTCGTTCACCTGGGACTGGCCCAGCACGGTCAGCGGGCTGACGGTCACCGACGGCGTGGACGGCACCGGCGACCCGGTCGCCGATGACGCGATCTTCGAGCCGCGCTTCTCGTGGGACACGGTCCCCGGCGCGGCCAAGTACGACCTCGACGTCAGCACCGACACCAACTTCGCGAGCGGCTCGACCACGCACTACACGACGATCGCCACGACCTACTCACCGCTGGTGCTGCTGGCCAACGCCGACTACTACTGGCGCGTCCGGGCGACCGACCCGAACAACGACAGCGGCGACTGGACGTACGGCGACGACCAGGCCGCTCCCGGTGACAGCTTCTCCGAGACGTTCGACACCAACGCACCGCTCTCCGTGAGCAACCTGCGGATGACGGACAACAACAGCGATCCGGGTGCCGACGAGGACGGCGATCCCAACAACGGCTACCAGACATCGGAGCCGATCGTGCAGTGGGATCCGGTGCCGGGAGCCGGCGGCTATGTCGTCGACGTCCGCCTGTACGGCGACACGCTGGGCTGCGACTGGTCGAGCAGCGGAATCCGCTGGACGAACACGACCGAGGACACGGCCTGGACGCCGCTGGGCACGGGCCTGGGGTCCGGCGCGACGGTGATCCCGGGCAAGACGCCGACCAACGACGGCGGCACGAAGAAGCTGTACAGCCTGAACGACCCGAACCTGGGCCGCTACTGCGTCCGCGTCAAGCCGGTCCGCGCGACGGGCTTCGAGGCGCCATGGACCTACCTCGACCCGAACGACGACGGCAGCACCTGGGCCTTCCAGTACGCGGGCCCGCCGGTCGGCAACCCCTGCTCGCCCAGCTGCCAGACCGACGACTACCTCGGCGACGACGACTACCTGACGCCGCAGAGCGGCTCCACCTCGACCGCGATGCCGCTGTTCACGTGGAACCCGATCGACGGCAAGGCCAGCTACTACGTCGTGGTCGCGACCGACGCGGCGATGACGCACGTCGTCGACTACGCCTGGACGCAGCTGCCGGCGTACGCGCCGCGGGTGACAACGCTGAACTCGTACGTCTCCTACCCGGACTCGACCACCAACTACTACTGGCAGGTCTTCCCGGCCGTGGGTTCGAACGGCTCCGGTGCCAACGGCGTGCCCGGCAACGGCACCCGTCCGGCGTTCCTCAAGGAGACGATCCCGCCGGTGCCGGTGGCGCCGCTGACGGGCGACACGGTGGACGGTGATGTCACGTTCAAGTGGCTGCCGGTCTCGGGCGCGACCAGGTACCAGTTCCAGGTCTCCGACGACGTCAACTTCCCGACGACGGGTGGCCACATCCTGGAGACGGCGGCCCTGACGTACGCGACGTCGTACACGAGCCCGATCAACAGCTTCAAGACCGGGACGCTGTACTGGCGCGTCCAGGCGATCGACGCGAAGGGGACGGGCCTCTCCTGGTCGGTGCCGCAGACGTTCACGCAGACCTACGATCCGCCCAGCTTCGACACGATCACGAACCCGACGCAGGGCGCGATGATCCCGGTGCTCAAGTGGAACCCGGTGCCCAACGCGATCTCCTACGACGTCGATCTGATCTGCTCGATGCAGGGCGCCGTCTGCAACGATGGCAACGGCATGGAGACCACGGCCGCGACGATGACCCGGCTGACCGGCATCGGCGTCGTCGGCTGGCGCGTGCGGGCCAACTTCGCCAAGCAGTTCGGCGTGCAGCCCAGCCAGTGGTCGGCGACGCAGAGCTTCACGCGCACGATCCCCGACCCGACGGGCCCGTACACGCTGCACACCGGCACCGGCGTCCTGCTCGGCTGGAACCCGATGCCCGGGGCCCAGAAGTACAAGGTCGAGATCTCGCGCGCGAACAGCTTCAGCACGCTGATCGGCGGCGGCTCGTTCACCACCGACAACACGAGCTGGGCGCCGACGCTGACCACGACCGACTACCTCAACGGCGGCACGTTCTACTGGCGCGTACGGACGCTGGACGGCGACAGCAACTACGGCCAGCCCTCGCCGGCCCAGCTGATGACGCTCCCGGCCAAGCTGGCCGAGACGACCAGCGTCAGCTTCCTGCACCGGGGCAAGGTGAACACGGTGACGGTCACCGTCAAGGACTTCGCCGGCCACGTCATCCCGGGCGCCCGGGTGACGGCCTCCGGCGCGGGCCTGCGGGCGGTCGCTCACCTGACCGGCCCCAAGGGCGGCGCGGTGTTCAAGATCAAGCCGACCAAGACCGGCTACGTCAACTTCGTCGCCACCAAGACCGGCTACCAGTCGGTCACCAAGCAGCTGCACGTCATGTAGCCCATCTGTGACGGTCGCCGTTGCCCGCGGGCGGCGGCGGCCGTACACTCGCTGCGTGGCGATGCTCGCTCCGCCTCCGGTTGCTCCGCCCGCGGTGGTGTCCGCACCATGCCCGCGGTCGGCCGCGCACCTCTCCTGCGGCTACGTCAGCGTCCCGCTCGACCGGCAGATGCCGGACGGCCGCAAGATCCGCATCTTCTTCGAGCACTGGCGGCACACCGACCGCAGCGTGCCCGCGGCGTCCACGGTGCTCTCGATCGAGGGCGGCCCGGGCTTCGCGACGACATCCGCCCCGGGCGAGCGGGTGGCGGTCTGGCGGCCCGTCTCGGCCACCCGCGACCTGCTGCTTGTCGACCTGCGCGGCACCGGCCGCTCGGGCGCCCTCACCTGCCCGGCGTTCCACCGCCACATCCTCGACTACATCGTGCGGGCGGCCGCGTGTGCCCATCAGCTCGGGCCCGACCGCGATCTCTACTCGACCTCGCAGGCCGTCCAGGACCTGCCGGTCGTGCTGGACGCGCTGCACCTCGGCAAGGTCGACCTCTACGGCGACTCCTACGGCACCTACGCGGCGCAGGCCTTCGCGCTGCGCTATCCGGGCCGGCTGCGCTCGCTGGTGCTCGACAGCACCTATCCGCTGCCCGGCACCGACCCGGCCTGGGCCGACCTCGCCCAGGCGACGCGGCTTGCTCTGCGGCACGTCTGCGACCGGCGGCCCGACTGTCCCACGAACGACCCGGTCGGCCTGGTCGCGCGGGCGTTCGCCCGGATCAAGCAGCACCCGATCACCGGACGGGCGCCGGACGGCGACGGCACGTTCAGCAACGTCACGGTGAACCCGGACACCTTCACCCAGACGCTGCAGGACGGCTACTCCGACATCGGCGTCTACCGCGACATCCTCGCCGCCTCGGACTCGGCGCTGGCCGGCGACGATGCGCCGCTGCTGCGCCTGGTGGCCGAGAACCAGACGGTCGACGGCCCCAACGGCAACCCCGTCGTGTGGTCGGAGGCGGCCTATCTGGCCGTGATCTGCCACGACTACCCACAGCTGTGGGATCCGGATACGCCGATCGCCCAGCGCGCCGCAGTGGCGCAGGCGCGGATCGCCGCCTACCCGCCCGGCACCTTCGTGCCGCTCGACGCGGCGTCCTGGAACGGCACCGACTACGAGGGCGTCCTGGCCTGCCTGCGCTGGCCCGCCAGCACCACCGACGACCCGCCCGACCCGCCGGGCGCGGTCTACCCGGACGTGCCCACGCTGGTGCTGAGCGGCGACCTGGACAACATCACGTCGCAGTCCGGCGCCCGGGTGGTCGCATCGCGCTTCCCCGACAGCACGTTCGTGGACGTCCACAACTCCGTGCACGTGACCGTCCTCGGTGATCGTGACCGGTGCGCGTCGCTGATCTACCTGCACTTCGTGAACACGCTGACGGCCGGCGACACCTCGTGCGCCGCCCGCGTGGCCGAGGTGCGGGTCGTGCCGCGGTTCCCGCTCTCGCTCGACCAGGTCGCGCCGGCCCAGCCGGCGGCGGGCGACGGCTCGACGGTACGCGACCGCCGGCTGGCGTCCGCGGGCGCCCAGACCGCGGCCGACGCCATCGAGCGCTGGATCGTCAACTACGACGGCACCAGCGTCGGGCTGCGCGGCGGCAAGTGGTCATACGACGCGGCGCCGCCCACCTACGACCCGTCCGTCTTCACCCTGAAGGCCGACGAGTTCGTGCCCGGCGTGCCCGTGTCCGGGACGTTCACGTGGCACGTCACGACCGGCGGCGTCGCCGGCACGCTCACGGTGCCCGGCGGCTCGTTCCACATCGCCTGGACGATGCAGGGGCCGCTGGCGAAGGCGCACCTGGACGGGCAGATCGGCGGCCGGCCGCTGCACGCCACCATGCTCGCGCCTTAGAGCGTTTCGCCGTCCCAGTAGTCGAGCTGCTGGATGCGGCCGATCACGCCGACGCCGCTCCATGCGATCTTGCCGGAGCGCGGGTAGTAGCAGATGTCGTTGGGGTCGCGGGTGCCGTAGGCGAGCAGGCGCATGCCTTCCGGGCCGGCCCGGAAGGTGTGGGCGACGCCCGTGCCCGCCCGGCGCGCGACGACGCTGCCGGCCCGCACCGGCAGCTCCTCGTCACCCAGCAGCAGGTGGCCGTCGCCCGTCAGGACGACGAACAGCTCCTCCTCGGCCGAGTGGCAGTGCGGCGGCGCGGCCAGCCGGCCTGGCTCGATGGCGACGTGCTTCAGTCCCGTGCGGTGCGAGCCCGCGGCCTTGCCTGGAGCCACCCGCACGCGCCCCTCGCGCGGCGCGGGGTCGTCCAGCCCCGCCAGCGCGACGACGTTCGCGGGCCGCTCGCCCGGCGCCGGGAAGTCGAGCGGCCCGGCGGCGTCGTCGAGCGGGAACAGGTCGTACGGGTCGGGGGAGGGGAGAACCGTGGGGCCGGCCCACGAGTGGGCGGCGCGGGGCAGATAGCAGAGCTCGATCGGCACCCGCGTGCCGAACGCGAGCACGTCCAGACCCTCCGGGCCGGCACGCAGCGTGTGGGTCCCGCCGTTGGGCAGGTGGACGATGCAGTCGTCCGGGCCGACCGTCGCCGTCGTTCCCTTCTGCCACAGCAGCCCGGAGCCGCCGAGCACCCAGAAGATCTCCTCCTCGGCGCCGTGGACGTGCACCGGCGTCGAGCGCTTGCCCGGGTGCAGCCGGATCCGCTGTAGGCCGACCGTGTCCGAGCCCGCGGCGCTGCCCAGGTCGAACCAGTCGGCGGCGATGTCGGTGTGGACGCGCTTGCGCACCCGCACGTTGTCCCAGTGGACGACGTCGCTCACCGCTCACCGTCCCAGTAGTCGAGCTTCTCGATGCGCGCGATCAGGTTGACGCCGAAGAACGCGATCTTGTTCGACCGCGGGTAGTAGCAGATGTCGTTGGCGTCGCGGGTGCCGTAGGCGAGGTAGAGGATGCCGCCGGGCCCGCCGCGGAACGCGTGCGCGACGCCGGTGCCGGCCGGGCGCGCCAGCACGTGGCCCGCGCGGACGGGCAGCTCGTCGTCGCCCAGCAGCAGCGTGCCCTCGCCCTCGAGCACGACGAACAGCTCCTCCTCGGCGCCGTGGCAGTGCGGCGGGCAGCCGAGCATGCCCTCAGGCACGCGCTCGTGGCGGAGCCCGGTGCGCACCGACCCCGCGGCCTCGCCCAGGTTGCGGTTGGCCCAGCGGCAGTCGCCCTCGCCGCCCTCGTCCAGCGTGGCGTCGCCCAGCGCGGCCACGTTGGCCGGCCGGGGCCCGGGCTCGGGCCACTCCATCGGCCCCGCTGCTGCGTCCAGCTCGTACAGGTTCTGCGGCCCCAGCGCCTCGACGACGGTGGCGCCCGCCCACGCCCGGTGGGAGCGCGGGTGGTAGCTGGTCTCGGTGTCCATGCGCTGGCCGTAGGCGAGCACCTCGAGCCCATCCGGCCCCGCCCGCAGGGTGTGCGCCTCGGCGTCCGCCAAGTGGACGATCGTGTCGCCCGCGGCCACCTCGCACGTCTCGCCGTCCTGCCAGAGCAGGCCCGAGCCGGACAGGACGTGGAAGATCTCCTCCTCGCCGCCGTGAGCGTGGGGCGGCGTCGAGCGCATCCCCGGGCGCACCCGGAAGCGCCGCAGCCCGACCGTGACCGAGCCGGCGGCCTCACCCAGCCGCTGCTGGCCGGCGCCGATCTCGCCGACCGAGTCGTCGCGCCACTCCACGTCGTCCCAGTGCACCAGGTGGCGGCTCACGCTGAGACCTCCTCGAGCAGCCGACGCGCCTCCTCGGGGAGCGGTGCGGGGCGTTCGCGACCGGCGTCGCAGTGCACCATCACGGACTCCGCCCGGGCGCTGACGCGCCCGTCGGAGAGGGCGGTGATCAGCTCGCGCGTGGTCACGCTCGACGTGCCGATGCGGATCACCTCGAGGCTCACCTCGACCTCGTCGTCGGCCTGGGTGAGACCGCTCTCGAACTCGATCTCGACGCGTCGGGCGACGCAGCGCCCGACCGTGTCGTGGCCGAGGAGCTGCGTGTAGAACTCATCGCGGGCCTCCTCCAGGTACGTCAGGTACACGCTGTTGTTGACGTGGCCGAACCCGTCCATGTCACGCCAGCGGATCTCGATCCGTTTGGTGTATGCCACGGGAGCAGTCTCGCAGAGCATGACACCAGCACGCGCACACATCATCCTGGCCCTGATCGTCGTTGCCTGGGGCGGCGCGTTCGCCGCGATCAAGCACCTGCTCGGCGCCGGCATGACCGGGCCCGAAGTCGCCCTGGCCCGCTACCTGGTGGCCGCCCCCGGGTTCGCGATCGCGCTTTGGGCGACCGGCGGGCTGCCCGGCATCGGCCGGCGCGGGCTGCTGCGGATCGCCGTCTGCGGCCTGCTGGTGGTGACGACGTACCACGTGGCGCTGAACGAGGGCGAGCGGTTCACCACGTCGGGCACGGGCGCGGTGATCATCGGCACGGCCCCGGGCATGACGCTCGGGCTCTCGCTGGCGCTGGGCCTGGAGCGGTTCTCGCCCGCCCGGCTGGCGGGGCTGGCGGTCGCATTCGCCGGCGTGCTGGTGGTCGTCCTGCTCGGCTCGGGCGAGCAGCTCTCGCCGTCCGGCGCAAAGGGGCCGCTGCTCGTGCTGATCGCGCCGCTCGCGTTCGCGCTCTACAACGTCATCGCCAAGCCGCTGCTCGAGCGCCATGACCCGATCGCCGTCAGCGCCGCCGCGTCGCTGATCGGCACCGTCGGGCTGCTGCCGCTGCTCTCCGCCCACCCCGTCGCCACCGCCCGCGGGCTGGGCGCCGAGGAGTGGGTGCTGATCCTCTACCTGGGCCTGGCCTGCACGCTGGCCGCGTACATCGGGTGGACGCTGGCGCTGCGGCAGCTCGACCCCTCGCGCGCGGTCGCCTACCTGTACTGCGTTCCCGTGCTGGGCGTCGTCACCGGCGCGGTCGCGCTGGACGAGCCGGTCACCGGCTGGCTGGTGCTGGGCGCCGGGCTGGTCGTCGCCGGGGTCGCCGTCGCCCAGTTCGGCTCGCTGCGGCGGACGCGCCCGGAGCCGGTCGATACACTGTCGCACCATGGGCAAGGGGTACGCAGAGGGGCCGGCGGCCGAGGAGGCCGAGGCCGCGCGTGAGCGCGGCGACCACCTCGCGACCGGGCCCAAGCACGAGCCTCGCGCGGCCGTGTGGGGCGCGACCGCGGACGAGCCTTCGCAGCACTTCCTGGGCTGGGCCGACGAGGTCGATCCGGACGAGCTGTTCGCGTCCGGCGCGGCGTGGGGGATCAAGGTCGTGCAGCAGTGAACCCGTACGACCGGCCCAGCGACCCGGCCAAGCGCCACTCCGCGGCGCTCACGGACGGGCCCGACCGGGCGGCGGCGCGGGCGATGCTGAAGGCGGTCGGGTTCACCGACGACGACCTCGCCCGGCCGATCGTGGGCGTCGCCACGACCTGGATCGAGACGATGCCCTGCAACTTCAACCAGCGCGAGCTGGCGCTGCGCGTGAAGGCAGGGATCCGCGCGGCGGGCGGCACGCCGATGGAGTTCAACACCGTCTCCGTCTCGGACGGTGTCTCGATGGGCACCGAGGGGATGAAGGCGTCACTGATCAGCCGCGAGGTGATCGCTGACTCGATCGAGCTGGTGTGCCGCGGCCACCTGTTCGACGGGCTGGTGTGCCTGGTCGGCTGCGACAAGACGATCCCGGCCGGCGTGATGGCGCTGGCCCGGCTCGACATCCCCGGCCTCGTCTTCTACAACGGCTCGATCGCGCCCGGCACGTTCCGCGGCCGCGACATCACGATCCAGGATGTGTTCGAGGCGGTGGGCGCGTACGCGGCCGAGCGGATCGACGCCGCCGAGCTGCACGAGGTGGAGTCCGCGGCCTGCCCCGGGGCGGGCGCCTGCGGCGGCCAGTACACGGCCAACACGATGTCCGCGGCGCTCGAGTTCCTCGGCATCAGTCCGGGCGGCCTGAACGGCATCCCGGCGCTCAACCGGGGCAAGGGCGACGCCGCCGAGGAGTGCGGCCGGATGGTGATGCGGCTGGTGCGCGACGATGTGCGCCCGTCCCACATCATCACCCGCGAGGCGATCGAGAACGCCGCCGCCAGCGTCGCCGCGATGGGCGGCTCGACCAACGGCGTCCTGCACCTGCTGGCCATCGCCGACGAGCTGGACATCCCCTTCTCCATCGACGACTTCGACATGATCGCGGGCCGGACGCCGATCGTCGCCGATCTCAAGCCGGGCGGGCGGTTCGTCGCCACCGACATCTTCGACGCCGGCGGCGTCGCCCTCGTGGCCCGCGAGCTGGCCAAGCGCGAGTTGGTGCACGCCGGCGCCGCGAACGTGGACGGCCGCACGCTGGGCGAGATCGCCGACCAGGTCGTCGAGACGCCCGGCCAGCCGGTGGTGGTGCCGATCGAGACGCCGCTGAAGCCGACCGGCGGCCTGGCCATCCTTCGTGGCAACCTCTCGCCGGACGGCTGCGTCGTCAAGCTGGCCGGGCACGAGCGCCTGTTCCACAGCGGTCCGGCCCGCGTGTTCGACTGCGAGGAGGACTGCTTCGCCGCCGTCAAGGCGCGTGCCATCCAGCCCGGCGACGTGGTCGTGATCCGCTACGAGGGGCCGGCCGGCGGGCCGGGGATGCGCGAGATGCTGCACGTCACCGCCGCGATCGTCGGCGAGGGCCTGGGCGAGGACGTGGCGCTGATCACCGACGGCCGGTTCTCCGGGGCCACGCACGGGCTGATGGCCGGGCACGTGACCCCTGAGGCCGCGCACGGCGGCCCGATCGCCGCTGTGCGGGACGGTGACGTGATCGAGCTCGACATCGAGGCGCGGGAGCTGCGGGTGCGGCTCTCCGACGACGAGCTGGCGGCGCGCCTGGCCGGGTTCACCCCGCCGCCGCCGCGCTACACGAGGGGGGTCTTCGCCAAGTACGCCTCGCTCGTCTCCTCCGCCAGCGAGGGTGCCGTCACGCGTCCGCGATGAGGGTGCTCGTCCTCGCCGACACGCACGTGCCCGACCACGCACGCGCGCTGCCGGCGTCGCTCGCGCCGCACCTGGAGTGGGCCGAGCTGATCCTGCACGCGGGCGACGCGACCTCCGCCGACGTGTTGGTCGAGCTGTCGGCGTCCGCCCCGGTGCGGGCGGTCGTGGGCAACATGGACGGCTGGGACGTGCCGGGGTGGGGCGCCGCCGAGCAGCTCGAGCTTGAGCTCGAGGGCGTCCGGGTGGCGATGCTGCACGACTCCGGCGCCCGCCACGGACGCGAAGCACGGCTCCGTCGCCGGTTCCCCGATGCCGGCGTGATCGTCTTCGCCCACTCCCACCAGCCGGTCAACGAGGTTGCGGACGGCGTGCGGTTCCTCAACCCCGGCAGCCCAACCTGGAAGCGGCGGGCGCCCGAGCCGACGGTCGCCCGGCTGACGCTGGCCGGAGGCCGCGCGGAGGCCGAGCTCGTGCCGCTCGCGGGCTGACCGGTGCCGGGCACCGACCCCGGCACCGAGTCTGGCTCCGACTGCGGTACCTAGCCCGGCACCGACTCCGGCACGAACTCTGGCTCGGTGCCAGAGTCGGTGCCGGAGGACTTCCAATGCGTGGTGAGGAACGGCGGGTGCCGTGACACGTCGTCGCGGATCTGGCACGAACGACGGCCTGGTTGAGCCGAACCGTCGAACGTGACGGCCGGCGTGACGGTGGCCCGAAATGTCACAGAGGTGCCGGGTTCCGTGCCGGAGTCGGTACCGAGAGTCCGTGCCGGAGTAGTCAGGTCGGCGCGGCCCGCCGCTCAGCCGGACTCGGTGACGGGCTCGAGGTCGGCCAGGTCGTTCTCGCGCGCGACCTGGAGGTCGCCGTGGCGGGCATGGCCGCCGGACGAGCCGCCGCCCAGCCGCAGCGCCGGCGGCCGGGCCACGACGAGCGTGGCCGCCGGTGCGGCGACGTGCGCGATGCCGGGCAGCGCGGCCGGGCCGGCCGGAGCCGGGACGACCGGGCCGCCCAGGGTGGTGGCGGGATGGGCGCCGACCGCCGGCACCGTGATGCGCAGGTCGTGCGCCGCCTGCCAGGCCAGCAGGTAGCGGTACGGGTCGATCACGCCGTCGTACCCCTGCCAGAGCAGCCCTTTCGGGTGCAGCTCGAAGTGCAGGTGGCAGGGGGTGCCCTCGGCGTCGCCGGTGTTGCCCATGAACCCGAGCACCGTGCCCGCCTTGACATGGTGGCCGCTGACCGCGGCCGGGGCGTAGTCGCGCAGGTGCGCGTAGTAGAACTCGTTGCCGTCGGCGTCGCGCAGCCACAGCCGGTTGCCGCCCAGCGTGTTCCACCCGACCATGTAGACCATCGAGTCGGTCACCGCCACCAGCGGCGCGCCGCAGCGCGAGAAGATGTCCACGCCGTGGTGCCAGATCGTGTCGGCGCGGGGCGCGCCGAAGCTGTCGGTGAAGTCGGCGGGCGCGGCCACCGGGAACACGTACCGGCCGGGGGACAGGTGGACGTGCACGCGCGGCGCGGGCCGCACCGCGGCGTGGTGGTGCTTCGCCTGGCGTGAGCCGTGGTGCACGACCGGGTGCGCCGGGCGCGTGCCGCCGCCGTGCGTCCCGCCGCCCTGGTCGCCACCCTGCGGGTGGATTCCGCCCGACCCGTGGTGCGTGCCCTGCCCGCCCGGAAGCGTTCCACCGCCGTGGCCGGGGTCAGGCGGCGGCGCCGCCTCGGCGCGCCCGACGAGGATCACCGAGCCGGCCGGGAGCCCGCCGTGCGGGCGCATCACGTCGATGCGAAGCGCCGTCGCGGTCGCGCCGCGGCCGTCCGCGGCGGCGGCGGAGCCGAGCACGGTTGCGCGTCCCCACGTGCTCAGCTGGAAGGTCGCTCCCGGCGTGGCGTCGGTGGCCGTCCCGTACAGCGCGAGGCCGTCCAGCGTCACCTGCGGCGCGCCGGTGTCGTCCAGCCGCGCCGTCGCGGCGTCCGCCGTCACGCGGCCGTGGAAGAGCGAGACGTGGGTGGCCGAGGCGGAGCCGTCGCCCAGCGCCGTGCCGCCCAGCTGCACGATCTCGCCGGCGGGCCCGTAGATCCAGCCCGGATGGTCGGGATCGGGAGCGGGGGCGTCCACCACCTTCGCCGGCCCGTCCGGCTGCGGGATGATCACTCGCGCGATCAGCGGCGCCGGCGCCGGAGCGTCCGCCGCGTGCGCCGGCGCAACCGCCAGCAGCCCGATCGCAAGCCCCGCGATCAGGCGCGCACAGGCGCCACCGTTGGGACGGCAGCGCGGGATGTCAGCCCGTGCCCCCACCGGAATCTGCCAACCAGGGTACCCCAGGTGACGGATTCCGTCACTTCGTGGGCGCGACGCGCTCGCGGGCCGAGCCCGCCAATCCCTGCAGCAGACGGCGTTTCCAGGCCGTCATCTCGAGGCCGGGGAGTCCCGCCAGCGGGTCGTCCGGATCGAGCACGCGGGGCAGGTTGCTGACCCCGATCGCGGCCATCCGCACCCTGTCACCGGTGCGGGCGGCGGCGACGCCGACCAGCGCGAACGTCCAGGCCGCGCGCTCGCCGGCACGCTCGTAGGCGCTCGCGTCCGGGATCGCCGGCACGACCACCTGCGTCAGGTACTCGCCGGAGGGCAGGTCGACGGTCTCGCGGCGGTCGTCGGTCGCCTTGCGGTAGAGGTCGGCCAGCGGGAAGGCCTCGCGCAGGTTGGTGGCGACGCGGGCGTCCAGCGCGAGCAGCGCGGCCGCCAGATCGCTGGGGGCGACCGAGATGCAGTCCCCCGGCTCCAGACCGTGCTTGCGGTGGTCGCCGATCTGCGCGTAGCAGGTGTCCCCGCCGCGCAGCCAGCAGGTCAGGTCGGGGTGCCGGTAGTACCAACAGCGCACCGCCTGGCAGAGGTTGCCGCCCACGGTGCCCATCTCGCGCAGCTGCGGCGAGGCGACCTGCGAGGCCGCCTCGGACAGCACCGTCAGGTGCTCGGCGATCGCGGGGTGCCGCGCGACATCGGCGACGGTCGTGGTGGCACCGATCCGAAACGCCTCGCCGTCGCGCTCGATGCCGTCCAGCCCCAGCCCGCGCAGGTCGACGACCGTTCCGGCCGGGCGGATGCCACGCTCGAGCTGCGGCAGCAGGTCGGTGCCGCCACCCATCGCGCGGGCGTCGCCGGCCAGCGCCTCGGCGGCGCGCTCCGCGCCGTCCGGCCTCAGGTAGGCGAAGGTCTTCATGCCTCCAGCGCCTCCAGCACGCGGCGCGGCGTGATCGGCGCCTCGCGGATGCGCATGCCCAGGGCGTGCGAGACGGCGTTGCCGATCGCGCCGGCGGTGGGCACGATCGGCGGCTCGCCCAGGCCCTTGATGCCCATTGCCAGGCGCGGGTCGGGGCTGTCCACGAACTCGCAGACGATCTCCGGCAGGTCGGCGATGGTCGGCACCTTGTAGTCCTCCAGGTTCGCGTTGACGACGGTGCCGGTGGTCGGGTCGACCACGCGCTCCTCCATCAGGGCAAACCCGATGCCCTGGAGGATCCCGCCGATCGCCTGGCTGCGAGCGCCCATCGGGTTGACGACCCGGCCGATGTCGTGCACCGCGGTGACCCGCTCGACCGTGACCCGGCCGGTCAGCGTGTCCACGGCGACCTGTGCGATCTGGCAGCCGAACGTGTTGACGCTGACGTCGCTCGGGTTCGGCCCGCGCGAGCCCCGCCCGGTCACCCAGGCGCTGCCCAGCTTGCCGGTGACCTCGGTCAGCGGCTCGTGCAGCGTGCCGTCCACGGAGCGCACCTCGCCGCCCTCCAGCACGAGGTCCTCGGCGGCGATCTCGAACATCTCCGCCGCCAGGTCGAGCAGCTGGCTGCGGACGTGGTGGGCCGCGCCCCGCACGGCGGGGGCGATCGAGGCCAGCGTCATCGAGCCGCCCGAGAACGGCCCGTGGCCGGCCAGGGAGGTGTCGCCGGCCTGCACCGTGACGCTGTCCACCTCCAGCCCCAGCCGCTCGGCGGCGACCATGGCGCAGGCGGTGATCGTGCCCGTGCCCAGGTCCTGCATGCCGACCGAGACGACCGGCCGCGCGGAGCGGCCGATCCGCACCTCGGCGTAGGCGGGCGGACCACCGCCGCCCCACCAGATCTGGCTGGCCAGGCCCATCCCGCGGCGGATCCGGCCCTCGCCGCGAAGCCCGGCGCGGCCGTTCCAGCCGGACAGCTCGGCGGCGCGGTCGTAGCAGTCGAGCAGCCGCTTGGAGCTGTACGGCCGGTCGCCGCCCTGGTCGGCCTCGGCGTGGTTGCGGCGGCGCAGCTCGAGCGGGTCCATCCCCAGCGCCTCCGCCAGCTCGTCCAGCAGGCCCTCCAGCATGAAGGTGCCCTCCATCACGCCCGGCGCCCGGAACGCCGCCGACGGGCCCAGGTGCTGCTTCGCCGGCATCACGATGCCGTGGACGTTGGGGCACTGGTACACGTTCTTGAACGGCTCCAGGATCGGGAACGTCCAGCCCTCGCTGCCCATCCCCATCACGACCGACGCCTCCAGCGCCTGGAGCCGGCCCTCGGGGTCGGCGCCGGCGCGCAGCTCGCCCCGGGCGGGGGTGCGGAACCCGGCGGCCAGGTTCTCGTCGCGGCGGGAGAAGACCAGCCGCACGGCGTGGCCGCTGCGGCGCGCCAGGTCGGCGGCGAGGATGCCCTCCGGGCCGCAGCCCACCTTCGAGCCGAATCCGCCGCCCATGTACTCGCAGATCACTCGGATCCGCTCCTCATCGGTATCGAACGAGCGGGCCAGCTGCGAGCGGGCCTCATAGATCCCCTGCGTCGAGCTCCAGACGGTGAGGTCGTCGCCGCTCCACTCGGCCACCGCGCAGTGCGGCTCCATCGAGTTGTGCAGCTGGGCCGCCACGGCGTACTCGGCCTCGACCACGACGACGTCGGCGGCCGCCAACGCCGCGTCGGCGTCGCCACGCTCGTACTCGGTGGGGTCCTCGACGAGCTGCTGCGCGTCCAGCGCCTGGTCCATGTCCACCAGGAACGGCAGCTGCTCGTAGACGGGCGCCAGCGCCTCCAGGCCGAGCGCTGCCGCGCGCGGCGAGTCGGCGGCCAGCGCGGCGATCGCGGCGCCGGCATAGCCCGGCTCGGCGGTGAGCACGGCGGCGCCCTCGAACTGCGGCGCCTCGTCGGGGCCGACGACGACGCGGACGCCGTCCACGGCGCGCGCGGCGTCCAGGTCGATCGATGTCACACGGGCGTGGGCGTGGGGGCTGCGCAGCACCAGCGCCTGGAGGGTGCCGGGCGGCGCGATGTCGGACGTGTAGCGGGCGCTGCCGGAGAGGCGGGCGGCGGCCGTGAGCCGGGTGGCGGGATGCCCGACGACGGCGGGCGGGTGCTCGGGGTCGTACTCGGGGGTGTCGTCGTCCTCGACCAGCGTCCAGCGCTGCTCGACGCGGCCTTCGACCACCGCCTCGGTGCGCACCAGCCGCGGCGTCACGCCGCGCCTCCGGCCGCGCGCGCGACGGCGCGGCCGATGCCCTCGTAGGCACCGCAGCGGCACAGGTTGCCGCTCATCGCCTGGACGATCGCCTCGCGGGACGGGGCGGGGTCGCGCTCCAGCAGCGCGAGCGCCGACATCAGCTGGCCGGGCGTGCAGAAGCCGCACTGGAAGCCATCCTCGGCGACGAATGCCGCCCGCAGGCGGTCGAGCAGGTCGCCGCCGCCCTCGACCGTCCGCACCTGCGCTCCGTCGCAGGCGGCGACTAGCGTCAAGCATGACAACACCGGGCGGTCGCCGACCAGGACGGTGCACGAGCCGCACGTGCCCTCGCCGCAGGCGGTCTTCGTGCCGGTCAGGCCGAGGTGCTCGCGCAGCAGTTCCACGAGCGTGCAGCCGTCCTCCGCATCGACCGTGTGCGCAGCGCCGTTCACCTGCAGCCGGACCTCCATCGCGCGGCAACCTAGCACGGGAGGAACCGAGGCACGAATGCGCGCGGCTGGGCTAGCTTTCGCTGTTTGTCTCTTCCCTCCACATCCACGGCACGGCGGGCGCCGCTCGAGCTGACCTTCGTCCCGCGGGGCGCCGAGGAGCCGCTGATGGGCTTCTACTCGCTGACGCCGCTGACGCCCGGCGGGTGGCTCGATCTGCTGGACGCCGCCGAACTCCCGCACGCGCTGCGGCGGCTGCCGCTGCGGCTCGACTTTGCCGGTGTGCAGCGCGACCTGGAGGCGCGATGTCTGCCCATGCTGCCGGCGCTGGCGTACCTGCTGGGGCCGAACGGCATCCCGGAGAGCGCGTCGGTACGGGCCTGGCGGCTCGCGGCGCGGCTGGTCGAGCGCGTGGTCGAGGCCGGCGGCGAGCCGCCTGACCTGGCCCGCTTCGCCGGGGCGTTCCCGATCCAGGCGCACGCGGCGCTGCTGGAGACGGTGGACGAGCCCGAGCCGCTGGACGCCCAGCAGGCGGTGGAGGCGTTCGTCCAGGCGGCGATGCGTGCGCTGGCCGGCGCGGTGCGCGAGCCGCGGGTGCTCTCGGCGCCGGACAGCCACGCCGACCGGATCGACCTGACCGTGCTCGAGCCCGCCCTGCGCGTGGTGGCGCCCGACATGGGCGCGGTGGCGCCCGCCGTGACGCTGCGCGACGGCCTGTCCAAGCTGGAGCTGACGCTGGAGCTGCCGCCGTCGCCCGACCTGCCCTGGCCGCTGCGCGTTCACCCACCCGACCTGCCGGCGCTACCCCGTGCGGCGCACGTGTTCCCGCCGCTGGCGCGAGTGCGCGACGGGCTGGTCGAGCTGAGCCTGGACGAGGTCGGCACGCTGCGCTCCGCCGCGGCCGCGCTCGCCTTCTCGGGCGCCACGGTGACGCTGCCGCGGCCGCTGCGCGAGGAGTCCGACCTCGACCTCGATCCGGCCACGCTCTCGTTCCGCTCGGGCCCGCTCTCGCTGGACGGCGCCGTCCGCTACGACCTGACCGCCGCGCTGGGCGGCATCCAGATCTCGGACGAGGAGTTCCAGGCGCTGGCCGCAGCGACGGAGCCGCTGGTGCGGATCGGCGGCGAGTGGCGGCTGCTCGGCACCAAGGCGCTGCGCCGGGCCCGGCAGCTGGCACAGCTCGCCCTGCACGGCAGCAGCGTCCCCGCCCTGACCGCGCTGGGGGCGACCCTGTCCGGCGCCGCGGAGGTGCGCGGGTTCGCCGTCGAGGTCAGCGAGGAGGGCGACGACGAGCTGCGCCGCCTGGCCGACCGTCTGCGCGACGACGCGATGCGCGACCCGCTCGAGCCGGAGGCCGGCTTCAACGGCGTGCTCCGCCCCTACCAGCTGGTCGGGCTGGGGTGGCTGGTGCGCATGCGCGACCTGAGCCTGGGCGCGCTGCTGGCCGACGACATGGGGCTGGGCAAGACGGTGCAGCTGATCGCCCACCTGCTGGCGCGGCCCGCGTCGGAGGACGCGACCTCCCTGATCCTGTGCCCCGCCTCGGTGCTCGGCAACTGGAGCCGCGAGTTGCACCGGTTCGCGCCGCACCTCTCCTGCGTCATCCACCACGGCCCTGACCGCACCCGCTCGATCGAGGAGCTGACGTCCCACGACGTCGTGCTGACCAGCTACTCGCTGCTGCCCCGTGACCGGCGGCTGCTCAGCGAGAACGAGTGGGGGACTGTCGTGCTGGACGAGGCGCAGCAGGTGAAGAACCCGCTCACGCGCGGGGCGCAGGCGGCCCGGGCCCTGCGCTGCCGCCACCGCATCGCGCTGACCGGCACCCCGATCGAGAACCGGCTGGACGAGCTGTGGTCGATCATGCACTTCCTCAACCCGGGGCTGCTGGACACCCGCACCGCGTTCCGGCGGGTCTACGCCAGCCCGATCGAGCGGCGCGGCGACGAGCTGGCGGCCGAGCGGCTGCGGCGCGTCACCCAGCCGTTCATCCTGCGCCGCCGCAAGACCGACCCGGCCATCCTGCCCGACCTGCCGCCCCGTCAGGAGTCGAACGAGTACTGCACGTTGACCGTCGAGCAGGCGGCGCTCTACCAGGCGACGATCGACGCGATGCTGGGCCAGGTGCATGGCAGCGCCGGGATCGAGCGGCGCGGGCACGTGCTGGCGCTGCTGACGCGGCTGAAGCAGGTCTGCAACCACCCGGTGCAGGCGACCGGCCGGCCGGGGCCGCTGGCGGGGCGGTCGGGCAAGCTCGACCGGCTGGAGGAGATGCTGGCCGAGGCGCTGGACGAGGGCGACAGCTCGCTGGTCTTCACCCAGTACGCGGTGATGGGGCGGCTGCTGGTCGATCACCTGACGCGCACGTACGGCGTCGAGCGGCTGCTGCTGGACGGCTCCACGCCGATCCCGGAGCGCCAGCGGATCGTCGATCGCTTCCAGGAGGGCGGCGAGCCGCGCGTGCTGGTGCTGTCGCTGCGCGCCGGCGGCCTCGGCCTCAACCTGACGCAGGCCAACCACGTCTTCCACTTCGACCGCTGGTGGAACCCGGCCGTCGAGGACCAGGCCTCCGACCGCGCCCACCGGATCGGCCAGACCCGGGTGGTGCAGGTGCACCGGATGATCTGCGCGGGCACCATCGAGGAGCGGATCGACGAGCTGATCACCGCCAAGCGCGGCCTCTCCGAGCGCATCGTCGACCGCGGCGTCGAGACGGCGCTCTCGGAGCTGACCGACGGCGAGCTGGCCGAGCTGGTCGCGCTCCGCGCCGAGGCCTAGCCCACGCTCTCAGCCGGGCCGCAGGCGGCCGAGGCGGAGGCCGACGATCCAGTCGTGCGTCGCCTCGACGTGCCGCTCCAGCGCGGCGCGCGCCGCCATGGCATCGCCGGCGACCAGCGCGGCGACCAGCGGCTCGTGTCCGGCGGAGGAGACGCGGCGGGCCAGCTCGGGCCCGGGGACGGCCGCCAGGATCTCGCCCAGTTCCGCCTGGACGGTGGTCTCGGCCGCCACCAGCCGGGCGCTCTCCGACGCCTCGGCGACCGCGACGTGGAAGCCGCTGTCCGCCAGCCGGTAGGCGTCGAACGAGCCGCTTGCCTCCTCGACCGCCGCCGCCGCGGATGCGATGGCGGTGTGGCTCCGCGCCGACGCGCGGACGGCCGCAAGCGCCGCGGCCTCGCCCGAGACGGCACGCCGCCAATCGGTCAGCTCGCGCAGCTCGGCGGCGCCGGGCACGCGCCCGGCGGTGCTGAGCGATCGCGCGGCGCCCAGCGAGACGAACGAGCCGCCGCCGCGGCCGCGCCGGGTCTCCAGCACGCCCGCCTCGCGCAGCACGGCCAGCGCCTGGCGCAGCGTCATCGGCGCCACCTCGAGCATCGCCGCCAGCTCGCTCTCGGGCGGGAGCCGCTCGCCCGGCGCCAGCACGCCCGATCCGACGGCCTCGCCGATGCGCCGGACGATGCCCTCGACGGCGCCCTCGACCTGGAGCGGGGCGAACACGGCGCGGCGGGCGATGGTGTCCACGGTTTGATATTCTAACCGATAGATGTTAGAAGTTTAGACAGACCGCGAGACGAGGAGCCACGCCGTGCAGCCCACCCAGGACCAGATCGACCGCTACCGCGAGGACGGGTTCGTGGTGGTCGAGCAGTTCGTGCCGATCGACGAGGTGGAGCGCGTGCGCGAGCACTTCGCCCGCTGCTTCGACCACGAGTGGGAGACCGGGCTGCGCCCCGACGAGGTCAACTACGAGCCGGGCATCACGCCGCCGGACAGGACGCGGCAGATGTGCAACCTGTGGAAGTCCGACCGGACGATCGCCGCGACCACGCTGGCGGCGCGCCACGCCGAGTTCGCCGCGCGGCTGGACGGGGCGCCGGGTATGCGGCTCTTCATCGACAACGCGGTCTGGAAGCCGGGCGGCGGCAAGGCGGTGCTCGCCCATCAGGACGCGGCGTATCAGGGCGCGTTCGCCCCTGCGAACCTGACCACGTGCTGGATGGCGCTGGACGAGACGCACGCCGACAGCGGCACCATCTACTACGCCCGCGGCTCCCACCTCTGGGGCCGGATGCCGATGGGCGGCCAGTTCCACGCGCCCGACGACTGGACGGCCTACATGCGCGACGTGGCGCCGACGGAGGTGGTGGACAGCGTGGAGTGGGTGCCGATCGAGGTGCCGCCCGGCGGCGTCGCCTTCCACGCCGGGTGGACGTTCCACGGCTCGCCCCCGAACGAGCGGGCCGACCGCGAGCGGCGGGCGATCATCAGCCACATGATGACGACCGAGACCACCTGGAGCCCGGACGTCGTGCACGACGTCTACAGCCGCTACCGGCGGCCGGGGGAGGACGAGATCGACGAGGCCTTCTTCCCGGTGCTGTGGCGCGAGGACGGCTACCGCACGCCGTTCCTGGACGGCTACGCCGCCGCAGCCGTCTGACGTGATGGCGGGCGCGCTCACCCTGTGCTGCGCCGACATGGATGCGATGCCGCTGTTCCGCACGTTGCCCGGCGGCGGGCGTGACGGCTACGAGCCGGCCGCCGCCGTCCTGGTCGCCGAGCGGCTCGGCCTCGAGCTGCGCTGGGCCTTTCACCGCTGGGACCGGTTCCGGCCGGCGCTCGAGGCGGGCGCGGTGGATGCGATCTGGTGCGGGTCGGCCATCACCGAGGAGCGGCGGGCCGTGTTCGCCTACTCGCAGCCCTACGGCGCGTTCGACGAGGCGGTGCTGGTGCGGGCGGACTCGGGTATCGGCTCGGCGCGGGCGCTGGCCGGCCGCAGGATCGGCGCCATCGCCGGCAGCACCAACATGCGGTTGGCCCAGTCGCTCGACGCCGGCGAGCTGGTCGGCTTCGACGGCACGTCGGACGACGTCTTCGCCGAGATGGTCGAGGCCGTCCGCAGCGGGCGGCTGGACGCGATGGTGGACGACGAGCCCGCATTCGGCAGCGTGACCGCGGATGGCGAGCTGGCGATCGCCCACGTCGTGCCCACCCAGAACCCGTGGGGCGCGGCGTGCCGGCTCGGCGACGACCGGACGGTCGCGCTGATCGACCGCGGCATCGGGCTGGCGCGGGCCGACGGATCGCTGGCGGGGGCGTGGCGCTGCTTCATGGGCGCGCGCCCCGTCCCGGCGGCGATACTGCCCGCATGAGCAACGCTGTCGACCTGCTCCGCCGGCTGGTGGAGCTGGAGAGCCCGACCGGCGACTCGGAGCGCATCCGCCGCGTCGGCGAGGCGATCGCCGTCGAGCTGGCCGGGCTGGGCGGCACCGTCCACCACGAGGGCGAGCCGGTGCGGGCGACGTTCGGGCCGCCCGCCGGCGGCGCGGGCCTGCTGCTGATCGCCCACATGGACACGGTCTGGCCGGCCGGGACGCTGGAGACGATGCCGTTTCGCGTCGACGGCGACCTCGCCCACGGCCCCGGCGCACTGGACATGAAGGGCGGCATCGTCGTCATCGCCGAGGCCCTGCGGATGCTCGGCCCACCGCGGCGGAGGATCACGGTGCTGGTGACGGCCGACGAGGAGATCGGCAGCCCCGCCGGGCGCCCGCTGGTCGAGGAGCTGGCCCGCACCGCCGAGGCGGCACTGGTGCTGGAGCCGCCGGTGCGCGACGGCACGATGACGACCAGCCGCTCGGGTCTGGCCCGTTACCAGCTGCGGATCGACGGCGAGGCGGCGCACGCGGGCCATGGCGGCCAGGGCATCTCGGCCATCGAGGAGCTCGCGCACCAGACGCTGGCGCTGCTCGAGCTGCGCGACCGCGAGCGCGGCATCCGCGTCAACGTCGGGCAGGTCGGCGGCGGCACCGGCGACAACGTGGTCGCCGCCGCCGCGTGGGCACGCATCGACGCCCGGGCCTGGACCGTGCCCGAGCAGGTCGAGCTCGAGCGGGCGATCCGCGGGCTGCGGCCCCGCGCCGGCGCTCGGCTGACGGTCACGGGCGGCGTCACCCGGCCGCCGATGCCGCGCAGCGACGCCACCGCCCGGCTGGCCGAGCGGGCCGTCGCGATCGCCCGCGGGCTCGGCGAGGAGCTGTCCGAGAACGCCTCCGGCGGCGGCTCCGACGGCAACTTCGCCGCGGCGGTGGGCACGCCTGTGCTGGACGGGCTGGGACCGCGCGGCGCGGGCGCCCACGCCGACGACGAGCGCGTCTCGATCAGCTCGATCGGGCGCCGGGCGGAGCTGCTGGCCGCGCTGGTCGAGGGGCTCTAGACGTCCGTCAGACGTTCTTGACGGAGGTGACCAGGTTGACCAGCGACTCCTTGGCGTCGCCGAACAGCATGGTCGTCTTCTCGTCGTAGAACAGCTCGTTCTCGATGCCGGCGAAGCCGGTGCTCATCCCGCGCTTGAGCACGACCACGGCCGCCGACTCCTCCACGTTCAGCACCGGCATGCCGTAGATCGGGCTGCCCGGCGTCTTCTTCGCGGCCGGGTTGACCACGTCGTTGGCGCCGACCACCAGCGAGACGTCGGTGCGGGAGAACTCGCCGTTGATCTCGTCCATCTCGTAGAGCTGGGTGTACGGCACGTCGGCCTCGGCCAGCAGCACGTTCATGTGCCCCGGCATCCGGCCTGCGACCGGGTGGATCGCGTAGCGCACGTCCACGCCCTTGCGCTCGAGCTGGTCGGCCAGCTCGCGGACGACGTGCTGGGCCTGGGCGACGGCGAGGCCGTAGCCGGGGACGACGACGACGCGACGGGCGTAGGCCAGCATCACCGCGACGTCGTCCGCCGAGGCGGAGCGGACGGTGCCCGTCGCCCCGGCCATCGCCGCCGCGGGGCCGCCACCGCCCGTGCCGAACGCGCCGAAGACGACGTTGGCCAGCGACCGGTTCATCGCCCGGCCCATCATCTGGGTGAGCAGCGTGCCCGAGGCGCCGACCAGCGTGCCGGCGATGATCAGCATGTTGTTGTGCAGCACGAAGCCGGTCGCCGCGGCCGCCAGGCCGGTGAACGAGTTGAGCAGCGAGATCACGACCGGCATGTCGGCGCCGCCGATGGCCATCACCATCACCACGCCCAGCAGCAGCGCCAGCGCGACCGCGATCGCCAGCACCGCCTCGCTGTTGTGGCCGGTCAGCAGGTACGCCGCCAGGGCCAGGATCGCGACGAAGTTGACCGCGTTCAGCACCTTCTGGCCGGGCAGCGTGACGGGGCTGCCCGAGATCAGCTCCTGGAGCTTGCCGAACGCGATCATCGAGCCGGCGAAGCTGATGGCGCCGACGATCGCCGAGAACAGCGTCGAGATCAGGAAGCTCTTGCTGAGGTCGCCGCCAAACGCGATCCGGTCGTGGTACTCGGAGATGCTGATCAGTGCGGCCGCGCCGCCGCCGACGCCGTTGAACAGCGCCACCATCTGCGGCATCGCGGTCATCTTGACGGCGCGCGCGGAGTAGGCGCCGATCGCGCCGCCGACGATCATGCCGATCAGGATCCAGCCCAGGTTGTGCGAGCCCGACTGCTTCAGCGTGACCAGGATCGCGACGGCCATGCCGGCCGCCGCGACGCGGTTGCCGCTGACGGCCGTGCGCGGCGATGAGAGCCGCTTGAGGCCGATGATGAAGGTGGCCGCACAGGCCAGGTAGGCGAGGTCGTACGCCTGCTGGCTATCCATCCGCGTCCCGGTCTCCCGGCCGTCGCTTGAACATGTGCAGCATCCGGTCGGTGACCAGGAAGCCGCCCACCACGTTGATCGCGCCGAACGCGATCGCGATCGTCCCCAGCAGCTTGACCAGGTCGGAGTCGGATGACCCGGTGACGAGGATCGCGCCGACGATGACGATGCCGTGGATCGCGTTGGTGCCGCTCATCAGCGGCGTGTGCAGCGTGGTCGGCACCTTCGAGATCAGCTCGATGCCGACGAACGCGGCGAGCACCAGCACCGTGATCTGGGTGACCAGCTCGGCGCTCACGCGGGGGCCCCCTGCAGCAGGCGGGAGACGATCCGGCCGCCGTGCGTGATGCAGGCGTCGGCCACGATCTCGTCCTCGAAGTCGATCGCGAGCTCGCCCTCGGGGGCGATCAGGTCGAGCAGGCTGGTGATGTTGCGGGCGAACATCTGGCTGGCGTGCAGCGGCATGGTGGAGGGCAGGTTGAGCGTGCCGACGATGGTGACGCCCTCGCGGACGACGACCTGGCCCGGCTCCGTCAGCTCGCAGTTGCCGCCGGTCTCGGCCGCGAGGTCGACGATCACCGAGCCGGTGCGCATGCCGGCGACGGCGTCGGCGGTGATCAGGCGCGGGGCGGGCCGGCCGGGGATGAGGGCGGTGGTGACGACGACGTCGCTGTCCATCACGTGCCGCTTGACCAGATCCTGCTCCAGGGCGTGCTGGGCCTCGGTCAGCTCGGTCGCGTAGCCGCGCGAGTCCTCGCCCTCCTCGACGTCCAGCTCGAGCTCGACGAAGGTCGCGCCCAGGCTCTGCACCTGCTCCTTGACGACCGGGCGGGTGTCGAACGCGGAGACGACGGCGCCCAGCCGGCGGGCCGTCGCGATGGCCTGGAGGCCGGCGACGCCGGCGCCGAGGATCAGCACCTTGGCGGGCGGGATCGTGCCGGCCGCGGTCATCAGCATCGGATAGAACTTGGGCAGCTCGCCCGCGGCGATCAGCACCGCCTTGTAGCCGGACACGGTTGCCTGTGAGGACAGCGCGTCCATCGACTGTGAGCGGGTGATGCGGGGGATCGCGTCCAGGCTGAACGCGGTCAGCTCGGCCGCCGCGAGCCGATCGACCAGGTCGCGGTTGGAGAGCGGCTGGAAGAGGCCGATCAGCGCGCTGCCTGGGCGGAGCCCGGCGATCCAGCGCTCGTCCGGCGCGCCGACGGTGACCAGCGCGTCGGCGGCGGCCAGCAGGTCGGGCTCGGTCGCGGCGACCTGGGCGCCCGCGTCGGTGTAGAGCGCGTCCGGCAGCGCGGCGCGGTCGCCGGCGCCGGACTGGAGCAGCACCTCGACGCCGCGGCCGGTCAGCCGGCCGGTCGCGTCCGGCGTGAGGGCCACGCGCCGCTCGTTCTCGCGGAGCTCGGTGGGGACGGCGACCTTCATTGGCGCGCCATCCTACCCGGAGCGTCCGCCGGGGCAGCGGCGAACCGTCCGGCCCGATCGGGTCAGAGGGCCAGCGTGTTCGGGCCGGCGCGCTCGCGGTCGGCCTCGTAGCGATCGATCTCGGCCATCCGCAGCTCGGTCAGCGCGATCTCGTCCCACCCGTTCAGCAGCCGCTCGCGCACCGCGTCGTCCATCGCGAAGGCCACCTCGCGGCCGGAGGGCAGCGTCACCATCAGCCGCTCCAGATCGACGGTCGCCGGCTCCGGCGCGCGGTCGAACAGCTCGCGCACGTCGGCCTCGCCCAGCTCGACCGGCAGCAGCCCGACCTTCGTGCAGTTGGTGCGGAAGATGTCCGAGAAGCTGGGGGCGATCACCGCCTCGAAGCCGTAGTCCTGGATCGCCCAGGCGGCATGCTCGCGCGACGACCCCGAGCCGAAGTTGCGCCCGGCGGCGAGGATCGGTGCGCCCGCGAACTCCGGCCGCCGCAGCGCGAAGCCGTCATCCTTCATCCAGTCCCAGAACAGGAACTCGCCGTAGCCGGTGCGCTCGATCCGCTTCAGGAACTGCTTGGGGATGATCTGGTCGGTGTCCACGTCGGCGCGGTCGAGCGCCGCGACCGGCCCGGACACGATGCGCACCGGCTTCATCCCGCCATCAGCTCCCGCACGTCGGTCAGATGCCCGGTCACCGCGGCTGCCGCGGCCATCTCGGGAGAGAGCAGGTGCGTGCGGCCGCCCCGGCCCTGTCGGCCCTCGAAGTTGCGGTTCGACGTCGAGGCGCAGCGCTGGCCCGGCTCCAGCACGTCCGGGTTCATCCCCAGGCACATCGAGCAGCCGGCGCCGCGCCACTCGAACCCGGCGGCGCGGAACACCTCGTCCAGACCCTCAGCCTCAGCCTGAGCCTTAACCTGGGCGGATCCGGGGACGACCATCGCCCGCACGCCGCCCGCCACGGAACGGCCGCGCACGACGCCGGCCGCCGCCCGCAGATCCTCGATCCTGCCGTTCGTGCACGAACCGAGGAAGACCCGGTCGATGGCGATCTCCTGCATCGGCGTGCCCGGCCGCAGGTCCATGTAGGCCAGCGCGCGCTCGTCGGTCTCGCCGGCCGGCTCGGGCACGGCGGCCGTGACCGGCACCACCTGGCCCGGGTTGGTGCCCCACGAGACCTGCGGGGCCAACGCCGCCACGTCCACGGTGACCGTGCGGTCGAACGAGGCGCCCTCGTCGGTGGCCAGCCCGCGCCACCCCTCGACGGCGGCGTCGAAGTCCTCGGGCAGGCCCGGCCTGCCCTCCAGGTACGCGTACGTCGTCTCGTCGGGCGCGATCATCCCGGCCCGGCCGCCGGCCTCGATCGACATGTTCGCGATCGTCATGCGGCCTTCCATCGAAAGCGCGCGCACCGCGGCGCCGGCGTACTCGATCACGTGCCCGGCCGCGCCGGCGGTGCCGATCTGGGCGATCGTGCCCAGGATCAGGTCCTTGGCGGTGCAGCCGACGCCCAGATCGCCCTCGTAGGCGACCAGCATCGTCCTCGGTCGGCTCTGCGGCAGCGTCTGCGTCGCCAGCACGTGCTCGACCTCGCTGGTGCCGATGCCGAACGCCAACGCGCCGAACGCGCCGTGCGTGGACGTGTGGGAGTCGCCGCAGACGATCGTCATGCCCGGCTGGGTGACGCCCAACTCCGGCCCGATGACGTGCACGATGCCCTGCCGGGCATGCCCCAGCGGGTAGAGCGGCACGCCGAAGGCGGCGCAGTTGTCCACCAGGGCAGCGAGCTGCTGGCGGGAGAGCTCGTCAGGCCGTCCCGGCCCGGTCGCGACGTTGTGGTCCTCGGTCGCCAGCGTCCGGTCGGGGCGGCGCACCGGGCGCCCGGCCAGCCGGAGGCCCTCGAACGCCTGCGCGCTGGTCACCTCGTGCACCAGGTGCAGGTCGACGTAGAGCAGATCGTCGCCGATCGCGTGGGCACTCCACACCTTGTCGAACATCGTCCGCGGCATGCCTCCGATTCTAGGCGAGCACCCGCCGGCGGCGGGCGGGGCGGCGGCTATGGTCCGATAGATGAGCGACTCCCCCCACTTCCGCCAGCAGACGGGGGAGGAGCACAAGGCGACCTGGCTCGAGCTGTTCCTCGACCTGGTCTTCGTGTTCGCGGTCACCCAGCTCAGCCACCTGCTGCTCGCGCACCTCACGTTCCACGGCGCGGCCCAGACGCTGTTCCTGCTGCTGGTCGTGTGGTGGGCGTGGATCTACACGGCCTGGATGACGAACTGGTTCGACCCGGACGCGGTGCCCGTGCGCCTCGTCCTGCTCGGCGTGATGGCCGCCAGCCTGCTGATGTCGGTCGCGATCCCGCAGGCGTTCGGCGACCACGGGATGCTGTTCGCCGCCGCCTACGTGGTGCTCCAGGTCTCGCGCAACGCGTTCAACGTGTGGGCAACAGGAGCCGGCACGCCGTTCCACCGCCTGTTCCTCCTGATCCTGGTCTGGAGCCTCGCGTCCAGCGTCTTCTGGATCGGCGGCGGCCTCGCGTCGGAGCGGCTGCGGGTGGTGCTGTGGGTTGCTGCGCTGGCGATCGACTACGCCGCTCCCACGCTGAGCTATCGCGTGCCGGGGCTGGGACGGTCGGGCAGCGCCGAGTGGGAGATCGAGGGCGCCCACTTCGCCGAGCGGTTCCAGCTCTTCATCATCATCGCCCTGGGCGAGTCGATCGTCGTCACCGGGGCGACCGCCTCCTCGCACGAGTTGTCCGCCGCGACGATGGCGGCACTGGCGTACGCCTTCGTAGTCACGGCGGCGCTCTGGTGGCTCTACTTCGACGAGGTCGGCTGGCGCGGCCAGCGCCGCCTGCGCCACTCCGAGGAGTCCGCGGCGCTCGCCCGCGACGCCTACACGTACCTGCACATCCCGATCGTCGCCGGCATCATCGTCGCCGCCGTGGGCAACGAGCTCGTGATCGCCCATCCCGACGATGCGGCGGGCTGGGCGGGCACGGCGGTGATCGTGGGCGGCCCCGTCCTCTACCTGCTCGGCCACCTCGTCTTCCGGCTGCGCATGATCCACAACGTCACCCGCAAGCGGGTCGCCGCGACGGCCGCGCTGGTCGCCGTCGCGCCGCTGGGCGCGATCTCCGACCTCGTCCTCGGTGCGGCCGTCGCCGCGATCCTGGTCGTGCTGGCCGTGGCGGAGACGCGCGGGCGCCTGGCCGCCGCCGCCGCGGCGTGAGCGCCGCGTCCTGGCGTTGCGCGACAGGATCGCCGTCCACGGCCTCACCGGCACCAGCCGCGTCGCCTTCATCAGCAGCATCATCGGCAGCGGGAAGACGATCTCGGCCTTCTCACGGGCGATGCCGTCGGCGATCCGCCGGGCCGCGTCGTCGGCCTCCAGCATGAACGGCATGCGGAAGGTGTTCGCCTCGGTCAGCCCGCTGCGGACGAAGGCGGGGCAGACGGTGATCGCCGTGATGCCCAGCGGCATCAGGTCGATGCGCAGCGACTCCAGCAGGTGGATCTCGGCGGCCTTGGTCGCGCCGTAGGCCTCGGAGCTGGGCCAGCCCCGGTAGCCGGCGACGCTGGCCACGCCGGCGATCACGCCACGCCGCCGGCGGCGCATGCCCGGCAGCACGGCCTCGATGCCGTGCACCATGCCCATCAGGTTCGTGTCCACGTGCCGGCGGAACACGGCCGAGTCCCAGGCCGTCACGTCCATCTGCTGCCAGACCCCGGCGTTCAGCACCGCCAGGTCGATGGGGCCGAGCTCCTGCTCGATCCGCGCCGCCGCGGCCAGCATCGCGTCGCGCTCGGAGACGTCGGCCGGCACGACCAGCATCCTCCCGCCGGCGATCTCGTCGAGCCGGTCGCGGCGGCGTGCCGAGATCGCCACCCGGGCGCCGCGCGCGGCGAGCTCGCGAGCCAGAGCCTCGCCGATGCCGCTCGACCCGCCGGTGATCCAGCAGACCGCGCCGTCGAACCTCACAGCCGCTCCAGGCGCAGCTGCGCGTCGCCGATCGCGCCGGTCCGGAAGCCCGCCTCGCAGTAGGCCAGGTACAGCTCCCACATGCGGATGAACCCACGGCCGAAGCCCAGCCGCTGCACCTCGTCGGCCCGCTCGCCGAAACGCTCGCGCCAGTGCCGCAGCGTCTCGGCGTAGTGGTGCCCGATCTCCCGCTCGGCGGTCACGCGCAGCGCGGAGCTTCGCTCGAGGGCGTGGTCGAGCGCGTCGCGGGAGGGGATCAGCCCGCCCGGAAAGATGTACTTCTTGACCCAGGTGTAGGCGTGGCGGGTCGCCAGGTAGCGCTCGTGCGGCATCGTGATCGTCTGCAGGCCGACGGCGCCGGCCGGGTCGAGCAGCCCCTGGCAGCTCGCGAAGAAGGCGGGCCAGTACTCCTCGCCGACGGCCTCGAACATCTCGATCGACACGATCGCGTCGTAGCGGCCGCGCAGGTCGCGGTAGTCCGAGAGCACCACGTCGACGCTGGCCTCGTGGCCCGCCTCGGCCACCCGCCGTCGGGCCAGCCCGGCCTGCGCGGCGGAGATGGTCGCGGTGGTCACCCGCGCGCCGCGCTCGGCGAGGTGTACCGCCATCCCGCCCCAGCCGGTGCCGATCTCGAGCACGTGCATGCCCGGCCGTACCGCCGCCATGTCGGCGACCAGGTCGTACTTCCGGCGCTGCGCGGCGGCCAGCGGATCGCCCGGCTCGAACACCGCGCAGGAGTACGTCATCGTCTCGTCCAGGAACAGCGCGAACAGCTCGTTGGACAGGTCGTAGTGGCGGGAGATGTTGCGCGCGGCGCCGTCCGGCGTGTTGCGCTCGTGGCCCGGCTCGCGGCGCTCGAACATGCGCCGGAAGCGGCGCAGCGCGGCGGGCACCAGGCCATTGAGGTCGGCGGCGAAGGCCGTCAGCACCCCCGCCAGGTCGTCCGAGCGCCACTCGCCGGCGATGTACGACTCGGCGAAGCCGATGTTGCCGTCGGCGGCGATGCGGTGGAAGAAGGCGCCGTCGATGATCGTCATCCGCGGCGCTCCGGGGCATTCGCGGAGCAGGGCGCCGTTGGGGCCGATCACCTCGATCGGGCCCAGCCGGTGCAGCGCGTGCTCGAACAGCGACCGGGCCACGCGGGCGCGGGCCGGCACGCGGCGGGCGGGAGGGACGACGGGCTCGCTCATCCCACGCCCTCCTGGCGGGGCCGCGCCGGCCGCCGCACGTGGGGTACGCCGCGCAGGTGCATGCGCACGCCGTGGAGGTGGATCAGCGCGGTCACGCGCAGCGTCATCAGCGGGTAGCGGGCCGCCATCCGCGACAGCGCCCGCGGCGACAGCGGCACCCGGCGCCCGGTCAGCGACGCCTGGAAGACGCGGCCGCCGTCCTGGTGCAGCTCCATCTGGATGGAGAGCCGCTCGCCCGGCTCCGCCAGCGCCATCCGATAGCGCCCGTCCACGGTCAGGAAGGGCGAGACGTAGAACGCCTTGTCCGTCTCGCAGCGGCCGCGCTCGCCGGGGTGGAGGAGGTAGCAGTGGCGCTCGCCGGAGGTGTTGTGCACCTCGGCGACGACGCAGCGCAGCTCGCCGGCCGGCCCGTGGCACCAGAACACCGTCAGCGGGTTGAAGACGTAGCCGAGCACCCGGGCGTTGGTCAGCATCAGCGCCCGGCCGCCCTCGAGGTCGATCCCGTGCAGCGCCAGGAAGCCGTCCAGGTTGGCGCGGATCGAGCGGGCCGGGTCGCCGAGGTGGTCGCGGGAGCGGATCCCCGCGAACGGCCGCAGCCAGGCCGGCATCCGCGGCAGCCGGTCGAGATCGACCAGCCACATGTAGACGCCGTGGCGGAACAGGTAGCGGGCGCCGGACGGGCGGGTGTGCATCACCTGCCCCTCGTACAGAGCGGCGCCCCCGCTCACCATGCGCACCCCAGCGCGAGCGCTGCGCGCAGCCCGGAGACGCAGCCGTCCTCGTGGAAGCCCCAGCCGTGGTAGGCGCCGCAGAACGCGGTGCGGCGGCGGCCGGACAGCGCGGGCAGCAGCCGCTGCGCGGCGAGCACGTCCCGCGTGTAGACCGGGTGCTCGTAGCTGAACCGGCGCAGCTCGGAGGCGGCCGCGATCCGGGCGGTCTGGTTGAGCGTCACGCAGTAGTCCACCGGCTCGTCGAGTGCCTGGAGCCGGTTCATGTGGTACGTGACGTTCACCTCGGGGCGGCTGACCGAGCAGGCCTCCAGCAGGTAGTTCCAGGACGCACGGGCCCCGGCCGCGCGGGGCAGGATCGAGCCGTCCGTGTGCAGCACCGTCTCGTTGACGGCATACGGGAACCGCGACAGGACGTTCCGCTCGCGCTCGTCGGCGTCGGCCAGCAGCGCCAGGGCCTGGTCGGCGTGGGTGGCGATCACCACGGCGTCGAAGCGCCGCTCCGCGCCCGCGGCGTCGCCGACGACGACGCCGTCGGCGGTGCGCCGCACCATCACCACCGGCGTCTCGCCCAGCACGTTGCCGCCGAGCCGGTCGAGGATGCGGCCGACGTACACCTGGCTGCCGCCGGTGACGGTGCGCCAGCTGGGGGCGTGCCTGACGGTCAGCATCCCGTGGTTGGCGAAGAAGCGGATCAGGTACCGGGCGGGGAAGTCGCGCATGCTGGAGGGGGACGACGACCAGATCGCGCTGGTCAGCGGCAGGATGAAGTGGCTGCGGCAGAAGTCCGAGTACCCACCCTGGTCGATGAACTCACCCAGGGAGAGGCCGTCCGCCGCCGGGTCGAGCAGCACGCGCCGGGCGTGGCGGTGGAAGCGCCGCACCTCGCCCAGCATCCGCAGGTAGCGGGGCCGGCCGAGGCTGCCCGCGCTGGCGACCACGCCGCGCAGGCCGCGCGCCCCGGCGTACTCCAGGCCGCAGTCGTCGCAGCGGACGCCGAACGACATGTCGCTCTCCTGCGTGGCCACCTCGAGCTCGTCGAACAGGCGGATCAGGTGCGGGTACGTGCGCCGGTTGTGCACGATGAAGCCGGTGTCCACGCCGACGGCGCCGTGGCGGCCCTCGACGGCCACCGTGTTGGAGTGGCCGCCGAACCGGCCGTCCCGCTCGTAGAGGGTGACCGCGTTGCCGCGCCGGGCGATGACGTGGGCGGCCGTCAGCCCGGAGATCCCGCTGCCCACCACCGCGACCCTCATGTGCGGGCGTGGGGGAGGGTGGCCGCGCAGAGCCCGGCCCAGGCAAGCGCCACAGCGCCGATCGTGCGCCGGGCCCGGCGTGTCGGCAGCAGCGTGCCGAACGTCACGGCGTCGCCCAGGTCGAATGCGACGCGGAGCGCCACGGCGGTCGTCAGCGGGCGCCCCCGCGGGGCGGTCAGAATCAACGCGCCGGACGCGATGTCGCGCACGCCGACCAGGGTGGAGAGCAGCGTCGTCGCATCCCCCGCGGGCAGGTCGCCGTGCCGCCGGATGACGTCGGGGCGGGCGACGGCGGACACGCCGTAGAGCAGCGTCAGCGCGCCCATCGTCCGCGGCAGCAACGTCACAGGGAGATCCTCGCAGCCACTGCGGCCGGAGCGGACAACGCCGACGCGAGCTCGCCGTCCAGCGGCGCCAGCCCCAGCGTGCCGAGCGCGAACCGCCGCACCAGCGACGTCCACAGGGACGGCCGCTGGAGCATCGCGTGGCCGGCGCCGCGCACCTCGAACCGGCACAGCCGTCCCGCGACGCCCTGCGCCTGGAGCGTCCAGGCCAGCGAGCCGGCGGGGTCAGTCACCCGGTCGCCGTCGCCGTGGACGAGCATCAGGGTGCGCCCGGCGACCTGCTCGATCGGCTCCGCCGGCGGCAGCCAGGGCGCCAGGGCGGCCACCGACACGACGCCCGGCGCGTCGGCCGCGCGCAGGCAGGCCCGGCCGCCCATCGAGTGGCCGACCAGGCACACCGGCACCTCGCCGAACCGCTCCCGCAGCCGATCGACCGCCCAGCGCACGTCGTGCACCGGGTCGCCGTCGTTGTAGCCCGCGACCCGATAGCGGAGCTGGGCGACCGCCAGCCCGGCCCGGCGCCCGCCGCGGCGCAGGCCGAACGTGAACGGGTACATGCGAAGCGCCGGGCGGCCCACCCGCGAGCAGGGCGCCGTCGAGCGGGAGCGGCCGCCGTGTGTGACGAGGGCGACCGCCCGTGCCTCGCCGCGCGGGGCAAGCGTCAGCAGCGACGGCAACGTGCCGGTCTCTGTCACGAAGGGGAAGCGTATCCTGGCGACGGTCGGTGCGATGCCGGGTCTTCGTCGCGGACGCCCGGCTGGTTCGCTGCGCTCCCCCGTTTCGGGGGGTGGCGGAAGGCCGGGTCAGGCCGTACCCTCGAATCAGGATGACCCCCGATCCCGACGCTCTGCGCGAGCTCTGTCCCGAGCCGCTGCTGCTCCCGGCGCTGATCGACGTCCACAGCGGCAATGCCGCGGGCGACGGCGCGATCCTGAGCATCGTGCGCGGCTTGATGGACTCGCCCCGCACCGACGCCGAGCGCGCCGGCGAGCGGCTCGCCGTCTTCGGCTGGCAGGTGGACGGGCCGGAAGGAACGCTGCGCTGGCTCTACCGCGTGGTCGGCGAGGAGACGGGCCGCGAGCATGCCTCGTTCACGTTGGTCGTGCCCTGGGCGCCCAGCGACCTGCCCTGCCGGTTGCTCGGCCTGCAGCTGCAGATCACCCTGAACGGCGTCGAAAACGCCGCTGCCGAGGAGCTCGACGCCTACCTCGAGCTCGCTCAGGCCGCCCGCGGCTAATTCTTCTCGGCGGCATCCGTCGCGAGATGGAACTCGAGCGACCGCGAGACCGGGTCTGCCCGCACCAGCCGGACCGCCACGGGCTCGGCCAGCGGCGGCGCCGGATCGGCGTGCAGGCGCGCCCGCACCGGCGGGTCGTCGATCTGGATGATCGTGCCGCGCGCGTCCGTCCCCAGCGGCACCGCCCGGAACACCTCGCCCACCCGCGTCTCCAGCAGGCGCGTCTCCATCAGGTCGATGATCGCGCGCTCGACACGGCCCGACCGGGAGTCGCCCTCGGCCATCGCGTGGGGCAGCCCCTCCAGCTTCGCCCGGTCGCCGGCCCCGACCAGCAGATCGAGCACGTAGCGGTCCTGGAGCCGGCGGAGCGGCGCGGTGGCGTGCGCGTAGCGCGTGGCCAGCCCGGCGTGCTCCGATCCGGCCGGCGGCGCCCCGTCGAAGAACAGGTACGACGCGTGGCCCATCACGCCGCGCGCCTCCTGGAGCAGCGCCGCCTCCCGCGGCCGTGACGGGTCGAGCCGCGGGGCGAACGACCGGAACGGCTCGTCCGCGGGCCACGCGACGTCCAGCGCGGCCGCGGCCCGGCGCAGCTGCGCCACGCGGTAGTCGTCCACCCCACCCATCACCCGTAGCAGCCCCATGCCGCCCCGCACCATCCGGTCGGCGGCCGTCATCCCCGCCAGCAGCGAGATCTCGGCGTTCCAGTCCTCGACCGGCAGCCGCGGCTCGAGCTCCAGCCGGTAGCCGCACGGTGAGGCCGCATCGGCCACGACCTCCTGGGCCGGCGCCTCCAGGCTGACGGCCCCGCGGGCCACGGCCAGCGCGCGCCGCAATGTCCCGATCTGCTCCAGGCAGGGGATCGACCCGTCGCCGTACGCCAGCTTCTGCCGGCTGCGGACGGTCGCCCGCTCGACGCCCGCCGACCGGCGCTCGCCATGGGCGTCCAGCTCGATCGTGAACACGATCGCCGGCCGCAGCTCGCCGGGCAGGAGGCTGGCCGCGCCCTCGGACAGGGCCGTCGGGTAGAGCGGCGCCCGAACGTCCGGGCAGTAGACCGTGCACCCGCGCCGCCACGCCTCCTGCTCGAGCGCCGAGCCCGGCCGCACGAAGGCGCCGACGTCGGCGATCGCGTAGCGCACCCGAAAGCCGTCGCCGTCGCGCTCGAGGTGCATCGCCTGGTCGAGGTCCATGCTGCCCGGCGGGTCGATCGTGACGAACTCGACGCCGGTCAGGTCGGTGCGGCCCGCGCCGGACGGGTGCGCGGCGGCCGCCGCCTCGGCCTCGCGCTCGACCTCGTCGGGGAAGTCGACCGCAACGTCGAACTGCTCGCGGATGCGCGCGAAGTCCTCCCGCAGCGTCTGGGGCGGCGCGGACGGACGGTGGTAGACGGACGGGGCGGGCGTGCGCTACGCCTCGGCCTTGGCGGTCGCGCCCTCCTGCGTCCACGGCATCATCGCCCGCAGCCGCGCCCCGACCTCCTCGATCTGATGCTCGGCCGCGCGCTGCCGGAGCGCCCGGAACTGGGGTCGCCCGGCCGCCTCCTCGGTGATCAGGTCGCGGGCGAAGCGGCCCTCCTGGATCTCTCTGAGCTGCGCCCGCATCCGCTCGCGCACGCCCTCGTCCACGATCTTCGGGCCGACGGTGAGGTCGCCGTACTCGGCCGTGTCCGAGATCGAGTCGCGCATCTTCGCCATGCCGCCCTCGTACATCAGGTCGACGATCAGCTTCAGCTCGTGCAGGCACTCGAAGTAGGCGATCTCCGGCTGGTAGCCGGCCTCGACCAGCGTCTCGAAGGCGAGCTGCACGAGCCGCGTGGTGCCGCCGCAGAGCACCGTCTGCTCGCCGAACAGGTCGGTCTCGGTCTCCTCGCGGAACGTCGTTTCGATCAGGCCGCCGCGTGCGCAGCCGATGCCGTGCCCGTAGGCGAGCGCCAGCCGGTGGGCGTCGCCGGTCGCGTCCTGGTGCACCGCGATCAGGCCGGGCACGCCGATGCCCTGCTCGTACTGGCGGCGGACGAGATGGCCGGGGCCCTTGGGGGCGATCATCGCGACGTCCACGTCGGTCGCCGGCAGCACGCCGCCGAAGTGGATGTTGAACCCGTGGGCGAACATCAGCATCGAGCCGGGGCGCAGGTGGGGCGCGATCTGGTCGCGGTAGAGCCCGGCCTGGATGTGGTCGGGCACGACCAGCATCACCACGTCGGCCTGCGCCGTCGCGTCGGCCACGGTTGCCACGGGGAGGCCGTCGCCGCTCGCCGCCGACCAGGCGCGCGAGTCCGGCCGGGCGCCGACGACCACGGCGTTGCCTGAGTCGTGGTTGTTCAGGGCATGCGCATGCCCCTGGCTGCCGTAGCCGATCACGGCGATCGTCTTTCCGGACAACGCGGCCGGATCGCAGTCGGACTCGTAGTACACCGTTGCAGGCACTAGGCCACCACCCTCATTCGTTTTCGCGTTCCCAGCTCGCCGTCACGGTCGAGCGCGATCCGTCCTGTCCGCACGAGGTCGCGGATGCCGTAGGGCGCCAGCAGCTCCTCCAGCGCCTGCAGCCGGTCGGGCTGCGCGACGCACGAGAAGGTGATCGCCTCCGGCCCCACGTCCATCACCCGGGCCTCGAACACGTCCGCCAGCGCGATGATCTCGGCGCGCCGGTCAGGCGCGCTGGTCACCTTCACCAGCATCAGCTCGAGCTGCACCGCGGTGGCGCCCAGCTCCTGCACCTTGAGCACGTCGATCAGCTTGTAGAGCTGCTTGGTCACCTGGTCGACCGAGTGCTGCGCGCAGTCCACCCGGATCGTGATCCGGCTGCGGGTCGGATCCTCGGTGGGCCCGACCGCCAGCGACTCGATGTTGAACCCGCGGCGGGCGAACAGCCCCGCGCAGCGGGTGAGGATGCCCGGCCGGTTGTGCACCAGGACGCTCAGCGTGTGCATGCTGCTGCGCTCGCTCATACTCCCTCCTCGACCCAGGCGTTGTCGTCCTCGGCCCACTCGACGTCGATCATCTCGGCGCTCGCCCCGCCGGCCGGCACCATCGGGTAGACCTTCTCCTCGTGGTCGACGCGGGCGTCGATCACGCACGGCCCGCCGCACTCGAGGGCGGCCGTGATGGCGGCGTCCACCTCGTCCGGCGTCTCGCAGCGGAAGCCGGCGACGCCGAACGCCTCGGCCAGCTTGACGTAGTCGGGCAGGTCGGTCTCGAACAGCGTCTCGGAGAAGCGCTCGCCGTGGAACAGCTCCTGCCACTGGCGCACCATCCCCAGCCAGCCGTTGTTGACGACCACGTGGATCGCTGCGATGCCGTACATGCGGGCGGTCGCCAGCTCCTGCATCGTCATCTGGAAGCAGCCGTCGCCGTCGATGTTGATCACCACCGCGTCCGGCCGGCCGACCTTGGCGCCGATCGCCGCGGGGACGCCGAAGCCCATCGTGCCGGCGCCGCCCGACGTCAGCCATCGCCGCGGCTTCTCGATCTGGAGGTACTGCGCCGCCCACATCTGGTGCTGCCCGACGCCGGTCGCCCAGATCACGTCCCGGTCGCGGGTCAGGTCGCGCAGCCGCTCGATCACGTACTCGGGCTTGAGCGGCAGGCTGTTGCGATAGCGGAACGGGTGGTCGCGCCGCCATCCCTGCACGGTGGCCAGCCACTCGGCGGCGTTCGGCGGCCCGCCGTTGGTGCGCGACTCCAGGGCCTCGGCCAGCTTCGGGATGACGTGCTCGAGCGACCCCACGATCGGGATCTGGGCCTCGCGGTTCTTGCCGATCTCGGCCGGGTCGACGTCCATGTGGATGACCTTCGCGCCGGGGGCGAACGCGTCCAGCCGGCCGGTCACCCGGTCGTCGAAGCGGGCGCCGCAGGCGACCAGCAGGTCGCAGCGGTTCATCGCCCAGTTCGCCGCCTTCGAGCCGTGCATGCCGGGCAGCCCGACGCAGAGCGGGTGCGAGTCGGGGAAGGCGCCCTTCGCCTGCAGCGTCGTCACCACCGGCATCTGCGCCGCGGCCGCCACCCGGATCAGGTCCTCCTGGGCGACGTCCGAGGAGACGGCGCCGCCGCCCACGTAGAACGTCGGCCGCTCCGCGGCCAGGATCGCCTCGGCGGCCGTGATCACCTGGCGCGGGTGGCCGTGCTTGGACGGCTTGTAGCCGGGGATGTCCACCTGGCGCGGATACGTGAAGTCCAGCTCGGCCAGCTGGAGGTCCTTGGGCACGTCCACCAGCACGGGGCCGGGCCGGCCGGTGCGGGCGATGTGGAACGCCTCCTTCATCACGCGCGGGATGTCGTTCACGTCGTCCACCAGCCACGAGTGCTTGACGATCGGCATCGTGATGCCCTGGATGTCGGCCTCCTGGAACGCGTCGGTGCCGATCAGGTGCGTCGGCACCTGGCCGGTGATGCACACGATCGGGGTCGAGTCGAGGTAGGCGTCGGCGATCGGCGTGACCAGGTTGGTCGCGCCGGGGCCGGAGGTGGCGATCGCGACGCCGACCCTTCCGGTGGCCCGGGCGTAGCCCTGCGCCATGTGACCCGCGCCCTGCTCGTGCCGCACCAGGTAGTGGCGGATCGTGTGCTCGCACGACGCCCACGCGTCGTACAGCGGCAGGATCGCGCCGCCCGGCAGGCCGAAGACGTCGGTGACGCCCTCCGCCTCGAGCGAGCGGATGATCGCCTCGGCGCCGGTCATTCGTCGGGGACTATCCACGGGCGGCCACCTCACGGTAAGGGTTTCGTTCGAACTCCGCGTCGCCGCTGGAGTGGTGCGACAGCGCCTCGCACACGGCCTGGCCGACCTCCCAGGTCGCGTACGCCCGTCCGCCGGCGACCTGGTCGGCGGTCGCGGTGCCCGCGGCCAGCACCTGGTCGACGGCCGCGGTGATCGCCCGCCCGACGTCGCGCCGGCCCAGGCCGTACGTGAACATCAGGCCGACCGAGAGGATCATCGCGATCGGATTCGCCTCGCCCTGGCCGGCGATGTCCGGCGCCGAGCCGTGCACCGGCTCGAAGATGCCGGGCGGCTCGCTGCTGAGCGACGCCGACGGGGCCAGCCCCAGCCCGCCGCCGACGGCGGCGGCCAGGTCGGAGAGGATGTCGCCGAACAGGTTCTCGGTCAGGATCACGTCGTAGTCCTGCGGCCGGGTGGCCAGGTTCATCGCGAACGAGTCCACCAGCTCGTGGGTCAGCTGGAGCTCCGTGCCCTCGGCCTCGTGCAGCTCGGTGACGACGCGGCGCCACAGCTTGGAGGTCGCCAGCACGTTGGCCTTGTCCACCGAGACGACACGTCCCTCGCGCCGGCGGGCGAGGCGGAACGCCCAGCGGGCCACCCGCTCGATCTGCTCGCGCGTGTACGTGCAGGTGTCGCTGGCGCGGTCGTCCTCGAGCTCCTTCGCCCCGAAGTAGAGGCCGCCGGTGAGCTCGCGCACGACCATCAGGTCGATCTGCCCGTGGCGCACCGGGCGGAGGTTGGCGTAGGCGTCCAGCTCACGCCGCAGCTCGAGCAGGCCCTGCTCCGGCCGGCGCCGGGAGCTCTCCCAGCGCGGGCCGCCGACGGCGCCCAGCAGGACGGCGTCGGACGCCTTCACCGCCGCCCGGACGTGCGGCGGGAAGGGGTCTCCGTGCTTGTCGATGGCGTCGCCGCCGAAGGGCAGGTGCACCTGGCGCACCTTGACGCCGAACAGCTCGCCGGCGGCGTCGATCACGCGGCCGGCCTCGGCCATCACCTCGGGGCCGATGCCGTCGCCGGCGAGGCATGCGACGATCGGGACTGGGCGGGTTGGTGTCATGCGGGCTCCAATCTCATCAGACTCCGGCCAGCTCCTGCTCCGGTTCGGTCGCGGTCTTGGCGTGCGCGCAGGCGCGCAGGTAGGCCTCGGCTGAGGCCTCGGTGATATCGGTGGACACTGCCTGGCTGGCAAACGTCGCGCCGCCGCACTCGACGACGACCCGCACTTCTCCCAGCGCGTCCGCACCGCCCGAGACGGCCCCGATCGTGTACTCGACGAGCGTGGCGGGCACGCCCATCACCTGGTCGATGGCGCGGAACACCGCGTCCACCGGGCCGTCGCCCTCCGCCTCGCCCGTGCGCTCCGTGTCCGAGTGGGCAACCGTGATCTCGGCCCGCGCGGGATCGCCCGTGCGGGTCGTGATCGCCAGCGACACCAGCCGGTGGGTCTCCTCACGCTCACGCAGGGAGTCGGACGCGATGGCCTCCAGGTCGAGTGAGGTGATCTTCTGCTTGCGGTCGGCGATCTCCTTGAACCGGGCGAACGCCCGGCGCAGGTCGTCGCCCTCGATGGTGAAGCCCAGGTCGGCGAAGGCCTGGCGCAGCGCGTGCCGGCCCGAGTGCTTTCCGAGCACGATGTCCGACCCGGCCAGGCCGACGGACTCGGCGTCCATGATCTCGTATGTCCGGCGGTTGGCCAGCACACCGTGGGCGTGGATGCCCGCCTCATGGGCGAACGCGTTGCGGCCCACGATCGCCTTGTTGGGCTGGACGACGTAGCCGGTCAGGCGCGAGACCATCCGCGACGTGCGCACGATCTCGGGCGTGACGATGGTCGTGTCCAGGCCCAGCCGCGGGCGGCGGGTGCGGAGCAGCATCACGATCTCCTCGAGCGAGGCGTTGCCCGCCCGCTCGCCGATGCCGTTGATCGTGCACTCCACCTGCCGCGCGCCGGCCATGACGCCCGCCATCGAGTTGGCCACGGCCAGCCCCAGGTCGTCGTGGCAGTGCACGGAGAGGACGACGCCGTGCAGCTCGGGCACCCGCTCGTACAGGTCGGTGAGGATCTCGACGTACTCCTCCGGCACGGTGTAGCCGACGGTGTCGGGGATGTTGATGGTGGTGGCTCCGGCGGCGATCGCCGTGCGCACGACCTGCGCCATGAACGCGGCGTCGGTGCGGGTCGCGTCCTCGCACGAGAACTCGACGTCGGCGGTGAACGCGCGGGCGCGGCGGACGGCCCGGTCGGCGGCGGCGACCACCTCGTCGCGCGTCATCCGCAGCTTGTGCTCCATGTGGATGTCCGACGTCGCGATGAACGTGTGGATGCGCGGAGTGTTGACGCCGTGCAGCGAGTCGATGGCGGCGTCGATGTCCTCGTCGTTGCACCGCGCCAGCGACGCGACGACGCACTCGACCGCCTTGCCGACGGCGCGGATGCCCTCGATCTCACCCGGCGAGCTGATGGCGAAGCCGGCCTCGATCACGTTCACGCCCAGCCGCTCGAGCTGGCGGGCGATCTCGACCTTCTCGCCGGCGTTCAGGGCGATGCCGGGCGACTGCTCGCCGTCTCTCAGCGTGGTGTCGAAGATCCGGACGGTGTCCGTGGTTGATCCCATGCGCAGGTTCCTCCTCGAAATCGGGGATGCGGACGCACCTCTCCCGTTGACTCGTGTGCGTGTGCGCCGGTCGCCGGCGCGTGTGCAGAAGTCGCTCGCCCTACCGGGCGAGGAGGAGGAGCAGGCCGAGGAGGCTGAGCGCGAAGAGCGAGGTGAACCCGACAGGACGCCCGCTCAGCGCGGAGCGGGCAGGGTTCTCCTTGGTGATCGCGGTGCTCGGCATGGTGACGCACAGAATAGGGTGCCGATCGCCCCGGGTCAAATCGCACCCGCGGCCGGACCGTCCGATCCGGCCGCGGCCGGCACCGGATCGGTGTTAGCGAACATGTGAAGTACAGCGTATGTGTGATGCATCATCTGACGCAGCGTGTAGAGTCTTACGAAGTCCAGTACGAAAGTCCCTGTTACACGAGAGGTGAAACATGCCGCGCAGCGGTGAGATAGGTGAGAAGATCTTCGACGACGTCGAGAAGCTCGTGGCCGGCGGCATGAACCGGAGCCAGGCGTTCGCCAAGATCTCCGCGGACACCGGCCGCCGTGCGGGCACCGTGGCAGCCAACTATTACCGTGTCGCCCGCAAGCGCGCGGGTGGCTCGCTGCGGCCGCGCACCACGCGTGCCGCGCGGAAGCCGCGGTCGACCGCACCCGCGACGCGCGGCCGCCGGGCCGCGAGCAGCTCGGGGCGCGATATCGATGCGATCGCCGACGAGCTCGTTCGCAACATCCAGGACCTCGCCGCCGCGGTCAAGGCGAACAGCGCCGAGACCAGCGAGCTGCGCGCCCGGCTGGACGGCGTCAAGAAGATGCTGGGGTAACGAGCGACGCTGCCACGGCGGGAGGGTCGTCCTCCCGCCGGCGGCGCAGCTCGTGTGCGCGCAGCGCCAGCCACAGCTCCAGCCGGTCGCCGGCGTCGGTCAGGTCGCGGCCGGTCAGCTCCTCGATCTTGCGCACCCGGTAGCGCAGCGTGTGGCGGTGCACGGACAGCGCCGCCGCCGCCTCGGCCCACCGGCCGTTGGCCTCGATGTAGGCGCGCAGCGACTCGACCAGCGCCGAGCCGTGCCGCCGGTCGTGGGCGACCAGCGGTCCCAGCAGCGAGTCACAGAAGAGCTCCATGCCGCGATCGCCCTGGAGCGAGAGCAGCAGCTGCATCGATCCCAGGTCGCGGAACGTTGCCAGAACAGGCGTGCCGTTGGGCGGTCGCGCCTCGATCGCATACAGCGCCTCCTCGTAGCTGCGCGGCAGCTCGGCCGGTGAGCGGCGCAGCCGGCCGACGCCTGCCGCTCCGGCACCGGTCTCCAGCAGCATGCGGCCCGCCGCCTGCTCGGCGTCGGCATCGGCCGCGGCCTCGAACAGCACGGCCACGCCGCCGTCGCGGATGGTCGCCGGGCCGTAGGCCGCAGCCCGCTCGGCCAGGCGGGCCAGCTCGCCCGCACCCGGCTCGCCCGGTCTGAGCACGGCGAAGGTCATCGGCGACCGGCCGCTCAGCCCGAATGCGGCCGACCGGCGGTGCAGCTCGCGCGCGCCCATCTCTCCGCCGACGATCGCCTCGACCAGATCGCCGGCCAGGCGCCGCTCGGTGTCCGCCACCGCCCGCCGCCGCAGCAGCTCGACGGCCAGCACGGTGCGGATGTGGTGCAGCAGCGACGGATCGGCCGCGGGCGTGGGCAGGCACAGCAGCTCCGCCTCGACCCGGGCGCCGGTCGCGATCGGCTCGGCCTGGGCCCGCGGCTCGTCCGCCTCGTCCAGGCCGGCCCGGGCCAGCACGCGGCCGTCGCGGTCGCGCAGCAGCAGCCCGACGCCCGCGATCGCCGCCAGCTCCGCCAGCAGTGCGTCCAGCGGCCGGTCCTCCAGCGCCAGCTCGGTCATCCGCTCGAGCGTCGCGATCCGGCGGTCGGCCAGGGCGGCGAACACCGCCTCGCTGATCGCGATGAACGGCACCTCGTAAGGGATCGTGAACACCGGGAAGCCGAGCTCCTCGGCGGCATCCGTCGCCTCGGTGGGCATCGCGTCCAGGTGGAACCCGAGTCCCAGCCCCATGCCGGCCAGGCCGCGGCCGGCCAGGCGGCGCACGTAGCCGGCGGCGTCCGCCCGCAGGGGCTGCCCGGTCGTCAGCAGCAGCTCGCCGCCGCGCAGCCAGGGGGTGGGATCGTCCAGCTCGCTGGTGTGAACGCTGCGGACGCGCGCGCCCAGGCCGCCGCGCCCACCGACCACCCGCAGGTCGAGCGCCCCCATCTCCGTGATGTCGGCGACGCTCAGCATCGCCCCGGCCCTTCAGCGCCTCAGGCCCGAACGGCCTGCCGGTTGCGGTGCGTGTGCATCTCCTCCCACGCCTCGTCGAGCACGCGGTCGAGGATGCTGTGGATGTGGTCGAAGTCCTCGCGGGTCGCGATCAGCGGCGGCGAGAGCTGGATCACCGGGTCGCCCCGGTCGTCGGCGCGGCAGATCAGCCCCTCCTCGTAGAGGCGGCCGGAGAGGAAGCCGCGGAGCAGGAACTCCGACTCCTCCTCGTCGAACGTCTGGCGCGTCTCCTTGTCCTTGACCAGCTCCAGCGACATGAAGTACCCGGCGCCGCGCACGTCGCCCACCAGCGGCTTCTCGCCCAGCTTCTCGAGCAGCTCGCGGAAGTACGGCTCGTTGCGGCGGACGTTGCCGAGCACGTCCTCGCGCTCCATCACCTCGAGGTTCTTGAGGCCGACGGCGCAGGCCACCGGGTGGCCGCCGTAGGTGATGCCGTGGTTGATGATGTTGGTGCCGTCCAGGAACGGCGCGGCCACCTTGTCGGTGGCGAGCACGCCGCCCAGCGGGACGTGTGCCGAGCCGACGCCCTTGGCGAACGTGACGAGGTCGGGGCGGATGTCGTAGCGGGTCGAGCCGAACCACTCGCCCAGCCGGCCGAATCCGCAGATCACCTCGTCGGCGACCAGCAGGATGCCATACTCGTCGCAGATCGCACGCACGCCCTGGAAGTAGCCGGCCGGCGGCGTGAACGTGCCGCCCGAGTTCTGCACCGGCTCCATGAAGACGGCCGCAACCGACTCCGGGCCCTCCTGCTCGATCACGTCGCGCAGCTCGGCCAGCAGATAGGCCGTGAACTCCTCCTCCGTCTCGCCCTCGGGCCGGCGGTACCGGTTCGTGTTGGAGACGTGGCGGACGCCCGGCATCAGCGGCTCGAACGGCGCTCGCAGCGACCAGATGCCGGTCAGCGAGAGCGCGCCCAGCGTGGTGCCGTGGTAGGCGATGCGGCGGGCGATCATCTTGTAGCGGCGAGGGTTCCCGTGCAGCTGGTGGTACTGCTTGACCATCTTGATGATCGACTCGTTGGCCTCGGAGCCGCCCGAGACGAAGAAGACGCGGTTGAGGTCGCCGGGCGCGAGCTCGGCCACCTTCGCGGCCAGCTCGATGGCCCGCGGGTGGGCGTAGCTCCAGTTCGTGTAGAACGGCAGCTCGGCCATCTGCTCCGCCGCGGCCTGGCCCAGCTCCTCGCCGTGGCTGTAGCCGATCTGGGTGCAGAACAGGCCGGAGAGCCCGTCGAAGTAGCGCTTGCCCGTCGAGTCGAACAGGTAGCAGCCCTCGCCCCTGCTGATCACCGGCACCTCGGAGTGCTCGAACGCGCCGTGGCGCGTGAAGTGCATCAGCAGGTGGCGCTTGGCCAGTGTCTGGAGCCGCTCGTGTCCGGCGGTGGCCTGGGAGCCGTTGCTGCTCATGGCGATCCTTTCGGTGCGGTACGCAGGTCGGGAGTTGGACAGACTGGCCAATGCTATCAGCAGCCCTGGCCCTCCAACGGCGCTCACGCTTATACTCGACGGCGCAAACGTCGCAGGAAGGTGGACGACCATGGCAGTGCAGGTGTCCGGATCGCGAACGCAGGAACTGATGGCCCAGCGCGACAGGTACGTCGCCCGCGGCGTGTCGCTGGCCCCGATCGTGGCATCCCGCGCCCACGGCGCGCGCCTGGTGGACGCCGACGGCAAGGAGTACATCGACTTCGCCGGCGGGATCGGCGTGCTCAACCTGGGCCACACCCCCGACGCCGTCGTCGAGGCGATCAAGACCCAGGCCGAGGCGCTGCTGCACTCGTGCTTCCCGGTGGCGGCCTACGAGCCGTACCTGGAGGTCTCGCAGATGCTGTGCGAGCTGACGCCGGGCACGCACGCGAAGAAGGCCGTGCTGGTCAACTCGGGCGCCGAGGCCGTCGAGAACGCCGTCAAGATCGCCCGTTACGCGACCGGGCGCGACGGCGTGATCACGTTCGACCGCGGCTTCCACGGCCGCACCCTGCTGACGATGACGCTGACCTCGAAGCTCGTCTACAAGAAGGGCATGGGGCCGTTCGCCCCCGAGGTGTACCGCGCCCCGGCGCCGTACCCCTACCGCGGCGTCTCGGCGCAGGACGCCCTCGACGGGCTCGACTTCATCTTCAAGGCGCACGTCGACCCGGCGTCCGTCGCCTGCGTCATCCTCGAGCCGGTGCAGGGCGAGGGCGGCTTCACGGTGATGCCGCCGGAGTTCATCCAGGGCCTCAAGCAGCGCTGCGAGCAGCACGGCATCCTCTACATCGACGACGAGGTGCAGGCCGGCATGGGCCGCACCGGCACCCTGTGGGGGATCGAGCACTCGGGCGTCGTGCCCGACCTGGTGACGGTCGGCAAGTCGCTCGCCTCGGGCATGCCGCTGGCCGGCGTGATCGGCGCGGCCGAGGTGATGGACGCGGTGCACCTGGGCGGACTGGGCTCGACCTACGGTGGCAACCCGGTGGCCTGTGCGGCGGCGGTGGAGAGCATCAAGGCGATCTCCGACCCCGCGTTCCTGGCCCGCAGCGTCGAGGTCGGCGAGCGGATCCAGGCCCGGCTGCGGCAGATGGCTGAGCGCATCCCCGCCATCGGCGAGGTGCGCGGCATCGGCCCGATGTGTGCGATCGAGCTGGTCAAGGACCCCGGGACGCGCGAGCCCGCGGCCGAGCTGACCGCCGCGGCGGTGGCCGGCGCCCTGGAGCGAGGGCTGCTGCTGCTGAAGACCGGCATCTACGACAACGTGCTGCGCGTGCTGGTGCCGATCGCGGCCACGGACGAGGACCTCGACACCGGACTCGAGCGGCTGGAGGAATCGCTTGTCGCAGCAGCAGGCTGAGCCAGCCGTCAGCCTGCTCGGCGTCACCAAGCTCTACGGCGACGTCCGCGCCGTGGACGGCGTCGACCTGGACGTCGGCGACGGCGAGTTCTTCACGATGCTGGGGCCGTCCGGCTCGGGCAAGACGACGACGCTGCGCATGATCGCCGGGTTCGAGCTGCCCACCGCGGGCTCGGTCAGCCTCCAGGGCCGCGACGTCACCCGGCTGGCGCCCTACGAGCGCGACGTCAACACGGTCTTCCAGGACTACGCGCTGTTCCCGCACATGAGCGTGGGCGACAACGTCGCCTACGGCCTGATGGTGAAGCGGGTCGCCAAGCCGGAGCGGCGCGACCGCGTCGCGGAGGCGCTGCGGATGGTGCGGCTGGACGGCTACGAGAAGCGCAAGCCCTCGGAGCTCTCTGGCGGACAGCGCCAGCGCGTCGCCCTGGCCCGGGCGCTGGTCAACCGGCCCCGCGTGCTGCTGCTGGACGAGCCGCTGGGCGCGCTCGACCTGAAGCTGCGCGAGGAGATGCAGATCGAGCTGAAGACGATCCAGCGCGACGTCGGCATCACGTTCATCTTCGTCACCCACGACCAGGACGAGGCGCTCACGATGAGCGACCGGATCGCGGTCTTCAACCAGGGCCGGATCGAGCAGGTCGGCTCGCCGGCCGACGTCTACGAATCGCCCCGCACCGCGTTCGTGGCGGGCTTCGTCGGCACCTCGAACCTTCTGGCCGGCGCCCTGGCGCGGGCGGTGGGCGAGGCGGACGGGACGTTCACCGTGCGGCCCGAGAAGATCCAGCTCGCCGAGCCGGACGCGGCCGTCGGCGCCGGCGACTGCTCGGTCATCGGTACCGTCCGCGACGTCGTCTACGTTGGCATCAACACCCGGTACATCGTCACGCTCGACGCGGGCGGCGAGCTGGTGGTCGTGCAGCAGAACCTCTCGACCTCGTCGATGGATGCGCTGGCGGCCAAGGGCAAGCGGGTCAAGCTGTTCTGGAGCCGTCAGCACAACCGTCCGGTGGACGGCGCCGACGCGTCAAGGGAATCCCCACAGGAGGTCCAAGCATGAGGATCCGAATCGGGGCGATCGCCCTGATCGTCGCCGGCATGGCCGTCGCCGCAGGATGCGGCGGCGGGTCGAGCTCGGGAGGCAGCGGCGGCGGTGGCGGCAGCTCGTCGAGCCTGCCCACGTCGATCGGGCCCACCGAGGGCTCGCTCAACCTGATCGCCTGGCAGGGCTACACGGAGCCCAACGTCGTCAAGCCGTTCGAGACCCAGACCGGCTGCAAGGTGCACGTCACCTACGGCGCAGACCTCCGACGACATGGTGTCGAAGATGCGCACCGGGCAGTACGACGGCGTGTCCGCGTCGGGCGACGCCACCAACCGGCTGATCGCCGCCGGCGACGTCGCGCCGATCAACACCGCGCTGATCCCCGACTTCAAGGACATCAGCCCGCAGCTCCAGTCGCCGCCGCACAACACGGTGAACGGGGTGCACTACGGCGTGTCCTACGAGTGGGGCGCGAACGTCCTGATGTTCAACACGACGGTCGTCAAGCCGGCCCCGACCAGCTGGGGCGTGATCTTCGACGGCACCAGCTACAAGGGCAAGGTCGACACCTACGACAGCCCGATCTACATCGCCGACGCTGCGGTGTACCTGAAGGCGACCAAGCCCGACCTGAAGATCACCGACCCGTACGAGCTGTCCCAGGACCAGTTCAACGCCGCGGTCGATCTGCTCAAGAAGCAGAGCGCCCAGGTCGGCAACTGCTGGAGCTCGTTCAACACGCAGATCCAGGACTTCAAGCAGGGCAACATCGTGATCGGCCCGACCTGGCCCTACCAGGTCAATGCGCTCAAGGCCGACCATCAGCCGGTCGAGTCGGTGCTGCCCTCCGAGGGCGCCACCGGATGGGCCGACACCTGGATGATGTACTCCAAGGCTGCGCACCCCAACTGCATGCTCAAGTGGATGGCCTACGCCACCACGCCGGCGGTGCAGGCCAAGACCGCGTACACGTTCGGCTCGGCTCCGGCCAACCCGAAGGCGTGCACGATCCTCGACCACCTGCAGCCGAACTACTGCACCGACTACCACGTCACCGACCAGAACTACTTCAACAACATCTCGTTCTGGAAGACGCCGCTGAGCGACTGCGGCGACGATCGCGGGAGCCAGTGCGTGGACTACTCGCAGTGGGCCACTGCCTGGACGGAGATCAAGGGCTGAGCGACAGGACAGGTGCCGGGGGCTCCGTGCCCCCGGCACCGACCGCCCGATGACCGGGATCTCCTCCTTCCTCTACCGGCACCGCTCGCTCAAGCTGGCGCTGACGCTGCTGCCCCCGCTGGGCTGGATGGTGATCGTCTACCTGGCGTCGCTGGCGGTGCTGCTGGCGACCGCCTTCTGGTCGCAGGACGAGCTGTCCGGCAAGATCATCCACACCTTCACGCTCGACAACTTCCGCGAGCTGCGACAGATCGACGTCAACCGCACGATCGTCGTGCGGACGGTGGCGATGGCCGCGGCGGTCACCGTCGCCTGCGCGCTGATCGCCTTCCCGCTGGCCTACTTCATGGTGCGCGTGGCCTCGCCGCGGCTGCGCGCGCTGCTTGTGGTCGGCACCCTGATGCCGCTGTGGTCGAGCTACCTGATCAAGGTCTATACGTGGCGGCTGATCACCGCCAACGACGGGGCCCTCAACTGGGCGCTGGGCAAGATCGGCCTTGGGCCGATCGACATCGTCTACACGTACGCGGCCATGCTGATCGTGTACGTCTACCTGTGGCTGCCCTACATGGTGCTGCCCATCTTCGCAGCGCTCGAGCGGATCCCCGACTCGCTGCTGGAGGCGTCCGGCGACCTCGGCGGCCGGGGGGCGATGACGTTGCGCAAGGTGATCCTGCCGCTGGCGCTGCCCGGCATCGCCGCCGGGTCGATCTTCACCTTCTCGCTGACGCTGGGCGACTACATCGTCCCCGACCTGGTCGGAGGCGGCAAGCAGTTCATCGGCAACGTCATCTACGTCAACCAGGGCATCGCCAACAACCTGCCCTACGCGGCCGCCTTCACCTTCGTCCCGATCGTGATCATCATGGTCTACCTGATCCTGATCAAGCGCACCGGCGCCTTCGAGGCCCTCTAGATGGAGCCGACCAGCTGATGGAAGGCCGAGGCACCCGCATCGGGCTGGGGATCTGGACGGTCCTGGTGATGGCGTTCATCTACCTGCCGCTGGCCGTGATCGTGCTCTACGCGTTCAACGAGTCGAAGATCCCCGGCTGGCCGATCACCAACTACTCGACCAAGTGGTTCACGCTGGCGTTCCACGACGAGCGGGCGCGCACCGCGTTCGTCAACTCGATCAAGGTCGCGGTGCAGGCGACGGTGATCGCCCTCGCGCTGGGCACGCTGGCGTCGTTCGCGCTGGTGCGCTTCCGCTTCTTCGGCCGGACGCCGCTCTCGTTCCTGCTGGTGCTGCCGATCGCGCTGCCCGGCATCGTCACCGGCCTGGCCCTGCTGTCGGCGATCACCTACTCGGGGATCACGCCCTCGCTGACCACCATCGTCATCGGGCACGCCACCTTCTGCATCGTCGTCGTCTTCAACAACGTCGCCGCCCGGCTGCGGCGGACATCGCACTCGCTGGAGGAGGCGTCGATGGATCTGGGCGCGACCGGGCTGCAGACGTTCCGCCACGTGATCCTGCCCAACATGGCCACGGCGCTGGTCGCCGGCGGGCTGCTCGCCTTCGCCCTCTCGTTCGACGAGGTGGTGGTGACGCTGTTCACCGCCGGACCGCAGGAGACGCTGCCGCTGTGGATCTACGCCCAGTTCCGGCTGCCCAACGAGGCGCCCGAGGTGAACGCCGTGGCGGTCTTCGTGATCGTCCTCACGGCCATCCCGGTCTACTTCTCCCAGCGGCTGATGCGCGGCGCAGGCGGCATCACCGGCCGCTGACGGACGCGGCCAGGTTTCCAGGTTGTAAGGATTCGGTGTATGGGTGTCTCCGGCCGGGGGGTCTGATAGTTTCACCCGTCATGGTTGCCGCCCGCGGAACGCGCGCATGGGGGAAGGCGCGCGGACTCCGAGCGACAGTTGCTCTCGCGCTCCTCACCTTCGCCCTCCTGGTCTCGACCGCGCCGTCGCGCGCGGCGACGGTCGCGTCCAAGCGCGCCGAGGCGGCCCAGGTGCAGCAGGAGCTGGACGCCGCGCAGGGCAAGCTCGAGCTCCAGATCCAGGCCTACGACAAGGTCAAGTCGGACTACGACGCGACCCGCACCGACCTGCGGCGCACCGGCGTCCTGCTCGGCGTCTCCAAGCACAACCTCGAGCGCTCGCGTGAGCAGCTGGCCGCGAACCTGACCCGGGCGTACAAGAGCGCGGGCAACGACGACATCGCCTACCTGCTCTCGTCGTCGTCGTTCTCCGACCTGATCGACAACGTGCAGGTGCTGGAGAAGGCGACCACGTCGAACGGCGCGCTGGTGCGCACCGTCGCGAAGTACGAGAAGGAGGTCACCGGCCGCGAGGCGACGCTGCAGAGCGAGACCGCCAAGCTGCACTCGCAGGTGCAGGACATGGCCGCGAAGAAGGCGTCGATCGAGGGTCAGATCTCCTCCCTGCACGCCCGCGAGGCGAGCATCTCGGCCGACATCAAGCAGCTGATCGCCGACGCCCAGCGGCGCCAGGATGCGGCGGCAGCCGCAGCGGCCGCCGCAGCGACCGGCTCGTCCGGCAGCACCAGCTCGAGCAGCACCAGCGGCGACGCGGGCATCCCGATCCCGCCCAGCGGCACGCTCGGCGGCCAGGCCGTCGCCATCGCGATGCAGTACCTGGGCACGCCGTACGTGTGGGGCGGCGCCAGCCCCGGCGGCTTCGACTGCTCCGGCCTGACGATGTACGTCTACTCGCAGCTCGGCGTCGGCCTCCCGCACAACGCTGCGGCGCAGTACGGCATGGGGGTGGCGGTGCCGCGCAGCGACCTCCAGCCCGGCGACCTCGTCTTCTTCGACGGCCTCGGCCACGTCGGCATGTACGTGGGCAACGGCGCCTTCATCCACGCGCCGCACACCGGCGACGTCGTCAAGATCTCGTCGATGTCCGGCTGGTACGCCGACACGTACGTCGGCGCCCGCAGGATCCTCTAGGCCGCGCGGGACTGGCGCTCGAGCCACCGGGCGAGCGTCTCGCCGGTGTCCAGCACATGCGCCTGGAGCAGCCTCCGCGCCCGCCGGCGGTCGGGCGCGTTGAGCGCGTCCACGATGCGGTCGTGGTCCTCGGCACTTCGGGCGACGATGCCGGGGTCGTCGGCGAACGTGTGCCAGGCCAGGGTGCGCGGCACCTTGTTGGCAAGCGACTGCACGGTGTCGCGCAGCGGCGCGCAGTTGGCCGCGGCCAGCACCACGTTGTGGAACAGCTCGTTCGCCTGTGAGCACTGCTCGAGGGTGATCCGCCGCTCCTCCTGGGCGGACTCCGGCAGCGTGGCGTGCCGCCGCATGCCGGCGCGCATCAGCGCCTGCGCGGCGTCCAGGTCGGTCTGGTCGTAGGTCGTCAGCAGGCCGGCGGCCCGCTCGGCGGCGAGGCCTTCCAGCTCGGCCCGGACGAGGAAGATGTTGCGGCACTCGTCCGGCTCGAACGAGCGCACCAGCGCACCTCGGTGGCCGAGCTGCTCGACGAGCCCGATCGCCTGGAGCTGGCGCAGCGCCTCCCGGATCGGCGTGCGGCTGACGCCGTACCGCGCCGCCAGGTCCTCCTGGCGCAGTCGGGTGCCGAGCGCGATGCGTCCGGTGACGATCTCGACCTGGAGCTCGTGGGCGAGCTCGTCGGCTCGCGATGAGCTGGTCGGCGGCTGGGGCGGCATCTGACCGATCCTATCGGCCGCGGCCGCAATCGTGTCGATCCGGTGAATGTATCCTAAGTTTTGCAGTTTGGATCCAAGATCGCTAGGGTTGAGACCCATCCGACGAACCCGACCGAGGGCGCCCATGTCAGACATCGCCGCCAAGCTGCCCGAGATCGAGCACATCAAGCGCCGCAAGGACGGCCTCGAAGTGCTCGCCGACATCTACCGGTACGCCGAGCTCGGCTTCGACGCGATCGAGGCCGACGACCTGGCGCTGTTCCGCTGGTACGGCGTCTACACCCAGCGCGCGGCCGAGTCGGCCGCGTCCGGCGACCCGGGCCCGTCCGAGGAGACCGACGGCCTGTTCATGCTCCGGATCAAGTTCCCCGGCGGTGTCGTCACCGCGGAGCAGCTGCGGCTGATCGGGCGCCTGGCCGAGCGCTACGGCCGCGGCATGGGCGACATCACCACCCGCCAGAACGTCCAGCTGCACAACCTCACGATCGAGGACATGCCGGTGGTGCTGGACGAGCTGAACGCGGTCGGCCTCTCATTCACCCAGGCCTGCGGCGACGTCTGGCGCAACGTGGTCGGCTGCCCGCTGGCCGGCGTGGACGGCCACGAGCTGATCGACACCCGGCCGCTGATCGAGGAGCTCGAGCGCACCTTCGTCGGCAGCCGTGAGTTCTCCAACCTGCCCCGCAAGTTCAAGGTGTCGGTGTCGGCGTGCGCCCACCGCTGCGCGCAGCACGAGATCAACGACATCGGCCTGATCGCCGTCGTCAAGGACGGCGTGGTCGGCTACGACGTCTGGGTGGGCGGCGGCCTGGGCGCGTCCGCGCGGATGGGCAAGCGCCTGGACGTGTTCGCGGCGCCGGACGAGGCCGTCGAGATCTGCCGGGCGATCACCGAGCTCTTCCGTGACGAGGGCAAGCGCACCAAGCGCACTCGCGCGCGCATCAAGTTCCTGGTCGAGGAGTGGGGAGTGGAGCGCTTCCGGGCCGAGATCGAGGACAAACTGGGCCGCGAGCTGCCCACCTCGGTCGCCCCGGACGGCCCGATCGACCCGCACCGCGACCACCTCGGCATCCACCCGCAGGCGCAACACGGCCTCTACTACGTCGGTGGCACGACGCTGCGCGGCCGGTTCCTCGCCGACCAGATGATCGGTGTCGCCGACATCGCGGAGCGGTACGGCTCCGGGCGGCTGCGCTGCACCAACCGCCAGAACGTCGTGGTGCTGGACGTCCCCGACGAGCACGTGGACACCGTCGCCGCCGAGCTGGCCGACCTCGGGTTGCCGGCCGAGGCCAGCACCTTCCGGCGCGGGATCATCTCCTGCACCGGCATGGAGTTCTGCAAGCTCGCCATCGTCGAGACCAAGGAGCGGGCGGCGCAGCTGATCGACCACCTGGAGCGCCGCGTCGGCGACCTGGACGGCTCGATCCGGATCAACCTGAACGGCTGCCCCAATGCCTGCGCGCAGTATCAGATTGCCGACATCGGCCTGCAGGGCGGGATCGCCCGGATGGCCGACGGCTCCCGCGTGCAGGGCTTCATCCTGCACATCGGCGGGCGGCTGGGCGAGGACGCGGCCTTCGGCCGCCGCGTCGCCTCCAAGGCGATCCCGGCCGACGACGCGCGCTACGCCGTCGAGCGGCTGGTGCGGGCCTACAAGGGCGAGCGGGCGCCGGGCGAGGAGTTCTCGACCTGGGCGGACGCGCAGAGCGACGCCCGCCTGACGGCGCTGATCGGCACCGGCGTCGCCCGCGAGCAGCAGGAGGCCGCCGCCTAGCGGCAGGGTTTCCCGAGGTGGCGTCGCTTTGTCGGGAGGCGGCGCGCCGAGCGCGGTGGGGGCGCCGTCCATCTGGGCGGCGCACCCCGCCGGGCTCTCGATCGGGATCGGTGGCGGGCACGGCGTGCGTCCGTTGCCGTTTGACGGAACGCGCGGAGCTTCCCTACCATGTGATCAGCGCGAGGACGGTCGGGGTGATCCCCTGACGGTCGCATCGAGAGAGGCGGAGGGACCGGCCCTTTGAAGCCTCGGCAACCTTCCCGTTCGCGGAAAAGGTGCCAAATCCGGCGAGGCATCCGCCTCGGACGATGTGCAAACGGCCCCCGGCGGGGCCTCGAGTCAAGGGATCACATGCACGCGACGCATCTCATCTGCAAGGGCTGTTCGGCCCATCACCCGCTCGACGCGCGCTTCGCGTGCGACCGCTGCTTCGGCCCGTTGGAGGCCGCCTACGACCTCGAGGCCGCGGCCCGCGAGGTCACTCGCGAATCGATCGCCGCCGGGCCGCGGACGATGTGGCGCTGGTCGGCCTTCCTGCCGGTGGACGCCCCGGCGCGGGGGCTGCCGGTGGGAGCCTCGCCGCTGATCGCCGCCGACAACCTGGCCGCGGCGCTGGGGCTGGACTGCGAGCTCTACGTCAAGACCGAGACGTCGAACCCGACCCACTCGTTCAAGGACCGGGTGGTCGCGGTCGCCGCCGCGAAGTCCGTCGAGCTCGGCTTCGAGGCGCTGGCCTGTGCCTCCACGGGCAACCTGGCCGGGGCCACGGCCGCCGCCGCCGCGTCGCTCGGGCTGCCGGCGTACATCTTCGTGCCCGACGACCTGGAGCGCGAGAAGATCCTGTCCGCCGCCGCGTACGGCGCCACCGTGTTCGCGGTGGACGGCACCTACGACGACGTCAACCGGCTCTGCTCGGAGCTGGCGTACGACCGGCCCTGGGCGTTCGTCAACGTCAACATGCGGCCCTACTACGCGGAGGGCTCAAAGACCATCGCGCTGGAGACCGTCGAGGATCTGGGCTGGCGTGTGCCCGACCGCGTGGTCGCCCCGATCGCGTCGGGGTCGCTCTACACCAAGATCCTGCGTGGGTTCGAGGAGGCGCGGCTGACCGGTCTCGCCGCCGACGGCCCCGCGCCGGCGATGCATGGCGCGCAGGGCGCGGGCTGCTCGCCGGTGGCGACCGCGTTCGCCGCCGGCGCAGACCGGGTGATCCCGGTGCGCCCGACGGGCATCGCCAAGTCGCTGGCGATCGGCGCGCCGGCCGACGGCGTCTACGCGCTGGACGTCGCCCGCCGCACGGGCGGCAGCATCGAGGCCGTGGACGACGATGAGATCGTCGAGGGCATCCGGCTGCTGGCGCGGACGACGGGCATCTTCACCGAGACGGCCGGCGGCGTCACCACCGCCGTGCTGCGAAGGCTGGCCGAGCGCGGCGAGATCGGCGCCGGGGAGACCGTGGTCGTCTACATCACCGGCGACGGCCTCAAGACCATCGACGCGATCGAGCCGACGGTGTCCACGGTCGCCGTCGAGGCCGACCCGGATGCGGTCGCCGCAGCCCTCGAGCGGGAGGAGTTGCGGGCCGGCACCGGCGGCTGGTGATCGGCCCGCAGACTGAGCATGGTCGCCCGGCGGCGATCCCGCCACCGCGCGAACGGTGATCCCGCCTCCCCGGTTTGCGGTGGTTCAGGCCGCCGCTTCGGCGTGCGTCTCCAGCGACAGCGCCTCGATCAACTGCGGCTTGGGGCGCGCCCCGACGGCGCCGGCGACGACCTCTCCGCCCTTCATCAGGAGGATGGTGGGGATGGACGCGACGCCGAAGGCCGATGCCAGTTCGGGCTGGGCGTCGACGTCGATCTTGCCGACCTTGATCCGGCCCTCGTAGTCCTGGGCGATCTCGGCGACCACGGGCCCGACCATGCGGCAGGGGCCGCACCAGGCCGCCCACAGGTCGAGCAGCACCGGGGTGTCGGACTGCATGACCTCGGCCTCGAAGTTGGCTGCGGTGATCTCGATGGGCTCCATGTGGTCGATCCTTTCAGAACCTCGTAGTTGTATGGTTATATGGTTGCACATGCGGTACACTCTGCGCAAATGGCGCTTCCGCATCCACTGCCTCCCGACGTCGCGCAGTCGCTCGCCGAGCGCTTCCGGCTGCTGTCCGAGCCCACCAGGCTGCGCCTGATCGACCTGCTCCGAGACGGCGAGCGCTCCGTCGGTGCCCTGGCGGGCGAGCTGGGCTGCACCCAGGCCAACGCGTCCAAGCAGCTCTCCCTGCTCGCGGATGCCGGCATCCTCTGCAGACGCCGCCAGGGCCTCCACTGTTACTACCGGGTCGCGGACGACTCGGTGTTCGGCCTCTGCTCGACCGTGTGCGAGCAGCTCACCCGCCAGCACGACGCCCGCTCCGACGCGCTCCGCGCGCTGCGCTGAGCGGCGTGGCCTAGCCGGAGGGGATACCGCGGTCGCGCAGGGCGAGGATGCCCTGCACGTAGGGCTCGCTGGCTGGCAGAACGCCGTACGTCGCTGCCGATCCCGGGCCCTGGTAGTAGGCGGCCAGCGCGAGCCGGGGATCGCCGTGGAAGGTGCGCAGCAGGTAGCGTAGGTAGGCGACGCCGACCTGGGCGCCGCCGTCTGCGGTGTGCGGCACCGCGTGGCCGAGCAGCGAGCCCTCGGTGAACGTCCACGTGCCGGGCATCACCTGCATCGGCCCCCACGCGCCGACCGGAGACGTGATCGACGTCTGGAAGCCGGACTCCATCCAGGCGACTGCGCGCACCAGGCGCGGGGAGACGCGCAGGATCTGGGCCCAGCGATCGAGCGAGCCCCGCACCGTGGTCGCCGGTGGCGGCGTGTGGTGGCGCGGCGCCGTGCGCGCAGGCGCGCGGTGGTGGCGCCGGTGGACGCGGTGGGCCCGCGGCGGGGCCGGCGCACGTCCGGCCGTGGCCGGCACGCGCAGTACCGCGCCGATCTGGAGCACGCCGTAGGGCTCGAGGCCGTTGGCCGCGGCCAGGGCTGTCAGCGTGAGGCCGTGGCCGGCGGCGATCGCGGTCAGCGTGTCGCCGGGCCGGACGACGTAGCGGCCGGCGTAGCGGTGGTGCACCGCCTGCGGCAGCGCGGGAACGCGCAGCACGCGGCCGGCGACGAGGACGTCCGTGGTGCGCATGTGGTTCAGCCGGGCCAGCCGCCAGGGGCCGGTGCGGTAGGCGGCGGCGATGCCCGACAGCGTCTCGCCCGGCACAACGGTGTGGTGACCGGTGCCGGCGAGCGCCGGAGGCGCGGCGAGGAGCATGGCAACGGCTCCCCCCGCCAGTGCTGCCCTGAGACGGACCATGGACGGCAAGAGTTCACCCGCCGGGGTCGAACTCCTCCCCGGGGCGGGAATCGGCCCGCCGCCTTCGCACCACATCGAGGGAGGGACACCACATGCAACCTGACATGACCAAGCGGCTCGCTGCGGAGGCGCTGGGAACGTTCGGCTTCTTCTTCATCGGCTTCACCGGGATCGCCGCGGCGGTGCTGGTGGTCGGCGGGATCGACAGCCAGGGCATCGCCTTTGGCTTCGGCCTGGGCCTGGCGATGATGATCTTCGCGTTCGGCCACATCAGCGGCGGCCACTACAACCCGGCTGTCACCGCGGGCCTGACCGCCGCGGGCCGGTTCGACAGCGCGATGGTCGTGCCGTACTGGATCGCCCAGCTGATCGGCGGCCTCGTGGCCGCGATCCTGGCGCGGATCATCTACCAGCACGGCGTCGGCAGCGCGATCGTGAACGCGCCCGGCAAGGGCGTGTCCGACTTCAAGGCCCTGCTGGTCGAGGCCGTGTTCACGTTCCTGTTCGTGATCGTGATCTGCACGGTGGCGACGGACGACCGCGCGCCCTGGAAGGGCCTGTTCGCGCCGATGGCGATCGGCCTGTTCATCTTCGTGGCGGCCACCACGGCCGGCCCGATCAGCGGCGGCTCGTTCAACCCCGCCCGCTCGATCGCCCCGGCCATCATCGACACGTCCTTCTCGAACCTCTGGATCTACATCGTCGGCCCGATCGTGGGCGGCGTCGCGGGCGGCCTCGTGCACGCCTACTTCCGCGACGACCTCGTACCTGCGGGACGGGCGAGTTAGGATTGCGGGACACGGGGGTCGGCCTTGCCGGCCCCCGACCGCACTTGACGGCTGACTGACCAGTCAGTCAAGATGACCGGATGAGCGACCGCGTCCCGGAGATCCTCGACGCCGCCTGCCGGGTGATCGCGCGGGAGGGTGCGGACGGCCTGCGCATGGGGCAGGTGGCCCGCGAGGCGGGCGTCTCCAGCGCGCTGATCCACTACTACTTCTCGACCCGCGCCGACCTGCTGGTGCGGGCCTTCGAGCACGCCGACGAGCAGGCCGACCGCACCATCGGCGAGCTGATCGACCACCTGCCCACCGCGGCCGAGCGGCTGGAACAGGTGCTGATCGCCTACGCCTCCGGCACCCACTTCCGCACCGACTGGATCCTGTGGGTGGAGATGTGGCGCGGCGCGATCTTCAACGAGCGCCTGCGGCCGTTCGTCCGCGAGTCGAACGGCTACTGGGTCGATCAGGTGGCCGGCATCATCCGCGCAGGCTGGGAGGACGGCTCGATCCCCGAGCGCGACGGCAACCCGGTCGACACGGCCTTCCGGCTGACCGCGCTGGTGGACGGCCTCGGCCTCCAGGTGCTGACCGGCATCACCGACGACCGGCGGGCCGGCGAGCTGATCCGGGGCGGGCTCGCGCTCGAGCTCGGCATGAACCACAAGGAGGCCCGTCGATGAGCGTCACCGAACGCACGCAGGGCTACACGCTGCCCGCGACCGCCTACACCTCGCCCGAGGTGTACGAGCGGGAGACGCGCGAGATCTTCCTGCGGTCGTGGATCTTCGCCTGCCACGTCAGCGACGTGGACGCGCCCGGCCGCTACTGGGCGACCGACGTGGCCGGCGAGCCGGTCGTCGTCCTGCGCGACGACGAGGGCACGCTGCGGGCGATGTCCAACGTCTGCCGGCACCGGGCCTCGCTGCTGGTGCGCGGCTCGGGCAACTGCTCCAAGGTGCTGCGCTGCCCCTACCACGGCTGGACGTACCGCCAGGACGGCCAGCTGGCCGGCGTGCCCGAGGCCCGCGGCTTCCCCGACCTCGACCGCGAGTCGGTGCGCCTGCCGGCGTTCCGGGTGGGCGAGCTGTGCGGCATGGTGTTCGTCTGTCTGAGCGACGAGACGGAGCCGCTCGAGACCTACTTCGGCGACCTACCCTCGCGTCTGGGGCCGCTGCGCCTGGCCGAGCTGAAGCCGCAGGGCCGGTTCGGTACGACCTACGAGCACAACTGGAAGGTGCTGGCGGACAACTACCTGGAGGGCTACCACATCCCGGTCGGCCATCCCGGGTTGCTGCGGCTGCTCGACTACAAGCGGTACCTCGCCCACCTGGGCAAGAACCACGCCTGGATCGACGGCCCGTTCCGCGACAAGCCGTCCAAGAACCGGCAGGAGCGGCTCTACCAGCGGCTGATGCGGCCGATGCAGGGGTTCCCCAAGGAGCTGGAGGGCGCGTGGACGTACGTGCACCTGTGGCCGAACACCTTCGTGGACATCTACCCGGACATGATCGACACGTGGCAGCTCGTGCCGGCCGGCATCCGCCACACGCGCAGCGACTACCGGGTGTACCACACGGGCTCGCGGTCGCTCCGCGACCGCGTCGTGCGCGGCCTCAACTACCGCGTCAACTCGCTGGTGATGGACGAGGACGTGGAGTTGTGCGACGGCGTCCAGACGGGCCTCGAGGCGCACACCTACAAGCGTGGTGTCCTGAACGACAACGAGAACGCGGTGCGCAACTTCCACGACATGATCCGCGCCGCGCTCCCGGGCATCGACGAGGCATGAGCAGGTGGCGGGGCAGGGCTGACCGCGACGCCTGGCTGTTCCTGACGCCCGAGGTGGAGCGCGAGGTGCCCTCGCTGGTGGAGGGTCTCGACCTCGGCCCGGAGGCCGCCGAGCGCCGGCGGATCGAGGGGCTGGTGCACGGCGGCACGATCGGCGCCTGGTTCGGCTACCTGCGCGAGTGCCGCCGCCGGCTCGAGTCCGCGGACGGCGCCGACCCGGAGCGGGCCCGGCGGCTGGCGCTGGTGCTCCGCGAGCAGTACCTGCTGGTGCCGTCGCTTCGGCCCGAGCAGCCCGACGACCGACCCGAGCTGGAACGACTGGAGGAACTCTCGTGGACTTCACCCTGACCCCGGCGCAGATCGAGCTGCGCGACCGCGCCGCCGCCTACGTGGACGAGGTGCTGATCCCGCTCGAGGTCGAGGCCGAGCTCGCGCTCGGCCGGCTCGGCGAGGAGGCGCGGAGCCGCGTCAAGCGGGAGGCCCGCGAGCGCGGGCTGGGCGGCGGCAATCACGCCGTCGAGGTGGGCGGGCGCGGCTGGTCGAACATCGAGCAGGTGCTGGTGCACGAGGAACTGGGCCGCAACACCAACGCGATCTGGTGGAACATGGACGGCGGCTACAACGTGCTCTCCGAGGGCACGCCGGAGCAGATCGAGCGCTACCTGCTGCCGACGCTGCGCGGCGAGCTGGCCGACGCGTACGCGGTGACCGAGCGCGACGCGGGGTCGGACGCCGGCGCGCGTCGCCGGCACCGCCGAGCGGACTGCGGGCGGCTGGCGGCTGCGCGCCGAGAAGTGGTTCGTCACCACCGGCGACGTCGCCGACTACTTCATCGTCATGGTCAACGTCGTGGAGGGCGAGGAGCGGCTGCCCACGCTGTTCCTGATCGACCGGGACACGCCCGGGATCGAGGTGCTGGAGGATCCGCCGTTCACCCACAACTACCCGCACGGCCATCCGACGCTGCTGTTCGACGTCCAGCTGCCGGAGGACGCGGTGCTGGGCGGCGCGGACGCGGTCGGCCGTGGCGACGAGATGCAGAACCGTTGGTTCGTCGAGGAGCGGATCCACATCGGCGCCCGCTGCGTGGGCGCGATGCGGCGGCTGCTGGCGGACACGGTGGACTGGACGCTGGAGCGGCAGCAGTTCGGCTCGCGGATCTTCGACCACCAGGGCGTCAGCTTCCCGCTGGCCGACTCCGCCGCCGACTGCGTGGCCGCGCGGCTGATGGTGTACCAGTGCGCCACGATGGCGGACGACCCCGCCGTCGACCGCAAGCTCGTGCACGCCCATGCCAGCATGTGCAAGCTGTTCGCCGCCGAGGCGGCCTTCCGCTGCGCCGACCGCTGCGTCCAGGCGTTCGGCGGCCGAGGCTACATGCGCACCAACGTCGCCGAGCGGTTCCTGCGCGAGCTGCGGGTGGATCGCATCTGGGAGGGCACCAGCGAGATCCAGCGGCTGATCATCGCCCGCGGCCTGGAGCGGCGCGGCGTCGACCGGCTGCTGACGGCCGGCTCCGAGCCCGTGCCGGCGGCCGGCGCACCTTCCTGACCACGTTGTGACGACCACCCTGGGCGGCCGTGCGCGTCAGACGCCTGTCGGTCCCTCGTGCAGATGGGGTCACTGAGTCGCAGCACGTCTGCACGCGGGCGTGCGGCCGGTGAGAGACCGCCGGCAACCCCGGTATTGTGTGATACGTTGCGTATGTCACGAGAGGCCCTGCGGTGTGGGACGGTCGTAAGTTGCGCGGCCCTTCTCAGGGCCAGGAGGGTTGTGATGCGGGCGGCTCTGTGCCTGGGTGGGTTGCTGGTGCTGGCGTCGGTGGGGTCATCGACAGCCGCCGCGACCTCGTTTCCGAACACCGAGCTCGTCAGCGTGAACAGTCGTGGTAGGCAGGCGAATGGGCCCGCAGGTGCCATGTCGATCAGCGTGCATGGCCGCTATGTCGCATTCGAGTCGGCGGCGACGGACCTTGCTGGAGGTGACCCACACTACGAGGATGTCTTCCTTCGCGATCGGAAAGCGGGAACCACACGGCTGATCAGCGTCTCGACCAGCGGCGTTCAGGGGAACTCAGCCAGCGACTCGCCCGCAATCAGCGCGAACGGACGGTACGTGGCGTTTGAATCGTCGGCGTCGACGCTCGCTCCCGGCGACACGAATGGGGCTATCGACATCTTCCTGCGTGACCGGATCGCGAAGACGACACGGCGGGTCAGCGTCACTTCGGCTGGGCACCAGGCAAACGGCTTCAGCTTCGACCCCGCGATCAGTGCCGATGGCCGCTTCGTCGCGTTCGGCAGCGACGCATCGAACCTGGTGTCGGGCGACACCAACGGTTCGGGGGATGTGTTCGTCCGCGACTGTCTACTGGGAACCACCGAGCGGGTCAGCATCGGCAGGGACGGAGAGCAGGGGAACCAGCAGTCGGTGCCGTTCCTGGCGGTCTCCGATGACGGCCGGTACATCGCCTTCCTCTCTGAGGCATCCAATCTGGTGGACGGAGATACCAACGGCACGATGGACGTGTTCGTCCGGGATCGGGTGGCCGGCACCACCGAACGGGTCGACGTCAGCAGCAGCCAGCAACAGGCGAACGGGCAGCTTTTCGGGTACGTGTCCATCAGCGGCGATGGCCGCTATGTCGCGTTTGATTCCGGCGCATCGAACCTGGCCCCCGGCGACACCAACGACCAGTTCGACATCTTCGTTCGCGACCTGGTCGCGGGCACGACGGAACGAGTCAGCGTGTCGAGCGACGGCGCCCAGGGCGATATGAGGAGCGACAACCCGTCGATCAGCGACGATGGGCGTTTCGTCACGTTCGAATCGCAGGCGTCGAACCTCGTCGCTGGAGACACGAACCATGTCCAGGACGTGTTTCTCCGTGACCGTCAACTCGGCACCACTCAGCGGATCAGCGTGGCCCCTGACGGCACCCAGGCAAACGGGCAGAGCGGTGCTGCGGTTCTCAGCGGTGACGGCCTGCATGCCGGCTTCCTCTCGGTCGCGACGAACCTGGTCGCCGGCGACAGGAACGGTTGGCAGGACGCGTTCATTCGGAACTACGGATAAGGATCGCTCGGGCGAATCCTGACGTTCGCGCGGCTTTGGACGTTCGCTAACCGACCGGGAAGAAGACGTCCCAGTCCTCGGCGATGCGGTCGCCGGTCAGGCGGCAGTGGTACGCGCCGCTGCCCTCCACATCGACGCCGTCGGCCGCCCGGATCGCTGTCCAGCGGAGGTAGGCGGCGGCGAGGTCGCCGTCCACGAGGACGTGCTCGACCCGGTACGTGCGGTCGTCGAACTGCTCGTCGATCCAGTCCAGCCCGCGGACGAAGCCGTCGAAGTCGGTGTCACCGAACGGCGTGTGGTGCACGTAGCCGTCGGCGATGAACCCGCGCATCCGCTCGATCCCGGCCGGGTCAGACCAGCACTCCTCGACCACGGTGCGGATCAGCTCACGTGTTGCGTCGGCATCCATCGGGCCGAGCGTACCGCGCGGCGCCGGACGTGCTCTACAGTGGGCGGTCGTGCGCAGGGTGGCGATCATCGGGGCCAGCGGGTCGGGCAAGACGACGCTGGCCCGGGCGATGGCCGAACGCCTGGGCGTGCCGCACGTCGAGCTCGACTCGATCAACCACCAGGCGGGCTGGACCGAGATGCCGCTGGACGAGTTCCGGGCCCGTGTCGGCGAGATCGTCACCTCCGACGGCTGGGTGATCGACAGCTACTACGCGTTTCGGCTGGGAGACCTGATCCCGGAGGCCGCCGACACGATCGTCTGGCTCGATCCGCCGCTGCCGGCGATGCTGTCTCGCCTCGCGCGACGCACCGCCATACGCTACGTCCGCCGCACCGAGCTCTGGAACGGCAACCGGGAGACGCTTCGCGGCGTGCTGTGGGGTCGCGAGTCGCTGATCTGGTGGGCGGTCGCGCGCCACGGCGAGTACCGGCGCACGCTGCCCGCCCACTTTGCCTCTCCGGTGTACGCGGACACCGCGATCGTCCGGCTGCGCACGCCGGACGAGGTGGAGGAGTGGCTGCGGCGGGTCAGCCCGGGCCCGGCGGCGTAGAGCGCCGCAGGCGCTCGACCGCGGCGGCGACGCGCTCCTCGGCCTGGTCGAGCTTCGCCTGGCAGAGCTGATGCAGCGCCTCGCCGCGCTCCCAGAGCGTCAGCGCCTCGTCCAGCGGCGTCTGACCGTCCTCCAGCCGCCGCACGATCGCCTCCAGCTCGTCGCGAGCCTGCTCGAAGGTGAGGTCGGCGTCGCTCACTCCGCCGTCACCTCCTCGACCCGCGCCGCCAGCCGGCCACGGGCCAGCCGGATCGCGATCGCGTCGCCCGGGGACGTGTCCGCTGCGTCGCGGACGACGTGCCCGGCGCCGTCCTGCACCACCGCGTAGCCGCGCTCCAGCGTCGCCGCCGGGCCGAGCAGGCGCAGCCGGTCGTGCGCGGACGCGAGCTGCGTGCGTTCGCGGCCGATCCGGTCGCCCGGGTAGCGGTCGAGCCGGTCGCGGTTCAGCACCAGCGTCTGCCGGCGCATCGCGATCCAACTGCGCGGATCGGCGAACGCGGGCCGCGACGCCACCGCGGTCAGCCGCTCCCGAGACCGGGCGGCGCCGCCCGCCAGCCCGCGCGCGCCCCGGTCGAGCAGCCCCGCCAGGGCCGCCGACTCGGCACGGTGGTCGGGCACGATCAGCTTCGCGGCGAGGCTCGGCGTCCCCGCCCGCACGTCGGCCGCCAGATCGACGATGGGGACGTCCTGCTCGTGCCCGATCGCCGAGACGACCGGCGTCCCCGCCGCCGCCACGGCGCGCACCACCCGCTCGTCCGAGAAGGGCAGCAGGTCCTCGAAGCTGCCGCCGCCGCGGGCCAGCACGATCACGTCCACATCCTCGTCCAGGTCGAGCAGCCGCACGGCGCCCGCGATCCGCGACGGCGCGGACGCGCCCTGCACGGCCACCTCGACCACGCGGAACCGGGCCGGCGGATAGCGGGCGGTCGCCGTCTCGATCACGTCGCGCTTGGCCGCCGCGTCGGTGCCGCAGACCAGGCCGATCGTGCGCGGCAGGAAGGGCAGCGGCTGCTTGCGCTCCGCCGCGAAGACGCCCTCGGCCGCGAGCCGCGCCCGCAGCTGCTCGAGCGTCCGCAGGATCTGGCCCAGCCCGAACCGCTCGACCTCGACGATCTCGAACTGGAACACGCCGCGCTGCCGGTAGAGGCCGCCGCGGCCGTGCACGTGCACGCGGTCGCCCTCGACCAGCGGCGGCGAGATCGCGTCCAGCCGGCTGCGCGAGATCAGCGCGGGCAGCTGCGACCCGTCGTCCAGATCCTTCAGCGTCAGGTAGCCGAACGTCCAGCCCGGCCGCTCCTTCAGCTCGGCGATCTCGCCCTCGACCCACACCCGGGGCAGCCGCTCGAGCCACCCGGCCACGCCGCGGTTGAACTCCGAGACGGGGTAGACCGAGCGTTCGCCGTAGACGTTCGGCGTCGGCTTGCCGCTCACCGGGCCAACAATCCTAAATCAGGATCTTCTCGACCACCTGCGGCTCGCAGCCCTGCGCGAGCATCTCGACCGCACGGTGCAGATCGGCCGAGCTGCGCGCCAGGCGCTCCGCGACCTTGAGCGGGTAGCCGGCCTGCAGCAGGGTGTGCAGCCGCCATGCCTCGACCGAGTCGACGACCGGTGGACGGGGTTTCGTCAGCTGTGCCGATGCCATGGGGGAATGGTAGGTCTGCTCGCGGACGGACCGGCGACCGGCCGAAGCGGCCCCACACTCTGCTCGCGCGCGACCGGCGCTGCGGCGCGCGATCATCTAGGGTCAGGCGATGGAGCGGACCCTGCGCGGCATCTGGCTCGAGGTGCGCGTCATCCCGGTGCTGCTGTGGAGCTTCTCGGCGATCACCCTGGGGACGGCGATCGCCGCCCACGGCGACGACCTGGACGGCGCGCTCTACCTCGGCGCGGTGCTGCTGGGCGTGCTCATCCAGGGGCTGCTCGCCCACTGCGTCAACGAGCTGGAGGACTGGCGCTCGGGCACCGATCGCCACGACTCGCCGCGCGTCATCTCGGGCGGCAGCAAGGTGCTCGTCGCCGGGCTGCTGGCGCGCCGCCAGCTGGTGCGTGCTGTTCGCAGCCGCGTTCGCCGCGACCACCGTGCTCGGCCTGACGATGGTGGCGGCCCGCGGCCTGGTGATGCTGCCGTTCGGCCTGCTCGGCGTCGCCGGCGCGATCGCCTACACGCTGCCGCCGGTGCGGGCCGCCTACCGGCCGGTCGCGGGCGAGGCGATCGCCTTCGGCTGCCTGATGCTGTGCGTGGTCGGCGCCGCGGTGCTCCAGCACGGCGCGGTGGACGCCGAGCTGCTGCTGGCCGCGGTGGCCGTCTCCGCCTACGCGGTCGGCATGCTGATGATGCACCACTTCCTCGACTACGAGGCCGACCGCTCCGCCTCGCCGCCCAAGCGGACGACCATCGTCGCGCTGGGGCTGGAGGACGGGCCGCCGCTACGCGATCGCGTGGTGCGTCGTGGCGACCGGCGCGGCGACGGCCGCGGCCGCGCTCCAGCCGCGGATGCTGCCGCTGGCCGGCGTGCTACGCGATCGGCCTGGCGGCGCACCTGCGCTGCCACCCGGACGACGTCGCGTCGGTGACCCGCGGCGAGCTGGCCGTGATCCTGGCCGGCATCGGCGGCGCGCTGCTCTCGGCCGCGCTGCTGGTGCCCGTGCTGGCCTGGACGCTGCCCGCCGCGGCGGCGCTGATCGCGGCCGAGATGCGGCTGGCGGTGCCGCCCGCGGAGCACCCCGCCGGCGTGACCCTCCAGGAGCGGCTCGAGCAGGCGGGCGACGCCGCCGCGCAGCTGGCGGTCGACGGCGAGTCGGTCGAGGCGGTGCTGCCGGCCCAGCCCGGCACCGGCGGCCTGCGTGTTCCTGATCGCGTACGGGCGCGACGGCGACCTCAGCTACCTGGCGCTGGACGGCGAGCACCGGCCCGTGGCCGACCGCCGGCAGGTGCGCGACGCGGTGGCGGTGCTGGCGCTGGTCGAGCGTGCCGAGGAGGCGAGCGGCGCGGTCGAGGCGCACCGCCTGGCCCAGGCGTTCACCGAGAGCTCGGAGGCGCTGCGCGCCGCGGGGATGCCGGCCGAGGCGGCGGCCGCCGCCGACGTGGCGGGCAAGGCCGAGCGGCTGGGCGCCGATCGCCGAGCCGCCGCGGGTGGCGACGCCCGCAGCACCTGGACGGGATCGCCGCCGCCGGCGCGCGACCTGCGCGCGGCGCTCGCCGACCACGACGCGCTGCTCGCGGCGGCCGGACGGGACGCCGCCGCGTCGCAGCTGCCCGAGCCGCTGGAGGCCGCCTGGCGGGCCGCCGCGCTGGCCCAGTCGGTGGGCGCGACGGCCGATCTCTCGCGCGCCCTGGCCGACACCACCGGCGCCGTCGAGGCGCTGGCGGACGACGTGGTGGAGCGCTACCGCTCGCCGCTCGTATGATCTGCCGATGCGCCTCCTCGACGGCCTGATCGCGCGCTCGCTGCCGGCCGTGCCGCGTCCGATCGTGCGCCGTGTGGCCGATCGCTACATGGCCGGCGAGCGGCTCGACGACGCGCTCGCCTGCGTCGCCCGGCTGAACCGGATCGGCGCCACCGCCACCGTGGACGTGCTGGGCGAGTTCGTCCACGACCGGGAGCAGGCCGAGGCCACCGTCCAGCAGTACCTGGAGGCGATCGAGGCGATCGCCGAGCGCGGCCTGGACGCCAGCGCATCGATCAAGCTGACCGCGTTCGGGCTCGAGATCGACCCGGCCCTGGCCCTGGACGGCGCCCGCCGAGTGGTCGAGGCGGCCGCCGCCCACGACCGGTTCGTGCGGATCGACATGGAGCACAGCGCCGTCACCGACCAGACGCTGGACGTGTACCGCACGCTCCGCGCCGAGGGCCGTGACAACGTCGGCATCGTCATCCAGTCGTACCTGCGCCGCTCGCTCGACGACGTCCGCAGCCTGGCCGGCACGCGCCCCAACGTCCGCGTCGTCAAGGGCATCTACATCGAGGCCGCCGAGATCGCCTACACCGATCCGCGCGAGATCGACCTCGCCTACCGGCGGCTGCTGGAGGAGCTGGCGGCGATCGACGCCACCATCGCCGCGGCGACCCACGACGAGGCGCTGGTGCGGGCGATGCAGCGGGTGGCGCGCGAGCGCGACCTGCCGCGTGACCGCTACGAGTTCCAGCTGCTGCTGGGCGTTCGCGAGCCGCTCCGCGACCGGCTGCTGGCGGCCGGCGAGCGGGTGCGCATCTACGTCCCGTTCGGCGAGGCGTGGTACGGCTACTCGATCCGCCGGCTCAAGGAGAACCCCAGCATCGCCGGCTACGTGGCCCGGGACGTCGCCGGCCGGCTGGTCGGACGGTGAGCGGCGCCGAGCTGCTGGAGCTGCTGCGCCGCCACGAGGGCCCGATCGGGACGCCGGCAGAGCCGCCCCCGGTGTGGCAGCGGGCCGAGGGCTCGACCGTGTGGGACGCCGACGGCCGCAGCTACCTCGACCTCTCGTCGGGCTTCGGCGTCGCCTCGGTCGGGCACGCCAACCCGCGCGTGGTCGAGGCCGTGCGGGCGCAGGCCGGCGAGCTGCTGCACGGGCTGGGCGACCTGCACCCGACCGCGGTGCGCGCGCGGCTGGCGGCGCGCCTGGCCGAGGTCGCGCCGTTCGGGCTGACACGGGCGCTGTGGTCGCTGACCGGTGCCGGCGCCGTCGAGCTCGCGCTGAAGACCGCGCGGCTGGCGACCGGCCGGAGCGAGCTGGTCGCCTTCCACGGCGGCTACCACGGCACCTCGATGGGCGCGCTCGCCGTGTGCGGCTGGCCACTGTTCCGCGAGCCGTTCGAGGGCTGGCTGGCCCCGGCCGACCTGGTGCCGTGGGGCGGGTCGCCCGCACTGGGCGAGGAGGTCGCCTGCGTCGTCGTCGAGCCGATGCAGGGCCGCGGCGGCGTCGTCCCGCCGCCCGACGGCTGGCTGACCGCCCTCCGCTACGAGTGCGACCGCTGGGGCGCGCTGCTGGTGGTGGACGAGGTGTTCACCGGCCTCGGCCGCACCGGCGACATGTGGATGAGCGAGGCCGAGGGCGTGCGGCCCGACCTGCTGGTGTGCGGCAAGTCGCTGGGCGGCGGGCTGCCGCTGGCGGCGTGCCTGGGGACGCCCGAGCTGATGGACCGCGCCTGGGCGGGCCGCGGCGAGATCGCGATCGACACCCACACGCACCTGGGCAGCCCGCTCTCGTGCGCCGCGGCGCTGGCCGTGCTGGACGAGATCGAGCGGCGCGCTCTCCCGGCCCGCGCTGCGGCGCTCGGCCGACGGGCCCGCGCCGCGCTGCCGTCGCTGCGCGGGCGCGGTCTGGCGCTGGGGCTGCCCTGCGACGCCGTCCGCGTGTCGGCGGAGCTGCTCGCCCGAGGCGTGATCGCCGTTCCCGCCGGGATCGAGGCGGACGTGCTCGAGATCAGCCCGCCGCTGGTGATCGACGAGGCCGAGCTCGACCGTGGCCTGGCCGCGGTGGCGGAGGCCGCCGGATGGTGACCATCTCGTGGCGCTACACGGCGGTGGCGTGCGTGTTCGTCACCTGCCTGATCATGTCCAACATCCTCGCCGTCAAACTGATCGAGTTCGACGGCCGCGTCCTCGACGCGGGCAACGTCGTCTTCCCGGTCAGCTACATCATCGGCGACGTCCTCACCGAGGTGTGGGGATTCAAGGCCGCGCGCCGGGTGATCTGGATCGGGTTTGCCTGCAACCTGTTTGCCGCGCTGGCGATCCAGGCGGCGATCCACCTGCCCGCCGCCGGCTTCTACACCGACCAGGCCGCCTACGACCGCATCCTCGGCTTCTCGGCCAGGCTGCTGGTTGCCTCGTTCTGCGCCTTCCTGGTGGGCGAGTTCACCAACTCGGTGATCATGGCCAAGATGAAGGTCGCCACCGAGGGCCGCTGGCTGTGGTCGCGCACGATCTCGTCCACGCTGGTCGCCGAGGCGCTCGACTCGACCGTGTTCGTCACCATCGCCTTCGCCGGCACCGCCGTGCCGCTGATGAACACGATCACCACCAACTGGGTGCTGAAGAGCGGCTACGAGATCATCGCCACGCCGATCACCTACCTGGTGGTGGGCTACCTGAAGCGCACCGAGGGCGTGGACGTCTACGACCGCGACACCCGGTTCGTCCCCATCGAGATCTGATCATCCAGATCATCTTCACCGGTATCTAACGCCATCCGGACCGGATCGACACCCACCGCCGCGTCCGGGACCGTCATCCTCCCGGCGGG